>JBEENW010000001.1:0-388271 GCA_041191965.1 Actinomycetota bacterium
AGCCTGTGGTTGAACTTCGCGATGCCTTCGGAAACCGAGTGCCGTTGGCTGGAGTAACCGTTTCTGCAATCCTGCACAACCCATCAAGCTCAGATGTGGTTCAGAAGGCAACCCTGGCATCGGCTGCCACCGGCACGCTCTCGAGTCTTGTTTCAGATGCCATGGCAGCTCTGCCAGTTGCTCAGGCAGTAACTGACAACACCGGAACCGCGACTTTCCAAGACCTAGCCGTGGTGGGTATTCCGGGTTATAGCTACCAGCTTCGTTTTGAGGCAGCTACGTACCTCAACAGCGTGCCTTCAACCGACTTTGTGCTTGGAACTGCAAACCCATACGAGTTGTTTATTGCTAGCCAGCATGCGGGCTCTGTGACCGCGGGTGAGACCACACTAAGCACCTACGAGGTTCACCTCCGTGACCGATTCCGCAACCTGATTACAAGCAACAATTCCTCTGCAATCACAATGCGCGTCAAGGTGGATGCGAATGATGCAAACGTGGGACGAGGCGGTGTCTTGATTGCTCCGGTCGGCGGATCAGCGACCCTCACCTTCAGTGCCGGTGTTGCTCAGTTCTCGGGCTTCAAACTCGGTGGTTTGGTAAATACCAACTACAACTTCCAGTTTGTCGCTCAGTCACTGGGTCTACTTTCAAACGACAGCCAAACCATCACGCTAAATGCTGGTGCTCCGGTTGAGTTGAAGTTCTCACAGTCGCCAACCTTGGTAAGCGTCGGTGAAGTATTCGCATCTGATCAGCGTCCAGTTCTGAAGCTGGTCGACCAATACGGAAACCTGGTCACAAACGCGAACCCAATCAACATCCAGGTGACCATCTCGCCTGCTGCAGCAACGGTGCGCATCGGTTCGATGCCAACTCTTAACAATGGAATCTTCGATCTCTCCAACCTGGATGTTTTGGGTGCTCCTGGGGTAGATCACTACCTAACCTTTACCCCTGATTCTCAGACCCTGTCACCAATCACTTCACCGGCGTTCCGCATCCTTGCTGGAGCCCCTGCTTCGATCAACGTAGTCCAGGCTCCGGTGGGTGGTGTCACAGGACAAGAGCTAGCTGTGCAGCCGGGTATTGAGATTCTGGATGCCGCGGGTAACCAGGCGAATGTTACGAGCAGCATCAGCTTCAAGGTTCAGCTGCTGCACAATAACAACGTCATCGAGGCAGGCGGAGCTTCGGTTCCATATCTAAGGGTCTCCTCATCTGACTATGTAGCGAACTCTGGTCGATTCGACCTCTTCGGCATCAAGGTCGGTGGCCGCACTGGAGAAGACTTCAAGATCAAGATCAGCTCCACCAACCTCGCCAGCACCCTAAGTGCCGAGACCGCTGTCTTTAGATTGACTGCGGAAGAGGCATCCGTAATTTCGATTTCAAGAGATATCGTTGCTGCAGCCGGTGACATTGCCTCTGCAACCAGAGCTAGATTTACAACTCAGCCGCAACTAACCCTGTATGACAGCTTTAGCAACATTGTCACCACCGACTCCACCACTCGCATCATCGCTGTCCTGAATAGCCAAAACGGTGAGTTGGTCGGTCAACGGGTGGCTACCGCCCAAAACGGTGTGGTCACATTCCGTGACCTAGGTGTTCGCGGTCCTTTGACCGAGAGTTACACGGTTACCTTCCGTGAAGCTTCGCAGAGTGAGTATGACTACTACGTCCAGGCTGACAACACTGTCACACCTGTTGCCAACGGCTCGTCAGATCTTGCTACCGCAACTTCTGAGCTGTTTACCCTGAACCCAGGACCGGCTGCAAGCTTCCAGCTATCAATCGGACTTGGAAACCGCCAACTCTCCGGTGATGTTGCTTCAACTCAACCTCAGCTGAGAATCTTTGATCAGGATGGCAACCTTGCATCCACCAGTGCTGGCGTTACGGTTGGTGTTTCCATCACCTCAGGCGCGAGCGGCACTTTGGCAGGAACTCAAACCGCGACCTTCGTAAATGGTGTTGCAACCTTCACCAACCTTGCTCTTGCTGGATTGCCAAACGAGTCATACACGGTCACCTACGCTGCCGGTGGCATGACTTCGGTCACTCAAACCGGTTTGTTCGTCAACCGCACACCAACTCTGACCCTCGGATACCAGAACCAGGTTTACTCAGCAGGTAAGACTGTGAGCCCTTCGGTTACGACCCAGAGCAATGGCGTCTTGACCTACTCCGTAGCATCAGCATCGAGCGAGGTTTGTGCTGTAAATGCGACAACTGGTTTGGTAACGATTCTTGGCGCTGGCTCCTGCCAGATTGACCTAGCCCAGGCTCAAGAAAACGTGAGCGTCTCCGGTGAGGTTCGTGGTTCGTGGCTAGCTGTCAGCACAAACACCACCTTCACGATTGCAAAGGCAGAGCAGAGCCCAATTGTCTCGATGATCAGCGGATCGGTAACTGTTTCACCGACAGTTGGACAGTCTGGACCAGATACCTACCGCATCAGCACAATCTTTGGAACGTCTCTAGAGCTCTCCTTTGCTGGCGGTTCGGTCTCCTCTTCGCCAACCTTCGAGCTAACAACCTCTCCTCAGCTCGCAGCGGTGAACCAGAACATCCAGCCATGTATTCGTGTTGGAACCACGCTGTTCCCTGGAAACGTTCAGTTGGTTAGCGGTACTCCTGCGGCTGTTTGTCGAGTTGTGGTTACCCTGCCAGGCAATGCCAACTTCAACCCGGTATCGACTGCACTGGATGTTGTGGTGACCCCAACCAACCAGTCGACCATCTCGATGGTTTCTAACCCTGCAGTTACATTCGGTAGCACACAGCGACTATTCACCGCGGGTGGAAACGGTACTGGAGCACTTACATTCCAGGTCGTGACCGGCCAGGACAAGTGTCGAGTTGTTGATGTTCAGGGCGTTCCTCACGTTGAGGGAATTGGTGCCGGAAGCTGCGATATTCGAGCCCTCAAGGATTCAAGCGCAAACTACTTCTCTGCTCAGTCGGCGACTCAGTCGTTCGTGGTGAGCAAGGCCAACCAGTTCATCAGATTCACCTCCGTGATTCCTCAGGCACCAAAGCCGAAGACCGATCCTTCTGCTCTGGCCGTGAACTATGAGTACGCGCCTACTGCCGTGGCATCAAGCCGTCTTCCTGTAGTGATCTCGATTGGTCAAGAGTTTGATGCCTCTGGTTCACCAATTGTTTCGGCCTGCAGCTTCAATGGCACCAAGGTGACCTTCGAGGGCCCTGGACGTTGTTTGGTGGTGGCTCAGCAGGCCGGTGGAGCGAACTTCAACGCAGCACCGTCCGTTAGCCAGCTAATCGAGGTTGACCGTCTAAACCAGACCATCACATTCGAAGACCTGGTTGACCGTGACTTCGGCGACCCCGCATTCCAGTTGACCGCAGAGTCCAACGCTGGACTGCCTGTCACCTTCACTCAGGCACCGGCATTCGACAGGAGCATTTGTTCGGTCTCTGAGACTGGATTGTTGACCCTTGGTAATGCAGGAGTTTGTGAGGTCTTTGCGATCCAGCCTGGTAACCAGACCTACCGCTCGGCTCCAATGGTGAAGCAGCGCTTCAGCATCTTGCCTAAGCCAGCCGCTAAGCCGTTTATCACCTCGGTTGCATCAACCAACGAAGGCCTGAAGCTCTCCTTCCGCGAGCCAAGCTACCGTGGTGGTTCACCAATTACTGCCTACGAGGTTGTGGCAACTAACGTCTCAACCAGCGATGAAGTTGTGAGCTACGCATGTCTACCGCTGGATGCAACCCCACAGTTTGATTCCTCTGGCAGCCCGATAGTTGTGCCTCAGGGAACAGTTGACTGTTTGATTGAGGGTCTAACAAACGGTGACGAGTACACCGTCAAGGTTGCAGCAATCACCGCTTACGGTGCGGGTGAGTTCTCCGACGTGTCACAGCCAGTCATTCCAGCACCTAACTTCTCGGCCCCGCAGGAGCTCCGTGCAATTTCGAACGCAACCGACGCGATTCTGAACTGGAGTGAACCACTTGCCCTTGATGGTGAGTTTGTTCGCTACGACATCTTTGTAAGGCCGGTCGGGGTCAACGAATACACCCAGCTTGATAGCGTCTCCACCTTCAGTGCATCGACATCAGCGATTGCCCTGGAAGAGCTGCCACTGAAGCCACTGGTGGATCCAAGTTCTTCGCCATCGGTTTCAGCTTCCGTCAGCGCTTCAGCCGTGCCAGCTTTCAATGCGCCTCAGGTTCGTCTGTTCGGCTACCAGCCAATGCCGTTCGCGATGCCATTTGTAAACCAGCCAATGATGGTCGCACCTAGGTTCCTAAACGTTCAGGCTCCAGCCCAGATGGTGATGGCCAACACTTACGAGTTCATGATTATCACTGTGACCGATGTCACCTCGACTTCGAACTCAATCAACACCGCGATGGTTCAGCAGCAGTTGCTCTCAAGGCCAAGCGCACCATCGACATTGTCTGCCGAACCTCAGGGTCGAGACATGTTTATCGCCTGGGCTGGTTCGGTATTTGACGGTGGTTCCAGCATCATCGACTACACCGTCAAGGTAAATGGCTCAACTGTTACCGTCTCGCCAACCCCTTCTACTGCGATCTTTGCAAACTGGCAGTACTCGACCACCTACAACGTTGAGGTATTGGCTCGCAACGAGATTGGTTACAGCCAGCCAACCACCTTTGTACTCACCACCCCTGAGGACCCAACTCCACCACCTTCGTCTCAGAGCCTTGCTGCCGAAGTGTTTGAGAAGATGCCTCAGATGTACTCGTTTACTCCAAACGTTGCGCAGCCTGGATCCTTAGTGACAGTTGATGGCTACAAGCTCGACCGAATCAAGAGCCTGAAGCTTGGAAACCGAGCAGTTGAATATCGCGTGATCAGCGATAAGAAGCTGGTATTCAAGATTCCAACGGACACCGTTGCCGGCGTCTACGCTGTGGAGCACTTCTCCGAATGGGGTCGAGTGATCGTTCAGGATGCCTTGACCGTTGCTGGATCGCCAGTAAACGAGGACTTTGATCCTGTGACTCCGGTTGACCCAACAAACCCAACCGATCCAACTGATCCTGATACCGAAGAGCCTCGCGATCCAGACGATGTCGACGGTGATGGTCAGGGCACCAACGAGGACTCAGACATCGATGGTGATGGCATTGTCAACGGTGATGACTCGGACATCGATGGTGACACCATCAACAACCCACGCGATCCAAACCCAGTGGTGCCAAACGATCCATCCGAGGCGCTACCTGGTGACGATGACTCCACCGAGTCCAACGCAACCGATGGTGGTTCAGACAGCCAGTCTGGTGGCCTGCTGCAGACCGATCCAGGTTCAGCCTGGCTATTGATCCTGCTGATGGCGATTGCAGCTGCGATTGGTGCTTTCCCAGCGAGCGCAGCCTGGAGGGCTCGTCGCAAGGACAAGCAAAAGAACTAGAGCTTCAGTAGCACCAAGCTAAGTGCCATCACGCTCATACCAGCCATGACGCCATACACGGTGAGGTGGCCGCGGGAAGAGTTCTTTGCGGTTGGTAGCAAGGTATCGATAGCCAAAAAGACCATCACTCCAGCAACCATGGCGAAGATTATGCCGAGCACGAAGTCGCTCAGGAACTGAGCGAGTAGTAGATACCCAATGACCGCTCCCGCTGGCTCAGCAAGGCCAGAAAGGAAGCTAAGCCTGAAGGCCTTTAGCCTTGACTTGGTGGCGTAGTAAACCGGCACTGAGACCGCAATACCCTCTGGGATGTTGTGCATGGCTACGGCGATGGCAAGAGCAATACCGAGCTGAGGATCATCCAACACAAGCAAGAAGGTTGCCAGGCCCTCCGGGAAGTTATGGATGGCGATTGCCAGGGCTACGAATACGCCGATTTGCATCAGTCGCTTCTGCTCGCGATGCTCGGGGCTCTCGAGAAGCTCTACCGAGGTGTTCTCGTGTGGGTTAGCGCCTGATGGCACAAATGCGTCAATGATCGCCATCAAGACCATGCCGGCAATAAGCGAACCGGCTGCCAGGGCAGATGCTTCGACGGGGTCAACCTCAGAGCCGATGTATCCGGTTGCTTTCGGGAGGATCTCGGCAAAGCTCAGGTAGATCATTACTCCCGCGGAGAAACCCATGGAGACAGCAAAGAAGGACTTGTTGGTGGTCTTCGCAAAGAAAGCAATGGTCGAGCCAATGCCGGTGGCCAATCCGGCTCCCAGGGTCACCAGGAATGCGAGGAGTACTGCGTTATCCACTTGGCTCTACTTTCTTGGGGGATAAAAATGCCGGGCAACCATCGGTCACCCGGCATCTTTAGTTTTTAGTTCTTAGAAGTCCCAGTCATCATCGGTGGTGGCTTCGTGCTTACCGATGACGTATGAGGAACCGGAGCCAGAGAAGAAGTCGTGGTTCTCGTCGCTGGCTGGGCTTAGGGCGCTGAGGATGGCAGGGGATACCTGGCAGTCATCCTTTGGGAACAGTGGGTCAAAGCCCAGGTTCATCAGTGCCTTGTTGCCGTTGTAGTGCAGGAACTGCTTGACGTCGTGGGTTAGACCAATCTCGTCATACAGATCTGCGGTGTACTTGACCTCGTTCTCGTACAGCTCGAGCAGTAGGTCATAGGTGTAGCTCTTTAGCTCTTCCTGGCGTGAGGTTGAAGCCTCGTTGTAACCGAGCTGGAACTTGTAACCGATGTAGTAACCGTGGATGGCCTCGTCACGAATGATTAGGCGGATTAGGTCAGCGGTGTTGGTCAGCTTGGCGCGTGATGACCAGTACATCGGTAGGTAAAAGCCTGAGTAGAACAGGAAGGACTCGAGCAAGGTGGATGCCACCTTGCGCTTTAGCGGGTCATCACCGCGGTAGTAACCGAGGATGATCTCCGCCTTCTTCTGCAGATACGGGTTGTCCTCAGACCAGCGGAATGCCTCATCGATCTCGTTGGTGGAGCACAGGGTTGAGAACACGCTGGAGTAGCTCTTAGCGTGGACCGACTCCATGAAAGCGATGTTGGTGATGACCGCCTCCTCGTGAGGAGTTCTGGCATCTGGCATCAGGCTCATCGAACCAACGGTGCCCTGGATGGTGTCGAGCATGGTGAGTCCGGTGAAGACGTGCATGGTTAGCTTCTGCTCGTGTGGACGCAGGGTGCTCCAGGACTGAACGTCGTTAGACAGTGGCACCTTCTCTGGCAACCAGAAGTTCTGGGTGAGACGGTTCCAAACATCTAGATCGACGGAGTCCTCGATCTTGTTCCAGTTGATTGGACGGGTGATGAGCTTGGTAGTCATTTTCCTTTTCCTTGTCCTTTACAGCATGCAGCTGACGCAGTTTTCGACCTCGGTGCCCTCCAGTGCAGCCTGTCGAATTCTGATGTAGTAGATGGTCTTGATGCCCTTGCGCCATGCGTAGATCTGAGCACGGTTGACATCACGGGTGGTAGCGGTGTCTTTGAAGAACAGGGTCAGTGATAGACCCTGGTCTACGTGCTGGGTTGCAGCGGCGTAGACATCGATGATCTTCTCTGGTCCTACCTCGTAGGCGTCCTCGTAGTACTCCCAGGTCTCTTCCGATAGGAATGGAGCTGGGTAGTAAACACGACCGAGCTTGCCTTCCTTGCGAACCTCGATGCGAGATGCAATTGGGTGGATCGAGCTGGTCGAGTTGTTGATGTAGGAGATGGAACCGGTTGGTGGCACCGCCTGCAAGTTCTGGTTGTAGATGCCGTGCTTCATTACCGAAGCCTTGAGCTCCTTCCAGTCTTCCTGGGTAGGAATCTGAACGCCGCTGCGAGCAAATAGCTCCTTGACCTTCTCGGTTGCTGGAGCCCAGACCTGGTCGATGTACTTCTCGAAGTACTCACCGGTTGCATACTTCGAGTTCTCGAAGTTGTGGAAGTGGCTCTTGCGCTCAATGGCGATCTTGTTTGATGCCTTGATGGCGTGGTAGACCACGGTGTAGAAGTACATGTTGGTGAAGTCGATCGACTCCTCCGAACCGTAGTGGACCTTCTCGCGAGCCAGGTAGCCGTGCAGGTTCATCTGACCAAGACCAATTGCGTGGCTCTTGTGGTTACCGTCAGAGATCGAACGAACGCTCTCGATGTTTGACATGTCGGAGACAGCGGTCAGGGCGCGGATTGCGGTCTCAACGGTGGCACCAAAGTCAGGTCCATCCATTGCCATGGCGATGTTCATGGAGCCCAGGTTGCAGGAGATGTCCTTACCAATCTGGTCGTAGGAGAGGTCCATGTTGTAGGTGGTTGGGGTGTTCACCTGCAGAATCTCGGAGCAGAGGTTTGACATGTTGATGCGGCCCTGGATTGGGTTCGCCTTGTTTACGGTGTCCTCATACATAACGTATGGGTAGCCAGACTCGAACTGAAGCTCCGCGATTCTTTCGAATAGCTCACGAGCCTTGATCTTGGACTTGCGAATGCGAGGGTCATCAACCATCTCGGCGTACTTCTCGGTCACTGAGATGTCGCCGAATGGGATGCCGTAAACCTTCTCGACATCGTATGGAGAGAACAGGTACATGTCCTCGCCGTTCTTGGCAAGCTCCAAAGTGATGTCTGGAACTACGACACCGATTGAAAGGGTCTTGATACGGATCTTCTCGTCAGCGTTCTCACGCTTGGTGTCGAGGAATCTCATGATGTCTGGGTGGTGAGCGTTTAGATAAACGGCACCGGCACCCTGACGAGCACCCAGCTGGTTTGCGTAGGAGAAGCTGTCCTCTAGAAGCTTCATCACTGGGATGATGCCGGAGGACTGGCCCTCAATCTTCTTGATTGGAGCGCCGTACTCACGGATGTTGGAGAGGCTTAGTGCAACACCGCCACCACGCTTTGAAAGCTGCAGCGCTGAGTTGATACCGCGGGAGATGGACTCCATGTTGTCTTCGATGCGAAGTAGGAAGCAGGATACAAACTCACCGCGCTGCTTCTTACCGCAGTTTAGGAAGGTTGGGGTGGCTGGCTGGAAACGGCCGGAGATGATCTCCTCAACCAGGTGGGTAGCCATGGCCTCATCGCCTGCTGCCAGGGTAAGAGCAACCATCACTACGCGGTCTTCAAAGCGCTCTAGATAGCGGGTGCCATCAAAGGTCTTTAGGGCATAGCCGGTGTAGAACTTGAAGGCACCCATGAATGCCTCAAAGCGGAACTTCTTGGAGTAGGCCAGATCCTCAAGCTTTTGAATGAACTCGAAGGAGTACTGGTCCAGGATTTCCTTCTCGTAGTAGTCGTTCTCTACCAGGTAGTCCAAGCGCTCCTTGAGGCTGTGGAAGAAGACGGTGTTCTGGTTCACGTGGTCAAGGAAGTACTTGCGAACTGCGAGCTTGTCCTTCTCCAGCTGAAGCTTCTGGTCCTCGCCCCACAGGTTGATCATGGCGTTGAGGTCTTGGTAGCTCAAGGCTGATTCGATGCTGGACTTACCGGTCAGGTTTCCCTGGTCGTCTGCAATTTCTACGAGTTGGTTTGCCACAGCTTGGCCAGCCTTTCTTTGACTTCGACTACATCTTCTGGTGTTCCAGTGATTTCAAAGCGATAGAGCACCGGAACCCCGAGCTTTTGGGCGACTATCTCGCCCGCTCTACAGAAGTGCTCACCGAAATTGGTGTTTCCCCCCGCGATTACCGCTTTGATGTGTTTCCGGTTGTCCGGATTGTTTAGGTATTTGATTACCTGCTTTGGAACAGTTGATCCGTCGTTTCCACCACCGTAGGTGGGGAGAATCAGGACACTGTCCTTGGGGTGAACAAACTCTGCTGCCTCTTCGGTCCTTAGTGGGATCCGAACTGCATGGCCGCCAAGTTTGTCCACGAAGCGCTTGGTGTTTTCAGAGACGCTCGAGAAGTAAACCAAATCGAACATCTCGGGTGCATCACTTAGGCGCTTAGGGCTTGGATCTTGTCCATTCGGAAGCCGCTCCAGTGCTCATCACCGGCAACGACTACAGGAGCAGCGGTGTAACCCATGGTCTTGACCATTTCGAGCGCTACTGGATCCTGGCTCATGTCAACCACGTCGAACTCGATCTGGTTGCGCTGCAGCATGCGCTTAGTGCTGTCGCACTGCACACACGCTGGGAGCGTGTAAACGGTCACCGCCATTGGTGTCTCCTCCTGTTTCGGTTGGGGGTGAAACCCCCGGTTTTTGATGAATTTTTGTGAAATTTGTCGCTTCGAGCGGATTTACTACCCTAGCACTTAACCACTACATCTAGTGTCTCGTGTTGAAAAAATTCACTTATTTAGTTGTTGCTCGAACATTAACCCACAACTTGAACTTTAAGGCGTCTGATTTTTAGGCGTGTCGCGGACATTTACCTAAAGTCGCCAAATAGTTACTTCTACCAGTTGTAGAATTAGTGTTCTGAGGACCACAAAATTCTCTTTTGACCCTCTGACAAAGATCGGAATCGTTATGAAAAAGCTCGGACTTTGGCTCGCCGCCGCTCTGGTTTTGACCGGTTGCACCCAAACCCCGGATGTCACAGTTTCTGATTACTGGGTTAAGAGCTCCGAGATGAGCATGGTCGGGGGCATGACAGCTGTCTATGGCACCATCACCAATAACTCCGGTCAAGCCATAACCCTGCTCGGTGGATCCACCGACGTTGCCGGGGTGGTCGAAGTCCACGAGATGGCAATGATTGATGGCGCAATGAAGATGCAAAAGATTGACGGCGGGCTAGTTATCCCAGCCGGCCAAAGCGTGGTGCTAGAGCCAGGCGGCAATCACCTGATGCTTATGGAGTTGACTCAAGCCGTTGAGCCAGGCAGCCAGATCAGCGTTACCCTTGATTTTGAAGGTACTGAAGACCTCACCCTTGAAGGTGTAGTTGGTAAGCCAGCTCAGGGTGGGGATGAGGAGTACCACACAGAAGGTATGGATCACTAATAAATGGTCACCCGCAGAGGTTTTCTAGCCGGCACCGCAGCGTCCGCTGCGGCTGCTGGCCTAGCCTCTGGTGTTACCGCCTTTGCCTCACAGGCAAACTCTGAAACTCAAACTGCCAAGCGAGCGCTCGAATTCTATGGCCCACATCAGATGGGCATCGAGGCCGATCTGCAAGCCGTCACCAGCCTTATTGCCTTTGACATAAAGCCAAGTGTCGATAAAGCAGCCATGCTGCGCTGGATGAGCTTGATCACCGACGACATTTCAAGACTCAGTCAAGGCCAGCCAGTGTTGGCCGATCCATCACCCGAGCTAGCTCTGGGAGCTGCCCGGTTCTCGGCATACGTTGGGTTTGGCCCGAGCCTTTTTAGGAAACTCGGGCTAGAGGATCAAATGCCGATCGGCTTCGGCGAATTACCTGCGTTCAAAATCGATCAGCTCAAGCCTGAGTATTCAGGTGGGGATGTGTTGATTCACGTTGCTGCGGATGACCCGGTGGTGCTGAGCCACGGCACCCGTGGTTTGGTGCGCGACAGCATGCCTTTTGCTAGCGTGCGCTGGACTCAGTCCGGTTTTGCTCACACCCCTGGCATGGTGCCCGCGGGCGTCACTCACAGAAACCTGATGGGCCAAATCGATGGCACCGCTAATCCAAAGTTTGGATCCGAGGACTTTGACAAGGTGGTCTGGATAAGCGATGGACCAGGGTGGGCCATCGGTGGCACGCAGCTGGTCTTTAGACGCATTGCGATGCAGCTTGATACCTGGGATCAACTCGGCACTCCCTCCAAAGAAGAGGTAATCGGTAGGCGACTATCAAATGGGGCGCCGCTGACTGGAGAGCGTGAATCTGATCTCCCTGACTATGCTGCCAGACACCCAAATGGTTTGAAGGTAATCCCTGACTTCGCTCACATTCGTAGAGCTGCTCCCGAGCGTGAGGGGGAGCGAATCTTTAGAAGACCGTTCTCCTATGAGGCGGGCTTCAACGCCCAGGGCTCTTTGGATGTTGGGCTTTTGTGGACTGCTTATCAAGCCAATATTCAAAACCAGTTTGTCCCGATTCAAAAGCGCTTGGCCGAGGTTGACCTATTGAATAAGTGGACTTTGCCAATTGGTTCCGCAGAGTTTGCCATCGCGGGTGGGGTATCCCCGGGTGAGGTAATCGCGCAGCGACTATTCTTCTAGGCGTGGCTCTAACTTTCCGACTTACTCCTGGGGGTCGGGTAATAGATTCTGGCGATCAACTAAATCGTCGAATGCTTATCACCTACATCTTCATCGTCGCTTTCTCCATCAGTCTTATTCCTTACACAATTGACCCCTACCTACCTGCGTTTCCGCAGATTGGTGAATTCTTCGGGGTTCCCAATGGCACAGTCCAAGCCTCTTTGGCTGGAGTGACAATCGGTTTGGCCTTTGGTCAGCTGGTCGCAGGACCAATGTCCGATGCCTTTGGTCGCAGGCCGCTTTTGTTGATGGCGATGTTTGGCTTTGCAGCCAGCGCCATTGCGCTGTTCTTTGTAAAGGAGATCGGCTACTTCCTGGTGCTGCGCTTCACCATGGGCTTTTTTGCAGCGAGCGCCGATGTCGTATCGCGTGCCGTGGTTCGTGACTTGTTCCGTGGACAACCGATGCTCAAGATGCTCTCCAGGGTTTTCCTAATCCAGGGGCTATCTCCGATTATTGGTCCCATAGTTGGCTCGCAGTTGGTGTCGGTGTTTCCTTGGCAGTCGATCTTTTTGACCTTTGGTTTCTTTGGTCTGGCGCTAGCAATTGCTTCGACCTTCTTCTTGGTTGAGACGCTTCCGAAGGCGCAGCGCAGATCGAGTTCGCCGCTTGGTTTGGCTAGAGGTTATGTTTCGGTTTTGAAAGACCGCGCCTATGTTGGGCTGCTGCTGGTAAGCGCATTGCAGCTGAGTGCACTCTTTGGCTATCTCAACACCGTCTCCTATCTCTACCAGGACACCTTCGAGTTATCCCCGGGAGAGTTTGGAATCTGGTTCGCCATCAACTCGGCAGCGCTCTGGCTGGGAGTTCAGTTTGGCGGCATCATGGCCAAGTACTTCAAGGCGCAGTGGATGCTGGTCATTTACTCCGCAGCAGGTGCAATGGCCGGGCTCTATTTGATGCTCACCGCCGGCAGCAGCATCCTGATTGCCGAGATCGGATTCTTCGTGTTGGTGTTCTTCTTTGGAGCTCCCGCCACTGGTATTCCAACCCTTGCACTTCTGAACCACGGCTCCGAGGCTGGTACTGCGGCATCGCTAATGGGCGTGACTAACTTCACGATGACCTCGATCATGAGCATGGTCTATGCCAGCTTGAGTGTCACATCAACCTTTGATGTCGGCATGCTGATTTTTATTTTCTTCGCGCTCTCGGTCGCTAGCCTGATCTTTATCGTTCGACCTTGGACGCTCCCCGATTTGAGAAAGCCACTTGCTCAAGAAGAGGCGCATTGATCAGGCTCCTGACCCTAGCGGATGCTGAGGCAACCCTGCGGGTTGCTAACACCCATGAGCTCAGGGTTGATCCTGAGTTTGAAGTCTATCCACTGAGTGAAATGCCGCAGTGGTTTCAGGGCTTTGGTGAACCGGCTGTGGTGTTTGGGCATTTGACCAATGAGCTGGATGCAGTGCTGTTCATTCAAACCGACACTGCCAAGAACTGGGTGGATTTGGATCTATTTACCGACTGCTCAGAAGAGGCAGCTAAAGCGCTGCTCGGTCATGGGATCAGTTGGGCCAGGGAAAACAGGCCTGGGTTCAAGATTCGTGCAGCTGGCAATAAAAATGACAAACAACTTCACCAGCTGTTTGCTGAGTTTGGTTTTGAGCACTATCGGGATTACTGGAAGTTGGTTTGGAGAGACCTGCCGAAAGCGAGCCCGCAGACAAACAAGCAGCTCGAGATTCGCTCGGTTGACTTTGATCTCAACGCAGAGCTGATTCACGAACTCGAATCCAAAACGTTCAGTGAGCACTTTGGCTATGTCTCGATTGGCTTTGAGCCTTGGCTCAAGCAGCGCAAGTCGATCGAGTCAGTCGATCCAAATGGCTTTTTCATCGCCTACTACGACGGCAACCCTGCTGGCTTCTTGATTGCCGATGATTCCAGGGTTGATCAAAACGGTGGCTGGGTCGACAAGTTGGGTGTCCTAAGCGAATACCGCGGCATAGGTATCGGCAGGGCGCTATTGAACCATGTTGCTGGTTACTACTCAGCTAGAAGTTTTGACTCAGTGGCTCTTGGTGCTGACACCGGTAATGACTCCGGAGCGCTTGATCTTTACTTTGGGCTGGGCTTTGCGCCGATGTTGGTTTGGCGGGCGGTCGTTTTACCGGCGTTGAGCTAGGTATGCGCCGACGATAACCACCACTGCACCAACTGGTTCATACCAGTGCAGGGTTTCACCAAGTAGCAGCACTCCCCAGATGGTTGCGACCACTGGGTTTGAGAAGGTCACCAGTGAGGCGGTCGTGCTGCCGGCGCTCGCGATTACCCCGTGATAGAGCCGGTAGGCAAAACCAGATCCCAGGATGCCCAGTGCCAAGAGCGCCGAGACAGTTTCCAGTCTTGGCTCCGCGACAAACAGCGGCCCCGTCCATAGGTATAGCGGTAGCAGGGTTAGCGCGGCCATGCCGACCTGGCCGGCTGCTGAGGTGACACCGTGTAGGCCCATCGGGGTGATGAACTTCTTTATATATGGTGTACCGATTCCGTATGAAGCTGCTGCCAGCACCAGGGCGAGGATTGCCGACGGATCGTTCTCACCAAAGCCTTCCCAGACCCCAAGAGTGATCGCAACTCCGACTAAACCAATCATTAGACCGACCGTTGCGATGACGGTTACCTTCTCGGTTCGGTAGATGGTCATGATCGCAAGCAGGGTGAACATCGGCATCGAGGCACCGATGATGGCAGCCAGGATGCTGGTGGTGGACTGTTGGGCATAGGAGAAAAGCGCAAATGGGATAGCGCTCATGAATACACCCGCAACCCAAAGGTGCAGCCACTGCTTTCCCTTAGGGAAGCTGAGTTTCATAACCAAGCCAAGTAGCGCCATAGAAACTGCGCCTAGAAAGGTCCGCCAAAAGGCAACACCAAAATAGGTGGTTAGCTCAAGCGAAAGCTCAGTGAATAGAAAGCTCGAACCCCAAATCAGGGCCATCGGTATAAAGAGCCAAATCCAATGCGAGCGCACTCGCCAAGGTTACTCCCTAGTGGGACGAAGGAGTGGTTTCGATCTCGCTTCGGTCACCTGACCACAGGGTGTGGAACACGCCCGGTAGGTCAACACGCTTGTAGGTGTGAGCGCCGAAGAAGTCACGCTGACCCTGCACCAGTGCTGCTGGAAGGCGAGGGGAGCGAAGACCGTCGTAGTAGCTCAGTGACGAGGCGAAGGCTGGAACCGGAATACCGGCAAGGCTGGCCTTTGCAACCACCTCACGCCATGCGCCGACTGCCTCGGCAACCGCGTTGGTGAAGTAGGGGTCAAGAATCAAAGACTCAAGGCTTGGGTTGTGAGCATAGGCATCGGCAATGCGGTTTAGGAACTGCGCACGAATGATGCAACCGCCGCGCCAAATCTTGGATACGGCACCTAGGTCGATCTCCCAGTTGTATTCCTTGGCTCCAGCGCGGATGGCATCAAAGCCCTGGGCGTAGGCAACTAACTTTGATGCGTAAAGTGCCTTGCGCACAGCCTCAACAAAAGCCTTCTTGTCAGCTACCTCCCACTTGGTGGCGTGAGATGGCAGATCGCCAGCGGCTGCGCGCTGAGCGGCCTGAGAAGAAAGGCTTCTTGCAAAAACAGCCTCGGCGATTCCGGACACTGGGACGCCTAGGTTTAGCGAGGTTTGCACAGTCCAAACACCGGTTCCCTTGGAACCAGCCTGGTCCAGCACGACATCAACAAATGGCTTGCCGGTCTTGGCGTCAACCTGCTTTAGAACCTCGGCGGTGATTTCGATTAGGAATGACTCGAGGTCACCCTTGTTCCACTCACCAAAAATTTCAGCTACCTCAGCTGGGGTGTAGCCACCTGCCTGACGCAGGATGTCGTATGCCTCAGCAATGAGCTGCATGTCGGCATACTCGATGCCGTTGTGAATCATCTTTACAAAATGTCCAGCACCATCGGTGCCAACGTGAGTGACACATGGCTCACCCTCGGCAACCGCTGCGATCGAAGCCAGGATAGGACCTAGGGTCTTGTAAGCCTCAGCGCTACCACCAGGCATGATCGAAGGACCCTTTAGGGCACCCTCTTCACCGCCGGAGATGCCGGCACCAACGAAGTTGATGCCCTTGGCAGAAACTTCCTTCTCGCGGCGAATGGTGTCGGTGAATAGTGCGTTACCGCCATCGACGATGATGTCGCCTGGCTCAAAGCGCTCTGCTAGCTGGTTGATTACGGCGTCAGTTCCCGCTCCAGCCTGAACCATGATGATTGCGGTTCTTGGCTTGGCAAGGGATGCAACAAACTCATCAATGGTCTGTGCGGCGATGAAGTTTGCCTCTGGGTGTTCGTTGACCAATAGCTCGGTGCGCTCTACCGAGCGGTTGTAAACCGCAACGCGGTTACCCTCTCGGGAGGCAAGGTTGCGGGCTAGGTTTGAGCCCATAACTGCGAGTCCAACAACACCAATGTTTGCTTTTTCACTCATGAGAAATTTCCTTGAAAAGTAAATGGGATTGGCTCGCGCTACATCGGGCGGAATTTGTAGTAAAGGCTACCGCAAATCCTCAGAATTTAGTGAAAAAGCCGGTGGCTAAGCCTTAGTTTTCATAACCGTTGTTAGCCTTCTGGCCTGGAGGTTTGGCTTGAGAAAAACAACAATTGCCGCTGTCGCGGCCCTGGGGCTAGTTTTTGGGGCGCTGACACCACTGGCGGCAAATGCCGAACCCGGAAACCTTGCTCCGTGTTCGGTTAGCTCACTCGCTAGCTCCAAGGGCATCAAGTCTTTGCATGCCGAGGTTAGACGCGCCGACACCTCAGAGGTTTTGTTTGCGCGGAATGCGCAAACCCCAGCTCGCACCGCATCGGTGATGAAGGTGATCACCTCGGTGGTTGCGCTCGATGCTTTGGGTCCTGACTATCAGGTGGAGACCAAGGTTTATGCCGACAGCACCTCTGGCCGGATTTACCTGGTTGGTGCGGGCGATGTCACCCTGTCTCGGATGCCAGGCAACATCACCTCTTATTACTCGGGTGGGCCAAAACTCGATTCACTCTCCAAGCAAATTGCGACTTGGGCCAAGAAGAACAAGGTGACCATCTCCGAGGTGGTGCTAGACAGCTCGCTCTACGGTGAGAAGGAAGACTGGCACTCGACCTGGGATAAGCGCGGTCTGTCACAGGGCTATATGGCACCAGTCTCTGCACTGCAGATTGATGCTGGTCGGCTAACCAGTTCCAAAAATCAAAACGTTTTTATTGGTCAACGAACTGCTAAGCCAATCTCTCAGGCCGGCACCTTGTTTTTGCAGTCGCTGAGAAAATACGGCTTGGCCAAGAGCGCTTCCGCAGTTGTTGGCAAGCTGTCAACCAGCTCGAGCGCGATTGCCTCAGTGAAATCACAGCCAATCTCGAAGTGGATTCAAAACACCCTAAACGTTTCTGACAACGCTCTGGCGGAATCACTGGGCCGTCTCTCCTCGATTGCGCTTGGATTTGATGGGTCGGCTTCGTCACTGACCAAGGCTTATCAAAAGGCGCTCAAGGCTCGCGGTATTGACACCAAGGGCATGCAGATTGTTGACGGCTCCGGACTTTCAAGACTCAATAAGGTCCCGGCCAAGCTGGTCAATGATGTCCTGGCTCAGGTTTATGCCAACCAGTCCTCACACTCAGCTGTTATCGCGGGCATGCCGGTGTCGGGTAAGCCGGGGTCGCTGCGCTATCGCTTTATCTCCGGTGAACAGCGACCTGCGCTATTCAACATCGAAGCCAAGACCGGCTGGATTAGAACGGGTTATTCCCTGGCCGGCAAGATCAAGGCTCAAGACGGCACTGATCTAATCTTCACCGTCTACAACCTCTGGAACTCGGTCTCCTATGAAAACCGAGCTGCAATGGACAAGCTGGTGTTTGGCTTTTATAAATGTGGAGCGGCGCTGACCAATAACTAGCGGTTTAGCTCTTCGGAGATGATGTTGATGAAGTTGTCGACATCTTGCTCAGTGGTGTCAAAAGCACACATCCACCTCACCTCACCCAAGGAGCGCTCCCAGTCGTAGAACTTGACCTTGGCGCGAATGCGATCGGCAACCTCATTGTCGATACTCGCGAATACCGCATTGGCCATGGTTGGGTTGGTGAAGCTCAATCCTTTGATTTCACCACTGTCGATCTTCTCCTGCAGACCATCCCTCAGTCGCTTGGCCATTTTGTTGGCGTGTGAAGCAGATCGAATACCCAGGTCTTTTTCAAACAGGGTCAGTAGCTGTGCTGAAACGAAACGCATCTTCGATGCCAGCTGCATCGAGAGCTTGCGCAGATAAATCAATCCATCACTCGCACTTGGATTCAAAACCACAATGGCTTCAGCACCCAGTAGGCCATTCTTGGTGCCGCCAAGGCTTAGAACGTCTACTCCGGCATCGGTGGTGAACTCTCTAAATGGGACGCCCAGTGCAGCAGCTGCGTTCCAAAGTCTGGCTCCATCGAGGTGAAGCAGCATGCCCTGGGAGTGGACATAGTCCGCGATGGCGCGGATTTCTTCTGGAGAGTAGACGGTGCCGACCTCGGTGGTCTGGGTTATCGAAACCACCATCGGTTGAGCGCGGTGCTCGTCTCCGATGCCGTAGACCTGGGTTGCAATTGACTCCGGAGTCAGCTTTCCGTTTTGGTGCTCAACGGTGAAAAGCTTTAGACCGCTGACGCGTTCAGGTGCGCCACCCTCATCGGTGTGGATATGTGCAAGGTTGGAGCAGATAACTGCTCCCCACCTGGGCATCATTGAGGTGAGGCCCACAACATTGGCACCGGTGCCGTTGAATACCGGGAACACCTCGGCGGTCTCGGAGAACTGCTCTCGGATAACTTCTTTCAGCCTCGCGGTGTAGAGATCGTCGCCATAGGCGGTCTGATGACCGTTGTTCGCCTCGGCTAGAGCTTGCAAAACCTCGGGGTGAACCCCGGAGTAGTTATCGCTTGCAAAGCCGCGCCAGGTCTCATCGTGAAGCTTCAATCGTTACCTTCTTTTAGTTCTTACCGGTAATTCCAATGGTTGATTGAATCACAGGCGTCATCTTCTTTATCAATGCCTCGTAGAACATTGATAGTGGGAACTCATCTTCCAATACTTTGTCAGTTAGTTCAGACGGAGTTCCCGATAGCGGCAGATCATTGGTGTGCCAGCTAGAAGCAGGGTGCGGTGCCAGCCAAGTTGCCACCAGCTCATAAGCCTTCAGCCAGTGGACGACTTTAGGTCTGTCGATGGAGTCAAAGTAGAGCTGGTTGATCTCATCCGAGAGCGCTACGACCATGTCAGGTAACTCAGCCCAGTCAATGGTGAGTTGGGTGTCGGTCCAGTGCAAAACCTTGCGCTTGTGCAGATAGGCGAAGAGAAGTTGCCCAGCCACTGAGTCGTAGTTCCGTTTTCTGGTTCCCGTGAGAGGGAAGCGAAAGATGCGATCAAAAAGAATTGCGTATTGAACAAGCTGAGCAAACTTTTTAGTTTCCGGATCAACTCCCTCGGTTCGAGTCAGCTTCACCGATTCTCTAAAGGCAGTCAGATCACAGCGCAGCTCCTCGAGCCCATAAAGGAAAAACGGCATGCGCTGCTTGATCATGAAAGGATCAAATGGCAGGTCGCCTCGCATGTGAGTGCGGTCGTGAATCAAATCCCACATCACAAAGGTCTGCTCGGCGAGCTTTTGATCATTCAAAAGCGCTAGAGCCCCCTGAGGTAGTTCCAATCGAGTTATCTCACTGGCGGCCGCAACTACTTTGCGATAGCGAGCGGCCTCACGGTCGGCAAAGATGCCACCCCAGTTGAAATCCGGTAGGGCAGCGGCAGTTCCCTCTGGGGAACCAGCGGGAACCCTTGGAGTTACCGATACTGACTCCGGGAAGATGACCGCGGAGTTGGTTAGGTAGCCCGGAGTGAAATCCAGAAAACGAACCGGCAGGAAAGCGGGGTTTGTGTAGCTCTTTTCAAGTTCTGCTACAAACTCTGGCCAGATAACTTCCAGCACTACCGCCTCAACCAATCGATCGGTTGAACCGTTTTGGGTGTACATCGGAAAGACGACCAAATGCGGCTTTCCATCCTCGCGCGACAGCTGAGGTTGAAATTTATCGAGCGAGTTATAAAAGTCCGGCACCCCAAAACCATTATTTGACCAGGCCTCAAAGTCGTCGGCACAGGCTAGTAGATAGTCACTGTCGTGAGTCAACACCTGGGACAGCTCGCGAAGTGCTCCAGCGATTCCAGCGACTGCGATCGAGCACATCTTGTGAACGGACTTCTCGGGGATGCTGCCATCGTGAATCTGGTGACCACGCAAAGTCAGAGCGGAAGATTTGATGACCTCCCAATGGTCGGTCTGAGTAATTTCTAGAGCGCTTAGTGTCACGCCATTTAGTGCCATGCGAACCTCCTTGTACGCAAAACAGCTCTACTGAGCAACTGTCTCCAGCGTAGCCCTGAATCCCGGCTTGGAACTCTGAATACTCAGTGGTTTTGGGGTGCGTTACCCTTTAGTTATGGCTCGAAATGTTTATGTGGCATCGGTAGAGGGCCACACCATCAAATCCGCGATTGCGCTTGGGGTTTTAGACAACCTAAAGCGGGCCTATTCCAAGGTCGGTGTCTTTCGAGCAGTCTCACCAAAAGCCGAAGCTCGCGATCACGTTCTCGAGATGCTGCACGAGGTATCCGGCAGTGAGATCGACATTCAAAGCTGCACCGGAGCTAACTATCAAGATGTTCACGCTTCTCCAGATCGAGCTTTAGCCCAGATCATCGAACGCTTCAAAGCCATCGAATCAAAAGTTGATGCCATGGTCATCCTCGGCTCCGACTACACCGATGTCGTCTCGCCCGCCGAACTTTCTTTCAACGCGAAGGTCGCAACTAATCTCGCTGCACCAATGGTTTTGGTGCTCTCTGGCCGCGACTCTCTATCGGGTGAGGAAAACCTGGGCCAATCACCTGAACGTGCAGCCAAGGAAATTGGTCAGGTAGCAGAGCTTGCAATGCAGGAGCTAACCGAGGCAAACACCTCGTTGCTAGCTGTGATCGTGAACCGTGCCGGTAGCGAAGTTGAGCAAATTACCAATGCCGTCAAGGGATCTGTGCAGCAAGATGTGCCAGTTTGGGTGGTGCCCGAGGATCCTTACCTGGTTGCTCCGAGAATGTCGCAGGTGCTCGAAGCGGTATCGGGGGAGTTGGTCTTTGGTGATCCAGAACGACTCAAAGACGAAGCACTAGATGTCGTGGTTGCAGCGATGAGCGAGGTCAATGTCCTGGCAAGACTGAAAGAGAACGCCGTTGTAGTTGCACCATCTGATCGAACCGATGCGTTGTTGCCGCTTGTGATGGCGGATAGCTCAGACACTTTTCCAAAGTTGACCGGCATCGTTCTCAACGGTGGTTTTGAGCTACCGGAAACAATTTCAAGATTGATTCGCGGTGTTAAGCCAACGATTCCGGTGGTTGCCTGCCCAGGCGGCAGCTTTGACACCACCATGAAGGTGATTCGCACCCGCGGCATGCTCTCGCTCTCTGACCCGGGCAAGATCGCCAGGGCTAGAAAGCTGTTTGAAGAAAATGTCCCGGGTGGCCTATTGACTCAACGGGTCGCAGAGGTTCAATCGGAAGCCATAACACCGCTGATGTTTGAGTACTCACTTGCCGAGCGCGCCAGAGCAAAGAGCAAAACCATCGTGCTCCCTGAGGGTAATGACGATCGAGTGCTGCAGGCAGCGAACAAGGTTTTGGCTCGAGGCATCGCGAAGCTGATCATCTTGGGTGATCCGGAAGTGATTGGAGCAAGAGCTTCTGAACTCAAGCTTGATCTATCTCGAGCCCAGGTCATCGACGTTGAAAAGTCTGAGCACTTTGAGACCTGTGTGGCTGAATATGTGAAGCTTCGCGCTCACAAGGGCATGACAGATTCCAAGGCACGAGAGATCATGCTCGACGTCAGCTATTTCGGAACCATGTTGGTTCAGCTCGGTATTGCAGACGGCATGGTGTCGGGTGCCTGTCACACCACTGCTCATACCATCACCCCCTCGTTTCAGATCATCAAGACCAAGCCTGGTGTATCAGTGGTTTCAAGTGTCTTTTTGATGGCGCTGAGAGATCGAGTGGTTGTCTATGGTGACTGCGCTGTGATCCCAGAACCAACAGAGGAGCAGCTTGCGGATATCGCAATCTCATCGGCCCAGACCGCCAGGGCCTTTGACATTGAACCTCATGTCGCAATGCTCTCGTACTCAACCGGTGAGAGTGGCTCGGGTGCTGAGGTTGATCGAGTGAGAAATGCAACCAACCTGGTTCGTGAGCGAGCACCGCAGCTATCGGTTGAGGGGCCAATTCAGTTTGATGCTGCGGTAGATGCCGGAGTGGCGAAGACCAAACTGCCGGGTTCAACGGTTGCTGGTCGGGCAACTGTGTTCGTTTTCCCAGATCTGAATACCGGTAACAACACCTATAAAGCAGTGCAGCGAACCTCAGGTGCGTTGGCCATTGGACCGATCTTGCAGGGTCTAAAAAAGCCGGTAAATGATCTATCTCGAGGTGCCCTGGTTGATGACATCGTGAACACGATTGCTATCACCGCAATTCAGGCTGGAGCAGAAGCATGAAACCAGTTTTGGTTGTGAACTCTGGATCCAGCTCACTCAAATATCAGGTCATCGACGTCGATACCAATGAATCTTTGCTCGCTGGGTTGCTTGAACGAGTCGAGGACCACAGCGTCGCTTTTGAGCAAATGGTTTCAGAGCTAAAAGACTCTGGGATTGCCCCGGTGGCTATTGGACACCGCGTGGTTCACGGAGGGTCTAAATTCTCAGAGCCGACGATCATCGATCAAAGTGTTTTAGAGGCGATTGAATCGCTGATCCCGCTCGCTCCACTACACAACCCCGGCAACCTCGCTGGAATTCGTGGCGCAATGGCGGCGTTTCCAGGGCTAAACCAAGTGGCAGTATTCGACACCGCTTTTCACCAAACCATGCCTCCAGCTGCCTATCGCTACGCGATAGATCGCGAGCTTGAAGATAAGTATTCGATCAGGCGATATGGCTTTCACGGCACCTCGCACTCCTATGTTTCAAAACGCGCAGCTAGCTTTTTGAATCAGGAAAGCTTCACCGGTGTTGTCCTGCACCTGGGCAATGGTGGTTCGGCCTGCGCAGTTTTGGATGGAAACTCAGTCAATACCTCTATGGGGCTCACGCCACTGCAGGGTCTTGTCATGGGCACTCGGTCCGGGGACCTAGATCCTGCGATTGTGATGTATTTGGCAAACCAGGGCCTGAGCCTTAGCGAGATTGACGAGAGCCTCAATAAAAATGCAGGTCTTAGGGGCATGACCGGGGACTCTGACCTCAGAGATGTCGAGCGCAGGGCGCAGGAGCATGACCGCTTGGCTCAAGAAGCACTCTCGGTCTATGCCCTCAGGGCCAAGCAGTACATCGGTGCCTACATTGCTCAGCTTGGCTCAATCGATGCAATTGTCTTCACGGCAGGTGTGGGGGAGAACTCATCCGAGATGCGCGAGCAAATCACAGCAGGTCTCGAGCATCTTGGGATCGAGCTTGATTACGAGAGAAACCAGCTTCGCGAAAAGTCTGAGCGAGAAATCTCAAGACCAGGTTCTAGGGTCAAGGTTTTAGTAATCCCAACTGATGAAGAGTTGGAGATTGCAATTCAGACCGCTCAGCTCGCATTGCAGTCATAGGCTTTTGCCATGGCACTTGCAAAAGCAAAATCTTGGGACACCGGCACCGTTGCAGCTGGATTTCTATGGGACTCACCAAATCCGAAGGCTAACCTCATGCTTCAGCATGGTCTGGGTGAATACTCAGAGCGTTATGTCTGGCAGTACAACCAGCTGATTCCAAAGCTCGTCGCAAGAGGTTTCAACGTCTATGCGATCGACCTTCCCGGTCACGGCGAGAGCGCTGGGGTTAGAGGTTTGGTTGATGTCAATGAGGCCTTGATGCTGCACCTAAGTGCCCGCGAGGCAATTGATTCACCATCGCCTCTGGTTTTGATGGGTCACTCACTAGGCGGTCTGGTGACTGCAGCATCGGTGGTTTCCAACCCAAGTGGTATTTCGGCGGCAGTGATCTCATCAAGTGCGATGCAGGAGCCTTCAAAGCGCTGGGAGCGCATGTTGTCCAGGCTAGTCACAGCAATCAATCCAGAGGGAGACATGCCGCTTCCTCGCCCAGGCGAAGAGTGCTTGACTCGAGACCTGGAACTTTTGAAGTTGATTTCAGCGGATGACAAGATGCACCACGGCAAGGCACGAAACCTAGTTGCTAAGACGGTTCTCGAGATTTCGGACATGGTTTGGGATCGACTTGATCAGTGGAGTGTTCCAACTTTGGTAATCCACGGTGATAAGGATCTCTCTACCAATCACCAGAACTCGATTCGACTGTTCGAGAAGATCCCCGCAGCGGACAAGAAGCTCCGCATTTACGAGGGTGGCTACCACGAGCTACTCAACGATTTAGATAAGGCATTGGTTGAGCGCGAGCTGTTCGAGTGGCTTGATTCAAAGATTTAGCTCTCAGCTGGGACTCAAATTGCAGTCATAGAATGTTGAGTAATTGGGGACTAATTCCCAAAAACTTCAAGAAAGCTGTTGGACTAACTCTTGGCAAGACTGCTCTACAAACTCGGCCTTTTCTCAGCGCGCAAGGCCTGGTTGGTCATTATTGCTTGGCTTATTCTGCTCGGCACCGCCGTTGGACTGATGGTCAACTTCGCAGGCAAGCTCTCCTCTTCGATGTCAATCGAGGGCATTGAGTCACAGCTTGTGATTGACCGACTCCAGGAGAGCTTCCCCGAGGCTTCTAGAGGTCAAGGTCAAATTGTCTTTCACAAGCCAGCAGCTGAATTCACCGATGCTGAGAAAGAGCTCATTTCTGAAGAGCTTTCAAAGCTCGAGTCCATCGACGGTGTGGCGGAGGTCATCGACCCCTTCACCACTGCCGAAGAGCTAGCAAAACAGCGAGCTGATGTTGCCGAGGGTGACCAGAAGCTTGTCGATGCGAAAGCTGAGCTGGCGGATGCTGAAAAAGAGCTAGCTAACGGCAAGGTGGAGCTACTCGACGGGCAAGATGAAATCGAATCTGGTTTAGCCAAGATCGAGTCGGGCCAGGCTGAGATCGATAAGAACAAAGCCGAGCTTCTAGCCCAGAAGAAGGATCTCCAGGGCAAGCTTGCCCAGGTTGAAGCCGGTATCGCGCAGCTCACGCAAGCGGGTGCTCCGCAGGAGCAAATCGCCCCGCTAATCGCTAACCAACAGCAGATCTTGGGCGGCCTCGCTCAAATCGCGGCTGGTGAGAAGCAATTGCAGGCAGCCCAAGCGGAGCTTGACGCGGGAGAGCGTGAGTTGATTGCCGGTCAGGCTGAGCTGAGTAGTGGAAAGCAAGAGATTGCTGATGCTGAAACCAAGATTGCCGATGGTTACAAAGAACTAGCTGATGGTGAAGCGGAGCTCGCGATTGCCAAGCGCCTGCTGGTTGTCACTGAGAACTTCGGCACCATCTCCGAGAACGGTCTGACCGCCATCGCAACCGTGCAGTTTGATCTGCCGGTAAACCAACTCGAGTCTGCAACCACCGATGCAGTTGTTGAGGCGATGAAAGAGCTTCGTTCCGAGACCATGCAGGTTGAGTTCTCTCAAGCTTTGACCACCGACTTCGGAGAGCTTTTGGGCCCAGGCGAGATTGTTGGCCTGGTCAGCGCAGCGATTGTGCTGTTTGTGATGCTGGGTTCGATGATCGCCGCTGGCTTACCTGTCCTTTCCGCCATCTTGGGAGTGGGTATTTCCGCAAGCATCACCATGGCCCTCTCGGGTGTGATTGAGATGACCTCGACCACACCGATTTTGGGTGTGATGCTGGGTCTAGCGGTTGGTATTGACTACAGCCTGTTCCTGCTAAACCGTCACCGCAAACAGCTCAAGACCGGCATGGATCTTCGGGAGTCAATTGCGCTTTCGACCGGCACCAGCGGTAACGCGGTGCTGTTTGCCGGTCTTACCGTAATTATTGCGTTGGCCGCCTTGAACCTGACAGGAATTGGATTCCTTGGTCTGATGGGAACCATGGGTGCGGTTGCAATCGCCCTTGCGGTTTCTATCGCCATTACCTTCACCCCAGCGCTTATGTCGCTGATCGGCATGCGAGTGCTGAACAAGAAGGAGCGTGCAGCGCTAGAGTCTGCCGACTCTCGTCACGATGCCGAGCAGCCAAAGAATGCTCTGGTTCCGGTTTTGGCGACTAAGCACCCGTGGCTTGCAACTTTGGCGGTGGGCGCACTTTTGGTTGTTGCAGCACTACCTGCATCTGAGATGCGACTGGGTCTTCCAGATGGCTCATCAGAACCTTTGGATTCCACCACCTACAAGTCATTCCAGCTCGTCAGCGAAAGCTTTGGTGAGGGCGCTAACGGTTCTATCACCGCGGTTGTCACGATGCCCGAAGCAATCGCTGAAGAGGATGAGCTAGAGCTTCAGGCTGACATCGCCGAGAAGTTCTTTGCCCTTGAGAACGTGTCTGCAGTTTTGCCTGCAGCTATTTCGGAGGATTCAAAGACTCTGCTATTCCAGATAATTCCTGCCCAGGGTCCTGCTACTGAGGAGACTGAAGATCTAGTTCACAATGTTCGTGATTTGGAAGCGGTAATTGACTCTGAGTTTGGTGGACTGCTTGGTGTAACTGGCATGACGGCCACGAACATCGACATTTCAGAGAAGCTAGCCAGCGCGCTGCCGCTGTACCTAGGCACCGTGCTGGCGCTATCGCTTCTTCTTTTGATTCTGGTATTCCGCTCGATCCTGGTTCCGCTTTTGGCAACCGCAGGCTTTTTGCTAACCGTGTTTGCGACCTTTGGTGCCGTGGTCGCGGTTTACCAGTGGGGCTGGCTCGGATTCCTGTTTGATGTTCACGATCCAGGTCCAATCCTGAACTTCTTGCCCACCATCTTGATTGGAATCCTGTTTGGTCTTGCGATGGACTACCAGCTGTTCTTGGCTTCAGGTATTCGTGAGGCTTATGTTCACGGCAAGAGTCCAAAGGATGCCATCAATTACGGTATTCACCTATCAAGGGCAGTGGTTATTGCTGCTGCGCTGATCATGGTCACGGTGTTTGGCGGCTTTGCCTTCAACCACCTAACTCTGGTTCGACCAATTGGATTCGGTTTGGCCATCGGTGTTCTAATCGATGCCTTCTTGGTGAGGTTGATCTTGGTTCCGGCGATCATGTCACTGCTAGGCAAGAGTGCCTGGTGGCTTCCAAAGTGGCTCGATCGTCTGCTGCCTGATGTAGATGTTGAGGGTAGCTCGCTAGAACGCAAGGCCGGTTAGCGGCAGCCTATTCAAAGCTAAAGGCGGGAACCCAAGAGTTCCCGCCTTTAGCTTTTTGCGCTTTTAGACCTCAGCCGAGGCTACCGCGGGGAGTTCTTTTCTGAGGTTTGGACAGCAGCCCACCGCACAGAAGTCGGCCCAGGGGCCCAGCTTGCTCAATGCCTTTTTATCTTCTCCCCTGATGCGTTCCAGCAACAGTTCGCCGATGCCATCCACAAAGGCGTGGTGCACGCCTGAGGTGGCAGCGCGACTAAAGGCCAGGCCCTGCTCCTGGGCAGTCTCCTTGGCCTCATTGTCGAGATCCCAGATGACTTCAACGTGGTCTGAAACAAAGCCGATAGGCACCACGATTACCCCTTCTTGACCTGCCGCTTTGGCTGAGACGATGGCATCATTCACATCGGGCTCGAGCCAAGGAATCTCGGGGGAGCCGGATCGGGACTGATAGACCAATTCCCACTGCGGGATTTCAGCATCGATTCGCTTTGCAACCGCATCCATTACGATGCCAGAGGCCGCCAGATGTTGAGCTTCGTAGGCACCGCCCGGCTTCGCCCACTCCTCGCGGCGAGCCGGGGGACCGGAGGTTTCTCCCATGGCATTCGGGATTGAGTGAGTAGCGAACATCACCTTGATCTTCTCGCTGGCTACGCCACCTTGAACCATTTCGGTAATCTTCTGGGCCAGATCTTCGATAACGGGCTCCAGAAAGCCCGGATGATCAAAGTAGTGGCGCACCTTGTCGATGGTCATCTTGCCCAGCAGGTCGTTGTCGGTCAATGCCTTGTGGAGGTTCTCTCGATACTGGCGGCAGCCTGAGTAGGAGGAATAGGCGCTTGTGACCCACGCCAAAACTTTGCGGTGACCGTCCTGATACATCTGCTTCACCACATCGGCAAAGTAAGGTTCGGAGTTTCTGTTTCCCCAGTAGATCGGCAGATCGATACCAAGCTCGGGAAAGCGCTCGCGCATCTTTGCCAGCAGCGCTCGGTTTTGATCATTGATCGGGCTCACCCCGCCCAAAGCCAAGTAGTGGTGAGAAACCTCAACCAAGCGCTCGTAAGGCACCCCGCGACCTGCGGTGACTCGCTCGAGATAGGGCATAACCTCATCGGGCCCCTCAGGGCCTCCAAATGAGGTGAGAAGGATGGCGTCGTAACTCATGCGTAGATCTCTCCAATCTGGGTTAGTTCAATTTGCTTTCCTGTGAAAAATGGAACTTCCTCCCGCACGTGCAGGCGAGCCTTGGTGTAGCGCAGCTCTCGCATCATGTCGACTATCTCGTGCAGCTCATCTGACTCCAGTGCTAGGAGCCACTCGTAGTCGCCGAGGGCGAAGGATGCCACAGTGTTGGAGACGATGCCGCCGTATTTGTGACCGGCCTTGCCGTGCTCAATGAGCATCGCGCGGCGCTCTTCTTCGGGCAGTAAATACCACTCGTAGGAGCGCACAAAGGGGTAGATGCAGAGCCACTGCTTGGCTTTGGCCCCAAGCATAAATCCCGGCACGTGAGAGCGATTGAACTCAGCAGGTCGGTGCAATCCCATTCCGGACCAGGTGCTGCGGAAGCATTCACCCAGTGCCGTGCGAGAAAACTCACGAAGTGCCAGCTGAATCTCTTCCGCGCTGTTGGCGTGGACCCAAAGCAGCAAGTCGGCATCACCGCGAAAACCCCGAAGGTCATATGCCCCGCGTAACTCTCCGCCAGTGGCCTCTATTCTCGCCTTCAGGTCGACGAGATCTCTCTGGGCCCGCTCGGGATCTGAGACTTTTGATTCTTGCCTTAACGCAGTCCAGTTCGTGTAGCGAATGCTGTCATTGATGGCGTCGATTTTCTCGCTCATGCCGCTCTCCGTTTCATGTGATCTCGAACAATTCCCAAAATTCCATTGCCGCTGATAAAGCCGCCGGCAAGCTCTAGGTCGGCATCAATTTCCTGCAGCTGACTGAGGATCTCTCGAGTGAGCTCAGGGTCGGCCTGCACCAGACCCTGCTGCCAAACAATGCTCTTGGCATCCAAGATGCGCAGGTCAGAGACGTCGTAAATGGCTGAGATTTCGGCCCTTGCCAGCTCAACCAAATCACCCTGTGGCAGCAGGCCATTGCGGCCAAAGCTCAGTCGGATTAGGTGTCGGTCTGCGCCGAGCTCGGATTGCAACCAAGCCCACTTAGCGTTGGCGTGGGTGGTGGCCTTGGCCTTGAAGCCTGCTGCCTCCGTGATCAAGGCTCCCGGCCCGAGCGGGAATTCGTTGAGTGCGCTTGAGTGCGCCAGCGAGAGCACGATTGCAACATCAACCGCCCTAACCGAGGCGGCAAGCTGACTGAGTTTTACGAAGCCCTGAAGCCGCTTGGCAATAAAACCGGCTCCGGCACAAAGACTCAATGCCGCTACCCGGTGCTCGGCTCCGCGAGCGCTGAGTGCAAACCCCCCCTGCACTGGCTTTGCCCAATCCACATCGGCGTCGACAAAGCTGACTCCACTAGCGCTCAGCTTTTTTAAAAGCTCAGTGATTAGGGTTCCCATGCCACCCGCAAGGCTGGCCACCGATGCACCGGGTCGAGTGCTCGCCTGCTTTGATTTTGCAACCGCCGCAGTAAGCGAGCCCAGTTCCCTGGCGCTAGCCAGCAGTGACCCGTAGGTAAGTTCTGCAGAGAGTTGATCGGCAGTGGAGCCGTGAACCCCGGAGAGCACCGGATTCACCAGTCGCTGCAGGAAGCTCTCGCCAAGTCGTGCCCGCACCAAATCGGAAACCGAATCAAATTCTGCAAAGGGCGCCGAGTCGAGTGTTTTGGCAAGTTCAATTTCCTGCGGGCTAAATATGGAGCTGAGCTCTGAATCGTTTAGGTCCGCGGGCAACCCGAGGATGCCCTGAGGGATCCGATAGCGCCCCACTTCCGAAATGATGTTTGCAGAGTTAGGTTCTGGGTAGACCACCAGTGCGTCAAGCCCCAGCTCGCTCAGCAGGGTAAGCACCTGTGGTCCAACCGTCGAAAACGCTTCGGCGCCACAGTCAAAGCTGCCGCCGCCAAGTTCAATCTGGTCAATTAGGCCACCGGGATTAGCGCCGAAAACAACGATCTCTTCACCGCGCTCAAGCCCGCGCTGGGCAGCCAGCAGGCCGGCAATCCCAGCTCCGATTACTGCGCGAACTTTGCTCATTTGGTGAGGTCGTGGATTCGCGCAACCAGCTTGGTGAGCAGCTCCGGGTCGGTATCTTTCGGCACGCCATGGCCCAGGTTCACCACGTGACCGGGAGCCAGACGACCACTTTCTAAGACCTCGTCCAGGTTTTTGGTTAGCGCCTGCCAATCACCCAACAGCGTGGAGTCTACGTTTCCCTGAAGTGGCACCCCTGGAAGTGCCAAAGCGGCCTCATCCAACGAAGTTGCGGCGTCAACACCCATGGCCGTTGCACCGCATTCAAACATGTCACGCAGGATTGCTCCGGTGCCAACTCCGAAGTGGATCCGGGGCACCGCTTGCCCGCGGGAGTCGACTAAATCGGCGAGCTGTTCAAACAGCCGCTCGCTGTGGGGCTTGGCGAATTCGAGATATTCCTCGCGAGAAAGCTTCCCCGCCCACGAGTCAAAGACCTGAAGCGCACTTGCCCCGGCCTCGACTTGAGCCCTAATGAACTGGGCGGTGACATCGGCACACCAGTTCAAAATCTCCGCCCAAACTTCGGGCTGAGTTCGCATTAGTTCTCGCGAATGCGGCAGGTCTCTGGAAGGGCCTCCCTCGATTAGATAGGAGGCCAGGGTGAAGGGCGCACCGCCAAAGCCAATCAGAGGGGTGCTGCCCAGCGCTTTTGTGAGGCGACGAACCGATTCCACAATCGGGCTCAGTGCCGTACTCGGAATCAAACTGAGCCTGCTCAGCTGCTCGAGGGATCGAACTGGGTTGGCAACTACCGGGCCAATACCCGGTTCGATCTCGACTTCAACGCCTGCCAGCTTCAGGGGGATGACGATATCGGAGAAAAAAATCGCCGCATCAACTTTGTGGCGTCGAACTGGCTGAAGGGTGATCTCCACTACAAGATCCGGATTCAGGCAGCTTTCGAGCATGGTTGTGCCCTCCCGGATTTTGCGGTACTCCGGGAGCGACCTGCCCGCCTGCCTCATGAACCAAACTGGCAGCGGATTCGTTCGCTCGCCTCGCAGCGAACGCACCAGAAGCGAGCTGGCAGTGCGGCCATCATTCAGCGGGTGGGTTAGATCAAGCACCGCCCTATTCTCGGAAGTTGTGCCATGTGCTCGCTGACAAGGTGTCAGCACGGGGGTTGTTATCTTTTGGCTTGTGGCACTTGCGTTTATTGGAACCGACTTCCACGACACCCCACTGGCCGATTTAGAGCGGCTGGAGCGACGGGCCGATCAGATTCGCGATCGTTTGATTGCGCCAGATTCGCCACTGTCCGGGGCGGTCGTGCTAGCCACCTGCAACCGCTTCGAGGTTTATTTCGAGACCGAGGCGTTTCACGGCGGGCTGGATTTTGCCATTGCCCAGGTGGCAGCTGAATTGCACGTGGCCCCCGACACTGCCAGTTCGCTCCTGAAGGTCCTCTATGGTCCGAGCCTGGTTCAACACCTCTACGCGGTCGCATCCGGTCTTGAATCGATGATCGTAGGTGAGGCCGAAATTAGTGGTCAGGTCAAGCGCGCTCTCACCCACAGCCGCAGCGTCGGCCAAACCACCAGCTCATTGGAGCGACTTTTTCAGACTGCATCGGCGGTTTCAAAACAGGTTAGCTCCCAGACTGGCATCGGGGCCTCGGGTCGCTCGATTGTTTCCACCGCGCTCGAGCTTGCCCAGCAGAAGATCGGCAACCTTCTTGGCAAACGGGCACTAATCATCGGCACTGGTGCCTATGCCCGCGTGGTTTCAGCGGCGTTGAAGAACCTGGGCCTTGCAAACATCTCGGTGTTTTCTCGCTCTGGTCGAGCCCGACAGTTTGCCCTCTCGCATGAGCTGACCCCCGTCACAAACGAGCAGCTTGATCTTGAGATGGCTCGGGCCGACCTGGTCGTTAGCGCCAGTGGGTCTCGTGGTTTCGCGGTTGATTTAGACCTCGCTCAGCGGGTCAGGTTGCTGCGCGAGGGTAACGGACTACTTTTCATCGACGTTTCGCTCTCTCGGGATGTCGCACCCGAGGTTGAGCTGGTGCCGGGGTTTGAAATCATCGATCTTGAGACCCTTCGGCTAAAGGCTCCGGCGGAGCACATAGATGCCGTGATTTCGGCTCAAGAAATCGTGCGCGAGGCGGTGACAGAGTTTGAAAATGAGCAAAAGTCTCGCGCCGCTGACCCTGTAATTGCCGCCCTGCGGGCTCATGTCGGGCTCTGGGTGGAGCAAGAGGTTGAGGCTGTGCGGAGAAAGTCCGGCCCCGAGGCCGCCAAGGATGTCGAGCGCTCGCTGCATCGGGTCACCAATGCGATTCTTCACACTCCTTCGGTGAAGGTAAAAGACCTCGCCAAGGACGGTAATCACGATGACTACCTAAACGCGGTGAAGCTGCTGTTTGGTTTGGAGTTGGAAAACGATGAACGCGCTTAGGGTGGGGACTCGGGCGAGCCTATTGGCCACCACCCAGACCCGTTGGTTTGTGAGCAAGCTTTTGGAGGTGGCACCGCAGCTTTCGGTCACCGAGGTCCTAATCAAGACCGAGGGTGATACCACTTCCACGCCGCTGAGTGAATCGAAAACTCCGGGAGTCTTTGTCTCTGCCCTTCGTGATGCGCTCCTGGCTCACGAGGTGGACTTTGTGGTGCACTCCATGAAAGACCTGCCGGCCAAGCCTCATCCCCAGATTCTCACCGCCTGCGTGCCAGAGCGCGAGGATGTTCGAGATGCGCTGGTTTCTAGCGGCAACCGCACGCTCGCTGAGCTGCCGCCGGGAGCCAGGGTCGGAACCTCTTCTCCGAGACGAGCTGCCAGCATTCGAAAAATGCGTCCGGATTTAGTGGTGGATTCAATCCGGGGCAATGTGGATTCCCGAATCCAAAAGGTCCACTCGGGTGAGTATGAGGCAACCCTTTTGGCACTGGCGGGCTTACGGAGAATCGGTCGCGAAGCTGAGGCATGCCAGCTTTTCGACCCCTTTGAATTGGTGCCAGCCCCCGGACAGGGCGCTCTTTCGATCGAGTGCCGGGCCGAGGACAAGGAATTGATTGCACTGCTCGCTGCGCTGGATCACCCCCACACTCGAATCACCACCACCGCTGAGCGTGCGGTTTTGGTTGGGCTGGATGCTGGCTGCGCGACGGCCATCGGTGCTCATGCCAACTGGAATGACGCCGGGCTCTCGTTGCGAGTGGAGCTCTCGGTCGAGCAAACCGGAGAGAGCCTGACCCTCGACGCTGATTACAAATCCGCAGCTGCCACGCCCGAGGCCGCGGAACAGCTCGGGCTCAGTCTTGCCGAAAGGTTGTTGGCGGCCGATATCGCAACACGGGCGGCCTTTCGATGAAAGTCTTACTCATCAGGCCCAATCGCAACGAGGTGGATGCCGCCGAGCTTGAAAAGCTGGGCTTTGAAGTTGAGGTGGACCCTTACCTCGAGATAGCTTCGGCGCCCAATCAAGCGGGAGCCAAAAGGTTGCTTGAGACCTTGAGGTCACCGGGTGAGCGCTGGCTGGTCGTGACATCGACAAATGCCTTGGATTTTTGGGGCCGGCTGTTGGCGCCGGGGGAGCTCGAGTCAGCGATTGCGACCCCGGGTCTGCGCTTTGCGGCCATCGGGTCGCAAACCAAAAAGCAGCTCGAGGAACTCGGTGCCAAGGCGGTCATGGTGCCAGGCCGCGCCGATGGTGCTTCCCTGGCGCAACTGCTGGCCATGGAGCCCGTCGCGCGCGTTGTGATACCAAGCGGTTCCATCGCGATGCGGGATATTCCAGACACGCTCTTGACTCATGGCTTTGAGGTAATCTCCGAGGTGGTCTACGCCACCGAGCAAAAAACCACCACCCCGAGCTCTGTCGCAGCAATTGCCCGGGGTGAATTTTGTGCGGTCTTGCTTCGCTCACCAAGCGCAGTACGGGCATTTCTGAGCTTCAACCCAAAGCCGAATTTGGTGCTCTGCTGCGCGGGCAAAACCACCGCTGCTGAATTGGAAAAGTTTGGGCTGAGTGCCGATTTGGTTTCTCAAAGCCCGGACCCTGATGTGGTTGCCGAAGCAGTTTTTGACTACTTTCGAGTGAGGAATTCATGATTCACAGACCCAGAAGACTTCGCGCCACTGCCGCGATTCGTGAGTTGGTGGCGGAGGTTTCGCTCACCCCGGCGAATTTGATGCAGCCAATATTTGTGCGAGAGGGGTTGTCTGCCCCGAGAGAGATTATGGGCATGCCGGGGGTGCTGCAGCACACCGAAACTAGTTTCCTCACAGAGCTCGATCGAGCCCTTTCTGCCGGGGTGGTGTCGGTGATGCTTTTTGCGATCCCCGAATCTCGAGACCCGGAAGGCAGTGCGGCGCTGGATCCCAACGGAATCCTTAACCGGGCGGTTCGGGCGGCTAGGGCCCACGTCTCAGACCACCTGGTGATAGTCGCGGATTTATGCCTTGATGAGTTCACCTCTCACGGCCACTGCGGGGTGCTAGGTGCAAGCGGAGCGGTGGATAACGATGGCACCCTCGAGGCTTATGGGTTGATGGCTCTGGAGCTGGCCCGGGCTGGAGCGGACTTGCTCGGAGCCAGCGGCATGATGGACGGTCAAGTTGGTCACGTGAGAAAGGTGCTGGATCAAAACGGTTTCGATGGCACCGGAATCCTGGCCTACGCTGCGAAATACGCCTCGACTTTTTATGGCCCATTCCGCAATGCGGTGGAGTCAGAACTCACGGGCAATCGCAAGACCTATCAGCAGGATTATCGCAATCGCACCGAATCGATTCGGGGGATTTCCCTTGATTTAGAGCAGGGCGCGGATATCGTGATGGTGAAGCCGGCGCTTTGCTACCTCGACATCGTGTCCGCCGCCGCTGGGATCAGCTCGGTCCCGGTTGCGGCATATCTGGTCTCCGGCGAGTTGGCGATGATCGAGTCGGCCGCGGCCAATGGATTTATCGATCGCGATGGGGCTATTTGGGAGGCGCTCTATTCGGTCCGGCGAGCCGGCGCCCAAATTATTTGCACCTACTGGGCAATCGAGTTCGCTCAGAAGTTGAAGGGATAGTCGTGGATATTTCCGGTTCTATTGCGTGGCATGAGCGAGCGCAGCAGTCAATCCCCGGGGGTGTGAGTTCACCGGTTCGCGCCTTCCGTGCCGTGGGTGGCACCCCCCGCTACTTTGTTCGCGGCACCGGCAGCAAGGTGTTTGACATCGATGGCAATGAATATGTTGATTTGGTGGGTTCCTGGGGGCCGATGATTTTGGGTCACGCGCACCCGCATGTGATCGAACAGGTGCAGCGCACGATGCGGGACTCATTTTCATTTGGCGCCCCTGGCCCCAACGAAGTGTTGCTCGCCGAGGAAATACTGCGTCGGGTTCCGGCCTGTGATCGGGTGAGGTTCGTATCCTCGGGCACCGAGGCCGTGATGACCGCGGTGCGATTGGCCAGGGCGGCCACCGGGCGAGATCTGATCGTGAAATTCGCTGGTTGCTATCACGGCCACACCGATGCCCTATTGGTGCAGGCGGGCTCAGGGGTCGCAACGCTGGGGCTTCCCAATTCCCCGGGGGTGACCAAGGGTCAAACACAGGACACTGTGGTTTTGGAATACAACGATGAAGCTGGGGTTAGAGAGCTGTTCGCCCAGCGCGGCAGTGAAATCGCCGCGGTTCTCACCGAGGCGGCAGCAGCGAACATGGGGGCCGTGCCGCCAGCTGCGGGGTTTAATCGTTTGCTCTCCGAGCTAACTCAAGCCCACGGCGCGCTCTTAGTGCTCGATGAAGTGATGACCGGGTTTCGAATTTCCCGAGCTGGCTGGTGGGGTAAGTACGGAACCCAAGAGAACTGGCAGGCTGACCTCTACACCTACGGCAAGGTGATCGGCGGGGGATTCCCGCTGGCCGCAGTTGCCGGCAGCGCTCGAATTATGGATCAGTTGGCCCCTGCTGGATCGGTCTATCAGGCCGGCACACTGTCGGGAAATCCAGTGGCGGCTGCGAGCGGACTGGCCACCCTGGAAATGTGTGATGCCGAGCTTTACCAGACCCTGGATCTAAGGGCCGCGCAGATTGGTAGCGGCATAAGTGCGGCGCTGAGCCAGGCCGGAGTGGCTCACTCCTTCCAAACCGCGGGGAATCTGTTCTCCTTCTTTTTCACTCCGAATCCAGTTTCGAACTACGTCCAGGCACAGCGGCAAAACACAAAACAGTTCAGCGTGTTTTTCAACTCGCTGCTAAGCCAAGGCGTTTCGGTGCCACCCTCGGCCTATGAAGCGTGGTTTGTTTCCGGGGCCATCACCGATTCCGATGTCGAGCGAGTGCTTGCGGCCAGCGTGGTTGCCGCCGAGGCAGTTATTGCAGCTGGGGAATAGCAAATTGGCGCTGGGCGCTTAAGATATTCACAATGAATCCCGAAATCCTTGACGCGCGCCAATCGGCAATTCTTGCTGCCGCGCACAAGCTGATTTCTCAAGGTGGTCAGGACGCGGTCTCCATGGCCGCGCTCGCCAAGCTCACCGGCCTCTCAAGACCTGCCATCTATCAGTACTTCGCTTCCAAAGAGCACGTGCTGGGCGAGCTGATGATCAACGACATGGCGGATTTGAGTAACGAACTTGACCGCTTGGTGGCAGGGGTTGCGGAACCGCTTGAGCAGGTTCGAATTTGGGTGCACTACTCCTTGGCTCACATGTCCAGCGCCGAACACCGCGTCATCCGTGAAATTTCTATTGAGAATCTCCCTGAGGACCAGCGTGGGATGCTGCGCGCCATGCACGGCTATTTCATGCTCAGCCTGCACAGCCCACTTCGTGAGCTGGGCATCGAAGACCCCAGCCCAATCAGTGGTTTGGTGTTGGGTTCGGTTGCGGCGGCTGCCAAGCGAATTGATGCCGGGGCAGATTTTGTGATCGAGGCCAGTGCGCTTGAGAAGTTCGTAATCGCGGGCCTTGAGGCAGCGCTAACTAACTGAGCGAAATCAGATCTGCGTATTCCTGGTTCCACAGGTCCTCAACACCATCTGGGAGAATCAATACTCGCTCCGGGTTTAGTGCCTCAACCGCACCCACATCGTGGCTTACCAAAACCACTGCACCCTGGAATGATGCCAGTGCTTTCAGGATCTCTTCGCGCGATGCTGGGTCGAGGTTATTGGTCGGTTCATCGAGCAGCAATACGTTCGCGCTCGAGACCACTAGGGCTGCAAGTGCCAACCTGGTCTTCTCCCCACCTGATAGCACCCCGGCTGGCTTGTCGACATCATCACCGGTAAAAAGGAATGAGCCCAAAACTTTGCGAGCATCGGTTTCATTCAAATTGGGTGCCGCGAACATCATGTTCTGAAGCACACTTTTTTGGTGATCGAGAGTTTCATGCTCCTGAGCAAAGTAGCCAATCTTCAGGCCGTGCCCTGGTTCGAGCTTTCCGGTGTCAGGTTGGTCAACGCCAGCCAGGATCTTCAAAAGCGTGGTTTTACCGGCACCATTCAGACCAATGACCACAACCTTGCTACCGCGGTCAATCGCGAGATCGACCGCGGTGAAGATCTCCAAAGACCCATAGCTCTTGGAGAGGTTGCTGGCCATGAGTGGAGTTTTGCCACATGGTGCAGGGTCTGGGAACTTGATCTTGGCAACGCGGTCTTGCGCCCTGACCTCTTCTAATGAACCAAGCAGCTTCTCTGCTCTTCGCACCATCTGCTGGGCCGCTGCTGCCTTAGTCGCCTTGGCACCAAACTTGGCTGCCTGCAACTGCAGCGCTATCGCTTTGCGCTCTGCGTTGGTCCGCTCCTTTTTGCGACGCTCTTCGTCAGCCTCGCGCTGCTTCAGATACTGCTTCCAACCCATGTTGTAGACGTCGATGACCTGTCGGTTGGCATCGAGATAAAACACGCGGTTCACTGTCTCTTCCACCAGTTCCACATCGTGAGAGATCACGATTAGCCCACCTTGGTAGTTCTTCAAAAACTGTCTAAGCCAAACCACGCGGTCGGCATCAAGGTGGTTGGTCGGCTCATCTAAAAGCATGGTCTGAGCGTCGGAGAACAAGATTCGCGCCAACTCAACGCGACGTCTTTGGCCACCCGAAAGAGTCTTCAGTGGTTGCGACAAAGTTTGCTCGCTGATGCCCAGGTTCGAGGCAATTGAAGCTGCTTCAGCTTCAGCTGCATAGCCGCCGGCTGTGGTGAATTCCAACTCAGCGCGGGCATACTTCTTCATTGCCGCGTCATAGATCTTGGTGTCGGTCGAACCCATGTCCTCGGTTGCCTTTTGCATGCGCTGCAGGATGTCGCCAAGGCCTCGAGCATTCAGGATTCTGGTCTTCGCAAACTCTTCGAGGTTTCCGGTTTTTGGGTCCTGCGGGAGATATCCGATTGCTCCACTTAGCTGCAGGTTGCCTGCGGTTGGTTGACCCTCACCGGCCAGAATCTTGGTCAGGGTGGTTTTGCCAGCACCGTTTCGACCCACCAAACCGACCTTGTCACCCTTTTGAACCCTGAAGTTCACTCCCGACATCAGGGTGCGGGCACCGATCCTGATTTCTAGATCAGAAACAGCAATCAAGTAGCACTCCGGGGTTTGGGGACTCTCAAAGCGTAGTGGCTAGGCTTTAGGCATGAATCTCACACCTAAGTCACTCTTTCGATTGTTTGCTGTTGCCGAGGTGGTGACCTGGGGGTTACTGCTCTCCGGGCTCGCTATTCGCGCAACCGTTGGGCTTGGGTCAGAAGTCTTCTTTGTGGTTGGTGCCGCCCACGGCTTCACCTTCCTCGGTTACGCCGTCACCGCAACCCTGGTTGGCGTGAATCAACGCTGGTCACTTGGTCGACTGATTCTTGGCATCGGTCTGGCACTGGTGCCGTTTGCAACCGTGCCATTTGATCGCTCGGCGGACCGCAAGGGTCTTCTGGAGGGTCAATGGCGAACCGCCAAATCCGAGGACCCTCGCGATCAGAGCTGGTTCGACTCGCTGTTCCGCTGGTTTATCGCCAGGCCGATCCTGCTGATTTTGGTTCTGGTCGCTTTTGTCGTGTCGCTATTTGGCTTCCTGCTATTCCTCGGCCCACCAGACCAGTGGAGCAAATAGTTGGTTTCATCAAGTGCTCAGAGCGTCGAGGCCTACCTCGATGAGCTGAGCGCTGAGCGCAGGGTGCCGCTCTCCAAGCTCAGAGAGCTAGTGCTCGCATCTCTTCCAGATGGATACAAGGAAGAGATGGAGTGGGGGATGATTTGCTACCAGGTTCCACTTTCGCTCTCCGGTCCGACCTACAACAAAAAGCCTCTTGCTTCGGTGGCCATTGCCTCCCAGAAGAATTACATCTCTATCTACCTAATGGGCATCTACGCATCCGATCAGCTCACTCAGGAGTTTCTGGAGAGGTGGCAGCAAAGTGGCAAAAAGTTAGACATGGGTAAGTCCTGTGTTCGCTTCAAAACTCTTGCTGATGCAGATCTAGAAACCATCGCTTGGGCCTGTGGATTACTGAACCCAAGTGAATTTGTTTCGATGTATTTGGCTGCCAGGGCAAATCGCTAAGCCTTCGGAACCAACCGAAAGGCATGTGCCAAACAACGAAATCCGTAGCTTTTTGAAAAAATCGGTTTTCTTTTTAAGCCAAAACGGTTTCAAATTCGACTAAATGCGAATTATGGGTGACAATGGGAATCCACGAAGGAGTGATTCCGTGTCTCAAGAGATGATCCCAAAACACGAACCTACCGGTTGGAGAAAAGTGCCCGCAGGGCACGCTCCACTCAACAGAGAGAAAGTAGCTGAGCTGCTTGCCAAAGAGTGGGAGCGATTCAGTGCCACTACAAAGGGTTCTGGCCAACACAACAAAGTTTCCGCCAATTCATTGCCGATGGGTGTGACTTCCAGCTTCCAACACTGGGACCCATACCCAATCTCGGTAACCCGTGCCAAGGGTGCTTACGTAACCGATGTCGATGGTCGCAAGCTACTGGACCTATCCATGGGCTTTGGCGCGATGCTGGTTGGTCACCTAAACCCTCATGTTGTTCGCAAGGTCAAGCGCGCGCTAAACAAAACTGGAACCTTGTTCGTAACTCCATCGCCAACCGCAACCTTGGGTGCGGAGAAGATGAAGCGTCGCTTTGGCCTAGACATGGTGCGCTTTACTAATTCAGGTACCGAGTCAACGATGTACGTCATTCGCATCGCGCGAGCAGTGACTGGGAAAAAGGGTGTTATCAAGATTGAGGGTGGCTACCACGGTGGCTATGACCCGCTGCAGGTATCGGTAAAGCCATCGCTAGACAAGATTGGTCCTGCCGATAACCCCACTCCATATATTCCAGCTGAGGTTGAGGCCGGCGAGATCCACGTAGTGCCTTACAACGACCTGGCAGCTTTGGAGCGCAAGCTCGAGCAAACTGCTTCATCGGTGGCCTGCTTGATGATGGAGCCGGTTATCGAAAACCTTTCGATCATCCTTCCCGACGAGGGTTACCTCAAGGGTGTTCGTGAGCTTTGCGATAGGTACGGCGTTGCCCTGATTTTCGATGAGGTGAAGACCGGTTTGACCGCAGGTGTGGCAGGTGCTGCAAAGAAGATTGGTGTTGAGCCAGATCTGATTGCACTTGCCAAGAGCATTGGTGGTGGACTTCCAGTTGCAGCCTTTGGTGGCAAGCAGAAGTACATGGATGCGGTAGTCGATGGCCGCATGGCCCACTACGGTACCTACAACGGAAACCCTTTGGTTATGGCCGCCTGGGATGCAGTTGACGAAATCGCAACCGATGAGGCTCTGGACCGTGCCGAGGCTACCAACTTCTACACCCTGCAAAAGCTCGACGAAATCATCAACGAGTATCAGCTGCCTGCCCACACGGTTGGCTTCGGTGTCAAGGGTGCGATGATTTGGTCACCGAACGCGGTGCGCAACTATCGCGATTTCAAGAGCACCGACTTTGAGGTTGCTGAGCTGAGCTGGCTCTGGGGCATCAACCGCGGCATCATCACCCCTCCGGGATTGGATGAGCAGTGGTTGGTTTCTTTCTCGCACACTCGCAAGGACATGGACAAACTGATCGAGTCCACCAGAGAGCTAGCCAAGGCTCTTCGAAGCTAACGGGCAGGTTTTAGGGCTGACTGAGGTTGTCCTCATCATGGACAACCTCAGGGCAACTCTTCAGAAAATCGATTCATTGGTCATCTCGTTCATGGATCGAGTTGGCCTAGTCTTTCTTCGATTCGCAATCGGTGTGATTTTCATCTGGTTCGGTGCCCTGAAGACCGTTGGTGAGTTGAGTCCTGCCTATGACCTGGTTGCCGCGACTGTGTATTGGCTAACTCCCGAGATCATCGTTCCGCTTTTGGGTCTGTGGGAGATTGCAATTGGTTTGGCATTTTTATTCACTCCGCTGACCCGCGTGGCAATTTTCCTGCTCGCTCTTCAGATGCCGGGAACCTTCTTGCCGCTGGTGTTGCTCCCTGAGGTCTGCTTCACAATCTTCCCGGTAGCGCTCACCATCGAGGGTCAATACATCGTCAAGAATCTGGTGATCATCGGTTCAGCACTTGTGATTGGTTCTCGAATCCAGGCTTTGAAAAAGCCCTGACCTCTAGCATTAGAGGGTTATGTCAGTGCCGAAAATCAACTATCCGGAAGACCTTCCGGTATCTGGTCGTAGGCAGGACATTCTCGAGGCCATCAAGACCAACCAGGTCGTGGTAATCGCTGGTGCGACCGGTTCCGGTAAGACCACCCAGCTTCCCAAGATGTGCCTCGAGCTAGGGCGCAAAAAGATTGCCCACACCCAACCAAGACGCATCGCAGCTCGCTCGGTTGCCGAGCGCATCGCGGAAGAGCTTTCTGTTTCGCTAGGCGATTTAGTTGGTTACCAGGTTCGCTTCACCGATAAGGCATCGGACAAGACTCAGGTCAAGGTGATGACCGATGGAATCCTGCTGAATGCGATTCAGCAGGACCCAATGTTGAAGCGCTACGACACCGTGATTATCGATGAGGCTCACGAACGAAGTCTCAACATCGACTTCCTACTCGGTTACCTAAAGCAGCTACTGCCGAAAAGACCAGACCTAAAGCTCATCATCACATCGGCCACCATTGATCCGGAGAGCTTCTCAAATCACTTCTCAGGCGCACCCATCATCGAGGTTTCAGGACGAACCTATCCAATCGAGATTCGCTACCGGCCGGTTGCTCGAGACAGCGCCGAGGAGGATGTGGATAGCTCCAGCTCGGCCAGCGATTACCTCGACGGGCTTATTTCAGCGCTGGATGAGTTAGCAACTGAGCCCGAGGGCGACACTTTGGTGTTTTTATCCGGAGAGTCCGAGATCAAAGACGCCATGGATGCAATCAATGGGCGCATTGTCTCCGGGGCTATCTCCTCAAAGACCGAGGTGTTACCGCTGTACGGCAGGCTCTCGGCATCTGAGCAGCACAAGGTCTTCGAGACTTCTTCAAAGCCGGGCGTTAGACGCAGAATCATTTTGGCCACAAACGTGGCGGAGACCTCTTTGACCATTCCAAACATCAAATACGTCATTGATGCCGGAACCGCTCGCATCTCTCGCTACAGCCCAAGAGCCAAGGTTCAGCGCTTGCCCATCGAGGCAATCTCGCAGGCCAGCGCCAATCAACGAGCGGGACGTGCCGGTAGAACCTCGGCGGGTGTGGTGATTCGTCTCTACTCGGAAGAGGACTACGTATCCAGAAGCGAATTCACCGATCCCGAGATTCTTCGCACCAACCTCGCTTCGGTGATTCTGCAGGCAGCAGCGCTGGGCATCACCAACATCGCAGAGTTCCCATTTCTGCAGGCTCCAGATGGCAGGGGAGTCAGGGATGGGCTTGGGCTACTGGTTGAGCTTGGCGCTATCGAAAACCCCAAAGAGGTGGTCCTCACCGAGGTTGGCAAGAAGCTTGCAAGGTTGCCGATCGAACCAAGATTTGCTCGCATGCTACTTGAGGCTCAGAAGAAGAATCTGGTCCGCGAAGTCATGGCAATTGTTGCGGGACTAACTATTCAAGACCCAAGAGAGCGACCAGCCGAAAAGCGAGTGCAGGCCGATAACCTTCATGCTCGTTTCCAAGACCAAACCTCGGACTTTTTATCGCTGCTCAATCTTTACAACTACATAGAGGATCAGCAGCAAAAGCTCTCATCATCGGCATTTAGAAGACTCTGCAAGGCCGAATACCTCAACTACCTGCGCGTTAGAGAGTGGCAGGATCTGATGCGTCAGCTGCAGTCGCTTGCCAAACCTCTGGGCATGGAGTTGCGGGGGAGACGAAAAGACCCTGACGGGATTCACCAGTGCCTATTGGCCGGACTGCTATCGCAGATAGGTATCAAGCAGGAGCAGAAGCCAATCTGGCAAAACGGCAAAGCCAAACCAAACAAGGGTCCCGTGGAGTATGCCGGATCCGGCGGCAAAAAGTTCTTCATCTTCCCAGGATCGGCGCTCGCCAAGAAGCCGCCGCAGGCGATCATCTCGGCTGAGCTAGTTGAAACCAGCAGACTCTTTGCCCGCATGAATGCCGAGATCAAACCCGAGTGGGCTGAGGAACTAGCGGGTGATCTTTGCAAGCGAAGTTTCTCTGAGCCGCACTGGGAGAAAAAGCAGGGTGCGGTGGTGGCCAACGAGCGCGTAATGCTCTACGGCATTGCGATAGTTGATAACCGCAAGTTTCAGTATTCGCGAATCGACCCTATGGTCGCTCGCGAGCTGTTTATTCGGCATGCCCTTGTCTATGGCGAATGGGACTCACCTCAGCAGTTTGAAAAGCGAAATACGGTCTTTTTAGAAGAGCTGGCAGAGCGAGCAGAACGCTCGCGTAAACCAGAGTTGGTGCCATCTGAAAACGAACTCTTTAGGTTTTTCAATAACCGTATCCCGCTCGATGTTTTTTCAACCAGAAGCTTTGAGGGTTGGTGGCGCAAGGCTAAAGAGGAAAAACCAGACCTTCTAGACCTGAGTGTTGAAAAGCTCTACGAGAACGAGGTCGAAGAACCAACCGAGTTCGACCTACCTAAATCATTCCCCTATGAGGGGCAACAGTTTGATTTGAACTACAAGTTCGATCCCGGGGCGATTGATGACGGTGTCACCGTCGATGTGCCACTGGCTGTGCTGGCGAGGTTGACTGCGGACCCGTTTGAATGGCTGGTTCCTGGGATGCGCCAGGAGTTGGTGACCGAGCTGATTCGCTCGCTCCCCAAGCAGCTGAGGAAGTTTGTGGTTCCAGCCAATGACTGGGCGAGAAAAACAATCGAGGTATTGCCCGAGGTTCCTAACGGTCAGCTTTTAGAGCTGTTGGCTAAGACCCTTCGTGAGCTAAGTTCAGTGCCTATCCAGGCGGCAGACTTTGATTTAGAAAAGCTACCAACTTCGCTCCGCATGACCTATCGAGTGGTGGATGCCAAGGGCAAGCAGCTTGGGTTGGGCACCGATCTTGCTGCTCTCAAGAAGCAGTTCCAGGACAAAGCCCGTGGTGAGGTTGCAAGTTTGGTTCAGGGCAAGAACCAGCTCGAGCGAGTTCTCAGCGAGTGGGACTTTGATGAGCTACCTGTGGCCATCGAGTCGCAGCATGCAGGCTCGAACCTCAAGGCGTTCCCAACTCTTTTGGTTTCACCCTCAGGTGTCGAAATCAAACTCTTTGCCACCGAGAGCGAGAGAAGAAGGCACCATGTTTACGGTGTCATCGAACTTGTCAGAAGAGCGATTCCAAATCCTTCCGACTACGTCAAAGATCATCTCAAGCCGCAGGAGAAGCTAGCAATCTCAGCGCTTGGCTATCAGAGTGTCAAGGATTACCTAGCCGACCTTCTAGGGGCTTTTGCGGAGCAAGAACTTAGAAAGCTTGAGCCGGAAGGACTTATCCTTAAAAGGTCGGAGTTCGAGAGCGTGCGGGACACGGTTCAGCGTGATCTGATTGAGAAGGCATTCGATCTTATGCCAACCATGGAGAAGATTGCCGCCGCTGCAGCGCTTGCGCAGAAGGAAATCTCGGCAGTAAAAAACTTTGAGTTTCTATCAGTTCTCAACCAGGAGAAAGAGCACATCGCTCAGCTCGCCCCAAAGAATCTAATCTTCGTGACGTCTTTGCAGCGCATCAGGCGTTTGCCTATCTATCTGGAGGCAATCGCTCAGCGCATTAGAAAGCTTCAAGAGCCTGGGTCTAAAGATTCTCAGCTTTGGTATGAGGTGCATCAGGCGATTTCACTTTTTGAATCAAAGGGTGGCGCAATGCCACTCGCTCTTGGCACGGCTAGAGAACTAGTCCAGGCAAGGTGGCTGATTGAGGAGTTCCGGGTCAGCCAGTTCGCTCAGTCTCTAGGGACCTCAGAGCCGGTATCGCTGAAGAGAATCCAAAAGGCAATCTCGGCCTAGTTTTCCCAATGGGAAAGCATTTCGCGCTCGCTTCGGTTGTCCTTTTTAGCCAACATCTCTGGAGGAACAAATGGATTCAGGCGCAAAGTGCCCAGTGCCTCACGGCAGCATCACACAGACCGGTGTCTCAAACATGGATTGGTGGCCTAACGCCCTCAACCTCGACATCCTGCACCAGCACGATCGCAAGTCAAACCCACTTGGTGACTTTGACTACCGCGAAGAGGTGCGCTCTCTTGACTTTGAAGCTGTAAAAAAAGACGTTCATGATTTGATGACCGACTCCCAAGACTGGTGGCCAGCAGACTGGGGTCACTACGGCGGCCTGATGATTCGCATGGCTTGGCACTCGGCAGGTTCTTACCGCACGGCGGATGGCCGCGGAGGTGGCTCAACCGGCAACCAGCGCTTTGCTCCGCTGAACTCATGGCCAGACAACGTAAACCTAGACAAGGCAAGAAGACTGCTTTGGCCGATCAAGAAAAAGTATGGCAACAAGCTCTCTTGGGCCGATCTGATGATCTTGGCCGGAACGGTTGCATACGAGTCGATGGGTCTAAAGACCTACGGTTTTGCATTCGGTCGCGAAGACATCTGGCACCCAGAGAAGGACATTTACTGGGGCGCAGAGAAGGAGTTCTTGGCACCATCTGAGAACCGCTACGAAAACCTAGAGGACCCAAACTCTTTGGAGAATCCGCTAGCCGCAACTCACATGGGTTTGATCTACGTCAACCCAGAGGGCGTCAACGGAAAACCAGATCCCCTAAAGACCGCTCAGATGATTCGAGTCACCTTTGCCCGCATGGCAATGAACGACGAGGAGACTGTCGCACTAACCGCAGGTGGTCACACCGTTGGCAAGATGCACGGAAACGGATCGGCCGAGAACCTGGGTCCTTCCCCGGAGGGTGCCGACATCTCGGAGGCTGGCCTTGGCTGGCAAAACCACACCACCCGCGCAATCGGACGTGACACTGTCTCATCGGGTATCGAGGGTGCTTGGACCACTAACCCAACCAAGTGGGACAACGGCTACTTCTACATGCTTTTCAACCACGACTGGCAGCTCACAAAGAGCCCAGCGGGAGCCTGGCAATGGGAGCCGGTCAGCATCAAGGAGGAGGACAAGCCTCAAGATGTTGAAGACCCGAGCATTCGTCATAACCCAGCCATGACCGATGCCGATATGGCCATGATCAAGGATCCGATTTACCGTGAGATCTCAGAGAAGTTCTACAAGGACCCGGAGTATTTCTCAGAAGTATTTGCCAGGGCTTGGTTCAAGCTAACTCACCGTGACATGGGTCCACGCGTTCGCTACATCGGACCAGATGTACCTAAGGAAGACCTGATTTGGCAAGATCCAATTCCAGCGGGTAACTCTTCATACGATGTGTTGGCTGCCAAGGCCAAGATTGAGGCCTCGGGTCTAACGGTTTCCGAAATGGTTGCAACCGCCTGGGACTCTGCCCGCACCTTCCGCCAGAGCGATTTGCGCGGTGGTGCAAACGGTGCTCGCATTCGACTAGAACCACAGCGCAACTGGGAGGGCAATGAACCTGAGCGTTTGAACAAGGTGCTCTCGTTGCTGGAGTCGATCGCGAAGGAGACCGGCGCATCAATCGCTGATCTGATTGTGTTGGCTGGAAACCTAGGTGTCGAGAAGGCTGCCAAGGCGGCTGGTTTCAACATCGAGGTGCCATTTACGCCGGGCCGCGGTGACGCGACCCAGGAGTGGACCGATGTTGAGTCTTTCGCTCCGCTTGAGCCACTTGCCGATGGGTTCCGCAATTACCTCAAGAAGGACTATGTCGTCCCGGCCGAGGAGCTAATGCTGGACCGAGCTCAGCTACTGGGCCTCACCGGACCTGAGATGACTGCACTCGTTGGTGGCATGAGGGTGATTGGTACCAACTTTGGTGGCACCAAGCACGGTGTCCTAACCGACAACGAAGGGGCGCTCACCAACGACTTCTTCGTGAACCTCACCGACATGATCTATGTCTGGGAACCTCGGGGTGAGAACTCCTACGTGATGCGTAACCGCAAAACTGGCGAAGCCAAGTTCACCGCGACCAGAGCAGACCTAGTCTTTGGTTCAAACTCAATCCTGCGCTCTTACGCTGAGGTTTATGCCCAAGATGACAACCGCGAGAAGTTCGTTCACGACTTTGTAGCAGCTTGGACCAAGGTCATGAACAACGACAGGTTTGACCTAGAGGCCTAAAAACAAGGAATCAAAGCTGCCAAGCGACCGCTTGGCAGCTTTTTCCTTTCTGGGCGTAGTGTTGAGTTAGAACACGCACCTAGGAGGCCTAATGGCCAAGTCAAAGCTCATTTCAATAGTTCTTTTGGGGCTCAACCTACCCATATTGTTTGTTGGTCTGATTGACCCACTCGAAGGTGGCCTGGCGCTGCTTTTAGCTGGAGTTGTATTCGCTATTGCGCTGCTGGTGGGTAGGACCAAACCTCCGGTTTATCTCTGGGTTAGCTATCTGGCAGCTATTGTGATTGGGGTGCTCACGATTGTTGCGGCACTCACAATCGGGCGGCAAGCTCCATATGAGCCACTGAATCCGATTGTCAGGATTGGGGTTTGGGTCTACCGATTGGCCGTCGCAGGTACTTTGGTTTCAACCTTGATTTTTTGGATTGGTCTAATCAGGCAACGCGCTTCTTGATTTCACCAGTCATGGGAATCGCAGAACTCAGCACGTTATAGATGGTTCCGTGCTTCACAAGGTTCTTTGCCATCAGGGCCACCCGATCCTCTGACTCGTCGGTTTCAATCTCGACGAGATATTGCAATCCAGTGATGGTGGCCTGATCAGCTGGGCGCTGGGCCGAGAGCGATACGGACACGTTGGAGAACTCAAAGTCAAGCTTCTGAGCGAAGCGCTCAACACCCTTGATAAAACAAGCTGCTTGGGCTGAGAGTAAAAGCTCGATTGGAGTTAGCGCCTGTGGGTTACCAGTAACGGAGGTGTCTAGGCTTAGCGAAACTCCATGGCTGGTTGCCAGCGATTGCTCACTGGACGACCTCGAAGCGCTGAGGCTGAAGTTGAGAACCTCGGTCATGGTCTTAGAGCTTTATGAACTTAATGGCGATTGGGATTCTGTAGAACTCTCCCTGAGCTGCCTTGATGGCAGCGATGATTCGAAATACCACCCACACGATTGGCAGAGCCCAAAGCAGAAGCCAGCCGACAATCGAGATGATCAGCACGACCGCAGCCAACACAATGGTGATGCCGAAGTTGAGTGACTCCTTAGCGTGGTGAGAGACAAAGGGGCCGCGGTCTCTGAGCACGAAGTAACCAATCAGTGGTGCGAAGAACTCAAATGGGATTGCGAGTAGGTGCAGTGCCATTGCCCAAAGCTTTTCGCTTTCTGGGCTCATTGGCTGGTTGGCATATGGATTTGAGTTCGTCATGTTCTCACTTTAGCTAGCGAAGCAAGATCCAGATCGCTACACCCAGCAAAAGCACAGCCACACTTCGATTCAAAATTCTTGGACCGCGCTTTTGGAGAAGCTGAGACAGTGGCCGAGCAAGCGAGGTATAGATAAGCGTCACTAACGCAAACCCAGTAACGACTATCAAAGTCAGCAGCCCAAGGTCCGTTCGAGCCGCAACCTGCGGGACAATTGCCAAGTAGAAGGCCAGAGGTTGTGGGTTCGTGAATGCGGTGGCAAATCCAATCCCAAAATCAGCCAAGCTTGACTTGCTGGATTCGGGGGAGCTGAGCTCACTTCGACGCCAAAGCACGATCGCTCGATAGCCAAGAAAGGTCGCTCCAAATATCTTGGCTGCCAAAACAATGAAGGGATTGCCGGAGAGCAGTATGGTCGCTCCAAAATATGCGACCACGAGTAGGACAACCTTTGCCAAAGTGATTCCCAAGCCGGCAAGCCAAGCCTTTCGCTGGTGTTCCAATGCGCGAGTCAGCACCAACATGGTGTCTGCACCAGGAGCAACAGCTGCAGCGAGAAAGGCTATAGAGAAGAGAAGGTAGTCAGGCATTCATCAACCGGTATTCCCAATCACACCCGCACCTTGAGGAGCTATGCCTCTAAATGTTCGGGATTCATCCAGAACGGCTCGACGATGTGACCATCTAGATCCTCAAAACCCCATGCCAACATGAAGCCGTGGTCATCGGGTTCTTTGTATCGTCTCGCGCCAAGTTCGAATGCCTTCTCACACATGCTCACCACTTCTTCTCCTGATACACACGAGAAGGAGAGCAGGGCCGAGACGGTGGTTTGGGTGTCAGCGACCGCTTTATCGACGAACCCTTTGAACCTGTCTGTTTCCAAGAACATCACATAGGCAGTCTCGGAGACGATCATGCACAAAGTGTCCTCGCTTGAGAACTGAGGGTTGAACTCAAAACCAAGTGCTTCGTAGAAGGCTTTAGTTTTGGGTGCACTTTTGATCGGCAGGTTTAGAAAAGTGAGTCTCGTCATCTGGCTACCTAAAGATCTCCGGTTGGTCAGTTACGTAGTCCGCCACAATTTTGTAGAAGGTTTGGGTTTCAACGCCAAAAGACTTCTTGAAGTAATACTCGAAGTCATACGGGCCAGATAGCGAAATGGCGAATTCGGCCCAGCGCTCAACTCCAAAAGCAGCCACTAGAACCTCAGTCGCCAGATTTCCGAGGAAGTAGGAACCAGCTATTGCATCTCTGGTGTGGCTGTCGCCTTGCCATTCGGTGAGCAGTCGGATCACGGTTTGCTTATCACCGGCAGCTACGGCCGCCTTGTTGGCACCAAGATTGTTTGACCACAGTTGAAGCTGAGCCAGACGCTTAGAGCCCGTTAGGTCGTCGACATTTCCAATGGTGGAACCGAAGTAGGCCGCTCCACCTTCGCAGTACCAGTCGTATAGGGCGCAACCACCATGTCGAACCTGGAACAAGTGGGTGTATTCGTGAGGGGTGGTCTGCACCGAGCTTGGAACATTACCTAGGTTGGTGCCCACACACTCGTGGAAGCTGAGAGTTCTGCCATCTCCGTTGGCTGCCGCGCTTCCACAGTTACCCTTTTCACCGTTTGCCACGGCTTTGAGGTCGGGACGGTAATTCCAGCCAGTTGCAAGTTTCTCCTCTGCCCAGGCTGCATCGTTTTCGGACCAGTAGATCACCTCAACGCTTGTCGGGCTGAACCACTTGGACCACAGTTTGTATGCCGACTCGAGGGCAGTTTTGCGTGTGGTTAGGCGTGATTGATCAAGTTGCGGGCCGACCACGAAGCTAAATGAAACCGATCCCAATGTTCCGGCCGCCACAGTTTTTAGAACCTCGGCTTGCGCAAGTTTCCAGGAATCCTTGTTGATTGCCTCTAGTCCGACTCCGCTGGCTTCAGGCTTTGGCGATACCGCTGCCTTGACTACCTTTTCGCAGAGAATGCCATCTTTATCGGTGTCGAGTTTCTTATTGGCGTTATAGATCGCTTTGTCGGTCTTGGGCTTAGCAATCGGACCGTTGCCCTTGTTGGCCGACTTCGAGCTCAGTGCAATACCCGACGGGTATTTCTTGATCAGAGCGTTGCAGTTTGCAAACTTCACGGGGGCGGCTTGAGCTGGGAGTGAGGTAACGAGCAGGGTAGACAAAAGTACAAGGCCAAGTAGCTTTTTCATCATTGAGTCCTAAGCGGAAAGTGCGCTCACTCTACGCGCTTTCAACTCACTTGTTTGGGCAGAAGTTGAAAAGTTACTTTTCCTCTTGAGGCCTCTGGTCTTGAAGCAGGGTTCGAATCTTGCGAACCTCAATCAAGATCCAAACCAAGGCGATGGGTGTGACTAGGGTGAGCAGGCTGCCCAGGACAGCAAGAACGTATAAGTAGTCATAGTTGTTTGGAAGCATTGGATTCATCGTTCCCCCTGTGATCAAAACCTCACTCTACAAGCAAGCGCTGAAGAGGGATTTCCAGCCCGGTTTCAGCTGATGCCCAGACAAAATTGGTTAGGTTAGTAAAAAGCCAGAGAAAGTCGAACCAAGTGGAGAAAATTCAGAAGTTTCTGTCGAAACTCCCTCACCCGTTGAGATGGGTTTTGACCATGGTCGTTGGCTTTACCCTGTTGATTCTCGGCTTGATCATGATGGTCACACCAGGACCAGGACTTCTGTTTATCTTCTTCGGGCTCTCGATTCTCGCTCTTGAGATCGAGTGGGCAAGAGAGCTCAATAAGCAGGGGATGCAGGGTCTAGAAAAGATCGTGGCAAAACTAAAGTCAATCTTTCTTCGAAAGAAGCAGTAGTTCGTCACGAGCTCTTAGAGCGGATAAAGACTCCAACCAGAGAAGCTCCCGCCAGTACAAAGAGCCCGGTCGAAAGCGCCGGGTTCTGATTCCCGAGCAATAGTCCTGATGCGAGTGATCCTCCAAAGAGTAGGACTGAGGCTAACTGCCTGATCGAGGAATTCACCAGGCGCAATCTGCGCTCTGTCTCTGGCTGCCTCACCACAAGTTCGCCGCGTTCGACCCTGAGGATTAGGTCATCAAGTTTTCTTGGCAACTGAAGTAGCAGGTTGGCTTGTTTTACAAGTTCCTTACCTAAGGCGCTAAGCGTGCTGTTGGCACCACCGGAGAGCAAGGTTCTGGCAAATGGATCAACCGCATCCCACATGTTGAACTGTTTGTTCAGCGCGGTTGTGACCCCCGAGATAAGCGAGATTGAGCGAATCAAGAGCAAGAAGTTTTCAGGTAGCTGAAATGGCAGTGCTCGAACCAACTCTGAAAAGCGAATTGCAAACTCTCTGATTTCTCTGGGGTCGGTTTGGGCAATCTCTGCAACTGCGACTCCGCCGAAGCGATCAAAGAGCTCCGCCACCGCACGCTCTAGCTCGACTGTGTCGGCGGCCGGGAGTAAAACCCCAAGTTCACGAACTGAGTTAATCCATGCCCGAGGATCCCGGCCAACGACTGCAAAGATGAACCGCTGCAGTGAAAGTCTTAGTCGATCATCAATTTCGCCCATCATGCCGAAGTCAATAAAGGTCAACGCGAATCTGCCTGAGTCTTGCTCCAGGGGTGTGACAAAGATATTGCCGGGGTGTGGGTCGGCATGGAAAAAACCATGGGTAAAGATTTGTTCAAAGGTGACTTTCGCCAACTCTGCTGCCACCTGATTGGGGTCGATGCCGTTAGCTTCTAAAGACTCAATGTCGGTGATCTTGATGGCAGCAACATTGCTCAGGGTGAGTACTCGTTTTGCACTGCGCTCCCAGATAACCTCTGGGGCTGTGACTGAAGGGTCCGATGCAAATTGATTTGCAAAGCGTTCAAGGTTCGCCGCTTCATTGAGGTAATCGATCTCTTGATAGCTGGTCGCTGCAAACTCTTCGACTAGTGCAGGGGCATCGGCTCTTCTTGAAACCAGGCGAATTCTTGAGAGCCAGACTCCGACTCTGCGAAGCGCTGCCAGGTCAACCTCGACAATCTGATCGATGCCGGGTCTTAGAACCTTGACAATCACATCTTCAAAACCAAAGTCCTCGGCCAGCTCCTGACCCAACTTGGCCCTGTGCGCCTGGCCTAGCGACGCAGCAGCAACAGGCGACTCATCGAATTCAACGAATGCCTGATTAATTGGCAGGCCGAGTTCACGCTCGATGCTCTCGCGGATCACATCTGTGGGTTCAGGGTCGACTTCATCCTGCAGGCCGCTGAGTTCTTTTGTGATGATCTCCGGCAACACATCGAGCCTGGTGGAGAGAAACTGACCAAGCTTGATCATCAAGCCACCAAGGTCCGCCGCCAAAAGATAAAACTTGCGAGCAAGTTTTTGGATTCTTGCTACTCGACCCTTGGCCACAAAAGTTCGAAGTCCGAATTTAGGAAGCACCAGTTCAAACCACCAGGTTTGAACTAGTGCGATCGCGGCAAACTTCAGAATGCGGCGATAGCGCTTTTGCAGGGCGTCTTGGTTGCTGAAGCGAACCATCGGCCCAGTTTGGTTAGTCAATCTCTTTGTCCGCCAAGATTTGGAGGATGCGAGTGCGAGCGTGCTCCAGCTCCTTGGCTGCCAGGTGCTGCTGCTCCCTGGTGCCATTGGTTGTGACGTCCAAGACAACGCTGGATAGTCGCTGGGCAGCCTTCAGGGTGCCTAGCGAGTGATTACCGCAGTTGCATTTTGATGAGCTTGATTGGGCCTGAGTTGGTTCAGGCTTTGAGGCTTGCTTGGCACCAAGTTCAGTCAGCTCATAAAACTTCCGTTCGCCTTTGACCTGCTCAGAAACCAGGCCTTGAGATATCAGGTTCGTGATTGTCGTGTTGAGCTCGTCTTGGCTGGGACGAATGCCGGCGTTTAGATCCGAAATCTTTTTTCGGAGGCTGACCGTTGAAAGCGGACCTTGCTCAAGTGCGGTCAAGATCTGATCCACTAGCTGAGGTTCGGTTGTCTTTGACTGCGACTCACCCAGATTCTTGGCCGCCGCCGCGGCAGCTTCTGCGACCGCGTTGCTAACGCTGATGATCAGCTTTCGACCGATCTCAAAATTTTCCTGAGAGCTCAGGTTGCGCAACGGGTTGTTCGATTCAAACATCTTGGTCATGATTTCCTTGGGGGAGTTCGCACTAGTTATAAGGCTAATAACGCCCTAGTCATTCCAAAAATCAGAACTGATTGAGTAGTTATTGACCAATCGTTCACTTATTGCTAGGTTTAGGCCGTGGCCAGACCAAGAGCATTCGATGAGAACGAGGTGTTACTTCGTTCCAAGCAGTTGTTTGCAGCGCAGGGTTATAACGGGACATCGATTGACGATTTAGTGAAGGCCACGGGACTGTTGCGTGGCAGCCTCTACAAGGCATTCGGTTCCAAGCGAAACCTGTTCGAAAAGCTGTTTTCACAATTGGTGGAGAAGTTTGATCCCACTTCAGAGAATCTGGATCTTTTGACTGTCGCCCTGAAAGATCTCGCTCCCACAGACAGCCAAATCAGAGCGCACTGCCGGCAGATTGTCGACTCAAACGCTTCGAATTTCGCGGCCCTGCTGGGGCAAAACCTTTTATCAAAAATGATGGAGAAGTAAATGGCAAAGATAACTATCACCTCAACTTCAATGCGAGTGAATCTGACTGCATTTGAGGCCCTTACGGCACTGCAGGGATCTTTCGAGGTTCCGCTGGGCAAGATTCGAGGGGCAACTGATGACTCTGGTTATCTAAAGGAGGGCCTGGGTCTCAGAAGCCCAGGGACCGGTTTCCCGGGTTTGATTGCCGAGGGAACCTTCCGAAGGGATGGCCAGCGCACACTCTCGCTATGGCGCAAGGGTCAGGAAATTGTCGTTGTTGAGCTCGCTGATTCAAAGTGGGACAGGGTGTTAATTGGCTGCACCGATGCCAAGATGCTGGCTGAGCAAATAAATTCAGTACTAATTTCCTGATTTGCCTTACGGGCGAAAGCGACTCGGGTCCTGATCTAACTCAATGGCTTTAGTCCGAGATTGTTGGTGGCGCGACAGGGAACCTATCTTCGCCAAGTGGGGACTTTGATCCCTGAAGTGGATAAACGTTCCACTGCATGTTGCCCCCAAGGTCAACGGAAGGTGCAAGATAGCCCTGAACCTCCAGTGCACCGTCTTGGAACACAACCGTGATCGGTGTCACTAGTGTCTCTGCTGCCGAGTTCAAGGGTCTGCCGAGGTCATCTATGAGCGTTATGTTCTCAAGCAAATTCCCTTCAGTGTCATAGGGGAAGATGTTGGTAACCGGCGTGCCGTTATAAATTAAGCCAGTCGTTCTTGCGCCGAGATTTCCATTCCTAAGCTGATCGAAGGTCTGAATCGTGCTCTCTGCGATGCCATGGAACGCGATTGCAAGAGGTAGCAAGGCCAGGGCAATAGTTGTTGTCCTCACCCGACTCCAACGCCGCCCCAACTTCACGGATCCAACCCAGAGGGCAGTAACGATTACCGCAAACCAAATCAGCCATTGGTCCAGGTCAGAAGGGATTCCGATAAATCCCTCATCACCCAGAATGAATCGCTGCAACAAACCAAACGCGCTAATACCAACAGCGATCCAGAACAGTGGCTTCAGCGGCCTGAGAGCCTTTGTTAGCGCTCTAACGACGCTGTTCGATTTAGCTGCCCGGCTGATCTCGCCAAGTGCATTGGCCACAACCCCGGATCGCCTCGCAATTGGCTGCAACCCCGCTGCTTGGCGCAACTCATTTGCATATTGAAATGAGTCTGGGAGAAGAAGTTCTGCCGAAGGGTCATCTGCACGAGCCTCTAAGTTCTCCCTGACTTCTCTTACGATGTCAGCTCTCAGCTCTGGAGCCAGGTCCTGAAGCAGAGCCTCAACCTCAGTCAGAAACTTTTCTACTAGGTGACTTTGGACTTTGCTGGTCATTTTTGTTCCCCCTTGTTTGCTGTCTTCGATTCCATTAGCAGTGTGTTCATGGTGTTTGAAAATTCGACCCAGGTTTGCTGGGCGGAAAGAAGTTCTTTGGTACCCAGCTTGGTTAGTGAGTAGTACTTTCGGTTTGGCCCGTCCTCTGACTCCATGAAGTAGCTCTTGAGCGATCCTGAGCTTTCGAGTCTTCTGAGAGTTCCGTAAACCGAGGCGTCACCTATGTCGATAAATCCAGATTCCCTAAGCCGCTTTGCGATTTCGTACCCGTACTGATCCTCGCTGCTTATGACCGCAAGGATTGCGAGATCCAGAGCCCCTTTGAGTAGCTGCGTTGTATCCACAAACACCTCCTGTGTAATGAACAGTATTCTGTATTGCAGAGTAGTGTCAAGAGCAGCTGGTCGTGTCGACTGAAATAGAATTCGAGACGGGGGGATTCATGACTAAAACGAGCCCAGAGATTCATCTATTGAGGGAGCTGCACGTACTCGCCAGCCCAGTTGTTTTTGTTGTGGGTCTTGCCACAGCAAGTGTCTGGGATCCAAAGGTTGGCTCAAATCTCCTGATCGGGACTTTCACGAGTCTGTTTGCTATTGCGAGTGCGACATTTGGATTGCTGGCTGTTTTGAGAACAAGAAGGCTCGAAATTCGAATCAGAGCTTGGTCAGCTTTAGTGTCTGGATTTATAAACGCGACGGTAATCGGTTCGCTACTTCTGGCACTTCGAATCTGGTACTTCCAGTGGCCATTCAACCAAGAGCCGATTCAGCCCGAGAATTACATCGACGATGGCGGTGCTTCGTGGATGATCACAATTGGGCTGATTTCTCTAAGCTCACTCACTTGGGTTTTGGGCATCTTCGCGGTAGGGGCCACCCCAACCAAAAAAGTCTCACCATCTAAGGTCTCGGCTTGATGCACCGTCCATGGGTCGGGTTCGCGCTAGTTTCGGGGGCAGGCTTCCTGTTGATTGCCGGCAAGGCCGTAAGCGCCACTGTCCCAGTGCTGGATGAACTCGGTGCAGTCATCTTCTTCTTCGCTGGCTGGGTATTGATTTCCGCCGCTATCTGGTTGGCAACGGTGTCGGCAGCACATGCGATTGCGGGAAAGAGTGCTGCTTTTTCTCGCAAAAGACTTCTAGTGTCTGCCCTGCTAGTGGCAGCTGGAGTCCAAGCGTTTACGTTTCTATTTCCGCATGCAGCAGCATCCTTCGCCTGGGAGTCGCAGTCGCAGCTACTGAACTTTTTCACCTTGGTCTTCGTTTACTCGGGACCGCTATTGCTGGGATTCGGCCTAGCAGTTAGTACATGGGCCGCTATCGAACGCGGTCGATATCGTGGCAAGACATCGGTTCGAATCCGCGTGATGCACATGCAGGGTAACTGGCCGGTCTGGTTTGACAACGAGATTATGGATCAAATGGATCAAGCTCCCATCTCCGAAGAGCTAAAGCAAAGCGGTGTCAAGCTCTCCCAGCTATTCGAATCCTCGACACTCTGGAATGACGAGAGTTCAAGGTTTGAATGGGCATCCGGTTCTGCCATGGCAGATTTCAATCGGGCTAGCAAGGATTTTGCTCGTAATCTCGCCAATGAGCTTGGGCCAGAGTACTTTGTGGTTACTGAGGTGCAAATGTCCAAACGGCAGGGTGTTGAATTCGGAAGAAAAGTCTTCTCGGCATCCTGAGCTTAGAAGCTAGATGACGTGGCAAACATGGCCACCAGCCACAAGAACCCAACAATGAGAGTTGAAAACTGCGCTATTGGGGCGACGACTATCGCGGCTAACGCCAGTCGGTCTCCCGAATACTTACCCCCTGAAAAAGCAATCTGGGTTCTGGCGACAAATCCGAGTACGAAACCAATAAAGGGCATGAAAAAAGCCAGGCCGATCGCGGTAATCGCAAGTGGGTGAGTGGGGGCAGGCCCGTCTTTTAGAAGCGAGACAATTCGGTTCGTGAGTTGCTTCATGGGTCCCCCTTTAGGCAAACCTGGACTGAGGTGTAAATATCAAAAGCGGCGTCTTCACAGGGTAGACAGGTCTTGAGTAGGCACGAGTTTCTGCTCCAAGAACTTGAACACTGATTGAGCGCGTGCCACTTCTACCGTTTCGTCCCAACCCGTAGTTGCCCCGCCACTTTTGTGGATAGCGGAGCGAATGGCACTCGAGGCGTTGGCGGAGGCTGCTTCAATCGTTTCCCCAGAGCCAACTATGGACAACACGATTGTTGATTTGCTCAGGGATCCAACGACATCTGCATCGAAAAGAGAGTCGCTAGCTGCCTCAAGATCGAAAAGGGCTTCGGCAACCGAGTCAAAGATCGTCTCTGGGTTGGATTGAGAAGCAAACTCAAACGTCAGTTTCATCTGAATGGCTTGCATTCGATCCCCTCTCCGACTCCCCAAAGCACGTCATGTTTCTCAAGTGTTGACGCTTGTTGTTCAAATAGTAACCCCCGCTTGGAGTGATGTGAATGGTAGTTCTATGTTTCTCGGGACACCCGCATAGGGCCTTGTAATACTTGGGCGGATCCTGGATTCTCCAGCCCTGCAGGTGCAACTCGATAAGGAATCGCTGAATCTCCTTGTTCGGATGCCTTTTCCAATAGCCATTCACGCCTGACATGGATGAAACCTAGAACGGCTCGGAATTTCATACTGGGAGTTTTCCACAGCACTAACAGTCGTCGGGCAGGATAAGCAAGTTGGTTGATGCAGCCTTTGCTTATCAAGACCTATCGACAAATCGTTGCACCAGAGGATAAAGCAGGGGCTCTAATGACTAAATCGCTTCAAGATCTTCACCAGCACCAAGCCAACGCTCAGCCAGAGGGTCAGCACGAGGCTACTCGCCAAGACGCTGAATGCCGGATCGCCAATGATTGCGTAAGTGATAGCAGTCCCACCAATAAAAACCGACAGGCTGATAGCTAGAACAAGCTTTTTGGGCCTTGTTGTCTCAACTGCCATCACAGAAAACGCCACTATCGCACTTGCTGGGATGAAGAAGAACAGGGGTGAAGCCAATCCCGCCAACCCACCAAAGAAAATTACTCCGGCGGGAGTCAAGATCGACAGTGCACTTGAGTTACCAAAGTCGCGGTTGTAGTAATCGATTAGCAACACTGCCCATCCGATCAACACTGTTAAGGTGTAGCCACCTACATAAAGGGCTAGCAGGTTTACTAAGTTTTTGCGCTCCCGTGAAAAACTGATCATGGCACCCCCTCATGACAAGGATAACGACCCAGTTTTGCCCGCACGGAGCACTTTCTTTGCACTAAGAAATTTGCGCTAGCGTGCCCTCGAGGCCCCCAGTCAAATCTCCCGAGTCAATCTTTGTAGGTCTAAATCCAAGGAATTGGACTCCATCCATTTCAACTGGTTGCAGGCGACAGTCCCAGCAACATTTAGCTTCCTAAGTGTTGGTATGGCCAAGGACAACCAACACTTGGGTCAAAGTTCTCTCCCTCAAGGCTCGCCAGTGAGTGTTACTCCGATTTGATTCTGCAACTCGAATCGATGGAAGCGGGTCGCGTCACCAGGAGAGCTTGAGGAATCAACTGCCGATGCTCTGGTTGCAAATAGTGAGGGCACATTGCTTCCCCAGATATCCTCGGGGAGTCTTTTCACTAGGTGCCTCTAGATGCATTACTTATGAGAGCGAGATGGCCAGGTGAACAGGCAAGAGCTTGCGTTGATCCAGCCAATTGCTGTCGCCTGCCGCCTTCTCAATTCGCATCTAGGCCTGTCGGTCGAGGACTAGCGTGTCTCAGCTCAGCTCATCCGGCTTGCCTCAAGTTGTTTGGTTCAAGCGTGACCTTCGGGTGCAGGACCATGCCCCCCTGTCTCGAGCAACAGCTTCCGGGCCGACTCTTTGCATTTACGCTGTGGAGCTCGAGTATTGGGATCAGCCCTCTACCAGTGATCGACAGTGGCAATTTGTGCGCGATTGTCTTTTGAGTTTGGATGAGCAGTTGAAGTTTCTGGGCTCTGCTCTTGAGGTTCACGTTGCGCCAGTGATCGAGATGCTAAACGCGCTTCACCTCCGGCTAGGTCAATTCACACTCCATAGCCATGAGGAAACCGGGGGGCTTTGGACCTATGCCCGAGATCGAGCGGTGGCTGCCTGGTGTCGCGATCACGGCGTCACTTGGCATGAATATCCCCAGAACGGTGTGGTTCGACCGGTGTCTCGTCGCGGTCGCCGCTCAAGAGATAGCTGGGACGCTTGGGTCTCTGCCCCATTAGAGCAACTGGTGAAGAACCCCGATTGGTTGCAGCCTGCAGTTGAGCAGAGCGTGCTGCTGCTCCCAGCAGGCGTTAAGACCGATGAGTTGCCATGCCCGGGGAGACAATCCGGAGGTTTGCAGCCGGCTCTGGAGAACCTGCAGAGTTTTCTGGCTGTCCGAGGCAAGGGTTACAGCGCTAACATGAGTTCCCCTTTGACGGCCGAGCTTGGAACCTCTCGCCTGAGTCCACACATAGCGCACGGCACCCTAAGTTTGCGGCAGATCGCGCAGACTGCGCTGCGCGCAAAGAACATCGCCCCGAGGGGTCATTGGCATAATCAACTTCACAGTTTTGTGACTCGACTTTGGTGGCAGGGCTCGGCGATGCAGAGTTTAGAGAGGCACTCAGATTCGGAGCTCCGAGCACGTGTGCAACTGATGGAGCAATTGCCGCGTCCAATGGACGCAGCTCGATTCGATGCTTGGCGACTTGGACGGACGGGCTGGCCCCTGGTCGATGCATGCATGAGATTTCTTCATTACAACGGTTGGCTGAATTTCCGTATGCGGGCCATGTTGGTCACAATCGCAACTCACACCTTGGCGTTGCCATGGCGACCCGTCGGAGACTGGCTCTCCAAAATGTTTGTCGACTTCGAACCGGCTATCCACTACAACCAAATTCAAATGCACAGCGGCATGTCTGGCAACCAGGTACTCAGGATTTATAACCCGGTAAAACAGGCACTTGACCTAGACCCTCGCGGAGAGTTCGTTCGACGCTGGGTTCCAGAGTTGGCCGCTGTGCCGGATGAATGGATCTTCATGCCTTGGGCCATCCCAGAGACCCTGCGAGCTGAGTTCGGCTTGATAGGTGAGAACGATTACCCCATGCCATTTGTTGATTTTGAAGATGCCAATCGAGCAGCAAAAGCTGCAATCTCTGAGCTGCATTACAAACTAGGCCTTGCTGCTGCTCACGGGTTCAACGAAAGGTCTCGACAAATGTCTCGCGGTCGGCGCACGACCACACCAAAGCCACCGAATGAAAAACCCTTCTCTCAGCCAACTCTCTTTTGATTCAGCTGATTAGGCCTTCCAGGCACCAAGCTGACTCAGCGCTTTTGACCAGGGGATTACAAAGCAAAAACTCCCTCTCAGAAGTGCCGTTTGAGGCTCTAAATCAAGGGAGTTGCTGGCGGAGAATGGGGGATTCGAACTGCCCACCGTGTTTGTGCCTCAGCGGGATAAAGGTGCAAAAAGCTCCTTTTAAGTACCAAAAGTCTGACTGAGATGCACATCACTTGCACATCGCTGAACAAACGACGGCGTTTAGGTACGCACACCATTTTGCACATCGCATGGAAATCCATCATCTAACGCCTAGGGCGAACATGGATCACTTAGTGACTGTTTATTGGCATACTGGCACTCTGATTGAAATAAGTACCAATTTGCGATTTATGAAATGAGATGTAAATGACAGAATCACGTCCCATCCCTCAGGCCTCGATTAGCTTGGAGTCGTTATTGTCTCTGGCTGGTAAGGGTTTTTACCTGTTCCCCGTTCACGGAATCCTAAACGGTCTGTGCACTTGTGGCGACGCGCATACAGCAGACAGCAGCGCGGGTAAACACCCAGTAACAAATCGAGGTATGAACGATGCCACCATCCAGCCCGATCTCCTCAGGTCTTGGTATCAAAAGTTTGCCGGATTCAACTGGGCGGTAGCGCTAGCTCCCTCAGGACTGTGCGTCGTGGATATTGATCCCAGAAATGGGGGGCACGAGAGTTGGGAGCGTTTCGAGGCGCTCCTTCCAACGGCCATTGGAAAAACCGTGGCAGCGCAAACAGGGCTGCAATCAGTAGGTGGGCGTCAGGTTAGAGGCATGCACCTGTACTTTCAGATTGATAGCGATATGCAGCTGAGGGGAAGTTTGGGTAAGGACGCTCCCGGTGTGGATATAAAGAGGAACGGATATGTACTACTTTCGGGCTCACTGCACTTCTCAGGTGTCTTGTACGGTTGGCTTGAAGGGTGCTCCCCGATGGAATTAGAACCGCGCTCGCTACCAGCTGAGATGCTGGAAATGCTGCAGTTAAAGAGCCGAAGTGGTAGCGCTGCTGGAGTTCCCCTCGAAGCACTCGAACGCCTCAGCCAGCAGATGACTCCGTATGGTCAGGCTGCTCTCGAATCCGAGTCTCGGAAGATATTGGATCTTAGAAGCGGGGAAAGGAACTCTGGCCTATTTGAAAGCGGACTAAGAATCGGATCTTTGGTCGCAGGCGGCCAGATTCCCTTGGAATCCGCTGTCTCTGGGCTGGTTGATGCGGCTGTGAAGAGTGGCTTGTCGGATGAAGAAGCGGTTCAGACCTTAATAAGGCCAAGCGGTACCGGAGCCATTCAGATCGGCGCATCTACACCCCGTGTGCCGAAGCACTTGGGCGGAGCTGACAAGTTTCAGGGCCCCCCTACCTCTGATCAGGTATACGCCCGCCGTGCGGGGGAATACCTGAACATTGTTGACTGGCACGACGCCTTTATGGACACGAGTGAAGAAGAGTGGCTGGTTCCGGGCTTTATATGTGAAGGAAGATCCCACCTCATCTACGCCGAAGCAGGACTCGGTAAGAGCTTGTTAGTTTTGGATCTTTCTGCGGCACTCGCTAGTGGCAAGAGTGCTCTTGGACAAAGTGTTCGTGATCCGATTTCGGTTCTCTACTTGGATCACGAAAACACTGTAAAAGGTGATGTCATACCTAGACTTCGTCAGATGGGCTACACCCCAGCAGAGCTAGGGCGGCTTACTTACGCATCCTTCCCACAGATGGCCCCCTTAGACACCTCTAGCGGCGGGCAGATGCTTTCCGATGCGATTGATTTAGTGAATCCAGACTTGGTTGTAATTGATACTGTGTCGCGAACTATTAGTGGCGATGAAAACAGCAATTCGACATGGCTAGAGTTCTACACTCACGCAGGAAAGCTATTGAAGTCCAAAGGGATCGCATACATTCGCGTTGATCACGTGGGAAAGAACCTAGAGGCTGGCCCGAGAGGCGGCTCGGCAAAAAAGGGTGACGTTGATTTGGTTTGGAATATGACTCTCAAAACTAAGCCGAACCGTTTCAAGTTAACCTGTGAAAAGAGTCGCGTCCCAATTTCAACGTCAGTGCTTGAAGTGCTAAGAAGCACAGATTCAGTTTTGGCGCATAAGCTCCGATTCGGTTCATCTGCAATTGATTTCGCCGAGCTAAGCGCGCAAAATGCAAGGTTTGAACTCGCAGTTGAGCTTGTCAAGGCCGATGAGCTGACTCAGGGCAAGTTGATGGGGCAGAAGGCTGTTTGGGGCCGAGTTATGAGAAGCGCAACTAAAAGTGGAATTAGCCACGATCTCTTTGTAAAAGCTCACAAGGCTGTCAAGTATGAAAACGCGTCTTCCTCGGAAGATTGGGATTGACTCGATATCGTCAACATCGTCAACATTGGCTGTTTCAGCGTCGTTTGACCGACGATAAAAACGTCATCAACGGATCCCAAACCTATGGTTTGGATCGTTATGACGTTTTTCGAGTCCCACAGGCAAGATACCTTAGGGCCATTTGTTGTTAATCAAGAAGTAGAGCTCTCGAGATGTACAAAGTTACTTTGCGCGGTCACGTTGTTGCGCTATTACTTGTCGTTCCGATGCTTTCTTTCTGGATTCAGGTAATCCGATCAAGCTCGAAATCTGCCTGAGGTGAAAATTGGTGTTATTCCTTGACCAGCCGGTCAGATCCATTAGGTATTGCCGAGGTGCCCCCCAAGACAGATGGTGATACCAGTAAGCCTGCGCTAGCAGGGGGTAGCTTCGTAGTTTCGACGAATTTAGCGCATCTATGAATCCATCCGGCTTCAGCCAGTACTCAGCGTTTGGGATCGAGTGCCGCGCTACTTGGAAAATAATCTCAGGGAGCTTTATCTTGATCAGGTCAACTGCTGTTAGACCGGCGCTCGCAGACAATCTCAAACTCGTTATCTGAAGCCTGTCGCCGTCAAAGACTCCCTCTACTTCGAGACTAGGTAAATCCAAGCCGAATACTCGGTAATGAAAACTTTTTGGGACCATCAATAGTTGATCAACGCTCGAGTCTGGCCCAACCAAAATCAGATCGTCCGAGACCGACAGGCGTTCAACTGAGATTTGTGAATTTGTCATTAGTACATTTTCGCACCTTTTTTGAAATTAGCACCATCAAAGTGTGTTTTGTCTGCTAAGATGGTACTTGTCTTAAAGTAAGTACTAAAGGAGCTAAATGACATTGGATGATCTAAAAGGATTCCCAAGCGCTGTGCTAACGGTAAGCGAAGTGTCTCGTTTGCTGAGAGTTGATAGAAGGACGGTTAGTAAGGCTGTCAAAGAATCCCGTTTACCGGTTTTTTCACTCGGCGGCAAGCGCATCTTGATCCCGAAAGAGCCGTTGCTCGCGCTACTAACAAATCAGAAGTCAATTGAGGATGTCGATGGACCTTTCTGAAGAACTCGGTGGCTCAGTCTTTAAATACACGACTCGAACTGGCAGGTCGCTATATCGGTGGCAGGCAAAGGTTCCTGTCGACCCTGAATTGCCCAATGGTGCAAAGCGAAGAGTGTCTAAATGCGGCTTTGCCAGTAAACGTGATGCAGAGGCGGATCTAGTCAAAGCTCTGGTGAGGGTAACAACAGGCGTCCCTGCTGTCACAACGAAAGTTCGATTTCGCGATTTCGCCGAAAGTTGGGTTAACGATCTCGATTTAGCGGGATCGACCTTGATGGGCTATCAAAAAATAATCAGGACTCACCTCAATCCAACTTTTGGGAATCGAATCCTTTCGGAAATTGAACCAGCAGATGTCAGCGCGTTTTACAGAAAGTTGCGATCTTCGGGAAGGCGAGATGCGAAGGCACCGGGAGCTGCACTTTCGGAGAACACCGTGTCCAAAATCCACCTAGTTTTTTCAGCAATTCTCGATGATGCGCAGGCTCAAGGAAACCTCTTCAGCAACCCTGTAAAGCACAGAACCGTCAAAGCGCCTTCGCAGGGGAGACGGACGCGCTCCCTCACCGCTTTGGATGAAGTGCTATCTAAGGAGCAGCTCAAGGCGTTGCTCGAATGGATTAGGGAAAGGAGCCAAGACGACCTCTACACCCTCTGGCACCTGATTGCAATGACCGGAGTGAGAAGGAGTGAAGCGATTGCTTTGCGTTGGGCAGACATCAATTTTGAGGAAGGAATGATGTCCGTAAGAAGAGCAGCTGACACCTCTCTTTCGCGTAGCGTTAAGGCCACCAAAACCTACAAATCTCGCCACGTGAAACTGGATGCTCAAACCTTAGAACTGCTTGCAAGCTATCGAGAACTCAGAGGCAAACTAGGGCACCAATTTGCAACCGGTGACGCCTACATTTTCTCCACACTCGAGAACAACCTCAGAGTGCCAAATGACGTCACAGCGAGGTGGTCGCGCCTAATAATTAAGGCGCAGGAAGAGTTGCCAAATCTGCCATCAGTGACAATCAAAGGGCTGCGCCACACTCACGCTACTCTTCTGCTTCAGTCAGGCATCAATCCAAAAATTGTGCAGGAGAGACTTGGACATTCCGACATTGGAACGACGCTAGACATCTACACCCATGTAACTCCGACAATTCAGTCCGAAGCAGTGAAGACTTTCACCGATTGGCTCCAATGATTTCGGCTAAAGCGCGACTTTCGGCGCAGTCCTCGAACCCGCTGCGAAACATAAAGAGGTTCTTAGCTGAAGCATCTCGGTTGATTGTGACGGATGAGACAGAAGTTATAGCAGCTCGCATTCTGATAGGGCAAGCATCGACCACACTCCCTGTCCGGCTTTTTCTGAATTCGCGGTACTCAATAGTCGCGTTGACGATCTCAGGAGTTTCAGCAAATCTGAGATCTCAACTGATCGAAAACTTAGCCACTTTTGGCTGGATCTCAGCGGGGGAGTCAAATTCGGTCCTGTATCGCCTTCTCAAATCCGCCACGTCAGTGCAGTTAGCAAGCCAAATACTTTTGATACTGAACGCGTTGCAGCTTGAATCGGCTTCACTCGTGCAAACTGCAATCCCAAGCCTGTGGAAAACCGACTTAGCTCTGGAAGGTCCAGCCCTATCATCGCCTGATGGAATCTAGCAGTGGCCAAAAGAATGCCGCAGTTCGTAAGCTTGACCCTCTTGTCGATGTTTACCTTTGCGGGGAGTGTTGGTTTGAGGCGGAACTCTGTTCCCTATCTGGCTCTCTAGATCAATGCCTCAGCGGAGAACCATTGGTCACAGAGCTAGCGGAACTGACTTCGTCGCAAACACTTTTTGTCCGTTGCTTAGGTTGACCCAAGGTTTCATTTGCCTAAACCTAAGTTTCTTTTCGCTTGCAATTCTCTGCAACTCAACCGCCTCGACAAAGAAAACGGCTCGAGTGTTAGTTCCCAAGAGAGAGGGCAACCCCGCACTAAGAGGGTGCGCATCGATTATTGCGATATTTTCACCTCTAGGAAGGCTGATGCCCCATCCCAGAACGGAAATCGGGTCCCTCCCTTTGTTTATTACGGTGACTTGTATCAAATGCCCTTCTGCCGTATCCAATCCGACAAACACGATATTGTCGACTGAGACCGAAACTTGGTGCCGTGACTTTCTCCAAGTTGCGATGGACCAAGTGAAGCTTGTTGCCGCGATCAACAAGCCACCGATTCTTATCATCCACTCCAAAGTCTCCATGCTCAGAATCTTGTCATCAACGCACTTGACAAAGGCTGCAACTCGGCCTGAATCCCCGTTAAATTTGTCAGTCCCCCTAAATACGCTCATCATCGAAGGAGATGTGACATGTGCAACTTATTTAAGAGGGTAAAAGACAATTCGAAAGATCAAGCCCCAGTGACATCGACGGCCATTGTCGGACAGCTAGGCTTTATGGATGAGGGCGACATCCACTCCGGTCCCAGTGGTTACAGCCCTAACACTGCTTATCCAGAAACCCAGTATGGAAGCCACTTTGATGAGGATGCGGATTGGCATGAAGAAAATTAGTTGCACCTTCATGGGTTCGACACATGCTTTCGCCCGGCCTTGTTCGATGGGCTTGAGTGGTCAAAAAGACTCCAAACCTTTTCACTCCGGTCAAGGTTGAGGTAGCAATTTTGCGTTATTACGGTGGCAAAGGAAAACTGGTCGACTTCATTTATGACTCGGCCGTTCAAGCGGCAGGCAGCGACTTCGTGTTGGCTGATGCGTTCGCAGGCACTGGGGTGGTGGGCTTAGCTTTTCGAAAAAAGGGCCATAAAGTCCTCGCCAATGACATTCTCTATTTCTCTCATTGCCTCAACGTCTCAAATCTCCACCATCAGGGCGGCCCGTTCGGAAACTTCGGTTGCATCAAAGACGCCGTTGAAGCATTGAAAGAAGTGGAGCCAGAAACGGGGTTCTTAACCGAGCATTATTCCGACGGGTCAACATCAGGGAGAAGGTATTTCTCCCTTTCGAATGCAATGAAGATCGATGCCGTAAGGCGACAAGTTGAAGTGTGGTTCGAGAAGGGACTCATCGACCTCGCTGAAAAGGAAATTCTAATTGGGTTGATTCTTCGGGGCGTCAATCGTGTTAGCAACGTTACTGGGACATATGCGGCCTTCTTGAAATCATGGGACCCCAGAGCGCTCAAGCCTTTCGCGTTGGATGCTTCAGAAGTTCAGATAGATGGGCCTGTGGGGAAATCCACCAATCTCGACGTGACCAGTTTTGTAGCAACTGTTGACGCACCTGTCCTTTATTTGGATCCGCCCTATAACTCAAGGGAGTACTCAAGCAATTACTTCCTACTTGAGTTAATCGCATTGGGCTCTATTCCGGAAGGGCTAGACCCACGCGGGGTCACAGGCATGGTTGCAATGACGGACAAAAAATCTGCCTTCAGTTCAAAAAGAACTGCTAGGGATGCGTTCCTCAAACTGTTTAGTGGCATCTGCTCGCCTGTTTCAATACTTAGCTACAGTGATGAGGGAGTAGTTCCTCTGGAAGAACTTATCGAGATGATGGCTTCATTTGGTTCCGTCGAAGTCTTTCAAAGAACTCACAAACGGTTTCGGTCAATCAATCAGGACGGCTCGAAGCCGACACTGACTGAGCATCTTATGGTTTTGAGGAAAGGATAGCTATGGCCGAGAGAATGAACGAGCTAACGGGAAAAGAGTGGCTTCAATTGTCTTTCTCTGTCTGGAGAGACGTGGCCAAGGATTCAGAGGAGCGCGCCCTGAAGCACCCTGCGGCCTTCCCCAGAATGCTTGTCGACAAACTTCTGAAGATTTACCTCAAGGGGAAGAACAAACTAGTGATGGACCCATTCCTCGGTATTGGGACGACACTTCTAGCGGCAAAGGCCGCTGGCCACGACGGAGTGGGCTTCGACCTCAACAAGGACTACTTAGCAATTGCAGAGGGAAGAATCAGCGCGGAGCTCGAATCGCATCCAACGACTTTCAAAATTTACAACGCCGACTCGCGCAACCTGCTTGATCACGTTGAGCCAAATTCCGTCGATCTTGTGGTCACATCGCCGCCCTACTGGGACATCTTGAATCAAAAGAGGACGGCGGATAAGCGTGACATAAAGGGTTACTCACAGGATAAAGAGGACTTGGGGAACATAGAAGACTATGAGGAGTTTCTTCAAAACCTGAAGGAAGTCTTTAGCGCTGTTTACGTAGCCATGAAGCCCAATAGCCGCTGCGTTTCCGTAGTTATGGATCTCAGGAAAAAAGACAAATTCTTTCCTCTTCACGAAGACCAGACCCGCATCATGAAGGAGATTGGTTTCGAGCTTGAAGAGTACGTTATCTGGGATCGCCAAAGGGATTACAACAACATGAAAACCCTAGGTTATCCATGGGTTTTTCGATTCAATAAGGTGCACGAATTCGTCTGCGTTTATTGGAAACGCGAGCAACCTCAGCCCAAGCGCAAAGGTGGAAAAAAGGCATCTATCGAGAACGGCTCTGAGGGATTAACGCCGGCGTAAATCCAAATGGGCGAGGTATGTCTCTTGAGAAGTCTTTCACTCACCTCGGGTCTAAGAAGCAGGCTATAGAGATCTCTAGATAACCCCGTAGGCGCAATCTGCACCGCAAGTAAGGGTTTCACCGCACGTGAATACGCGTGAAGCTCTCCTAGCTCTGTGAGCCCCAAGGCACCTTTAGAGACATTCACTAGAACGAGCCCCAGAGAGCCATCTCTCTTTTCGGCCAAAGCGAAGTAGTCAACAGAGATCTCCCAATGGCGAGCGTCGGAAAAGCTAACCAGTGTCGTGGCAGCATGGGACTTAAGTTGATGGCCGCAAACATGCAGGCTCTTTAGGGTGTAGTCGTCCACAACGGTGTCCAAAATTGCCCTCAAGGTTGGTAGAAGCGACAACTCCTCGGTGTTACTCATCTTGCCCCCAATACTTGAGTGCCCCATTTTCCAATTGGGCAATTTCAATCTGGCCATCCTCGCCGTAATTCAGTATGTCCGGGGTTCGCAAAATAGCCCTTGTGAAGCCTTCAGATAGAGGAAGCGTTGAAACCAAGATTGCACGTTTAGGGTTTGCAGCGGCGGCATAACCGAGGAGCTGCCCCAAATGCTTGAGGTTCAAAAGCTCAATCTTTGACTCAATAAAGAAAGGCCTGCTCTCGGTTGTAGCGAAACCTACGACATCGGGTCGAATGTTGAAAAAGTCCCATTCCTCTAGGGTTTGCACCTTAGCAAAATCTAGCCTTGCCAAGAATGAGCTCAGGTTGCCCGATGAGGTGTCGTAGGCGAAGACATCGGGACCGAACTCATTCTCCAGCTCCTGCTTCAGAATCTCCGTTAGGGGTCCGTATGTTGCTTTCTCCAGCTCGGCTGATTCGGATTTTCGTGGTTTTGTTCTTGCCGTGGGTTTTTCTCTGGCAGGCGCAAGACCACTGGCCAACTCCAACCATTTGCCCTCAAGTACGCGGGTAAGTGCTTCTGGATCAACGCGCGACGAAAGGTCGCCAGTTAAAGCGTAAGTCGCAGGGTTCTCTGCTTCTTCGAGTAGAGGCCCAAAGCTTTTGGACCCTAACGCTAGGTTTACCTGCCAAAAGGCGTCGAAGTGCCGGCGAACCTCTCTGGGAAGCCTCGGGTCTTGCTCACCGGGGTGTTGGGCTTTTCTTGTACTATCTCGAATAGGCGCGGGGGGAAACCAGCCTCGGTCCTCTGCAAAGTCACACTTGAGATTGTGATCCAATAGCTCCCTGAACATCAGGTCCTTATGTTTCAGGCGGAAGTGGATGTCTTGGAAATACTCGGGGAAAAACTTGATCTGGTGCTCCCTAGCCCAAGCAGTTTCTCTGCTTTCGCGGAAATCTTGGAGTTTGGAGTCTCGGATATTGGGATGGCCCCAGTCAACTGTCTGCACCGGACGGCCAAGGACGTCTCGAATGAATGCATCTATCTCTGCAGTTAGGTGCCAATTTCTCACGATTTGCAGATACAGTCTCATTCTGCCTGAACCGTTGCGACCGTCTCTGGGAATCCAGCTTCCAGCATTGGCATAACCAGTTGCGTCCAAAAGTCCGTTTAGGAACTCCAACGCGGTCTCGGGGGAAGCCAGCCATGCAGCTTCTGGTATTCGCAAGTTAGAAAAATCCGATCCCGATTTTAGGTCTGTCGCCAGTCGATCAAATAGTTCTGGGCAACTCGAGAAACCCAGAATCAACATGGTCATCGATTTATTTCCCGAAATTGCAGCCTGAATCTCTGTCCCCGCTGTCAAGAAAGGGACGATGACATTCTTGGCACTGTCCTTAGTTGATTGAGACTGTTCGTAGCGCTTCTTGACATCTTTAGATACGAGCCTGCCGCATTTCGTGTTCTTACACTTGAGAGAATCGGAGCTGGGAGCTTTTGTGGCTAAGAATCCGCAGTCTGGGCAGTTTGCGATGCCATCTATGAATTCATTGGAGTGAGCAAACTCGATTGCAACTTGCTTAGTATCCGGGTACAGGTAGCCCTTGCCACACATGAGGCCGAGCAGGTAAAAGTATGAATTCTGATCCAAGCTACCCCCCCTAGATCCATAGATGCACACCACCGTGCACATCGCAGGATACGAACGCCTCTCAATTCGGGGTTTTCCCCCGAATATCAAGGTGTCGTCTGGCGGAGAATGGGGGATTCGAACCCCCGAGGGCTTTCACCCAACACGCTTTCCAAGCGTGCGCCATAGGCCACTAGGCGAATTCTCCGTGTGTGAGTTTATCTTCTAAATCGGCTTGAAAACCAAAAATCCAAAATCTCGCTGAAGCTAGAGTTGAACAAAGTTCTAGTTGAACGGTTAGAGGGTTTCGAAGATGAGCCAGATCGGTCACTTCATCAATGGTCAGATTGTTGTCTCAACATCTGGTCGCAGCGGCAAAGTTTTCAACCCAGCGTTGGGTGCTCCAATTGCCGAGGTTGGTTTTGCAAACAAGTCAGAGATTGATGCTGCGGTGGCGGCAGCTAAGGCTGCTTTTCCCGGTTGGAAGAACACCACTTTGGCCAAGCGCCAACAGATTATTTTTAGATTTCGCGAGCTACTAGAAACTAAGAAGTCTGAGCTAGCCGAGATCATCACGCGTGAGCATGGCAAGGTGCTATCCGATGCTCTCGGCGAGATCACCCGCGGTCAAGAAGTAGTGGAGTTTGCCTGCGGTGCTCCGCAGTTATTGAAGGGCGAATATTCCGAGAACGCCTCAACCAATGTCGATGTCTACTCTTTGAAGCAGCCGCTAGGTGTGGTGGGAATCATCAGCCCCTTCAATTTCCCGGCGATGGTTCCGATGTGGTTCTTCCCAGTCGCGATTGCGGCAGGTAACTGTGTAGTTCTAAAGCCCAGCGAAAAAGACCCATCAGCGGCGATGTGGCTTGCGAACCTGTGGAAAGAGGCTGGGTTACCCGACGGCGTATTCAACGTTTTGCATGGTGACAAAGAGGCCGTTGATGGACTTTTGACCCACCCCGATGTCGCATCCATCTCATTTGTTGGCTCGACACCGATTGCACAATACATCTACGAAACTGCCGCGCACCATGGCAAACGAGTTCAAGCCCTTGGGGGAGCCAAGAACCACATGCTGGTTCTGCCGGATGCCGACTTGAACCTGGTTGCCGACTCGGCTGTGAATGCGGGCTTTGGCTCGGCAGGTGAGCGCTGCATGGCAATCTCGGTCGTGGTTGCGGTTGAACCTGTCGCTGACGAACTGATTGAAAAGATCGCCACTCGCATGGCTCAAATCAAAGTGGGCGATGGTCGAAGAAGCTGTGACATGGGACCGCTAGTTACAAAAGAGCACCGCGACAAAGTTGCCTCATACATTGAGATTGCCGAGCAAGACGGAGCCAAGGTTGTTGTTGATGGCCGTGGGGTAAACCCAGATGGCGATGCTGCTGGCTTCTGGCTTGGTCCAACCCTGATTGATCAAGTTCCACTGAGCTCCAAGGTCTATAAAGAGGAGATCTTTGGACCGGTGCTATCGGTTGTTCGGGTGCAGAGCTATGACGAAGGTCTAGCCCTTATCAACTCCGGAGCGTTTGGTAATGGCACGGCCATTTTCACCAACGACGGGGGAGCCGCGCGCAAGTTCCAAAATGAGGTTGAGGTCGGCATGATCGGCATCAACGTGCCGATTCCAGTTCCGGTGGCCTACTTCTCATTCGGTGGCTGGAAACACTCTTTGTTTGGTGACTCGCGTGCTCACGGTGAAGAGGGATTCCGTTTCTTCACCCAAACCAAGGTTGTCACCTCACGTTGGCTCGACCCCTCTCACGGTGGTCTAAATCTTGGTTTCCCCCAGAACTAATCGTGGGTAAACTTCTAGGCGACTCCCCGTGTGGCGTCATCTTGGCTAATCCCCCAGGACTGAGAGGTAGCAAGGGTAACTGAGCTCTGGCGGGTGCACGGGGGGTCCCTTTTTTGGGAAGTACTTTCCGGTCTTGTGTGTTTGAATTTTGGGACTTAGGAGAATAAATGAAACTCACACCGGCGAATCGCAAGTTTTTAGCTTTCATGTCAGGCACCTGGGGTCGAGTAGTGCGCGGAGCTATGGGAGTGACCTTGGTGACTATTGCACTTCTGGGAACGGGTTGGAGCCTGTTGCTTTTGCCACTCGGGATTCTCATGATCGGTACCGGTGTTGCTAACTACTGCCCTGCAGTGTTGCTTTATCCAGAGTGGAAAAAGGAGCAGCAGCTCGTAGCCTCAATGCCTAGCTACAAGCTCAAGTAGTAACAACTAACAGCCTGCAAATAAAGTCGCCCTGAGCAATTAGGCTTTGGGTGTGACCACAGCCCTTTACCGCAGATATCGCCCAGAGTCCTTCTCTGAGCTGATCGGGCAGACCCAGGTCACTGAGCCTTTGATGGCTGCTCTTCGGGGCGATCGCGTGAATCACGCATATCTTTTCTCGGGCCCTAGAGGCTGTGGCAAGACCACATCCGCTCGCATCTTGGCAAGGTGCCTCAACTGCGCCGAGGGTCCTACCGATACCCCATGTGGCAAGTGCCCAAGCTGCGTTGAGCTAGCTCGCGGTGGCTCCGGATCTCTTGATGTTGTCGAAATTGATGCTGCATCTCACAACGGTGTAGACGATGCCCGCGAGCTTAGAGAACGAGCGATCTTTGCCCCGGCCCGCGACCGCTACAAGATCTTTATCCTCGACGAAGCACACATGGTTACCACTCAGGGGTTCAATGCGCTTCTAAAGATTGTCGAAGAGCCACCGGCCCATGTGAAGTTCATCTTCGCAACTACTGAACCTGAAAAGGTAATTGGCACCATCCGCTCGAGAACCCACCACTACCCCTTCAGGCTGGTACCTCCGGGTGAGCTTCTCGAGTATCTCGACACCGTTCTAACCTCCGAGGGCTACTCGGCCCAGGGCGGAGTTCTTCCGCTGGTGGTCAGAGCCTCGGGTGGTTCGGTTCGAGACAGTCTTTCGCTTTTGGATCAGCTCATTGCAGGCAGTGACTCCAAGGAAATTGGCTATGACCGCGCGGTGGCTCTTCTGGGCTTCACCCACGATCAGCTGATGAGCGAGGTGATTGACGCATTTGCTGAGATTGATGCCGCCAAAGCTTTTGCCGCTGTGGACAAGGTGATTCAATCCGGTCAAGACGCTAGGCGCTTTCTGGAAGATCTTCTTGAGCGTCTTCGCGATCTGATGTTGGTTACCTCACTCGGTGAGGGAGCTAGGGCAATTCTTCGTGGGTTGGGTCCGGAGCAGTTCGATCTGCTTGCGGTTCAAGCCAATCGCTTTGGATTACCGCAGTTGACTGCGGCAGCAGAGGCAACCTCCAAGGCACTAGCCGACACATCCGGGTCAGCGAACCCCCGCCTTCAGCTTGAACTACTTTGTGCGCGCGTCCTGGCGCCAGCCATCGAAGTTACCCACCCCGCTCCCGCTGCTCCGGCAGCACCTAGGGCAGCGGCGCCTGCACCAAAGGTTGAGCCGCCCACCAAGCCAGCTGAGGCACCAAAGGCCGAGGATAAAAAGCCTGAACCTCAGAAGGCAGAAGCCGCAGCGGCGGTTGCAGCTCCAGCTACTTCAAAGCCAGCTACACCTACCACGATCACTGTCGCCACTTTCAAAAACGGCTGGCAGGACATTCTCGATTCTCTTGCAAAGCAGTCCCGTTCTGCTTGGGCAGTCGCCTTCACTACCAAGGTTCTGGACTACCAGGATGAGGTATTGACTCTTCTTTTCCAGAGTCAAAAAGATGTTGATGCCTTCAAGAACTCTCAAGGTGCTTCTGAGGTACTGCGTCAGGTCATCCTGGAGACCTACGGGGTTCGAGTGAAGTACAAGGCCAAGGTTGCCGAGGCACCTTCTGTTGCACCGAAGGCTCCGGTGATTGAGCCCTCCGAACCAGATGAGTTCGTCTCCGAGGAGGAGCGCGAGGAAGAGGTCACCGAGGTGATTCAGACCTTGCCACCGGTTGAGACTGAGAGGTCTGGTGAGTTTATGCTTCGTGAAATGCTGGGCGCTCAACCTCTGAAGGATGAGCAGTAATGTACGAAGGCGTTATCCAGGACCTCATAGACGAACTCGGCAGATTGCCCGGTGTGGGTCCGAAGTCTGCACAGCGAATTGCTTTTCACCTCATTGAAGCTGAGGCCGAAGTTGCCAACCGATTGGCCGAAGTTGTGGTTGAAGCTAAATCGAAGGTCAAGTTCTGTGAGCTTTGCGGCAACATCTCGCAGGAGGTTCGTTGTTCGATTTGCTCCGATCCAAAGCGCGACATGGGTCTTATCTGCGTGGTTGAGGAGTCCAAGGACATCGCCGCTATCGAGCGCACCAGAGAGTTCCGCGGGCTCTACCACGTGTTAGGTGGAGCTATATCACCGATCGCAGGTATTGGCCCAGATCAGCTAAGAATCAAGGATTTGATGAAGCGCTTGGCTGATCCTTTGATTCGGGAGGTGATCCTGGCCACTAACCCAAATCTCGAGGGTGAAGCGACCGCAACCTATCTCTCACGAATGCTTGGCACCATGGAAATCAATGTCACCAAGTTGGCATCTGGCTTGCCAGTGGGTGGCGATTTGGAATACGCCGACGATATGACCTTGGGTCGAGCCTTTGAGGGCAGGCGTCGAGTCAACTAGAATGCTCTGAATGCCACTGGCGGCAGCAATCCCCACAAATTTCTTGAGGAGTGTCCGTTGGCGCTAATCGTGCAAAAGTTCGGCGGTTCATCTGTAGCAGATGCCGAGAAGATTAAGCACGTTGCTAACCGAGTTCTAGAAACCCAAGCCGCTGGTCACCAGGTCTGTGTTGTGGTTTCCGCCATGGGTGACACCACCGATGAACTTATTGATCTAGCGGACTCCGTTTCAACTCGTCGCCAGTCTCGTGAGATGGACATGCTGCTCACCGCCGGCGAGCGAATCTCAATGTCGCTTCTTGCCATGGCGATTCAGGAGATGGGTGGCAAGGCAAAGTCTTTCACCGGTTTCCAGGCTGGTATTTCAACTGACAACTCTCACGGCTCCGCTCGCATTTGGAAGATCGAACCAACCCGAATTCGCGAGACCTTGGACCAAGGTGAGATTGCAATCGTCGCAGGCTTCCAGGGGTTCAGCTTTGAGTCCGGAGATGTAACCACACTTGGTAGAGGTGGTTCTGACACCACAGCAGTTGCTCTTGCTGCAGCGCTCAAGGCCGATGTTTGCGAGATTTACTCAGACGTTGATGGTGTTTACACCGCAGATCCGCGAGTTGTCCCAAGAGCTCACAAGCTCGCTCAAATCGATATTGACTCGATGCTTGAGCTGTCCTCCTCCGGAGCAAAAATTCTTTACATTCGTGCGGTTGAGTTTGCTCGTCGTCACCAGGTTCCACTTCGCGTTCGATCGACATTCAGCCTTGACCCAGGCACACTCGTTTACACCACCAAACCAGGAGATGACATGGAAGAGCCAGTAGTTTCGGGTGTTGCAGCAGATGACACTCAGTCCAAGATCACTGTGATTGGTATTCCAGACCGCCCAGGTAAGGCGGCTGAGCTGTTCCAGGTTGTTGCCGAAGCCGGTGCGAACATCGACATGATCGTTCAGAACGTCTCCACCACCGAGACTCACCTCAGCGACATCTCCTTCACCCTCCCTCACGCTGACCGTCACCGCGTTGTTGAGGCCCTGAAAGGCAAGCAGGCTGAGGTTGGCTTCAAGGACGTCACCTATGACGACGAGATTGGCAAGCTTTCAATCGTTGGTGCAGGTATGAAGACCTCGTCTGGTGTCTCCGCCAAGCTCTTTGGCGCTCTGGCTCGCGCCGGCATCAACATCGAGATGATCTCTACCTCTGAGATTCGCATCTCCGTAGTTACTAGAGCTGACCAGCTCAAGGAAGCCACCCGCATTGTTCACTCAGCTTTTGAGCTAGATGCAGCGGACACCGCTGTGGTCTACGCCGGAACCGGAAGGTAATTGATGTCAAAGCCAAACCTCGCTCTCGTTGGTGCAACCGGTGCCGTTGGCACCGTGATGATCGACATCATCAACTCCCGTGAAAACATCTGGGGAGAGATTCGCCTAATTGCCTCCGCTCGCTCTGCGGGCAAGGAGATCATGGTGCACGGTAAGCCTCACACCGTGGTCGCTCTTTCGGAAGAGGCCTTTGATGGCATCGACATCGCCATGTTCGATGTCCCAGATGAGGTATCTGAGGTTTGGGCTCCAATTGCAGCAGCTAAGGGAGTGGTTTGTGTAGATAACTCAGCCGCCTTCCGTATGAACCCTGAGGTGCCTCTTGTGGTGCCAGAGGTGAACCCGTTTGCCGCTAAGTCCAGACCACTTGGCATCATCGCAAACCCGAACTGCACCACCCTGACCATGATGGCTGCACTTGGTGCCCTGCACCGAAAGTGGCAGCTCACCGAGCTCGTTGTCGCCAGCTACCAGGCTGTATCCGGAGCCGGCGCACCTGGAATTGATCGCCTGCAGGCTGAGATTGCTGCGGTTGCAACCAACCCAGAAGCCGGTTTGAGCACTGACTCGGTTTCGAAGACTTTGGAGGCACAGGGTGTCTCGCAGGCAGACTCACCATGGGCCGCACCAATTGCCCTGAATGTCATTCCAGTTGCCGGCAGCCTCAAGGACGGTGGCCACACCTCTGAGGAGCTTAAGGTTCGCAATGAGTCCCGCAAGATCTTGGGCATCAAGGACCTAAAGGTTGCTGCGACCTGTGTTCGAGTTCCAGTGCAGGTTTCTCATTCGCTAGCTGTCCACGCGACCTTTGCTAAGCCCATCACTGTTGATGAGGTAAGAGCAGAGCTTGAGGCTCAGCCAACCGTGGTTGTGATGGACGACCCAGCAAATGGTGTTTACCCGACCCCAGCTCACGTTGCCGGTCAAGACCCAACCTTTGTTGGTCGCATCCGTCAGGCCGAGGACTTCCCAAACACCATCGACCTGTTTGTAGTTGGCGACAACCTTCGCAAGGGTGCCGCGTTGAACACCTACGAGATCGCTGAGCTTGTCGCTCAGGAGCTTGCTTAGTCCAGTTCAATAAGAGTTGCCTGGGGTGGGCAAAAAAGCCTCACCGGAGCATAGATGGAGCAGCCTAAGCCGGCGCTGACATGAAGTAGCGAGTCTTTGTCGCCGAACTTCCAACCGGAGAGCCCAGATGCGTATTCGGTTGGTAGGTCACAGTTTGAAACCAGTGCCTTTTGCCCCGGGAGGCAAATCTGCCCTCCGTGGGTGTGACCGGCAAAGATCATGTTCGCACCGCTGGTTGTCATGACCTCAAGGACCCGGAGGTATGGGGCGTGAGCAATACCTAAGGTGAAATCTGCATCCGAGATTTCATTGACCTGAGAATCTAGTGAACCTAAGTCATCCAAGTTTTCATGCGGGTCGTCGACCCCAATAAAACCAATCTTTTGCCCCAAAACCTCAAGCGTGCCGGATTGGTTATTGAGGTTTAGCCAACCAAAGTTTTCAAGCTCGGTTGTGAATCTCACTGTGTCAATGTCTCGCCTTAGTGGGACTTTGGACGGTGCGACAAAGTAGCGAAATGGGTTCTTAGGCTGTGGGGAGCGGTAATCATTCGAGCCGTTTACGAAAACCCCTGGAAATCTACCCAACGGCCCAAGTGCTGCAAGTGCTGGGTTGATGGCATCTTTGTGGCCGAGGTTATCGCCGGTATTGATAACTAGATCTGGTTCCAACTCGGCCAGCTCTTTCAGAAACTCAGCCTTTTTGTTTTGACCAGGAGCAAAGTGAAGGTCGGAGATGTGTAGAACCCGAAGCGGCTTTGGTGTAACCCCTGACACACTTAGGCGATTGAGCCTAAAAGGTCCAGCGTGAGAGGTTAGCCACATGTGTTTGGAATCAAAACTATGGCGCTAGAAGGCGAGACCGCCTTACCTGCCTCTGGGTTTGTGCCATAGGAAACACCGTTTGGTAATGCTGGATCGCACTTCAACAGGTTGGTTTGCGAGGGCTGCGGGAGAGTCACCGTTAGGCCAAGCGCTTGCAGTGATGCGGAAGCTTCTTCAATGCTAAGACCCTTCACATTTGGCACTGAAACTCGGCCACCAGCTGAGACGTACAGCTTGATGATTGAGCCCTTGGTGGCCGTAGATCCAATTGCTGGCTTGGTGTAGGCGATGGTGCCAGCCGGAGCTGCAGATGCAACAGCATTTGTAATCAACTGAACGTTGAAGCCATCGGCAATCAGCTGGGTCTTTGCGCTCTCCGGGGTGAAGGTTGCAACGTTCGGCACCACAAGTTGAGTGGCAGCAATGAACTTTGGATCCGCGGCTGGGAATGGCTCACCCTGATACTTGGCGTTGATAGTGGTCATGATGCGCTTCCACACCGCGTGACGAACGGTGGAGACGGCAAGTCCATCAACGCTCTTGCCGGACTGCGTAGTCAGACCAGAAACGTTACCGACCCAGGTTGAGGTTGCAACCCTGGAGGAGTAGCCAGACATCCAGGTGTGGATTCGGTTGTCGGTCGTTCCAGTCTTGCCTGCCAAAGGAGTACCGTCATTTGGATTTGCTGCAGTTCCGGTACCGCCGGTCATCACGGCACGAAGTGCGTGAGTCATTGCCGCAGCAATGTCAGGGGTAACAGCTTGCGAGCAGGCGGTCTGTGGAATTGGAAGTGACTCACCGGTCTTGCGAAGCACGACCTTGTCGATGGCAACCGGTGAGCAGTAAACACCGTTGTTGCCAAGAGCTGCATAGGCCGCGGCCATGGTGAGCGGTGCGATTTCGTTGGTGCCCAAGATGGTTGCGGGAACGTATAGGAGCTCTTGCCCGTCAGCACGATGAACTCCAAAAGCCTTTGCGGTGTCGCGGATCGCACACAGGTCAACCTTGGAGGCCATGGCCGCGAAGGCGGTGTTCTGGGAAGTTACCACTGCCCTGGCAACACTGATCTCATCGATGGTTTTATCACCCGAGTTGTTCACTTCCCAGAAGCCAACAACATCGCCACAGCTCGCTCGGAACTCGCGAGCTACATCCCAGATCTTTACCTTGTCGATCTCGCCATTTTGATCAACGTCTTCACCGTTATAAATGCGACCGTCAACAATGTCACCCAAGGTGCCACCATTTTTGAGCCACTCGGCCAGGGTAAAAATCTTGTAGGTGGATCCAGGCTGGAATCCAGATGATCCACCAAATGGCTTGTCGGTGTTGAAGTTCACGCTGGTTCGACCTGGGGCAGGAGCATCGCTTTGGTCAAAGTATCGGTTCTGCGCCATGGCGATAACTCGACCGGTGCCAGTCTCTACCGAAACCGATGCGGTTCCAAAAGACCACTCGTTGTCCGGTGGCAATAGCTCCATGCTGGCGTCAAATGCAGCTTGCTGAGCATCGAGATCCAAGGTGGTGTAAATCTCTAGACCACCGCGGCGAAGCAGCATCTCTCGCTCCTCGGAGCTGAAGCCGAACTCCTGAGAGTTGCGGATGGTCCACACCGTGAAGTCACAGAAGAATGCGGTGGTCTGGTTTGCTTCACAACCCTGCTTCGACTTGGTGATCTTGGTCTGAACTGGAGCTTCTTTATAGGTGTCGGCTTGCTCCTGGGTGAGGTAACCCTCATCGGCCATCGCTTGGATTACATAGTTGCGACGACCAATACCGCGCTCAAGGTTGTCGGCCTCATCTGGTTTGTAGTCGTTTGGAGACTTCAGCATCGCGGCCAGATAGGCTGCCTGCGGAACAGTCAAATTCTTCGCACTGGTTCCAAAGTAATACTGTGAGGCGGTTTCAACACCGTTGATCTGGTTACCCAAAAAGACAAGGTTCAGATATCCAGCAAGGATGTCCTTTTTTGAGACCTGATTCTCAAGTGCAATCGCAAGGCGAATTTCCTTGAGCTTGCGCTCAATGGTTACCTCGGTGGCAGCTGCGATTGCCTCGGCATCGCCAGAAAGGTTTGCAGCCTCCACCTGTGACTGACGCACATACTGCATCGTGATTGTGGAGGCACCAGGCCCTTCACCAAAGGTGGCAAGGTTTGTCAGAGTTGCACGGAACAGCGAGATTACATCGACGCCGCCGTGCTGATAAAAGCGAGGGTCCTCCACCGAGATAACTGCGTTGATGAGGTTTTCAGACATGTCTTCAAACGGAACCTCAACACGGTTCTCGTGGAAGAAGGTGGCGATCTTTTCTGGCTTGCCATCTCGCAGGGCATAAATGTTTGAAGCCTGTGAGGCATTTACCGGTTTGATGTATGCGGGTAGCGATTCGAAGGCGCTGACACCCGCGGTTCCAACTGCGCCGGCAACCGCAATTGCGGGAGCCAAGATTGCAACTGATAGAACACCCGCTACGGCGCTGAGAATGCCGAACTTGAAAATGTTCGATGCAGTTGAGGGGCGCTTAGCGGACATAGACTCTAGGTTACCTTTTGCAGGCTGAAACGGAGCTGAAAATGACCAAGTGGGAATACGTCACCACACCACTTCTTTTGCACAAAGAAACCCAGATTCTCAACACCTGGGGAGCTCAGGGCTGGGAGTTGGTTCAGATCACAACCGGGCCTCAAGGCGGACTCATCGCGTTCTTCAAAAGAGAGGCTCAGTAAATGTCAGTTGAGAGCAAAATCGCAGAGCTCGGTCTAACCCTGCCCCCAGTTGCAACTCCCGCGGGAGCGTATGTACCTGCGATTGTTTCGGGGAACCTGGTCTTTACCGCAGGGCAGATTCCGCTGGTAGAAGGTCAGCTCATGGCAACCGGCAAAGTCGGAGCAGAGATCACCCCCGAGTTTGCCAAAGAGATCGCTCAGCGCTGTGCGCTGAATGCTTTGGCCGCAGTCAAGAGTGTTATCGGAGATCTCGACCGCGTGAAAAGAGTGGTCAAGGTAGTAGGTTTTGTGGCATCGACCCCCGATTTCACCGGGCAACCAGGTGTGCTAAACGGTGCTTCAGAGTTTTTGGGTGCAGTCTTTGGTGAGTCAGGCAAACACGCACGCAGTGCCGTGGGAGTAGCCTCCCTGCCACTTGATGCCCCAGTAGAGGTCGAGCTAATCGTCGAATTTGAGTAGGCAAAACAAAACCGCCGGTCTTAGGACCGGCGGTTTTGTTTTATCCGGAATTTAGTCGTTGGCACCCGCGTTGATGCGACCGGTGATGGTGTCCATCACAGATGTATCAGCCAGGGTTGTAACGTCACCGATAGGTCTGTCTTCAGCGACATCACGAAGCAAACGACGCATGATCTTGCCAGAGCGGGTCTTTGGCAGTTCGCTCACGACAAAGATGGTTCTCGGCTTAGCAATTGGACCAATCTCCTTAGCAACGTGGTCGCGAAGGATCTTTGAGGTGTCGGCATCGCTGCCGATTTCATCCTGGTGACTGCGTCGCAGGATCACGAATGCCACCACGGCTTGACCTGTGGTCTCATCCTTAGCGCCAACCACCGCAGCTTCGGCTACGAATGGGTGGGATACCAGGGCGGATTCGATCTCTGCGGTTGAAAGTCGGTGACCGGAAACGTTCATGACATCATCCACGCGGCCAAGTAGCCACAGATCGCCATCCTCGTCGAGCTTGGCACCATCGCCGGCAAAATACTTGCCCTCGAAGCGGGACCAGTAGGTTTCTTTGTAGCGCTCTGGGTCACCCCAGATGCCGCGAAGCATTGATGGCCAGGGCTCGGTGATAGTTAGGTAGCCACCGTGACCAGCTCCTACCTTGTTGCCATCGTCATCGATGACGGCCATCTCGATACCCGGCAGCGCGACCTGGGCACTACCTGGCTTGGTTGCAGTGATGCCTGGTAGCGGCGAGATCATGATTGCGCCGGTCTCGGTTTGCCACCAGGTGTCAACAATCGGAGCCTTATTGGCACCGATTACGTCTCGGTACCACATCCATGCCTCTGGGTTAATTGGCTCGCCCACGCTACCCAGCACTCTGATGGAGCTGAGGTCGTAGTGAGTGGTTACTGAGCGACCAATCTTCATAAAGCTGCGAATAGCAGTGGGTGCGGTGTAGAGGATTGAGACGTGGTACTTCTGTACGATGTCCCACCATCTTCCCCAGTCAGGGGAATCTGGAGTTCCCTCATAGATCACCTGAGTCGCACCATTGGCTAGCGGTCCGTAGGCGACATATGAGTGACCGGTAATCCAGCCCACATCTGCAGTGCACCAGTAGATGTCTTGACCTGGGTGTAGATCAAAGACATTGCGGTGGGTGTAGCTGGCTTGGGTCAGGTAACCACCGGTGGTGTGCAAGATGCCCTTTGGCTTACCCGTGGTGCCCGAGGTGTAAAGAATGAATAGTGGGTGCTCGGCGTTGAATCCCTGAGCAACGTGCTCGGTCTCTACTGCACCCAGCTCCTCGTGCCACCACAGGTCTCGGTCCGAGGTCCATTCGACATCGTTGCCGGTTCGCTTCACGACTAGAACGTGCTCGACGCTTTGGCACTTTCCGCCAGAGAGTGCCTCGTCTACTGCTGGCTTGAGTGGAGAGGCCTTGCCCTTGCGGAAACCTCCGTCGGCAGTGATCACAAGCTTTGCCTCAGCATCTTCGATGCGGGCAGCCAGTGAATCGGCAGAGAAGCCACCAAAGACAACCGAGTGCACCGCACCAACACGGGCAACTGCCTGCATCGCGATGATCGCCTCGGGAATCATGGGCATGTAAATGGCAACGCGGTCACCGGGCTGAACACCCAGTTTCAACAGCACATTCGCTGCCTTTTTGACCTCAATCAGCAGGTCTAGGTAGGTGTAGACCTTGCTATCGCCAGGCTCGCCTTCAAAGAACAGCGCTACGCGCTTCCCCCAACCGGCTTCAACGTGGCGATCAAGGCAGTTGTAGCTGATGTTGATCTCACCATCGTGGAACCACTTGGCAAATGGTGCATTTGACCAGTCCAAGACTTGGGTGAAGGGTTTGTGCCAGTGCAGTTCTCTGGCTTGTTCTGCCCAAAACTGGAGCCGATCAGTTTTGGCTTTTTCGTATAGTTCAGGCTTTGCAATCGCATCGGCCACGAACTCTGAACTTGGTGCGAAACGCCTTGTTTCGTGCAGCAAATTCTCTATTTCAGGTGCAACAGACATCATTGTCCTCCAGGTGTTGACGCCTTCATAATGCCAGAAATTCATCGCATTTCTTGCACTCGGTTCCGCATTATCGGGATCAACATTTCTGAAAATCCCCAAAAGGGGGACAAAATGTTCGTTTTTCCGCATAGACTCTTGATTGCTGACTAGTTCAGCCGCGGTGCAACGTCCCCCCATGTTTGCACCGCCCGGCGGCAGGTTTCCCCCAAACCTGCCGCCCCTTTTATTTTCCACAGACTTTCTGATCCGCTCACTCGACTTGGCATTTAGCTGAACCATTGGCTTCATGGAGATACCGGCCCAGCTAGGAGCCCTCTTTACTAGGGGAGTGACTGAGCTGATGCTGGTTGGTTCAGGAAACTGCTTCATTGACCGTGGCGGTGCTCTGGAAAAGGTACCCAGCCCCTTTCAATCAGATGCCGAGCTCTCCAGTTTGCTAATTGAACTTGCTCTAGAGAGTGGTTCAAGACTCGACCTGGCAAAGCCGATGGCGGACTTCTCAATTTCAAACTTTCGTTTCAGCGCTCAACTTCAAAGTGCAGTCTCTTTGCACCCCATGGTCACCATCAGGCGTCACCCCAAAACCCAGATAACTCTGGAGCATTTGTTGGCGACCGGATTTTTGACTGAGTCGCAAGCTCAGTTCCTGGGGAAGGCGGTCTATGGCCAAAAGACGATTTTGATTTCTGGCGCAACTTCATCTGGCAAAACCACTCTGCTAAGCGCCCTGGTAAATCAAAGTGGCCAACGCTGCGCCGTGATTGAACAGACCCCGGAAATCAAAGTGACAGCCCCATCCTTCAGTTTGTTGGAACGGCCTAAGAATCAAGAGGGGGTCGGCCTGATCTCACAATCTGAGCTACTGACTGCGGCTCTTCGGATGCGGCCCGATCGCTTGGTGCTTGGAGAAGTGCGAGGAGCAGAATTTATCGCTCTGTTGCAAGCTGTGAATAACGGACATCCGGCGCTTGCGACACTTCACGCCAGATCCCTAGCCGAGGTCTCAAATCGGCTTTTGCTCCTAGGGCAGCTTGCAAACATCGAGCGAGATCTCGTTGCTCAACTAGCCATGGGTATCGACTACGTGGTGCAGCTTGAGAACATCGAAGGCCGAAGAATATCTCAGATCGGCCGGCTGCAGTTAGACCCATTTCAGGCGGTGTCGATTGAGCTTTGAGAAATTTGCGGCGCTACTGGCCGCCGGGGTGAGTCAGCAGCAGGCAATAGAGATTTCGGGGGTGAAGAACCAGTCTCACTTTTCAACATTGAGGCTAGCGATTGATGCTGGCTCTCCAGCGATTGATGCCGCGCGGGTACTCGCTAGGGTGCAGACCATTGAAAACGAGACTCGGGACGAAATCGAGCAGGCCCAGCAGGTTCCAATCTCGACCAAGAAGTTGATGCTTTGGTTGCCGTGGTTTGGGTTGATGCTGGCTGAGCTGACCGGCTTGGGCGTTTTTCAGGCGCTGCTATCTCCAGTCGGACTCCTGCTCTTGGGAATTGCTGCTGGCCTTAGTTATCTGGGTCATCGCATCTCTGAGCGGATGATCAAAGCTGCAACCGAAATATCAAAACCACCGCAGCAGCCAATGTTGAAATTGGCGATCTTTGTTCAAACCGGGATTCAGCTTGGCGAGGCGCTTAGGCTCTGCGACATTTCAAAGCAGAGCGAACTAATTCAATTTGCATTGCAAAGCGGAGCGAATCTCAAACTCCTGCTGCAGTCTCAGATTGAAAGCGATCTGGCAGCTTGGCGAAATCGCAGCCTAGTCAGTGCAAAGCAGCTTTCGGTGCGACTGATGTTGCCTTTGGGTCTGACGACATTGCCTGCCTTTTTGCTACTCACGGTGGCACCAATTTTGCTTGGGGTACTAACCAAAGGAGAAACATGAAACTAGACATATATAAAGACGACGGAGCAATCACTGCCGAGTATGCAATCGCAACGCTGGCGGGGGTGGCTTTCGCGGGGTTGATGCTTTTGGTGCTCAGAAGCGAAGAGGTTCGATCGATGCTTTTCAAGTTGGTGGGCCGTGCCCTTGGTTTGGAAATCTGACCGAGGTGCGGTGACCGCTGAGCTGATTGTGCTGATGCCCACAGTGTTGATGGGCATCAGCTTGATCGGCTGGCTCATTTCCCTGGCTGCTAACCAACTTCACCTGGAGCAAGATGCCGGATACCTTCTGAGAGCGCACCTAATTGGCAAAGAACTAGACGTATCAAGTGATCTCTCATTCGAACTCTATGACCGGGGGCGACTTAGTTGCCTGGCGCTAGTCAGGTCGGGGCTTATCACGCTGAGGACCGAACAATGTGGCATTTCACTCGGTTAGAAGAAGGCGCAGTAACCGCTGCGCTCGCAATCATCTTGGTTGGCATCACATCGGTTTCACTGGTCGCGGCAATTGGAATTTCTGCACTGATTCAGGAAATCAAATTGCAGGCTGCAACCGATCTTGCAGCGCTGACTGCAGCTGATACGCATCGAGGTTTGGTCTCCGGTGTGGTGTGTGCAAATGCTGATCAAATTCTGGAAAGTGTTGGCTTCGATTTGCTCCAATGTCGTATTGTCGGAGACGGCGTGGAGATTCGAGGCCACAGTATGGCGTCGTTTTTTCAGCTGGAAAGCTATGCGGTGGCAGGCGCTCCACGCTGATATATAAAGGAGAATTTGTGGCTAAAAAGCTAGTGATTGTTGAGTCGCCCGCTAAAGCGAAAACAATCGCCAAGTACCTCGGGTCAGATTTCGAGGTTCTAGCATCCGTCGGCCACATCCGTGATCTTGCCGAACCCAAAGAGCTTCCGGCCGAGAAGAAAAAGGGTTCCTTGGCCAAGTTTTCGATTGATGTCGAAAATGACTTTTCTCCCTACTACGTAATCTCACCGGGCAAGTCCAAGACCGTTTCGGAGCTGAAGTCGGCTATGAAGTCGGCCGAGGAGCTCTATCTCGCTACCGATGAAGACCGCGAGGGCGAAGCTATCGCCTGGCACCTGCTAGAGGTTCTAAAGCCAAAGATTCCAGTGAAGCGAATGGTGTTCAACGAGATCACCAAAGAGGCAATCGCTCAAGCCGCTCAGAACACCCGTGCCCTAAACGAAGACTTGGTTGAAGCCCAGGAGACCAGACGTGTAGTGGATCGTCTGGTTGGATATGAAATTTCCCCAGTGCTTTGGAGAAAGATCAACCGAGGTCTATCCGCCGGCCGCGTGCAATCTCCTGCAATGAGGATGCTCGTTGAACGTGAACGTGAGCGCATGGCCTTCGTAGCTGCAAGCTATGGATCGGTGACTGTTCAGCTTGGTAAAGATGGCACCAAGTTCGAGGCCAAGTTGCTGGAGCAGAACTCCAAGCGCGTGGCAACCGGTAAGAGTTTTGATGCCAACGGAAAACTCATTCAGGACGCAGTTGTTCTGAGCCCTGAGGTGGCCACTGAAATCTCGGAGGGACTGGAGGGCGCAAAGCTCACCGTGCTCTCGGTCGAGGCTAAGCCCTCAACCAGAAAGCCGTACGCACCTTTTACTACCTCAACTTTGCAGCAGGAAGCCTCACGCAAGTTGGGCATGAGTGCTAAGCAGGCGATGGATACCGCGCAGCAGCTTTATCAAGATGGTCACATCACCTACATGCGAACCGATTCGCCTTCACTCTCGGTGCAGGCGACTCAGGCAGCCAGAGCTGCGGCCTCCAAGCTCTTCGGGGCTGACTTGGTTCCGGATGCACCCAGACCTTACGGTGCAAAGTCGAAAAACGCCCAAGAGGCCCACGAGGCCATCCGTCCATCCGGTGAGAGCTTCAAGCACCCTGATGAACTTCGTTCAGTTCTCTCTGGAAAGTCGCTAGCTCTGTATGAACTGATCTGGCGCAGAACCGTTGCATCTCAGATGGCGGATGCCAAGCTTTCGACCACCTCGGTTCGACTTGGCACCAAGCTTGGTGCGGACGAGCTGGTATTCAACGCCAGTGGAACTGTTGTCACCTACAAGGGATTCTTGGCGGTCTATGACGAAACTCGTGAGGACGAGTCGGAGGACGAAGCCAAGCTTCCAAACCTCGCGGAAAAAGATGTTCTGGTGGTTGAGAGCAGTGAGTCAAAACTACACTCCACCCAGCCACCTGCTCGCTACACCGAAGCCTCTCTGGTGAAGGCGCTGGAGGAGCAGGGTATTGGTCGACCATCGACCTATGCCGCCATCATCTCCACGATCCTGTCTAAGGGTTACGCGGTGAAGCAGGGCAGTGCGCTAGTTCCAGAGTGGATCTCATTCACTGTCACTAGGTTCCTCGAGGAGAACTTTGGCGACCTGGTGAATTACGAATTCACCGCCAAGATGGAAGAGGATCTTGACCGGATTGCGCTTGGTGAACTTGACAGAACCGGGTGGCTCAAGGACTTCTATTTCGGAGATCAGGGCCTCAAGCAGACCGTTGAGTCGTTAGGTGAGTCTGACCCTCGAGCAATCAACAGCTTTGAAATCTCTCCGGGGGTTCTTCTAAGAACCGGCAAATACGGTCCTTACATCGAGCTTGAAGAAGACGGTGAGCGCAGGATTGTAAACATCCCCGAGGGCATGGCACCGGATGCGCTAACCCCTCAGAAGGCAGCCGAGCTCATCGCTGCACCGCCAGCCTCTGACCGAATCCTCGGAGTTGACCCTGAGTCAGGCCTGGAGATTGCAGTCAAGGACGGGCGATACGGACCGTTTGTCACCTTGGTCGATGATGGCAATCCAAAGCCGAAGACCGCTTCGCTATTCAAAGACATGTCGGTGGCAACCGTGACTTTGGAGGATGCACTGAGGCTGCTGTCACTTCCTCGTGAGGTTGGAGTAGATCCGGAGAGCGGATTGGTAATCACTGCTCAAAACGGCAAGTATGGCCCATACCTAAAGCGCGGTGTTGACTCCAGATCGCTCACCAGTGAGAGTGAAATCTTCAGCATCACACTTGATCAAGCCATCGAGATCTACAAGCAGCCGAAGTACGGCGCTCGCAGAACTGCCTCGACTCCGCTGCGCGAGTTTGGTGAGGATCCAGCATCAGGCAAGGCTGTAGTTGCAAAGACTGGCCAGTTTGGAAATTACGTGACCGACGGCATCATCAATGCAACTGTTCCCAAGGATGAGCCACTTGATGAGCTTTCGAGTGATCGTGCCTTTGAGCTTCTAGCGATTCGTCGTGAGAAGCTTGGGGTGGAGCCGGGTGAAGCACCAAAAACTCAAAAGAAGACCACCCGCAAAAAGCGCTGATGTTTATTTCGTTTGAGGGCATTGATGGTGTGGGCAAGTCCACCCAGCTGGAAAGTTTGCAGGACTTCTTGATTTCGCGCGGCCACAAGGTGCTTCGGACCTTGGAGCCCGGTGGCACCGAGTTGGGTCAAGAAATCCGTCACCTTCTGCTTCACCGTAAAGGTGATGTCGCTCCCAGGGCCGAGGCTTTGCTTTATGCCGCGGATCGCGCTCATCACGTTGCTACCAAGATCAGACCGGCACTGGAGCGCGGAGACATAGTTCTGACCGACCGCTACTTTGACTCATCGGTTGCCTATCAAGGGGCAGCGCGCGATCTGGATGTGAACCAGGTTCGCGAGATATCGCTCTGGGCAGTGGACAACCTGGTGCCTGATTTAACCATCTTGCTTGATTTGCCTGCCCAAGATGCAATGCAGCGTCGCTCCAAGACTGGCACTGAGCCGGATCGCCTGGAGCGCGAGAAGGTTGAGTTCTTCGAGCGAGCCAGACAGATGTATCTGGAGCTTGCCAAAGAGAAGCGCTTTTTAGTGATCGATGCAAACCAGGCTGTCGATCAAATCCAGGCATCAATTCGAGACCGACTCGCTGAGCTAGGAATTTCTTGAGCAGCAAAGTCTGGGATGAGTTGCTCGGACAGCCTGAGGCAATCGAGCAACTAGTTCGCGTTGTTGAAAATAGAGAGAGCGGTGTTCACCACGCCTGGCTCTTCACTGGCCCTCACGGATCGGGTCGCTCAAATCTGGCTCTTAGTTTCGCAGCTGCCTTGGAGTGCGAAAGTCAGGGTTGTGGTGACTGTCAAAGCTGTCGCCTGGTCATGGCCACCGCACACCCAGATGTCACATTCTTCTCCACCGATCGAGTCCAGATCAGCATTGATGAGGTGCGAGAGCTGGTTAGCAAGGCGTCACTTTCGACCAGCATGTCCAAGTATCGAATCCTGATCTTGGAGGATGCCGATCGAATGACCGAACGAACCTCGAATGTTCTGCTCAAGGAACTCGAGGAACCAAGCGAGGGCACAATATGGATTCTTTGTGCGCCATCGGTGTCTGACCTCTTGCCAACAATTCGCTCGCGAACCAGAAACATCAATCTGCGCCTGCCATCAACTGACGAAGTTGCTCAACTGCTGCACCAGCGAGATGGCATCGATCTCGAGGTTGCAAAGGTTGCCGCTCGACAGGCTCAGAACCACGTTGGCATGGCCAAGCGACTAGCAACCAGTTCAGAGGCAAGAAATAGAAGAGGCGACACGATTTCCGTTGCCTTGGGAATCAATAACCTTTCCTCCGCAATGATGGCCGCGGAGCGGTTTTTGCAGATTGCTAAAAAGGATGCCGAGCAGGTCGCACTCGAGCGGGATGAGCAGGAGAAGAGTGCGCTGCTCTCCGCTTTTGGATTCAGCGAGGGAGACAAGCTCCCGCCGTCAGTTAGGTCATCTTTTAGGGAGCTTGAAGAGAATCAAAAGCGTCGTCAGACCAGATTGCTTCGAGACGGTTTGGATCGCATCCTCACCGACATGGAATCGATTTACCGGGACGTGCTCTCGATACAGCTAGCCACCGGGACTGCACTGTATAACCCAGAGCATCAGGGTGAACTAATTGCGCGCGCAGAATCGGGGACTGCGGAAATGACGATTGCAGTATTGGATGGTATTTCGACAGCGCGTGGGCGACTGGCAAGTAACGTTAGAGACTTACTTGTGCTCGAAGCACTGTGTGTGAAATTGATTTTTAGGAGGACCAGTGCGAATTAGAGGTCTGGCACTTGCTTCCCTTATTTTGCTTAGCGGTTGTTCTCCAACTGCGGATGCCGGCCTGGCTGAAATCGACTCACTCGAAGAGGTCATGAGCCAGGAGATTTCTTGGACTCCCTGTGAGGGGAGTTTCGAGTGTGCAGAGATTGCCGCTCCATTGGACTGGCTAAACCCTGAAAAAGACTTCATCACGCTGGCACTAATGCGCGATTCGAACTCCAAAGACAAGCCAGCCATCTTTGTGAACCCAGGTGGTCCCGGGGTATCGGCCGTGAAGTGGATGCGCGAAGGCTATGAATCGATTGGTTCGGCAGAACTTCGTAAAGACTTTCAGCTGATTGCGTTTGATCCTCGCGGAGTGGGGGAGTCCACCTCAGTGAATTGCAGCTCTGTAGAGCTAAAAGACGAGGTTTACTACGGGCAATCTCCATATGAGTTTGGCAGCGATGCAGACATCGAGTATTCAAAGAAAGTCCTTTCCGACTTCGCTCTGAGCTGTCAGGAAACCGGCTTTGACGTCGGCTTTTTCAATACCCAGCAGGCTGCTCGCGATCTGGAATTGATGCGTGTTTTGCTTGGGTCAGAGAAGCTCGATTACCTTGGCTTCAGTTACGGAACCTTGCTTGGAACCACCTATGCGGCCCTATTTCCAGACAAAGTCGGAAACCTAGTGCTCGATGGAGCTATGGATCCACAGTTGAGCGAATCCGAGATGCTTCTGAACCAGGTTGTCGGCTTCGATTCAGCCTTTAGGGCCTATCTAGCCGACTGTATTGGGACCTCGGAGTGCCCATTCAAGGGCAGTGTGGATAGCGCACTAAGCGTGGTGGCTGACTTTTTGAAGCAGATTGAAACCAAGCCTTTAGAGACCCAGGTTGATAGGAAGCTAACTCTCCAGTCGGCGCTCGCTGGTATCTTTGCAGCGCTTTACTCCCAGGAGTCTTGGATTTATCTATCTCAAGCGTTCCAAGAGGCGCTCACGGGCGATGGCACCACCATGCTGTTACTGGCGGACTATTACAACGACCGAGATGTTGCCGATGGCTACCTCTCAAATCTGAATGAGGCAAACCTCGCTATCTCCTGCGCCGATTCGAGAATCACCGCAGCTGAGGCGCAAAGCCTGAATGATGAATTTTTAGAGGCGAGTTCGGTGTTCGGCAAGTACTTCGCCTACCCAAACCTGGCCTGTGAAGCCTGGCCAGAGGGTAAGTCAATGGTTGATCTGGATTATCAGATCGATTTGGCTAAGGGGCCATTGGTTGTGGGAACAACTGGAGACCCAGCCACCCCATATCAGCAGGCCGTTGCACTTTCGGAGCTTTTGGATGGGGCAGTGCTTCTGACCTATGAGGGCGAAGGACACACTGCATACGGTTCGAACGTCTGCATTGACGCAATCGTTGAGGCATATTTCCGAGGCGAAGATATCGGTACCGGGAATAAAACCTGCGCTGGTTGAGTTATAGGCATATTTTTTCGCTAGAGTCTGATAGGCAGCAATGCTTCGGTCGGTAGGACCGGCCGAATGAACAAAGGAGTTCAATGTCGGATCAGCAGCAACGAGTTTGGGAGACTACACAGTCCAGTCCCGAATTCGCCCAGCTGAGAAAGAGCTTCAGGGGGTTTGCATTTCCTCTGACCGCGGCTTTTCTCTCCTGGTATTTCATCTACATTTTGCTCACGGCCTTTGCTCGTGACTTTGTAGTTACCCCAGTTATCGGAAACATCAATATCGCCTTCATCCTGGGCACTTTGCAGTTTGTGTCTACGTTCGTGATTATGTGGCTCTACGAACGTCACTCCTCGCATGTCCTCGATGGCGCTAGCGACAAGCTACGCGATCAGGTGGAGAAGGAGTTGGCTCAGTGAATCTAGACCACACAACAGTCTCAAGTGCACTGTTCCTACTCTTTGTTCTGGTAACTCTCTTCGTGGTGTTCCGCGCTTCGCGTCAGAACACCAAGGCAACCGACTTCTACAACGGTGGTGGCAACTTCTCTGGTTTCCAGAACGGTCTTGCTATCGCAGGTGACTACATGTCGGCAGCCTCCTTCCTAGGTATCGCTGGAACCATTGCACTCTTTGGTTACGACGGCTTCCTGTACTCGATCGGATTCTTGGTTGCTTGGCTTGTGGCATTGCTGCTCGTTGCTGAACCGCTGCGTAACTCCGGTCGCTTCACCATGGGTGATGTGCTTGCCTTCCGCATGCAGCAGCGTCCGGTAAGAACCGCTGCCGCAACTTCAACGGTTGTGGTTTCGGTCTTCTACCTGCTCGCTCAGATGGTTGGTGCCGGTGCCCTGGTTTCCCTGCTTCTTGGCTTCACCGATGGTGCTGCGAAGAACTGGGTAATCGTTGGTGTTGGTGTTCTGATGATCATCTACGTGACCGTGGGTGGTATGCGTGGAACCACATATGTGCAGATCATCAAAGCCTTCTTGTTGATGACCGGTGCCGCTGTGATGACCATCATGGTTTTGGTTCACTTCCAGTTCAACATCTCTGAGCTACTCGGTGCTGCGCAGGCTGCCTCGGGTAACCCAAGCTTCCTAGAGCCAGGTCAACGATTTGGTAAGGATGTCTTTGATGAGGCTGGAAACCTTGATGCTCTGAAGACCCTGTTCTCCAAGCTAGATCTGATCTCGCTAGCGCTTGCTCTAATCCTTGGAACCGCAGGTCTTCCTCACATCCTGATTCGTTTCTACACCGTGCCAACCTCCAAGGATGCTCGCAAGAGTGTGAACTGGGCGATTGGTCACATCGGCACCTTCTACCTAATGACCATCGCCCTCGGCTTTGGTGCAGCGGCGTTGGTTGGAGCCGAAGCGATTACCGCTAAGGACAAGGCTGGAAACGTAGCAGCTCCGATGCTCGCCGAATACCTCGGTGGTGGAGCTGGAACCGTTGGTGGTGCAGTGATGCTGGCCGTGGTCGGTGCGATTGCGTTCGCAACCATCCTGGCTGTGGTGGCAGGTCTAACCCTGGCTTCCTCATCATCACTCGCTCACGACCTCTACGCCAACGTAATCAAGAAGGGCAACGCAACTCCTGAAGAGGAGGTAAAGGTTGCCCGTATTGCAGCGTTTGTGATTGGTGGTCTGTCGATTGTTTTGGCAATCGCAGCTCAGGGTCTGAACGTGGCCTTCTTGGTTGCTCTTGCATTCGCAATCGCAGCCAGTGGAAACCTACCTGCAGTGCTTCTGTCACTGTTCTGGAAAGAGTTCAACACCCGCGGAGCGGTATGGGCCATCTACGGTGGTCTGTTCTCAGCCGTTGGTCTTTTGATCTTTAGCCCAGTGGTGTCGGGTGCAGCAACCAGCTTGATTCCATTCGACAGTGGAATCGCATTCAACTGGTTCCCACTTGCAAACCCAGGAATCGTCTCAATTCCATTCGGCTTCTTCATGGGCTGGCTTGGAACCAAGACTTCCAACGAACGTAACTATGCAAAGTACGCCGAGCTCGAGGTTCGCTCCCTAACCGGTGCGGGCATCGCCAAGGCAGTGCAGCACTAGTCAAGCTAAAGCAAAACCCCGAGGCTTTGGCCTCGGGGTTTTGTCTTACCTAGAGGTAAAGACCAGCCAGGATAAAGCCAAATATGGCCACAAAGATTGCGGGAGTTACAAACTTCACAACCTCAAGCCAGGGGCGGAAAGCGATTACTCGAGAACGAAGTTTCGACGCACCTGGAAGTGCCTTGAGATCATCAATAGCCGCCTGAGCCTGAGCCGCTGCCGAGTACTCCGCAAGTGCGCCGAGGATTCCCGAGGCCAGCAGAATCAGTGCAAATGCATGCTTTACGTATTCATCACTTGCAGCGATGCCTGGGGTTGCGACTGAGGCAAATGCCAGCAGAGCTGTGGGCGCAAGTTGAGCGAGGATGATGTGCAGTCGGTTTTTCTGAAACTCTTGGATTAGTTCTTGCTCAGTCATGGTTCTCCAGTTAGTAGTTTCATAAAGATTAGGTTCTAATTGCCCAACAATCGGTTACAAGAAAACCTTTCAAAAAGGTTTCGCAAGCTTCTATCTGGTGACCCGCAGGGCATCCCACCCTGGCTACCTATTGTGGCGGAGGGTGATGAACCAGGATTGTTCTTACCCGAAGACGCTCCGTGGATTGTGCACGCAGACTTTGCAACTTTGGTTGGGGGCATCAGGGCCCTGCTGATGCAGGCACTTCACCCTGGCTCTTTGGCCGGTGTTGCCCAGCACTCCAGGTATGAAGAGGATCCGCTCGGCAGGTTATCGGGCACCATTCGCTGGCTGACAATCACAACTTTTGGATCGCACACCGCCATCAAAAATGAGGCTGGCCGTGTGAATCGCATGCACGAGAGAGTTAGCGGTGAGTATGAAACTGCAGATGGCGAGCGCACCGGCTATCGAGCAGCTGACCCACACCTATTGCTCTGGGTCCACATTGCCTTCATGGAGAGTTTTCTCAGAGCACACCAGAACTATTCAAAGCGTGAGATTCCAGGGGGAGCAGATGCCTATGTCAGACTCTGGGCTCGCTCCGTTGAACCACTTGGCCTAAACAGTGCACCTCAATCCGAGAGCGAACTCTTCGCAACTTTGGAAGAGTTCAAGTCCGAGCTCGTGGTCAATCAAAAGACTCGCTCGGTCATCAGCTGGATCAAACGAGCACCTCTGCCACCGCTTGCAAAACCTGTTTACGCACTGCTATTTCAATCAGCTCTTGCAACCCTCCCGGATGAGTACCGAGAGATGATCGGACTCAAGGGTCTTCCGCTTTGGTTCACTCGTCCCGTGACCACATCTCTTCTGAGATTTATGAGGTTTGCAATCGGACCTGAGTCGCCGATTGAAGATGCTGCTAGAGCAAGGTTAATCCGGGCTGGAGTCTGGCAACGAAGTGCCGCTTAGAGCCAGGTCATTATTTTCTAGCTTGGTTAGTCTCTTCGCATGACAGTCACGATTCCCGCTACAGCGCCCGAGCTATCTGGGGATCTGGTGACCTTGAAGCAACTAGACCCCACCTACCTGAACCCCTACATCGATCTAGTCAACGATGAGGAGACTCACATTTGGACTGCAAGTTCAGGCTCCTTCACGGTTGAGCAGCTAACTAACTGGCTGCAATCTAGACCAGGTGCCGAGGGTCGTTTGGACTGGGCAATTCTCGAAAGTGACACTAATGAGTTTCTCGGCGAGATCGTTCTCAATGAGCTCGACGCAGAGCGAGCCTCGATGAATCTCAGGATCGCACTACTGAGTTCAAAAACCTCACGTGGCTTTGGCTCAGAGGCAGTCGCGCTGGTCACGCGCTTCGCATTTGAACTGCTCTCAATGAGGGAAATCACGCTCGAGGTTTTGGAGAGCAATCTGAGGGCAATCCGTAGCTATGAAAAGTCAGGCTTCATTGCTACCGGAAAGGTTCAAGAGGATGAGCACACCTTTCTAAAGATGCACCTAGTTCGCAGCTGACAAGTTCACACAGGCAAAGTCGAGCTTGGAATAAACCTCTTTGACGAAGAATTTAACTTTTTGACTACACGATTCCCCGCAGTAAATTCCAAAAGCTTTTGCTGTGGGTGAAAACCCTGACAGGTTCAGGGCCTCCTATAAAAGGGGCACCACGGCAATGGTGCCCCTTTTGCTTTTGGTAGTCTTTTTCAACGCGCCACCCTAGCTCAGTCGGTAGAGCAGCTCCCTCGTAAAGAGCAGGTCAGGAGTTCGATTCTCCTGGGTGGCTCTGTCTGGGATTACTGACCCTTTGTTTTTTGTTTTCAGAGAAAAGAGAGGGTTATCGTGGCGGCAAACTTCAAAGCGCTCAAACCCTCCTACTTCGCCGTTCCCATTTTGTCTCTCGGGATCTTGGCTCTGACCTGGGAGCAAAACCCTGCCTTCCCAATCTTGCTTGTCTTGGGCTTGGTTTTGGTCGCGACAGTGTTTGTGGCTGTTCACCATGCTGAGGTTGTGGCCCTAAGAGTTGGCGAGCCATTCGGATCCTTGATTCTCGCTGTCGCGGTAACGGTGATTGAAGTGGGCATGATCATCGTTTTGATTTTGGATGAACCTGCGGCCGCGCGTGATTTGCCGCGCGATACTGTCTTTGCGGCAGTCATGATCACCACAACTGGAATTGTCGGTGCATCGCTATTGGTGAAGACCCTTAGAAGGAAGGTCGCCACCTTCAACGCCGAGGGCATTGGTGGGGCGGTTGGCGCGCTCGCTGCTTTGAGTGTGCTAAGTCTGGTTCTTCCGAGTGTTACCACTTCTTCACCCGGACCAACATTCACCCCATTTCAGCTTGGGTTTGCCGCCGTTGCTTCGCTGGCGATGTACCTGACTTTTGTTGCGGTGCAGACCGTGAGACACCGTGACTACTTTTTGCCGCCCATCAAGCCAAATGTTGAGCAGTCAGAGAACTCACACGTCACACCACCAAGTGCCAATCTTGCCTGGTGGAGTTTGGCTGCTCTGTTTGGATCGCTCGTGGCGGTTGTAGGTCTAGCCAAAGTGACAAGTCCACTCATCACATCGGTGGTTTCAGATTTTGGACTTCCACAAATGGTTGTTGCTGTCAGTATTGCCGTTGTTGTGTTGTTGCCCGAGTCGGTATCGGCAATCAAGGCTGCCTACTCGGGTAGGACTCAAACCAGTTTGAATCTTGCCTATGGGTCAGCCCTAGCATCAATCGGTCTTACCATTCCAGTAATCGCGATTCTCTCCATCGTGTTTAGTTACGACGTGAATCTGGGCCTGAACCCAAGTGAAATTACTCTGCTGTTTCTAACACTGATTGTTTCAACGCTCACCGTGGTCCAAGGCCGAGCAACCCTGCTGCAGGCCGCCGTGCACTTGGGTATCTTTGGGTCCTTCATGATGGTTGTCTTTGCGCCTTAGGTCTGCCAAACTCGTGGCGTTGCCTAGGAGGAATAGTGGCCGAGCAAGGTTCAAAGAGTGCATTCACCGCTGAAGAGCGCGAGGTTATGAGGGAGCGTGCTCGTGAGGCACGAGAGTTTAAGAAACTCTCTGGCGAGGAGCAGGTCCAGCGCAAGATTGCCGAGATGGATCCGCACGATCAAGTGATGGCCAAGAGAATCCATGATCTGGTTCTCGCGATCTCTGACAAAATCACAACCCGCACCTGGTATGGGATGCCGGCCTATTACGTAAATGACAAAGTCATCTGCTTTTACCAGTCCGCCAGTAAGTTCAAGGTCCGCTACTCCACCTTTGGTTTTCAAGAGGCTGCAAACCTAGATGAGGGAACCTTCTGGCCCACAAGCTATGCCCTAACTGAGCTGACTCCCAAGGTGGAGGCTCAGATTGTTGAGCTGGTTAAGCAGGCCATTGTCTAGGTCTATCCGCCTTATTGGGGAATTAAAGAGACTCGTCTCCATCGAAATGTTCAAGTAACCTCCTAAGAGCGCTGAGTTCTTTTGGGGGATCAGATGAAGCGTTTCATCATTGCCGCACTCGCTCTATTGCTGACGTCTTGTCTTGCCATGCCCTCCTCAGCAAGGGACTTTGTCCCTGTTGGAGTCGACCCCTTGGTCGAAGACAAAATCGCCTTTACAGTGGAGGACCTTCGTAACGGCCCCGGCTACGTTTCTCTTCTAATGAAACCAAAGGCCCCAGAGGACGGGGATCATGGGCTGTGGTGCCTGTCATTCACAACTGAAAATTGCAAGCTTGAACGCGGTTATACGGTCCAAGCCCACGCGATAATCCCGGCCTGCACAAACGATGAGGGCCATTGCATCGAAAGCTTCTATTTGGAATCGTCTTCATCAGGTCGAGTCAGGGCCGAGCAGATCACAGATTTTGCGACTGGATTTAGTTTTCCCGCACTCGAACAATTGAAGACTCCAGTCGGCGCTGGTCCATCGCTCTGGAGAGTTCCGGGTGTTTTTCACGCCGGCGGCACCGATCTTTACGTGGTGGCGGTTAACTCGTCATTCTCCGTAACCGATGGTTTGGTGGTTAGATACGGTGCACTTTCTGCAGCCATTTACCCAGTCGTTGAACTTAGTGGTCCGCGATATAGGCCATCCGCGGTGGAGCAGGTAACACTGAATGGGCAAACAATCTGGGTGCACGACAATGGTGAGCAGGGTAGTAACGATGGATGCGTGCTGACGACCATCGGTAAGTGTTGGGCTCGCGATGAGTTTGCGTCAGGCGTGAGGGCAGAGCTGAACGTCAGGGCATCCAGCGAAATAGCGGGTTGGTTGCACGGGCGGTTGGCCTCGCCAAGCATTTCAATTAAGCCCATCGACGCAACGCAAAACCTTTTCACGGTGAATGCTGAGCCAGTTGAAGTCCCAATTATGTATGCGGAGACCCAGTACAGCTCATTGACTACGGATGAGAAAGAGCTCTTTGAAAATTGGTTTGCCGGAGGTGGATTTGCAAACGGTAAGCAGTGGCTCAAGTACCCTTCTTACGAAAATCGTGCCAGGGTTCTGATCTCTAAATTTGGCGAAGCTGCGGGAAACCGCGCGGCTGCTATCAAGTCCTCTTGGCAGTTCAACTCGATTAGCAATAACCAACAGCAAGCTGCTTGCTATGCAAATCAAAAGGGCCTTGTTGGTTTAGTCACCACTAATGCGATGGCCTACGACCAAGCTGCTCCAGAGTTCAAGAATGGTTCGCTCAACTACTCAGTCGCTGGCCTACACCTGCTTCCAGACGGATCCAAAGCTATTGGCAAATACGACCTGCTAATTCGCAGCGATGTCGCAAGGTGTCTCTACGGCTTCACCAATGCACCAGTTTCAGCAAAGATCTCCGTTCTTACAGCGGAAGGCGAGAACATCGTCGCCTCAACACTGGTTTCCGAGGTTGACGGCTGGCTAAAGCTTGCTGCCTACGGATTTACCTTCTCGGAGAAAAACATCTCCGTTCGAATTATTCAGCCTCAAAGTGCAATCCTGGAGAAGTTCAAGCCATCCCAGAAAAAGCTCTCCACGTGGCAAATGGTTCAAGCAGATAGCTTCGCTAGAAGGACAGTCGGAGCCAACAAAATAACCTGTAACGCGACCTATTTTGGGCCGAAGGGTCGATCCGCTGCTCTAACTCAAGCCAAGGCCGTGTGTGATCGGATAAAGCTTCTCAGTCCTGAAACAGCAACTGAGATCAAGGTTTCTTCTGTCAAGAAAGCCAGTGATGCCCTCAGGGTCTACCTAAAGAGCTCCTAGATCGCTGAAGATTCGCTGGGTGGGTTCACCCTCAGTCGGACTGCAATTTGCAGGCCGGAGTTCCTCCGGGTAGTCGGTGCCTATTCTTGGCCACCAACAAATAGACCAACTCTGCGAAGCTCAAGATGACTGGGGCCTTTATGAACCAACCAGCGACCGCCCAGCCAGTTCTTGAAGAAATCAGAGCCTCTGCTATAGCGCGGGCGCCCTGGTATCTCTCTCCTGAAACTAGAAATTGAACTGCGCTTTGGGCTTCTTGTAGCGGGACGGAGATCTCCTCTAGATCGAGGAACTGATAAGGCTCAATTGGAATGCGACCCTTCGTGATTTTCTCCAAAAGACGGGCCGAAGATGAGCAGAATGAGCAGTCGCCATCGAAGACGAAAAGGTTGCTCATGGTTTCTAGAACCATATTCGGCCCGGTCAAATTTCTGCGAACTAGCGAACAACCACATCCACCTTGCCATCCCAAGACTTTTGGGAAGTGACCTTGACCTGAAGTGCAACTTTCGCCGCCGGAGCAAAAGTGTTCGCATATGCACAAGCACTCTTGGCGCGCGCCATGGAGGAGACCTTACTTGTGGTCTTCAAGCCGTATGCGGTGCAGGTGATGCTGGTGGCGCCAGCTGCGGATGAGAGCCCGTTCTGAAGCTGTCGTTTTTGGGAATTCGCGAGTGAAGTTGACTTCCCTGTGAACTTTGAGAGAGACACCTTTCTGGGGCTGAACTGGGTTAGCTCGACCTTGATGTTCTTCTCTGAAAAAGTGAATCCATAAGCAGCCAGGTTCAACCAGCCATTTCGCTCGTTCACGACGGTTGATGCGACAACAGCTTCACCCTGCTCGGTGAGCACTTGGATTTTTGCCGAGATGGGTGCCGAGGAGAATCCATAGAGGCATCGTGCGATGTCAGATCGCATTACGAGATCGTAAGTTCCGCGATTGAGGGTCTTGCCATCCGGCGCATAGTGGAGGCCCGCAACTTTATAGGTGAGCTGCCCGTCCTCAAAGCCCGGCGCTGTTCCGTCATAGGCGGTCGCATTGGTTGAAACCACACCCAGAACACCGTCGGCCTTGGCAAAGCAGGGCTGGTTTCCAAGCGGAATGCTCTCGATAGACCAGAGCGTCGATGTACCAGCGGCGGTGTCTTTCACAGCCGCCCTCATTCCCTCGAGAACTTGGTAGGTTCTTTCGCCACCTGTGGCAAAGACTTGTTTTGAGCTGTTGCCTTCAAATAGCTCTCGGCCAGTGCCACCGCTCCCACGAGGAAACACCTGTTGTACCTCAATAGGAGTGTTGGACGCATCGGCGTAGACGTGGAATCTCGGCACCTCTACTGGCTGACCAGAAATTGAAATCCGATTCGACTTCTCGCTGAACTTAGAAATCGACAGCTCCGGTCCCGAGATTCGCCCGCGAAACCAGCCAGTTAGTTCATTAGAGGCTCGGATTGTGAGCTTGACGCTGGGGGTTCCAACAAAATCCGCGGCTTTACCGCAACGCCCTTCGTCAGACCAAGTGCAACCCTGGGGAACGCCTCCGTAAACCTTGTTGAGGCCGTTCACGTCCTTACCTTCGTGGGAAGACGGCGCGTAGAAATTGCCTTGAACCTCCAAATAAGGAGTCACGCTCAAATCAAGTGAAATGGTCTGGATTCGCTTTAGGTAGGGATTGAAATTCTGTCTAGATCGAACACTAACCGCATAGGTCTCCACCCCAGCCGAGTTGGCTGCCCCAGGCACTTTCCATAACGAGACCAAACCTCCCGGCTCCAAGCCGAGCTCTGGAATTGCTTCGAAGCTGTCGCCACCCGCGTCGTCAAAATACTGTCCAACGACCACTCGGTCTGAGAGGGAAAATGTCATGGACTCAACGCAAAAGTTATCTACGTCAGATTTGCAGACTGGAAGAATGTTGGACCCGTAGAGGTCTGCTCCACTCTCGGCGAAATTGCACGGATACTCTCCTGCCAAGATCTTTTCATTTGGGCACAGATAGGTGTTGGCGGTTTCATAGCCATACTGCCCTGGAGAAAAAACCCTGCCTTCGCGCCTTGAGTCCCAGTTCCCCTCTGTGAGTTCCCAGATGGTGATGATGCTTTGACCCACCTGCGCTGTTTGACTGTCGGGAACCTCGTAAGAGTAAGAAGCGGCAGCAGCGGGGGACGTCAGCAGAGCGAACCCCAAGATCGCTGCCAAGAACCTTTTCATGCAAAACCTCCGTTTCCCTCAAATTACTGGAAGGTTGCCAGCCTGACTTTAGGCAAAAAAGGGGACAGCCATTTATTGTCCAATCCGTTGTTTAGGTGGCAGGTGGGTAGTAGACATGAACCAGTTCCAGATTTAGGGGTATTCATGCGTTCACAAATAAAGAGGATTGCCGCCGGCCTTGCCACCGCAGCTCTACTCGCCACCGGATTGGTTGCATCCTCTCTGCCAGCGTCGGCAGAGGACATCAACGTTCCTAAAGTTGCTTGGCCTGCCTGTGATGATTTCCGAACTGACTTCTGTATTGAGTCTGTAAAGGTTCAGCCACTTGGAACCAAGACTGCTCTCGAGCTCAAGTTCGAGAAGTCCAAGGTTGCCGCCACCCCAACCCCATCCGTACCAGACACCGCATCGAACGCGGTTTCCGGTTCAGCCTCTGTTTCAACCCCAGTCACTCCGCTAGTTGAGAGAGTTGCAGGCAAGAGCGCAGCGGGCGTCTGGACCCACGAGAACTGGGAGACCTACGGCCTAAATGCTGCCGGCTATGACGGTCTGATCATCGACATCAAGTCAGCAACTCAGTTCACCAACGACATCTTCTTTACTACCTACCCAGGCATGTTTGACGGCAATGGAAAGCCCTCGATTGCCCTAAAGCCTGGTGCAGCCCAGTTAGCTCTTGATCTCGACATTGATACCAAGATCACATTGGTTGCACGTATTGGGGCAGTTAAGACTGGCATCTCGATTGGTATCGCCAACAACCTTTCCAAGCAGACTGAGCTTGGCACCGAGGCGAATCCTGGCAAGCTCGTAATGAGCGGAACTCCTGTTCCGGTGCCTCAGGTAAGTTCGCCTCGCCAGTGTGAGGGCGAGACGGGCGTTGCTTCCGCTGTAACCACAACGATGCAGGGCTTCGTTGTGGTTGAGACTGAGACCAGCGGTTTCGGTGTCGATGGACTGTCCGGAAGAATGGCCATCTCTACTAACGGTGCTGCCTGTGGCGCATCCTCTCCGGTTTGGGATGACGCCAGTGAGTCACTCACTTGGCAGGCGGCAGCTCCTCACTTTGGGCCAGACGGAGTGACCGTAAACAAGGGTTTCTACAAGGCCATCATTCCGGCCAATGACGCACTTCTTCTATGGGGACTTCAGGACCCAAAGAAGGTTGCCTCTGCTCTTAGCTTGACTGTTACTTCCGAGGCGGGAGGTTCTGCAGCTGTTGAGTCTCGCCGAATTTCCTACCTGCAGGGAAACATCATCATTGAGGTTGCTGGCTTCGAGTACTCAAAGCCAAAGATTCAGATCAAGAAGGTTGCTTCCTACAAGGGATTCGCAAAACCAAAGACCCTGACCTGTGTTGACCCACTGACCAAGAAAAAGGCTGTATTCAAGGATGCCTACGCATGTCCGAAGGCACCATCAAAGCCAGTACAGAACTTTGTAACCAGCGCATTCGCTAACACAAAGTCCACCATCACCGCTGCCCACCAGGCGAATGTCAAGGGGTACCTAAAGAACTTCCCTGAGGCATCTACCTTCATCTGTACCGGTGTCCACAAGGTCAACGCTTCGGCATCTGAGATTTCAATTGCCAAGAAGCGCGCCGAAGCGATTTGTGCCTACGCCAAGAAGCAAGACAAGTCGCTTTCCTACACTTCGCTCGCTCAGGCATCGAGTTCTGCTGGTTACCAGAACAAAGTGCTGATCACGATGCGTAGCGGGGAGTAACCAACTCCTTCGAGAAACCCAGGGCCGGTGGGGGCCCTGGGTTTTCTTTATTCGCAGACTGTGCCGTCAGAGTCGCCGTCGCGATACCAGTCATACTCCTGGTCTACCCCAGAAACATAAGGACCAAATCCCGCTGCCTTTGCTGCTTTGCAGCTGTCGTATCTAGGGTCCAGTCCGTTCGCGGACGGTCTTTGCGTCTGAGTCGACCCCTTTGAAACTTCAGCCTTGTTGGGTAGCTCAGCGTTGATCTGGCAGTCGGGCACGATCTCGGCAAGAGCTAGTGCCTCTTGACTATCGACGGTTAGGCTCCAGCGGTACTTCACGGCCATCCAATCAAATGCGTATTGGCAGAAGTAGCTCTCGTCGTAGGGGAGCCAGCTAGCCGGATCTTTATCAGACTTCGCCCTGTTGCTGGAGGCGGTGACGGCTATCAAGCTGCCCGGGTATCCCAGGTCATTGGCAAAGCGCCTTCTGGTGTTTGAATCCCAAGCGTAGGCACCCGAGCGCCAGGCTTCAGCAAGCGGAACTAGGTGATCAATGTCCAGGTCCGAGGCATCTGAGACCGATCTGTTGTCATAGACCGAAATCCATCGACCGAACACTTGGCAATTACCTGAGACGCCCGGCTCGACCACGCTCTCTATGATCAGGACCTCTCTTCTGGTGTTACAGCCATCTGAGTCTGCGTCTACCCAGTGCTGAAAGAGATCTCGGTCGTAGCCAGAAAGAAACTCGTCCTCAATCTTTAGTTGACCCAACAACAGCTCGAGGGTGTTCTCAACATCCGGTTCCGCCGCTTGAGAGATGGTTGCTTGAGTCTCGGTCTGAGTTGGCTCAGGACTTGATTCCTCAGAAGCGGTTTGGGTTGAGCCTGGTTCGGCTTGTGAGGACGGTTGGTAGTTTTCAGCGGGTGCAACTGAGCAACCGCTCAATGAAAGAGCAATTAGCAAAACTGCAAACGGTTTCAAGTTGCCATCCCCAACTGACGACTATTTCTAAGCCTAGGCGTATAGTTTCAGGGTGAGTTCTCAAAAGAGTTCGCAGCACATGCACCCAACTCGCATTGTTGCACTCGCTTTCACCGCGGTTATCGCAATTGGTACAGCCCTACTCATGTTGCCAATTGCCAGCAAAGACGGCAAATCTCTGGATTTCTTTGACGCGCTTTTCACCTCAGTCTCTGCGGTTACCGTGACCGGTCTGGCAACCATTGACACCGAGCTGCACTGGACCATGTTTGGCCACGTGGTGATCGGACTTCTGATTCAAATCGGTGGCTTTGGAATCGTGGGTTTTGCATCGCTGGTTGCCTACCTTTTGGATGGGCGCATCTCACTTCGTAACAAGCTTTCGACCAACTCTGAGGCGTCTTTGAATGCGCCGGACATCAAGTCACTTTTGAAGAACATTGCTCAGCTGATGCTGGGATTCCAGTTCGTACTCTTTGTTTTTCTGTTTATTAGATTCCTCACCCACTACAACTACTCACTGCAGGATGCCCTGGGTCATGGTCTTTTTCACGCCATCTCAAGCTTCAATAACGCAGGTTTTGCGCTCTACAGCGACAGCATGATGGGCTTTGCTCGCGATGGCTGGGTGATTGCCCCGGTATTCACCATTGTCTTCATTGCAAGCCTTGGATTCCCAGTTCTAGTCGAGATCATTGGGCGAGTTGTCGAGAAGGTCAAGGGTCGCTTCGACTCAAATTTCAAGGGAACTTATCCAAGACAGTGGTCACTGAACTCTCGAATCATCTTGTGGTCAAGCTTTGCCCTACTCGGATCTGGAACACTCTTTATTGCACTGCTTGAGTGGAATAACCCTGGAACCCTGGGCCCGCTTGGCACCACCGACAAGATCCTGGATTCAATTTTCGCCTCGGTCATGCCAAGGACCGCAGGTTTCAACGCTCTAGACATCTCGCAAATGAATCCCGCTACCTGGCTGGGAACCGAAATGTTGATGTTTATCGGTGGTGCAAGTGCATCAACGGCTGGCGGTATCAAGCTAGGTACTTTTGTTGTGTTGCTCTTTGTTGTCTACACCGAGATTCGCGGTGAGGCGGCTGTGAACATCGGCAACCGACGTCTACCTCGCTCGATGCAGCGCCAGGCACTCGCGATCGTGACCATCGCGGCCTTGGTTGTCATCTCAGCAACAGTCTTTATGCGACTGACAACAGAGTTCACCCTCGATCAGATTCTGTTCGAGGTTGTCAGCGCAACCGGCACAGTTGGTCTTTCGACCGGAATAACGGCACAGCTTCCAGACCATGCAAAGTTCTTACTTTCGCTACTTATGCTCTTCGGTCGATTGGGACCGATCGTGGTAGCGACTTCGCTTGCCCTAAGAAAGAGCAAGCGACACTTTGAGTACCCACAAGAGCGTCCGTTAATCGGCTAGGTTCAAGAAAGAACAGAACGGCAAAACATGTCAACAAATCGCAAGCGTCGCAGTTTCAACTCCGCAACCTTTGTAGTTATTGGCCTCGGGCGTTTTGGCTCGGCACTCGCTCGTGAGCTAGTGAACTCAGGTCACGAGGTTTTGGGTATCGACTTCGATGAGAAGCTCGTGCAGCAACTCGCCTCTGAGCTCACTCACGTCGTGAAGGCTGACACTACTGATGAAGCGGTATTAACCGAGCTAGGCATCAAGGACTTTGACACCGCGATGGTTGCAATTGGCGCTGACATTGAAGCCAGCATCCTTACCACCTCGCTGCTACTGCAGCTTGGTGTCAAGAATGTTTGGGCCAAGGCCAACTCCGAGTCCCACGGCCGCATCCTCCGCCAGCTCGGTGCTCACCACGTGATCTTCCCTGAGGACGACATGGGTAAGCGCGTAGCTCACATGGTGTCTGGTGAGACTTTGGAGTATGTCCCAATCGACGAGGACTTCGTGATGGTGAAGACCTATGTCCCACACGTTTTCGATGGCATGCCACTCTCTGAGGCCAAGATCCGCGCCACCTACGGTGTGACCGTAGTGGCAACCTCATCAGGAGATGGCAAATACACCCCGGCTTTCCCTGAGACGATTCTGCGATCGGGTCACCAGATCGTAATTGCAGGTCCTAAGGATCCGCTAGATGAGTTCTGCCAACTAGACCACGAATGAGAATTGCTCTAACTGCAGCCTTAGCTCTTGGGCTGATTGCTGCTTCGCAGTGGTATTACCAACCCAGTATTCCAACCAGCATCGTCGGCGCAATCGTGATGGCGCTGCTGCTGGTGGTTGTGAGTTGGAGTGCAACAAGGTTTGGTGTATCGCTCAAGGGAGCGTTGAAAACTTTGGTGGTTGGGCTGGTTTCTGGGCTTATGTTCTCGCAGGCGATGGACATCACCTACGCGCTATTGGCGGCGCCTGCGGGTGGAAGATTTGGTTTTCCCTGGGAGTTGATCCTGGTGGGAGTGCTGCTGACAGTGCTAGCGCAGTTCCTAGCCCTTGCGCTTAGGACGAAGGTAGAAAAACAGGCCGGCAGCAACGAGTCCTAGCGATACCCACAGCAGCCAGTAGCCAAACTCTGGGTTCTCCCCAGATGCATCTGAAATCAATACCGGTTCCTCGCATGGCACAGACTCAAAAGTTCGGTCCGCCACAAAACCAGTGCCGTTCACCAAGGTAAAACCAAAGCTGTCTGAGATTGGGTGCCCATCTGCTGACACCACGCGCCAGGCAACCTGGTATTCACCCGGCTGATCAAGTTCGATTTCCAAAGAAGCGTTGCGTTTGTCAACTAGGGCACAACCCTTGTTTAGTAGCTCACCATCTGGTCCAGTCACCAGGATCTCCGCGCCGGAGCCACTTAGGACTAAGAGGTCATCGGTGAAGTCCAAGCTCACATTGATCCGACCCGCTTCAACCACGGAGTTGGCGGCTGGGGTTTGGTCAACCAGCTGCTCGTGAGCGCTTGCGGGCAGCGGAGCAGCGAGCAGCAACAGGGCAAGCAGAACGCGAATAAGCTTCATGCGTAAAAGCTTAGGTGGAGGATCGTGAAGCAGAGACTTATCGGCATTGCCTCGGGGTTGGTTGTTGGACTCGTGGGTCTTGCCCTACTGCTTGTTGGGCCACTGAGTCCAAATCGTGCCCCAGCTCAATCTGAGGTTGCCACCCCGACTGAGACCGCTACCGAGGTTGCCACCGTCAGTGAACCAGTTTCAACCGCTCCAGAGGTTGAGCCATGTTTGGTGACTGAGCTTGAAGAGGATCCACTGATTGTGAATCTTCAGGCTCAGGTTAGAGACGCATCAACATCAGCGGTTATCTATGACCGCTCTGGATCGATTGCGGCAAGACCAGCCTCAGTTCAAAAACTGTTAACTGCGGCAGCCGCGCTCAAGGTTCTAGGACCGAACTACACCGCAACCACCAGGGTCTATCAAGACCAGGCTAATAAGTCGGTCATTTACCTAGTTGGAGGTGGCGATCCAACCATCACCCGACTCGCCGAGGGTACTCAGTCGGTCTATCGGAATGCTCCAAAGCTAGATGTCTTGGCGGCTCAGGCAATTCGTGCTCTGGGGGGAGTTTCGGTTTCGAAGGTTGTGGTGGATAGTTCGCTCTACGGCGGTGCTTCCGGCGAGTACCTAGCAGTCTGGGACAAGCGCGGCCTTAGCGAGGGTTATCAGCCTTATATCTCGGCACTCCAGGTTGATGGTGACAGAGACAACCCGGCCAAACTAAGTTCCAAGCGCAGCACAGACCCGGTAAAGCGTGCTGGAGACTGGTTCAAGCGTTCACTGGGTGCCACTGCGAAGTCAGCCGTAATTGAAAAGGGTGTAACTCCACCGAGCGCGAAAGAGATTGCAAAAATATCCTCTCGACCGATTGTCGAGTGGATTGATTACATGCTTGAGGTCAGCGACAACACCACCGCTGAGGCCCTTGCTCGATTGGTGTCGATTGACCTCGGCTTAGGTGGTGGATCGGGAACTCTGACCGAGGCGATTCAAAAGGCACTCAGTGGCACAGGACTAAACCTTTCTGGCATCAAGATCGAAGACGGTTCAGGCCTCTCTCGCTATAACCAGATTTCGCCGGCACTGGTGAATGACCTACTTACATTGATCCCGAAAGATCCAGAGCTTTCTGTGATGCTTACTGGTTTCCCTGTTGCTGGGTCACCTGGTTCGCTATCTGATCGCTTCACTGAGCTAACCGGTGACGTGGTGGCGAAGACTGGCTGGATCAGAACCGGTTACACCCTTGCCGGATACCTCAACCTAAAAGATGGCAACCAACTTATTTTCACGGCCTATAACCTCGCCGATTCTGTCTCGCTCGATAACCGAGCTGCGCTAGATAGATTGGTTGAAGGTTTCTACAACTGCGGCACTGCACTGAGGGATAGATAGATGACAAAAGCACTTTTGATCATCGACGTTCAGGTCGATTTTTGCGAGGGTGGAGCACTTGCTTGTTCCGGGGGAGCGGCCGCAGCAACTCGAATCTCCAACTACCTTCTTGAATCTAAGTCGGACTACGACTTCGTTATTGCCTCCAGGGATTGGCACACTCCAAATCACCCAAACCAGGGGCACTTTCCTGAGGCTGGAGTCGAGCCAGATTTTGTGAAGACCTGGCCGTTGCATTGCATTGCGGGAGAACCTGGGGCTGAGTATCACGAGAACCTGCGTGCCGACCTAATCGATATCCATATCAAAAAGGGTCAGGGCGCCAACGGTTACTCGATCTTTGATGGAACTGCCGAAGACGGAGAGCCATTTTCCGACCTAATTCAAAGACTAGGCATCAATCAGGTTGATGTGGTTGGAATTGCGACCGACTACTGCGTGCGAGCATCGTCTTTGGATTCTAAGAGTGCGGGTCTTGAGGTTCGAGTAATCACCTCGCTAACCGCGGGAGTGGCTCCAGCCAGCATCGAAGCAGCAATTGATGAAATGGTTGATGCCGGCATCTCGGTAGTGCCAGCGGTCTAACGCTCCTTGCGCGCACCCTCAGAAGGCACAACCGCAAAGATTTTAGGTTCGCCATAGCCGTTGGCGGCAAATGCTGCCTTGCAGTTGCGCTCTAGATCTGTGAGCAGACCCTTGTCGATCACAGCAATAGCGGCACCGCCAAAACCGCCACCGGTCATTCTCGAACCAACGGCACCGGTCTGCATTGCGACCTCAACTGCAAGGTCAAGCTCTTCGATTGAGATCTCAAAGTCGTGTGCCATTGAGTCGTGCGAGGCGAGAAGTAGCTCACCAAATTTCTCCATGTCGCCAGCTGCTAGTGCATCGATGCTGTCCAGCACCCTTTGATTTTCAGTGACGATGTGGCGAACTCTTCGAAAGTCAACATCTGACAACTCGGCTTCAGCCTTGGGCAAATCGTCGAGAGTCAACCCGCGCAGTGAGCTAACGCCCATGGTTTTCGCTCCGCGCTCGCAAGACTCGCGGCGCACGCGGTAGCCACCATCAGAGTGACGGTGTGCGACCTGGGTGTCCATTACAGCGACCACTAGGTTTCTGGGTTCCAGGTTCAGCGGGATTGCTTTTGCCTCAAGTGACTGGCAGTCCAAAAATACGGCCGAGTCGGCTTCAGCAAGCATCGATGCGGTTTGATCCATCATCCCGGTTGGAGCACCAACCACCTGGTTCTCTGCCTTTTGACCCAGTAGGGCAATCTCTTGCCTGGTTCTGCAGGCATTCCAAATTTCGTTCAGTGCCACCCCAATAGCGCACTCAATTGCCGCAGAGGAGGAGAGTCCGCTGCCGACCGGCACATCTGAAACAAAGAAAGCGTCAAATCCACCCTTGGCCCACTCGCGCATCACCCAGGCAACACCTAGGGGATAGAGCGCCCAGTCCATCTCGGTTGGAATGGTCTTCAAATCAGTTTCGTAGGTCTTGCCATCGATGTCTGAGCTCACGCGACAGAGTTCATCTTCGCGAGGAGACAGCGCCACATATGTGCGCTTATCGATTCCGAAGGGGAGGACGAAACCTTCGTTGTAGTCGGTGTGCTCACCAATCAGGTTTGCTCTACCTGGTGCAGACCAAACTCCTTGGGGTTCGTAACCAAACGCTGCCCTGAACCCCGCAATTGCCTTTTCGATCAACTCAAAACCTCACGCAACCGCTTCGCGGTTTCCTCTGGGGCGATGTCACCCACGAATGCACCCATTGCGGCCTCAGAGCCTGCAAGGAACTTGAGCTTGTCTTCCCCGCGACGCGGTGAGGTGATCTGCAGCATCAACCTTAGCCACTCCCGGTTTTCAATCTTCGGAGCTTGGTGCCAGGCGGCGATATAAGGGGTCTTAGTCGGGTAGAGCTTGTCTAGTCCACCGAGTAGCTTCTTGTAGAAGACCGCTAGGTCATCGGCTTCGGGGTCGCTCAGTTCCGAAAGGTCTTGCACGTTGCGCTTTGGAAGAGCGTGAATCTCAATTGGCCAGCGAGCAGCGAATGGCACATAGGCAACGAAGTGTTCGCTTTCCAAAACCACTCGTCCTGAGGTGAGCTCAAAATCCAGTAGTTCTTGGAAGAAGTTGGGGCCGTGGGCAAACACGTTTGCTACTAGACGCTGAGTCTTGGGTGTTACAAACGGGTAGGAGTAAATCTGTCCATGTGGGTGGTGCAGTGTCACACCGATTTCCTCACCGCGGTTTTCGAATGGGAAGACTTGAACTACGCCTTCGATCTCGTAAAGCTCACGGGTCCGGTCCATCCAGGCGCCGATAACTGTGCGCACGCGCTCAATCGGCATTTCACTGAGGCTTCCCTCGTGCTCCGGGGAGAAGACCACTACCTCGCACCTACCAAAAGCGGTGGTGGAGAAACCGAATGGCGAGCTGGGCTGTTCGATCTCACCCGCGGCAGGACCGAAAGCCGGACCCTTGTTTTCAAATACTGCAACGTCAAAGTTGTCTGGAAGTTCTGAGAGGTTCTCTGCACTGGTCGGACAAAGCGGACAGGCGTGGGCTGGTGGCAGAAAAACTCTTTGCTGACGATGTGAGGCGATGGTAATCCACTCACCGGTGAGAGGATCGAACCTTAGGTCAGCGGTTTGCGGGCGTTCTGCGGTTTGGCGGAGGTCTGGCTTACGCTCTTGAGGGAGGCTTGAGTTCGCATCATCAAAGTAGAACAGATCCCGACCATCAAAGAGCTTTGCTCTAATCCGCGTCTTTGCCACTTGATCTACCTCTTACCTGAAGGTCACTAGAGTGTTTGCGTGATACCAAACAAACCCCCACTGCAACCAAGCATTTCCCTGGTCTCAGAGAACGGCACAAGTATTGCAGAATTTTCGGTTTTTGGTGGTTCTGTTACGAATTTGTCGCTTTTTGGAAGAACTCTCATCCCAAGGCCTGGAATCGAAGATCCGGTCAGTGCGGTTTTCGGTTCCGTGCTCGCCCCATGGCCCAACCGCTTAGCTGGAGGTGAGTTCCAACTCAACTCAAAGCCCCACAGCTTTGGCCCGCTAGATAAAGATTCAAATCTCAATCACGGTTTACTGCTGAGAACCCCAATGGAGTATCAACTCTCGGATACAGCGATTACCTTCGTGCACCGGTTCTCCAAGAACGACTTTGGTTTTGAAATCGACCTGCGAGTGCGTTACGAGCTGACCGAGTCGGGGCTTGAGGTCACTGCCGTTGCCAAAAACCTGGATTCAGTTCCAGCGCCTTTCGCAATCGGTTTTCACCCCTACTTCAAGATTCCAGGACACTCGAAGCTCACCGCCTCAGTGACCAATGCTTTCCAAACCAACGATCGAATGATCCCTGTTGGCACTAAAGAGATTTCAGGGTTGGAGATCGAGCTGCCTCAGACCGCCGCACTAGACAACGGTTTCTACGGTGAGGGTTGGGCTCTGAAGTTAGAGGGTGAGGAGTTTGGCTTTGAAATCACCCAGCAGAACCTCGACCATCTGATGCTTTACAGGCCATCTCCATCTTTGTTCGAAGATGGCTCTGAGGGCATTGCCATTGAACCGCAGTCAGCACCTGCAAATGCGTTCAACTCGGAGTTGGATCAGCACCTGATGGCACCTGGAGAGACGAAGACTTTCGCTTTCCAGATCAGAATGCTTGGCTAGAAAGCTCTTTCTCGTCTGCCTCGATGGCTGAAACAATTCGTCCGGCGACGAACTCTGGGGTCATACCCTGCGGGAACGCAGGCGCGACGCCTTGAATCGCACGAGATGCCAAACCAGTCTCGGTGTGACCTGGGTTGGCTGAAATCACTCGAATGCCTTCGCGTCGCCACTCGCGCTTGAGCGCCTCTAGGAAACCAGCAATTGCAGTCTTTGAAGAGCTGTAGGCGGCAAGGTTTGGAAGTGGTGACTCAGCAACCACGCCGGTGATGTTGACCACGACTGGCTCGTTACCTGCTCCCGCGGAGGCCAGCAGCATCGGGTGTAGCTGACTCAATAGCTGCACAGGTCCCGAGTAGTTAACCTCGGTTAGGCGTTTGATGGTCTCAAGGCTCAGCTCAGAGGCTGGGCCAAATGCAACCACGCCAGAGGCATTGATGATGCCGTCGATTTGAGTTGAGCCCTTGAGGTAGTCGGTCAGCGTGGTCACGCTGTCTGGGTTTTGGTAATCCAAAAGCAATCGAACCTCGGCCACCGCCGGCACCTTAGCGGCACTGTCATTGCTGGTCGCCGTCGCCAGCACGCTAACTCCCTTTGCGTGCAAAAGCTTTACCAGCTCTGCACCAAGTACTCCGGATCCGCCGATAACTAAAAATCGCTTGCCGCTTAGATTCATAACAGCCTCAACCCCAACCTGAGGAGCACTATTTCCGAAACAAAAGGTGCCTGAGCAAGCATGCAATTTAGACTTACTCAAAACCCCATGGAGAAAAGCTTGAAAAAAATCGCCGCGTTGTCTTTGATTACCCTTCTAATCGCTGGCTGTGCACCTGCCGAAGAGCTTGGGGCCAAAGAGGAATACCTGATTCGTGGCGAGTGCTCCGGGGTCGAAGTGGTTGTGAACTTCGGCATTCTAGGAAAGCGCGAGGCGACCTGTGTTGAGCTTGAGAAAGAGATCAACGCCAAGGAACTTTTGGCTGAAGCCGGTTTTGTAACCGAGGGCACGGGAGCATACGGTGACCAAATCGTTTGCCGCGTGAACGAGCTACCATCTGCCACCGAGGCTTTTGAGGTCGAGGGGCAAGAGCCTCACCTGGAAACCTGCAAAGACATGCCGCCGGCATTTGCCTACTGGGCACTTTGGGTGAAGCCAGATGCTGAGTCAAAGTGGGACTACGCCACTGAAGGTGTTGGCACTTTGACCTTGAAGCCAGGGCAGTCAATTGGTCTGGCCTTCTCTACTGGTGGGGCAACCCCAACCCCTAACTAATGACAAAACCGAGCAGTCGGCTGATCGCAAGCATTTGGCTTGCGACAGGGTTCGTGCTGTTTCGATTTATTTACGCCTTTGCATTTACCGGTGCCAGCTCCGGCCAGACGCTTTTGGATCTGCCCGACCTAAAGTTGGGTGGCATCTTCTCTCACGTCAGACTCTTTGGTCCAGTGGGTGATCAGGGGCTTGTCAACGTTCTGCAGAGCACGATTCCATTCACTTTGACGATCTTGGCATTCGGGGTTTTGAGTTATTTCATAGGTCCCGAAAAGATCGCTGATGTCGCGCTAAAGAGCCAATCCAATTTTCTCCGCGCTCTAGGTATCTCGTTGGCGACTCTGCCCGCATTGGCGGAGGCTGCGAAGCGTATTTTTGAGGCGCTTGGCTATCGATCTGCACCCAAGCGGTATGCGGCATTGCCGCTTTTCGAAACCGCGATCGAACGAGCAAATGCGATTTCGCAAAGCCTGACTGGCTCTTTGGCAACAGCGCAACTCAACTCGGATGTTTTGATCAAGCAGATCACCGGGAGCCATGAGCTAGACGACGCCATCCGGCTTGAAAGCGGGGATGCATTGTTGGTTACTGGTCCCACCAGCTCAGGCAAAACCACTCTGCTTAGGTCGATAGCCGCAAGGCCACATGGCTTAGATCGACAGCTCAAGGTCGAGGTGTTTGGGTTTGATGCTGCAAGTGATCCAAGGGCGGTAGCTGCCCTGGCACAGTATGTACCCCAGCAACCCAGAGATACTTTTTTGGATTGGCGTATCACTCCCGCTGAGCTGCATGAGCTTGGCATTTCTTTGACATCGACGAACATCACATGCCTATCCGAGGGTGAGGCCGTTCGCCTCGCGATTGCGAAGGCACTGCATCTAAAACCCAAGCTTTTGGTTTTGGATGAACCTTATGTTGCACTCGATGACCAGGCGGTTCAGTGGCTAAATCATGAGCTCACAAGATTCAGGGCAGATGGGGGAGTGGTCGTGATCGCCGAGCACGATCTCTCTCGCACGAACTTGCCTGATTCAAAAACCCTGACACTTGGGGTGTTAGAGACTTCTGCATCCAGCTGGGTTAAGCCTGGACTCGTGCCAGGAGAGATGCTCATCGAATTTGAGGGACAGCAACTTGCGGCGGGCGAGATGCTTTGCTTGCTCGGCCCAAATGCAGTTGGAAAAACAAGTTTTTTGAAACGACTTTTGCATGCGGCCAAAACCAAATCTTTGTCGACAAGATTTGTCCCAGAGCGCGTCGAGGATCTGTTCCTGGGGCAGACACTGGCTCAGGAATTTGCACTTAGTGACAAGCTTAGTGGGTCTCGTGCTGGAGTGACGAAAGAGACCTTTGACAGTTTGATTTCACGCTCAGACTTGCTTCTAAATACTCACCCGAGAGACCTCTCCTCTGGCACCAAGCTCGCCCTGGCGCTCTCAATCGCCATTGCACAGCGGCCCCGACTTCTGCTGATTGACGAACCGGTTAAGGGTTTGGACCAGGCAACTAGGGCTCAGATGGCTCAGGTCCTGGGGTGTGTTCAGGAGATGGGTTGTGCGATTGTGTTTGCCACCCACGATAAGAACTTTGCTTCCTTGGCAGATCGGGTTGTGGAGATTCAAAGGCGGGTGAGCGCATGAGGTCAAAAGTCTTGCAGCAGACCCTGTTCACGCTCGTTTCGCTCACTGCACTGCTTGGTTTTTGCTGGCCCCTTTTGGTACCTGCAAATTCAGAACTTGAGGTTGGTTACCTGTTTGTAGTGGCGGTCGCCGCCTTGTCCTTTATTGCCATCTGGATCTTTGATCGAAGCTTGGTTGGTGCAAATTATCTGGCCCTTTTGGGCACGCTGGCAGCCCTTGGGTCTGCCACCAGAATCGCAACCTCCGGTGTCGCGGGTTTTGAACTGGTGTTCTTGATCGTGATTCTCGGCGGCGCAGCGATCGGTGCGGGTTTTGGTTTTCAGCTAGGTGCACTGACGGTTTTGGCCTCATCGCTATTTTTTGGGGGCATTGGTCCCTGGACGCCATTTCAGCTTTTCGCTGTAGGTTGGGTTGGACTGGGTGCTGGATTGGTCGGGAAACTAAACCTGAGCGTTCGATTCAAGACGATTGCTTTAGCTCTCTACGCGGTAGTTTCCTCGTACATTTTTGGTCTCGTTATGAACCTTTGGTTCTGGCCCTTTTCGCTCGCAGGCGACAGCACGATTTCATATGTGCCCGGTGCGCCGTTTTCAGAAAACCTCGCCAGCTTTTTGCTCTATACCCTTACGACCTCAACGCTTGGCTGGGACAGCGTCAGAGCAATCGTTTTAGCGATCAGCATTCTCACGCTCGGTCCAGCAGTCTTGGCAATTCTCAAAAGAACCAAGCTCTAAACCGAGAAGTATTTAGCCTCCGGGTGGTGGAACACGAAGGCGTCCGTGGACTGCTCAGGGTGAAGTTGAAGCTCCTCGGATAGCTCGATGCCCAAACGCTCAGGCTTCAGTAGCTCCACGACCTTCTTGCGATCTTCCATATCTGGACAGGCTGGGTAGCCGAGGGAGAATCTTGCGCCTCGGTATTTCAGATCAAAGAAATCGCCGACCTCGGTGGGGTCCTCCGATCCAAAACCGAGTTCCTCGCGAATGCGCGAGTGCCAGTATTCAGCGAGTGCCTCAGTGAGCTGCATGGCAAGTCCGTGTAGCTCCATGTATTCGCGGTAGGCGTTCTCTTTGAATAGCTTCGCTGTGAAGTTATCTACATTCGCACCGACCGTCACCAACTGCACCGGCATGACATCGATTAGACCTGACTCCTTGGACTTCACGAAGTCTGCAAGGCACAGGTGTCGGTCACGGCGCTGACGTGGGAAATTGAATCTAAGTCGCTCTTGGCCCAGCTCGCCTGCGCCACCATCGGGAGATAGGAGCCCGGAGACCCCGAGCACCCCATTGGGGTCATCAGCATGACCCAAGACCACGACGTCATTGCCATCTGAGTAGACCGGGAAATATCCGTAGGCCACCGAGGCATCCAAGATTCCCTCGGCCAAGATCTTGTCGAGCCAGTAGCGAAGTCTCGGTCTACCTTCGGTATCAACTAGTTCTTGGTAGCTGGCGCCATCCTCAGCACGCGACGGCTTCAGACCCCACTGGCCCATGAAGGTTGCTCGCTCATCCAAGAACTTGGCGTAGTCCGCAAGCGGAATACCCTTCACCAATCTGGTACCCCAGAACGGTGGGGTTGGGACCTTGTTGTCGGTTGCCACATCGCTGCGAGATGGCAAATCCTCTGGTTCAGTGAGGGTCAGCTGAGACTTGGCATGAATGCGCTTTTTCAAAGCCGGCAGCCCCACAGATTCGGGGTCAGCACCGCGAGCAATTTGAACCAGCGGCTCCATTAGTGCCAGCCCTTCGAAGGCATCCTTGGCGTAGCGAACCACTCCATCAAACTGCGATGCCAGGTCATCCTCGACAAACGATCTGGTTAGCGCGGCACCGCCGAGAATCACAGGCCACTTCTTCGCAAGACCTCGTGAGGTGAGCTCTTCCAGGTTTTCCTTCATGACCAGAGTGGATTTCACAAGCAATCCACTCAGGCCAATCACATCGGCGTTGTGCTCTTCTGCGGCTGCGATGATCTCGTTGATTGGCTGTTTGATGCCGATGTTTACAACGTTGTAGCCGTTGTTGGTGAGAATGATGTCGACTAGGTTCTTGCCGATGTCGTGAACATCGCCGCGCACGGTAGCCAGAACAATCGTGCCCTTGCCGCCCTCGTCAGTTTTTTCCATGTGCGGCTCTAGCAGCGCAACCGCTGACTTCATAACCTCTGCGGACTGCAGCACGAAAGGTAACTGCATTTCGCCCTTACCAAAACGCTCACCGACAACTTTCATGCCTTCAAGCAAGTGATCGTTGATGATTTCAAGCGGCTTGATGCCATCAAGGCGGGCCTGATCTAGATCCTGCTCCAAGCCCTTAGCTTCACCATCGATGATGCGCTGCTTAAGGCGCTCAGTCACACTCATGGCTGCCAGCGCCTCGGCGCGGGCATCCTTCAGAGCAGCGGAGTTCACTCCGGCAAACATCTCCAGCATCTTCGCGAGCGGGTCGTAGCTCAGGTTGCCCTCAGCGTCATACTCTCTGCGGTCATAGATCAGATCTAGAGCAACCTGACGCTGCTCTTGCGGAATTGATGCCAGCGGCACAATCTTCGCAGCGTCAATAATTGCGGTGTCTAGACCCGCCTCAGTTGCCTCATGCAAGAAGACTGAGTTCAATACCGAGCGTGACACTGGGTTTAGTCCAAAGGACACGTTTGAGACACCGAGCGTGGTGTGGACGCCCGGGTAGAGCTGGTTGATTTCACGAATCGCATCGATGGTTTCGATGGCATCTCGCCTGGTCTCTTCTTGACCGGTGGCAATCGGGAAGGTGAGGCAGTCAACGATGATGTCGTCGACTCTCATATCCCAGTCTTGAATCAGGGTGTCGATAAGCCTTGAGGCGATTCGAACCTTGTCAGCCTTGGTTCTGGCCTGACCCTGCTCATCGATAGTTAGGGCAACTACGGCAGCACCGTGCTCTTTGACCAAAGGCATGGTCTTTTTGAATCTTGATGTTTCGCTGTAGCCATCTTCGAAGTTCACCGAGTTGATGACGGGGCGACCTCCAATTAGCTCCAAGGCTGCCTTCATCACCTCGGGCTCAGTGGAGTCGATCACTAGCGGCAAAGTCGAAGCGGAGGCGAACCGAGAGACAATTTCGGTTACATCTTTGACTCCGTCTCGACCCACGTAGTCAACGCAAACATCAAGTAGGTGAGCGCCGTCACGTACCTGACGCTTCGCGATTTCAACACAGTCGTCCCAACGCTCTTCGAGCATCGCCTCGCGGAAAGCCTTAGAGCCGTTGGCGTTGGTGCGCTCACCGATTGCCAGGTAAGAGTTGTCTTGTTTGAGGCTGACGTGCTGATAAAGCGATGCCACTCCTGGCTCGATCTCAAGCTTGCGAAGCCCGGCCGGTTTACCGCCTACTCGATCAACTACAGCCTTTAGGTGAGCAGGGGTGGTGCCGCAGCAACCACCAACTAGCGATAGACCGAACTCCTTGACGAACTGCTCGTGAGCGGTTGCCAGTTCGTCAGGGGTTAGCGGGTAGTAGGCGCCATCGCCGGAGAGAATCGGCAAACCGGCATTCGGCATAACCATGACTGGGATTTGAGCGTGCTTAGAGAGCTGTCTAAGGTGTTCACTCATCTCGGCAGGACCGGTAGCGCAGTTCAAACCGATCATGTCGATACCAAGTGGCTCCAAGGTGGTCAGCGCAGCACCAATCTCGGTGCCGAGCAACATGGTGCCGGTGGTCTCTACAGTGACCTCAACAAAAAGCGGCAAACGGATACCGGTTTCAACCACTGCCTTACGACAGGCGTTGACGGTCGCCTTGGTCTGCAATAGGTCCTGCGATGTCTCAACCATGAAGGCATCAGCACCGCCCTCGATCAGACCGATGGCTTGGAGCTTGAAGGTCTCAAGCAGGTTGTCGTAGCTAGTGTGACCTAGCGAGGGCAGTTTGGTTCCAGGTCCCATCGAACCCAGCACCCAGCGCGCTTTGCCATCTTTAGCACTGAACTCGTCGGCGCTCTGTCTGGCCAAAGCGGCACCCGCTCGAGCGAGCTCCTGAATCCGATCATCAATTCCATAGTCGGAGAGGTTTGACCAGTTGGCGCCGAAAGTATTGGTTTCAACACAGTCGACCCCAGCTTCGAAGTAAGCGTTGTGAACATCCATCACGATGTCGGGACGAGTGATGTTCAAAATCTCATTGCAACCCTCGTGACCCTGAAAATCCTCGAGGGTTGGCTTGCGGTCTTGGAGCATGGTGCCCATCGCACCATCAGCCACCACAACGCGCTCAGCCAACGCGTTCATCAGGCTCTGGCCTCTTTGAGAGAGCGCTACTTTTTTCCACTCGTGCAAATGCAACTTAGCTCCAAGAATTTTGGGGGATTGCGCAGGCCTGCGTTTGTTTCAAAAGCTTAAGGCATTGCCGTAACAATTGGTTACTTGATGCTTTGGGGCTTGTAAATTAGTGCTAACAGATCGTCACCAGGCCTGGTGCGGCGAGTTATCTCGGCAGAATCTCAACCATTAGCAACGCACATTTATCCAAGGAGATCCTTTTGTCCAAACTAACCCGCGCCCTAACGGCGCTGGCTGCATCCGCAGCTGTTGTTCTTTCCCTTTCCGCATGTGCTCCTCAGGAGACCGCAGAAACCGCTGCTCCAGAAGAGACCAGCACCACACTTGCAACTTTGACCGAGGGCAAGCTCACCATCGGAACCGGTCTACCCGCTTATGAGCCATGGGTAGTCGGCGATGCACCAGAGTCCGGTGAGGGCTTTGAGGCTGCTGTTGCCTACGCCATCGCAGCGGAGCTTGGTTTTGCTCCAGAGGACGTGGTCTGGGTTCGCACCACTTTCGATGAGGCAATTGCCCCAGGCGCTAAGAACTTTGACTTCAACCTGCAGCAGTACTCCATCACCGAGGAGCGCAAGGCTGCAGTTGATTTCTCGTCCCCTTACTACTACACCGCTCAGACCGTGATCACTGTCGCGGGTTCTGCAGCTGAGGGTGCCAAGAGCCTGGCAGATCTTCAGGGTCTTCTGATCGGTGCTGCAACCGGCACCACCAGCCTGAAGGCTATCGAGGACATCATTCAGCCAACCCAGGGTGCCCAGGCATTCAACTCAAACGATGATGCCAAGGCGGCGCTCGCCAACGGCCAGGTCGATGCAATCGTGGTTGACCTACCAACCGCCTTCTACCTAACCGCAGTTGAACTCGAGGGTGGCCTGATCTTGGGTCAGCTAGAGGGTGCTAAGACTGGCGACTCCTTCGGTCTGGTTCTAGACAAGGATTCACCACTAACCGAGGCCGTGTCTGCTGCAGTTGACCGTCTGCGCGAGAACGGCACCCTGGCCGCTCTAGAGGCGCAGTGGCTAGCTGACTACGCCAACGCTCCGGTATTGAAGTAACAATAAATCTGCGATAGTGGGTGGGGTGGAATACCACCCCACCCACTTCCATTTAGGTAACCATGGCACTGTCTGATTCCGAAGTCTCCAAAGCCGAGTTAGCTCGGCGCGAGTTTCGTCGCACTCAGCGCTCTCGTTCGGTGCTGGTTGCCTTCATCTCAACTTTGGTCTTTGCCACCTTGGTTTGGTTTGGCCTTATCGCAACCCCTGGTTGGTCGAGGGTTCAAGAGTCGTTCTTTTCGTGGGAAGTTGCGGTGCAGGCTTGGCCGAGAGTCCTAGATGGCCTACTACTAAACCTCAGGGTGTTGGCCGTATCGGCTGTTTTAGTTTTGATTTTTGGGCTGCTGCTTGCGGTCATGCGAACCCTAAAGTCACCAGTGTTTTTCCCACTGCGAGTTTTCGCGAAGGGTTACGTTGACCTCTTCCGCGGCATGCCGCTGATCATCGTTTTGTACCTGGTTGGTTTTGGTATCCCAGGCTTGAGACTTGAATTCCTGGGCCGTATCCCGGCTGAGGTTTTGGGAACCATCGCCTTGACCCTCACCTACAGCGCCTATGTCTCTGAGGTCTTTAGGGCTGGCATTGAATCGGTTCACTCTTCCCAGCGACTGGCTGCCAGGTCTTTGGGTTTGACCAACGCCCAGTCGATGCGCTTGGTCGTGCTGCCACAGGCGGTCCGCAAAGTTGTGCCGCCTCTAATGAATGACTTTGTTGCCTTGCAAAAAGATGTCGGCTTGATCTCGGTGCTGGGTGCAATCGATGCTGTCCGCGGGGCTCAGATCGAGGTGGCTAAGTTTGCTAACTTCACCCCGTATGTGCTGGCTGGCTTGATGTTTGTACTGCTGGCAATTCCGACCATACGTCTTGCCGACTACGTCACCAAGCGACTTAGTGAAAAAGAGCAGGCTGGGGTGAATCTGTGATCGATTGGACTAAGCCCAGACTTCGCGTTCTGAATCTAAAAAAGCACTACGAGGACCGGGCAGTACTCGACGGTATTGACCTTGAGGTGTTCCCTGGTCAAATCGTTGCCTTGATCGGAGCATCTGGTTCCGGTAAGTCGACTCTGTTGCGTTGCGTGAACCTGATTGAAGAAATCTCAGATGGGCAGATCTTTCTAGAAACCGAGGAGATCTCAGCACCCGGTGTAAATCAGGACAAGGTAAGAGCAGAGGTTGGTTTGGTGTTCCAGTCCTACAACCTGTTTGCTCACTTGAGCATCTTGCAAAACATCACGCTCGCACTGCGTCACGTGAAAAAGGTAGCTAAGGATCAAGCGGAGACCATCGCCCAGTCATGGCTGGAGCGAATCGGTCTGGGGGATAGGGCCAACTCTTACCCAGACAAGATCTCCGGTGGGCAGCAGCAGCGCACCGCAATCGTTCGTGCGGTTGCAATGGACCCAAAGGTGCTGTTGCTTGATGAGGTAACCTCCGCTTTGGACCCAGAGCTCGTGGGTGAGGTGCTGGATTTGATTCGTGATCTAAAGGCTGGCGGCACCACGATTTTGATGGCCACCCACGAGCTGTCATTTGCCAAGGAGGTAGCCGACTGGGTGATCTTCTTGGAGCAGGGCAAGATCTACGAACAGGGCGAGGCCAAAGACTTCTTCGAAAACCCAAAGCTTGAGCGCACCAAAGAGTTTCTGGCAAGAATGGCGAATAGCTAATGCCGGCGATTGGTCTTTGGGCAGTTATCGCAGCGACTCTAGGGCCAATTCAAAATGTGCTGGGTTGGACCATTTCGGCAGCACTCTGGCCAGGTTATGACCCGATTGCCAAGACCATCTCTGACCTGGCAGCCGATGACTCGCCGGTGAAGTGGGTTCAGACAAGCTTCTTTCTATTTGGATCCTCGCTCACCCTGATTGCAGCTTGGAGTGCCAAGGCCCTTGGTAAGCCAGCTCGGGTCACGCTCTTCTTGGCAGGGCTGGCAAGTTTTGGCTTCACCATATTTGCCACCCCAACTCAGACCAGCTACTCAGATGCTCACCGATTGTTTGCCTCGGTGGCATTTCTGCTGTTCAGTATCTGGCCCCTGCTGGCCATTCATCGATCCAAGGCTTATCACTGGAGTCTTAGGCCCACAGGAGCCATATCTGCAACCCTGGTTATGGGTCTTACCACACTGTGGTTCTTGTTGACCTGGTTAGAACCTGGCCAACCCATGGTCGGGCTTTCCGAGCGAGTGATCGCGGTTATGCAGGTGCTGTGGCTGAGTTTTGTAATTTGGGCGCAGTATCTGCACCAAAGGAAGAAAAAACCAGAGGCTGGGTTTAGCCTTGAGGGCGAAGAGCTTTACGGCTAGTTAGTTTTAGGGAGCAAATATGTCACTGCCAGTGAACGAGGTAACAGTTCTAATTGCTATCAATGCAGTTGGAATCATTTCGCTAATTGGCATGATGCTCTACCTAGTTGCCGACTCACTGTTTGGTAGCGGCAAGAACTAAAGCCCTAGCAGGACCCCAGCAATCAAGAAGTAGATCACCAAACCGGTGGCATCTACCAAGGTGGTAACCATCGGTGATGAGATCACCGCGGGGTCAATCTTCAAAGCCTTAGCAGCCAGTGGCATAACTGCACCAACGGTAGCCGCCCACATACAAACCACCGTGATCGCAATCGCAACCGTTGCACCGACCTGCCAACCAGCCACTAGCCAACCTGCTACCAAGCCAACCAAGCCAAGTCCAATACCAAGTAGCAAACCAACTCGCGACTCACGCCAGGCGACTCGAAGCACGTCCTGCGGCCTTACCTCACCTAGAGCAATTGCACGCACGGCACTGGTTGCCGCCTGAGCACCCACATTGCCACCGGTTCCAATCAGCATTGGCATAAACAGCGCCAGAGCTGTGTAGCGCTCAAGTTCGTTTTCGAATAACTGAAGCACTGACACGGTCAAGGTTGCAGCCACTACCAAAAACAAAAGCCAAACGATGCGTAGCCGGGCGAGGGTGAAAACCTTGCCCGATAGGTAGTGACCAGAAGATGGCAGCGATGCAGCCTGACGGGCGATGTCCTCGCTGTGGGCTTCTTCCAAGATATCGATTGCATCGTCAACGGTCAGTACCCCAACGACTCGATCCTCGGTGTCGAGAACCACTACCGCTAGGTAGTTGGTGTCTTGCAGCAGCCTGGCTGCATCTTCAGCCGCGTCGGTTACCAGCACGGTTGCGGCATCTTGATCGGCAACATCAGCGGCGGTCTGTTCTTCCTCGGCAAGCACCAGCTGCTCGAGTTCGATTAGCCCGACAAACTTCTTGGACTTGTCTACGACAGCAATCACCGAGATGGTTTCAGCGGTCTTACCTTTGCGGCGGATCGTGCTGAGAATCTCGGGAACCGTGGTGGTATCAGCGATGCTGATCACCTCTGGTGACATGTAGCGGCCAACGGTTTCTTCTGGGTAACCCAGAAGTTCGGCGGTCATCTTGCGTTCTTTTGGACTTAGCCCTGCAAGCACCTTTTTTACAAAGCTGGCCGGCGCCTCACCCAATAGTCTTACGCGGTCGTCTGGGTCCATGCGCTCCAGGAGATCGCGGAAGGCTTGCTCGCGCATGCCAGAGAGAATCTGCTGCTGGTTCTCAGCGTCTAACTCTTCAAATACCTCGAGCGCTACATCCTTGGGTAGTAGACGCCAAATGACCGTGCTCTCGACGGTGTCGAGGCGAAAGATCTCCTCCGCAATTTCGTGTGGAGCAAGCTCTTCAAGCTTTTGGGAGATTGCCTTGAGGTCGCCCATTTCGATCGCTTCTGCGAAGTCGATTTCTAGAGACATGGCTCACCGCCCAAGGTCAGAGATTTACCCGATAAGTCTGCCAGTAACAGCCTCACTAAAGCGAGAAATACTTTCCCGTTCACGCAGTATTCAAACTGACGAAGGTAGTTTGATTTCATGAAGCCTGTTATTGGACTAACCAGCTATCGCCAACGTGGACAAACCGGAGTTTGGGACACCGAGATGGCTATGCTCCCAGCTTTCTACCTCGAGGGTGTCACTAGAGCCGGTGGCTTGGCCGTTATCTTGCCTCCGCAATCTATCGACCTCGAGGGTGCGAGAAACCTACTCAGTGGATTGGATGGCTTGATCGTCACCGGTGGTCGTGATGTCGAGGCCACCCGATACGGACATCAGCCACACGAGCAGGCAGAGAAACCTGACCGCCTTAGAGACTTGCTTGAAGACGAATTGATTAGTGCCGCAATTCAAATGCAGCTTCCATTTTTAGGCATATGTCGCGGGGCGCAGATGCTGAATGTCAATCGTGGTGGCACCTTGATTCAGCACCTGCCCGATCTGATTGGCGATAACCGTTACCAACCAGGTGGCGGCAACTTCGCCCACATGCCGATATCGGTGCGAGAGGGATCACTTCTACATCGAATTGTTGGCGAACAGGTGGAAAATGCAGCGCTCTATCACCACCAAGCCATTGATGAGCCGGGCGGGGACTTGCAGGTTGTCGCCTACTCACCCGATGGCATCGTTCAGGCTGTCGAGGTTGAAAACCACCCATTTGGTCTAGCGGTGCAGTGGCATCCCGAGCAAACCCTTGATGACTTGCGCCTTTTTGAGGCTTTGATTGCGGCGGCGAGTGCTGAGGAGTAACCAAGGCGATTCAAAGCAGTAAAAGAACTCTTGCTCGGTAGGGTTCTAGGGTGATCGAGTTTGCCATTTCAGTTATCAATCAAATTGGTTTGATTGGTGCAGCGCTGATCATCGCGATTGAAGTCGTGGTCCCGCCGATTCCAAGCGAAGCCATTCTTTTGCTGACTGGTTTCAATGTCGGACTTGGAAGTTTTGGTTTTGTTGAGGCGGTCATCGCAACAACTATTGGTTCGCTGGTCGGAGCAACACTGCTCTACCTCGTGGGTTACCTGTTCACCCAGGAGCGACTTGAATCAATCATCGCCAAGTATGGAAAGTATGTTGGGCTACCGCTAAAAGACCTGCAGTGGACCCTGGACTGGTTTGAGCGATTCGGTGGTCCACTGGTTCTCTTCGGTCGCATGTTCCCAATTATCAGATCGCTAGTGAGCATCCCGGCGGGCCTTGTGAAGATGGGTGCTGCGAAGTTCTATCTATTCAGCGGTATCGGAATTGTGATTTGGAACACGCTTTGGATCACCATCGGCTACAACCTCGGTGAAAACTGGGCACAGGGTGAAGAGTTTGCTCAAATCCTCGACTACATCATCTACGGCCTAGTTGCCGTGGTTGGAATCTATGTCGCTTTCAACTTTGTGAAGGCAGTCTTTTTCAAGCGCTAGGCGAGTTTGTTCGGCATACTTTCAGCATGACAAATCTTGAACGCCCTGAAGTAGAAACAATGATGGACCCAGCTCCAACCACGCTCACCATCAAAGACATGGTTATTGGAGACGGAGCTGAGGCCCCTGTGGGCGGAACCGTTGAGGTTCACTACCTCGGTGTTGACTACGAATCCGGCGAAGAGTTCGACTCTTCTTGGAGCCGAGAGGAATCAATCACTTTTCCATTGCAGCGTCTAATCAAGGGTTGGCAAGAGGGTATTCCGGGCATGAAGGTTGGCGGTCGCAGAATGTTGATTTGCCCACCTGAAATGGCTTACGGTCCAGCTGGTGCAGGTCATGCGCTATCGGGCAGAACCCTGGTCTTTGTAATTGACTTACTGGGTGTGAACTAGTCAGTTTTTGGTCTTTGAAGTTCGAAGAACTGAACGGTCACAGTTTCGCCTTTGAACTCTTCAACCCAGCTCTTCGAGGTTTCTTGAACAAAACCAAGCTTCCGAAGCAGCGCTATGGACTTTGCGTTTCTGCTATCAGGCGTTGCGATCACCTTGGTCGCATTCACCTCTTCAAATAAGAATCGAATGAGGCGGGTTGCAGACTCGTAGGCATAACCTTTTCCCTGCTCCGCAGTTGCAAAGGTATATCCAATCTCGAACTCTCCTGCATTCTCGAGCGTGTGAAGCGCGAGATCTCCGACCAGCCTTTCGCTTTGGCTTTCACGAACCCCCAGCTGCAGCCACTGACCGACTCCTGGGAAATCGATTCCGGCTTGAGAGCCGATCAACTCTCGACCTTGTTCAATTGAATAGCTCGGTTCCCAACTCTGGTAGCGAGCAACCTGAGGGTCTTGCCGGTAGCTGACGAAAGAATCTAGATCGGCCAGTTGAAGCGGGCTGATACTCAAGCGCTCGGTTACCAGGGGGAATCGCACTTGAAAATCCTATTTGGCAGTGCTGGAGTGCAGGCTCTTGATCAGTTAACCGACTCAGGATCGTCGATGAACTCGCGAACTTCTTGTGGGCAACGGCAGCTCTTGGCGATTTTGGCTGCCCAGTAGTAGGCCTCTTCTGCGTCTTTTACCTCAAGCACTGAGAAGCCTCCCAGAACAACATCACTCTTGGTTATGGGGCCCTGCGTAACAGCCCCATCTTCGGAGACCACAACTGGCTCATAGGAGTGAAAGCCGCCACCAAAGATCCAGACCCCGGCTTCCTTGGCTTCACGGACCACTGCGTGGGACTCATCGGCTACCTGTTGCCACTCATCGTCCGCAACCTGCATGTCGCCGTCATTGAAGGAGATTATGAACCTAGGCACTTTGGCCCCTCTCGCAGCTTTGCGTATTCACGAAAGTAGGCCCCGTGGGGCTCGAACCCACGACCCACGGATTAAAAGTCCGTTGCTCTAACCAACTGAGCTAGAGGCCCTTGCAGGGAAAGAGTGTAACAGCGTGGCCGAGGATAATGTTTTTCATGGTCGAACTTGCGCGCTTTTGCACCAAGTCACCTAGAGTGACCCGGAGGCCCGCCGGAGGCCTGATAACCGCAAATCAGAGGTGTTTGAAAATTTGATCCTTGAAATCGGCCACAGTTACCTCAAGCTGGATTTGCATCGGAACCTTGGTGGCAATCCAAGAGCAGGCATTGCACCAACCAGAACCGGTCAGGTCTTGATCTTCTCTGACCCGCCATCTGGGACTCGATTTGGATATGACGAGAACGATGAAGTCGAGGGATCGGTCTATCGCTACACCGGTGAGGGTCAGGTCGGTGACCAAACACTGATTCGGGGAAACAAGGCCTTGGTTTCGGGTAAAGAGCTTTTGCTATTCAAGAGAGTGGATTCAAAAACTTGGATGTTCGTGGGTGAGGTTGCACTTGACTCCACGCCATTTGAAACTGCAAGTGCACCTGACCGATACGGCAACATGCGCACTGTTTTGGTGTTTCGCTTCATCGAGAAGAATGCAAACTTTGATCTTCTGAGAGCAACTTAGGTTCGATGAGTTTAAAAAGCTAACAGCCGTCGACCGTTAGCTGGCCGACGGCTGTTAGTGCAGTTCGTTTAGAGCTTGCCTGGGTTTTTTGGGTCGCGGTCGTCCATACCCCAAGGCTGTCCGTATTCATCTCGCAGCAGATCGAGGAACGGCTTGGCATCAAACTCCTCGGGACCCATTACTCCCGATCCTGACCAAACACCAGTTGCTAACAGTTCAAGGGAGATCACTGGCACCAGGGCGGTCTGCCAAACCACAGCCTGTGATCCGTAGTTGGCATTCGTCCACTCGGTGTCACAGACGTGGTAGAGGTAAGTTGCTCGCTCAGTTCCGTCTTTGCCCTTGCCGGTAACCAGGGTTCCCGCACAGGTCTTGCCGGTCATGCGATCGGCGAGTGATGCTGGGTCTGGTAGCACCGCTGCCACAACATCTCTTGGTGCGACGCTAACGCGTCCGTCCTTGCTACGTACCGAGACCGGGTTTACCGAGTCCAGGCCCAGGGCGTGAAGGGTTTGCAGCACATTGATGAACTCGGTTCCAAGTCCGTACTTGAATGCAACACGGTTCGCCTTGAGGGTGCGTGGAAGCATGTTCACTTCCTCGTGCTCGACGTTGACGCATTCAACTGGCCCAATGCCACCTGGAAACTCAAATACCTCAGGTTCGCTAAATGGCGGGGTGGTGAACCAACCTTTGTCTCTCTCCCAAATTAGCGGTGGGTTTAGGCATTCTTCGATAACGGTCCAAATCGAGAACGAAGGCGCGAAGATCTCTTCACCGACATCGTTTTTTACGACCAGGTTGCCACCGTCCATGATCTTGATTTCATCTACCTCGTCAAAAAGGTGATCCTGCGCATAGCGAGCAAAGATGTTTGAGATTCCCGGCTCAGCGCCGGTGCCGATGAGTGCTAGCAGACCCTTGTCCGAATACAACTGGCTGCGGTCATACTGCCAATCACCGAGCTTCTCCGCAGGGGTATTGAATGGATCAGTTGGGTGAGTGTGGCTAAGGCTCATGGCCATGTCCATGTAGTTTGCGCCAGCTTGAAGCGCACCCTCGAAGATGCTCTGCACGAACTTGGGTTCAACGGCATTCATGACGTGAGTGATGTGGTGCTTTCGAGCTAGCTCTGCAACATTTGCAGGGTTAGATGCATCCACACTGTCAGCAACAAACTTTGCCGCGACAGTTGAATCGCGGTTGGCTGCGATCCAGGCCACCGATTTCTCAGCACGGCTTAGGTCATAGTCCGAGACCACGATTTGTTCATAGAAATTACGATTAGCAGCAATTTTGACGATGGCATCGCCAACACCGCCTGCTCCAACGAGCAAGATACGCATTGATTCACAACCAAACAAATGACCGATTTATTTGACGGGCCCAGTCCTTGCCCTCATCCACCGATAGGCGCAAACCGTCTTTGGTGTTGCAACTGCAACCGCGCCTTCACCTGGTGAACTACACCAACATTATGCAACTGGGTTTTAGAAAAAGCGACTAGCCGAGCTGTCGAATCGGAATCACCAGTGGTGTTTTGCCGACCGGGTCCTCAATCACTCGGGCAAGGATGTTGAAGGCATTGGCAAGGTTCTGCGGATTGATGACATCTTTTGGTGCTCCGCGGTCCACGATCTTGCCGTCTTTCAAAATTACTACCGAGTCCGCAAACCTAGCCGCGAGGTTGAGGTCGTGAATCACGGTCACGATAGTCATCCCGCGCTCACGTTTTAGTGAGGACAAAAGGTTGATCACCTGAAGCTGGTGCGAGTAGTCGAGCGAGCTGGTTGGTTCATCAAGCAGTAGCACCGAGGGGTTAGCAACCAGCGCAGCAGCGATAACTGCTGACTGCTTGGTTCCCGATGAGAGTTCACCAACCTTGCGATCTGAAACCTCGGAGAGGCCGGTCCTTTGAAGTAGCTGTGCGATTTCATCCTTGAGCCTTGGGGAAACTCTCGAAATACCAGCAGCGCTCATGGCGCTGCGTGCAACCATCTCAAAAACAGTCTCGTTACTGCGAGCCGCAGGCAGAGCACCGAGATATCCGATTTGTCCTGCAAGCTCGGTGCGCTTGAGGCTGGTGATGGAAACACCATCGAGCAGTACCGCACCAGATTCCGGTTTGATCTTGCGAGCGAGTGCCTTTAGGAGCGAACTCTTACCAGCGCCGTTGGGGCCGATGATTGCGGTGATGGAACCGGTGTTGAAACTAATTGAAAGATCCGAGAGCACATTGTCGGCTGCATACCCAGCGCTTAGCGCTTGGGCGGCAAGTTTCGACTCTGGATCAAACACGCACTTAGCTTAGTTTTCAAACTCTCTGATTAGCTCCACTGCCTTTTGCCAGCGCGCAAACTCATGACTTCGGTTCTTTTGAGGGGTGAAGGTCTTTGCTGCCGGGTTCAGTTTTTCCAGCTCATTGATTGACCCGAAAATACCGGCACCTAATCCAGCCAACAGCGCGGCTCCCAGTCCAGTGCTCTCCAGATTTTTGGCTCTGATGACCTCGGTATTGATGCAGTCTGACTGAATCTGCATCAGTAGGTCATTTGCTGCTGCCCCACCATCCACGCGCAGGCCCTTGAGGCCGTGGCCAAGGTCCTGCTCCATGGCATCAAGCACTGCCTTCACCTGGAAGGCGATCCCTTCCAGGGTCGCATATGCAATAGCACCTCTGTCACTGCCTCTCGTTAGACCCATCAAGGTTCCTCGGGCAGCCGGATCCCAGTAGGGAGCTCCGAGACCGGTCAGGGCTGGGACAAAGCTCACCCCGTGGCTTGAACCACTTTGGAGGGCTAGGGTCTCAACCTCAGATGAGCTTGTAATGATTCTTAGTGAGTCACGAAGCCACTGCACGGCAGCTCCCGCAACAAAGACCGAGCCTTCGATTGCATAGACCTTTTCACCGCTTGGGGTGAGGTAGGCCATGGTTGCAAGCAGCCCATGATCGGAGTGTTTGATCTCCGATCCGGTGTTGGTGAGGATGAATGCTCCGGTGCCGTAGGTGGACTTGGAGTCTCCAACCTCAAAGCCACACTGTCCAAATAGCGCAGCCTGTTGATCGCCTGCCATGCCGCTGATTGGGATGTCTAGACCGAGAAAGTGCTCGGGATTCGAGTGTCCGAAGTTTCCCCAGTTAGGAACAATCTGTGGCAGCGCTTTGGCCGGTATGCCAAACGCTTCCAAAAGCTCTTCGTCCCACTGGCAGCTCTCTAGATTCATCAGCTGGGTTCTTGAGGCGTTGGTGGCATCGGTGATGTGGAGTGCTCCGCCCGAGATCCGGGCGCAAAGGTATGAGTCGACGGTGCCCAGTGCAAGCTCACCCTGCTCAACCTGCTGCCAAATCTGTGGCAAGTTCTTCTGCCACCACAAAAACTTGCTCGAGGTGAAGTAGGGGTCCAACTTGAGGCCGGTTCTAAAGCGAATCCAGTCGCCATTGTTTTTCTTATTGAGTTCTTCGGTTAGGTCTGCGGTGCGACGGTCCTGCCAAACAATTGCTCGGGTCGGACTCTTCAGGGTTTTGCGATCCCACATCACCGCGGTTTCGCGCTGATTGGTGATGCCGATGGCGATGGGCGCTTCTGTGGTGGCTTGCAATGCCTGCTGACATGCAGAGAGTGTGGCCTGCCAAATCTCTTCCGGATCATGCTCGACCCAGCCTGGAGTGGGGAAGTGTTGGGCGAATTCTTGATACCCGCGAGCAAGAATCTCGCCCTGCTTGCTGACCACCAATGCCGTTACGCCAGTGGTGCCAGCATCTATCGAGAGTATCGCCACGATTTCCTCCTTGAAACCTCTGCCCAAAGCTTACAAACCTTGGTTTATGCTTTCAGTATGAGTAATCAAACTCAAACAAAAAACGACAATACCAATCAAGACACTGATTTTGATGTGGTGATCGTCGGGGCTGGCATCAACGGCGCTGTATCCGCTGCCGCGCTCTCCGCTGCCGGCCAAAGAGTCTTACTCATCGATAAGTCAGACTTCGCCTCATTTACCTCTCAGCAATCCAGCAACCTGGTTTGGGGAGGTATCAAATACCTGCAGAGCTACGAGTTCATGTTGGTTTTCAAGCTTTGCCTCGCTCGCAATCGACTGATGCGCTCCTACCCAAACCAGATCAAGCAGATCGGCTTCCTGGCATCGCTTGGCAAGACCGCTCCGTTTGGGCGACTCCTAGGAACTTTTGGAACTTTGTTTTACTGGGGCATCGGCCTTTTCGGCACCAAGCCACCAAGCTCTTATTCTGCTGAGCAGGCCAAGTCTTTAGAGCCAAGTTTGATAACTGGTCGCAAGGCAGTTCGCTACTACGACGCTTACCTGCCTGACACCGATGCCAGATTTGTCTACGACTTCATCCGTCACGCCAAGCGTCTAGGTGCTCAGGCCAACAACTACACCGAGCTGGTCGGAGCTGAGTTTGCTGGGGAGTGGAAGCTCACCTTGCGTTCTGATGGCAGCGAGCAGCAGGTGAGCGCGAAGCATGTCATCAATGCTGCGGGTCCATTTGCCGAGAAGGTGTCTGAGCTTCTGCAATCCAAAACCAAGGCAGGTTTGGTGTTTTCAAAAGGTGTCCACCTAACGCTAAATCGCAAGATCACCAAGGGCAACCAGGTGCTGGCATTTTGGGACGAGCAGGGCAGGTTGTTCTACGTATTGCCGATGGGTGACAGATCAATGATCGGCACCACCGACACTAGAGTTCAGGATCCTCACACCCAGGTCGATGAGATCGATCGTGAGTTTGTACTTCGCCAGATCAACAACCAACTCGAGGGCATTGAGATTCGTCCAGAGGACATCATCTCTGAACGAAGCGGAGTGAGGCCGCTGGTGATTGAGAATGCCGCTCAGGCAAATACCCAAGACTGGCACCAGCTGAGCCGCAAGCACATCATTGAAGTTGACGCCTCAAAGCGTGTCATCAGCGTGCTGGGTGGCAAGCTGACTGACTGCCTAAACGTGGGTCAAGAAGTGGTTGCAGCACTTTCAAAGTTGGGCGCAAAAACCCAGAAGCCGATCGAGTGGTTTGGCGAGGGTGACCAATCAAAGTTTGAGCACTTCCAAAATCTTGTGATTTCTAAGTCCAGGGACAAGGTGGCAGCGATTCGCATCGCAGAGTCAACCTGGCGCAGACAGGGCGAACAGTCGATTTCTATCCTTGGTTCAGCCACCGAGCTAGAAGAGTTGATTGAGGGATTGGGTATCACCGCGCAAGAGGTGGAATACATCGCCAAGCACGAAGATGTTCGAACCCGAGAGGATCTGCTTCGCAGAAGGCTGCCAATCGCAATGTCCCGCTCAGAGAGCGAGATTGCGGCTAATTCAAAACTCCAGTCGCTCCTGGTAGCGGCCGGCCTTTGATTTTGTAGGCCATTCCACTAATAGCATCGCGATAAGCATCACTGATCCACCAATAACCATCGCCCAGGTGGCAGGTTCTTGACCCGCAGAGACCGCGATGATTGCTGTGAAGACCACCTCGGAGGTTATTAGAAGCGCAACTCTGGACGGCTCCAGAATCGTCTGCGCCCAGGTCTGAACCCAAAATGCAAACACGGTGGACAGTAGCGCCGTGAACAGAATTGCGAACCAAACTGAGCCATTTGGTGGAGCTTGGTAACCATCCAAAAGTGCGAAGACCCAAGTGACCACCGCGACAAAAGCAATCTGCAACATTGCGAAACGATAGGAGTCTCGCCCCTGGCCATACTTTCCCAGCAGCAAGATGTGAACCGCATACATCACCGCACATGCGATTAGCCAGAGCTGTCCGATTTGGAACTCAACACTCTCGGCTGCTCCAGAGAGAATCCCCAGACCAACCGCAGCCAAGAGCGCACCAAGTGCGATCTTGATAGAAATCTTTTGCTTCAGTACCAGCCACGCCAATAGGGGAGTCAAAACCACGTAGAGCCCGGTCAAGAAACCGCTCATTGCTGCAGTTGTAGCTTCTAGGCCAATGGTTTGAGTGATGTATCCAATTGCCAGCACGGTGCCGATCAATGCACCAAAACCAATGTCTCCCTTTGCAAAGCTCAGCGATACCTTCGGCCTAAGCAGGATCATCGCAAGGGCGGCCACCGTGAATCGAGTTGCCAAGAAATCCATGTAGGGCTGCTGCTCAATTGCGTCTTTCATTAAAACGAAAGCCGCTCCCCAGACAAATCCAACAAACAGCAGCGCAATTACTGCAAAGCGGATTTTGGTCATTGCCAAAGCCTAGCTATTTGGTGCCTTCTTGCAGCCCTTACCCGCCAGCTTTTTCGCCATCGATGGGAAAACAATGCCGTGCATTGGAAATACTGCTGCCCAGTAGGCGTGACCAAATAGGCCCTTTGGGTGGAAGAAGGCTCGCTGCACCAAAAGGGTTTGGCCAGTTGGCAGTTTGTAGGTCCTGAATTCCAACCAAGCGAGCCCCGGGAGCTTCATCTCTGCCCTCAGCCGAAGCAGATGCGGTCGCTCGATTTTCTCCACTCGCCAAAAATCTAGAGCCTCACCCTCCATCAGGGTGTTTGGGTCACGGCGGCCACGTCTAAGGCCTACTCCACCCACAAAGCGGTCCATCAATCCACGTAGCTCCCAGGCCCAGGTGGCTGTCGAGTAACCGTTGTCGCCACCGATTGCTTCGATGCGCTTCCAAATCTCCTCTTGGGAGTCATCGCTGACGTATTCGCGAAGATCAACATAGAGCGAACCACCTGCCCAATCTGGGTCAGTCGGCAGCGGTTCGGAGTGAGTGCCGGGCGTGGTGGCATTTGACCAGCGAGTCTCAACCTCGAGGTCTTTTACCCTGGTCAATGCGAGCTCGACAGCTTTTTTGAAAGTGGTTCTGCCGCCGGGGGCATCGGGAATGTATTTGCGGATATCGTCTTCTTTGGCAACCACCTCATGCTTAAGCGATGCCACCAATCGCTTTGCCAAGGTCACCGGAACTGGGGTCACAAGACCGATCCAGCCCGATGCAAGACGCGGGGTTAGCACTGGCAGCGGAATGATAATTCTGCGTCTAAGGCCCGCTACCTCGGCATACTGCTGCATCATTTCCATGTAGGTGAAGACATCTGGGCCTGCGATGTCAAAGACTCGATTGACTGACCTATCTATCGTGGCCGACCCAACCAGGTAGCGAAGGACATCTCGGATGGCAATTGGTTGAATTCTGTTTTTCAGCCACTTCGGCGTGACCATGATTGGTAAACGCTCAGTTAGGTGACGCAGCATCTCAAAGGAAGCTGAACCTGATCCAATCACCACGCCAGCGCGTAACTCTATGGTCGGCACTCCACTGCCCCTGAGAATCTCACCGGTTTCCGTTCTGGCCGCCATGTGAGGAGAGAGTTGATCATCGCTTGAGGTCATGCCGCCCAGGTAGACAATTCGATCAACCTGGTTTGCTTTCGCAGCTGTTGCGAATTTGGTTGCTAGGTCAGCTTCTTCTTGCTCAAAGTTTTTGGGGGAGTTGAGCGCATGGAGTAGGTAGTAGGCAACACTCACGCCATTCAGTGCCTTGTCCAACACTTCGGGGTTAGCTGCATCACCCTCGGTGATCTCAACCTGGTGAACCCAGGGGTAATCACGCAGCTTGTCAGCGTTGCGAACGAGCACTCGAACTCGGTAGTTGTGAGCAAGCAGCTCTCGAATCAGACGTCCACCGATGTATCCGGTGGCACCGGTGACCAAAACCCGCGCCGGCTTTCCATCCTTCGCTAGTAGCTCTGGAAGGTCAGCGGTGACGTTTTCGATCATGGTTATCTAAACCGCTAAGTAGCGCTTTGAGATTCCGCCAACTCGGATATGCCAGTGCACCATTCCGCACCAACAACCTTTGGCTTTGAACCCAGTGTCAGGCGAAGCACCATGAAGTCACCAGGCTTTAGGGCGGTCGCCTCCATGATGTGTTTCTTCAGGTCTTTACTGGCCGCTGCTGCCAGTGGTTCAAGGACACTTGGTAGTGCCGGACGGTGGGTGCAGATCAAGCCCGACTTTGATTTTCCAAGCAGCGCATCAACGACCTTTTTGGTGCTGATTGGTCTGCGCTTATTGGACAACTCAGTGAGCTGACCGCGTTCAACCAGCGTGCGCTTGGTATTTTTGGCATATGGGGCAATGGTGTCCCAGCATCGCTTCCATGGGGAGGTGACGAGCTGCTTTGGGCCATATGCCGCGAGAAGATTTACTAGTCGCTTGGCCTGCAATTCACCCTCTGGGAGTAGTGGTCGCTTAGCCTCCTCACCCTTCCAATCTGAGCGCAAGGTCGCTTTCGCGTGGCGAAGAATGATGATCGCCCTGGTCTCTAGCTCTTTGGCTTTGTGTAGCTCTAGGCAGAGCTTGAGTAGGTTTTGATCGTGCTCGTAGGTCAGTAACCCAGCAGCCTTCTCGGCTGGAATCCACTCGCACTTTGCAATCTCATCATTGGCGACAAACTTCTGCTTCTTGGCCGCCTTGGGCTTGACCTTCGCTGCCCAGTAGTGAACCTCTTTGTCCTCAGTGCCAACTTGGTAGCGAATGATGTCGAGCTTGCGACCGAGTTTGACCGAGACCGAGGCTTCTTCTTTGAGTTCTCTGACTGCAGTCTCTGGAAGTAGTTCACCCGGGTCTTGCTTGCCTTTTGGAAAGCCCCAGTCGTTGTAGTTTTCGCGATGTACTAGCAGAACCTCGATTGAGTCTCCTGCCTCTCTCCAAGGCACAACTCCAGCTGCATAAATAGTCACTAGCGGCTCCGCTTCTTGGTTAGGGTCCTAGCCATTAACTCGTCCTGCATGTCAATCAGTTGCGCACCAGTTGCCGATGTGGTCTGGCGGTGCCAAGAGCCTGAGCTAGCCAGAGTCCAGAGGGAAACCTTGTCGCTCATGCCTAAATCAAGGAGATCTCTGAGCTCCTTGATTTGATCCGTTTGAGTGATCTTCACCAAAGCCTCGACTCGACGATCAAGGTTGCGGTGCATCATGTCGGCACTGCCGATGTAAATGTCTGGATCCCCACCGTTTTCGAAGTAGAAGATTCTGGAGTGCTCAAGGTAGCGGCCCAAAACCGAGTGCACCTTGATGGTTTCGCTAAGGCCAGGAACACCTGGCTTCAGTGCACACATGCCTCGAACTAATACCTCAACTTCAACCCCAGCCATGGATGCCAGGTAAAGCTGGTCGATGATTTGCTCATCGACCAGTGAGTTCATCTTGAGTCGAATTCTTGCTGGTCGACCGGCCTTTTTGTGCTCAATCTCACGCTGCACTCGCTCGGTCAGACCGTTTCTCACTCCATTTGGTGACACCAGTAGCGACTGGTATGCCGGGGCGGAGGAGAAGCCGGAGAGCTGGTTAAAGAGCTTGGTCAAGTCCTCACCGACAGACTGTCTCGAAGTCAATAGACCCAGGTCTTCGTAATAGCGGGCAGTCTTGGGGTTGTAGTTACCGGTTCCGACGTGGCAGTAGCGACGAAGTTGGTTGCCCTCTTGGCGAATCACAAGTGAGAGCTTGCAGTGAGTCTTTAGACCAACAATTCCGTAAACCACGTGAACACCGGCAGCCTCGAGCTTTCTAGCCCAACCGATGTTGTTCTGCTCATCGAAACGAGCCTTGATTTCGACCAGGGCAAGTACCTGCTTGCCAGCCTCTGCGGCATCGATCAAAGCATCAACAATTGGAGAATCACCACTGGTTCGGTAAAGGGTCTGCTTGATTGCGAGAACCTGCGGGTCGGCAGCAGCCTGCTCCAAAAATGCCTGGACCGAAGTTGCAAAAGACTCGTATGGGTGATGAACCAATACCTCACGCTGGCGCAGAGCACCGAAGATGTCGGCCGCTTCATCATCCTCGGACTGCAGGTAGCGGTTAGTGGTGATCTGGTGTGGCTCAAAGTGAAGTTCTGGGTACTTCAAAAACGCAATCGCATTCAGTGAACGCAGATCGAGTGGTTCGGGTAGGTGGTAGATATCGTGAGCCTCGACATCGAGCTCACGGGAGAGTAGTTCTAGCACCTGTGGATCAATGTCTTCGGCAACCTCGAGCCTCACCGGGGGCCCAAAGCGTCTGCGCAAGAGCTCCTTCTCGAGCTGGACCAGTAGGTTTTCACCCTCGTCCTCATCAACCTCAAGGTCTTCATTGCGAGTGACGCGGAAGGCATGGTGCTTCACAACCTCCATGCCAGGGAAGAGTTCCGACAGGAATTCACCCATTACATCCTCAAGCGGAACGTAGGTTCGCTCTGCACCCTCAACCTCAACAAAGCGAGGCAAAAGTGGTGGAACCTTGACCCTGGCAAAGTGCTCCGAGCCGGACTGGGGATTGCGCAGCACCACAGCCAGGTTGAGCGAGAGCCCGGAGATGTATGGAAACGGGTGAGCCGGGTCCACCGCCAAGGGGGTCAGAACCGGGAAGACATTGAGCTGGAAGTAGTTGTGCAGCGCCTTCTTTTGCGCTTCATTCAGCTTCCCGAAGTGCGTGACGTGAACCCCGTGACGCTCAAGCGCAGGGGAAATCTCGTCCCTGAACAATCTTGAGTGTCTCGCCTGCAGTTCGCGGGTGCGCTCCGAGATACGAACTAGCACCTCTTGCGGGCTAAAACCCGCGGCTGACTGAACGGCAATACCAGTTGCCACTCTACGCTTTAGTGAGGCAACTCGAACCATGAAGAACTCATCCAGGTTCGAGGCAAAAATGCTGAGAAAGTTCACGCGCTCAAGAAGCGGAATACTTCTATCCTCGGCAAGCTCCAAAACCCTCTGGTTGAAGTCAAGCCAGCTCAACTCGCGATCTAGAAATCGATCCTGGGGTAAATCGGGTTGCGAGTCTGGGCGAAAAATGGCCGTGGTCTCTTCTGACATGAGAACAATCTTTACAGGTTGCGGGTGAGCAGAAAGTTAATTTTCAGTCACTCTCGCCCTCTTGGTTTGGATCCAAGCGGTAGCCAACGTTGCGCACCGTGCCGATCAGCGATTCCATTTCGCCAAGTTTTGCCCTGAGCCTTCGGATGTGAACATCCACGGTTCTGGTGCCACCGAAGTAGTCGTAGCCCCATACCTCGCTGAGTAGCTGCTCTCGGGTGAATACTCGCCCGGGGTTGTCATTGAGGTGACGAAGGAGCTCGAACTCCTTGAAGGTTAGATCCAGGGTTCGGCCGTTGATCTTGGCGATGTAGCTAACCTCATCGATCACCAAGCCGGTATTCACGCGGACCACCTGGGTTTGGGTTTTACCAACGGCAAGTCTCACCCTGGCGTCGATTTCTGCAAGGGATGCAGTTGCCAACAGAAAGTCACTGGCTCCCCACTCCGGGGTAATAACGGCGAGGGCCTGGTCCTGCACCAAAAGCATCACCGGGGTTTCCCAGCCGGCTGCCACCAGAATGCGTGCGATGCCGCGAGCAGCAATCAAGTCTTGGCGGCAATCCAAAACTGTCAGGTCGTGGGATTTGGCATTGGCAATCTCAGCGGCATCTGGAGCGATGTGGGTTACGGAGTGGCCGAGAAGTTCAAATTGCGAAGCGAGCGCATCTTGCGAGGGGGTTATCAATAAAACTGTCGCCATACCCGCCCTCCAGATACCCAAATGATAGTGGCGAATGGCTTTGCGGATAGAGTTTGTGCTGTGAGCAAGCAGTGGGTACAGATCATTTTGATCTGGGTGGGGGTCCTGATTTCGGGTCTACTAACTTTGAGCTTTGTCGACCCAGAACGCACCTACACCTATTTCTCGGCTATTGCAGCAGCGTCAATTGCGCTTGTGAGCATCGAGCACCTGATTTCAGCCAAGACCAAGGACACCGTTAGACAGCAGGTTTATGTTGCCGCAGGTAGTTTTGCAATCCTCGGTCTACTCACGCTTTTCACGCTGCTGGGTTAGGATTTAGACATGCTCTTGGCACTCGAGATTTTCTTCACTGGACTGTTGGTTCTGGCCTCCTTGGCCATCGGCGGGGTTTCCGCCCTAGTTCTCTTCAAGCTCTTTAAGGGTCAGCGCTAACTTTGTTCGTCATCCCAGACGATTTGCCAATCGAGCTAACCCCCTTCACCTTCTTACTCGGTGACTGGCGCGGTAGCGGCATAGTGAGTTACTCAATCGATGAAAATGCCAATGAGACCGAGTTTTTTCAAACCGCATCCTTTAGACCACTGACCCTTGGCAAGCTGGAATTCTCAGCTGAGGTGAAGGATGGATCAGGCAATCTAATTGCTCAGGAGCGCGGCTATTTTTCACTCTCCAGACCAGCCTCCTCTTCAGATGCAGGTCCGGGACTGCTTCCTTCCGATGGCACCAAGCTACTCACTGTTCGCGAGGACCTTGAGCTCTGGCGCAACAAAAACGGTGGCTTCGACATCGAGGCTTTGATTGTGAACCCGCAGGGTGTCGCAGAGCTTTACTTTGGCCAGATCAAAGGAGCGAGGATCGACCTTGCAACCGATGCCGTGCTGCGCTCACCAAACGCCAAGGAGTACAACGCTGGAACCCGATTGATGGGGCTAGTCGAGGGAGCACTGCTGTGGGCCTGGGACATGGCAGCCCTCGGTCAGCCACTGAAATCTCACGCCTCGGCAAGGTTGGAAAAGGTTGAGTAACCAGCACTTCGGTAATCCCCTAAACGAACAGCGTCAGCTTTTCGAAGGCGATGCTTTTGTGCTGCGCGAGGACATGGGAGTCTTTGCGGTCTCCGGCCCAGATTCCAAAAAGTGGCTTCATTCGCTAACCAGTCAGAATATTCAGGGCCTAAAGCTGGGGGAGAGTGCTGAGGCGCTGCTACTTAGCCCCAATGGCCATATTGAGTTTCAGCTCAAGGTCATCGCAGGTGAGGAATCGGTGTTTGTCATCACACCGCTCGAATCAATGCCGGCACTGATTACCTGGCTTGAAAAGATGGTCTTCAGATCCAAGGTAAAAATTTCAAGCTCCGACTTATTGGTAGTCGGTGTCTTCGAAGAGCTCATTATCGATGCTCCGGTCTGGGTTGATCCGTTTTCTAAGGACTCGGCGGTCAGTGTTCGCTATGCCAGTGAACGCGCCAGCTTTCCTTACCGCGAGTATTTGATGACCGAGCTACCCGCGTTATCAAGAGCCGGCCTAATGGCATACCAAGCGCTGCGAATCGCAGCGGGTCGACCAGAGTTGAGTGACATTGATGACAAGACCCTGCCACATGAGTTGGACTGGCTCTCCAGTGCGGTGCACTTATCGAAGGGTTGCTATCGCGGGCAAGAGAGCGTTGCCAAGGTTCACAACTTAGGACACCCTCCTCGTCGCATTGCGCTTTTGCATCTGGAGCAGGGTGATGTGTTGTGCAACCCAGGTGATGCCATTGAGTATCAGGAGAAGACTGTCGGAAAAGTTTTGGCGGGAGCGCTGCACTATGAACTTGGATCAATAGCTCTGGTCTTGCTGTCTCGAAACACTCCCTACTTGGACCTGAGTGTTCGCATTGGTGAGAACCAATACCAGGCTTCCCAGCAGGTGCTCGTGCCTCACGATGCAGGCAAGGCAGCGAACTTGCCAAGACCTGCCGCCTTCAAGCTCAGCCGCAAGAATGTTTGAACTTCGTGGGGGTAGTGCCAGAGTAAAAGACTCACTCTGGGCGATCTTCCAAATCGCTATGGCAGCAACCGCTTCCTATGCAATCGCCTATTTCGTGCTGGGTCATCCAGTCCCGCTTTTGGCTGTAACGGTCGCCATCTCCTCGCTCGGTCTGGCGCGTGACACCAGACCCGACCGTGTTGCGGCAACGGCGCTCGCCATGACTTTAGGTGTTGGCCTCAGTGAGACTTTGCTGTTGCTCTTTGGAGCCGGCAGCATCCAGCTTTTGGTGGCGATTTTGCTTGCGCTTTTGGTGGCGAGATTTATCTCAGTGAATCCAGCATTTGCTCTAACGGCCGCCATTCAAGCGGTTCTGGTGCAGCTACTGCAGGTGCCAACCGGAGGCGTTTACGCCCGTGTGATAGACGGTGTGATCGGTGGCTTGGTTGCGCTTTTGTTCACAGCGCTGCTACCAAGGAACCCGATCAAGTTGGCTCGTGCCGATGCTGCAAAGCTATTCTCGATATTCAAAGACACCCTTGGAGATGTTCGATCGGTATTGCTGACCCCGGATGTCCAGCTGGCCGATGGTGCGCTCGATCGGATTAGAAAGACGCAACCGCTGATAGATAACTGGAGAGCCTCGCTCGAGAGCGCAATTTCAATTGGCAAAATCAGCCCCTTCTATCGCTGGGCTAAACAGCAAATCAAAGATCAACTGGTGCTACTCGAAGGCATGGATTTGGCAACCAGAAACCTGAGGGTGGTGGTGCGTCGGGTGGACTATTTGGTCCGCGATCTGCGTCCAAGGCCAGAGCTCGCTCAGCTCACCTCAAAGTTTCTGATTGCGGTTGATTTGCTAGAGAGCTCGCTCGATGACTTTTCTCTCTCGCACAAGGCTAGAAAATACCTGACCAAACTTGCACCCGAACTCGGCGTATATCCGCAGCTTCCACTGAGCGAACAGGTAATCGTTTTGCAACTCAGGCCAATGTTTGTTGACCTATGCCAGGCAAGTGGCATCGACATCGAAAAGGCAAAGGACCTGCTGCCAGCCGTTGACTAAACTTTGGGCTATGACTTACAACCTGATTTTGCTTCGACACGGCAACAGCACCTGGAACCAAAAAAACCTTTTCACCGGTTGGGTGGATGTTGATCTGAGCGATCAGGGTCGTGAAGAGGCTAAGCGGGCAGGTGAGCTCTTGGCTCAGTCGGGCCTCAAGCCAGATGTGCTTTTCACCTCGGTCCTCAAACGAGCAATCAACACCGCTCACATTGCTCTGGATCAGATCGATCGCAACTGGATTCCAACCGAGCGTTCTTGGCGACTAAACGAGCGCCACTACGGAGCCCTGCAGGGTCTTGATAAGGCCGAGACTTTGGACAAGTACGGGCCAGAGCAGTTCCAGATCTGGCGTCGCAGCTACGACGTGCCACCACCACCGATTGCAGACGACAACGAGTTCTCTCAGGCCCACGATGAGCGCTACGCAGACTTGGGTGATGCGCTCCCTAGAACCGAGTGCCTCAATGATGTCCTGGTTCGTATGCTGCCTTATTGGCACGCCACCATCGCTCCAAAGCTCACCGAGCACAAGACTGTTTTGATTACCGCCCACGGCAACTCGCTGCGTGCGCTGGTGAAGCACTTGGACAATGTTTCCGATGACGAAATCGCCGAGCTGAACATTCCGACAGGTATCCCACTGCACTACAAGCTGGATGAGAACTTCAAGCCACTGGTTGCAGGTGGAGAGTACCTAGACCCAGAGGCCGCAGCTGCTGGAGCAGCGGCAGTTGCCAATCAGGGTAAGAAGTAGTTAGTTTTCAGTCCACTCGCCGGTCTGCAAGAAGCTGACCTTGGAGGAGATGTCGACCACGTGGTCTGCAAAGCGCTCAAAGTAGCGTGAAGCTAGGGTGACGTCGACTGTGAACATGGCGTTCTCTTTCCAGCTGTCTGCAAGCACAACATCAAAGACCTTGCGGTGCAGACGGTCAACCGCCTCATCCTGAGCCTGAATCTCACGAGCTAGATCTAGATCGGTGTTGCCCAAGAGCTTGATGGCCTTTGAAACAAGCTCGAGATCAATTCGCGCCATGTCCTCAAAAGTCTTGCGAAGCGACTCTGGCACAGCGCTACCAGGAAAGCGGTAGCGAGCGATGGCGGCAATGTGAGAGGCAAGTGCGCCCATACGCTCGATAGATGCACTCATTCTCAGTGCGGAAACCAAAATACGAAGATCGCGAGCAACGGGTGATTGAGTCGCCAGCACCTTGATCACGAGCTCATCAAGGCCAAGTGCCTTTTCTTCGTTACTGGCAGCAAGGGCGAGAGCTTCATCGGCCAGCGAGACGTCGGAGTTAAGGAAGGCTCTAGAAGCCTTGTCCATAATGGTCTCGGCAGCCTCTGCCAATTGGACTAGACGCTCTTGAACTTCGGTTAGCTCCTGCTGAAAAACCTGACGCATGCCCATCTCCGCTTCCTTACTGGGTGCGATTAGCTTTCAGACTCAAAGCAAACTTTTGCTTAATTCGTTGCAAACCAGCCGATAACTCTGTGTCAGATTCGCACACCCTGATTTAGTCTAGGCACAGACCCGGTTAGTTAACCTGGTAAACACTTGAAGCGGAGCGAAATGGGCTTGTGGTCCTCTCGGGGCAAGACCTCTGAAACAGAGGTTGACGCATTCGAACAAGTCGCCTCGCAGGTTGTTGACGTTATCGCCACTGCAGGTGTTGTACTGGATGAAAACAACAATGTGCTTAGGGCTTCTCCTGGAGCGGTTCAGTTTGGCTTGGTGCAAAACCGTCGATTGATCCACTCCTCACTGGTCAAGCTCTGTGATCGTGCCAGAAACCAAACCGGTGCAGTGGTCGAAGAAATGCTTTTGGAGACTGGTCTGCAGCGCGAACCGGTTTGGGTGCAGGCTCGAGCAGCCCGCTTCGGTGAGAAGTACATGATGCTTTTGGTCGATGATCGTACCGAAGCTAAAAAACTAGAGGACACCAGAAGAGACTTCGTAGCAAACGTCTCCCACGAACTCAAGACACCAATCGGAGCTATCGGGCTCTTAGCCGAGGCCATTCAAGGCGCCGGCGATGACCCCAAGATGATCGAAAAGTTTTCCAACTCCCTGATTCGTGAAAGCCACCGCCTAGCGAACCTAGTTCAAGAGTTGATGCAGCTATCGAGAGTGCAGAGTGCTGCTGGCCTGGAGAACGCTCGCGAGGTTGACCTGGCAGCGGTTGTTACCGATGCCATCGAGCGCAATCAAGTGCTGGCCGAAAAGCGCAATATTCGAGTGGTGGGTGCAACTTCAGAATCGCTGAAGATCCTGGGCGACTACGAGATGCTGGCCACTGCGGTGAGAAATCTGATTGAAAACGCCATCGTTTACTCCGAGCCCGGCACCCAGGTTGGGGTTGGCCTCAAGGAGGTTGACGGCGTTGCTGAGATCTCGGTTACGGATTCCGGAATCGGAATTCCAGATTCCGAGCAGGAGCGCATTTTTGAGCGCTTCTATCGAGTAGACCCTTCAAGGTCGCGCGAGACCGGAGGAACCGGGCTTGGTCTTGCGATTGTGAAACACATCGCCGCTAACCACGGTGGACAAATCAAGCTGTTTTCTAAGCCAGGAGTTGGTTCAACCTTCACACTGCGCTTACCAATAACCGTTCAGGAGGGCTAATGCCTAGGGTGCTAGTTGTTGAAGATGAAATTGGTCTGAGAGAGCCACTGGTTTACCTCTTGCAAAAAGAGGGCTACGACATCATCGAGGCTGAGGATGGCAATGCTGCGGTTGAGCTGTTTCGCTCTCACAACCCAGATCTGATTCTCTTAGACCTGATGCTTCCTGGGCTTTCTGGTAACGAGGTGTGCCGCCTAATCAGGTCCGAGTCTCAAGTCCCCATCATCATGCTCACGGCAAAGGATGCCGAGATCGACAAGGTTGTGGGTCTAGAGCTCGGTGCTGACGACTACGTGACTAAGCCTTATTCAACTCGTGAGCTGCTTGCTCGAATGAAGGCAGTGCTTCGACGTGGTCGCGAGACCGTGCAGCATGAGCCTGGGCTTTTGAAGGCAGGACCGGTAGTTATGGACATCGAGCGCCACACCGTTAGCGTCAATGGTGAGCCGGTCCAGATGCCGCTCAAGGAATTTGAACTGCTAGAGCTATTGATGGAGAACCTAAACCGAGTTCTCACCCGTGGTCAGATCATTGACAGAGTCTGGGGCTCAAATTACTTCGGTGACACCAAGACTTTGGATGTCCACGTGAAGCGCATTCGCTCAAAGATCGAAGAAGACCCGTCGAGGCCAAGGCACCTGCTGACCGTGCGCGGCCTTGGATACAAGTTCGAGGTTTAGTTCAAAGACTCAACAAATGGTCGGTACTCGGCCAATGAGCCATCCATAACAGGAACCACTAGCTCAATTGGGTCAGAGCCATCTGAAACATAGATGGTGTGAATGGAGCCTGGCTTCGCGTCAAGGCTGAGCAAAACACCCTCGGTGCCGTTGTAACCAAGATCAAACTTGCCTGCAGGCTTCACCTCGAAGGCCACGCGAATCTCTTCACCGGTTGAATCGGTGGTCTGAAGTGATGCCATGACAGGGTCCATGCCGGAGTTCACAAAGCTGCCGATTAGCAGGGCCTTGTTACCGGAACCCTTGATGATCATGACGTTTCTTGCCTTCAACGATTCCGCATCGACCATGGTGCCATCGCTCGGTGCGTACATCTCCAAGGAGGTAACTTCACGAGAAAGTGAGCAACCAGAGAGCAGTGCTGTAGCCAGCACAAGTGAAGTCAAGGTCGCGATTTTCTTGATTTGCAAGGGTCCTCCAGGGGCTGTTTCTGCCCCAATTCTAACCTAGGAGAACTGGCTTTCCTGTGGTAAAATCAGGCTTTTGGAGCCGAAAGAAGTTTATGAAGTTTGAAGTTGGCGAGACCGTCGTATATCCACACCACGGGGCCGCGGAAATCATTGAAGTCTCCGAAAAGACCATTCGCGGTGAGACCCAAACCTATCTAAAGCTCAAGGTTGCGCAGGGTGATCTGATCATCCAGGTCCCAGCAGCAAACGTTGAGATGGTTGGTGTTCGCGACGTAATTGACAAAAAGGGAGTGCAGCAGGTCTTCGATGTGCTGCGTGCTGAGTTTGTCGAGGAGCCAACCAACTGGTCCCGTCGCTACAAGGCAAACCTAGAAAAGTTAGCCTCCGGCGATGTCGTCAAGGTGTCCGAGGTAGTGCGTGACCTGTGGCGTCGCGATCAGGACCGTGGTCTCTCGGCAGGCGAGAAGCGCATGCTGGCTAAGGCTCGTCAGATTTTGATTTCCGAGCTCGCATTGGCTCGCAAGGTCGATGAGGAGAAGGCCTCCGCGGAGCTTGACAAGGTTCTGGCTTCCTAGAAGTGAAATCTGCCGTAATCCTGGTCGCCGCCGGCAAGGGCGAGCGTCTCGGGCTCGGCATCCCCAAGGCACTGGTTGAAATATCGGGAGCAACAATCCTGGAGCATGCGCTTCGGGTATTAGAAGAACTGAACCCAGCTCAGGTTGTAGTGGTTGCCCCGCAAGATCACATTGAGACCTTCAAGGAGATTGCCTCACGGTTTGATGTCGCAGCTGAGGTCGTTGCAGGTGGCGCAACCAGACAGCAGTCTGTAAAAAATGGTTTGGCACTTGTGAAAACACCAATCGTTTTGGTTCACGACGCCGCTAGATGCTTTACCCCTGCAGCGGTATTTGAAGACGTCGAGACTGCACTGGAGAGTGCAAAGAGTGTGGTGCCGGGTCTACCTGTTACCGACACCATCAAGCAGCTCGAAGGTGACAAGGTAGTGAAAACTCTTGATCGCTCAACCCTGGTCGCGGTTCAAACCCCTCAGGGTTTCGAGGTTGCCAGCCTTAGAAGGGCAATTGAAGAAACCACATCTGACTTCACGGATGAGGCTGGTCTTATGGAGTCTGCCGGTCACATCACCAAGGTCGTCAAGGGATCTGCTGAGGCGCTAAAGGTGACCACACCTGAAGACCTAAAGCAGTTTCAAGGCGCTAGATCTCAGCGAGTCGGAGTCGGCACGGATGCCCACCAGTTCTCTGACTCAGGTGAGTTGGTGCTGGGGCTTTTGACCTGGCCGGAGCTGCCAAAACTCGAGGGTCACTCTGATGGCGACAGCGTTGCCCATGCCATCGTCGATGCCCTACTGACAGCGGCCGGGCTTGGGGATATTGGAAGTAACTTTGGGGTTGATCGACCCGAGTTCAAGGGTGCCTCAGGTGAGGTTTTCTTGAGCGAGACGCTTCGCATGATTTCGGCGGCAGGTTTTACTGTTTCAAATGTTTCAGTACAGATTGTTGGAGACAAACCCAAAGTTGGACCAAGAAGAGCGGAACTTGAGAATCGGCTTTCTGGGCTTTTGAATGCTCCGGTTTCGGTTGCCGCAACCACCACCGATGGTCTTGGTTTCCTGTCTGATGCTCGTGGCGTGGCCGCGGTGGCAACCGCGCTATTGGCCGCGCGTAGCTAGGCTTTAGCCCATGAAGTTGTTTGATACCCGCGCTGGAGAGATTAGAGATTTCACTCCAATTCGTGAGTCCGAGGTGTCAATCTACGTTTGCGGTCCAACCGTGCAATCCGCCCCTCACATTGGGCACCTTCGTTCCGCCTTGGTTTATGACCAACTTGCTCGCTGGTTTGAATACCGCGGCTTCAAAGTGACTTTGGTGAGAAATGTCACGGACATTGACGACAAGGTCTTAGAGAAGGCAAAAGAAGCACAGACCAATTGGTGGCAGCTGGCAGCTGCCAATCAGCGTGACTTCAGCGATGACTACCTACGCCTTGGGATCAGACCTCCTGCCTACGAACCGCTTGCCACCGCTCACATCCCACAGATGATTGACCTAATTCAGACTTTGATTGAGCGCGGTCATGCTTACCGAGCCCTCGATGGCAGTGCAAATGTCTACTTTGATACCGCCAGTTGGCCTCAGTATGGAGAGTTGACCAACCAGGGGATTGATCAGATGGAGTCGGAGGAGGCTACCTCTGACAAAAAGCGCGCTCAAGACTTCGCCCTCTGGAAGGCACTCAAAGAAAACGAGCCGGCATCAGCTGGCTGGTCCACTCCATTTGGTTTTGGTAGACCCGGTTGGCACATCGAGTGCTCTGCGATGGCAACCAGGTATCTGGGGTATCACTTTGATATTCACGGTGGCGGCCTAGACCTTCGCTTTCCGCACCATGAAAACGAGCTTGCTCAATCCAGTGCAGCTGGGCACAAGTTTGCAAACTTCTGGATTCACAATGGTCTGATCACCACCGGTGGAACCAAGATGTCGAAATCGCTTGGTAACTCGGTATCTTCGCAGGCTCTTTTCGAACTAGCTCCCGCCAGCGCTGTGCGCTACTACCTGTTGAGCGCTCACTACCGCTCGGTGTTGGATTACCAGTCGAGTGTGTTGCAAGAGGCCCAAACTGCTCTAGAGCGGCTACATGGCTACCTGGAGCGCTGCGATCGAGAGCTCTCGAACACTCGTTTCGCGACTCTGGAGACTGCAGCTCTCCCTGATGAGTTTGTAGCTGAGTTGGATGACGACCTAAACATTCCAGCCGCTTTGGCAGTTATGCACGAGCTAGTTCGTGCCGGTAATGCTGATCTTGATGCAGAGCGCATTCGCGAAGCTCACGAGAAGCGTTGCCAGTTAGATGCAATGCTTGAGGTATTGGGCCTTGCCCCTTCGCAGTGGGGATCCTCGGCTTCGCCTGAGCATGACGCTTTGGACCACCTGATCAGGGCTTTGATCGAAGAGCGCAATCAGGCAAGGGCAAACAAGGATTATGCTCGAGCAGATCAGATTCGCGATCGATTAGCCCAAAGCGGCATCGAATTATTTGACGCTTCCGACTCAACACACTGGAGATTAACTAATGGCTAAATTGGGTAGACCCGGCGCCGCAAAGGGTAAAAAGGGCGCAACCAAGGGCACCGGTGGCCATGGCAAACAAGCCCTAGAGGGTAGGGGTCCTACTCCTAAGGCGGAGGACCGCCCGTATCACAAAGCCCACAAGGCCAAGCAGGCTGCTCTCAAGTCTGGAACCAAGGGTCCAAAGGCCGCCGCTAAGCCAGTTCGCAAGGGTGAGTTTGTGGCTGGGCGCTCTGGCATGGGTCAGCGTGCAATTTCCGGCGAGGTACTATCTGGTCGCAACTCCGTGGTTGAGGCTCTCAAGACCAAGGTTCCAGCCACCGCACTCTTTATTGCCCAGCGCATCGAAATTGATGACCGCGTCAAAGAGGCGATTGCAATTGCAAACCACCGCAATATCCCGATCAACGAGGTCACCAGACCCGAGATTGATCGCATGACAGGTGGTGACTCTGTTCACCAGGGCATTGCTCTTCAGGTGCCGCCATATAGCTATAAGCACCCTATGGAGCTGCTAGACCGCGCTAAGGCTTCTGGTCAGCCACCGCTTCTGGTGGCTCTTGATGGCATCACTGACCCTAGAAACCTAGGGGCAATTATTCGTTCCGTGGCAGCGTTTGGTGCTCACGGCGTAATCCTGCCGCAGCGTCGAAGCGTTGGTGTCACTGCATCAGCTTGGAAGACCAGTGCTGGTGCCGCAGCAAGAATCCCAGTTGCTCTGGCATCAAACCTGAACCAGGCAATCAAGGAATACAAGCAAAAGGGTTTGTTTGTTATCGGTCTTGATGGCGATGGTGATGTCAGCCTGCCTAATCTCGAGCTAGCCGATAGACCACTTTTGGTGATCGTCGGCTCAGAAGGTAAGGGGCTCTCGAGGTTGGTTCAAGAGAACTGCGACCAAGTTGTTTCGATCCCAATCTCCGCGGCCACTGAGTCGTTGAATGCAGGTATTGCAGCAAGCGTTGCGCTGTATCAGATTGCGATGGCTAGGTCTTAGACCTTATCTCTCCAGTCACCTTCTTCATCATCGTCAACCACGATGGTCCCGGAGGGAACTGGTTCATTTAGTGCAATCAGCTCGGTTGTCGGTCCAATCAAGGCCTCTTCGTCTCTTCTGGCACTCAAAACATCGTTGACGTAGGAGCGAACGGCATCGAGCATCGGAACATCTTTGCCCATACGCTCAGACATGTACCAACGGTGCTCCAACACCTCGTGAAAGATCTCGGCCGGCTCGAGCTTTCCAGTGAGGTGAGATGGAATCGAGGTGATCACCGGCTCATAGATTTCACTGAGCCATTCATGGGCCATGACTTCTTCATCGGCACCTGGTCGGGCATGTGATAGTCGATATTCATCGATGTCGTTTAGAAGTCGCCTCGCCTGGTTCTCTTCGACATCTAGACCAGTTAGCAATAGCAGTCGGCGAGCGTGGTGACCGGCATCTACAACCTTTGGTTGAATCCGGACGGTTTTGCCATCGGCTTCCTGCACCATTGAGAGCTCTTCGATGTCAAAGCCAAGTTCGTTCAAGCGCTTGACACGTTTAGCAATACGCCAGCGCTCTGAGGTGTCAAAACTCTCCATTGCGGTTAGCTCGCGCCAGAGCTCGTGATACTTGTCCACGATTCTTTGGCTCACAGCAGTCGGATCAATATCGACAGCCTTGCCTGAAGCCAACAGATCCATCAACTCACCAGCGATGTTCACGCGGGCAATCTCCAGGTCATTCTCTCGCTGACCGTTTGAAAGTCTCGAGTCATAAAGCTGCCCGGTTTCTGCATCGACTAGATAAGCGGCAAACTTGCCGGCATCGCGGCGAAATAACGTGTTTGAGAGCGAGACATCGCCCCAGAAAAATCCGATTAGGTGAAGTCGCACCAGAAGTAGTGCCAAAGCGTCTACGAGTCGCTTTGCAGTGGCTTCCCTTAGACCCTGTGACCACATCGCACGATAGGGGAGTGAGAACTTCAGGTGCCTGGTGATTAGCACCGCAGGTAGTTCATTACCCTCTTGGTCGCGGCGATTATTTATGATCGCAAATGGCTCTACGCACGGCACATCTAATTTCTCGAGCCTGCGGAGCATGTCGTATTCGCGCTTGGCAAGATCAAAGAGAGTCTCTTTGATTGCGATGACGTGGTCTTCTAGATGAGCAAAGCGCACCGTGTGACGAGACAGTCCCTTTGGAAGGGCCGCAATGTTTTCCTTAGGCCAGTCCTCTAATGGCAAATGCCACGGCAGATCCAGCAGTGCTGGTTCTGCCGTGGCAGCCGTAATGTTTAGTTGAGAAGGCACTAGTTGAGTCTTAGGCCGCTCTCAGCGTCAAACACGTGAACTGCGGAAGCATCGGCCTGAAGGTGGATGCGCTCGCCGGCACGTGGGTGGCTGATGGCGTCAACGCGAACCACAATGTTGTGTTCGCTGCCATCAAGCTGTGCACGACCGTAAAGGTAACCGTCAGAGCCGAGCTCCTCGACTACGTCTACGTCTACAACTAGACCGTGGTCAGAGACCGACAGTTTCTCTGGACGAATACCAACGGTTACACGGGAGCCGGACGCCTTAGCCAGGATCTCGCGAGCGATTGGTAGAACCGCGTCACCAAACTGAACGCCGCCATCAACGATTGGAAGCTGAACCAGGTTCATGGCTGGGGAGCCGATGAAGCCAGCTACGAATACGTTGCCTGGGCGGTCGTAGAGGTTGCGAGGAGTGTCAACCTGCTGCAGGATGCCGTCCTTCAAAACCGCTACACGGTCACCCATGGTCATAGCCTCAACCTGGTCGTGGGTTACGTAAACGGTGGTTACGCCCAAGCGACGCTGTAGCGAAGCAATCTGGGTACGGGTCTGAACGCGGAGCTTGGCATCAAGGTTCGACAGTGGCTCATCCATTAGGAAGACCTGAGGCTTACGAACGATCGCGCGACCCATGGCCACACGCTGGCGCTGACCACCAGATAGTGCCTTTGGCTTGCGGTTTAGGTATGGCTCTAGATCCAAAAGCTTTGCAGCCTCGAGAACGCGCTCGGCGCGCTCTTCCTTGCTAACGCCGGCGATCTTTAGGGCGAAGCCCATGTTCTCTGCAACGGTCATGTGTGGGTAGAGCGCGTAGTTCTGGAAGACCATTGCGATGTCGCGGTCTTTTGGTGGGATGTCGGTGACGTCGCGGTCACCGATAAAGATGCCACCCTCGTTGACCTCTTCAAGACCTGCAAGCATGCGCAGGGAGGTTGACTTACCGCAACCAGAAGGACCAACCAATACCAAGAACTCGCCATCTGCGATCTCTAGGTTCAGCTTGTCTACAGCTGGCTTTGCTCCACCTGGGTAAAGACGGGTGGCGTTACGAAATGACACTGAGGCCATGATTTCTCCTTCACCGGCAGGTACGTGCCGGACGATCCATAGTGATAGGTGTTTGCCATTGGCGAACTTTATAAGTATGACACCGCGTTTAGACTTTTAGTGGTTTGTAATAAAGCCGATACCAAACAGTCAGGACCTAGAGAATGACCAATTCCAAGCAGACTCGATCTGAGCAGCGAGAAGAGGCGCGCCAGAAGGCTCGTGAGCTTCGTGAGCAAAATGCCAAGAAGGAGAAGCGCAGCAAGCTTGCGCTACAGCTCTCGGTAGTGGGTGCCGCGCTCGCAATCATCGTCGGCGTCGGAGCTGTAATTGCCTTCGAGGCAGCCAACCGTGCCGAAGCCCCGGTTGTAGATGAGACACCTGCCAACCTGACCGAGCTTGGTGGACTAAAGATTGGCGTTGGCCTTCAGGCATTCACCGCCACCAACACTCCAACCCCAGACACCTCTGACAAGAGCCCTGAGATCATCATGTATGTCGACTACCAGTGCCCAATCTGTCAGGCTTTCGATCTTCCAAACGCTGCTCAGCTTCGATCCTGGGTCGACACCGGAGCAGCAACCGTTGAGGTTCGACCAATTAGCTTCCTGGACCGTGCATCTTTGAACGAGTACTCGTCACGCGCTGCAAATGCATCCTTCTGCGTTGCAAACTTCCAGCCAGACTCGTTCTTTGACTACCACCAGATCCTGATGCAGAACCAACCATCTGAGGGAACCGAAGGTCCAACCGATCAGAAGTTGGTGGACATGGCCGCTCAGGCTGGAGCTGGCACTGAAGAAGTCAAGGGCTGCATTCAGAACAAGAGCTTTGGCGACTACGTCGAGCAGCACACCCAGTTCGTCCTGTCTAACCCACAAGATGGCGTGACCGTATCGGGAACCCCGACCATCTTGGTCAACGGGGAGCAGTACACCTGGAACACCGGAGACGAACTGCTCTCCTCTGAGCGCTTCGCTCAGTTCGTGTCATCCTCGATGGCTGAGTAAAAACAGTCTCAATAAAAATCCGGATCGGTTAGCCGATCCGGATTTTTGTTTCCGCGAGATTCTCCAGCCTTACCGAGTTTCCGAGGTTATCTCTGAGATTCGCTCGCCAACTGCAATCGATCTCTTGCTTCGTGTTTGGAAAGACTGCTCTTCCGGTGAAATCAAGGTCGTAGCTGGTGCCCTTCCAAGAGCCTGCCCAGTTTGGTGACCGAGAGAGGATTCCAAAACTGGTCTTGTTTCTGTCGTTGCCCGACATCGCTACGACGATCACCAACTTGGTCTCGTCACCGGTCACACATTCAAATGTGGCATCTGATACACCTCGGGCATCGGTCAGGTTGCCACTGAACTCATATTCGCGCTCAAAACCATCACGCTGCTCAAATTCGAAGCCGCTGAGCACCGGAGCATCGTGATCGTCGGTATAGATATAGAAGCCAACTCCAAGCAGCACCGCGATGACCGAGTATTTGATGACAGTTTTCTTTTTGGGCAGGAATCGCTTCACACACCAAGGATAAGACTTGGGAACTGATGGCCGGAACACCTAAACTTGTCGGGTTGCCGACCTGGCGCAATTGGTAGCGCACCGCACTTGTAATGCGGGGGTTACGGGTTCGAGTCCCGTGGTCGGCTCTGAGGCAGAACTGGAGAATGCCGTGGAGTTTAACTTTTTAGCTTGGGCCCTGTCGGCTGTTGCCGGTATAGCAATCGGGGCGGTCTGGTTCGGACCAAAAACCTTTTTCCCAGTCTGGTGGAAGTTCATGGGTCGCACCCCTGAGGACCAGCCGGGCACCGCGAACATGGGCGTTGTCTTTGGGTTGACCTTCTTAGGGGCCTTTGTTCAAGCAGCTGTGTTGCAGGTTGTTATCAACCTTGCCCAAGCCGCCAACGGAGACCTGAACTGGTTCGGGGGATTGGCAACCGGTGCTCTGATGGGTGTTGGTTTTGCAGCCGCGACAGTTCTGAGCCACAAGCTTTTTGGTGGATTCAGCTTGAAGGTGTGGGTTCTAGAGGTTGGTCAAGACATCGTTTCGCTCGCTGCAATGGGAGCGGTTATTGCGAGCCTTATTTAGTTTCTAGGTCTTAGCTCAGCAACCATTGGGCACACAAATGGGTCTGAGTTGTTGCTCAGTCCCACTTTGTTCAAGTGCTTCATGATCGCTACATAGCTCTTCGCAAGACCCATCTCGACCATGGTGATGTCGTTCTCGCGGCAGAACTCGCTAACGATTGCGTGGGCTTTCTTCAGGTATGGCCTTGCCATCGATGGGAACAGGTGGTGCTCAACCTGGTAGTTCAAGCCGCCCATCAAGTTGTCTTTTAGCCAGCTGCCTCGGATGTTTCTTGAGGTGAGGACCTGGCGTGAGAAGAAATCGAGTTTGGAATCTTTGGCAACCAGTGGCATGCCCTTGTGGTTTGGCGCAAATGCAGCGCCCATAAAGAAGCCGAAGGTCATCATCATGAAAAACCACAGTGCGATGCCCCACAGCCAGCCAAACATCAGGCTCAGGATCACCAGCGGTGCATTCTGACGAATCATCATTAGAGAGAATTCGAGGATTCTCACCGAAAGCTTGCGGTCCTTGCGAGCAAGGCCCGCAAATGAATCGAGCAGTAGGTCAAAACCGGTGAATAGAAGTAGGAATGGGAAAAGGTAACCCTGGCGATCGGAGAACCAGCGCTCGATGCCCTTCTTCGACTCTTTTGATTCAGTGGTGAAGCTCAGCACGCGAATCGCAATATCTGGATCCTCACCAATCTGGTTTGGTCGTTGGTGGTGCTTGTTGTGCTTGCGAAGCCAGAAGCCGTAGCTCAGACCGGCGAATAGATTGGCCAAAATCAGACCGAGCCAGTCGTTGGCCTTGTTGTTGTGGAAGATCTGACGGTGCGCAGCCTCATGGGCAATAAAGCCATACTGGGCACTGAGGATTCCAAGACCACCGGCAAGTGCAAAGCCAGCGAGAATCCAAAGTCTTGAATCGTTGTATGCGCTGGCGGATAGACCGGTAAGCACCCAGAGCCCGATCGCTAGCGCAGAGATGATCGCCAGGCGAATGATGTAGAAGCTTGGCTTTTTCAAAAGTAGTCCGGCATCTCTAACTCGCACCAAAACCTGGTGGAACAAAGTGGTTGATTGATTGGTTACAGTGGCCGTCATTTCTGCAGTCTAGAGTCAGAGCCTGAGTATTTTCGGCTAATTCATCGAATAGGCTTTGAATTGTGCAAGCAACGAGGCTTGAGCATGATCTGCTCGGTGAACGCGAAGTTCCAAATTCTGCCTATTGGGGTATCCACACCCTTAGGGCTATCGAAAATTTCCCCATCAGCGGTGTCCCCATCGGACACTACCGCTCCTTTGTAAGGGCGTTTGGCTTTATAAAAGAGGCTGCTGCCATTGCCAACCGCGAACTCGGTGCTTTAGACCCTGAGCTCGCTGAACCCATCATCAAGGCCTGTATCGATGTGCGAGATGGAATGCTGGATGGCGAGTTCGTTGTGGATGCCATCCAGGGCGGCGCCGGAACTTCGTCCAACATGAATGCCAATGAGGTAATCGCAAACAGAGCCCTCGAGGTTGCTGGGTTTGAAAAGGGTGACTACTCAAAGATTCATCCGCTAAACCACGTCAATGCTTCGCAGTCCACAAACGACGTTTACCCAACCGCGGTGAAGATTGCTCTAATCATCGAAATCATTGCGCTCCTGAAGGAGATTTCTCACCTCAGAACTGAGATTGGCCGCAAAGCCAGCGAGTATTCCAAGATCATCAAAATGGGCCGCACTCAGCTCCAGGATGCGGTACCAATGACACTTGGACAGGAGTTTGCTGCCTGGTCACAGACTCTGGGTGAGGATGAAGGGCGACTCAGGGAGATCATTCCGCTACTGAGCGAGATCAACCTCGGTGGCACTGCAATCGGAACCAAGATCAACACCCCTGATGGCTACCCCCAGCTGGTGGTTCGAGAGCTTTCAAGGCTTTGTGAGCACGAGTTCATCCTCGCCGAAAACTTGATTGAGGCCACCAGTGATACCGGTGTCTTCGTCTCAACGTCGTCCGTGCTAAAGCGCTTTGCGACCAAAATTTCAAAGATCTCCAGCGACCTGAGGCTTTTGTCATCCGGCCCAAGAGCGGGCTTGGGGGAGATCAATCTCCCAGCTAGACAGGCCGGCTCTTCAATCATGCCTGGCAAGGTCAACCCGGTGATCCCAGAGGTTGTGAATCAAATCGCTTTCACGGTCATTGGAAACGACCTGACGGTCACAATGGCTGCCGAAAGCGGGCAGCTTCAGCTCAACGCCTTCGAACCGATCATCGCTAGGTCCTTGATGATGAGCATCACCTACCTTCGCAAAGGTTGCCGAGTGCTGGCCGACTACTGCATCGCCGACATCACCGCGAACGAGGAGTACCTCAGATCAACCGTTGAGAACTCGATTGGTTTGGTGACGGCCCTTGCACCCACGGTCGGCTATGAGAATGCCACCGCGATTGCAAAGCAAGCTCAGGAAAGTGGCACCACGGTCAAGCAAGCAGCGATCGAGCTTGGCCTACTAACCGCAGCTCAGTTTGACGAGATCCTGGGAGATGTGGATCGACTGAGTGGTCAGGCCTAAATAAACGCGTCCACCAACAGCGTTAGGACAGGCGCAAACACCAGGGCGGGCAGCAGGTCTGCAACACTGACCATCCTCAGCTGCAGCAACCGCAATCCGGTTCCCAGCAGCAAAATACCGCCGGTTGCGGTAATCGATGCAACCACGCTTGCGGGCATTAGCGCACCTGCCCCGATTGCCACCAAAGTAAGAATGCCTTGCCAAACCCCGACCGGGATTGCGCTAAAGGCAACACCCCAACCCAAAGCCGCTGCAAACGCAATTGCCGTGAAGCCGTCGAGGGTTGACTTCAACGCAAGAATGTCAAAACCATTGCCAAGTCCATCTTGCAGAGCACCGAGCACAGCCATTGGACCAATAGTGAAAAGCAGCGAGGAGTTTACAAACCCCTCGATGAATTTTTGTCTGTCGCCACTGCCAGAGGTCTTGCGCTGTAGCCACCCTCCGAACTGCTCAAGGCGGGACTCAATCTGCAGTATTGATCCCGTTATGCCACCCAGCAATAGTGCACCCAAAACGATAAGCAAAGTGCCGGCCGATGTAACGGCAGCGACAAAATCTTTATCCTGCAAGGCGGCGAGGTTCAGGGCTCCGATAACCAAAACGACAAGTCCCATGGCGTCGGTCAGGGTGCGAGAGAGTCGCTCTGGCAGACGATTACCGAGCAAGACTCCGATTGTCGCGCCCGCCAAGATAGCGACGATGTTTATCAGGGTGCCCAATTAGATACCTAGGCCTGTAAGAACTGAAGAAGCTCGTAAACCAAAAACCCTGGCCAGACCAGCGCCTTCAAAAACCCGAGTGCACCCATCCAAAAATCAGTCGCGGTTGAGATGTAGTAAATCAACGCTCCGATAAATCCGATTCCGTAAACGGGGGAGGCGCTCTGTGAGAACTTAGCCATGGCTAAAGCTTAGTTAGCTGGCTTGAAGGTGATGCTTACAGAGTTAATGCAGTAACGGTCTCCGGTTGGGGTTTGAGGTGCATCATCAAAAACGTGCCCTAGGTGAGAGCCGCACTTGGCGCAGCGCACCTCGGTACGAATCATGCCGTGGGAGCGATCCTCAATATATTCAATGGCATCGTTGCCCTGAGGCTTGTAGAAACTCGGCCAGCCGCAGTGCGAATCAAACTTGGTGTCCGCCTCAAACAAGAAGGCATCGCAGCCGCGGCAGTGGTAGCTGCCCGGACGGTGCTCTTCGAGCAATTCGCCCGTGTAGGCACGCTCGGTGCCTGCCATCCTGAGCACGTGGTACTCGAACTCGGAAAGCTCGGCCTTCCACTGCTCGTCTGTTTTATAGACCTCGTACTTCAATTCATGTACTCCTTTTGGAATTTATAACCGTTTAGTAACTAATTCAATGCCTGCTACTTAACCCTTGTATTTCCCTGAGTACAGCGTAAAGTGTGGAGAGTCGAGTTGGATTAGTTCCGCCCGATGCATTCGTGAGTTACGCGGGTGCGTAACTAGCATCAGGAGCAGTACATGGCACAAGGAACCGTAAAGTGGTTCAACTCTGAAAAGGGTTTTGGATTCATCACTCAGGATGGCGGACCGGACGTATTCGTTCACTTCTCCGCAATCGTGTCCGATGGATACCGCGAGCTAAGGGAAAACCAGCGCGTTGAGTTCGATGTCAAGAGTGGCGACAAGGGCCCTCAGGCAGAGAACGTTCAGCCTCTGGCTTAGTCCTCAACTAACCAACTAGACCCGGTGCGCAACATGCGTGCCGGGTTTATTTGCACTCGGAGGGTTAGAGTGCTAAAAATGTATTAGCACTCCATTATCGAGAGTGCTAAAAACAAGTCTTAGTGCAAACGGGAGAGACCCAAATGGCAAAAATTATTCACTTCAATGAAGAGGCACGTCGTGGCCTAGAGCGCGGTCTAAACGTGCTTGCTGACACCGTAAAGGTGACCCTTGGTCCTCGTGGACGCAACGTCGTTCTCGAGAAGAAGTGGGGAGCCCCAACCATCACCAACGATGGTGTCTCGATCGCAAAGGAAATCGAGCTATCTGACCCATTCGAGAAGATTGGTGCCGAGCTCGTCAAGGAAGTAGCCAAGAAGACCGATGACGTTGCTGGTGACGGAACCACAACCGCAACCGTTTTGGCTCAGGCCCTGGTCAAGGAAGGTCTGCGCAACGTCGCAGCCGGTGCTGACCCAATCAGCCTAAAGCGCGGTATCGACAAGGCATCTGCCGCAGTTACCGAGGCGCTTCTAAAAATGGCTGTCCCAGTTGAGACCAAGGAGCAGATTGCTGCAACCGCATCGATCTCTGCAGGTGACTCAACCATCGGTGAGATCATCGCCGAGGCAATCGACAAGGTTGGCAAGGAGGGTGTTGTAACCGTTGAGGAGTCCAACACCTTTGGTATCCAGCTTGAGCTAACCGAGGGTATGCGTTTTGACAAGGGTTATGTCTCCGCTTACATGGTTACCGACCCAGAGCGTCAGGAAGCGGTTCTAGAGGACGCCTACATCCTGATCGCTAACTCCAAGATCTCCAACATGAAGGACCTACTTCCTGTTGTCGACAAGGTCATGCAGTCTGGCAAGCCACTGCTGATCATTGCCGAGGACATCGAGGGCGAAGCCCTAGCAACCTTGGTTGTAAACAAGATCCGTGGCATCTTCCGCTCGGTGGCCGTAAAGGCTCCTGGCTTCGGTGACCGTCGCAAGGCCATGCTGCAGGACATCGCAATCTTGACCGGTGGTCAGGTAATTGCCGAAGAGGTTGGCCTAAAGCTAGAGAGCACCGACCTAGCCATGCTGGGCCGTGCTCGCAAGGTAGTCATCACCAAGGATGAGACCACCATCGTTGAGGGTGCTGGCGATGCAGAGCAGATCAAGGGCCGCGTTGAGCAGATTCGTCGCGAGATCGGCAACACCGACTCTGACTACGACCGCGAGAAGCTACAGGAGCGCCTAGCCAAGCTTGCCGGTGGTGTTGCAGTTATCAAGGCTGGAGCAGCTACCGAGGTTGAGCTAAAGGAGCGCAAGCACCGCATTGAGGACGCAGTCCGCAACGCGAAGGCTGCTGTTGAGGAAGGCATTGTTGCCGGTGGTGGTGTTGCACTACTGCAGGCTGGCAAGGTTGCATTCGACGGCCTAAACCTCTCTGGTGACGAGGCAACCGGTGCAAACATCGTCAAGGTTGCCATCTCGGCTCCACTGAAGCAGATTGCAATCAACGCAGGTCTAGAGCCAGGCGTCGTCGCAGAGAAGGTTGCAAACCTTCCAGATGGCCAGGGTCTAAACGCAGCAACCGGCGAGTACGTCGACATGCTAAAGGCTGGTATCAACGACCCAGTGAAGGTGACCCGCTCTGCTCTGCAGAACGCAGCCTCCATCGCAGGTCTGTTCCTAACCACCGAGGCAGTTGTTGCCGAGCGTCCAGAGCCTGCCGCAGCTCCAGCAGCTGATGCAGGTGCAGGAATGGACTTCTAAAAAGATCCAAAGAGAAGCCGGGGCCAGTGGCCCCGGCTTTTTCATTTATAGGAACAATCGCTGGTTGGCCTGCTCGATCTCCTGATACTGCGAGGCCGCCATTGCTAGCGCCTGACCAATTTGGCCAAGGCTCTGCTCGAGTGCATCGGATGATGTTCGCCACCTCATCATCAGCTCCTGAAAGGATGTCGAGGCCACGCCTTGCCAGCTGTCTTGCAATGCGCTGAGTTGCCCGTGGAGGCTCGTGACCTCAGTCTGCAGCCTGGTGATGGTTGCTTGAATGGTGGTGTTAGCCGCGTTGATTCGCTCGCTGTCTACTGTGAAGAATGTCATGAGCTAAATTTGCTCGGTTTTGCAGCTTTTGATAACCCCAGCCGATTCGGCTGTGGATAACTAGTTCTTCTTGGGCTTAGTTGCGGGAAGCGTGAAGGTAAAGGTTGCTCCACCACCTGGGGTTTCACTGGCCCAAATCTTTCCGCCGTGCGCCTCAATGATGGATTTTGCAATAGCTAGCCCAAGCCCCGAGCCACCGGTGTCACGATTTCGCGAGTTGTCAGCGCGATAGAAGCGCTCAAAAATCTGTACCCGGAGGGCCTCGGGGATACCTTCACCGTGGTCAATCACCTTGACAGTGACACCATCTTTTTCGCTGACGAGCTCGAGCACGATCTCGGAATCCTTGGGCGCAAATCTTGAGGCGTTGGTGATTAGGTTGGTCAAAACCTGCTTGATGCGGTCGGAATCAAATTCGAGTTCAAGCTCACTTGGGCCCTGATAGCTGAATCTCAGACCAGGGTTAGCAACCTCAGCATCTCTAATGGCCAGCTGACACTGCTGCGCGATATCAGCAAGAGAGGTCTTGAGGTTGCCCTGTTCATCCATTCGGGTCAGTGTCAAAAGGCTTTCGACCAAGCCGGTCATGCGAATCGCTTCAGATTCGATGCGCTGCATGGCTTCAGTCACATCTTGCTTTTTCTTGAGCGCTCCCATTCGATAAAGCTCGGCATAACCGCGCACGGTGACAAGTGGGGTTCTAAGTTCGTGAGAAGCGTCAGAGACAAACCTGCGCATTTGATCAAGTGTTTTGTCTCTTCCGCGAACTGCGGTTTCAATCGAGTCAAGCATCGAGTTCAACGCGCGGTTCAGTCGACCAATTTCAGTCTTACCATCGCGCTCCACAAGACGAGAGGAAAACTTGCCGCTGCGAACCGAGGCTGCAGTTCTCTCGACCTCTTTCAGAGGTCTAAGTGCTGAGGTGATGGTGAGCCAGATACTTAGGCCCGAAAGTAGAACTAGGAAGATCCCGAATCGTCCACCTATTGCCCCGTACTCCTGAATGATCTGGCGATTGGTATTGGTTGGCAGTGCAACAATCACCGAACCCATAGCTCGGTCAAGCGGCAGGGCCACTACGCGCCAAGTGTCATCCCTTAGTCCTTCGCGCTCTACCTGGACTTCAAAGGGGATGCCACCGGTTGCTATGACCGCCTCTAGGTCAAGCGAGGTAAAGTTCGGGACTTCTCTTTGATTACCCGCTGAACTGACTAGGCCCAAGTACTGATTACCCTCGCTATCCAAGATGGCGATGTAGTAATCCGAGGGCAGCGAGGGCAAGCTGAGGGCACCCTGCGCGACTCTGGCCTCAAGTCTTGCTGGATTCTCGGTCCTCAGCGAGTTTGCCGTAGTAATCAAAAGAGTGTCGGTATTTTGCTGCAGGTAGGTGCTCAAAAGCGCAACCGTGCCTGCGCTGGATACTGAAAGCAATAGGCCAATCAAACCAACCGAAAGGGTCGTCAGCTTGGCCCGGAGCGAAACTCGCTCCCAGGCTTTCAGTAGCCGACTCTTCATTTAGTTCTTCGGGCCCTTGAGTAGGTATCCAACTCCACGCTTGGTGACAATCAGTGGTTCAGAGGAAAGTGGGTCGAGCTTCTTTCTGAGGTAGGAGACATAGCTCTCTACGATTCCCATCTCACCATTGAAGTCGTACTCCCACACGTGATCCAAAATCTGAGCTTTGGTCAGAACCCGGTTTGGGTTTTGAGCCAGGTAGCGAAGCAGTTGGTATTCGGTGGGGGATAGGTCAACCGGTTTACCGTTGACGGTGACCTCGTGAGCATCCTCGTTCATCTCAAGCTCACCAACACGAATCACGGATTCGGCTACTGCGTCCTTGCCGGTTCTGCGCATGATGGCCGAGATGCGAGCCATGATCTCATCGAGGCTGAAGGGCTTGGTGACGTAGTCATCGCCGCCGACTGTTAGCCCAGTGACCTTGTCTTCGGTGTCATCACGCGCGGTTAGAAACAGGATTGGTGTCTCGATGCCCATCGAGCGAATCTTCTTGGTGACACCGAATCCGGAGACATCCGGAAGCATCACATCAAGCAGCACGATGTCTGGTTGATTGTCAATAATCTTGGCCACCGCGTCGGTGCCATTGTGGGAGGTAATTACCTGGTGGCCAGCAAATCTAAGGGAGGCAGAGAGCAGGTCTCTGATGTTTGGTTCATCATCTACAACGAGAACTTTTAGTGCGGTCATGCGGTAAGTATTCTCACAGTTACTGGATGTTTCCTGTGAGTCGTCTGAGCTAGATCTGATCCGCGTCCAAGATCTCGTAGCTGTAACCCTGCTCGGCCAAAAAGCGCTGACGATTCTGAGCAAAGTCTTGCTCCACGGTGTCTTTGGCGACCAGCGTGTAGAAGCTTGCGCTACGGCCATCTGCTTTAGGTCGAAGTAGTCGCCCCAGTCGCTGAGCCTCTTCTTGCCTGGACCCGAATGCACCCGAGATTTGGATGGCCACTGAGGCTTCAGGAAGATCCACCGAGAAGTTGGCGACCTTGGAAACCACCAGGGCGGTTAGCTTTCCGGTGCGGAAGTCTTGGAAAAGCTGCTCACGCTCAGCTACCGGTGTCTCTCCGGTGAGCTTAGGGATGTTCAATGCGCTGGAGACCTGATCAATTTGCTCGAGGTACTGGCCGATAATCAGGGTTGGCTCAGATTCATGCTTCTTCAAAATCTGCTTGATGATGCTTATCTTGGCATCGGCGGTGGCTGCAATCCTGAACCTTGTGTCCTGATCGGCAATCGCATACTGCATCCGAGACTCATCCGGCAGTGGCACTCGAATCTCGAAACACTTCGCAGGCGCGATGTAACCCTGGGCTTCGATGTCTTTCCAGGGCGCATCGAAGCGCTTTGGTCCAATCAGCGAAAAGACATCGGATTCGCGGCCATCTTCTCTCACCAAAGTTGCTGTTAGACCAAGTCTCCTTCTTGCCTGAAGGTCGGCGGTCATCTTGAAGATAGGTGCGGGTAAAAGGTGAACCTCGTCATAAACGATCAGACCCCAGTCGCGGGCATTCAAAAGCTCAAGGTGAGCAAAATCACCCTTTCGCTTGGTGGTGAGGATTTGATAGGTCGCGATGGTGACCGGAGCAATTTCTTTACTTGAACCGGAGTACTCGGCGATGTCCTCTTCTTTCAAGCTGGTGCGCTTTAGAAGTTCCGCTCGCCACTGTCTTGCAGACACGGTGTTGGTCACCAGAATCAAGGTGTTGGCTTTGATCAGCGACATCGCTGTCGCTCCGACAATGGTCTTACCTGCACCACAGGGCAACACCACGACGCCATTGCCACCTAGTTCAAACTTCTGCGCGGCCTGTAGCTGGTAGTCGCGAAGCTGCCAATCACCCTCGACTAGTTCAATCTCCATGGGTGTGCCAGGTGTGAAGCCAGCACTGTCCTCAGCCGGCCAACCAAGTTTTAGTAGTTCCTGTTTGAGCTGGCCTCGGGCCCAATCGCGAATGCGGTAACCGGACTCGACCTCTTGCTCCAGCAGGTCTGCGATTCTCCTCGTGGATGCCACCTCGGCCAAGATCGCCTTGGAGTCGGATCGAAGCACCAGGCCCTCGTTATCTCTCGCGATAACCAGACGGCCAAAGCGAGCGATGGTTGCCTCGATTTCCTGAGCTACCCCCTGTGGCACAGGGTATTTTGAGTAGCGGTTTAGAACATCCAAAATAAAGCTTGAGTCGTGACCGGCAGCCCTGGCATTCCAGAGTCCGAGCTTGGTGATTCGATAGGTGTGAACATGCTCGGGTGCGCGCTCCAGCTCAGCGAAAATGGCTAGCTCATGGCGGGCAATCTCGGCATTTGGGTGATCTGTTTCAAGCAGCACCGTGCGGTCTGATTGAACAATTAGCGGCCCCAAAGACATCCTTATAGCTTAGGCGAGCCAGATTGAGGTAATTCTTCCAAGCGGCAGTGTGATCTCGGCCTCTTTCGCGGTGTCGCGACCACGGACCCTAGATCCGGCAAGACCAAGCGGCTCGATAAGGTGCTCTCGCTCTGAGCCATCTGGATAACCAACTCGAACGCCAACCTTTAGCTTGTTGCGAAGCGCAAACTGCAATTGCCTGAGCACATCATCACCGCTTGGCTCACTGGCCTCACGATTAGTAATTGCGGTTGCGAGCTCCAGGTAATCCTTTACTGTCTCAATCACCTCAACGGCTGCCGCCCTAGGTGAGAGCACTCGATCCTCTTGATCCACTCGAATCGCTGCATAGCCTGCCGCGCGAAGGTTGAGATAGACAATCTCGGCATCGAGCCTGGAGATAAGCCCCTCGGGTCTGGGCTCAAGTAGAAGTGGTCGAAGTAGTTGCTCACCCAAAATTTGTCGAAGCAAGATGCCGTCGGTTGCTCGAATCAATGATGCCGAGCCTAGGTCTGAGATTTTGATGGTCCCAAACCTGCCTTCGCTCTCGCTGAGAAGATACTCAACCGGCTGGGGGAGAGGTTGGATGCTGCGCTCCAGCACGGATCGGATTCCGGCAATTGACATCCCTGATTCAAGAGCGTGAGAGATGGTGAGGCTGCTGAGCCTAAATCTTGAGGCGAGCCCCAGATCCTCGGCCTGAGCAATCACGTCCAGTAGTCGATGTAGCTTTGCTGAGATCGGACCTAGGGTCATCAGCGATAAATCACCCTGCACGACAAATCGCTCGCTGGTCTCGGGGAGTTCCCTGGCAATCCACTCGCCAGTGAGATTCTTAAGCTCGGGCGTTGGAATCAGGTTTTGGGTAAGACCAAGAATCTCCGCAAACCGAAGTGTCTTGAGCTGGCCTGGATCAATCAGTGGATAGCGCTCTACAACCTGCTCTAGAAGTGCTCGGTCATCAAGTTCCAGTTTTGGTAGGTCCAAGACCGATTCTGCTAGCTGTAGCCAGCGGTCCTGGTTATCTAGCTCAAGCCAGGCAAAACCCTGAATAGTGGCGTGAACTCTGTCTTTGGCCTGGTGGATAAAACCGCAGGTCACACCTAGTTGATAAACACTCTGAACCTCTTGAGCGCTGAGCTTTAGGGTCTCGCCGATCTCTCTGGCATCCGGTGCCCTGAGTCCTGCCTTCACGGGAACCAAAAGCCGCTTTTCAAAACTAAATAGCAGCTCGGTCAACGCCAAAAGAGTTTGGTACGCGCTGAGCCCAGCACCGTGACCGGGTGTGAGTGGATACCCGAGGTTTATCGGCGCCAGCTCATTTGCCAAAGCGCTGGCATCATCGAAAACCTTGTCGGTGGCAAGTAATTTCTCTCGAAGGGCGGCTGATGGGTTTGCAGCTCTTAGATCTTCCAGCGCATCTTTATCGAGGGTGCGAATGCGCTTTTCAAGCTCACGCTTGGTGAGCAAAACCTTAGCCAGGTCGAGCAGATCGGTAACCGAGTCATTGCCAGGCAAATACTTGGCGAGAGTAGCGGGGTCTAGGTCTTTTAGGACCGCTGAAAGCGCAAGTAGGTCGCTCAACTAGTTCCGATTCGCTTTGCCGCGTTTCACAACGGAGATGATGAGCAGGGTGATGATCAAAAGGAACCCGACCGGCAGTCCAACCAGCGGCAACTGCACGATGATCGGTGGAATGGTGTCGAATTCAAACAGAGCTGCCAGCAAAGTGCCGAAAATCGAGAGAATCGAAATCGCGATTAGAGCAGTCGCCCCATAGGCGAGCAGGGACTCTAATTCAAAGCGCTTTCTTTCGACCATCCGTTTACTTTACCTTTCGGTTACACTTATCGCCGTTCCAAGGAAAGTGGTGATCTATGCCAACCGGCAAAGTTAAGTTCTTCGATGACGACAAGGGCTTCGGCTTTATCGCTGGAGACGATGGCAGCGAAGTCTTCCTGCACATCTCTGCGCTACCCGCTGGAACCTCCACCATCCGTCAGGGCACCAGGGTTGAATACGGCATCATCGATGGCCGCAAGGGTGCTCAGGCACTGAGCGTCCGCGTTATCGAAGTGCCTACCCTCGCCGCTGTGAACCGCAAGCCTGCCGAGGACCTAGCCATCATCACCGAGGACCTGATCCGCCTTTTGGACCAGATCGGTGGAAACCTCAAGCGTGGCAAGTACCCAGAGGCTAACCACTCTCGCAAGGTTGCCCAGTTGCTTCGCCGAGTAGCCGACGAACTTGAAGGATAAATTAGCCACCGCTCAAGCGGTGCTAGCCGAAACTGCTGACCAGGGCTCCGTAGGGGAGTTCTTGGGAGAGTTTGAAATCTCCAAGGGAGCCATTGAGCTTCGCTTTGACTGCACCCTGAGAAGTTATAAAAACTGGTATTGGTCGGTCATTTTCACTCAGGTTGACAAGCGTAAAGAGGCGACCGTCTCTGAGATTAATCTGCTGGCTGGCGAAGGGGCGTTGCTCGCTCCTGCCTGGGTGCCATGGGCTGAGCGACTAGCTGAATTCCGCAAGCAGCTCAAGGAGTCTGGCCGCGTGCAAACCGACGCAGAGGCCGATGAGCTAATCAGAGATTTGACCTCAGCGTTTGGGGATCATGGTGAGGCCAACGAATCCGAGGCCAATGCCGACCAGAGCAGTGTGAAGCCACCACTCAAGGCCCGCGTCCGTCAGCGCAGGATAAAGCGCGCCGAGGACCACGAGGACCAAGCCCCAAGCGAGGGTGCCGAGTAGAACAACGCGCTTGGCGTTCACCTTCTCAGGCTCTGGCGACTCTTTGCGGTCATCGAATTTCACAAACAGCTTCACTAGATGCGCTCCAGAACAAAGTCGATGCAGTTGGTCAACGCTTGAACATCTGAGGGCTCGGTCGCCACGAAGGTTGCAACGCGAAGCTGGTTTCGCCCGAGCTTGCGGTAGGGGTCAGTGTCCACAACTCCGTTAGCACGCAGGATATTTGCAATCTTTGCTGCATCAACGCTGTCATCAAAGTCGATTGTTACAACGACCTGGGAGCGGTGATCTGGGTTTGAGACAAATGGCTTGGCTAACTTGTGGTTATCGGCCCAGTTGTAGAGCAGGTCTGATGACTCTTTGGTTCTGGCTGCTGCCCAACTCAACCCACCCTGTGAGTTCATCCACTTGATCTGGTCGTTGAGCAAGAACAGCGTTGCGATGGCTGGGGTGTTTAGGGTCTGGTTCAAGCGAGAGTTATCGAGTGCAACCTTGAGGCTTAGAAACTCCGGGATATAGCGATCCGAGGCTGCGATTTCTTCGATTCTGGCAATTGCCTTTGGGGACGCAATTGCGATCCAAAGACCACCGTCAGATGCGAAGTTCTTCTGAGGGGCGAAGTAGTAGACATCGGTCTCGGATAGCTCAAAGTCAACGCCGCCGGCTGCGCTGGTGGCGTCGGTCAGCATTAGCGCATCTTCATCACCGGCTACTCGGACCACCGGAGCAATCACACCGGTTGAGGTTTCGTTGTGCGGGTAAACATAAAGGTCAACACCCGGCTCTGGGTAAAGCTCTGCGCGGGAACCGGGCTCACCCTTCACCACGGTCGGGGCTTGAAGCCAAGGAGCCGACAGCGAGCTTGCGAACTTAGAACCGAATTCACCGTGTACCAGCGCCTGGGCCTTGTGCCTTGCAAGCGAGAAGGCAGCAGCATCCCAAAATGCGGTTGAGCCACCGTTTCCAAGAATTACCTCGTAGCCCTTTGGGGCGCGGAATAGCTCCAGTAGACCCTGCCGAATCTCGCCCACCATGTCTTTGATCGGAGCTTGGCGGTGAGAGGTGCCCATTAGGGAAGCGCCTTGGGAAACAAAGTTTGCGAGCTGCTCCGCCCTGGTTCTTGAAGGACCGCATCCGAAGCGACCATCTTTTGGCAATAGGGCGGGGTCAATTACTAGCTCTGGCATAGCCAAAGTTTAGTGCTGGGGTATTAGTCTGAAGGCTGCAGCGAGGGGTTTTCGTGACAGATCTAATTGACACTACTGAGATGTACCTCAAGGCCATTTTGGAACTTGAGGAAGAAGGCATCACCCCGATGCGCGCTCGAATCGCAGAGCGCCTCGAGCACTCGGGACCAACGGTTTCACAGACAGTTGCACGCATGGAGCGTGATGGGCTTTTGAAGGTCGCAGATGACCGAGCCCTGGAATTCACCGATGAGGGCAGGCTCACCGCCATCGAGGTGATGCGAAAGCACCGTCTCGCAGAGCGCTTGCTGGTTGAGGTCATCGGCCTTGACTGGCACTTGGTTCATGAAGAGGCCTGTCGCTGGGAGCACGTAATGAGCGAGCAGGTGGAGCGCAAGCTTCTAACGATCCTCTCCGACCCCAGTACCTCTCCCTATGGGATGCCAGTCCCGGGACTTGAGCTTCTTGGGTTTTCAGCCTCAAAACCAGCTGAGGTTACCGCGGTCGCAGATTTGCCAACCGGTGACTATGTCCTGGCGCGCATTGGCGAACCACTTCAGCTGGACTATCAGTTTCTAAATCAGCTGCGAGAGCTGAACCTGCTCCCTGGAGCCAGGGTTCATTTAGATGCCTCACAGAGTTGGTTTTTAGTGAATAAAGACTTGGAAGAGGGCATGGTGCTGGACCTTCAACTTGCGTCACACCTTTTCCTGAGCAAAATAGAACACTGAGTTATACTCGCAAGGCGGAAGTTCCAAAGAAGTTTTCGGAGGATTCCTTTTGAATCAACCAGCTGGTCATCAGCTATCGCGCAAGGCTCTGCGTCAGGCGCGCTCGCGTAAGAGTGTGAAGGTGTCGATCAAGGCACCGGAGCTTCGTCGCGCGCTGACCATGGTGGTTGCATCTGCCTTGCTTGCCACGACAGCGCTGCCCTCCTATGGTTACGACCCGGACATCACAGCTCTCACCGGACTGGCCAGAGATCACAGCGTTCAAGCACCGAAGCTTCAGGAGCTATCGGTCGCCATCGGAAGCGATGTCGAATTCACCCGCGGTGAATTCACCCCGGCCGATGCCGAAGACTTCGAGGTAACCATTCGACGCAACCGGGTTTACACCGGACCAACCTTTGAGGATTACCTGGCTAAGCCAAGGTTCACGACCGTGACTAGCGGCAGTGTTATGAAGGCTGCTGCCGAGTTGGTTGGAGTCCCATACGTCTTCGGTGGCGAGACTCCACTTGGCTTTGACTGCTCGGGATATGTGATGTTTGTTTACTCGCAGTTTGGTGTAGCGCTGCCACACAGCGTTTATCAGCAGTCCAAACTTGCCAAGAAGATCAAGCTTGAGGATGCAGTTCCGGGCGACATCGTTGTCTTGAATGACTACAGCCACAACGGTATCTACGCCGGTAACGGTAACTTCTATCACTCTCCGCAGCCCGGTGACCGCGTGAAGCTATCCCCGATCTTCACCGAGCGCTATCACATCGTGCGCTTTGTCGACATTGTCGACTAAATAAACGTTAGAAAACGTTCAGCGTTTCTTTGTCATAAATTTCAGAATCCAGTCGTAATCTCTGCTCAAGTGTTGACCTAATTGGTTGCGGAAGGGGTGCGAGATGCCAGCTAGACAACAAGCCAAGTTGGGCAACTGGGTTCATCTGCACCGGCACCCCGCAATACCAAGCGGAGAAATTTTGCGCGTCGCTTTTTGCGGCGCGTTTTTTATTTCCAGGCAACTCGAAAACCTACAAACCATGTGGGCGATTTCGACAAGGAGAAAAGATTGCGCACCCTCGTACTAAACGCTGGTTATGAACCGCTCGCCGTTGTCTCATTCAAGCGAGCCCTGGTTCTTGTTCTGAATCAGAAGGCGACAATTTTGGCGGGGGTGGGTGAGGGCAGGGTGCGAAGCGCAAACAACGACTTCGAGGTCCCAGCCGTTATCCTGCTGCAGCGCTATGTGAGGATTCCAAATTCCAGGCAGATCCCAGTTTCTCGGCGCGGAGTGCTCCGCCGTGATGCACACCGCTGCGGCTACTGCGGTAAGGCGGCCAACACCATCGACCACGTGCTTCCTAAGTCCCGCGGTGGTGCAGACAGCTGGGAGAACCTGGTGGCCTGTTGCCTGAGGTGCAACAACCTAAAGAGCGACAAGACACCTGCGGAAATTGGTTGGGAGCTCCGCTTCACTCCCAAGATGCCAACAGGAGTTATCTGGACTGTTCGCGGGGCAGAAAAAGAGGAGCCGCATTGGCGAGATTTCCTCAGCTATCAGCAAGCTGCCTAGTGGCCCCGATAGGAATCGAACCTACGACACACGGTTTAGGAAACCGTTGCTCTATCCACTGAGCTACGAGGCCAAATTAGAGCTCTAGATTACCGCCTTGGCTGTGGCTTTCTTGACCCCTAGTTTCAGACTCTCTAGCTCACCAGGGTGATTCTGAACCCTTGACTTCTAGGATTTAGAGGTGGACTTCTCAACTCTCAAAGCTGACCTTGACCGGATCGGTGGCGCCAATCCGCTGAGAAGTTTTGAAGTGTCAAGTTTTGGCCAGATTGACCTTTCGAGAGCGCATCCGGGCGGCATGGCTCAATTGGTTTCGGCAAGACAAACCACCATCTCCAATCTGGTTCGTGATGGTGTCGCACAGGCAAGATCTCTAAGCGCAGCAAGACGAATTCGAACCAAGGCCAAAAGAATTTCAGATTCCTTTGGCGCTAAAGCGTGCTTTATTGCAGCCGGGGTAATCGTTGCTCAAGATCGCCAGGTGCCGCTTGCACTTTGGCCAGTAGACCTAATCCCAAAAGCTGATGACTTTGAGATTCGCATGGGATTAGAGCCAATCCTCAACCCCGAGGCCAGCAAGCTCATAAGAGAGCAGCGACCCGATTTCCAAGACCGCGACCTACTATCGATTTTGCGCTCCGGACCAGACCTACTGCCCTCCGCGGTGATGCCTTTTGTCGAGGGTCAATTACAAGGCAGTGGTTTAGCTGTTGATCATCTATTGGTGCTTGGCAACTTCGTGCCAGATCTATTGCTTACTACGGTCCCTCAAGAGGTTCGACAGAGTTTTGAAAGTCAGGGTGGGCCTGGTGGCGAAGTGCTTTTGGTGGCAGACGCCGATAGCTATCAACTTGAGGTAATCCGAGCTGCCAGTGCGGGGGATTCCCTTGCTGTCGAGACACTGCCCGGCTGCGGCTATATTCAGACCGCTATCAACGTTCTGGCAAATCTTGCACTCCAGGGGAAGCGAACTCTGATCATTGCCCCCAGGGAGCAGACAATTGACGAGTTTTCAGAGCGCCTATCTGAGCACGGATTGGCTGGGCTTGCACTGCGCTCAAACGATCTTTGGAATGACACGGTTGCAGCAATCTCCAGAAACGAAAAAGCGCAGCAGGTCGAACTCCAGCCCCTAAGGCTTCGCCAGCTCTCGGCAGAGGCCGAGGTCAAGAACTACTTCGAAAAGGTTGCAAGTCCGGATTCACTGACAGGCGTTTCACTCTTTGAGGCTCTAAACACCCTGGCTGCCTTGGCAGGGGAGCAGGACCCGCCAACTAATTCCGCACGAATCCGAGCCGACCTATTGCCAGAACTCAAGCTCTCGGGTTCGGAATTGGTGTCCGAAAGTTTTGCAGCGGGTGTTTTCAGCTACGGCCCGCAGCACTCGCCATGGTTTGGTGCCAACTTTGCATCCAGTGCAGAAATTGATGCGGCCTTGAGTGCAGCCAAATCTCTGGCCGGTGAAGAATTCAGGCTGCTTAGCTATCAGGTCAATCGCTATCTGCAGGATCAGAACTTGGTTGCATCGAAGACCATCGAAGACTGGTCAAAACAGCTGAGTTTGTTGATTGGCATTCGCGAGACCCTGGATAAATTCAAGCCGCAAATTTTTGATCGTCCGCTGACCGAGATGATTCTTGCAACCGCACCCAGGGGTGAGCGTGGTCAGCTCTCCGGTGCCCAGCGACGTAGGTTCAAAAAGCTTGCCAAAGAATTCGTTCGCCCCGGTGCAACGATTCCTAACCTGCATGCGGCGCTCGCTGCCGCTGAGGAGCAACGCTCACTTTGGCTTGAGATAAACACCACTCAAGCACCACCGAGCGTGCCGCTGGGTCTGAATGATGCGAAGCAGAAGTTCGACCAAATTTACTCGGTTGTTTCACTCTTGCAGCGTCACCTTGATCCAAATCCGGATCTGCCGCTACTGACTCAATTGAGCTTTGATGAGCTCGGTGAGAAACTTCAAAACCTCGTCGATAAAACCGAAATTTTGACCGGCTACATCGATCGCATGGCGGCGGTTGAGAAGCTCAGACAGCGTGGTCTGTTTGATCTCTACCTTGAACTTTGCAAGATCTCCCTGGACCCAAATCGAGTCGTACTAGAGTTTGAACTTTGCTGGTGGCAATCTGCACTGGAGGCTCTGGTGCAGTCAAATCCTGAGATTTTGGAATACGACGCCGATCGCATCGCGCAGCTCGAGGCTAACTTCGAAGCTATTTCGAGTCAGGTTGTGGAGGCGGGATCAGGGCATCTGAGCGGTGTGCTCGCACTTCGCTGGAAGACCGCTCTGGCCGCAAATTCCGTGCAAGCCGATGAATTGCGCAATCAACTCAGGTCAAGATCGATCGATCCAGCTTCAGCAAAGCGTGCTGGAGCGGTGTGGGAAGCGATTAGCACCGGAATCATTACCTCACCGCTTCGAGTGCATCAGCTCAAGGGTTACAAATTTGATGCGCTACTAGTTCTCGATGCTGCCGCTACCGGCGTTGCCGAGGCGGCCAGCGCGCTCGCCATGGCGAAACAGGTCATCGCATTTGGTGATCCGGTTATCTCAGCACCAGAGAGTTTCGAAACGGTGGCCAGGGCAAACCAGGCTGCGAGTGAAGACTCTAGAGCTTCGGTCTATGACCTCATTAGCTCTCACTGCGAAAGCTATCCACTGCGCAAGAGCTACCGCATTCAAGGGCACGTGCTTGGTACCTATCTAAACCAGACCTTCTATAAAGACCGCTTGGTTTTTGAACCCAGCCCAGAGTCTTTCCATGGAGCTTCAAACCTCGAACAAATCGAGGTCATGTCATCCGCCCACGCGACCTCCACAATCGAGGGCGCCACTGAGTCGCTAGACAGCGAGGTGGCAAAGGTGGTTGAGCTAGTCACCAATCACGCTCGCTGGAGCCCAGGTGAATCCCTGATGGTGGTGACCCCGTCTAGAACTCACGCTGAGCGAATCAACCAAGCTCTTCAAAAAGAGCTCGCCAGCCAACCCCAAATTGCCGAGTTTTTTGATGCTCATGGGCGAGAGCGATTTGAAGTTTTGGGGATGAGTGAGGTTGTTCACCGCATTGCAGACCGAGTTATCTTCTCGGTCGGTTTTGGCAGAACCCCTGAGGGCAAAATCTCTGGTTCGCTTGGGGACTTTAACTCCCCAGCTGCAGCTAGGTGGATGGTGAATCAGGTTGCATCTGCCCGGAAGCGACTCACAGTAGTCTCCTGCTACAACTTCGAAGACTTTGCCGGAGGGTCGCTGCCTGAGAACCAGCGCTGGCTCAAAGATCTAATTGCGCCACCGTTTATGTCAGAGGCCAGAGCTGGAGACCCCGATCCGCTACTTAGGGATCTAGCGCTCAGGCTCAGAAAACTCGGTATTCGAGTTGAGTTGAATTTTGCGGGCAGAATCGCTCTGGCTGCCTCTTATAGAAATCAGGCAGCTGCTATCGATCCAGATTGGTCTCTAACGGGCAACAACTGGGACGAAAAGCTGCGACTGAGACCAGCGCTATTGAAGGCGATGGGTTGGAAGTATTTGCGCGTCCACGCCTTTGAAATCTTCGCAACTCCGCAGGAGGTTGCAAATCGCATCGCTACTTCTCTGGGCATGGATTTAGTTTCCAAGCGCGAGCCATTGTTTGAAGAGCGTGCGTTTGAGGATAACCCGAGGGCCTGGGGCGATGGTGATGACAACAACGATGATCGGCTTCGCAATGAGCGACCGCCGCACTGGGGTTAGTCGCTGGAGCTAGAGGGACTTGCTGAATCTGTGCGGTAAAAACCAGAACCCTTGAAGGTGACTCCGAGGTTTCCAAACTGCTTGCGCAGTTCCCCATGACACTTTAGACATTCGGTCAGTGGTTGGTCTGAGAAAGACTGCTGAATGTCAAAAGCGTGATCACAGCTTTTGCAGACATACGAATAGGTTGGCAATTTTCCTCCTGAGACACCCAAGTCTAGAGAATCTCAGGCCTAGCGAAGTAATTGATTGCTGAGGGCGAAATTGCTCCATCGACCGGTTGGTCATGTTTCTCCGATGGCAACTGCTCCAGGTATTCGGAGTCAAAAATCACAGCAAATTTTGGACATTTGAAGTCTGCTAGAACTCGGTCGTAGTAGCCCTTGCCTTTGCCGAGTCGATTGCCAGCAGCGTCTATGGCCAAAGCTGGGACCAGCACAAGGTCGATAGCATCTGGCTCCAAAGCATCACCAAGCGGTTCTGAAATTGCAAAAACACCGGGTGCTGTCTCTCCGATTGCGAATTCGATATCGGCTCCGACGACCCTTGGCAGACAAAGCGTTCTGCCGGTAGCGGCTACCCAATCGTTGAATTCAGATACATCTGGTTCAGTGCTCAGCGGGGCATAGCTTGCAATGGTCTTGGCTTCAAACTCCATCGCGATTCGAACCAGGTTTGCGAATAAGCCCTCACTTGATTGTGGTCTTTGGCTCAGTAAATGTTGCCTGAGTGAAGCTTTGTCGCTGAATTGCATAGCGGTAATCTTGCCAGCGTGCGAGAGAAACTGCGATTTGACCACGGCGATGTTGCCGTGCGGGCACTCACGCGATTTGATTTTCCAGTCCTTGACTACCTTCTTCACAAAGATCGAGATTGGCTAGAGCCCTGGGAGGCAACCACCCCTGGCATGCGAACCTTGCTGGATGTTCGGTGGTTAGTGGGTGCCCTGGTGAAACAGCATCGCCGAGGTGAATCCCTCGCATTCGTGATTCTTTATCAAGACCAGGTGGTTGGGCAGCTGAATGTTTCAAACATCCTGCACGGCTCAGTGTCATCTGGGACCATCGGTTATTGGATAGCCAGAGACTATGCGGGCTTTGGAATCACACCAAAAGCAGTGGCCCTGGTAATCGATTATCTACTTGGTCCATACGGACTGCATCGAGTTGAGATTGACATCAAACCAGAGAACAAGGCGAGTTTGCGGGTGGTTCAGAAGCTTGGTTTGAGGCATGAGGGAACCAAGCAACGGTTTATTAATATCAATGGTCGCTGGTCGGATCACGAGGTGTTTGCAATCACCCAGGAAGAGCTGAGTAGCCCAATTGTGAACAGGCTTTGAAACACGCCTAGAGCCTTAAAGCAAAAGTTCTTCCAAGGACATATCTTTTAGTTTGTGGGTAACTCAATTGGTCTAGGTGGCATCAGCCTGGTAGTGGCTGCAGTCGTCTGGTTGCTGATTTTTGTGCCTGGTTATGCAAACCGTTCGCAGCTCAAAGCATCTGAGCAAATGGTTCGCGCCGAGGTTAGGCAGGCCCTTAGAGCGCAGCCGCTAACCGCAGAGCAAAGACTCCGTCGTCTACTGAACACCCAGCGTGGTTTCTCAGTTCTTTTTGGACTTTCACTGCTTACTGCAATCGCAACCGGTCTTGCTGCAATCTCTGATGGAATCTGGTGGTTTGCTTTCGCACTAGCCAGCACCGTGGCAACGGTGTCGCTGGTCACCCAGCGAGCAGCCGGTAATCAAGCTGCGAAGCTTGCGGCGCAGCGTCACCGCGAGCGAGCAGCAGTGCGAGACAGAACTCAGCGTCAGGCAAAACCTCAGAGTCGAGAGTGGACCCCAAATCGTCTTCCAGCTCCGCTTGCAACTAATCAAATTGGTGAACTGAGCGCGCCACTTGCTGACGTGATTGAAATCCAAAATCCAAAACGATCTCTGACAAGTTCCGAGATAGACGCAATTCTGGCTAGGCGCAGGGCAATTTAGCTTTTATACCTTAGGCTTTTCCCGATTTCCCCCACCTACATATTTGGAGCGCGAAAAAAATGGGTTTGTTCGATTCAATCAAGAATCTAATTAAGAAGACTTCCTCAACTGCAGCCAAAGAGGCACCAGCAGTTGTCAAAGAGGCAGAGGCTCTCGTTGAGAAGAGCGTCAAGGCAGCAACTGACCTTGCAACCGATGTTGCAAAGGAGACCTTGACCGCCGTTGAAAAGGGCGCGAAGACTGTAGCCAAGAGCGCAGCCACTGCTCGCAAGGCAACTACCACCAAGAAGCCAGCAGCCGCTAAGCCTGCTACCGCTAAGCCTGCCGCCAAGAAGACCACCGCCGCTGCAAAGCCAGCAGCTAAGTCCACTGCAGCCAAGCCAGCCGCAGCAAAGACCGCTGCAAAGCCAGCTGCTAAGAAGGCGACCACCGCTGCGAAGCCAGCTGCGAAGTCTGCAGCTGCAAAGCCAGCGACCAAGCCAGCTGCCAAGCCTGCAGCTAAGACCACCGCGGCCAAGCCAGCGGCGAAGAAGGCGACCACCGCGACCAAGCCAGCTGCCAAGCCTGCAGCTAAGAAGCCTGCCGCTAAGTAATTAGCTCAAGACGTATCCCACCGATTTCTCCAGAGTCGGGTGTTTGAATTCAAACCCCGATTCCTGAAGTCGGTGGGATGTCATTTTCTGGGAGCAAAGAAGTAGCTCTTCGGCCGCTACGCCGATAACGGTCCTCATTAGGAACGTCGGGATCTTGAAAATTGCTGGTCGGTTGAGCCCCTTGGCTAGAGCTTTGATGACCTGAGCGCAGGTCGCAGGCTCTGGGGCAGTCAGGTTATAAGGACCCGAGGTCTGCTCGTTCTGAATTAGGTGAATGATCGCTCGGGCTTCGTCCTCTAGGGAGATCCAGGCCCACCACTGCTTTCCAGTGCCAAGTGGCCCTCCAAGACCTAACTTCATGATTGGAAGCAGTTTCCCGAGCGCTCCTAGTTTTCTGCTCATCACCAAAGTGGTCCGAACCAACACCACTCGGGTGTCAGCCTTTTTGGCCTCGTCTTCCCATTTGGCAGCAAGGTCTGATAGGAATCCGGTTCCTTTTGGGCTTTCTTCACTGAGCCACTCATCCCCGCAGTCACCATAGAAACCTGAGGCTGAACCAGAGATTAGGACCTTCGGCTTGTTGGTCGCGCAATTGATCGCGTTTACGAGGGTTCGAGTGGAGTCGATTCGGGAGTCGATGATCTCCTGCATGTATTTCTTGGTCCAAGGGATTTTGCCCGTTGTAGCCCCCGCGAGGTTGACCACCGCATCAATGGTCTCGATGACCTTTGGGTCAAGCTCGCCCTTGGCTGGATTCCAATAAACCTCGCCGTTAGAGGCCGGTTGTTTTCTCGTCAATCGAATTGGCTCGTGACCAAGCTCCTTGAGTTGGCGTGCAACCTCGGTGCCAATCAGACCCGATGCTCCAGAAATCAATACCCGCATGCGCGCCTCTTCTCTCAGTAATACCTACAATTACAACCTGTTGATTATTCCGCCTGCGGCGGAGAACGGAATTCCCTTGAACGTCGAACTATGGGTTTGGATCGCAACAATCGTGGTTTTGGTTGGTGTGCTGGCCGCTGACTTTATCTACCAGTTCAGAAACCCCCACGAGCCAACCCTCAAAGAGTCTGCTATCCAGGTTTCGGTCTACGTAACCCTCGCGCTGCTCTTCACCTTTGTTATCGGTGGCGTTTGGGGGCCGCAGTATGCGGCTGAGTACATCGCCGGCTGGGTTACCGAATACAGCCTCAGCGTCGACAACATTTTTGTGTTCTTGATTATCTTCACTCAGTTTGTGGTGCCGCGTGAGCTGCGCTCACAGGCGCTACTGATAGGTATTGCAATTGCACTCGTGCTGCGCTTTATCTTCATTTTGCTTGGTGCTGCGTTTATCGAGAACTTCAGCTGGGCCTTCTATGTCTTTGGCGCATTCTTGGTATTCACCGCGGCAAAACTAATTGCCGAGTTCTTCCACGAGGGTGAGGATGACTCCAACGAGGCCGGCGGACTAATTGCCTTCATCAAGAAGCACGTGCCGACCACTGACGACTACCACGGCAACAAGTTCGTGGTGTTGATCAAGGGCAAGAAGCACATCACGCCGCTGCTTCTCGTGATGATTTCAATTGGCTTCACAGACCTACTCTTTGCGCTCGACTCAATCCCAGCGGTTTACGGACTCACCAAGGAGCCATACATCGTCTTCGTGGCCAACGTCTTTGCGCTGCTTGGTCTGCGACAGCTTTACTTCCTACTCGGTGGCCTGATGGAGCGCCTGAAGTACCTGAGCATCGGTTTGAGCATCATCCTGGCTTGGATTGGTTTGAAGCTTGTCATTCACGCGCTTCACAAGAATGAGTTGCCATTTATCAATGGCGGTGAGCACGTCACCTTTATCCCTGAGATCTCTACTGAGCTCTCACTAACGGTGATCGTGCTGACTCTTGTGGTGACAACTATCTGGTCCCTAGCCGCAACTACTAAGTCTCGCTAGTTGGAGACTCTCTTGGCAGCGAAGAGTGCTGCCAAGAGAGTTGCAACACCAAAGACAATCGAGACCAAAAGCGCTGCCTCTGGGGCAACGGCATCAACGGCAATACCCGCCAGGGCGCTGCCTGCAGAAAAGCCAACCAGCTGTCCAGTGGTAGTCCAGCCGTAGGCCTCGGCGGTCTCGGAACCAGAGGTTCCCTGTGCAACCCAGAGCGCCAAAATGCCGAGTGTTGGCGCTACGCCAAGTCCTGCAACAAACAGCGCTGCACCAACCCAGATTGGGTCGCTTGAGTTGATCGGAATCAAGACATAACCCAAGAGGGTGATGCCTAGAAATAGCGGGAGCGCACCACGGCCCTTGGCCCTGGGGGCCAAAAGGAATCCAGAGAGCAAAGAACCGACCGAGAAGACGGCAAACATAACACCAGCGGTTGGCTTATCAAATAGCGCAACAGCCCCAACCTCAACACCTGCAAATGACCCGACGAACAACAGTCCCAGGAAGGTGACCGCGGTCACGCTCGGGTTTTTTAGCACGCGACCAACGGAGGTTTTCGAGGCTGGAATCTTGGCAGTTGCAACCGATTTGTTGCTCAAGATCCAAATCGAACCAAAGATTTGGATTGCTCCGATTGTGAGCAGCATTGCCAGATTGCCAAATTGAGCGGCAACCAAGGTTGCAATCAGAGGACCGATAACCCAGATGATCTCCTGGGCAGCAGCATCAAGCGAATAAAGCTGGGGCAGTAGTGCCTTTGGAGTGATCTGCGGATAGATGGTTCTTGCCGCTGGCTGAATCGGTGGGGATGAGAGTCCAACCAATAAAGACAGAAATACCAGTAGCAGCGGTTCCGGCGGCACAAAGCCCATCGCAAGAAATGAGGAGGTTGTTACCACCGTGGCAATCGCAATTACTCGGCGAACACCAAAGCGCGCCATGTAGCGGGCCAGGATTGGGCCAGAAATGGATGCGCCAATAGTTTCAGCACCGAGTGCAATACCCGCAATCGCATATGACCCGGTGACCTCTTGAATGTGGATGATGAATGCCAGCGAAAGCATTCCGAACGGGAATCTGGCAACCAGCTGCGCAAGTAGCAGCACTACAGATTGCGGAGCCGCAGCAAGCGACTTCAAACCCTTATCCATTTACCCTCAAACCCAGAACGGAAACCACATTTGGATCTGCCAGACCCAGTGTGGAACTTCAAGGCCCATCCATATCGAGCCGAAGTACAACCCAAGAAGCATAGTAAAGAGCACAAAACCAACAATTACCCTGCTGCGCTTAGTAACCAGACGAAGGCCGTAACCGCGCTTCAGATAGCGCTGCAGCGCATAGCTGAGAGCAAGCACTAGGAATGCCGAAAAGACCACCGTGTAGAACTGGAAGGTGGTGCGCTCTAGGTAGATAAGCCAAGGAGCCCAGCCGGCCAAGAAGCCAGTCGCTATCAAGGCAGCTGTTTTATCGGAGCGATGCAGCGCCCGGTAACTGGCCCAGAAGGCGGCAATCACCCCGCCAATCCAGATTGCCATGTTGGGCACCGCTGTGATCGCTACGGTGCAGCTATCCAACCAGCTGCAGTCCTCATACTTCTCAAAGAAGAATGCGGTTGGCCTAGCACTCACCAACCACTGCAGGGCGTTGGACTGATAGGGGTGATCGGTGCCCAGTCCGGTGTGGAATCGATAGGCGTTTAGGTGGTACTCCCAAAGCGATTCCCACCAACTCGGCTTCGCATTTCGTCCCCAACCATCCGTTGAGAGAATCCAGCCCAACCAGGACAGAACGTAAACCGAAATAGCGGCAACCAACATCGTGATTGCGTTCAGCACGGCTTGCAACCAAGCCGGCCAAATCTTCACTCCAGCATGCGCTCTTCTCGATATGTCAAGTAGCAGGGTGAGTAACCCAAAGGCTGCCAAGAAGTAAAGCCCTGACCACTTAGTCCCTGCCGCCAACCCAAACGAAGTTCCTGCAAAAAACAGCCAGGGCCTAAAGGTCAGTGCTTTCTCAACATCGGGTAATCGCTCTTGATCCAGCACCACGAAGAAAAAGCCCAAGAGTACAAAAAATGCCAAGATGCCATCGAGCACCGAGGTTCGCGACATCACTATCGAGTGACCCTCGATGGCTAGAAACAGCCCTGCCAACACAGCAAATTTGTTCGAACGCAGCAGTAGTTTTGCCGTAGCGATGATGAGTGGAATTGCCAATGTGCCAAGTAGTGCCACCGAGAAGCGCCAGCCAAAGCTGGAGTCTGCTCCAAAGAGCCACATGCCCAGATAGATAACCCACTTACCAATAGGTGGGTGCACCACGTAGGAGCTCACATCGGTGTAGCCAGTAAAGTCTCCAGCCTCAAAGCTCGGATCGAAATTATCCGGCCAGTCCTTTTCGGAGCCGGTTTGCCCCAGGGTCCAGGCATCCTTTACGTAGTAGGTCTCGTCGAAGATTAGATTGCCGGGATTAGCCAGGTTGCCAAAGCGAAATAGTGCTCCAAGTGCGGTGACCAGCACAGAGCCAAGAAGCAGGAAGTGTCGAGAGCTGACCGCTCTATCAATCACTTTCGTAAGCTGCCCAATCACCCTTAGATGCTAGTTTGCTTCTTGTGTTGATTCTCGCTGCCACCCCAATCGGAAATCTTGGTGATGCTTCGCCGCGCCTGCGTGAGCTTTTGGGCAGTTGCGAATACTTAGCCGCTGAAGACACCAGGGTTATCAAGCAGCTCTGCGGAGCATTGGGCATAAAGCTTCACGCCAAGCTTTTTTCGCTCCACGAGCACAATGAGTCGGAGCGGATTGAATCCCTGGTTGAACTGGCAAGGTCAAAAGACTTGGTGGTAGTTAGTGATGCCGGCATGCCCACGGTTTCTGACCCAGGTTTTCAGTTGGTTCGGCTGGCTGCCTCTGAAGACATAGAAATCTCGATTATTCCTGGGCCAAGCGCCGTTTTGGCGGCGCTCGCGGTATCGGGGCTACCAACCGACAGGTTTTCTTTCGAGGGCTTTTTGCCTCGGAAACAAGGTGATCGCAAAAGGGTTTTCACGGATCTTCAATCTGAGCGGCGCACCATGATTTTCTTTGAGGCTCCGCATCGAATCTTGGAGTCACTTGAAGATGCAGCGAGTGTGTTTTCTCCCGACCGCAAAGCTTCGGTTTCGAGAGAGTTGACCAAGAAGTTCGAGCACACCGAGCGAGGCTCACTCCAGGATTTGATTGAGTGGGCGAAGACTGAGCCTAAGGGCGAGATGGTGCTGGTGATTGCCGGTGCCGAACCCACAAGCGCTGACCCAGAGTCCTTAGCAGCCCTGGCACTGCAAATGGCAAGCGAGGGCATGAGATTGAAAGAGGCAGCTGGGGAGTTAGCAAAAGCTCACTCGGTTTCATCGAGTGCAATTTACGATGCCGCCTTGCGGCTGAAAGCCTAAGATATCTCAGGTGTCCAAGTCCTTTTACGTTACGACCCCAATCTTCTATGTGAACGATGCTCCGCACATCGGTCACGCCTATACCGAAGTGGCGGCGGATGTCCTAACCAGGTGGCACGCACAGCGAGGCGAGGGTTCCTACCTGCTGACTGGAACTGATGAGCACGGTGAGAAGGTGCTTCGCACGGCACTGGGTAACAACACCGATCCCAAGAGCTGGACCGACAAGCTGGTGACCGAATCTTGGTTACCGCTACTTGAGACCATCGACATTCATAATCAAGATTTCATTCGCACCACCGAAGAGCGTCACAAGAGCGCGGTGCAAAAGTTTTTGCAGCAGCTTTACGACACCGGTTTTATCTACCAGGGCTCATTCCAGGGCAACTACTGCGTTGGCTGCGAAGAGTATAAAAACGAGGGCGACCTCATCGATGGCTCCGGCGACTATGCCGGGGAGCGAGTGTGTGCAATCCACTCCAAGCCAGTCGAGAAGCTGAACGAGACCAACTACTTCTTCAAGCTCAGCGAGTTTCAGGACAAGCTGCTCGCGCACTACGAAGCAAACCCGACCTTCATCCAGCCTGACTCTGCTCGAAACGAGGTTGTGTCATTTGTTCGCTCGGGCCTCAGTGACCTCTCTATCTCGAGATCAAAAGAGCGTTTTGATTGGGGTATCGACATTCCCTGGGATGACTCCCATATCACTTATGTCTGGTTCGATGCACTCTTGAACTACGTGACTGCAGCCGGTTGGGCGGATGACCCAGCGAAATTCGCTAGCCTCTGGCCAGCCGACATTCAGGTTGTTGGTAAAGACATTCTTCGTTTCCACGCGGTGATTTGGCCTGCCATGTTGATGGCTGCCGGATTGCAGCCTCCAAGGCAGGTTTTTGGTCACGGTTGGCTGTTGGTCGGTGGCGAAAAGATGTCAAAGTCCAAGCTCACCGGTATCGCTCCAAATCAAATCACCGATCAATTTGGATCCGATGCTTTCCGCTACTACTTCATGAAAGCCATTGGCTTTGGTTCTGATGGCTCTTTTAGCTGGGAAGACCTCAACGCTCGCTATCACGCTGAGCTGGCCAACGGGTTTGGAAATCTGGCTTCCAGAACCATCGCTATGGTCAACCGATACTTTGAGGGGATCGTCCCTGCAGCCAATGAACTAGCTGCAGCCGACGAGCACGTCATGTCGGTGGCAAAGGCTGCGGTGTCAGGGGCTGAAGCTGCGATTGACAAGGTTCAGATTCACGATGCAATAGCCAAGGCCTGGACATTGGTTGACGAGCTGAACAACTACATCACCGTGCAGGAACCATGGGTTTTGGCCAAAGATGAGGCAAATCGCGATCGGCTCGCAACGGTGCTTAACACGGCTTTGCAGGGCATCGCCTCCCTGAGCGTGCTGTTTGCTCCGATCATGCCAAAGGCCACCAGCAAGCTTTTTGCGGCTATTTGCCCAGGCGTGGACTTGGCCAGTGTCAAAATTCAGCAGGCTGCGGATTGGAACCTGATTACCCCCGGCACCAAGCTTGGTGAACTAGAGGTTTTGTTCCCCAGAGTCGAAGAGTAAATGGAACCGATCAGGACCAGGTCCTCCTACGACGGCTCGAAGCCCGCTCACTACCCTGAGCTGCCAGAGCCACTGGAGCTTGGAACCTACGACAATCACACTCATCTTGAAATTGCCGATGGCGAGACTCCGATGAGTGTTGCTGAACACCTCGATGCTATGCGTGCCGTGGGCATGCTTGGAGCGGTGCAGGTTGGCGTAACCCTGGAGAGTTCTCAATGGTCCGCAGAGGTTGCCTCAAAGGAGCCGATGCTGCTCGCAGCAGTTGCGCTGCATCCAAATGAGGCTCCGCTCTATGAAACTCGAGCTGCGTTAGATGACGCAATATCCGGTATTGCTCAGCTTGCCTCCGAGCCCAGAGTCAGAGCAATCGGTGAAACTGGGCTGGACTTTTTCAGGACAGCGGGTGATGAGGCGCTTTCTGCCCAGCTGCACTCCTTCGAAGCGCACATTGAAATAGCCAAGCAAAATGACATCGCTCTGATGATTCACGATCGCGATGCTCACTCCGAGGTGGTGAAGACTCTAAAGCGAGTCGGTGCTCCAGAGCGCACCGTGTTCCACTGCTACTCGGGTGATCTAGAGCTTGCTGGAATCTGCCAAGAAAACGGTTGGTACCTGTCTTTCGCGGGAAACATCACTTTCAAAAAGAATCAGCACCTGCGGGACTCACTGCTTTCGGTTTCCCCCGAGCTGATCTTGATCGAAACCGATGCGCCATTTTTGACCCCGGAGCCACTTCGCGGAAGACCAAACGCTCCTTACCTGGTCCCGCACACACTCCGCTACATCGCCAATCTGATGGAGTGGGATGTGGTTCAGCTTGCCAAGCAAATCAATGAAAACACTGAGCGGGTCTATGGCTCGTGGGCCGAGGGTTTGAACTAATGCTGGGTGCTGCCGAGATCAGAGAGCTGGCTGAAAAGCTTGGAATCAGGCCAACCAAAAAACTGGGCCAGAACTTTGTTATTGACCCAAACACGATCCATCGAATTGTTGGCCAGGCAAATCTAAGTCCAGAGGATGTTGTGGTTGAAATTGGACCCGGACTCGGTTCTCTGACGCTTGGAATCTTGGAGCGCGTCGACTACATGATTGCGGTTGAGATTGATCCGCTGTTAGCGAGTGAGCTTGAGTCCACTGTTTCGCGACATGCACCTGGCAAAAAAGTTGACCTGGTTAGAGCGGACGCGATGAAGGTCACCGAGTTACCAAAACCACCAACCGCTCTGGTTGCCAACCTGCCTTACAACATCTCTGTCCCGGTATTGCTTCACTTTCTGGAGCAATTTCCAAGCATTGAAAAAGGTCTCGTGATGGTGCAATCCGAGGTCGCCCACCGGCTAGCCGCAGGGCCAGGTTCCAAAGAGTTTGGATCGCCTTCGCTAAAGCTGGCTTGGTATGGTCAGGCTCGTCTTGCGGGCAATGTCGCGCGTTCAATCTTCTGGCCGGTCCCGGGCGTGGACTCGTCCCTTGTCTTCTTTGACACTAGTGCTCGACGCGACCAGTCACAGCGCAAGCTGGTCTTTGAGGCAATTGACCAGGCGTTTCTGCAACGCCGCAAGACTTTGCGCCAGGCATTAGCAAACTTTGCCGGTTCCCCAGCTCTTGCCGAGGAGCTGCTAATCAAGGCAGGCGTCTCACCTCAAGCGCGAGGAGAAGAGCTTGGTATAGAGCAGTTCATCGCAATCGCGAGGGCTAAATGACAACCGCGCTCGCGCAGGGCAAGATCAACCTGGTCTTTCAAGTCGGTGCGCTATCGAATGGCTATCACGAGGTGAGAAGCATCTATCAAGCCATCGATCTTTGCGAAGAGGTCACAGTGTCGACTGCCGACTCCTGGCAGGTTGAGGTCTTCGGCGATGTCCCAAATCTCGAACTTGTTCCAACGGACGAAACCAACATCGTGGTCAAGGCAGCAAAGGCACTTGCCTTGCAGGTTGGAATCACAAATCCTCAGCCAATGAAATTTGAAATTCAAAAACAGATTCCGGTTGCCGGAGGCATGGCTGGCGGCAGCGCGGATGCAGCGGCTGCGCTTATCGCACTCAACGAGCATTGGTGTTTGGGGTTGGATGCCGAACAGCTCTCTTTTGTCGGAGCCTCAATTGGAGCCGACGTGCCATTTGCGCTCTTAGGCGGGACCGCCTTGGGTAGGGGAACTGGCACTGAACTCGAGGTTCTCAAACCAGTCCAAACGCTTCATGTGTTGCTGGTGTTTAGTAATTTCCCGTTGAGCACCAAAGAAGTCTTTGCACGATTTGACGAGCTCTTTCCGCATGGCGATGCGCTTGATGAGGATTTACAGGTTGGGTATCTGGACATTCTGGGGGCTAACTCGCTAGAGCCGGCGGCGCTGAACCTTAGACCAGAGCTCCAAGAGATCATCGACCTCGACCTGGGTATCCCGGGAGGCTATCTGTCGGGGTCTGGACCAACGGTCTGGTTTGCATCGACTGACTCGGATGCAGCTCACAAAGCTCAACAAACGGCCAGTGAACTGGGTCTGCAAACCGTGTTGACCTCAACCTCTAATTTGGGTGCGAGGCTTCGTTAGATGGCACATTTGTTAGGGGCCGAGCAGGTCTCACTTGAATTTCCAACCAAGAGTGTTTTTGATTCGATCACCGTCGGAGTCTCGGAGGGTGATCGCATCGGAATCGTTGGTCGAAACGGTGATGGTAAGTCGACTCTGATCAAGGTTCTTGCCAAGCGAATGGAGCCAGATAGCGGTCGAGTCACCTGGCGAGGGGACATTCGGGTTGGGTTTTTGACTCAAACCGACGAGATTGATTCCGCGCTGAGCGTCGCTCAAGCGGTGGTGGGGGATAGGCCCGAGTTTGAGTGGGCATCTGATCCAAAGATTCGTGATGTTTTTTCGGGCCTAATCTCGGACTTAGATTGGAATCAGAGTGTTGGTTCACTCTCCGGTGGGCAACGTCGCCGAGTTGCCTTGGCAGCACTGCTAGCTGGCGAGTATGACGTGATCATGCTCGATGAGCCAACCAACCACCTAGACGTGGATGGTGTGGCTTGGCTTGCCCAGCACCTAAATAATCGCTGGTCCCGCTCTGCAGGTGGCTTACTGGTTGTCACTCACGACAGATGGTTCCTAGATGCCGTTTGCAACCTGACCTGGGAGGTCTATGGCGGACAGATTGAGCCGTTCGAGGGTGGCTATGCCGCTTACATCCAACAGCGTGCTGAACGCAATCGACAGGCTCAAGCCTTTGAGGCCAGAAGACAGAATCTATTGCGCAAGGAGCTTGCTTGGCTTGGAAGAGGTGCGCCTGCGAGAACTGCAAAACCCAAGTTCCGCATTGATGCAGCGCTAGAGCTGATCGCCAATGAGCCGCCACCGAGAGACACCCTGGAGCTATCGAAACTGGCCACTGCCCGATTAGGTAAGGACGTTGTCGAACTCGAGGGCGTTTCCTACCAAACCCCAGATGGCAAGAGCATCATCAAGGACCTCGACCTGATTATCGGACCCGGAGATCGAATTGGTTTTGTTGGAGCGAATGGCGCCGGCAAGACCACGCTTCTGGGCCTTATAAATGGCTCACTAAAACCAACCAGCGGCAAAGTCAAAATCGGCAAAACAGTTCGTTTTGCTTGGTTGAGCCAAGACATCAAAGAGCTAGATGCGTTTGGGGACGAGCGTATTTTCAGCATGATTGCTCGTGAAAAGACGAGCTTTACGGTCGGGAAAAAGGAACTCTCAACGGGGCAACTGGTCGAGCAACTCGGTTTTGAATCGGCTCAGCTGCAGACTCCAATCTCTGACCTCTCAGGTGGTCAGCGAAGAAGATTCCAACTCCTGCGGCTTTTATTTACCGAGCCAAATGTCTTGATTCTGGATGAGCCGACAAACGACCTGGACACCGACATGCTCGCGGCGATGGAGGATTTGCTCGATACCTGGCCTGGAACTTTGATCGTGGTCTCTCACGACCGGTACCTACTTGAGCGAGTGACTGACACCCAGTACGCACTCTTAGGTGACAACAAAGTTCGGCACCTAACTCGCGGCGTTGATCAGTATTTGGAACTTCGAAAAAACATGTCGAAGCCGGCACCGGCCTCGGCAGCATCTGCACCAAGCCAAGGCCTTTCAGGTGCGGAGCGAAGAAACTTGGAGAAAGAGCTCGCCAGGTTGGAGCGAGCTCTAGAGAAGGCAAGGGCCGAGGAGAAATCCCTTCACGATCAGTTTGCCGGAGCCGACCAAAGTAACTTCGAGCTACTCACCAATTTGATGCAGCGCCAGCGAGAAAATCAGGACCTAATGGCTGAACTAGAAAACAGCTGGTTGGAGACATCGGAAAAACTCGAGGGATAATCCCAAAGGTTCTGGCAGACTATACCCCCGAGACCAAGTCTCGTTCCGCTCTGGTGTAACGGCAGCACGGCGCCCTTTGGAGGCGTCCGGTCTAGGTTCGAATCCTAGGGGCGGAGCTAGCAAGGAGGGCTAATGAGCAACCTAGCTGTGATTGTTCTGGCTGCGGGTGAGGGGACTCGCATGAAATCCGCCACCCCTAAAGTGCTGCACCGAATTTCTGGCCTTGAGCTACTAGGCCACGTGCTATCAACCGCGAGTTCAGTCTCTGCTCACAGGGTGATTGCGGTTCTGCGCCACGAGCGGGAGCGGATAGAGAACTACGTATCTGCTTTTTACCCAAATGTTCAAACCGCAATCCAGGATGAAACCCCTGGCACTGGAAGAGCCGTTGAAGCAGCTCTCGAGTTACTCGAGGACTTCGCTGGCGATGTTGCAGTCCTATCCGGCGATGTCCCGCTTTTGGATGTGGAGTCGATTGCGACCCTGGTTGAGATCCACCGCGAGCAGGGCAATCGAGCTACTTTGGTTTCAACGGTTTTGGATAACCCTCACGGCTACGGTCGCATCGTTCGCGATCGCGGTGAGCTATTGGGCATTGTCGAACAAAAAGATGCCACCGAAGAGCAGCACCAGATCGCCGAGGTGAATGCTGGAGTTTACGTTTTCGATGCCGAACTATTGCGTCACACTCTCAAGCAGGTCGGTACCAACAACTCACAGGGTGAGAAGTATTTGACCGATGTGGTTGGACTTCTAATCCAAGGTGGACACAAAGTGTCCGCGCATCAAATCACTGACCCTTGGTTGGTTGCCGGTATCAACGACCGAGTTCAGCTATCTGAGGTCGAAGCAGAGCTAAATTCCAGGATCATCCGCGCTTGGCAGCTGGCGGGGGTAACCATCAAGGAGCCGGCTAGCACGTGGATCGATGTCACTGTGTCGCTAGCCAAGGACGTTACTTTGCTACCGGGCACCAGATTGCACGGATTTACATCCGTTGGCGAGGGTTCTGTAATCGGTCCAGACACAACTTTGACTGATGTCGAGGTTGGCGAGAATGTTCGCATCAACAGGGCAGATGCCACCAGTGCCAAGATCCACGATGGCGCAAACGTTGGGCCTTTTGCCTTTATCCGCCCCGGCACTGAGCTCGGTGCTGATGGCAAGATCGGCGCTTTCGTTGAAACTAAGAATGCTCAGATTGGTCCGGGGGCGAAAGTCCCACACCTGAGTTATGTGGGGGATGCGACCATCGGTGAGGGTGCAAACATTGGGGCTGGAACTATTTTTGCCAATTACGACGGGGTCAATAAGCACCGAACCGAGATTGGCAAACAGGCCCGTACCGGAAGTGGAAACGTCTTTGTTGCCCCGGTAAAAGTTGGCGATGGCGCATACACCGCAGCAGGTTCCACAATCCGCCGAGATGTCGAGTCTGGAGCGCTAGCATTGAACCCATCAGCGCAAAAGAACTTGGCTGGTTGGGTAATTCAAAACCGACCAGGTTCGAAGTCGGCACAAGCAGCAACCGATACGGAGTAGCAATGGCAATCGAGAAGGCCGCCAGCAAACAACTAGTAATTGCAAGTGGCCGTGCTCATCAGCCATTAGCCCAGGAGGTTGCCGAGATTCTTGGCACCGAACTGGTGCCGATGACCGCCTACGACTTCGCCAATGGCGAGACCTTCGTTAGATACGAGCGCAGCGTTCGCGGTGTGGATGCCTTCATCATTCAGGCTCACCCACAGCCAATCAACCACTGGATCATGGAGCACCTGTTGATGGTGGATGCCATGAAGCGCGCTAGCGCGAAGCGCATCACCGTGGTTGCACCATTTTTCCCTTACGCCCGTCAGGACAAGAAGCACAAGGGTCGTGAGCCAATCTCCGCTCGTCTGATGACTGACCTGTACAAGGCTGCCGGTGCATCGCGCCTCATGTCAGTTGATCTTCACACTCCACAGATTCAGGGTTTCTTTGACGGTCCTGTGGATCACCTCTGGGCATTACCAATGTTGGCCGATCACATTGCAGCAACTTTTGGAACCGAGAACCTAACCGTTGTTTCTCCAGACTCGGGCCGTGTTCGAGTGGCAGACATTTGGGCTGACCGTCTTGGCACTCCGCTCGCCATTGTTCACAAGCGCCGTGATCCAGATCGTCCGAACCAGGTTCAGGTCAACGAGATTGTCGGTGCCGTATCCGGTCGTGACTGTCTCCTGGTTGACGACATGATCGACACCGGCGGGACTATCTTGGCTGCCGCTAAGGCCCTGAAGGCCAATGGTGCAAAGCGAGTGATTGTTGCTGCTACTCACGCGGTCTTCTCTCACCCAGCAGTTGAGCGACTATCGGACCCAGTGATTGACTCGGTTGTTGTCACCAACACTTTGCCGATCACCCCAGACAAAGAGTTTGCTTCACTGACCGTGCTGTCCATTGCGCCACTGATTGCGAAGGCAATTGCCGCCGTCTTCTACGACGACTCGGTGAACTCTCTTTTCCCTGGCCACGCCTAAATTGCAAAGACTTCGTCTCGCCGACGCGGTCTTTATAGGAACCGCTTCAATGGTGGGGGCGGGAGTTTTTGTGGCCTTTGCCCCTGCAGCCAAGGAAGCCGGTTCAAACCTCAGCTGGGCAATTTGCCTCGCGGGTTTGATCGCTTTTTTGAATGCTCGGTCTATGGCTCAGCTCTCTAAGGCCATACCCAAATCCGGTGGCGCCTACGCCTATGCCAGAGAGCTAATTGGACCGAGTTGGGGATTCAGTGCGGGTGCTGCGTTTCTGATTGGCAAGGTTGGCTCGGTGGCGGCCATTTCACTGACCATCTCAAATTACCTAGGGCTCGGACCCTGGGTCGCGATCTTGGCGCTTTGGGCGATGTTTGCAATTAATGCCTTGGGGGTTGAGAGAACCGCGTTGGGCGCGAAGGTGCTATCAGGTATCACGCTGAGCTTCTTGGCAGCTGTGGTTGCTCTTTCAACAACAATCCCAAGTTCCCCAGTCTCCCTACCTCCAGGTGATGCAGTCTCAGTTTTGACCGCAGCGGCCTTCTTATTCTTTGCCTTCGCGGGCTACGCCCGAGTTGCAACTCTGGGCGCTGAAGTTGAAAACCCAGAGCGCAATATTCCAAGAGCGATTGCGATCTCGCTGACAGTTGTGTTCTTGCTTTATGTGTCCCTGGGCTTTGAGTTGGAGCGCGTTCTGGGGGTGGCGCTTTCCAAAACAGAACGACCGATTTTTGATCTCCTGGGAAACGTCGTGCCGGAATGGGCTGTCGCAGTTTCGGTGGTGGCTGCGATTGCGTCGCTTGGATCGCTCCTTGCGCTGCTTGCAGGCATGGGGCGGCTCGGAGCCGCTATGGCAAAGGACGGTGAGCTCCCAGGTTTACTCAGTCGCGTGAATTCTAAAAATGCGCCCTGGGTTGCGGAGCTTGGCATTGTGCTATCGGCCAGTGCGCTTGTCCTCACGAACAGCGTTAGCTTCACCATCGGGCTTTCGTCTTTTGCGGTTTTGACTTACTACGCGATTGCTAACTTGGCAGCTTTCAGGCTATCCAAGAGAAGTTCTCAGCGACTTCTTTCGCTCTGCGGGTTGATGATCACCCTGGTAGTTGCTGCATCCGTTCCTGCGCCCTCTTTGGTTCTCGGAGTATCGCTTTTGATGCTGGCGCTCGGCATTCGCTGGGGCGTGACAAAACTTAGGTCAGTGAGCTAAGCTCTTCCAAGCAGCGGCGAGGGGTCCCAAGGGCCCGTAATCGACGGGGTCTTTTCCTCGCCATGGACTATTGAGGAAAAGATGTCAGAGATCAAGATCGTCGCCACCGTTCGCGAGAACTTTGGTAAGGGTGCAGCTCGTAAGCTTCGCGCCGCAGGCCAGACTCCAGCAGTTATTTACGGTCACGGAAACGCCACCCGCCACATTTCACTTCCAGCTCACGAGGTTCGCCTAGCACTTCGTCACAAGAACGCGCTGCTTGAGCTAAACATCGCTGGCAAGACCGAGTTGGTTCTTGTAAAGAGTGCATCAAAGGACCCAGTTACCCAGATCATCGAGCACGTTGACCTTGTTGAGGTTGTAAAGGGCGAGAAGGTTCACGTTGAGGTTCCAGTTCACGTTGTTGGTGAGGCAATGGGCGGCACCATCGTTGACCTAGAGCACAAGACCGTGAAGCTAGAGGCTGAGGCAACTCACGTTCCAGACTTCGTAGAGCTGCACATCTCTAAGGAGGCCGCAGCTGGTCACCACTACACCGCTAAGGACATCGTGCTTCCTAAGGGTGTAACTCTTGACCTACCAGCAGGCGAGCTTGTCGCTTCAGTAGTTGAGACTCAGGCTGGCGCTGCCGCTGAGACCGAGGCCGCTGCTGAGTAATTCGGTTTATTTGATAGCTGGGCTCGGCAATCCCGGGCCCAGCTATCAGCACAACCGACACAATGTCGGCCAGATGGTGGTCGACGAACTAGCAATCCGCTTAGGTGCCAAGTTCAAAACCCATAAGTCCCTGGCATTTATAGCCGAGGGCAAGCTCGGTTCTGACAAGGTCGTGCTTCTCAAGAGCCTTGGCTTTATGAACCTCTCTGGGAATCCGGTTTCCCAAGTCGCAAAGTTTTTCGACGTCCCAACCAGCTCTTTGATCGTGATTCACGATGAGCTAGACATCCCGTTTGGAGAGATCAGGACTAAGTTCTCCGGTGGTCACGCTGGACACAATGGGCTCAGGGACATCATCAAGTATCTAGGAAATGACTTTCATCGAATCCGATTCGGAATCGGTAGACCTCCCGGTTCTATGGAGGTTGCTGACTTTGTCTTACAAAACTTCTCCAGCACCGAGAAGAAAGAACTTGATGTGCTGATAGCAATTGCGGCTGATCAGGTCGAAAAGCTAATTTCAGAGCCTAAAATTCTCGGGTGACCCTCCGCCCCCTTATTGAAGCGGCGGCAAAGTCGCACCCGTTTCAGGTAGCCCCTGGCAAATTTTCGAAATCCGCCGAGCTCTACTCGCCACCAAAAACTCAGCCCCTTGCGATTGCTGCGCTCGCTAAAACCCCGGGTTTTTCGCTGGTTGTGGTGCCATCGGGTAGGCAGGCTGATGAGGTTTCAGCGCTGCTAAGCGCTATCCCAGAAGTCGAACTAATCGAATTGCCTTCTTGGGAAACCCTTCCTCACGAACGACTATCGCCCGCTCCAGAGACCATTGGTCGGAGACTGCGGGCTTTGAACCGCATGCACGAGTTGGCCAAGGGTGCCGATCACCCGGTGGTAATTCTGGTTTCGATTCGTGCGGCTCTGCAGCCGATCATCGGTGGCTTTGAAAAGCACCCTCCCTTCTCGTTGGAGCGAGGTGGTGAGTATTTGTTACCTGAGCTAGGGCTAAAGCTCATCGAGATGGCCTATGAGCGGGTGGACATGGTTTCCAAGCGCGGTGAGTTTGCCATTCGCGGTGGGATTGTTGACGTTTTCCCCACCACCGCGGAGCACGCTTTGAGACTTGAGTTCTTTGGTGATGAACTCGATGACATTCGTGAATTTTCAGTTGCTGATCAGCGTTCGATTCCCTCGAATGTGAACCGCATCGAGCTTTATCCAGCCCGCGAACTGTTGATCACGCCCGTGGTGGCGCAGCGCGCCCGCGAGATGGTTTCTGAGTTCCCAAACCTCAAAGAGATGCTGGAGAAAATCTCTAACGGCATCCCGGCCACAGGCATGGAGTCTCTTGCTCCGGTTTTGGCCGAAAAGATGGGTCCAATCACTGATTACCTACCCAAGGATTCCAGGGTCTTTTTGGTTGATCCCGAGAAGCTGCGAGCAAGGGCTGAGAACTTAGTTCAAACCAACAAGGAGTTCCTGCACGCGGCCTGGGATGCAGCCATCGAGGGCTCTCAAGCTCCAATTGATCTATCAACCGGTGGCTTCATGGAGCTTGACGAGTTCCTGGACCTGGTTCGTCAGCCCAAGATCTCAATTACCTCGCTTCCTACCGAGCATTCAATCGATCTTGAGTTGCATGAAATACCTCGTCACAGCCTCGAGGAGGGTATTGAGTGGCTGGGTGAGCAACAGGCCGCTGGTTCAAAGATTGTGGTGGTGGCTGCAGGGCACGGCACCGCGGAGCGCATCGTTGAGCTAATTCAAAAGGCTGAGATTCCGGTCATCCTGAGCGAGTTTTTGGGCGACCCAGACCCCGCTCACGTCACGGTTGTGGTCGGAGATTTAGTCCATGGTTTTGCCACCCAAAACAACAACTTGATTGTGGTCTCTGAAACCGAGTTTTTTGGTAGCGCCTCCGGTTACGTTGCCAAGTCTGATCGAAAGCTAGCGAGAAGACGTGGTCAGCAGGTTGACCCACTGCAGCTAAAACCTGGCGACTATGTCGTGCACGAGGTTCATGGCATCGGCCGCTTCAAAGAGCTGGTGCAGCGTTCAAACGGATCCGGTGCACGGCAACACACCCGTGAATACCTGGTAATCGAATACGCCCCTCCAAAGCGTGGCTATCCAGGTGACAGCCTTTTTGTCCCAACCGATCAGCTCGACATGCTCACCCGATATGTCGGTGGCGAGGCACCTGCGCTTTCCAAGATGGGTGGTACCGACTGGGCAAGAGTGAAGGGAAATGCCCGCAAGGCGGTTCGCAAGATCGCGATCGATCTTGTGAAGCTCTACTCGGCTCGCATGAAATCCAAGGGTTACGCATTTGGGCCTGATACGCCCTGGCAACATGAGCTCGAAGAGGCCTTTAGTTTTCAGGAGACTCCGGATCAGCTCACCACCATCGAAGAGGTGAAGCGGGATATGGAAAAGCCAATCCCGATGGATCGTCTGCTTGCCGGCGATGTTGGCTATGGCAAGACCGAGGTCGCTCTTCGCGCGGCATTCAAGGCAATCCAGGACGGCAAGCAGGTCGCGATGTTGGTCCCGACCACCCTGCTTGTGAGGCAGCATCTGCAGACATTCCAGCAGCGCTATCAAGGATTCCCAGTGAACCTAAAGCCGCTTTCGCGCTTTCAAAGCGAGAGGGAGGTCAAGGAGACTCTGCGAGGACTGGAGTCTGGAGCGGTTGACCTGGTAATTGGAACTCACCGACTCCTAGCTGGGGGAGTGAAGTTCAAAGACCTTGGTCTGATCATCATTGATGAAGAGCAGCGCTTTGGCGTTGAGCACAAAGAGAAGCTCAAAGAGCTCAAAAACAACGTCGATGTTCTGGCCATGAGTGCGACCCCGATTCCAAGAACCCTTGAGATGGCGGTTACGGGCATCAGGGAGATGTCGACTCTTGCCACCCCGCCCGAGGAGCGTCATCCAATCCTCACCTACATCGGTGGCTACTCAGAGGCCCAGGTTGCCGCTGCTATCAGGCGAGAGTTGATTCGCGAGGGTCAGGTTTTCTTTGTTCACAACCGCGTATCAACCATCGATAAGTTGGCGGCGGATCTGGCAGAGCTGGTTCCGGAGGCTCGCATCGCGGTTGCCCATGGTCAGATGCCGGAGCAGCAGCTCGAGCAAATCGTGGTCGATTTCTGGGAGCGCAAGTTTGATGTTCTGGTGTCGACCACGATCATCGAAACTGGAATCGATATCCCTAACGCCAACACTTTGATTGTTGACCGGGCAGAGCACTTTGGACTGTCGCAGCTGCACCAGATCAGAGGTCGCGTTGGTCGATCCAGAGAACGTGCGTATGCCTACTTCTTCTACGATCCGTCTAAGACCTTGTCCGAAACCGCTCACGATCGACTGGCAACCATCGCCACTAACAACGAACTCGGCAGCGGTATGCAGGTGGCGATGAAGGACTTGGAAATCAGAGGTGCTGGGAATCTTCTCGGAGGGGAGCAGTCAGGTCATATCGCCGGAGTCGGTTTCGACCTATACCTGCGCATGATTGGCGAGGCTGTTGCCGAATTCAAGGGTGAGGAAATCTCATCACCGGCTGAGCTAAAGCTCGAGCTGCCAGTTGATGCCCATATCCCAAGTGCCTATGTCGACTCTGAGCGACTCAGACTAGAGGCTTATCACAAACTCTCTGCCGAGTCCTCGGCGAAGAGTGACCGAGGTCGCCTAGACGCGATCTTGGCTGAGATCGAAGATCGCTACGGCAAGGCACCGCAGAGCGTGTTGAATTTGATTGAGGTAACCCACCTGCGCCAGCAGGCAAATCGTTTTGGTCTGAGAGATGTCAACTTGCTTGGGTTGCAGGCCAAGTTTGCTCCAGTGGAGCTAACCGAGACTCAGCTGGTTGCCCTAAGCCACCGAATCCCTGGGGTTAGGTATTTGCAAAGCTCAAAACTTTTGACTATGCCAGCTCCGACATCTGGGGATCTAGAGCCACTTCGCGATGCCGAGGTGATTGACTGGCTCTGGAAGACCTTCGCACTTATTTATCAGGGGAGCTAATGCAAAAGCTACAGAGCTTGATTGAAACCGCTCACCAACTTAGAGCCCCCGGCGGTTGCGCCTGGGATGCTGAGCAGACTCACCGCTCACTGATTCAGTACCTGCTTGAAGAGACCTATGAACTCATTGATGCCATTGAATCGGGCTCTCGCGAGGAGGTCATCGAAGAGCTTGGCGATGTGCTCTACCAGGTGATCTTTCACTCTGACCTTGGCTCCACCGGCACCTTCGGTGAACCGTTCGACATCGAGGATGTCGCGCAGTTTATGGAGCAAAAGATGCGCTCCAGGCACCCTCACGTCTTTGGCACTGAAGAAGAGCAAGAGCAATTCAGAGCTCAAACCGGTGATGAGGTCATGCAGAACTGGGATAACCATAAGAAGAAAGAGAAGCCAACCCGTACTTCGGTTCTGGACGGCATTCCCCAGGCAATGCCGGCTTTAGCGCTTGCGAGCAAGGTCATGGGCAAGGCAGAAAAGCTCGGCATGCTCGACCTTGACGAAGCGGCAATCCCACTCGGCAATGAGGCCGAGCTCGGAAAACTACTCTTGGCAGTGGTTCAGTCGGCAAAGGCTCAAGGGCTTGATCCCGAGCGAGCATTGCGCGAGGCAACCAGAGAGCTTCAGGTTGAGATCAGAAGTTACGAACTATCTGACGCCACTGATGCTGGCGTCATCGGAGTGGCTGACTAGCTGACCTGAGCAAATACCTGCTCGAACTGAGCAAAAGATTCGTCCAAAACCTTGGATGGGTGACGCGGATCATCGGTCTCTGCCCACCAGGTTAGAACTGCCATCGAGGCTGCCATCAGTGCCGAAGAAATCATCTTGGCCCTCACGCCCTCACCCTCGCGCTCGGCGATGAACTGCTCTAGGACCTTACGAGACTGTTCAAGCTGTCCGGTGCCCCAACCGTAAACCTCCGGCGATGATGCAATTAGCTTTAGGCGAAGACGCACGGTTTCCAGCGAACTATCGATCACGTGCATTGCGCTTACCCAAGATTTGTGCAGCACCAAAACCAAAGATTTTTCTGTCGAGGTTTCCAAAGCGTGAGTGAGTGCTGAGTTGAAATGTTGCACCCCACCCCAGACCACGGCGGCCTTTGAAGGGAAAACGCGAAATAGGTTGGATCTTGAAATGCCAGCAGCCAGAGCAACGTCATCCATGGTCACCTTGTCGATGCCGTGCTCGACAAACAGCCTGAGCGCGGTAAGTCCAACCTCCACAGGATCAGTGGTTATAGGCCTGCCGCGACCGCGTTTTGGCTCCGATGACATGCGAAAACATTAGCAATCATGAGTCTCAATAGACATAGGTTGCCCTTTCGTTATGAGAAACTAGCCCAATGGCCCAGCAAATAAATGCTCCGCGTGGAATGCGCGACTTTCTCCCAGTCGAGAAGGCGAAGCGCGAAAAGCTGATTCAGCTGGCCAAAGAGCAATACTTGGCACGTGGTTTTCAAGAGATTGAGACTCCAGTTTTGGAGGATCTATCAAGACTGCAATCTGGCCAAGGCGGCGACAACGAGAAGCTTGTTTTCAAGGTTCAAAAGCGCGGCGAAGAGTTCTCTCAGGCACTACAGGATGGCGGTGAGCTAGCGGACCTGGGTCTGAGATTTGATCTGACCGTGCCGCTGACTCGCTACTACGCCTCGAACCAGGGCAAGTTGCCAAGAGTCCTCAAGGCGATTCAAGCCGGTCCAGTCTTCCGAGCGGAACGACCACAAAAGGGCCGATATCGCCAATTCATTCAGTGCGACATAGACATCATCGGTGATGACTCCATGCTTGCCGAGTTCGAACTGATCTCAGCTTCGCTTGCAGCCCTTGAGGCCATGGGGGTTCAGGGCGCCAAGATTCGCGTAAACCACCGTGAGCTTTTGACTCAGTCAATCGCTCAACTTGGAGTATCAGGTCCGGATGCACTCAGCGCAATGATCTCCATCGACAAGCTCGACAAGGTCGGGATCGATGGTGTGAGTGCCGAGCTCGGAGAGAAATTCGGCGCAGACGTTGCTGGCAAAGCCTCCGAGTGGCTCTCGGGAATTGAAAAGTTGGAGATCCCAGAGGTTCTGAAGCCTCTGTTTGATGCGTTTTCAGATGCACTGCGCTATGACCCAACCTTGGTCCGCGGCATGGGTTACTACACCGGTACCATCTTCGAGATCGAGCACCCGAATAGCAGTTCATCAATCGGTGGGGGCGGTCGTTACGACGGCATGGTTGGCAAGTGGCTCGGCACCGATGTTTCAGCTGTCGGCATCTCACTTGGCATCGAGCGAATCGTTGATTTGGTTGCCTCACCAAAGGATTCAACCCCAGGGCTTGTGCTCTTGGTTTCTGAGGACCAGCCCATTGAGAGGGCTCTTGAGGTTCAGCGGAGCCTCATCTCTAGCTGGAGGGTGAGGCTTGATAGAAAGCCGAAGAATGTAAAAGCGCTACTTGGCGAACTATCCGAGCAAGGGTTTACCCACTTTGCATTTTTGCCGGATTCTGGCGAGCTTGATATCAAGCCAATTGCCTAAGTCACTAGACTCTTAGCCGAATACAGCGAAGTTTTCCGCCCCTGAGTTGGGCAATCAAAATCCATCAATCGAGGAGATTCCTTTGTCAATCATTACTGCAGTCGGAGCAAGAGAGATCCTTGACTCCCGTGGCAACCCAACCATCGAGGTTGAGGTCCTACTTTCTGACGACAGCTTTGGTCGTGCCGCTGTTCCATCAGGTGCATCCACCGGCGCCTTTGAGGCTCACGAGTCTCGAGATGGCGACAAGTCCCGCTACCTTGGCAAGGGTGTTCAGCACGCAGTCAAGGCAGTGGTCGAGACCATTGACGAGGCCTTGGTTGACTTTGACTCCACCGACCAGCGCCTGGTCGACGCAGCGCTGATCGCGCTGGATGGCACCGACAACAAGAAAAAGCTCGGCGCAAACGCAATCTTGGGCGTCTCACTTGCAAACGCTCGCGCAGCGGCTGAGAGCGTGAACCTACCGCTTTACCGTTACCTCGGTGGATCAAACGCCTATGTGCTTCCAGTGCCACTAATGAACATCATCAACGGTGGTGCTCACGCTGACACCGGTGTTGACATCCAGGAGTTCATGATCGTCCCTCACGGTGCCGAGACTTTCTCCGAAGCCATTCGTTGGGGCGTTGAGGTTTACCACGCGCTCAAGAAGCTACTCTCCGAGAAGGGTCTAGCAACCGGTCTGGGTGACGAGGGTGGTTTCGCACCAGACCTACCTAATAACGCAGCTGCTCTCGAGCTAATTTCCGAGGCAATCGCAAACGCCGGTTACAAGCTTGGTAGCGAAATCGCGTTGGCTCTGGATGTTGCCTCCACCGAGTTCTTCGATGAGAAGACCGGCAAGTACACCTTCGAGGGTGTGGAGCGCTCCTCTGACGACATGATCGCCTACTACGCAGACCTACTTGCCCGCTTCCCACTGGTTTCCATTGAGGACCCACTTGCTGAGGACGACTGGGCTGGTTGGACCAAGATCACCGCAGAGCTAGGCAGCAAGGTCCAGCTGGTTGGAGATGACCTATACGTGACCAACCCAGAGCGTCTGCAGAAGGGTATTGACCTGAGCGCAGGTAACGCGATTTTGGTCAAGGTAAACCAGATCGGCACCCTGACCGAGACCATGGATGCCGTTTCTCTTGCTCAGCGCCACGGCATGAAGGCAATCATCTCTCACCGTTCCGGTGAGACCGAGGACACCTTCATCGCTGACCTTGCCGTTGCAACCAACGCGGGCCAGATCAAGACCGGTGCTCCGGCTCGTTCCGAGCGTGTTGCCAAGTACAACCAGCTACTGAGAATCGAGGAGGAGCTGGCTGACGCTGCGGTTTACGCAGGTCGCAGCGCTTTCCCTCGTTACCAGGGCTAATAATTCACTGAGAGCCCGAGTGGGGTTATTGCCTCACTCGGGCTTTCTCTTAAACTGAAGCTCTTATGCCGCAAAAACCAACTCAGCCAAAGGTGCCAGTTGCCCTGTCTCAGGGAAAGCTGCTCGCGCGCATGCTGAAGCTCAACAGTGTTTCTGTGAGCGTGATTTTGGTTATCGTGCTCGGCACCTTTTTGGTCTCGCAAGATGTTCAGACTTATCTAGATCAGCGCAGGCAAATCACTGAGATGGAGCAGTCAATCAAGCTTGCTGAGCAGGCGGTTGCTGATATGCAGGCCGAGCGCGACCGCTGGCAGGACCCTGTTTATATTCGCGCTCAGGCAAGAGATCGTCTCTACTATGTCTTGCCGGGCGAGGTTTCCTACCTGGTGATGAACTCTGACGGGATGGACTTTTCTGACACCTCGGGAACCCTGGGCTCTGTTCTTGCTGACAAGCGCAATGCCGATGAGATTTCTCTTGAGGCCAAAGCTGCCAGGGAGAACTGGGTGGATTCGATTGTCGAATCTGTGCTGCGCTCCGCACTCGATACTGGGGTGAGTGAAAAGTGAGTGTCTCTCAAGAAGACATCGCAGAGGTCAGCCGCCAGCTAGGTAGGCCAGCTCGAGACATATTGGACATTGCGGCTCGCTGCGTGTGCGGACGTGCTTTGGTCGTAAAAACCAAACCAAGGCTTGGTAATGGCACTCCATTTCCAACCCTTTACTACCTGACTCAACCAGCGGCAACCGCTGCGGTTTCAACTCTCGAGGCTTCCGGCGTAATGGCCCGCTATCAACAGCTTTTGACCGATGATGCCGGGGTTAGAGAGCAGTATCAAAGAGCCCACGATGGCTATCTGGCCGAACGTGAGGCGATCGAAGAGGTTGAAGAAATCAAGGATTTCTCGGCTGGTGGTATGCCCAGTCGAGTGAAGTGTCTACACGCGCTAGTTGGACATTCATTGGCCAAAGGCCCGGGTGTCAATCCAATTGGGGACCTTGCGCTTAGTGAGCTGGAGTGGTCTCCCAGTAGGTGCCAGTGCGTCTAATTGCGGCTTTGGTCGCACTAGCTAGCACGATATCTCCAGTTGATATTTGGTGGCTAGATTCCTATGGCTTCAGTTCGATCCCTCAAACCGGCAAGGGTGTCACTGTTGCGGTGATTGACACAGGTATTGACGACACGCATCCAGACCTCAGCGGCACGGTGGTTGGCGGTCGTGACTTCTCCGGCCTGGGTGCTCCCGATGGGACCGCACCGGTTGGACCCGCCAGCTATCACGGCACCATGGTTGCCTCACTAATAGCTGGCCAGGGTAGTGATGTCGCTGGAGTCAGGGGCGTAGCACCCGGTGCGAAGCTACTTTCGCTGAGTGTTGGTGCTGGCGTTGAAGGTGCAGATACGGACACTCAAATCTCGCAGGCGGTGATTTGGGCGGTTAATCAAGGCGCCGATGTGATCAACATTTCGCTTTCTAGAGATTCCAGAACCTGGCCCAAGAGTTGGGATCGCGCATTTAGCTACGCCTTTGAAAATGATGTCGTGATTGTTGCCGCCAGTGGCAACAAAGTGGGTGAGGCTTCAAAGCCAAGTGCTCCAGCGACCATGCCTGGTGTGGTGGCGGTTGGTGGACTTTCTAAAGCCGGAGCTGGAGCGCAGCAGGCAACCACCACCGGTATCTCACTTGCGGTTACCGCACCGGCGGAGGAGCTTTGGGGGAGTTATCCGGGTGGCACTGTGCGTGAGTGGTCCGGTTCATCGGCCGCAGCACCGCTGGTGACTGGATTGCTGGCGCTTATGATCGAGGCCGATCCGCAGGCTTCTGCTAATGATTTGATTCAACGGCTATTGGGCACTGCTAATGATTTAGGGCAACCTGGTTTTGATGCCATCTACGGATTCGGCGCGATTAATCCTGAAGACGCAGTGGCTTCAACTTTGACTTCGGAGCAAAACCCGCTTGGGTCGCTCAGTGAGTGGGTCAAGCTCTACAGACCAGGATCTCTGGAGGAGCAGGGTGAGCTTTTGACTCCGGAACAACCGGTTGAAATTAGTCCCAGCTCCGAGCCTCAGCTCAGCGCCAGTCAAAATACGGACTTATCGGCCTCTAATGATGTTGCCTGGTGGTCGAATCCGATACTCTATTGGGTGTTAGCCCCCTTTGCACCGTTGCTTTGGTTCGTATTGCGACTAAAGCGTCGCAGGGACCAGAGCTAAATAAACGAGAAGGTATTACTCGAGCATGAGCGAAGTGACCAAGTCCCGCACCCCAAAAGCAATCGCTGAAGAGATTTTGAATCCAAAAGCACCACAGCGCATTTTGATCATTGGTGGTGGATACGCAGGTTTCTACACCGCCTGGAAGCTCGAGAAGCTCTTGGGTAAGAATGAGGCCGAGGTCACCTTGGTCGACCCGCTGCCCTACATGACCTACCAGCCATTTTTGCCTGAGGTTGCTGCCGGTCACATCGAGGCTCGTCACGTCGTAGTTTCACACCGCCAGCACCTAAAGAAGACCAAGCTGATCTCTGGTCGCATGACCAAGGTCAACCACAAACTTCGCAAGGCCACCATCCAGATTGAGGGCGGAAAGCCAATCACTTTGGAATACGACCAGATTGTGATGACCGCCGGTGCCGTAACCCGCACCTTCCCAATCAAGGGCATCGCCGAAGAGGCAATCGGTATGAAGACCATCGAAGAGGCGGTAGAGGTAAGAAACCGCCTGATCGGAAACTTTGAGCGTGCCGCCGCATTGCCAGCTGGCCCTGCTCGCGATCGCCTCCTAACCTTCGTGGTTGTCGGTGGTGGTTTTGCCGGTATCGAAACCTTCGCAGAGCTGCGCTCAGCCGCAACCTACCTGCTGCGCCACTACCCAGAGATTAAGTTCGAAGACGTCAAGTTCCACCTAATCGAGGCCATGGGTCGCATCATGCCTGAGGTCTCGCTAAAGACCGCAGAGTGGGTCGTGGCAAACCTAGACAAGCGCGGTGCAAAAATCCACCTGAACACCCAGCTGGAGTCTGCTGATGGCGGAGTTTGCAAGCTATCTACCGGTGAGAGCTTCGCCTCTGATTTGATCATCTGGACTGCTGGTGTTGCAGCTGCTCCAGTTGCCAAGAACTGTGACTTCCCACTCGATGCTCGTTTCCGAATCAACGCCAATGCCAAGCTGCAGATCGTTGAGGGTGACAAGGTTTACGAGGGCGCTTGGACCGCTGGAGACGTTTCCGCTGTCCCAGACCTATCAGGGGGTGGCGTTGGCGGTTACTGCGTTCCAAACGCTCAGCACGCTGTTCGTCAGGCCAAGCTGCTTGCCAAGAACATTGTCGCAACGATTCGTGGCGAGGAGATCCGTGAGTACTTCCACAAGAACCTTGGAGCTGTTGCGGGTCTAGGTATCGGTGTCGGTGCTTTCCAGTCCGGCAAGATCGGCATTACTGGTTTTGTCGCCTGGATCATGCACCGCGGTTACCACGGACTGGCAATGCCAACCTGGGAGCGAAAGATTCGTGTGGTGTCAGGCTGGGTTTGGAACTTCATTCTTGGTCGCGACCTTGTCTCGCTGGAGCCAGTTCGCAACCCACGATTATTCTTCTCAACCTGGGCCACTAAACCCGGTAAGTAAGACTTGCTGAGGGCCCGGGGAAACCCGGGCCTTTTGCATTGCCCCGATAGCCCAATGGCAGAGGCAGACGACTTAAAATCGTCACAGTGTGGGTTCGAGTCCCACTCGGGGCACAATGTGATGTCTCAAGACATAGTGGACATCCGAACCCCCGGATGGGGAGTTTTTCAGGAACTCTTCAGTCCGGGGTTTTTCATTTTTGGCCAGTATGAGCGCGTGGGTTCGATCTTGTGTTCTCCGATAATTTCGCCTGTCAAATAGTCCGTAGAAATCACCTTTCTGGAATCGATTATTAGGAAGACTTTTCGGCCGGCCTGAGCTCTTCCAACACCAATGTGATGCATCTTGCCAGCCCTTCGAAGAGAGACCTTTCCCTCCCGATCGACCTTGTCGATTCTGGTTCTGTTTGGACCAAATATTCGATCCGAGGATGGCTTTGCCTTTGGTCTGGCGCTGTAAGCGGAGGCTGGGGTTTGGCCTTTGAGGGCCTTGTGGGGTCGTTGCTGGTTGTAGAGCTCTCGGAACTCATCAATCAGTTTCTGAAGCTCCTCTGCGCTCTTTGGCTTTGGTCTGGCATTTAGCCAGTTCTTCAAAGTTTGATGAAAGCGTTCAATCTTGCCCTGGGTTTGTGGGTGGTGAGCTCTTGAGTTTTTCTGTTCAATGCCAAGTTCGTCGAGCGTGTATTCAAATGCATTTCTGGCGCCTCGGCTGCGAGCTGTGAAGACCATTCCGTTGTCGGTAAGTGTTGATTGTGGTGGACCGAACTCTGCGATGGCATTTCTAAACTCCTGAACAACTATCTGGCCTGTAACGGTGGGGTGGACGGTGGATCTAATCAACAACCTTGAGTGGTCGTCTAGGAAGTTCAGAACATCAACGACCTTTTTGTTGGCCAATCTGAAATGAGTGACATCGGATTGCCAGGTCTCGTTTGGTTGCAGCGCTTCAAAGCGCTGTAGATAGATCTTGGGCTTCTTCTTGGGCTGATAGGCAATCAGGCCTTGATTTCTCAGCGAACGCCAGATAGTTGCAATAGAAGGAGCATGACCGTTGAGCTGGGTAAGTCTGTAGTGGATAGATTGAGCTCCGGCATCTAAGCCTTGGGACAACAGCTGTGCGCGTAATCCAGCGATCTGAGCGTGCTCATCCTGTTTGAGGGCCCTGGAGTTTCCCCAGGGCCGCTTGGACCTGGTTTTGAAACCCTCCGGGCCGAGTAATCGATAGCGCCGAATAAGTTCATAGACCCAGGAGCGAGAAACCTCAAACTCTTTGCAGACCTCTTTGACGGACTTTTTGTGCTCCAAAACAGACAGAACAATCAAGGCGTTTTTATTTATGTCCTGAAGTGTCCACTATGTCTCGACACATCTGTTCTGGGTCAAAATGCCGTACCCATGAATTGAAGGGCTGGGATCAAAGATTTGTGTCGTTAGTGTCCACTATGACCCGACACATCTGTCCAGTATGTCGTGACACTACACACCACTCGGGGCACAAAATTCTGCTAGCTCACGCCCAGCAAATTGCCAGTGAGGGTTCATAATGTTGAGTGGTTCAAGCTAGGAGCGCAATGGAAGTCTTTTGGATCCTTCTCGCGGTAGTCGCCATCGTTGGTATCTACCTGTGGGTCACCTACAACTCGTTGGTCACACTAAAGGTGCGAGTAGACGAAGCGTGGAGCGATATCACAATCCAACTCAAGCGTCGAGCTGACCTGATCCCAAACCTGATCGAGACCGTGCGCGGCTACGCCACCCACGAAAAAGAAGTCTTTGAAAATGTAACCAGGGCCAGGGCAGCCACTGTCTCGCCCGAGGCGCTTGCTCACCCAGCCATGGCAGCAGAAGCCGAGGGCATGTTGCAAGGTGCTCTGAAGAGCCTGTTCGCAGTCTCCGAGGCCTACCCACAACTGGTCGCCTCCCAGAACTTTTTGGAGCTGCAACGCGAGCTCACCGATACCGAAGACAAGATCATGGCATCTCGTCGCTTCTTCAACGGTGGCGTGCGTGAGCTAAACACCAAGATTCAGCAGTTCCCAAACAATGTTTTTGCTAAGAACCTGGGCTTTGCAGAGCGCGAGTTCTTCGAGGTTGAGAACCCGGCGGCAATTCAAGAGCCGCCTCAGGTCAAGTTCTAGGAGAGCTTTGTGTATTCGGCGATAGCCGCGAATAAGCGCAATACCTTCATAATCATCGGCGGCTTCGTGTTGCTGCTTGGTGCGCTTGCCTACTGGTGGGGCGAAGCCTCTGGAAATGGTTCGAGTGCACTGTGGATCATTTTGTTTGTCTTTGGTTACGCGCTGTTTCAGTACTTTGCAGCGGCCTCGATGGCCATTGCCATGAGCGGTGCCTACCCTATTCAAAAAGCTGACAACCCAAGACTTTGGAACATCGTCGAGAATCTGAGTATCTCGCAAGGCATGCCAATGCCGAAGGTTTACATCATCAACGACCCTGCCCCGAACGCTTTCGCCACAGGTAGAGACCCAAAGCACGCCGTGGTGGCAGCAACCACCGGGCTACTAGACATCATGAATGACAATGAGCTCGAAGGCGTCATGGCGCACGAGCTTGGCCATGTCAAGAACTACGACATCAGGGTCTCAACCATCGTCTTTGGGCTTGTCTCAGCGGTGGGCATCTTGGCCGACTTCGCCATGAGAATGGCTTGGTTTTCTGGGATGGGTGGCTCAAACGACCGCAATTCCAATAACGGTCAGATTCAGGCATTCATGATCTTGATTGGTGTTGTTGGTTGGATCGTGGCAGCTCTTATTGGGCCATTAGTGTCCGCGGCGGTTTCACGCCAGCGCGAATACCTCGCCGATGCCTCAGGTGCCCAGATGACCAGATACCCGCAGGGTTTGGCATCGGCACTTCAAAAGCTTGGTGAATACGGTCGTCCAATGCGCAAGGTGAACTCCTCAATGGCCCACATGTACATCAACGATCCAATCAAGCCTGGGTTTGTGGAGCGAGCATTCTCAACTCACCCGCCGATCCCAAAGCGCATCGAGCGTCTTAGCAAGATTGGCACCAGCTTCTAAATCACTAGACTTTGACTCATTCGAAGTTCTAAGGTCCCTGAGATGTCAAACAAGCTGCCCACTCTCGATGATTTTTACGCGACCCTAGAAAACGTCCGCGGCATTGCGCTCAAGACTCCGATGCTCCCAAGCCACTGGCTTTCAGAGCAGACCGGAGGGGATGTTTGGTTCAAGTGCGAGAACCTACAGCGCACCGGTGCTTACAAGATTCGCGGTGCCTACAACATGATCTCCGGTCTAACTGAAGAAGAGAAAAAGCGCGGTGTGGTTGCAGCATCCGCCGGTAACCATGCTCAAGGTGTTGCCCTAGCGGCCAAGCAGCTCGGTATCAAGGCCACAATCTTTATGCCGGTAGGGGCATCACTTCCCAAGTACCAAGCCACCCTGGGCTATGGCGCGGAGGTTGTACTAACCGGAGCCATTTTTGATGAGACCCTCGCTGCCGCGAAAGAATTCACTGCAAAGACCGGAGCGGTTTTTGTGCCACCTTTTGATCACCCAGAGATCATCAAGGGCCAGGGCACTGTCGCACTGGAGATCATGGAGCAGCTTCCCGAGGTAGATAACATCGTGGTTTGCCTCGGCGGCGGTGGTTTGAGTGCTGGTGTTGCACTAGCTGCCAAGCTGAAGGCAAAAGTCCTGGGCAAGAAAATCAAGGTTTATGCGGTTCAGGCTGAGGCAGCTGCAGCATATCCTGCATCTTTGAAGGCCGGAAAGCCGGTTGATTTCAAGGTCCAGCCCACCATCGCAGATGGTATTGCGGTGGCTCGTCCTGGCAAGCTGCCATTTGAGATCATCAGTGAATACGTGGACAAGGTGGTTACCGTCAGCGAAGACGAGATCGCCAAGGCGATGGTTGCCGTCATGGAGCGATCCAAGCTAGTCGTTGAAGCCGGTGGAGTCGTCGGAGCGGCTGCCGTGATGGCAGGAAAGCTGAAGCTCAAGGGCACAACCGCGATCATTCTTTCCGGTGGCAACATCGATCCACTGCTGTTGCAGCGCGTGATCCGCCATGGACTTGCGGCATCTGATCGCTACACAAACATCTCGGTGATGTTGCCAGATCGCCCAGGGCAGCTGGTGAGGACCGCGGAGGCGGTAGCAGCCGCACAGGCAAACGTGGTTGAGGTGCTACACACCCGTCACGGCAACGGTTTGCAGATTTCTGAGGTGGAGCTAAACCTCTCGGTTGAGACCAGAGGCAAAGAACACCGCGATGAACTTATGAAGTCGCTAAAGGATGCTGGTCTAAGACCAAAGCTTCACGAAGACTAAAACTCAAACTCGCGAACGCCAGTGATTTCAACGGTAATGGCCTTGCCGTTTGGTGCGGTGTAGCTAACCGATTCGCCAACCTTCTTACCCATGACCTGCTTACCAATTGGGGAGTCAGGGGAGTAGACATCGAGATCACCATCTTCGATTGCCTCCTCGTGCTTGGTGCCCTCAAAGATTTCATGGGATCCCAAGAAAAACTCAGTGTCTCTGCCGTTTAGCTTGCAGTGCACCATCAAGCCCTGCTTAACGATGCCGTCTGATGCATCGGCAGCACCTATGGTTGCGGTTGCCAGCATCTCCTCGAGACGGTTGATGCGCGCCTCAATCTTGCCCTGCTCTTCCTTGGCGGCGTGGTAGCCACCGTTCTCTTTCAGGTCACCCTCTTCGCGGGCATCCTGAATACGCTTGGCAATCTCTACTCGGCCCACGGTGATCAGTTGCTCAAGCTCGTCCTTGAGCCTGTCGTAGGCGGCCTGTGTTAGCAGCATTGAGTCAGTCATAAGCACTTCCGGGAATTGAAAATGCTCGCCACTAGCGAGCAATGCTGAAAATACTAACGCAGACGACACTCATCGACCAGACCGGTGACGGCCTGCTCGGTGGTGTTGAGGGTGACTGTGTGCCTCAGAGTCATAAATTCACTCGGTTCAAACTCGAACTCTTTCCAACCCACCACGGCGAATTGATTGTTCAAGGCCTGGACCGAGCAAATCAGGGTCTTATCGAGTGGCTTAGTTATCTCCACGTCTACCTCGACTCGGTAGTCGCTAACTATTCGATAGCCAACATCTTCGTAGCTGAACTGCTGATTGTTGCCCAGAGCAAAATAGGCAGTCCCCAGAACCAAGGCGGCGATCCCGACCGCGGCGAAAACCCGTAGTCCTTTGGGGTTGGAGCGTTTCACTCCGTAGCGGGAGGAAAGAATGTCTTGGTTCACGGTATAAGGCTAATTGCTGGTGAGATACTTATCGGCATGGATTTCCTGCTTTACACCCTCTTGGCTGCAACTACCACGCCAACCCCGGTACCGGACGACACCTATAACTCTCCCGGCACCGTTGGCTTTTTGGTCACTTTTGCAGTTGCAGGAATCGCAGTCTTTCTGATTTTTGACATGAACCGCAGAGTTCGCTCCACTCGCTATCGCGCTGAGGTTAGAGAGAAACTAGCTCAAGAGGAGCTTGAGAATCTAACGGTAGAAAAGCCAGAGCGCCCGGCGCCGCCGGCTAAACCGAACCGAGTGAACCAGGGGCCGGATCAAGCCCAATAATCAGGGCGGCGACCCAGTGGCAGAAAAATGCTGCCACCGTTAGCGCATGAAAAATCTCGTGGAAACCAAAGTGCTTTGGAGATGGGTTCGGGCGCTTGAGGCCGTAAATGACTGCTCCAATTGAGTAGAACAGTCCACCGACCATCACCAGGGTCATCATCACCCAGTTCACGTTGAAGAAATCAACGATAAATAGCATCGCAATCCAACCCAGCGCCAAGTAAATCGGCACATATAGCCAACGCGGTGCATTGATCCAGAAGACCCTGAAGAAGATTCCCAGCAGAGCAATCGACCAAACCAAGATCAAAAGCATTGAACCCTTATCCGCGGTCAATGCAGATGCGCTGATGGGGGTGTAGGTGCCGGCAATCAGCAAAAAGATATTGGCGTGATCGATGCGCTTGAGAAGTTTCTTGGTGAAGGGCTTCCAGCGGAAGCGGTGATAGAGCGCCGAGTTACCAAACAGTAGGAGAGAGCTCGTGAAATAGACCGCAGCCGCGGTCTTAGCAACCCAGCCCTCAGAGAAGATGATTAGCAGGATTCCAGCTATTACCACAAACGGGAGCACGCCGGTGTGGATCCAACCGCGCCAGGTTGGACGCTCGTCCTCCTGCGGTTGACCCTTGAGTTCAGAAAGTGGCACGTGTAGCGGATCTGGGGATTCAAGGCTCATTTTTCAACCCTAAACCACTTGTCGGATTAGCGACTAAATTTATGGCGTGCGCAATCTTGTCTATCGACTTTACGAATCGATGCTGGAGCGCGACCTTGAGCCAGATAACTTACCCAAACACATCGGCGTAATGGTTGATGGAAACCGGCGCTGGGCTCAACTTCAGGGCTTTGACAAAGTTGGTCACGGTCACGCCGCAGGCGCCAAGAAGATTGTGGATTTTCTAACCTGGTGCTCCGAGCTGGGCATTGAGCACACCACCATTTATTTACTCTCTACCGACAATCTTGTGGGTCGCTCAAGCGAAGAGCTAAAAGACCTGATCGACATCATCGTGAACCTTGCAGAGGAACTGGTTGAGCTGGGGCGCTGGAAGCTGAAGGTTGTTGGCGACACCGCGCAGCTTCCTTATGAAGCGGCACAAAGACTTTCTGTGATTGAAGAGAAAACCAAAAATAACCCGATGCCGCATGTGAACCTTGCCATCGCCTACGGCGGTCGGAAAGAGATCTCAGATGCGATGCGGTCGATCTTGAAATCGCATGCTGCCAAGGGACTATCAATCGATGAGCTGGCCGAGCACCTAACCCCAGAGCTGATAACCGAACACCTTTACACCACCGGCCAACCTGACCCGGATCTATTGATCAGAACCTCGGGGGAGCAGCGCCTCAGCGGGTTCTTGCTATGGCAAAGCGCCAACAGTGAGTTTTACTTTGCCGAGGCACTCTGGCCCGACTTTAGGCGCGTTGATTTCCTCCGAGCCATGCGCGATTTTCAGCGTCGCCATCGACGCTTTGGCGGCTGAATTATTAACGATTGGTATAGCGGCGTGTCACGCGAGAAAAACGATAAATCTCAGGCGTAGATTCTGGCTAAGTTCCCAGGCAAAGGAGAACCGGTGGCCGCTACCGCTAACTCGAGAAAGACCAAGCAAGACTCTTCCTCTGAGGCGGTGACGCGAGCCAAAACTTCAATCCGGACCTTTGTTTTAGACACCTCGGTTTTACTTTCTGACCCAAGGGCGCTATTCAGGTTTGCAGAGCACGAGGTCGTGCTACCCATCGTTGTAATCAACGAGCTAGAGAAGAAGCGAAACGATCCGGAGATCGGTTACTTCGCCCGCAAGGCCCTGCGCTTTTTGGATGACCTTAGGCAAAAGCATGAGCGCTTGGATTTTCCGGTTGAGGTTGGCGAGGGCGGGACGCTCAGAGTTGAGCTGAACCACATTGACCAGAGCATTCTGCCCACCGGCTTCCAGCTCGGCGACAACGACTCTCGCATCCTCGCTGTGGCAGCCAATCTAAAGGCCGAGGGTTTCGATGTGACAGTTGTGTCCAAAGACCTACCAATGCGCGTGAAGGCCGCTTCAATCGGCATGCGAGCTGAGGAGTATCTTCACGAGCTTGCAACTGACGAATGGAACGGCATTTCGGAGCTGGCGCTCTCAGGCGATGAGATGGCGAATCTCTATGACCTCGAAGAAATCTCCCACCCTGAGGCAAAGACACTGCCCGTAAACACCGGGTTGGTTATATCTTCGGAGCGCGGCAGTGCGCTGGGCAGGGTTACCGAGAATCGCACGGTTCGACTGGTGCGGGGTGACCGTGAGGTGTTCGGTGTTCACGGTCGATCTGCCGAACAACGCCTTGCTATTGATGCGCTGTTGGATCCAGAGATTGGCATTGTTTCACTCGGCGGCAGGGCCGGTACCGGAAAGAGCGCACTCGCACTTTGCGCTGCCTTGGAGGCTGTTCTAGAACGTCGTCAGCACAAGAAGATCATGGTGTTTCGTCCGCTGTACGCGGTAGGTGGACAGGAGCTTGGCTACTTGCCTGGAACCGAGGCTGAGAAAATGAACCCTTGGGCTCAGGCCGTTTTCGACACCCTGGGTGCACTGGTTTCTAAAGAGGTGATTGACGAGGTGCTTGCACGGGGGATTCTCGAGGTTTTGCCGCTCACTCACATTCGTGGTCGCTCGCTGCATGACACCTTTGTGATTGTTGATGAGGCACAGTCGCTTGAGCGAAATGTGCTGCTAACGATGCTGTCTCGAATCGGTCAAAAGTCCAGGGTTGTCCTTACCCACGATGTTGCTCAGCGTGACAACCTTCGGGTGGGAAGGCACGACGGCATTGCCTCAGTGGTGGAGACCCTAAAGGGGCAGTCTCTGTTTAGCCACATCACTCTGACTAGAAGTGAGCGAAGCGAAATCGCGGCATTGGTGACCGACCTTTTGGACTACTAGCTGGGGATAACTCAAAGCCCAGTTCCCAGTCCTTGATCTAGTTTGGGTGGGTGTTCGAGTCAATTCCACTGCTAGTTCCAATTGGGTATTTAGCACTGGTTGCTGTCGAACTTTCGAGCATTGATGTGACTGAACATCGCCTACCCAACCACTACACACTGAGGTTGTTTGCACTTTCAACCCCTGCAGTATTCATCTCTGCGGTTCTCGCCCAAGATTGGCAACGACTTAGCTTTGCCTGGTTATCAGCTTTGATAACCGCAGGGCTGGGCCTTTTGCTGGTTCTTGGGGGAGGGTTTGGCATGGGCGATGTGAAGCTGCTGGTTTCGCTAAACCTGATTCTCGGTTACCTGTCACCTTGGCTAGTTGTGCTGAGTAACGTGACATCGGTGTTCACGGCAGCACTGGCGGGTTTTGCAAAGTTACTACTCGGGAAATCCCAGCTCAAAAACAGCATCGCCTTCGGGCCTTTTTTGATAGCCAGCTTTTTTCTGGCCACCGGTATTAGCTTGTTCTCAGAGGTTTACTGAGGAGGGCGAGTCATTGGGTAGACATCGAGCGCTTTATCTAGCTGCTCCATGGTCAACTTCTCACCGTCCACATAGCCAAGCTCAATGGTCGCTTCGCGCACAGTGATTCCCTTTTGAACCGAGTGCTTCGCAATCTTCGCTGCATTTTCGTAACCGATGAACTTGTTCAGTGGGGTCACAATCGATGGGCTTGATTCGGCCAATGCCTTGGCGCGATCCACGTTCACCTCTAGACCCTTTACTGTCTTGTCGGCCAGTACACGCATCGAGTTGGCCAGCAGGCGGATTGATTCAAGTAGGGCATTGCCCATTACTGGAATAGCAACGTTTAGCTCGAAGTTTCCGGATGCTCCAGCCCAGGTGACAGTGGCATCGTTTCCGATAACTCGAGCGCAAACCATCAGAACAGCCTCAGGAATAACCGGGTTCACCTTGCCAGGCATGATCGAAGAGCCAGGCTGCAGGTCTGGGATATTTAGCTCAGCCAGTCCGGTGTTTGGACCCGAGCCCATCCAGCGCAAATCGTTGTTGATCTTGGTGAGGCTTACTGCAATCACCTTTAGTGCACCAGATGCCTCAACGAGAGCGTCACGAGCACCCTGAGCTTCGAAGTGATCGCGAGCTTCGGTGATTGGAAGACCGGTTTCCTTGGCAAGCAGGCTGATTACCTCTTGTGGGAAACCCTTAGGGGTGTTGATACCGGTTCCGGTTGCGGTTCCACCCTGTGGCACCTCAGCAACACGGCCCAGGCAGGAGTTGACGCGCTCAATGCCGTAGCGGATCTGAGCCGCATATCCTGCAAACTCCTGTCCAAAGGTGACCGGAGTGGCATCCATTAGGTGGGTGCGACCTGGCTTGACATAGTCCTTCCAAGCGCGGGCCTTCTCCTCTAGGTCCTTCGCCAGGTAGTCCAGGGCGGGCAGCAAATCGTTCACCAGGGCGTTTGTAACTGCCACGTGAACCGAGGTTGGGAAAACGTCGTTCGAGGACTGAGAGGCGTTTACGTGGTCGTTTGGGTGAACATCTTTGCCAAGCTTTGCGGTGGCAAGGGTTGCCAAGACCTCGTTCATGTTCATGTTTGAGCTGGTGCCGGAGCCAGTCTGGAAGACATCTACCGGGAAGTGCTCGTGGTGCTGACCGGCGATTACCTCATCGGCGCTCGCGACGATGGAGTCCGCAATCTCCTGAGCCAAAATTCCAAGCTTTGCATTGGTCATGGCGGCGGCCTTCTTGATGCGAGCCAGCGCGATGATGTGCTCGCGCTCTAGACCGGAGCCACTGATCGGAAAGTTCTCAACAGCACGCTGGGTCTGGGCGCGGTAAAGGGCGTTTACTGGTACTCGAACCTCACCCATGGTGTCGTGCTCGATGCGATACTCCATTGTGTCTCCTGCTTATCTATTGCTAAATCTGACCGTGGGCGAGAATTGCGTGAACCTCACCGAGCTCAAGCTTGTAGTTGGCTCCGACCACAGCAAGTTTGCCATCTTTTACGGCATCTGAAATGACTTTAGAGCGCTCGAGTAGCTCGGCGATGGTGTCTCTAACGTGGCGATCGGTGATCTCATCGATGCTGGTTTCGCCGGCCTCCAGAGAGCGCTGCACCGTGGGCATAATTCGATCAACCAGGTTGTGAATGAATTCACCTTCAACGCTCAAGGTTCCATCCGCAGCATTCATGGTTGAGCGAATCGCTCCGCACTCGTCGTGAGCAAGAACCAGAATTAGCGGGACTTTCAAAACTTCAACCGCGAACTCCAATGATCCCAAAATAGTCTCGGCAATTACCTGGCCGGCATTTCTGACCACAAACAAATCACCAAGACCGACATCGAAGATCATTTCGGCCGCTAGGCGAGAGTCTGAGCAGCCAAATAGCGCCGCAAAAGGCTTTTGTCGGTTTGCAATTGCAAGCCTGACATCCGCATCTTGTCTTGGGTGAGCCGGTGTGCCGGCGACGAAATTGGCATTACCCGACTCCAAAATCTGCCAGGCTTCCCGGGCAGTCTGTGGTCTGGGCATTGCGCTCCTAATCGAGTTCTGCGGTGATGGCCTTGGCCAGGGTTTCAAACTGCTCTGGCTCCGCCGTTCCATAGATTACAACCGCTGAGGTTTCAAACTTGTGAACCATGGCGTAATGCTTGGTTCCTCGCGGGGATTGCGGGTTCAGGGTTGGCCAAATTTCCCACGTCTTGCCATCAATTACCTTGGTGCCGTCCTGCCAGTTGCCCTGCAGCGTCAAAGCGAGCCAAGAGGGGTTGGATTCAAAGGCCTGAGACATACCAATGAACTGGTTGTCCTCGGTGACAAAGCCCACATACCAAGAGTCAACATCGAGTTCGTTTTCGAGGCGAGCAGCATTTGACCACCAGTCCCGAGGAATCTCGGGAGAAATGGCATTTAGGCCTAGTGATTCACTGGCCTGCTGCGCGATCTGGTTGTAATCAACCTCTGCGATTCGGTTTGAATCATCCCTTGGGACTCCGAGCACGATCAGAACCACCAGTCCAACCGTCACAAGAAGCGAATAGATCAGGTTTCTAACCGTTTGTTTGGCGCGGTGCTGCGCTGCGCTGTCACTCACTACTTCTGGTCCTTCTGTGCAGCTTCCAGTTTCTTTCGCGCTCCAGCTAGGAATCCCTCACAGTGCTTGGCCAGCGCCTCGCCGCGTTCCCATAGAGCCATGGATGCCTCCAGGCTGACATTCTGCTGCTCCAGCTCGGCGACAACTTTCTGAAGTTCATCACGAGCCTGTTCGTAGCTGAGATCCTTGATTTCCTTTGACATCACAGTTCCTTAACCTGATTCACGGTTGATTGAATTTCTTGGGATTGGGTTCGAACCAAAATTGCCTGACCAGATTTTGCCTTGGTCAAAACCTTGCCCTTTTCATCGGTCACAACTGCGTAACCGCGGCTGAGGGTTAGTTGTGGAGAGAGTGAATGAGCGCGAAGAGCAAGCTGCTCGATTTCATGGCTCGCTCGCTCCAGACGGAAATCTGTGATTTCGCGAATTCGGCGCTTCAGCAAATTCAGCTGTTCTGCTTGAGCGTCAACGAATCCGTATGGCGACGCCAGCACCGGTCTTGACCTAATTGAAATCAGGAATTGTTCCTGAACGGTAAGGATCGAATCTAGTCGCTGTCTGAGCCTGGAAATTGAAACGCTTAGATTTCTTCTCTCCTCCTGCACATCCGGAACCACGCGCTTTGCCGCGTCGGTGGGTGTTGATGCACGCAGGTCAGCCACGAGGTCAATCAGCGGTTGGTCATTCTCGTGACCAATTGCAGAAACAAATGGGGTCTTACATGCGGCAACAGCTCTCACCAATCGCTCGTCGCTAAAGGGGAGTAGGTCCTGGAAGCTACCGCCACCGCGCGCCATGATGATCACATCAACCTCTGGCATTGCATCCAAGGTCTCGAGGGCAAAAAGAAGTTCACCAACAGCCTTGTCACCCTGAACGTGAGAGTGAATTACCTCGAACTGCACTTCCGGCCAGCGAAGCTTGGCATTTTGCAGCACATCCTTCTCGGCATCCGAGTTTGCGCCCGTAATTAGACCGATGCGATTTGGCAAAAATGGCAGTCGCTGTTTGCGCTCAGCTGACGTCAAGCCTTCGCTGATGATTTGCTGTTTCAAGCGCTCTAGACGCTCCAGCAGCTCACCGAGTCCGACTTTATGCATGGCGTGAATGCGCATTGTGAGCTTGCCATTTTTGGCCCAGAACTGTGGTTGAAGCAGTGCTACCACTCGATCACCCTGCCTAAGGCCCGCCTCGATCTGAGCCCCGGATTGGTTGAATGAGTGAATCTCGATGGCGGCTTCGACATCGAGATCGCGAATGGATGCAAAAATGCCAGATGGTCGCTCTTGAAAGGATTGCAGCTCACCCTCAACCCATACCCGGCCTAGTTTTTCGATCCAGTCTTTGAGGGATTTTGAAAGTTGCGAGACCTGCCAGGGGGAATGTTCAGTGGAAACTTTTGATTGGTTATCTACGGCTTCGCTTGTATCCAAGAGGAGTCTCCTAGCGTGGCTTCGTAGAATGAACGGGTGAGTCCTATCAACAATAATGCGATGACCGACATTAAGCCTGAAAAGCGGGTGCTGCTAGCAGCACCAAGAGGCTACTGCGCAGGCGTAGACCGCGCGGTGATCGCGGTTGAAAAGGCATTGGATCACTACGGTGCTCCGATCTATGTGCGCAAGCAGATCGTCCACAACAAGCACGTCGTGGCCTCGCTCGAAAAGCGCGGCGCAATCTTTGTCGATGAGGTTGATGAGGCCCCTGAGGGCTGCATCATGGTGTTCTCCGCTCACGGAGTTTCTCCAGCCGTTATTGAGGCCGCTCAGAAGCGCAATCAGCAGACCATCGATGCCACCTGCCCGCTGGTAACAAAGGTTCACCGCGAGGTTCAGCGCTTTGCCGCAGATGGCTATGACATCTTGCTCGTCGGCCACGAAGGTCACGAAGAGGTGGAAGGCACTGCCGGTGAGGCACCAGATGTTGTCCAGTTGATCGACGGTGACAAGGACATTCAAAAAGCTAAGGTCAAGGATCCGAGCAAGGTGATCTGGCTCTCTCAAACCACTCTCTCGGTTGACGAGACCATGGAGACCGTTGTGAAGCTGCGTGAGAAGTTCCCAACCCTCCAGAATCCACCAAGCGATGACATTTGCTACGCAACTCAGAACCGTCAGGTGGCAATCAAGAAGGTTGGAGCCGAAAGCGATCTAGTGATTGTCGTAGGCTCTGCCAACTCTTCCAACACCGTGCGCCTGGTTGAAGTTGCGCTGGATGCGGGTGCCAAGGCTGCCTACCGCGTTGACTTTGCCACCGAAATCAAGGACGAGTGGTTTGAGGGTGTTGAGACCGTTGGTGTCAGCTCCGGTGCGTCGGTGCCCGAAGAGCTTGTTTCTGATGTTCTTGATGATCTTGCTCGCAGAGGTTACGGCGATGTGAGAACTATCACCACTGCCGAGGAAGACATCCAGTTCTCGCTGCCAAAGGAACTCCGCAAAGATTTAAAGTCCGCCGGTGAGGACACCTCAAACAAATCCAAGCGCTAAATCTGTACACATTTGTGTACAGATTTAGCTAGCATGAGGACATGCAACCTAGTGAAGTTATTAGTGTTTCAACTCTCCGGGCCGAACTAGCGCACTACTTGTCTCAGGTGAGTTCGGGTAAAACACCCGTGACTCTCGTTGGTCCACATCGAAAGCCAGTTGCCGCGCTTGTCAACCTAGACCTCCTCAGCTCTTCTGGGGTGGTGCCTTCAATGGAACTAATCCATGCCAAAGCCGAGACGCTATGGAGGATTGCCTCTAGCTACCAAATTTCAAAAATTGGCATCTTTGGTTCGGTGGCAAGGGGAGAAGCGACGACAACTAGCGACATTGACGTAGCAATTTCGGCAGACGTCCCACTAACGCTCTTGGATATGACTTCATTTGCGGTCGATGTGGAAAACCTTTTCGGCTTCAAAGTGCAAGTGGTTACTATCGACTCGCTAAGCCCGGACCTTCACTCCGAGGCGCTTGAGGACATGGTGTTTCTTGAAAGATTCAGACCGAGCAATTAGCTACTTGCTTGCTATTGAGGAAAATCTTGAGCTCGCTAGCCAATTAGCAACCTCTGATCTACACGAATTCACTTCAGACCCCTTCAGGGTCTTGGCCGCGGAAGCGCTGTTTATCCGCTGCGGCGAGCTTGCAAAACGCCTAGCCAGACTCTATCCAGAGCATTTCAGCAGCGCGTCCTGGCGAATGCTTGCCCAGCATAGAGACAAGGTGGCGCATGACTACTTGGCCCTGGATCACGACATGTTGTATCTAACTTTGCAGCAAGACTTGCCAGCGCTTCGGGGTGAGCTAGGTAGGGGGAAAGAATTCTTGAAAGAGGTTAGAAACTCTTCTCGCTGACTAACTTGCCCGCTCGATCAAATGTTCTCCAGATTCCGATCTGAACCCCTTTGTCAAACTCACCTGAGCGCATTAGTGAGCCGTCTTTGCGGTAGAACTCCCAAGGTCCATGCATCTCGCCCTCAAGGTATTCACCCCGAAAACGAGGAAGCCCGTTCTCATAGAACGGGCTTATCTCATTAGACATTTGATTACCAGTTGGATTTGCCAGCTGAACCAAGCTGCTTAGCAGCCTCAACAACACGCGCAGACATGCCAGCCTCAGCAAGCTTGCCCCAGGCGCGTGGGTCATAGGTCTTCTTGTTACCAACCTCGCCATCGACCTTTAGGACTCCGTCGTAGTTGCGGAACATGTGATCAGCGATTGGACGCGTGAAGGCGTACTGCAGGTCAGTGTCGATGTTCATCTTGATAACGCCATACTTCACGGCATCTGCAATTTCCCGCTCAGTTGAGCCGGATCCACCGTGGAAGACGAGGTCAAACGGCTTGTCCTTGCCGTACTTCGATCCAACCTCATCCTGAATCTGCTTCAAAAGTGCAGGGCGAAGCACAACGTTTCCTGGCTTGTAGACACCGTGAACGTTTCCGAAGGTAAGGGCTGCCATGTAGCGGCCGTTCTCTCCAAGGCCTAGGGCTTCCGCGGTAGCCATACCGTCTGCAACGGTGGTGTACAGGTGCTCATCGATTGCGCCTTCGACGCCGTCTTCCTCGCCACCAACAGCGCCAACCTCAATTTCCAAAACTGCACCGATGTTGTTGGTGCGCTTTAGAAACTCGCGAGCGATTTCTAGGTTTTGTCCTAGTGGAACCTCAGAGCCATCCCACATGTGGGAGTTGAAAATGGACTCTCCGCCATCCTTGACTCGCTCCTCAGAGAGGGCGATCAGGGGCTTTACGAAGCTGTCGAGCTGCTCGAAGTTGCAGTGGTCGGTGTGAAGTGCGACCTTTACGTCGTAGTTCTTCGCAACTTCGCGAGCGAAGGCTGCGAAAGCGAGCGCTCCAGAGACGCGGTTCTTGATGGTTGGACCACTCCAGTAGTCAGCACCACCGGTGGTTACCTGCAAAATGCCATCCGAGCCAGCTGCCTGTAGGCCTGCAAGTGCGGCGTTCAGGGTCTGTGAGCTTGAAACGTTGATAGCTGGGTATGCGAAACCGCCCTTTTTGGCGCGGTCGAGCATCTCTAGATATTCTTCGGAATTTACAACTGCCATTTCGGCTCCTTACTTAGGCCTTGGCTGGCTCGCCCAACAGGCGAGAAGCGTCTGGAATTAGCTCAACGGTTGCTTCTACAAGATTGTCGATCGACTGCAGACCGCTGGTTGGCTGCTGAACCTTTGCCGCACCCCACTGCACTGCTGCAGCAATGCCCTCTGCCACATCGAAACCGACACCGAAGTCGGTTGGACCGGCTGGGTGCGAGGTCACTGCTGAGAGGAATCCTGCGATTGTTGAGTCGCCAGCACCAACGGTGTTGATTACCTTGACCGGAGCGGTGTAGGCGTGGATTGCGTGAGTCTTGGTCACCGCGATGATGCCATCGACTCCGAGGGAGGCCATAACGCAGTTGACACCCCAGTCGTTCAGTTCGCGGGCTGCGTCAATGACATCACCGATGGTGTTTAGGTCGCGACCTACGCACTCGGCTAGCTCGTGGGCGTTTGGCTTCATAACGGTTGCCTTACCCTGCTGAGCCCAGTAGCGAAGTGCTGGACCCGAGGTGTCAAGAACTACCTTCACGCCAAGTTCGTGCATGCGATCGAATAGCGGGTGTAGGTCGATAACCGTTCCGGTCTCAACAATGTCAGGGTGAGCACCGGCAACCACTAGCCACTCAGCGTCGTTGTGCTTGACGGTCTTTTCGGTCAGGGCGACAACCGCATCCCAGTCCCGCTGATTGAGCGGACGAGGGCTCTCGTTAATCTTTGTCGTTGGCCCCTCGTACTCCACGACGGTGGTGGAAACGCGGAGAGTGCCCTCGATCCACAGCGGAGTTAGGAAGCCTGAACCGGTGCGCTCAAGGACACCTGGGTCTGCATTTCCGATTGGAACAATGCCAGGAGCCGGAATACCTGCAAGGTGGAGACCGCGAGAAACGTTGATTCCTTTACCAGCAAGCTCTTCTCCAACGCGCTCTGCTCGGTTCACTCCGCCTTCAACAAGGTTCTTGACGAAGTAAGTGCGGTCTAGCGTTGGTGCTGGGGTAAGAGTAACGATTGGCGCTTTTTTGCCAGCCATTAGGGATCTCCTTGATGTGAGAAAAACTATAGAAAGCACTCACATCGTTGTAGGCGCAACCATCTCACTATAGCCTCATTTCGGCTTGGAGATTAGCTCTCAAGTTCCTTTGCGGTAATCGTGTTTGGCGATTCCTCAATGACTTTTGGCGATGCTAGATCCTCGGTTCCTAGCTCGTTCTCGTCGAGGTCGTTGAGCTTCCTCGCAGTCACAAGCATCCTGGATTCGAGCGATGACACAAAGGCGTTGTAGTCCTTGACCGTGGAAGTCAATGATCGGCCTAGCTTGTCGGCCACCTGTGCAACCTTTCCAACCCGCTCGTATAGTTCACGGCCAAGTCGAATCATGGCGCGTACCTGGGTCTCATCCGCATTTTGGCGCCAGATGTAATTGATGGTTTTCAGCACGGAGAACAAGCTCACCGGAGAGGCGAGTGCGACGTTCTTTTTGAAGGCGTATTCCAAGATTGCGGGATCTGCCTCCAGTGCGGCGGAGAGCAAAGACTCTGAAGGAACGAAGCAAACCACAAAGTCAGGCGATGCAGCCAAGCCGGTCCAGTAGGCCTTTGAGCCAAGATCATCGATGTGCTTTCTAACCGCCTTGACGTGTTCGTCGAGTAGGCGCCTTCTGCGATCGAGCTCTTCACCGGTTGCTAGCTCAGAGATGGAAGAGGCCTCTTGGTACGAGTTGAAAGGCACCTTTGAGTCAATCGCAAGTGATTTTCCGCCTGGCAGGTTGATCACCATGTCGGCGCGCCCAGCACCCGCCGAGGTTGAAATCGTTGATTGTTCGGAGAAATCTGCATGTTTGATAAGACCAGCCAGTTCAACCAGCTTGCGAAGCTGTGCCTCGCCCCAGACTCCGCGAAGCGAGTTGGAGGAGAGCGCCTGAGATAGCTGTTGGGTCTGCTTGCGCAAGTTCTCATCAGTTTCAATGGCCGCTCGGAGCTGCTCGGAAATCGAACTGAACTGCTCAGAGCGCTCACGCTCAAGTCTTTGCACGGTGGTTTGCATTTGCTCAAGCTGCTGCTTCACGGGAGCAAGTTGAACCAGGATCTTGTTCTCTTGCTCGGTTAGCTGCTTTTGCTCCGCGAGTTGAGTGTCAGCCTTTGAAAGCTGCTCTCGCAAGGATGCATTCGTTGCCTCGAGTGCCGCGAGCTTGGTCAAAGCCTCGGTGTCAACCGCAGGGGCCTTTGCTTTTGCATAGCGGTAGCCAAGAAAAGCTCCGAGTACTAGCCCGATAAGAACCGCGTTCAAGCCAACTAAGAAAATTTGATCCATGTCGGTCAGTATTCCACCAGGGTCAGACAACTAAAGGTTTGAGTTGCTGTTTCGTGGCGGCCAGTAAATCTCCAACACTCTCCGCGTCATGACGATTGGCGGCATGCAGGATGATCCTGGCGCAGGCATCAGAGTCAGCTAGGGCATCGTGGTGCCGAAATTCTTCGTGGCCAATTGCATAGGCGACTGCGTTTAGGCGATAGCTCTCTAGCGCGTAAGTTCTTCTTGCGATGCTTAAGCTGCAGAAATAGTTCATCTGGGGTAGGTCAAAGCTCACAGCCTCCGCGCTGGCACGCAGCACGCCCATGTCGAAGCTTGCATTGTGAGCGACAAGGGGCAGGCCCTCGGTGAAAAGTAGGAGCTCAGGCAAGACCTCTTCCCAGTCGGGGGAGTCGATTATGTCTTCAGGGCGAATGCCATGAACTTGGATGTTGCCCTCGTGGAACCAGTTGTTTGGATAAGGGGGTCTAAAAAGCATTGAGAGTGACTCTTGAATCTGGCCATCTCGAACCCTGACTAAACCAACTGCGCAAGGGGAGGCGGGGGAGCCATTGGCTGTCTCAAAGTCGATAGCCACAAACTCCAAACCCATGAAGGCAATTATGAACCAATAAACTTTGGCGAATGGCCCTAACTATCGGAATCGTCGGACTACCAAACGTCGGTAAGTCCACCCTGTTCAATGCACTAACCAAGAACAACGTGCTCGCTGCAAATTACCCGTTTGCAACCATCGAGCCAAACGTTGGTGTGGTGAACCTGCCAGACCCAAGACTCACGCGTCTCGCGCAGATCTTTGGTTCCGAGCGCATTCTGCCTGCTCCAGTCTCATTTGTTGACATCGCGGGCATTGTCCGCGGTGCATCAGTGGGTGAGGGTTTGGGTAACCAGTTCCTGGCAAACATCCGCGAGGCGGATGCGATTGCCCAGGTCGTAAGAGGATTCGCCGATTCAGACGTGGTTCACGTCGACGGCAAAGTCGATGCCAAGAGCGATATCGAGACAATCAACACAGAGCTAATCCTGGCCGACCTGCAAACTCTTGAGAAGACCAGACCAAGGGTTGAAAAAGAGGTCAAGGGTAAAAAGGCCGACCCAGCAACCCTCGAGACCATCGACGAGGCCATCAAGGTTCTCAACGATGGCACCCCACTATCTCTGTCCAAGGTCGACTTGACTCCGATCAAGGACCTAGGACTTCTGACCTCAAAGCCAATCCTGTTTGTATTCAACGTTGATGAGGGTGTTCTAACTAACCCAGCCAAGAAGAAGGAGCTTGCAGACCTAGTAGCTCCAGCAGAGGCTGTGTTCCTCGATGCCAAAGTCGAAAGCGAACTGATCGACCTCGACCCAGAAGAAGCCCAGGAGCTTCTTCAGTCACTGGGTCAAGACGAGTCCGGCCTTGACCAGCTAGCCAGAATCGGTTTTCAAACGCTGGGACTGCAGACCTATCTAACCGCAGGTCCAAAAGAGTCACGCGCCTGGACTATCCGGAAGGGTTGGAAGGCGCCTCAAGCAGCCGGCGTAATCCACACCGACTTCGAAAAGGGTTTCATCAAGGCCGAAGTGGTTGCCTTCAACGACCTAGATTCAGCGGGCTCAATGAACGAAGCCAAGGCTCAGGGCAAGGTCCGTATGGAGGGTAAGGACTACGTCATGCAAGACGGTGACGTGGTGGAGTTCCGCTTCAACGTTTAGCGTGTCGCGGGTTATGTGCGGGTAGCCGAAGGGGTTCTGTTTCGGTGATCTGACGGCTGGCTAACCTTGGGGCAAATCACGTCGTTAGGTTCAAAATTGAATTTGAAATCCAAAATAATCTCACTTGTTGCTGCCGGCTCATTGGTGGCAACCCCCTTGATGGCCGTTGCCGCCCCTCCTACTAACGCAAACATTCAGGTCGGAACGTCTTCCACGAACAGTGTTCCTAATCTAAAGATTGATGTCGCAACCGTTGGCACCAACGTTGTTCTGACGTACAAGGTTGGTGGTGTCCAGGGTTTGTCTGCTACTTCCGGTTCAGTTACTGGAACAGTGACAGCAGGCTCTTACGGATCGTTGAAGGCATACCCACTCCAAATTGCCTCTGCTACAACTGAGGCGATTTACAACGCCCCGGGTGGCTCTGCGAACACCATCGACGATGACTCAGGGTTGACGGCGACGAATGCCTCTTTTGCAAACTTTGGTTCAAACATAACGACAACTGGGGCCGGAGCTGGCGAAGCCACATTTGCAATCAACTCTATGGGTGGCTACACCGGTCTGGTGTCTCTGTGCGTGGGCATGCGGTACTCGTTCTCGAGCGAGGTTCATGACTTGGTTCACTGTTCATCATCCTTCAACTGGCCAGCGTTGCCAGACACTCAAGCGCCTGTGCTTGCAAATGCCAGAATCCAAGCTGACGGCAACTCTGTGCTACTCACCTTTGACGAGGGTATGTCAGCTGCGGTATCTCCTAGTGGATTCTCGTTGACCAAAAACGGGACTGCGGTGAACTTCACGCCAGGCAACATTTCTGCTGGTGGCAACACGCTCACGCTAACACTTGCTACCACAGTGCTCAGCTCTGAAATTGGATACAGACTGGCCTACACCCCGGGAGGCCTAGCTGACGATGCCAGCACCCCGAACGCTCTAGGTTCCATCGTCAATTTCAGCGTTCAGAACCAGTCAACTCAAACCAGCGCATCGTCCGGTAGCTCAGGCAATTCCACCCCAGGCTCTCAGTCGAACGCCCCCAAGTACTCAGGCCCAGAGTTTTCATCCTTCGGGTCAGCAATCTTTGCTGGAAACAAGCTCGTTACCTCAGGCAAGAAGCTAGACAGCATTACCTCGATGAAGATCAACGGCGCTGCTGTTACATACAAGTTGAACTCAGCTTCCGAGCTAGAGATTGAGCTTCCAAAGGATCTGGCCCCTGGTAAGTATGACGTGGAGATCAACTCAATCCACGGCAAGCTAACTCACCTTCAGGGCATCACCATCAAGGCTGTTGTCCCAACCAAGGAAATCTCCTTTAAGGCAGATGGTTCTTGGTTGAACTACGGTTCTCTGATTGAGCTAACGAACGCTGCTAAGCAGATCGGCTCTGACTACACCTTGGTCAAGTGCATTGTGAATGCGGCTGACCCAGTTGTTGCCGAGCGCCTTGCGAAGCGTGCTTGCTCATACATCGAAGCCAACCGCCTGCGTGGCAAGGATGTCACTTACGAATCCAAGAGCACCTACAAGGGTGAGGGATTCTGGGTAAAGGTCGTTGCAAACGGCTAAGTAGATCCAAATCAAAACACCCGCGAGGAAACTCGCGGGTGTTTTGTCTTAATACAAGTGTTCGCTACTGCCCTGACACATGTTCGCCCACAACTGCTAACTCTTCGACGGGGATTAACTTGCCCTAGCTCGAAAGCTAGGAGATTTGTATGCGGGGTAGGACGGGACTAAGAATCGGCGTTGCGCTGAGCTTGGTGGCAAGCTTTGCCGTGATGGATGTTTCGGGTATGAACCCGGTTGTGTCTGACTATGCGATTGCATCCTCAACTTGCGAGTCCTCAACCCCAACTTTGCAGAATGGCTCTTTTGAGAACCTACCTAATGTGGCGAGTTTCTCGAATCCTGTGTATGGCGGTTGGCATGGGTATGCCGGTGGGCCACCACAGGTATTGCTTCTGAACCAGAACCAGCCTGATCAGCGGATCCAGGGGTGGAAGACGACTGCTGCCGATCAATACCTGGAGATCCAGCGACAGCTCCCTGGCTATGCCCAAGATGGAACCTTCCGCTCTGGTTCCTACTTTGATACCCACAATGCTCAGCCCGCAGATGGCCAGTACTTTGCCGAGATCAATGCGAACTACATGGCAGCCTTTTATCAAGACATCGAGGCTCAGGTCGGACAGACCTACTACTGGAGTATCAAACACCGCGGCCGCCAATTTGCAGCGAATACCACCGATGCCATGCTGGTCAGAATTGGACCGCCGGGGGCTTTGGTTCAGCAGACTGGGGTAAAGCGTTTCAGACCAACCAACAACCCCTACACAGGCTCACCCGTCTATGGCAATGCTGACACTGAGTCGGTATCGGTCTTCAGAACGGCTTTGGAAGATGGTTGGGTCAAGTACCAGGGTGCATATGTGCCATCGCTTTCAGAAACCATTCGATTCCAGTTCGAGGCAGCCTCGGGTGGGTCGGTCGGTAACTTCATCGACGACATTCAGTTCACGGTTTTCAAGGCTTGTGCCGCTGAGGTTGCGGTAACCGCTGGCACCGAGGCAGCGATCGATGTGACATCGGCAGCTATCTCTCTCGGTGATGACCAGGAGCTGGTTGGCGCCAGAGTTCTTGGTGGCGTTGAAGGTCAGGTGATCGTTGAGGGAAACAGCATTCGCTTTGAGGGCGAGCAAAATGGTGACGTAGATGTTGAATACACCGTCGGCATGAACTTCGCAGGTTCCACCCTTACTCAAACCGGAGTGATCACCTTCCGAGTTTCAGGTGGTGTCGATGCCCCGGCGGCGGCACCTGTTGACACCACCCCAGTGCGTTATAGGGGCCCAGAGTTCCTTGGTCCCGCGCACTTTGGAGTGCTGCCAGGCAGCACGTTACGAGTCGAGGGCAAGAACTTCGACACCATTCAAAAGCTTTACCTCGGTGAGACAGAGGTTGACTTCAGGCTCACGGGTGAGCAACAGCTTGCAATCAAGATTCCTACGGACTTTGCTCCCGGTGTCTACAACCTGAGAGCAAATGCTGGTCGCCACGGCAATGCCTACTTTGAAAAGTTCGTGGGAATCCGTGCAATGCCCCAGGCATTTTCCAAGCTGACAGCCGGAAGTCAAAAACTTCAAGGAGTCGCGCTGCTGTCACAGGTGGTGAGTGCTCGCAAGAAGGACTCCATGTTGAACAAGGTTCAGTGTGTTGTGAACAGCAATTCGCTGGAGCGAAGCCGTATCAACGCGGCCAAACTGTGTTCCATGGTCGCCAAGGCAGCGAAGGGTGTTCGACAGTTCGAGATCGTGACTAAGTCAACGGTTACTACCAACCGAGTCTTTGCCAGGGTGAGCTATGGCTACGCACCCGACAGTTCCGATTTGGCGGTTTGGTTAGACCTTAGATAGGGAATCGGTGGGGTCAGAGAAATGTTGACCCCAGACAATGAAAACGCTTCGCCTTATTGTCATCGGGTTTTTGCTTGCAACCCTGACTGCCTGCTCTCAGGCTCCTGCTGAGCCGGTGGCAAGCACGATTTCGGAAAGCGCTGCAGAGAGCTCAGTGAGCCAGCCGATTGAGGAGCCATCGGAAGAGGCGACCGAGGTTGAACCGGCCGAAGAGTCTGCGCCTGAGGTAGCGGAAGAAGAGGCTCCTACTCCAGCGGAATCGAAAACTCCGATAGCAACTGCTGAGGTCACTACCCCAAAGCCCGCTCCTAAGCCAACCGGCACCCAGACTGCAACCCCTTCACCAACCCCTTCGGAGACCGCAACCGCTAACGGCTACACCAAGGCTCAGGTTGCTCAAAAGAACTCGCGCACGGCCTGCTGGGCGATTGTTAGCGGCTCGGTCTATAACCTCACCGACTGGATCAATAAGCACCCTGGAGGGGCGGGTGCCATTGCATCACTTTGTGGCACCGATGCGACCGCCAGTTTTGATGCTCAGCACGGCGGTCAAGCTAGACCTTCTTCAACTCTTGAGGCCTACTACCTTGGCCCACTACTGGACTAAAGAATGATCGAACTAGACCTATCTCTTTCAGACGAAGAAATCCTCGAAAAGCACTTTTCTGGCCTTTATCAAGGCACTGGGGCAAGCTCGATCCCGGGCGGTCAAACTGCTGCGAATCAAGCTCTAGAGGAGCTTGATATTCGAGGCTATGCGGCTAACCGCTCGGAGGTGTTGCCAACCCATGCCCGCGGAGCGAGCGTGCTATCGCCATACATTCGTCACAACCTGCTGACCCTACGTCAGGTTTGGGATCGAGTTGAGGGAGCTCCTGCAAAGGATCGCGAGAAGTTTCGAGATGAGCTTTTGTGGCAGGAGTATGCAAGGCACCTCTATGCCCGAGTGGGTAAGCGCATGTTTCAAGCGCTCAGGTTCGAACCAGTTGGCAATGAACAAGGCGATGGTTGGAACCGCGACATGCACTGCATCGACACGGTTGTCTCAGAGCTTGAAGATGATGGCTGGCTTGTGAACCAGACCAGAATGTGGCTTGCCTCACACTGGAGCGTGCGCAACGGCATCGACTGGCGACTAGGTCAGGAGCGGATGTATCGAGAGTTGATAGATGGCTCTCGCGCTGCAAACCTACTGGGCTGGCAATGGACTGTTGGGGCAGGAACCGGGAAGCCCTATGGCTTTGCCCGTTGGCAGGTTGAGAAACGAGCACCTGGGATTTGCATGCGGTGCCCACTCAACAAAGCGTGTCCGATTCAAGAGTTCCCTGAGGAGAAGGTCCTTGATCGAGTGGATCGAGACTCTTTGGTTGAGCAAGATCCAAATCCAAAACGAACCACAGGTCCGCTAACCCCCATCAACCTCAGGGATCCCGAGGTTGTCCTTCTCACTATTGATTCACTTGGGGATAGTGACCCTGCCTTGGTTGCCAACCCAGACTTGCCCGTAGTTTTTGTCTTCAATGAAGTCGCACTTCAAAAGCTTCAGCTAAGCGGCAAGCGACTTCACTTCTATCTTCAAACCCTGAGAGACCTTGCCGCCAGAAAAGATCTTCGGGTTTACCTGGGCAGCCCATACAGCTATGCCGAAGAGGTTCCCGTAGCGGTCACGTTTGCGCCGGTGCCTTCATTCTTGAAGTTCAAAAAGATTGCTCAACTGCACCCATACCCATGGCTTGCAACCCCGCACGCTGGCAGTGTCAGATCCTTCAGCGCGTGGCGAGAGAAACTACCCAAGATTCGCTAACCTAGCGAAATCGAAGGAGTTTCAAATGGCTGCAGATCAACTAATTTCATCCGGTGGACCATGGGAGTCGGTAATTGGTTACTCCAGAGCGGTGAAGGCTGGTCCCTACGTTCACCTCTCTGGCACAACGGCAACCGTTGATGGTGAACTCCAGCACAAAGGTGATGCCTACGGCCAGGCTCAGGTTGCGTTCTCGATTATTGAGAAGGCGCTAGCGCAGGTCGACTACTCCCTGAACGATGTCGTGCGCGTTCGCATTTACCTAAAAGATGAGGCGGATATGGACGCAGTGGGTAAGGCCAACGGCGAGCTATTTTCAGAAATCAGACCTGCTCTAACAATCTTGGCCGGCGTGAAATTTATCAACCCGGAGATGTTGGTTGAGATTGAGGTTGATGCCTACAAGGCATAAACCATGAAGAAGTGGTTCAAGTCGGCGCTGGGGCTCACGATCTTTACTGCTTTGTTGCTGGCACCGTTTTCGAACTCGCTTCCTACCAGCGCTCAAACCAAGGTTTTGGATCCCGTTTTTGACGTCTCAATCGCCCAGCTGCATCTGCAGTTAGCTGTGGTTGATCCACTTGAGTCAGAACCAGAACCAGAGCCAGTGGCTGTGAGCGAAGTGGTTGACTGCAATCTCGATAAGTGCATCGCACTCACTTTTGATGATGGGCCAACTTCAAACACCTATGGCATCTTGAAATCACTCAAAAAGGCGGGGGCGAAGGCGACCTTTTTTGCTATTGGGCTGCAGCTTAGAGCTCACCCCGAGATCGCTCAGCTGGTCCTGTCACAGGGGCATGAGCTTGGGGGACACTCCTACGACCATCGCAAACTGCAGTTTCTCTCCAGAAGCGAGCTTGAGCGAGACTTCAGCTATGTCTCCAAGCTCATGTTTGAGGCTACTGGTGAAAGACCTGCAATCTTTAGACCACCGTTTGGTGAGTATGACGGTCTGGTTCAAGAGGTAGCCCAGTCACCCATGATTTTGTGGAGCGTGGATCCAAAGGATTGGCTGACCAGAGATCCAGATGAAACTTATGAGCGCGTGGTTGAGGATGCCAGGCCAGGGGCAATCGTCGTGATGCACGACACTCTCGCCTCCACCAGGTTTGCCCTTCCGAGGATTCTGAAGACTCTGAAATCCAGGGGCTATAAGTTTGTGACTGTGAGCGAGCTAATTGGAGAGCTTCAGCCCGGTGAGATCTATCGATCGGGTCCAAATGGCAAGTAGTGAGGTTGAGAGTTACCTAGCTCAGTTTGAGGGCCCTGGGCTAGATGCCGCAATGCACTTGCGAGCTCGTTTGCTCGAATTGATACCAGATTGCGAAGAGGGTATGTCCTACGGCATGCCGGTTGTCAAAGTGGCGGGGAAAGCAATTGCGGGTTGGGCAGTGAACAAGTCCCACATCGGTTACTACCCGCACAGTTCGCTTGTAATCGACAGGGTGTCAGGTCTTGACAATTACAAGAGATCTAAAGGCGCTTTGCAGATTCCTTTTGATAGACCACTCCCAGATCAGGTGCTGGCTGAGTTGATCAGTGTCCGCAGGGCGATGCTCGAAATTTAGAAGGTTAAATCTCAGCGGTCGGCCTTATCTGTTTACCTGCTGTTTACTAAGGTGGCCTTGATGAGTTTGGCAAAGAAGATGTTTATCCCGCAGGACACCATGGTCCCATGCGTGAGGTTGGCTGTAGACGTGGAGCTGGATGATATCGCTCCCTGGGCTGTGGATTTTGATAAAGCTCAAGAGGTTGTAGCCCAGGGCAAAAGCCCCGCCATGTTTGTCTTTGCCGAGAACTCGCAGGAGCTTGAGCTAATCGCCCCAAAGCTAAAGAGTGCATGGGAGCAGAAGCTCACCTTTTGGGTTTTCTATCCCAAGAAACCACACCTTGGAACCGATCTTGGTAGAGATGCGGTTTGGAAGCAGCTAAAGCTGCACGGACTTCAGGGCACCAGACAGGTTGCCGTGGGGGAGAAGTGGAGCTGTATGTATTTCAAAAACAGCGGCAAATCAGATTACGTAGAGATCGTCCCCGGTTAGGTTCAACAGTCTCGCGTTCACACCAACTGCAACCGTGCCACCGGGCATGTTCTTGGTCACCACGGCATTTGCACCAATCGCACAGTCATCACCGATGGTGATGTTGCCAATTAGCTTTGCGCCGGCTCCAATGGTTACTCGATTACCAACGGTTGGGTGACGCTTTACCGGATCAAGGGTCTTTCCACCCAAGGTCACTCCGTGATAAATCAAGCAGTCATCGCCAATGATTGCGGTTTCACCGATCACGACTCCAATGCCGTGATCGATCACCAGGCGACGGCCAATTTTTGCACCGGGGTGAATCTCAATACCAGACCAAAACTTAGCCCAGTTAGAGAGCATGCGAGCCAGAATTCTAAACTTCCAGCCCCAGAGTCGATGCGCGACTCGATAGGCCCAGATTGCGTGCAAACCTGAGGAGGTTAGAAATAGTTCAAGAGCGGTCTTGGTCGCGGGATCGCGCTCCAGACCTACCTTGATGTCTTCGATGATTCTCAACTCTTGGTCTGGTATTCCTCTTGAAGGTCACGGTAGAGGGTGGAGGAGATGTAGCGCTCACCGAATGAGGCCAGGATCACCACCACGTTCTTGCCGGCGAACTCTGGACGGTGCGAAATCTCCTTGGCTGCCCATAGTGCAGCACCGGAGCTAATACCAGCCAAAATACCCTCTTCGGCAGCAGCCCTGCGAGCAAACTCAAAGGCAACCGCGTTAGGTGCGCTCAATACCTCGTCGTAGACGGTGGTGTCCAAGATGTTTGGAATGAAGTTTGGTCCGATACCCGCTAGTGGGTGCCCAGCTGCCTCGCCACCGGTTAGTAGTGGTGATGCCGCCGGCTGCACCGCGAAAATCTTGATGTCTTTGTTCAGCTCGCGAAGACGCTGTCCGGTGCCGGTGATGGTTCCACCAGTGCCTGAGCCAGCAATGAAGGCGTCGATGTTGCCATCGAGATCACGCCAGATTTCCTCGGCGGTGGTCTCGCGGTGAATCTTTGGTCCAGCTGGGTTTTCAAACTGGCGAACCATCACTGAGCCCGGGATCTCTTTGCCCAGCTCTTCGGCCTTGGCGACAGAACCCTTCATGCCTTCGGCCGCAGGGGTTAGCACCAGCTCAGCGCCGTAGGCACGAATCAAAATCTTGCGCTCCAGGCTCATTGACTCTGGCATCACGATGATGGTGCGGTAGCCACGCGCTGCACCAACCATGGCTAGCGCAATACCGGTGTTACCGCTGGTGGCCTCTATGATGGTCCCGCCAGGCTTTAGCTCACCCGAGGCCTCAGCCTCGTTGATCATTGCAATGCCCAGACGGTCCTTGACCGAAGAGGATGGGTTATAGAACTCGAGCTTGGCGTAGACGTTCGCTGCACCGCCATCAGTTACTCGGTTTAGCTTCACCAGTGGGGTATTGCCAAAGGCCTCGGTGATGTCGTTATAAACCCGCATCGAATCTCCAGTTTCAAACTTAGGAACCATGGAAGTGTAACCAGAAAGCCCCCCTTTACTTCCCCCCGTTACAAATCATTACGATTCAGGGAATTTTGATAAACCAGATTTAGTCTTTCTCACTATGCGCATACTTCCGATTCTGATTGCCCCTGTCCTTGCTGTGACCCTGAGCGGATGCAGCGTTGAAGAGGTTGCCAAGACCGCTGCCGATGCAGCCGCCTGCACAGCACTCTCCTCCACCCTTGAGGGCCTCTCTGACGCCTACAACGCAGGACTCGTGGACTCAGGTGTAATCGCATCTATTGATGCCCTGGTGGGCGATCAGGCCCGTGATCTACTCTCTAGCTCACTGGCTCAGGACATCGTTGCTCTGGGTGATGTTTTGGCTGAGACTCAAACTGCTGGCGAAGCTCAGCAAAAGGTTGATGAGCTAACTGCGTCTATTTCAGAGAAGTGCTCCGGCGTTGGAGTGAGCATCGGCGGATAGTCGAGGTTAGTGCTTCACCCTTAGCTCTTGATCGATGGTGTGACGCTTACTGATCTGTAGCGCTACCGGGATAGCGAGTAGTGCAAAGCCAAACATGAGCCAAAGCGCTGCCTCCCAGCCACCGGTCAGCTCGCGCATCACACCGACGGCGATAACCGAAACCGAAGCGGTTCCATAGCTCAGTCCTTGACCAAACGCGCTCACTGCTAAGACCGTGGAGCGCTGCTCGCTCCTGAGATTGAACAGCGTGAGTGCGAGCGGAAACATGGTTGGTCCAAAGCCGGCCATGATGACATAGAACCAAAGCCAAGAGGTGTCGGCAAAAAGCATGCCCAGCACACCACCAGCTCCCATCACACCCGAGAACACCACAATCCAAACCTGAGCAGCTGGGAATCGGTTTGCCAAGATCGGCACAAAAATCGAGGTCGGCAGACCCATTAGGGCAAAAAGTGAAAGCAAGAGCCCGCCCTCAACCACCGAGACTGAGTTGTGTTCAACTAGAAGAAGTGGCAACCAGGCAAAACTCACATATCCAAATACCGAGGTCATGGCCTGCATCCCCGCGATCGCCCAAGCGGTCGGCGCTCGCCAAATCGCCTTTGAACCACTTTGAGGCTCGGGCTTTGGTTCTGGAGTCGAGTTGCCCAAGAGAGTGATCAGCGGAATAGCGGCCAAGAATGAGAACAGGGCCCACTGACCAAGAGAGAATCTCCAACCAAGCGCATCGGCAACCGGGACTGCAACCAATGAGCCCAGCGTTGCAGAGATGGCAGTCAGGGTGATGTAAAAGCTGGTTACCGCACCAACTCGGTTGGGGAAATACTTTCTAACCAGTACCGGTAGCAACACATTGCCAATACCCATGCCCAGTAGCGCTAGCAAGCTACCGGCAAATAATGAGGTCGAATCCCAGGCAAAGGCCCTGAGGGCGTGACCGAGGATGATCATCACAATCGTGAGCATCAAGGTTTTTTCAACGCCGATGCGCCTTGCTGGTCGATAGGAGAGCTGGGTCGCCAGCGCAAACGATAGTGGTGCTGCAATACCGAGTAACCCAATGGTCACAATCGGAAGCGGTATTTCTTTTTGAATAAAGCTGATTACCGGTGAGACGGATGAAACTGCAGTTCTTAGATTGAAGGCAATGAGCGCAATGGCCGCGATCGCCAAAAACTTCTTCAACTAGATAACCCCAAGCTCTTGTTGGATGCTTAGGTGTAGTAGCCCATTGGTTGCCAGCACACTGGAAGAATCCTCGGTTAGCTCTCCGCTTAGCGCGGTGAGCTTGCCTCCGGCCTCTTCCACAATCGGAACCAGCGCGGCGATGTCATAGAGCTGCAGACCATGCTCAGAGACCATTTCTAGAAGCCCCTCTGCCAAGTACATGTAGCTCAGGAAATCTCCGTAGGCGCGATCGCGCCAGACCTTACGAGTCAGTTCGATCAGGGGATTCAAAAGTCCTGCGTTGTCCCACTGCCTGATCGAGTTGAAGCTGATTGATGCGTTTTCAAGCTCTGCAATCTTGGAGACCTGGATTTGCCTAACTGAGCCATCGACATCTTGGGTGAAGGCACCCTCACCCTTTGTTGCCCACCAGCGTCTACCGAGGGCTGGCGCTGAAACCACGCTGGTCACAAGTTCACCCTTTACTCGAAGTGCAATAAGCGATGCCCAAATCGGCACACCTCGCAGGTAGTTGGCAGTGCCATCTATCGGGTCGATGATCCATACTCGATCGCTGTCGCCGCTGTTGGCAAACTCCTCACCGATAACCCGTTCATTTGGTCGGTGCTCAGCAATCAGGTCTCTGAGTTTTGCCTCAACCGCTCGATCAGCATCGGTGACTGGGGTTCGATCCGGCTTGGTTTCGATGTTCAGATCAAGTGCTCGAAAGCGCGCGAGAGAAATCTCATCCGCGGCATCAGCGAGCATCAAGGCAAATTCGAGGTTGTTCATCAGGACCAATCTACCGAGCTAACCTCTTGCACCAACCTGCGGAAGGAATCCAGCCGCAGTGCTGCTATTTCTCCGCGCTCTGCCGCTGCATCCAACTCACAGTCCGGGGCTGCTTCTAGGTGTGAACAGTCTCTAGGACACTGATCACTAGCCCTAGCCAGGTCCGCAAAACCTTTCAGCAACCCAGCGGCGCTAATTCCTGCAAGGCCAAAGGTTCTAACTCCTGGGGTGTCAACAATCCAGCCGCCGTGGGCGGAGATCGCCATGGCTGAGGAAGAGGTGTGCTTACCCTTACCGGTCACCTCGTTTACCTCTCCGGTGGCGCGGAGATAATCGGGGGCTAGGGCATTGATGAGCGTAGTTTTTCCCACGCCCGAGTGACCGGCAAACACGGTGGTGTGACCTTTGATGTGGGGGATGAGCTCATCCAAGTTAGGAGAATCGGAGCGGGTTTTGATGATGGTCAGATCAAATCCCTGGAAGTTCTTCAAAAACTCATCGGGATCCTGCAAATCACACTTGGTCATAACCAAAAAGGGTTTGATGCCGGCGTTGTAGGCCGCAACCAGATAGCGATCCACCAGCCTTGCTTTTGGTTCAGGGTTCGCACTTGCCAAAACGATCATCAATTGATCCGCATTGGCAACGATTGTTTGCTCACCGGCTTCAGATTCTTCGTTCAACCTTGAGAGTGCAGTTGTTCTTGGTTCAACTTTTACGATTCTGGCCAGGCTGCCTTTTGCTCCCGTGAGATCGCCGTCTAGACGAACTAGATCGCAGGTGACGCAGCCCTTATTGCGAAGCTCCTTTGCCAAGGTGGCGAGAACTTCTTGACCATCAACCAAGACTCGATATCGGGCTAAATGAACCTCTAGCACCATGCCAATGGGTGCCTCATCGAAGTTTGGGCGACGCTTTGTTCTTGGTCTTGAACCGCGAGGGTTGGGCCTGACTCGGACATCGTCTTCGTCTAGGTAGTCATCCTCGGAGTAGGTTCTGGTCACTCAGACTCCAGCATCTTGGCCCAGAGTGTTGGGAACTGCGGCATGGTCTTTGATGTGGTGGCGATGTTTTCAACCTCGATCGGATACCTAAGGCCAATGATTGCCCCAGCGGTTGCCATGCGGTGATCCTCATAGCTAAACCACTTGCCGCCTGTCACCGAGGCTGGGGTTATTTCAAGACCATGTTCCAGCTCACGGCAGTTACCGCCGATTCGATTTATCTCATCGGTGAGGGCTTTGAGTCGATCGGTTTCGTGACCTCGAAGGTGTGCGATGCCGGTGATTCTTGTGGGGGAGTCAGCTAGCACGGCAAGTGCGGCGATAACCGGAGCTAGCTCACCTCCAATTGAGAGATCGATGTCAATGCCGTGGATCTCTCCGCCCTGCAAGGTCAGCCCGGCGCTGTCTCTGGAAACCCTTGCTCCCATCAGTGGCAAGATCCGCTCAAACTCGGCACCGACCTGGGTGGTTTTAGCCGGCCAGTGGGGAATTGTGATCTCGGATCCACAAACCATGGCTGCTGCCAAAAAAGGTCCAGCATTTGAAAGATCGGGCTCAATTACAACTTTGCCGCCAGCAATTGGTCCGGGCTCAACCCGCCAGCTGCGCTCGTTGATTGCATACGCATCGACTCCGCGCTGGCGCAGGGTCTCCAAGGTCATTTCGATGTGCGGTAGCGATGGCAGCTCTTCGCCGGTGTGGATCAGGGTTAGGCCCGATTCAAACTTTGCTGCTACTAAAAGCAGCCCAGAGACAAACTGCGAGGAAGCCGAAGCATCAATCTCTAGCTCGCCACCTTGAATCTCAGCTGTGGTCTCAACACTGAAAGGCAGTGCGGTTTGGCCAGGCTCGATCTTTGCGCCTAGTGCACGAAGCGATTCGATGGTGGTGTGCATCGGTCTGCGCCTAGCGCCCTCATCGCCATCAAAGTTGGTCTTGCCCTTAGACAGAAGTGATAAGGGTGGGACAAAACGCATCACGGTTCCGGCGAGACCACAGTCGATCGTCGCGCCGCCAGTTAGCTCACCCGGGGTGATAACAAGGTCATCGCCCCGCCACTCGAACTTGGTGCCAAGACTTTCAAGGGCTGCGATCATCAGCTTCGAGTCACGCGAAACCAATGGGGCAACGAGAGTGGTTGGGGAGTCTGCAATTGCGGAGAGTAAAAGCTCACGATTGGTAAGCGATTTTGACCCGGGGAGATTCACCGTGGCACGAAAAACTTTGCCTTTGGGGGCGGGCCAAAATGGGTGAGAGCTCATCGGGTCTAAGGATACAAGCCCCGGATTGTTGTTTCTAAGGGCAACTTCGGGTTTTTCAAGAAACTACGGTCAAACCTCAATAGACTCAGTATCAATGAGTGAAAAGAAATCAGAGAAGCTAAGAAGCTTCGAACAACAAGCTTTACCGCTCATGCCTCAGCTTTATGGAGCAGCTCTGCGCTGGACCCGTAACCCATCTGACGCTGAAGATCTAGTTCAAGAAACTTTCGCTAAGGCGTTTACCGCCTGGAGCAAATTCGAGCAGGGTACCAACCTAAAAGCCTGGCTTTTTAGGATCATGACCAACACCCACATCAACCTCTACAACAAAAAGAGCAAGGATCAGGCTAAAACCGCCCTGGACGACCTTGAAGACTGGCAGGTTGGTGGCGGTGAATCGATCACCTCGATCTCCACTCGCTCTGCAGAGCTGGAAGCTCTGGATAACCTGCCTTCAAAGGTGATTCGCAATGCGCTGGACCAGATTCCGGACGAGTTTCGAATGGTCGTTTACTACGCAGTTGTAGAGGGTCTTCCCTATGCCGAGATAGCTGATGTCATGGGCACTCCAGTTGGAACCGTCATGTCGCGCTTACATCGCGGGAAGAAACTGCTAAAAAATCTGTTATCTGACTATGCAGCCCAAGAAGGGTATCGCGTAGATAGAGAAGAGGAGTGATGATGAAACAGCTCGACTGCGATGAAGTAAAGCGCAGCGTTCATGAGTATCTACACTCCGCAATGCACGAGCAAGAGCTAGATGCGGTCACCGCTCACCTTGCCAACTGCGACTCCTGCGAGCAGCACTACGACATTGAGATTGTTTTCAACCAGGTCATCCAGCGCTCTTGCGATGAGGCGCCGACCTCGGAGCTTGCGGAGCGCGTGATGCAAAGGCTTCGTGAGATTCAGGATCACGACTAGTTGGTTTCGGTTAGCCCTAACCACTCAAACCAACCCTTGTTTAGAACCAGCCAGGCAATCAGGCCATAACCAACCTGACCAGGCAGTCTTCTCGGGTGAGTCGAAACCTCAGCAACCCAGCCTTCGTGCTCGCGAAGTGGTCTAAAGCAGTCAACGTAGGCAATCTGCCTTCTCTTCACCACATCTTCAAAGCCGGCGTTCAGGTGATCGATCTCGGCATCAACCTCTTGCAAAGTCGATGGGGTTGGACCAATTACAAAAATCTTCACACCCTCGCGAGCGGCATCATCTAGTAGCGATGCCAGGTTCAGGCGTGAGCGCGAGATGGTCAAGCCCTCAAGGATGTCTTGGGGCGATAGCGCTAGAACCAGATAGTTCTCAGTCTCAGGGCTGAATCGAGGCAGAGCCTCGGTGCGCCAACGCTCTAGAAGCTGCGAGCTGTTCTCGCTCACCATTGCCAGTGGGAAGATTGCAACGTCATCGCCCTGGGGTAGACGAGCCTGAACTCGACCCAGCCAACCAAGTCCCTTAGGGTCACCGGCGCCCGAGAGTAACTCGTCACCGAGAATTACGACCCTAATCCTTCGCAAACTAAGCCTCGAACGCTCTTTGGACTAGGTCAGCCTGCTCAGTAGCGTGGCGCTTTGCTGAACCAGAGGCAGGAGATGCCGAAGCCGGGCGAGAGATGTTGCGGAAATTGATGCCGTACTTAGGCATGAACAGACCCATGTAGGTCCAAGGACCCTGGTTTGCAGGCTCATCCTGAACCCAGACCAACTCAGCTCCTGGGTACATCGCGATTGCCTGCTTCATCTCCTCAACCGGAGTTGGGTAGAGCTGTTCAATGCGAACAATCGCGGTGTCCTGAGTGCCGCGCTTTTGTGACTCTGCTAGCAGATCCCAGTAGATCTTGCCGGAGCAGAAAATCACGCGCTTTAGGTTGGCTGGGTTCAAGCCCTGCTCATCGTTGATCACTGGTCGGAAGCTGCCCTGAGTAAAGTCCTCAACTGAGGATGAGGCAGCCTTTAGGCGCAGCATCGACTTTGGAGTGAACACGATAAGTGGTCGCTTCGGGGTTGCAAAAGCCTGACGGCGCAGCAGGTGGAAGTGAGAAGCCGGAGTCGATGGCTGGGCGACGGTCATGTTGTTCTCAGCACACAGCTGCAAGAAACGCTCGATGCGGGCGGAGGAGTGGTCAGGACCCTGACCCTCATAGCCGTGTGGCAGCAGTAGCACTAGCGAAGCGTGCTGACCCCACTTCTGCTCTGCAGATGAGATGAACTCGTCGACCACGGTCTGAGCACCGTTTACGAAGTCACCAAACTGGGCTTCCCAAAGAGTTAGACCGTTTGGTTCTTCGACCGAGTAGCCATACTCAAAGCCCATTGCTGCATACTCGCTAAGGAGCGAGTTGAAGACCTGGAACTTGGCCTGGTTCTCAGAGATGTACTGAAGTGGCATCCACTCCTGACCGGTGTTGCGGTCGTGGAAGGAAGCGTGACGCTGCACAAAGGTACCGCGACGAGCATCCTGACCCGCGAGGCGAACGTTTACGCCCTCTAGTAGCAGCGAACCAAATGCCATTAGCTCACCAAAGCCCCAGTCGATTCCACCCTGGCGGCTCATCTCAACACGCTTCTCCAGAAGCTGCGCGAGCTTAGGGTGAACGGCGAAGCCAGCTGGCTGGTTGGCGTGAGCGTTACCGATAGCCTCGACAACTTCCTTTGCAACAGCGGTTGGCTTCGAGATCTCCTGCATTTCACTGGCAGTGGTTCCAATACCCGCTGGTCGAGTTGGAAGCGCAGCCGGTGCACTCATGGCCTCGTGAACATCAACGAATGCCTTTTCCAGGGTTGCCTGGAAGCTCTGGTTCGCCTGGTCGAACTCTTCCTGAGTGATATCCCCACGACCGATCAGGTTCTCCATGTACAGGGTTCTGACGCTGCGCTTGTGCTCAATCAGGTTGTACATCAGCGGCTGGGTCATCGAAGGGTCATCGCCTTCGTTGTGACCACGTCTGCGGTAGCAGACGATGTCGATGACGACGTCTTTGTTGAAGACCTGGCGATACTCAAAGGCGATTCGAGATACTCGAACCACGGCCTCAGGGTCATCACCGTTGACGTGGAAGATCGGTGCCTGAATCGCCTTGGCGATGTCAGTTGCATAGGTGGTGGAGCGAGAGTCCTTTGGCAAGGTGGTGAAGCCAACCTGGTTGTTCACCACGATGTGGATCGTGCCGCCGACCTTGTAACCCTCGAGCTGGCTCATCTGCAGGGTTTCTGGGACTACGCCCTGACCTGCGAATGCGGCATCACCGTGAATCAAAACTGGAATCACCGGGTAGTTCTCTGGGTTACCGAGGCGATCCTGTTTTGCACGCACGATGCCTTCGAGAACTGGGTTCACGGCCTCAAGGTGTGATGGGTTTGCAGCCAGTGAAACACGAACCTGTTTGCCAGAGTGGTTAGTGAATACACCCTCTGTGCCCAGGTGGTACTTCACGTCTCCCGAGCCCTGAACACCCTTGGTGTCCATCGAACCCTCGAACTCCTTGAAAACCTGACCGTAGGTCTTGCCGGCAACGTTGGTTAGAACATTCAGACGACCGCGGTGAGCCATAGCAATAGCCACCTCGTGCAGGTCGGAGTCGGCAGCATCCTGCAAAATCTGGTCAAGGGCTGGAATCAGCGACTCGCCACCTTCTAGTGAGAAGCGCTTCTGACCCACGAACTTGGTCTGCAGGAAGGTCTCGAAAGCCTCGGCCTCGTTCAGTTTCTGCAGGATTCGGAACTGCTCTTCTTTGGATGGCTTGACATATGGACGCTCAAGCTTGTCCTGGAACCAGCGACGCTCTTCAGGGTTCTGAATCTGCATGTATTCAACACCGACGGTGCGGCAGTAGCTATCACGCAGAATGCCAAGCATGTTGCGGAATTTGGCCTTAGTGCGACCACCAAAACCACCGGTCTTGAAGGTGCGGTCTAGATCCCAGAGCGACAGACCATAGGAGCGGATGTCTAGATCTGGGTGCCAGCGCTGCTGGTACTCGAGTGGATCAATGTCAGCAATCAGGTGACCGCGAACACGGAAGGCATTGATGTACTCCTGAATTCTGGTGTTCTTGCCGTTTTGATCGGCCAGATCCCAGTGGAAGTCCTGCACCCAAACAACTGGGGTGTAGGGGATACGCATGTCGGCGAAGATCTGGTCGTAGAAACCACGATCTCCGAGTAGCAGCTCGTTAATGATCTTTAAGAACTCACCGCTACCAGCACCCTGGATCACACGGTGGTCATAGGTCGAAGTCAGAGTCAGGATCTTGCCAATACCCTGCTCAGCAAGGAGCTCCTCGGCCATGCCCTGAAACTGGGCTGGGTAGTCGAGAGCACCGACACCAACGATGCAGCCCTGACCACGGGTGAGTCGTGGAACCGAGTGAACGGTTCCAATACCGCCTGGGTTGGTTAGCGAAATGGTGGTGCCCTGGAAATCCTCGGCGGTGAGCTTGTTGTCACGAGCTCGCTTCACGAGTGATTCGTAGGCTGCTACGAACTCAGCAAAGTTCAGAGTTTCAGCACGCTTGATGTTTGGCACCAACAGCGCTCTGGTGCCATCTGGCTTAGGGATGTCGATCGCAAGACCAAAGTTGATGTGAGCTGGGGTAACCATTGCTGGCTTGCCATCAACCTCGTCGTAGAAAACGTTCTGCGATGGGAACTCTTTGAGGGCCTGCACAACTGCGTAACCAATTAGGTGGGTGAAGGAGACCTTGCCACCACGGGTGCGCTTGAGGTGTGAGTTGATAACAATGCGGTTATCGATAAGTAGTTTGGCTGGGACCTGACGAACCGAGGTTGCGGTCGGGATTGAAAGTGAAGCATCCATGTTGGATGCCAAAGTCTTTGCCATGCCCTTGAGGATGGTGACCTCAGGTTCTGCCTCAGTCTCGGCAGAGGTTGTGATTGCACCGGTCTGGGCTGGAAGGTTGGCTGGAACCGGAGCTGCCTTCTGTGCAGTTTCGGTTGCCTTGGCAACCGGAATGGTGATGGCCTCGGTTGGAGTCTGAATCACTGGAGCAGCAACCGGAGTTGGTGCTGGCTGTGCTGCCGGGGCTGAGGTTGGGGTAGAGCCCTGGGTCTGCTGGTAGCGCTCAAGGATTGGCCACCAGGACTTGTCGACGGAATCTGGGTTTTGCAACCACTGGGTGTACATCTCGGCTACTAGCCATTCGTTTGCGCCAAAACCAGAGTCGGAGTTCAAATTGTCGGCCATCGACAGGGTGCCCCTTTGTGTGAAATTGTTAGGACCGCACGAAAGTCTACCCGTATCACTATGTATAGTGTTTTCGAATATGGATCCTGATAAACATAGATTTTGGCCGGTGGCTAGGTGAGCGACTACCTGCTGCTGGCCCTTGGCGTCCTGCTAACAATCGGGACTGGCCTATTTGTCGCTAGCGAATTCGCGCTTATCAATACTGACCGCGTTGAGCTCGAAACCCTAAAGAGCCAAGGCCAAAAGGGCCTCGATTTGCCAATTAGGGCAATTTCTCAAACTTCAACCCACCTGTCCTCTGCGCAGTTGGGTATCACGCTGACCACTTTGCTCACCGGATACGTTTTAGAGCCTTCGGTTTCACGCCTGATAGGGCCGTGGCTTCTTAGCATCGGCATCGATGCCGATGCGGTGCCAGCGGTCTCGGTCGTACTTGCGATGGTTATTGCGACTGTTTTCTCCTTCCTGATCGGAGAGCTGGTGCCAAAGAACATGGCACTCTCGGCACCGGTGAAGGTTCTAAAGCTTGTGATCGGCTTCCAGCTTCTGTTTACGTGGATCTTCTCGATTTTGATTCGTTTGCTCAACGCAAACGGAAATTACCTGCTTCGCAAGTTTGGCGTTGAGCCGAAGGAAGAGCTTTCGGCGGCGCGAAGTGCAGATGAGCTGGCATCGCTGGTGCGCCGCAGTGCAGACCTTGGGTCACTCGAGCAAGACACCGCTCAACTAATTGAGAAGACCATTGAGCTGCAAAGCCTCACCGCCTCGGACATCATGACCCCGAGAGTCAAAATGTTCAGTCTTGATCGCGATGACTCGGCTGCAGATTTGATCGCGCTGGCCTCGAAGACTGGTCACTCCAGATTCCCGGTTATCGGCGAGGACGCCGATGACGTGGTTGGCGTTGTGCACCTAAAGCGTGCGGTTTCGATTCCAGTCGAAAGGCGTGAGCAGGTGCCGGTTTCGGCCATCATGGTCGAGCCGGTTCGCGTGCCAGCGACTATGACTCTGGATCGCTTCATGATTCAGCTGCGAGGCAAGGGTCTGCAGATGGGCATCGTGGTTGATGAATACGGGGGCACTGCAGGTCTTGCCACCTTGGAGGATGCTGTCGAAGAGGTAGTTGGTGATCTTGCCGATGAGCACGATCGCGCTCGTTTTGGCATCGCAAGATACGCCGATGGCACCTTGAGCTTCTCGGGCCTCACGCGACCTGGCGAGCTTGAAGACTTCGATCTCAAGATTGCCGAAGACGAGGACTACGACACCGTGTCAGGTTTTGTGATGGCCGAGCTTGGTCGAATCCCAGAGGTCGGCGACAAGATCCTGGTTCAGGGCGGAGTTATCTCGGTGACTCGCATGGACGGTAGAAGAGTGGATCGACTTCGCTTCACCCCGGAGGTGAGCGATGAATGAGGACCTAATGGGCCTGATCTGGCTCGTAGTGCTGCTCGCAACTAACGCTTTTTTTGTGGGGGCTGAGTTTGCTGTCATATCTGCCAGACGCTCGCAAATTGAACCTAAGGCCGATGCTGGCAATGCTCTAGCAAAGATCACGCTCAAGGCCATGGAGCAGGTTTCGCTGATGCTTGCCACCGCTCAGCTTGGTATCACGGTTTCATCGCTATTGATCTTGGTAATCGCAGAGCCTGCGATTCACCACTTGCTCGAAATACCACTTTCAGCCCTTGGGCTTGGCTATGCCACCACATCGGTGACTGCCTTCGTGATTGCGCTATTGCTCGTCACCTACCTGCACGTGGTGCTGGGGGAGATGCTGCCAAAGAACTTTGCCATCGCACTGCCTGATAAGGCCGCTTTGATTCTTGGCCCCGCAATCTACTTTGTTGCTCAGGCTGTCAGGCCACTTGTTTGGACCATGAATCAGATTTCCAACCTGATCCTCAAGCTCTTTGGCTTTGAACCAAGAGACGAGGCCAACACCGCCTTCACCCTCGGTGAAGTGGAAGGCATTGTCGAGGAGAGTACTAAGACTGGTGTCCTGCAAGATAAGGGCGGCACCATCACCAAGGCTTTTGAGTTCACCGAGAAGCGTGTGCTGGACATCACGGTGCCAATTGATCAGCTGGTCTCTTTGCCGCTTGGTGCATCTGCCAAAGACTTGCAGGAGTTGGTTTCAGACCGCGGCTTCTCACGTTTCCCTGTGGTTCAAAACGATGAGCTACTTGGTTACTGGCACCTAAAGGACTCGCTGGTTGCCGCCAGCGACCAGCTAGATGCTCCGCTTCCTCACAAGCTCATGCGAGCGATGATTTCGATTCCGCAAACTGCAGAGTTGGAAGATGCCTTGGCTCAAATGCGTAAGGCGGGAGCTCACATCGCCAGGTCATTCTCACCAGATGGAACTGTGGTTGGTTGTGTCTTTTTGGAAGACATCATCGAAGAGCTCGTTGGTGAGATCGAGGATGCAACTAGGCGGTAGGGAACTTACCTCGTTCGTACTGCACGGGCCAGGCAATCTCTTCACCAAGCTCATGCGCGGCACGAAGTGGGAACTGCGGGTCTCTTAGAAACTCTCTGCCTACCAAGACCACATCGACTAGGCCGCGCTGCAGAATTTCTTCGGCTTGGGCTCCGGTAGTGATCTGACCAACAGCGCCAACCTGGGTGTGTGACTCAATCTTGAGGTTCTCGGCAAGTGGAACCTGGTAGCCGGGTCCAGTCGGGATCTTTACTCCCATCACCAAACCGCCCGAAGAGATGTCGAACAGGTCGGCACCGTGCTCATGAGCCCAGCTGGCGACCTGGTTGGTTTGGGTCTGATCCCAGCCACCCTCGACGTAGTCGGTGGCGCTAAAGCGCACAAACACCGGCACCGATGAACCAACCGCCGCCCTGACTTCGCTTACGACTTCAAGGAGCAGTCGTGCTCGATTCTCCAGCGATCCGCCGTAGTGGTCGGTTCGTTTGTTAGTGATCGGAGAAAGGAACTGGTGAATCAGGTATCCGTGGGCCGCATGGATTTCAACGGATTGGAATCCAGCCAGCATTGCCCGCCTGGCGGCAGTGCCAAAATCTAGGGCGATCTGCGCAACCTCGTCGGTGGTTAGCTCTCTAGGCGCTGCATAACCGGGAAAAGCCTCACTGGTTGAGGACACCGACTCCCAGCCGCCCTCGCCTTGAGGCACTGAACCAGAGCCTGACTGAGCTCTATAGGTTGAGGCCTTGCGACCGGCGTGAGCAAGTTGAATTGAGCTTGTTGCTCCCTGAGAGTGGATGAAGTCAGTCACTCTCTTCCAAGCTGGGATCTGCTCGTCACTCCAGATGCCGGTGCACCAAGGTGTGATGCGACCCTCTGGCACAACTGCGGTTGCTTCAGCCATCACTAGACCGGCACCACCTACAGCCCTAGCTCCAAGGTGCACAAGGTGCCAGTCGTTTGGCATACCGTCTTGGTTTTCGCATGAATACATGCACATCGGAGAAACCCAGATGCGGTTACGAACCTCGACCTCGCGGATTTTGATGGGGCTAAAAAGCAGTGTCATTTAGGTAGTTTCTCCAACTTTGGATTTGCCAGGACGATAAAGATACCCAATACCGCACCCCAGCCAATCGCCCACTCCAGCGGTAGTGCAACGGTGAGAAGGCCAATGATCGACGGTCCAGCCAAGGTTCCGATGTAGGTGATGCCCACAACCTTGGCCATGTTGCGACCCTGGTGGGTTGGTTCACCAATTTCTCCAGCTGCCGCAAAGATCTGTGGCACAACACCTGAGATGCCAAGTCCGAGCAGGAACCAAAGTGCCAGCGAGACCTCGCCGCTTGGGGCAAATGCCTGCAGCGCAATCGCAATCGCAGCCACCAAAGATCCCCACTGAATGACAAAACCCCGACCCTTGCGCTCCACGATTCGGTCGATGAAAATGCGACCGAGAATCATGCCGATGTTGAAAGCCGCTAGACCCCAGGCTGCCAAGGCGACACTGAAGTTTTGAACATCGCGCAGGTACAGAGCCGACCAGTCCTGGGCAACGCCTTCGATGATTCCACCCGAGGCTGACATCAAACCAGCTAGCAACACGAAGGCCAAAACTCTGCGGTTGGATTTCGAGGCCTGCTTATTCTCGACCTTGTTATCTCTGGTGGCATTGACCTCGTTTGGTAGTAGCCAGGTGGAGAAGAAGATTGCCAGGGCACTGAGGGTTAGACCAACCACCGGCAAGGTTTGGCTTTGAACAAAGCCCATCGAAATGGTCCAAAAACCAAGCGCTGCTCCCACCAATCCACCGACCGACCAGAACAGGTGGAAGAAGGTAAAGATGGCACGCTTATTGGCTTTTTCAACCTGAAGCGCAGCCGCGTTCATCGGGACATCCACACCCGAGAGCCCAAAGCCAATCCCAAAGATTGCAACCGCCAACCAAAGTGGCGAGTCTGCAAACGCTGGACCCAAAAGTGCGAGTCCAACCACTATGCCACCGAGCATGGTTGTGGTCTTCGCTCCGATGTGGTCGATTAGCCAACCTGCCATTTGCATGGCGAAAAAACCACCGAGTGCTGAGAACACCAACAGGCCACCAAGCTGGGCGTAACTTACGCCAACAGTTTTTTCGATGAGCGGAATGTGCACTGCCCAAAGGGCCAGCGACATGCCGCCAGAGAGGAAGAAGAAAGAAACCGCAATTTTGGACTTCAGAAGATTCACGGTTTCAACTCTATGCCTGAAGCAGAGCCTCCAGCTGCTGGCCCACAGCTTCGATTTCGATCAAGAAGCCGTCGTGTCCGAACTCACTTTGAATTACCTGCAGACCGCCACCAATGAGTTCACCCTTGATCCCCGCGGCGATTTGCTCCTGACCTGAGACTGGGAACAGGCGATCCGAGTCAATACCAAGCACTAGGGTCGGGCAGTTGATGTTGGACAGTGCAGCATCGACTGACTCTCTGCCGCGTGCTATGTCGTGAGAGTTCATGGCGCTTACAAGTGTGATGTAGCTGTTGGCATCAAAGCGTCTAACGAACTTATTGCCATGGAAATCCAGGTAGCTCTCAACCGCGTACTTGCCGCGTTCGGTAAGTGGACTAACCTGCGACTGCCAAGAACGACCAAAGCGCTCGTTGAGCTCTTCGGGGGAGCGGTAGTTGAGAAGCGCCATTCTTCTGGCAAGCGCCAAACCGCGGTGTGGTCCAAACCCTGGCTTGGCGTCGTAATACCAACCGGCCGCAAAGTTTGAGTCTGAGCGAATGGCTTCCAGCTGAACTGTGTTCAGCGCGATTTGGTCAGCGGTTGAAAATGGTGGCGCTGCCAAGATCGCCAACCGCTGCATCAGCTTTGGGTTTGAGATTGCCATCTCGAGGGCGTGCATGCCAGCCATTGAGCCGCCAACAATCGCATACCAGGTTTCAATACCCAGTGACCGACCCAAGATTTCAAAAGCCTTCGCTTGATCACGGATGGTTAGCTGGGGAAATGAAGGGCCGTATTCGCGACCATTTCTATCAAGCGATGAGGGTCCGGTGGAACCCTGACAGCCGCCCAAAACATTTGGCGTGACAACGAAGTATTTATCGGTGTCAATCGCAAGACCAGGTCCGATGATGCCGTTCCACCAACCCGCGGTTGCGTGACCATCGCCAGCGTTTCCAATCGCGTGGCTATCACCGGTCAGCGCATGCAATACCAGCACGGCATTAGAGGCATCTTGATTTAGTTCGCCCCAGCTCTCGTAGGCAAGTCGCGCTCCCAAGAGCTTCTCGCCAGACTCAGTCTCAAGATCAAAGACTTCCGAGAACTTGCGGTGACCAATTGGATCTCCGGCAAGCCAGGCTCCGGTAGCGGGTGGTCTTCCAACCAGCTGACGACGCTGCTCCTCGGAGATAAATTCCGAGGGAGCAGAGTCTTCAGATATCTGGAAATCCATTTAGCGTGCCGCGGCAAAACCCTTCTGCAGATCTGCAATCAGGTCCTGGTAGGTCTCAAGACCAACTGATAGACGAACCAGACCTGGAGTCACACCGGTGGTGGCTAGATCTGCAGGGCTTAGCTGAGAGTGAGTTGTAGAGGCTGGGTGAATCACCAGGGAGCGAACATCTCCGATGTTTGCAACGTGGCTGAACAGCTCAAGTGCGTCAACGAACTTCACTCCCGCCTCAACACCACCTGCGATCTCGAAGGAGACGATTGCGCCAGCACCCTTAGGAGCGTACTTCTGGTGAGCCTCGTAGTAAGGAGAGGTTGGTAGACCTGCGTAGTTCACGCTGAGAACCTGCTGGTGCTCGGAGAGCCACTTGGCAATCTTCTGGGCGTTCTCAACGTGACGCTCCATGCGCAGCGAGAGAGTCTCGATGCCCTGAATCAGTGAGAAAGCAGTGTCTGGTGATACCGCTGCTCCAATGTCGCGAAGTAGCTGAACTCGAGCCTTGATGATGTAGGCAATGCCATCGCCAAGTGCCTGGGTGTAAACCACACCGTGGTAGCTAGGGTCTGGCTGAGTTAGCCCTGGGAACTTATCGGACTTGGACCACTCGAACTTGCCACCATCCACGATTGCACCGGCAACCACGGTGCCGTGACCGCCTAGGAACTTGGTTGCCGAGTGAACCACGATGTCTGCACCGTGCTCCAGCGGCTTGATCAAAAATGGGGTGGCAACGGTGTTGTCAACGATTAGTGGAACTCCGTTTTTGTGAGCAATGTCGGCAACCTTGCGGATGTCGAGAATCGAGACCTTTGGGTTTCCGATGGTCTCAGCGAAGAAGAGCTTGGTGTTTGGGCGAACCGCCTGCTGCCACTCGTTCTCGTCGTCTTGGTTCTCCACAAAGGTGACCTCGATGCCGAGCTTGGCCAAGGTGTATTTGAAGAGGTTGTAGGTGCCGCCATACAGAGTCGAAGAAGACACGATGTGATCTCCGGCCTCGGCGATGTTCAAAATTGCAAAGGTCTCGGCGGCTTGACCTGATGAAAGAAGTAGCGCTGCGGTGCCGCCCTCTAGAGCGGCAATGCGCTTCTCGGCAACATCCTGAGTCGGGTTCATGATGCGGGTGTAGATGTTGCCAAACTCCGCTAGACCAAACAAATTGCGAGCATGCTCGGCAGAGTTGAAGGTGTAGGCAGTGGTCTTGTAGATAGGCACTGCGCGTGCATTGGTGGCTGGGTCAGGGGTGGCTCCGGCGTGGATCTGCGCGGTTTCAAAACCCCAGTTGGTTGCATCAGTCATGTCAATCCCTCTTCCTTGGTTTCACAACTATCTAAGATTGCGCACCGTTGGGCAACATGCCTTGTAATTAGGCGTAACTTTACCCTAGATGCTCGAAGGCTAGCGCTGCCAAAATCGATGCACACAACGGGAGCACTGAGTCATCAAACATGGCCTTGGCGCTGTGGTTGGTTGGAGCCGCACTGTGATCAATTTCAGGTGGGCAAGCACCCACAAAGACAAAGGCACCTGGGACCTCGGCAACAATCGAGGCAAAGTCCTCGCCGCCTGCAATTGGGTTAGGCATGTCCATGTAGCCAGGTCCAACCAATTCGGTTGCAACCTTGCGAACGCGCTCAACTGCCTGAGGGTCATTCATCAAGACCTTGGTTGCTCTACCAAAGCTAACCTCTGCGGTGAGACCAAATCCCTCGGCAATTGAGTGAATTAGTTTTGGAGCCAACTCATGCAGCAACTCGGTGTTCTTCTCCGAGAAGGTTCTGACCGTTGCCCCAAAAGATGCACTGTCGGCAATCACGTTGGTGGTGGCATCATCACCGGCGCGAATCCAACCGACATTCAAGATCACCGGGTCAAACTGATCGAAGCGCTTATTCAGCATGTTCTGAAGTGCGGCGATGGCCTCAATCATTGGACTGATTGGGTCTTTTGAGAGCCATGGCATAGAGCCGTGGCCACCGGAGCCATGGAAAGTCACGTGCATATCTCCGGCGCTCGCCATCATCGCACCGGGCTTGGTAGTGATTGCCCCCAACGGGAGCGAGGTGAAAACGTGGAGGCCGTAGGCAGCAACGGGTCGTTCTCCACTGAGTTCCAAAAAGCCTTCTTCGATCATCACGTCAGCGCCATGATGACCCTCTTCACCTGGCTGGAACCAGATCAAGACATTGCCGTTTAGCTTGTCTTTGTGGGTCGCGAGTAGGTGAGCGGCACCAATGCCCGCTGTCATGTGCAGGTCGTGACCGCAGGCGTGCATGAAGCCATTGGTGGAAGCAAAGTCAAGTCCAGTCTCTTCACGGACACTCAGTGCATCCATGTCTGCGCGCAGCAAGATAGTTGGGCCGGGGTTTGCACCGCGAATCAAAAGGCCGATGGAGTTGAGGCTCTTACCTAAGGTGATCTCACCCAAGCCCTCGATGGATTGCAAGATGCGCGCCTGAGTCTTGGGGAGATCTAAACCGAACTCAGGAATTTGGTGAAGTTCACGCCTTATTTGGGTGAGGATTCCGGAGTATTGACCGGCTTCTTCGAGAAGTTCTTTGGCAGTTGGCATCGTTGCTCCTTAGGCTCACAATCCTGCCACTTTTTAGACTGTGGTTTGTGTTTGAACAAATGCATCCGAGTTGGCAATCGCTGCTCGCCGATAAACGCGAGCTGTTGATCGAGATTCTCGCCCGATATGACCAGGATCCAGACTCTATACCGCAGCGAAATAACCTGCTGCGAGCATTCGATTTTCCACCCGAGCACTACCGAGTTTTGATTCTGGGCCAGGATCCTTATCCAACCCCAGAGCATGCAATCGGCCTGGCATTCGCGGTCCCGCCAGAAACTGCGCCGCTACCTCCAACCCTTGGCAACATATTCAAGGAGTTGCGCTCTGATTTGGGCGTGACGATGGTCAAGACCGCAGACATCTCGGTTTGGGCCCAAAGAGGTGTGATGCTTCTAAATAGACACCTTTCAACCTCGGCCAACAACTCCGCCGCTCACCTGAACTTTGGTTGGGGGGAGTTCACTCAAGCCGCGGTTGCGGCTCTATGCAGGGTTCGAGGCGAAAAACTAGTGGCAATTCTCTGGGGGCAAAAGGCTCAGGAGTTAGCACCGGTTTTGAAAGATGCTCGGGTGATTTCATCCGCCCATCCATCTCCGCTTTCAAGCTATCGCGGCTTCTTTGGTTCAAAACCGTTTTCTGCCTGTAACAAACTGCTTCTAGAGTTGGGCGAACCTGAGATTGATTGGAGCTGCTAGCGGTGGATTCCGAGACTAGATGGCGGCTGGTTCGAAAGCTGAGGCAAAAACCACAGTCTGAACCCATTACCGAGACGATTCGGAATGCTCGCTATGAGGATCTCCCCGCCATCAAGGACATCTACAACTACTTCATTCGCAACACCTCGATCACCTTTGATGACAAACCACTTGATCTGAGGCACTGGACTGAGCTGCACGAGCTATTGACCAAGTTGGAACTGCCATTTTTGGTTCTCGATCGCGGGGGAGAGGTAATCGGCTTTGCCTATCTGCAGCCCTGGCGTCAGCGAGCCGGGTATCAGAAGGTGGTGGAGACCAGCATCTACCTGTCCGCTCCAGCCACCTCCAAGGGTTTTGGGTCAAAGTTGATGTCCGCCTTGATTTCAAAAGCGAAAGTGTTGGGCATTAGGGAGATCATCGCTGTAATTGCGGATCGCGGAGCGGATGCCTCAATCGCTATTCACAAGAAATTTGGCTTTACCGAGCAGGGGCACCTTGCAAAAGTTGCGATCAGATTTGGAAAACCAATCGGCAGCTATTTGTTCTCTTTGACGCTGCCTAAAGGCTAGCTACGCGAACGTCTTTGACTCGAGACTTCAGGGTCTTCAAAGCATCGGGGCTGATGCCGTCGGTGGTGATCACAACATCGGCGTCCTCTAACGAGGCAAATGATGTGAAGCCGCGGCCTCCCCACTTGGTGTGGTCGGCGAGCACAACAAACTGAGCCGCTCGCTGAATCACATCGCGGTTGGTTTCAGCCTCCATCAAATTCGGTGAGCTGAAACCAAAATCACCGTGCATGCCGAAGGTGCCCATGAAAACTAAGTCGAGGTTGAATCTAGAGAACACCTCCGAGGTGATCTTTCCCACCAAAGAATCGGTTGGGGTTCTGAAACCTCCGGTCAGCACCACGGTCTGATCTCCGCGCTGCTCTTGGGCGTATAGGTCAGAGATTGGCACCGAGTTAGTGACAATCGTGAGGTGAGGAACCTCACGAAGTTTTTGGGCTAGGGAGTAGACCGAGCTACCACCCATTAGGGCAACTGCCATTCCCGGCTTCACAAGCTTGAGCGCCTCTGTGGCAATTGCGTTTTTGGCGTTTTGCTCACGCATTGAGTTGGTGGCGAATGGTGGCTCAACGGTCGAAGAGAGCGAGTTAGCTGTAACTCCACCGTGAACTTTGTTCACCAAACCCTGGGCCGCTAGAGCTTCTACATCGCGACGAATCGTAACTTCAGAAACCTTGAGAGCATCTGCGATCTCTGAGATGCGAACTGCCCCCTTTTGGCCAACCTCCTCCAGGATTCTGGCCTTGCGCTGCGCTGCTAACACGTAATCACCTCAGTTCAATGGCAAAAGGCTAGCGGCAATTGGCGTTCGGAATTGAATGATTTGCTAACGGAGTGATTACTTCTGTCGCTTTTAGTGCGGTTTTTTACTTTTTTGGGCGTAGATTTATCGCACTGCAATTGCATCTACCGTGTAGTTAGCGAAGGAAACAAGTTGAGCATCCCAGCTTTTGCCCACATTTCAAAAGACGGAGTCTCGCTCCTCATTGATTTCTCCACCGGCACCCCAGAAATTCTTCATCTCGGTGCAGCCTTGGGAAACATCTCCTCCACCGCCGACTTGGTTAGGGCACGCATGGAGCCGGTTGCTCACGCAGAGCTAGATGACCCAGCCTTTTTAGGACTCTGGCGGGAAAACTCACGAGGTAACATCGGCAAGCCCGCTATCTTGGGCCACCGCGCTGGCGCTGACTTCTCTCACAAGCTCGACCTCGTGTCAGTTGAATCCAATGCGACCAGCATTCAGATCAAGGCTCAGGATGTGGCGGCAGGCCTAGAGCTTTTGGCCAAGTTTGAAATCAAGCCTGGTGGTGTGGTGCTGGCCAGTAACCAAATCACGAATTTGGGCTCAGCTCCTTACGTGGTTGATGAGCTATCGGTTGCACTACCACTACCAGATCAAATTACCGAGTCCATGGACTTCACCGGTCGCTGGATCAAGGAGCGTCAACCGCAGCGCCGAGAGATTCAGTCGGGCATCTTCTCGCGGGAGCTGCGTGAGGGTCGCTCCTCTCACGACTACACCATCATGCAGCTTGCGATGACCAAGGGCGCTGGTTACCAACACGGCGAGGTCTACGCCATGGGCATTCTCTTCTCTGGCAACCTGCGTCACCAGATTGAAAAGCAACCCGGTGGCCGGGTAACCATGTTCTCCAGCGAACTTTTGCTCCCCGGCGAGGTTATCTTGGCTCAAGGCGAGACTTATACAACTCCAGATGTTGCAATCATCTACTCGGCACATGGATTTGATGAGATCACCGATCGCAGCTATCGCTGGCTAAGAGCAAGGCCAAATCACCCAACTAACATTCGCCCAAGACCACTGACTCTCAATGTTTGGGAAGCGGTCTACTTTGATCACAACCTTGAAAAACTCTCTGAGCTAGCGGATGTCGCCAAAGAAATCGGTGTGGAACGCTTCGTGCTTGATGACGGTTGGTTTGGGTCACGAAGAAATGACCACCGTGGTTTGGGTGACTGGGTGGTATCCGAGGATGTGTGGCCACAGGGCCTTGGACCGCTGATTGAAAAGGTAAATGCCAACGGCATGGAATTCGGTCTTTGGTTTGAGGGGGAGATGGTTCAGGTCGATAGCGACCTGTATCGCGAGCATCCCGAGTGGATTTTGAACTCCCATGGCCGCGTGCCACCCGAGGGTAGAAGACAGCACGTTTTGGACATCACTCACCCGGGTGCTTACGAGCATGTTCTGGAGCAGACTTCGGCGCTGTTGAGCGAATACAACATCGCCTACATCAAGTGGGATCACAATAAGTTCATTCTTGAACCCGGCCACGAAAACAAAGCTGCGGTTCACGACCAAACTGAGGCCATCTACCGACTCTTTGATGAACTCAAGCGTCGCCATCCAGGTCTCGAGATTGAAAGCTGTGCATCCGGTGGCGGTCGAATCGACTTCGGTATGGCACAGCACGCCGACCGCTTCTGGACCTCGGACTGCAACGATGCTTTAGAGCGTCAGTACATTCAGCGCTACACCCAGTTTGGTATTCCACCGGAGCTTTTGGGTAGCCACATCGGGCCAACCACCGCTCACACCACCTATCGCACCCAGAACCTCTCGTTCCGAGCTATCACGGCACTGTTTGGTCATGCGGGTCTGGAGTGGGACATCACCCAAACCACCGCTGAGGAGCGCGAGCACCTAAAGAACTGGGTCAGCTACTACAAACAAAACCGCGAGTTGATCCACTCGGGCAAGATGATCCGAGTAGAGACCACCGACTCGGCGTTTGTGCATGGAGTCATGGCTCAGGAGGGCTCACGCGGCATCTTTGCCTATGCCCTTTTGGAAGCGGCGCAAGAGTCTCGCTCAGCGGGCATTCGTTTTGCCTCACTTGAGCCAGACCGAAACTACAAAGTCAAAGCAGTCTTCCCAGCCGGTGAACCTAAGTATCTGCAAAGAGCTCAGGTTCAGTGGTTTGAGGGAGTAACACTCTCGGGGTCGCTACTGATGACTCAGGGTCTTCGCGCACCAATCTTGTTCCCAGAAAACGCTCTACTAATAGAAATCGAGGCAATCTAAATGCTGAAAGCTAATCACCTGCACTTTGGTGGCGACTACAACCCAGAGCAGTGGCCCAAAGAGGTATGGGCGGATGACATTCGCCTTATGCAAAAGGCGGGAGTGAACCTAGTCTCACTGGGTATTTTCTCCTGGGCCAACATTGAGCGTTCTGAAGGTCAGTACGACTTTTCCTGGCTAGACGAGATCATTCAGATGCTGCACGAAGGCGGCATCTCGATTGATATGGCAACTGCCACCGCTTCACCACCTGCTTGGCTCACCAAGAAGTACCCGGAGGTATTGCCGGTGAACTTCGATGGTGTGACCTTGGTTCACGGTGGTCGTCAGGCCTACTGTGCTGCAAGTGAGGTTTACCGCACCAAGGCGGCTCAGCTGGTTGAAAAACTAGCCGAGCGCTATGCCAAGCACCCGGCGGTTGTGATGTGGCACGTGAACAATGAGTACGGTTGCCACGCACCCTACTGCTACTGCGATCAGACCAAGCAGGCTTTCCAAAATTGGCTCCGCAAGCGCTACGCCTCAATCGAGGAGCTAAACAGCAGCTGGGGCACCGACTTCTGGTCACAGCGTTACTACAGCTTTGACGAGGTGCCAGTGCCATCCAGAACACCGGATGGCACTCACCCAAACCCGGGCCAGCAAATTGACTTCAAGCGCTTCTCATCTGATGTGACCCTTGAGCTATTCAAGATGGAGCGCGATATCATCAAGCGCTTTGACCAGGTAAACCCCGTCACCACCAACTTCATGTCGATTAAGTTCACCTACGCGATGGACTACTTCGAGTGGGCCAAGGAGGTTGACTTTGTTTCAACCGACCACTACCTCGCTCAGCACGATCCACACAATTACATCGACCTTGCTCAGCAGGCGGATCTGACTCGTGGTTTTGCAAAGGGTAAGCAGTGGCTACTGATGGAGCACAGCTCATCGGCAGTGAACTGGCAGCCAAGAAACTACGCCAAAACCCCAGGCCAGGAAAAGCGCAACTCCATGGGCTTTGTGGCACGTGGTTCTCAGGGCGCAATGTATTTCCAGTGGCGTCAGGGGCAGGCTGGTTCCGAGCGATTCCACTCGGCACTTGTGCCCCACGCAGGTGAGGACACCAGGGTTTACCGCGAGGTTTCCGAGCTAGGGGCCCTTCTAAAGTCACACCCCGAGATCTCGCAGTATGCAACCGACAAGGCAGAGATTGCCATGGTTTATGACTACGAGCAGTTCTGGGCTTTGATGCAGGCAAACATGCCGACCGAGGACCTCAGCTACCCAGAGACCGTTGCCACCTGGTATCGCTCACTTTGGGAGTCAGGTCTGAGAGTTGATTTCGTCCACCCAGATGCCACTGCGGCAGAGCTAGCTGAGTACAAGTTGGTTCTGATGCCAATGGTTCACATGCTCTCTGAGAAGCAGGAGGCCGAGTTCTCAAGCTATGCCAAACAGGGCGGCAACTTGGTAGTTGGTTACTTCTCCAACATCTCTGACCGCACCCTGAGGGTCAAGCTCGGTGGCTACGGCGGTCAGCTTGTGAAGGAGCTAATCGGTGTCTATGTCGAAGAGTTCTACCCGCTTCGACCAGACCAAACCCTCACGCTCTCCAACGGTCTTCAGGCCAAGCTATGGAGCGAGCTATCAAGGCTCAACGGTGCCGAGATGGTAGCGAGCTTTGCAGGTAGCGATGTTGATGGCTCAGTGGCGATTGCTAAGCGCAACCTCGGCTCTTCAACCGCCTGGTATCAGGGAACTGAGCTCACTCTGGAGTCTCAGAAGAAGTTCTTCTCGGGCATCGCGGCTGATCTCGGCATCAAGGCAGAGGGCTCAGCGCACGCTGAGGTTATTCACCGCGGACCATACCGCTTCGAGATCGACCACAAGGCCAACGCGGTAAACATCACCAAGCACTAACCGCGCCGCGCTTTAGCGGCAAAGACATCAAGCGCTTCTAGGATTCTCGGGGCAACCCAGATCCTGGAGCGCTTTTTGTCGTTCGCTGGCAACAAAATCCCCTGCTCGGACAACCTGGTCAGTCCAGCGAGCGCGGATGGTTGGGAAACACCCAAAAGCTCCTGCACCAAGGAGCCGTCCAAGGCAGGGTGTTGGCTCAGAAGTGGAATGAGACGTCTGGCTACCGAACCTTCTCTATCGGTGCAAAGTTGAGAATGTAGCTCGTTTGCCTCAGTAATCTCATTCACAAGCTCGGTACCCAAATCCACTGCCTTCAAACTTGCAAGCACAAAAGCTTCCAGGATCGGCCTAACATCTCCTGAGCGATATTGATTTAGTGCCTCGAAGTAATTCGACACTTTAGACAGCAACCCTGCCGAGACAGGGATGGTTGACTGTGTCGCAAGGCCATATTTGCGCAGAAGGACCTGAACCAGTGCACGCCCAGTGCGACCATTCCCATCTTCGAACGGGTGAATGGTCTCAAACTGAGCATGAGCGATCGCAATTTGAGCCAGCCTGGGCAAGTCAAATCGATTTATGAAGGCATCAAGGTCGGTCATCAACTCTAAGATCCTGCGGTGATCTGGACCAACGAATACGGCCGTATGTGGGCTAAGACCACCAATCCAAACCGGCCGAGTTCTGTAAACACCGGCGATGTCGGGCCTTGATCTCTCGAGTAATGCTCTGTGCATGCCGAGAACTGCCTCTGGAGCCGCGCTTGCTTCAAGACTCACGGCAGCCCGCATGGCCAATGCGTTATCCACGATTAGCGCGGCGTAGGGAGTCGGCTTATTTTGAATCTCGGCAAGCGCAATTTGTTTGGCTGAGGCGGTTAGATTCTCTACCTCAGAGCTCGATGCGCTCTCTGATCGAAGCAGAATCGACGAGAGCGGAGCGGAGAGTCCCTGTATTGCATCAAAGCGGATTAGCTCACCGGTGGCATGTTCCAACTCCGCAGAGAGCTCAGAGTCGAGCGTCAGGATTTGTCTTGCAATTATCGGCGGAACGACACTCTGAAATGGACCTCGTGCGGCAAGTCTCGCCCGCCTCGAGCCGTACTCCGCGGCGGCATCCCATTTCTGAGACTCAAGCCCAGCACTGGGCCAGAAAAGTGCCGGTTTTGCGTTCATTACTTAAGTTTAGCCATATAACCTTAAGTAACAGCAGATAAAACTTAAGTTTCGAGTAAGAAAAAAGGCCCTGTAAACAGGGCCTTTTGTGCGGGTGAAGGGACTTGAACCCCCACGCCTCTCGGCGCCAGAACCTAAATCTGGTGCGTCTGCCAATTTCGCCACACCCGCATGGAACTCAGATAGCTTAGCGAAAAATCGGGATGCGGCAAACTGATGTTGAAAAGATTCGCGTTAGAACTTCTCATGCTTTGAGGCTATTGATGCGAGTTTGCTGAGCAATCGCGGCACACGAATTGGCTTAGATCGAGGGAAATGCCAGAAGTCAAAACCAGAAAAAAGATGAATTTGATTCAGCCTCAACTCGTTCGTAACCTTTTGGAATTCACCTGGGCGACCAAAGAAAACATTAAATTCATTGCAGGCTGGATCATTAGGCTTGATGTATTCAATGTCGAAACCTTTTTGGTCAAGAAAATTCAAACAATCTCGAAGATCCGGCTCATTTTGATAAAGGGAAATTCTTCGAGAGGAAGGCGCCTCTAGCATCCCCGCGGCTATCTCAACCGTACCCGAGCTTTGTAAAACCTGCAGGTCCATGCCCTGCGCATCAATCTTCAAGAAATCAATCCTTGAAATCCCTCTAGAGGTGCACAGATTTTCCAAAGTTTGGACCGGGGTCATTTGCTCTGCGTCGAAAGAGAGATCTGATCTAGATTTCCAATACGGGTCTTTTGTCAGCGCTTCATTGTTGAAATTCAGGAGAGAAGAAGTGCCCCAGTCCCCTTTTGAAGAAATGTTTATTACGGCCTGACCATTTTGGGGTCCAATTGCGGATCGCACAACCTCCAAGTTTTTGAGGCCAAAACCCTCTGAAAGTCTCTGCATCTCCGAAGCCAATGCCTCGATTGGTTCTATCGAGATGACTCGAGAACTGGGATTGAGCCGGGAGGCAGGAATCGCAAAACCTCCGTTGTTGCCACCGACGTCGACGATTACTGAGTGAAACTCTAACTCGCTCATACCAAAAGTCTAGCTCGACCTTTCAGGCGCAAAGACAGGTAGGTACTTCCAAAATAAGTACGCTCCCAAGAAGTTTGTAAGGCCAGTGATCGCGAGCGCAGCTGGAAGTCCCGCGATTGCAGTTAGGCCAGAAATCAAGGCGGGAGCAAAAGCGCTTCCCCCTGAGGTCAATAGACGGAAGGAAGCTAGGAACTCACTTCTAGCTCCATCGGGCGCTAGGTCAGCGCCTAAGACCATGTTTATCCCAGCCGATAGCGCATTAGCCAGCGAGGTTACTGCGGCCAGGATCCAGAAGGTGGTGAGGTCGGTGACGAAGAAGGCAAACAGGTAGGCAACACCAAGCATCATCAGGGTCGGAACCGAAGACCAAAACTTTCCGTACTTCTCCATGATGATGCCGGATACGTAGAACAGTGCGAAGTCAATTAGTCCTGTGACGCCGAATATGAACGAGCTGGTTGCAGCATCGATGCCAACAGCAACTGCGAGCAGCGGTAGCCCGATGAGCCTGATGGCTCGGGCCCCAGAAATGATGCCAGAGGCAACTCCCAGAGTAAGAAGTTTCGGGGCCTCCCGCTTGGCCACCGACCAAACATTGCCATGCTGACCGGAGGGTGGAGAGGCAAGCTTCTCGGCCTTTACCGAGAACACGATGACACCTGACAAAATCGCCAACACCATGGCTAATAGGTAGGCGCTCTGAAGACCAAAAACCGCAATTACGAAAGAACCGATTATCGGACCAAGCGCCCAACCGCCTCGGAACATCCCTCCAAGAAGAGCCATGGCTCTTGGTCTTACCGCTGGGGGAGTCAGGTGCGTAAGGAGTGAATGCCTAGAAAGACCAAACAGCGCATAGCTGCAGCCAAACCCAGCTGCCGCAATTAGCAAAGCGATGTAGCCAAGGTTGAAGTAGGCAAGCGAAAGCAAAACTGTGGCTGAGAGGGTTGCCAATAGCATCGCTCGGCGCTCGCCGAGCCTGGTCGTTAGCCAGCTAGCTGGAATCTCAAAGAACATGGCCGAAACCATCATCACGGTGACAACCACGCCAGCTTCGGCCAATCCCAATCCATAACTAACCGCACTCACTGGCAATACCGGTAGGAGTGCAGCCTCGGTGGCGTTTAGTAGGAGCGATGGAGCATAAATAGGTCTAACCAGGGAGCGCTTTTGAAAGCTCAATTCACTCGCCTTCCAATCCAAGCGGCCGTAACAATAAGTCCAGCCGCGAGAAAGATCTCAATGGTCGGAGTTTTACCTTGAGTTGTCACCAAAAGCGCAGTGGATAACACCGGAGTGGCAAATGAGATCAGTCCGACTCGTTGCGGGCTGCCGTGTTTAAGCGCGTAGTCCCACAGATAAAACGCTCCGCCCAAAGGACCAAGCCCCATCAGCACGATAAAGATCCAGTCTTGCGAGGAGATTGCAACGGGTTGTTCGATCAAAAAGTGCAGCGCAATCGCAAGCACCCCTGAAACAAAGGCAAGGCTGCCAACCGAATTGCTGCTCAGCCCCTCCAGCTTTGCACTGAGCAGCGAGTAGGTTGCCCAAATAACGGCAGCCAGTAGAGCAAATAGGTAGCCAATTTCAAACCTGAACTCGGCATTGCCGCCAGAGAGAATCGCAACTGCTGCGCCCACAAAGCCAATCAAGCCAGCCAGCACCTGGGGCAGTCTCAGCCTTGCCTTGCTAAAAAGCGGAGCGAGCAGAACAAGCAAAAGCGGCCACAGATAGTTGATCAGGTTTGCTGCCTCCGCCGGAGCATTTTGAAAGGCGGCAAACACAGCCAAGTGATAGCCCAGCAGCCCGTAAACGCCGATTAGCAGTGCCCTCGGGGGAACAATCAATTGCTGGATGCGAAAACCGGATCCAAATAGAGAAATCAGCGAGCCAATCAGTAGGCCCAAACCGGTCAGTAGCAGTGGCGGAATGTGAACAAGTGTTACGCCCAAGGTTGCAAGCGATGACCAGAGCAGAACCGCACCGAGTGCCGCAAGATCACTTTTCACCCTGAAAGCCTAATGTGAGGCGCAAACAAAGGCGTTCCCGAGGAGTCTTGACTCAATCAGCTGCAGGGCATCGATTTCTGGTTTTGTCGTTTTTTGTTTAAATCAGGTAACGAAAGTGACCAGCGGGTGTTGTGAGGGTGAACTTTAGGTTTATAGTTTTAGCACCTGGGGACAGGACTGCCTTTAACGAGGCTGTTTCAGCAACCTAGGGCCCACCTCGAAGGAGAGATATATGAAGCTAAAGCGCTCTTTGAAGACTGCGGTTGCAGGTCTTGCCACTGCGGCGCTTGCGACGGCAGGTCTAATCGGCCCAGCTGAAGCAGCAACCCGAAGCACGGTAGTAATCGTGACTTCAAACATTTTCACCTCATTGAACCCATCTCAGCCAGACACTAACGTCACCATTAACGGTGACATTAGCTACGTGCAGAGCATGGGCTTCATCTACTACGACAACAACAGAAACCTCAAGAAGAACAATGTTCTAGGTTCCTACAAGATCGTTTCTAACGACTCCAAGGGCCTGAAGGTTCAGTACACCATCAACAAGGGTCGCGTCTGGTCAGACGGCACCCCAATCGACGGTGTTGACCTTCTACTGAGCCACGTACTTTCCTCATCGAAGTACTCCAAGGACGCCAAGCTTGGTGACCCAGCCGGTGGCGACGTAGCCCCTGCATTCGACTCGCTCGGATACGGTGGTCTCTACGACGAGAACGTGGTTGGAACCCCAGTTTTGTCCGCGGACAAGATGAGCGTGACCATCACTTACAAGAAGTTCCTTCCAGACTGGGAGATCCTAGGCCCTGGTGTTTCACCAGTTCACACCCTAGTTCTCATGGCAGAGGGCAAGAAGAAGCTAGGCACCGCAGCTGAGAACGTTGCAGCAAAGGCCAAGTTCCTTCAGTACTTCGAGAAGAAGGACACCGCAAACCTAAAGAAGATCGGTAACGTCTGGTCAACCGTTTACGACACCAAGACCATCAACGGCTCCACCAACCCACTAATCCTGGTTGTAAACGGTGCCTACATGGTTGACAACGCTGTCGCAGACCAGAGCGTAACCCTGAAGCTAAACCCGAAGTACAACTCCGGTCCAAAGACCAACGGAATCAAGACCATCGTCTTCCGCATGCTCTCTGACTCGACTGCTGCTTCTCAGGCACTTCAGAACAAGGAAATTGACATCTACCAGGGCCAGGCAACCGCTGACGCAGTTGCACAGCTAAAGGCAATGCAGGGTGTCAAGGTCATCGGTGGAGTTAACGCTTGCTACGAGCACATCGACGTTCGCGTTGGTGACGGCCCAGACGAGCCAGACACCTACACCGGTGTATTCGCAGGTAACGGCAAGAAGGCTCGTGACCTACGTACCGCATTCCTACTTTCGGTTCCACGTCAGCAGATCGTTGACACCCTAATCAAGCCAATCAACCCAAGCGCCAAGCTAGTGAACTCCGTGTTCCTACTACCTGGCCAGGAGGGCTACGAGCAGGTAACCGCAAAGTCTGGTGTGTCTAAGTACACCTCTGGAACTCAGGCAAGCCGCACCGCTAAGGCGCTACAGCTTGTAAAGCAGTACTACCCAACCGCTGGTGCAGGAAACACTCCTGTCAAGATCAAGCTTCTATGGGGTACCCCATCGAACGCTCGTCGTGCGGCTGAGGCTGCTCTAATCAAGGCTGAGGCTGCTAAGGCTGGTTTTGATGTAGACGCAACCGGTGTTGCCGGCTGGGGTGGAGCTCTTACTTCTAACAAGTACGACGCTGCATTCTTCGCATGGTGCCCAACCTCGGTTAGCCAGACTGGTACCAACGCCAACTTCAAGTCCGACGGAGCGAACAACTTCTTGGGCTACAAGTCTGACGCTATGGACGCCGCTCTTGCTCGCCTAGAGGGCAAGCTATCCAAGGCAGAGCTAATCTCCACCATCGGTGTGGCAGAGCAGCTACTGATCAAGGACGCAGTAACCCTAGGTATCTTCCAGCACCCTGCTGTAACCGCTCACAACGCTACTTTGAAGAATGTGAAGCCAGCTCCTCTATCTCCAAACCTGGTTTGGAACTTCTGGGAGTGGAAGTACTAGTAGCTAGCTAGTACAAGCCGTACAAGGTGGCACCTAGACTTGTCTAGGTGCCACCTTTACTGCGGTAAGGCATTTGGAAAGGCAACACTGTGTTCTCTTACATCCTGAGGAGACTCGCTACGACAGCGGTCATCCTCTTAGGTTCAAGTTTTCTGATTTACAACATGTCTGCCTATTCCGCAGACCCGTTGGCGGACCTCAGACTCAGTTCAGACCCTGCCAAGGAGCAGCAGATTGCTACCTTGACTAGAGAGCTGAACCTCGACGTTCCGCCACCACTTCGATACTTCCTTTGGCTTCGTGGCGTCCTCGGTGCATTCATCGGTCAGTTTGACCTCGGCACCGCAAGAGACGGCTATCCAGTTGCCGAACTAGTTGGGGCTGCGATCCCAACCTCAATTCGCTTGGTCCTAGGTGCGACCATCCTGGCAATGCTGCTGGGTATCACCCTGGGTATCGTTTCTGGTCTTCGTCAGTACTCACGTTTTGACTACACGATGACCTTCGTGGCCTTCTTGCTGTTCTCGCTCCCAATTTTCTGGGTTGCGGTATTGCTAAAGCAGTACCTGGCAATTGGCTTCAATGACTTCCTCTATGACCCGAAGATCACGATGCCGTGGCTCTTAGGTTTATCCACGTTTGCCGGTTTCTTCTGGGCAGGTGTGATTTCCGGTTCTAGGGCTCGAGTGCTGACAGTATTCGGCGTCGCATTCGCATCAACCTTCGGACTGCTGTCGCTTCTGAGCGCCACCGGCTGGTTTGCTGACCCATCACTTGGCCCGGTTCTGGTGGCTGGTCTTGGAGCGGGTGCTGCAGTAGGTATCGTTCAGCTTTCTGTCGGTCTTCAGAACCGCCAGGCACTGTTTGCATCACTTAGCTTGGTAGCGCTATTCGCGCTCTCATACGGGTTCATCAACGACATCTTCGACATGCGTGGTCGCCTGGGTAACTTCACCCTGATGCTGATTGCTTCGATTGTGGTTGCAATCGCCCTGTCGTTCGTGTTCGCGAGAGTGGACCGCGGTCCAGTGGCAAGAACCACAATCATCACGGCCATCGTGATGTGGGTATTGATCTACACCGACAAGCTAATGGTGGAGTGGGCTCCATATGCCGCAACCGACGCCATCGCTGGAAGACCAATTCCGACCGCTGGTCAGGTAAACCCATTGCTTGGAACCGATAACTTCTGGTTCACCGCGTTGGACATTCTGCTGCACTTGTTTTTGCCTACGATTGCGCTAACGCTGATCTCTTTTGCTGGTTATGTGCGCTATACCCGTGGTGCGATGCTCGAGGTTTTGAACCAGGACTACATCCGCACCGCACGTGCCAAGGGTCTAAACGAGCGCACCGTGATCATGCGCCACGCCTTCCGAAACACCTTGATCCCAATTGCCACCATCGTGGTAGTTGACTTCGCTGGAGTTATCGGTGGTGCAATCATCACCGAGCAGATCTTTGGTTGGTACGGAATGGGAAACCTGTTCAACCGCGCCATCAACGGTTATGACCTGAATCTACTGATGGGTGTATTCATCCTGACGGCTTTCCTTGCCCTGACGGCAAACCTAGTAGCGGACCTGCTTTACTCCGCACTAGACCCTCGTATCCGCGTAGGAAGTGGTAAGTAAAAATGGCAGAAACCAAGAACCCTGACAGCCAGGGTAATGAGAATGCAATTGCCAACAAGGAGACCGAAGGTCTAAGCCAGGGTCAAATTGTTCGCCGCCGCTTCTTCCGTCACCGTGCAGCGATGATTTCGCTGGTTTCGCTAATCGGAATCGTGCTGTTCGTATTCACCGCGGGTGGGCTACACCTAGGTAGCGAAGAGGAACCGATCACGGTCCCAGGCTGGTGGAAGTACTCCATCACCGATCTTCCTGAGCTGCAGTACGAGGACTGCCCAGATGGCACAATCGGCTGCCCAACCCTAGATCTGCTTCCTGAGTTCATCGATGGCACCGGAGTTCAGATCGGTGAGCACCCATTTGGTCAGGACGACATTGGCCGTGACTACTTCGCACTCGTTATGCGCGGAGCTCAGCAGTCCATCGTGGTAATGGTGATCATTGGTTTGCTCGCAGCGACCATTGGAACCGTGGTTGGAGCCGTATCCGGCTACCTGCGCGGTTGGCCAGATGCCATCCTGATGCGCTTTACCGACTTCATCATCACCATTCCAACCATCATCCTGGGTTCGGTGATTGGTTTCCAGTTCGGAAACCTGGGAGCCGTGGTATTGGCGGTGATGCTCGGATTCTTCGCCTGGACGGGTCTTGCTCGATTGGTCAGAGCCGAGTTCCTGACTTTGCGTGAGCGTGAGTTTGTGGACGCAGCTCGAGTTGCCGGTGCTTCAAACCGCCGAATTATCTTCAAGCACATCCTGCCAAACGCTGTCGGTGTCATCATCGTCGCAGTGACTTTGTTGATGTCGGGTGCAATTTTGTTGGAGAGCGCACTGTCCTTCTTGGGATTCGGTGTGGTTCCACCAGATGTATCGCTCGGACAGCTGATCAACCAGTACCAGAACGCGTTTACAACTCGTCCATGGTTGTTCTGGTGGCCAGGATTCTTCATCATCTCGATTGCACTGAGCATCAACTTCATCGGTGATGGTCTTCGTGACGCCTTTGACCCTCGTCAAAAGCGTCGCATCACCAAGAAGGATCGTGCTTTGGCTCGCGAGGCTAAGAAGGCCTAATTGCTAAATCAAAACGGTTGCCGTGAGGAGAATCGCGGAAAGCAGCACAACAGAGAAGTAATCCACTCTGACATTGCCCTGCTTTCCGCTTCCCTCGAACCTTTCGAGGTAGTGGCGAGCCATGGCAAGTGCTGCACCGGTATCGGATCTTGGGGACTCAACCGCTCTGATCGAGCCATCCTCAACGTTGACTCCGGTGTCTTTGATTTCAGAACCCTCTACTCGGTGTCCGAAAAAGCCCCCAAAGGGTCTAAGGCCACCGGGCTTGAGGTTTGCGTAGCGACCAGAGGCAACGGCAGCGAAGGCATGGATCTTCTTGCCATTGACCTGAACAAAGAAACTGAAGCGTGCATCAACGGCTTCAACCTGCTGCCAACCAACTTCGTAGCTGACCAGTGGGTTGATGATTTCGATGCCCTCGTCATCCACGATGACCTTTGGTCTAACGAATATCAGGTAGGCACCGTAGCAGACTGCCAGTGCGATCAAAATCGCGGCGGGGTTGAACTGGACGTAGAGCTCAGCTCCCAAAACACCAAGGGTGAGAACCCAAGTGGTGATTGCGAATGCAATTGCGGTGGGGGGTCGGTATTCGATGCGCTTCACTCAAGAATCTTTTCACGACAACTAGCTTCAAGCCCGAAAGGAATGGGTAAATGACCGAGCCAATTTTGAAGGTCGAGAACTACAACGTTGATTTCTGGGTTGATGGTGTTTGGTATCCAGCCGCCATCGACATGAACTACGAGATCCGCCCAGGCGAGGTGCTAGCCATCGTGGGTGAGTCAGGCTCTGGTAAGTCATCAAGCTCCATGGGTCTGATGGGCTTGTTGGCCTCAAACGCCCGCACCTCGGGTTCAGTCAAGGTCAAGGGCACCGAGATGCTCGGTGCTAAGCCAAAGCAGTTGCAGAGCTTTAGGGGTAAGGAAGTTGCTTATATCTTCCAGGAGCCAATGACGGCCCTAAACCCGCTCTACACCATTGGATTCCAGATCTCAGAGACGCTGAGAACTCACTTCGACCTAACTCCAAAGGCAGCTAGGGCGAGAGCTATCGAGCTGTTGGAAATGGTTGAGATTCCAAACCCAGCTCAGTCGGTTGACAAGTACCCGCACCAGCTCTCGGGTGGTCAGCGCCAGCGCGCCATGATCGCTCAGTCGCTTGCCTGTGAGCCATCGCTACTGATTGCCGATGAGCCAACCACAGCCTTGGACGTAACCGTGCAGGCTGAGATCTTGGACCTGATGAGAAACCTCAAGGACAAGCTCAACTCTGCGGTTCTACTAATCACCCACGACATGGGCGTGGTTGCTGACCTAGCTGACCGCATTCTGGTCATGAAGGACGGCTTCACCGTTGAGCAGGGCACTGCAGATCAGATCTTCAACCGCCCAGAGCACCCATACACCCAGCAGCTTTTGGCCGCAGTGCCAAAACTCGGCTCGGTGGCAAAGCGTACGCTTGAGATCACTAAGCCCGAGCCTGTTCTAAAGCTTGAGGGTGTTGAAATCACCTATCCAAAGCGCGGTCGTATCCCGGCTTTCACAGCAGCCAAGGACATCAGCTTTGAAATCTATCCGGGAGAGATTCTTGGTTTGGTTGGTGAGTCAGGTTCAGGAAAGACCACCGTTGGTCGTGCCGCCATTGGTCTACTACCAACCGCCGCAGGATCAATCCAACTTGTCGGTCGAGACATCTCAAAGGCCAACCAGAAGCAGCTTCGTGAGATCCGTCAGCACACCGGTATCGTCTTCCAGGACCCAGGTTCATCCTTGAACCCAAGACTTCCAATTGGTGAGTCAATTGGCGAGCCACTGCTTCTGGCAGGGCGCGCCAAGGGTGATGAGCTGAACAAGATGGTCGAAGACCTTCTTGACTCAGTAGAGCTTCCTCGTAGCTACCGCAACCGTTACCCACACGAGCTATCCGGTGGTCAGCGTCAGCGTGTTGGTATTGCCCGCGCGCTAGCACTTCGTCCAGACCTGCTAATCGCCGATGAGCCAACCTCAGCTCTTGACGTTTCGGTTCAGGCTAGATTCCTAGAGCTTCTTCTAGAGCTTCAAGACCAGCTCAAGTTCGCTTGCCTCTTCATCTCTCATGACCTAGCAGTCGTCGACATGCTTGCCCACCGAATCGCAGTTATGCAGCACGGCAAGCTAGTTGAAATTGGTGAGCGCGATCAGATTCTGAAGAGCCCTCAGATGGAATACACCAAGCGCCTTATTTCAGCTGTTCCTGTTCCTGACCCAGTCGAGCAGGCCCGAAGACGTGAGCTAAGAAGAGCTAACTAGCCAAAGATTCAAAAGCAATCGACCGGTGAACAAAAGTTCCCGGTCGTTGCCCTTTTAGGGCTGACTTTTCCTTGCCTTAGCAAGTAATTCAAGTGATCCAACTTGATGAAAACACCTGAGTGTCTGCACTCAAATCTGGGACTTGAAGTAATCAATCGTCAGATCGAGGCCCTCATCTAGCATGATCTTTGGCTGCCAACCCAGCTCTGTTTTTGCTTTCGTAATTTCCGGCTGGCGCTGCCTCGGATCGTCTTGGGGGAGAGGCTCGAAACGAAGCTTTGATTTTGACCCGGTTTTTGCAAGCACCTTCTCGGCGAGTTCTAGCATAGTGAACTCGTTCGGATTGCCGAGGTTGATGGGGCCCACGAGATTGTCGGTTTTATCCATCATTCTGACGAAGCCATCCACCAGATCTGACACGTAGCAGAAGGATCTGGACTGGCTTCCATCACCGTAGATAGTGATGTCTTCACCCTTCAGGGCCTGAACAACGAAGTTAGACACCACTCGGCCATCACCTGTTGCCATACGCGGGCCATAGGTGTTGAAAATACGAGCCACTCGAATTGGCACACCATGCTGACGGTTGTAGTCGAAGAAGAGCGTCTCGGCAGCTCTCTTGCCCTCGTCATAGCAGGCTCGGGGGCCAATCGGATTCACATTGCCCCAGTATGTCTCTGGTTGCGGGTGAACTTGTGGGTCGCCATAAACCTCACTGGTTGAGGCTTGGAAGATTGGAACCCTGAGACGCTTGGCGAGTCCCAACATGTTGACTGCTCCAATGATGTTGGTCTTTATAGTTTGGACTGGGTCCTTTTGGTAGTGAACTGGGCTCGCTGGAGAAGCCAGGTTGTATATGGCGTCCACCTCAACGAAGAGCGGGAATGTCACGTCATGCCTAAGTAACTCGAAGTTGGGGTTCCTCAGTAGGTGGGCAACATTGGTCCGAGCCCCAGTGAAGAAGTTATCAACTCCGAGCACCTCGTGACCTTCGCCAAGCAATCGATCAACTAAGTGCGAGCCAAGAAACCCCCCGGCTCCGGTGACAAGAATCCTCATGAGGACAGGTTACTCGCTGAAACGTCACTTCCTATTCAAATCCATTAGCTCGGCTGCTTGAGCAAAGTCGGGAACAAGGGCTTTCACTGCTTCAAACGAACCTTGAGCCTTGATTCTTCCCTCGTGAAGGTAAACGACCAAATCGGCGTTTTTTACTGTAGACAGGCGGTGTGCAATGAGCAGAATTGTCATCTCTGACTTCAGTGAGTCAAGGGCCCTACTGACTAGAGCTTCTGTTTCAGCGTCCAGAGCGCTCGTCGCCTCATCAAGCAGAAGGATTTTCGGTTTCTGGTAGAGGGCGCGAGCAAGCCCGAGCCTCTGGATTTCACCACCAGATAGAGGGCTTAGGTCAGCATTCAGCTTGCCCACTAGTCCATCCCTCACACTTGCAAACTGGCTCAAACCTGCTTTTCGAAGACACTCCTCGACTAAGTCTTGGTCTGTTTCCTCAAGACTCCGAAGAGAAACATTTTCGGCCAATGAAGCGGAGATGAGGTGAGGTCTTTGTGGGACGATGGAGAGAAACCCGGGGGTTGATTGAGGCACCAGAACAGGATCGATTCCGCCGATACGGATAGACCCCTCATTTGGTTTAAGCTGACCAGATAACAAGTCAAACAGAGTGGATTTTCCAGCGCCAGATTTTCCGACAATAGCGACCTTGGAGAAGGCCTCGACGGATAAGTCAAGACTATCGATCGCTTTTTTCGACTGCCCTTCGAATCCAAAGCTCAGGTTTCTAATCACGAGGGTGGGATCCTTGGGCGATTTCAAGGCCATTGGATTCTGCTCGACAACATCCAAACTTCTAATTGAAATCATCTCTTCAAATGCAAGCTGAGCTCGAACTGAGCCATCCCTAATTTGCGTGAGTGCCGCTTGAAGAGGCAGGGCAGATGCGATGACACGCAAACCTCCCGTTAGAAAAACAGCGATTGTCACCGCTTGGCTCGCGAGATCGCTGAATACCACGACTCCAGCGATGAAGGCGAATATTCCCAGTATTAGCGACGTCTCAACCACAAATCTTGGAGTACTGCGGAGAGTGTAGTTCACGTTGTACCCAAGAGCCCCTAGTTCTCTGACCCTGGCTAAGCCATCAAGTTTGCTGGGCATTAGGCCAGCAAGACCGACCTCTCTTCGAATGCCAAAGAGGTCACGAGTCTGGGAGAGGCTTGCTTCAAAACCCATAACCTGGAGGGTGCTATTTCTATCGATTCGAAAGTTAATTAGGCGACCAAGGACCCAAAAAACCGATCCGAGAAATCCGAACAGTGCGACAGTTGCCACCGGGTTCACAATTAGAAAAACGCCGAAAAGGGCGATTATCAGCGAGCCCTCGGCAATCATTGTCACCCTTGCATTCAGAATGTCACTCAGCGCTGTGCAGGAGTAGAGAAAGCGGTTTTGTAGCTCAGAAACGCTCTGAGAACCCAAATTCGCAACTCCCCTTGAGGTAAAGAAGTGGCGTGCGAGCAAATTTGCATTCTTCGATTCGATTTTGGCAACTAGCAAAGATGTCCTCAGGTTAAGCCATATCGAAAAAAGAGATTTCAAAACGAAAACCCCAGCAATCAAGAGCGCAAGGAGGGCGGCAGCCCGTTCATCCAGTTTGAGTTCCGCAAATCCAGTTAGGGAGATTTCCAGCGCCTCCGAAGATCCGCTCGCTAGTCGAGCGAAAGCAGTTGCCAACATGGCGATGCCTGCCAGACCGGCTAAATCCAGAAAGTTTGCGAATACCCTCAATATAGTGAGCCACCAGATCCGTGAGCGCTCGTTACGACTCAAGATGCTGTCGATGTTTCTAGCTCCCAATCGATTCAATCTGGTCCTCCCGATACTCCCTGAGTCTATTAGTGTCAGATATGCGAGACCGTGAGGTGTCTAGACTTAGTGCCTATGCCCGAATATGAGATGAAACAGCAGCTCGCCGCTCTCAGGCAAACCTTCGCGGCTATAGCGGCCGTAGTTGAGCCCGAGGCGCTGTTGAAGAGTGCTGAAAGGTTAGAAGCTCAGGCAAGTGCCCCGAATCTCTGGGATGATCAGGCCAAGGCGCAAAGAGTGACTGGGCAGCTGTCCCGAATCAAGGCAAAACTGGAAAAAATGAATTTAATTGCTTCGGCCATTGATGATGTTGATGTTTTGTTTGAAATGTCAGAGGAGGCAGGCGATTCGAGTCTGGAATCTGAAACCCAAGCTGAAATCACAAGAATTCGAGCCGAACTCGACGCCCTTGAGATAGAAACACTTTTGAACGGAGAGTACGACGCTCGTGGTGCAGTGGTGACTATCCGAAGCGGCGCAGGTGGAGACGATGCAACTGACTTTGCCGAGATGCTAATGCGTATGTATCTGCGCTTCGCAGAAAAGCAGGGCATCAAGGCTCAGGTGCTGGACATCTCCTATGCAGAAGGTGCGGGAATCAAATCTGCAACGTTCGAACTAGATGCTCCTTACGCATACGGAAATATCTCTGTTGAATCTGGGACTCATCGCCTGGTTCGTATGAGTCCCTTCAATGCAGCGGGCAAGAGGCAGACCTCTTTCGCCGCAGTTGAGGTTGTCCCGCTCGTGGAGACAACCGATGCGGTTGATATTCCCGATTCTGAAATCAGGGTCGATGTGTTTCGCTCATCGGGACCTGGAGGTCAGTCTGTGAACACGACTGACTCCGCAGTCCGGATCACCCACATTCCAACCGGAATCGTTGTCTCTTGCCAAAACGAGAAGAGCCAACTGCAAAACAAGGTTGCAGCAATGCGGGTGTTGCAATCGAGGCTTCTGGAAATTAAGCGCCAAGAAGAAGAGGCCAAGAAGAAGCAACTCGCTGGCGATGTGAAGGCCAGCTGGGGAGAACAAATGCGCTCCTATGTGCTCGCTCCCTATCAGATGGTAAAAGATCTCAGGACCGGTTATGAGGTCAATAACCCGGACGATGTCTTTGACGGTGAGATTGATGGCTTTATTCAGGCGGGTATCCGCTGGAGAAAACAGCAAGAGGTGTAATTACCCAAGCCTCGGAGAGTCTTGGGTAATAAGCAGTAATCGCTTTTTAGGCTTTAGCCACAATGATCCGACTAGAAGAAGTCACCAAGACATACAAAGGCTCAAATAGCCAAGCCCTAAAGGGGGTCTCGATTGCCATTGCCCGAGGTGAGTTTGTATTTCTTGTTGGCACCTCAGGATCGGGCAAGTCAACCCTGTTGAGATTGATGCTTCGCGAGGAAAGACCTGACACTGGTTCAGTCTTGGTCCTCGGGGAAAACTTGGGGAGGCTTCCTTCAAGGCGAGTTCCGCAGTTTCGTCGCAAACTGGGTGTTGTCTTTCAGGACTTCAGGCTGCTTCCTAATAAGTCGGTTTATCAAAATGTCGCCTTCGCTCTAAAGGTGATTGGTAAATCAAAAGCCTTTATCGAGACCGCAGTGCCAGATGTGTTAAAGCTTGTAGGTCTAGAAGAGAAAGCCAATCGACTTCCCAGTGAATTATCCGGAGGCGAGCAGCAAAGGGTTGCCGTTGCCAGGGCTTTGGTGAATCGCCCCGAGGTTCTTCTGGCTGATGAGCCCACGGGAAATCTTGACCCCGCTACCAGCACTGAAATCATGAACCTTCTCGAGCGGATCAACCTCTCGGGAACCACTGTTGTTATGGCTACACACGACCGGTCAATTGTTGACCGGATGCAGAAGCGAGTCATTGAAATTCGTAGTGGCGAAATTGTTCGTGACGCCCAGACGGCAAGCTATCGAGAGCTGCCAAGTAGCCCGGTAGACATAGTCGAGCCGAAGACCGGCAGCTGGAGCCTAGATGGCGAGGGGTCGCTATGAATCCAGGCTTCATTCTCTCCGAGATGTGGGCGGGCTTAAAGAGCAACGTCTCGATGGTTTTCTCCATTATTCTCGTGACCTTCATTTCCCTGACTTTTGTTGGGATCGCTGCGCTACTTCAACTACAAATCGGCGAGATGAAGAACTACTGGTATGACCGTGCTCAAGTCGCCGTTTACCTCTGCACAGATTTTTCTCCTGAGGCAGCTTGCCCTGTCGGGGGAGTAACCGAGGAGCAAATTGCGGCCGTCAAGTCACAATTGGACTCTGCAGCCATTACTCCATACGTCGAAGAGTATTTCTTCGAGACCCACGAGGCGGCATATGAGAAGTTTTCTCAAGAGTTCGCTGGATCAACAGTTTTGGAGTTCATCTCCCCAGACCAGCTAAATCAGGCATTTTGGGTAAACCTCAAAAACCCCTCGGACAGCCAACTAATCGCTGAGAGCTTCTCTGGCCTTGAAGGGGTCGAGGAGGTTCGCGACCAGCGCGGCTATCTGGATCAGATTTTTTCATTTATGAATGTGGGTAGCCTGGCAGCAGCCGGGGTTGCTGGAGTGATGTTGCTTAGCGCCACGCTCCTAATTGCAACGACCATTCGGCTTAGCGCATTCTCAAGACGCCGAGAGATCTCGATCATGAGACTTGTAGGGGCGTCGAATTTCTCAATCCAGCTTCCGTTTGTGCTGGAAGGCATCTTCGCGGCATTACTCGGTGGTCTGTTGGCAGCGGGCGCCACACTCGCAGTGGTTCAATACCTGGTTACCGACTATCTTGCGCTCCAGTTGCCTTTCACGAGCTTTGTTGGCCTGTCCGATGCGCTAACTGTCGCTCCCTATCTGGTAAGCCTAGGTGTTATCCTTGCGGTTATGGCATCAGGTGTCTCAATCAGGAGATACCTCAAGATCTAGGAGCACATCTTGCCCAGGGAACGCGGCCAAAAGTTGGTTGCATCCAATCGCAAGGCCCGACACGATTACCACATTTTGGACGTGTACGAGGCCGGCCTTGTGCTAACTGGAACAGAGGTTAAATCATTGCGTGCAGGGCGCGCTTCCCTAATCGATGGTTATGCAACCATCGATGGGGGAGAAGCCTGGCTCGAGAATGTCCACATCCCCGAATTCCTTGCTGGGAGTTGGACTAATCACGCCACTCGCCGCAGGCGCAAACTGCTTCTAAATCGGGCTGAGCTCAACAAGCTTGGCGGCAAAGTCAAGGAATCTGGTTTGACGATTGTTCCCCTGTCTCTCTACTTCAAAGACGGCAGGGCCAAAGTTGAGATTGCCCTTGCTCAGGGTAAGAAGGACTGGGACAAGCGTCAGACTTTGAAAGAGCAACAAGACAAGCGCGAAGCCGCAAGAGCGATGTCAACTAGGGGTAAAGAGTGGTAGTCGGCCCATCGCAACCCCGGTTTGTTGTTCTCGGCAGTGTCAGGAACTGTGGCCGAACTCTCCAGGACTCAGTGGAATCCATTTCTCAAGCGGTTTGGCCTGGGCTTGTGGTCCATTGGTTCATTGTGGAATCAGACAGTACGGACGACTCTGTGACAGAGCTCAAACGATTGAGCCATGAGATTGCATCTTTTGAGTACTCCTCATTCGGTCCGCTCCAAAACTCGATTCCTCGGCGCGTGGACAGAATTGCATTTTGCAGACAATCTGCAAAGGACAAGTTGCTAGCACTGCACGACGAATTTGACTATGTAATTGTCGCGGACTTCGATGGAATTCTGAGTCCTCTGAGAGCTGGAGCAATCTCTGACTCTGTTTCAAGGCTTCCCGGGGCGACAGTTATCACTGCAAACTCAATAGGTAGGTATTATGACCTATTTGCTCTGAGGAAAGACGGCTGGGTCGATTCGGATTATCGTCAGCTTGAGGCGCAACTTGAGGCGCTTGGATACTCGAGGCTTGCGTCCAAGTACAAGTCTATGGTTTCCAAGATGATTCGAATTAGAAGACATCAGCCCCCAATTGCTGTTGCCTCGGCGTTTGGCGGACTCGCGATTTACAAACGAGCCGCATTCGAAAAGTCTGCCTACCTCCCATCCTCGTCGGATGAATGCGAACATGTTTTCCTGAATCGGCGGATAACCTCAAATGGGGGGTCGATTTGGATTGATCCACAACTTCAGGTTGCACCTGAATTGAGGCACACCTTCCCAGCCTGGCCGATCTTTCGTCCATTCTGGTGGTTCGTCCTTGCTGGGGATTTTATTAGGAGAAAGCTGTTGGGGAGGTCGAGTCATCTATGACGAAACTACCTGTGGTGTTATTTGCTTTTCGGCGCCCAGACTTAACAGCCAGGGTGTTTGACAAGATAAGGGATTATCGGCCTGAAAAACTGATTTTGATTGCGGATGGGCCAAGGTCAGATCGTCCGGGAGAGGTTGAGCTCGCCGAAAAGACAAGGTCAGTCTTGAGCCTAGTTGATTGGCCTTGTGAGGTCATACGGACTTACGCCTCAACAAACCTCGGGCTCAGGGAACGAATTCTCACGGGGCTAGATTTTGCTTTCGAAAGGGTAGAGGAGGCAATTATTCTCGAAGATGATTGTCTTCCATCCAGTTCATTCTTTGAGTTCATGGAAGCAATGATTACGCGATACAAATCCGATCCTAGGGTCGGCTTGATATCAGGATCGAATTTTGCCCCCTATCGCTCGCTTGAATCTGACTACCACTTTTCCGCGGCACCTTACATCTGGGGGTGGGCGACGTGGGCCCGCACTTGGAAGCAGTTCCGGGAATCACCGCAAGTTGAAGAGTGGTCACCTAATGAACAGCTGGAGATACTGAAGGGCTTTAGCTCCCAGTCTCAGGGTCGCACCTTTGTCGCGATGATGAAGGAGGCGCATCGTCTAAATACTTGGGACATCTCCCTGGCGGTCTGGTTCAGGCAAAACCAGAAACTCGCTATCGTGCCGAGGCAAAATCTCGTTAGAAACTTGGGTTTTGGGGCAGACGCGACTCACACCAAGTTTGAAGCTTTCGACGTCGATGTCCCTGCAGGGGAGCTTCCGCCTATTTTGAAGCACCCTTCCAATGTCGCCGCGGACAACAGGCGAGAGAGGATTATGTGGAGGTCAAAGCAATTCAGGTGGGTCACATTTCCCCTAAGGCACCCAATTGATTTCACCAAGCGCTTTGTCAGGTACCTCAAAGCGCGTTGAGTTCCCTGGACGCGAGTTAGCTGGACAATTCCGAAAGATTCATCTATTCTCTTACAGTCGTTGTTCCTCGGCCCTGCCCCTCTGTAGATAGCTACTTTAAGCGGAACTTTCGAAATTTTTAGAAGAGGTAAGAATGCCAGTACCAAAGCGTCGCAAGTCACGCGCTAACACTCACGCTCGTCGTTCCCAGTGGAAGGCAGAGCCAGTAACCCTGGTCAAGACCGTTGAGAATGGCAAGACTGTTTACAGCCTTCCTCACCGCGCAAAGGTTGTAACTGACTCTGTTGGCACCGAGCTCTACATGGAGTACAAGGGCCGCAAGGTTGCTGACGCCTAACAAATGTCACTAGCACAGCTGCAAGAGCGGCTTGGGGTTGAAATTACCCCCGAGCTCTTGCGGCTTGCTGTTACCCACAGCTCATACGCCTATGAAAAAGGCGGAGCTGACAACGAACGGCTCGAGTTTCTTGGGGATTCAATCCTCGGTTACCTCGTAGCCGTTTCTGTGTTTAAGGACCACACCGATCTGTCCGAGGGTGAACTGACCAAACTAAAGAACGCAGTGGTGTCAGCTCAAGCTCTCGCAACTGCTGCCAATCAGCTTGAACTGGGTAAATTTCTAAGACTGGGTAAGGGCGAGTCGAGAACTGATGGTCGCAAGAAGACCAACGTTCTGGCTGATGCTTTCGAGGCAATCCTTGGGGCTGCTTACCTGTCCTCTGGTATGGAATCAGCTAGGTCAATTGTCGAGCGCTTCGTGCTGCCACTTCTAGAAAACCCGGATGCGATTAGAGAGATGGCAGACCCAAAGACATCGCTGATTGAAAAGGCTCAAAAACTGAACCTTGGAGATGTGCGATACGAAGTTGAAGGTGAAGGGCCAGATCACCAGATGACCTACACGGCCCTGTGTTTTGTAGGGCAAAAGCTGATAGCTCAAGGCAAGTCTTCAACTAAGCGAAGTGCTGAAACCGAAGCTGCTATCGCAGCACTGAAAGTGCTGGGTAAGTAATGCCTGAACTACCAGAAGTCGAAACGGTTAGAGCTGGACTCGCACAGCACCTAGTTGGTGCAAAGGTGACCGAGTTGGAAGTTCTCGACGCTCGATCTTTGAAAAAGAATCTTGGGGGAGTCCAAGGTTTCCGAAGTGAAGTCCTTGGCGCGCGGTTTGAAGCTGTTGTCAGGCGAGGCAAGTTTCTTTGGCTGCCGATTTCGGCTTCCCGAGCACTGGTCGGCCACCTTGGAATGAGCGGACAAATCCTTGTCAGGACCCCAGATCACGCACCCGATCCACAAACTCGCGTGGTCATTGGTGTTGAAACCTCGGCCGGAGAGGGTTTGCAAATTCGCTTTGTTGACCAGCGGCTCTTCGGTGGCTTGATGTTTGATGACATGGTGCTGACCAAAGATTTGGGTCCGGGGGGCTTTAGCCCCGAAGCCCCAACCGGTGCTTATATCCCAACAACGGTGTCTCACATCGCGAGAGATCTGCTAGACCCGCTCTTTGACGATAGCCAGGTTGCAATCAAGATGACCAAGAAGAACTCAGGCATCAAGAGGGTGCTCTTAGATCAGGGGTTATTGAGTGGGATTGGAAACATCTACGCCGATGAATCCCTTTGGCTCGCAAAACTGCATTACGACAAACCAGCCAGCTCGATAACAAAGCGCAAACACCTTGAGCTTCTATCAATCGCCAAGGATGTCTTGGCCAAAGCTGTGGCTCAAGGTGGAACTTCATTTGATGAGCAGTACAAGAACGTAAACGGAGAGAGCGGCTACTTCTCGCAATCTCTAAACGCATACGGGCAAACCGGATTGCCTTGCAGTCGCTGTGGTTCGCTAATCAAGCGTGATGCATGGGCAAACCGCGGGTCTCACTACTGTCCTATCTGCCAGGTGAGATAAACCGCAGGCACATCCGGATTCGATTCCACCAAGGAAGACTGAAGTGCCGCAACAACGACGATATGAGTCCTAGCAAGAATTCAGTCCTGAGATACCTTCGAAGCCAGCACCATCGGCTGCCGATTTTTGGAGGCTTGGAATTTGCTACTGACGGTTGTGACAGTCGGTGCGGTTTCTCGAGTCCGAATTCCCCATCTTCAATAACGTGGAAGTACGTTTCCAGTGAAGCTAAGTTTGTGAGATAGTTGGCGTATGTTGGAGCTGGAACACCAGATCTAAGCGCTGAAACTCGGACCCCTCTTCTGACCAAGTAAGAAATTGCGAGAATCTGTTCCGAATTTAGAACTAGATCTGCACCGTGGTAGCCGGAGAATATCCGCTCGAAAAGTGTGACCTTTTTTTGAAATCGCGGGACGTCGAGGGCGTCGATCGACCAATAATCAGAGACGTTCCTATAGGAGCCTAAAGTTATCAAGTCGCTTATCCAAAAAAGCTGGGCCGCGCGCCACGGAGCTCGTGAAATGCTATCCATCACGATGATGCCGTCTTTGTAGGCCTCAATCAGATTGAGAACGCTGTCGTCAATGACTTTGATTTCTGGTCTCAACTTTAAAACATAGGGCCTCTCGGCTCTATCCAAACCCGCCCTGACGCCGAGCACCTGCCTTTTTAGATTACTCACATATCCGTTTTCTGACACTTCCGGCCCCGGGTCCTCGATCTGAATGTTCTCACAGTTGTCAAAAGCTCTCTCTCCAGACCATGTGCACACTATCAATTGGCTCTCGGGCAGGTGCTTCTTTACAGATTGGATGCAAAGCTCAAATTCGAGTGGATTGCGTGAGGAGGATCCCTGGATTACGACTGACAGTGCGGAGGACTCTATGGTGCGTTTAGTTTCCAATTCGATAACCTGAGGACAAGAATTGGTTCAAGTCCTCAGGGGTGCCGAGGCCAAAAAACAGTAGGTCCAAATCACGGACGCTTGCGGTGGAAACTCTGACGCCATTCAAATAGTTAAAGGCTGGAGCAACATACAGCTCTCCGTTTGTAAGGTCACCTGCAGCTTCCATTTGTAAAATGGCTTCCAGGAAAGCGCTGGTTTTGGGAAAGAAGTAAACACCCACGGTTGCAATGTTAGAAATCACCTGCTTTTCGACCACGGTTTTGACAAACCCTAGTTCATCCAGAGAAACGTACGACCACTTCGGGTCACTGGCCTCAAAAGTGAGAATTCTGCCGTTAGCCCTTGTTTCCATGCAGCTAATCATGAACGGCAATGCGCTTGGAATGATCAGCTGATCACTGTTAGCTATGAGTAGCGGCAGGTCAGGATCAAGCCAAGGCGACGCTGCCCTTACTGTGTCAGCTGGACCCTTTGAAACCCCGTCCATGCGCACAATCTCAATTTTGAGTCGCGGAAAGCTATGTAAAATTTGAGCTTCGGCCTCTTGGCTTAGAACCTCATTTCTGGTGACCAAAATCGCTTTCTTGACCATGGAAAAGTTGAAATTCTCCAAAACTTGTTCAATCATGGGCCGGCCTTGAACAGAAATCATCGGCTTAGGAGTTTTTACTCCAGCCTGAGCGAATCTAGAACCCGTGCCCCCCATTGGAATTACCAGTTGCAGCTCGGGTTTCATAGGGTCCTCTTGTCTCCGGGAAGGCTAGGTGTCTTGATACCGATGAGTCTTGAGTCTTCTAGTACCGTGAGGTCGACAGGCTCACCAGGCATCACCCTTACAACGTCACCTGCAGCAAAGATTAGATCCCCCATCCTGATCCGGCCAGAGATTACAAGCGTTACCTCTTCGCAATGGATTTGCAGTGCCATGGGCTCCGAGAATCCAGCCCGCAGCTCTTTGAAGCACACTTCAAAAGCACCCGTCCTGAGAATAGATGGATGAAAATCTCCAATAAACCACCCATTTGTGAAAGTGTCAATTCGCGCGTATTCCATATCGTGGCTTTATGAACTCACTCCCAGTTGATTCGACCGATAACGAGGCTACCTTGCCTCCCGCCAATATTGCATGATTCATCGCAGCACTCGTGAAGAAATTGCCGCCGATCGACATGTTATTCACAATTACCCACGACGCAGCCTCAAGAAAATCATTTGCGCTCCCAAAAATGAAAACACCTGTGGTGGCAATATTTGAGATTGTCCTTTTCTCCAGAACCTCGTGTATCGATCCATCTCGAGACACCCTGAGGTAAGAAAGGTCGGGAGAGTCAGAGCTCAGGGTTATGGTGCCAGCAAAAATGCCGAGTTCCAGTAAGTTTGAGATGCTGTTGGAGACGTTTTGCGTGAAATAGGAGTCACCCGGCGCTATCACTACAGGCGCGCCGGGGTCGAGAGAGTCCGATGCCAGTAGAGCTGTGCACAATGCCCCTTTTGTCATGGGCACAGCAATAACCTCCACCCCTGTAACATCCTCAAGCGCATTCTCGATAGCCGAATAGCTTGAGACGTCTGTCAGAACAGTGCACTTTCCATTCGGGTGAATGAGGCTTCTAACGGCAGCAGAAACTACCGGTGCCTCACTGTCCGCCATTCGAGATAAATTGCTCTCTCCTATCGAGGTAATGACTAGGTGGTATGCAACTCTCATATGCCGAGAGCCTCACGAATCGCGTCAGCAGTTACCTCACTTGGGTCACTGACTCTCAGCACTCGACAACCTGCTGACAAAGCCGATTTGACGCCGTTCTCATTGTCTTCAACCACGAGCGTTTCGCTTGGTTTCACACCAAGTAAAGAGGCTGACTTGAGATAAATCTCCGGATCAGGTTTTGGATTTATTACGTCCTGATTAGTGAGTAGTAAGTCAATGCTGGGACTCACCCCGGACATACCAAGCATTACCTCTGCTGTCCTTCTGATGGAGTTTGTAGCAACGCCCACCCTGAGGCCCAGCGACTTTATATAGCCGAGCGTGAATAAAACATTATTGAGTGGATAGCATCTTGTGCTAGCAATCCTGAGGGTTCGATCCTGCTTCACAGCTTCAATGAGGCTATGAAGCCTCCAAGGAATCAGGCCAGCGTTCGAGAGCATTTCAAGCTTCCTTTTTGTGGGGAGACCATCAAATTTCAGAGCGTGATCCGCATCGGAGATTTCTGCGCCAAAAAGCTCCAAAGCCTCATTGAGTGCAACTTTGTGCCATTCCCTCGCATCAATGAGAACCCCATCCATGTCAAAAACCACCGCCCTAATCACGGCCAACCCTCGCGGCGAATTCCATGGGGAAATCAGTACAAATTGAAACCCTTGGATTTTTCCAGTGTTCTACCAACCAATCCCAGGCTGGTTCAATTGGCCGGCCGTGGAGCTCTGGACTAACAAAGATTACTTCGCGTGCAGAGTCCAAGATTTCCATTAGCGCTTCACTTTCATGCGCCCACCAGTCGGAGTTGAATCCGTCTATCCAAAAAATACGGTTCGATTTTGGGGGCTGTCTCTCGAACTCACTTACCCTGAGTGCAGGGAAGATCCCATGGCTTTCATACCTCACAAGTTCGGGAGTTGAGCAATCAAAGACAAACGCGTTATCCAAAATCTGTTTGCTGAGCCCCAAACTCAGTAGCCCATCGGCCTTTACGTTAAGAGCTAGGTGTGAGCGCCTTGGAAGAGACAATAGCTCGGTCAAACGTGGCTCGTGGCCTTTTGCCGGATCATGAGAAAGCACAATCTGACCCCCAGAATCCCTAATATCGGTCTCTACAGAGAACCCTAAGCTGATGGCAGTTTCGAGTGCGTCCAGGGTGTTCTGATTCGCTTTATTGGCCCAAATTCCCCTGTGGGCATAGATCCTAGAAAGATGTGCTTGTCTCGAACTCATGCTATTCAGGATAGACGCTGACACCCACTTAAACTTGCTCCACGCATCGCACAGTTGAACTAATCACCGAAAAGCTCTATTGGGAACGCAGAAACCAGGATCGCACAGGCTATTGAGCCGTAGCTCCATGCCATGCCCGAGAAGTTAGCGGGAATCATCACATCGGTATCTGGCTGAGCGAACCAGAAAACCAGGGAGCTCAAAACGGCCACGGCCACCCAAGAGGCGAATTTGGACCTGAATCTCCTGAGCGAGATCATGGCCCAGCTAACAAGTCCAAATGAAATCAGGAGTCCGTAAGGGAAACCCTGAACCCATGCTTGGTGAAAGACTGTGCCCAACACTGCCGAAACAGCGCCCAAAAGGGCTCCTAGGGCGATTTGAGTGAACTTGGTCCTAGCGGACAAGGCGGAGCTTTTCCTGCTCGGAGAATTTGATTTCACCCGTGCCAAAGTCAAAGGTGGTTTCGGAGACGTTTACGAAGTCGGCATAGCTTTTCATCGCCTGTCGTTTGACGCTTGCCGTGTATTCGTCTCCAATTCGAATCTCACCAGATTCTCCTGATTCAACAACCACGAAGTGTTTGGGCGGTCTCGAGGTCTTGAGTAGTTTGATGGCCTTCTTTACTGCCCGATAGGCCATTTTGTGATCCGAATGCGGATTCTTTGGTGACAGGGTGACAATTGCATCCGGCCTGAAACGCTTCAGCACCGGAACTAACTCATCGGCCACTACGGTTACCCCTGAGCCGGTGAGGGTTAGGGGATAGAGCGGATCGCGGTCGAATAATTTTCCAAGTCCAGTTGAGTCTTGGTCTGTTTCCAAGTAAGCCCGTGTTCCAAAAAAGCTGTGCTCCAGGCCATCAAACGCCTCAATCGCTCGCAATAGCGCATTCGATCGAAAGGTTGACATCTCTTCAGGGTTTCCGTTGAGCGACCTCAGATTTGGATTTCGGCTATTTCCGACCTCACCTCTGGTCAGCGTCACGAGCTTCACTTCGACATCAGCCCGCAGCGCGTGAGCAATAACGTGACCTGTGAAGATGGTCTCGTCATCAGGGTGGGCATGAACCACCATCAGACGTTGCGGGTTGAAGTTAGCCATGTAACTAACTTATCCCTACTGGTTAGCTCGCTTGCGAGCAGAAGCCTGTCGGGCACGAATGTTTGGGTCTAGCTCAACCTTGCGAATGCGGATTGCCTCAGGGGTAACCTCGACACACTCGTCTTCACGAGCGAACTCCAAACACTCCTCAAGGGAAAGCTTCTTTGGAGGTGTCAGCCCCACAAAGCTATCGGCCGAAGCAGCTCGCATGTTGGTGAGCTGCTTCTCCTTGGTGATATTCACTTCCATGTCGTCGGCACGAGAGTTCTCGCCAACAACCATGCCGCCATAGACCTCGCTGGTTGGCTCGACAAAGAAGGTGCCACGCTCTTGAAGAGCGATCATGGCAAATGGGGTAGCAACGCCAGCTCGGTCAGCAACCATGGAGCCGTTCTGTCGAGTCTGGATGTCGCCAGCCCAAGGTTCGTAGCCCGCCGCGAGAGCGTTGGCGATGCCAGCACCCTTAGTGGTGGTCAGGAACTCAGTTCTGAAACCAATCAGACCTCTAGATGGCACGCGGAATTCGATACGAACCCAGCCGGTGCCATTGTTGATCATGTTGGTCATGCGACCCTTGCGAGCAGCCAGAAGCTGAGTTACCGATCCCAAGAACTCCTCAGGAGTGTCAATAGTTAGGTCTTCAACTGGCTCGTGAATCTTGCCATCTACCTTCTTGGTAACAACCTGTGGCTTACCAACTGTTAGCTCGTAGCCCTCACGACGCATTTGCTCAACCAGGATGGCAAGAGCAAGCTCACCACGACCCTGAACCTCCCAGGCATCTGGACGCTCAGTTGGAAGCACCTTGATTGACACGTTACCGATTAGCTCGCGGTCGAGACGATCCTTCACCAATCTTGCGGTTACCTTTGCACCCTTGACGCGGCCCGCCATGGGTGAGGTGTTGATACCGATGGTCATCGAGATTGCTGGGTCGTCAACCTTGATAAGCGGTAGTGGTCGAATGTCATTTGGATCACACAGCGACTCTCCGATTGTGATGTCCTCGATACCGGCAACAGCAACAATGTCTCCAGGCCCAGCTTTCTCAATCGGCAGGCGCTCAAGAGCCTTGGTGCCCAATAGCTCGGTGATCTTCACGGTCTGGGTGGTGCCATCCTGGCGAACCCAGGCAACCTGCTGACCCTTTTTGATCTCACCGTTGTAGATGCGAAGCAGTGCCAAACGACCAAGGAATGGGCTTGCATCCAAGTTGGTAACGTGAGCCTGTAGCGGAATGCTCTCGTCATAAGTCGGTGCAGGTATGTACTTAAGAATCGCCTCAAATAGCGGCTCTAGGTTGTCAGAGTCTGGTAGCGAGCCATCAGCTGGCTTGGTCAGGGATGCACGACCGGCGCGACCGGACGCATAGATGACAGGCAGGTCCAAGATGGCATCTACGTCAAGATCTGGAACAGTGTCGTGGAGATCAGATGCGAGGCCTAGTAGTAGGTCGTGGCTCTCTTCGACAACCTCATCGATGCGAGCATCAGGACGGTCGGTCTTGTTGACTAAAAGAATTACAGGAAGCTGAGCCTCGAGTGCCTTGCGCAGCACAAAGCGAGTCTGTGGCAGTGGTCCTTCAGATGCATCAACCAGAAGCACAACGCCGTCAACCATCGACAGACCACGCTCAACCTCGCCACCGAAGTCGGCGTGACCTGGGGTGTCAATGACGTTGATGGTGATGGTCTTGCCCTGAGCTGCAGGTCCTGAGTAGGAGACTGCGGTGTTCTTGGCAAGGATGGTGATGCCCTTTTCGCGCTCAAGATCACCGGAGTCCATGACGCGCTCATCTACGGCCTGGTGAGCTGAAAATGCACCGGTTTGCTTGAGCATGGCGTCTACAAGGGTGGTCTTGCCGTGGTCTACGTGAGCGACAATGGCAACGTTTCTAAGAAGTTCGTTTTGTTTCATGGAGGATTTCTCTGAGAGGGATTATCAGGCCAGTCTAGAGGTTGCAGCTTCGATTGGGGCTAATTGCTGGCTTTGGGGTGCTCAGCTGCAAACTCAGACGGTCTAGTTTTGGCTAGGCTTTGTAATCACACGAAAGGGGTGAAGACGCTTGCATCTAAAAAGCATCACCCTAAAAGGCTTTAAGTCATTTGCTCAGCCCACCTCTTTGGCCTTTGAACCGGGCATCACCTGTGTTGTTGGCCCCAACGGCTCCGGCAAATCGAACGTCGTTGATGCTCTGGCTTGGGTAATGGGTGAGCAGGGAGCAAAAACCCTGCGCGGCGGCAAGATGGAAGATGTCATCTTTGCCGGGACCGCGACCAAGGGACCCTTGGGTCGCGCTGAGGTCCAGCTCACCATCGACAACTCGGATGGTGCTCTACCCATCGAATACGCCGAGGTCACCATCTCGCGAGTGCTGTTTAGAAATGGTGCCAGTGAGTACGCCATCAACGGTGAGCAATGTCGTCTTTTAGATGTTCAGGAACTACTGAGCGATTCCGGTCTTGGCCGAGAGATGCACGTTATCGTTGGACAGGGGCAGCTTGACACTGTTTTGCGCGCCACTCCGATTGAGCGCAGAGCGCTCATCGAAGAGGCTGCCGGAATCCTGAAATACCGCAGGCGCAAAGAAAAGACCGAGCGAAAACTCGATGCGATGCAGGTAAACCTCGTGCGCCTGCACGATTTGACTGCTGAGCTTCGAAGAAACCTAAAGCCACTGGGTCGTCAAGCCGAGGTTGCCCGTCAGGCTCAGCAAATTGCAGCCATCACTCGCGAGGCCAAAGCCAAGCTGCTCGCCTTTCAAATCAAGGCACTTAGATCACAGCTGGACATTGCATCCAAGAGTGAAAGCGAACGTAAGGCTGAGTCGGCCATGGCGCAGCAGCAGCTGGCCTCAGCCAGAGCCGGAATTCACGAGCTGGAAGCCCAGCTTGTTTCCGCGGAACTTGATGACAAGCGCAAGCGTCTCTATGGCCTTGAAGCTCAGGAGACCAAGCTTCGATCGCTACAAAACATCGCCCAGCAGCGCATCAGTCTGCTCAGTCAACAAGAGATCACTTCTCGCGACATCGAGATTGCGGAGATCTCGGCAGAGTTGGCTGGGTCAGAAGCTGAATTAGCCCAGCTCGAGACTGAAATTGAGGCTCTGGCAATTACCCTGCGCGAGCGTGAGGCTCACAGGGAGGCCGCCAGCAAGATACTGAGCGAGCACGATGCGCACCAGCTGAGGATGCGCAGTGAGGCCGAGGCAAAAGACCGAGAGCGCAACCAGGTAATGGGTGCAATCTCGGTTCAAGAGAGCAAGATCGAAGGTTTTGCCGGTCAGATTGCCTCGTTAGCAAATGCGATCCAAGATGCAACGGCTCGAGCCGCCGAACTAGGTGCCCAGCAGCAGGAGCTTGCTCCAACGACCGAATCATCCAGTGACGATGCTCTTCGAGTCGAATACGAAAAAGCCCAGGCTGCAGAGTTGGAACTTCGCTCCAAGGTCGAACTAGCCCGCGATGCACTGCATGCGGCCGAACGTGAACGTGATGCGGTAGCGGCCAAGCACGCAGCCTTGGGACTTACCCTCGAACAGGCCGATGGTTCCAATGAAGTTCGCAAGGCCAAGCTCTCGGGTATCAAGGGGTTACTAGCTGAATCGGTATCAATTGAAAAGGGTTACGAGGTTGCCATCGCCGTTGCCTTGGGTGCCCTATCTGATGCGGTGGTGGCATCAAGCCGCGAGCAGGCAGTGGCAGCGCTGCAGTACCTCAGGAGCGAAGGTCTTGGTCGTGCTGACTTTGTTGTGGTTTCAGGCGACCCTTCAAGCCGCCCGCGCAAAGAGATTGCGGGACTTGTGCCAGCAGGGGCTGTAGTAAAAGCCCCAGAAGCGGTATTGGCAGTCCTGGATCCGTTCTTGATTGCTCCCGATCTAAATGCGGCGGTTATCGCACTTGGTGACAGTGCAATCGGTGGCAAGAGCGTCATAACACTTGATGGTGATTTGGTTTCAGAGTCCCTAGTTCGGGGCGGTGGTACCAAGGCTCCCTCAAAACTTGAGCTTGCGGCCGAGCGAGAGAGAGCCAGTGAACAGCTTTCGGCGCTCGCGAAGAGCATCGAAAAGCTCACCCAGGATCTCGATGACGTTCGTGCGAACGCAGCTGCCGCCGAGCAGGGTGTTAGGTCGGCGCTCGCTGCGCTGCAACAACACGATGCCGAGTTAGCAGCGAGAGCTGAGCGTGTTGGTCGAATTATTGCCCAGCACGAGGCCGCTAAGGCTGAAGTTCTCAAGCTCCAGCGCGATAGCCAAGTTCTGATGGAGAACAGGCAGCAGGCTGAGATTGAGCTGGAGGGGTTGAAATCCAAACTGGCGCAGATGCCCGTTGTTCAACTGGCTGCAGAGAATGAAGCGGCTCGTCAGGAGCTTGCGGGTCAACTGGAGTCGGCACGACAGGCAGAGCTTGAAATTCGCATCACGGTTGGAACCGTTTCTGAGCGACGAATTGCGGCATCAAAGTTAGTTCCAACCCTAAAGGGCCGTTTGGCCGAGGCAAATGCGGCGATGGAAAAGGACCGCGTTATTTTGGAGCAGCGCTCCCGTCAGCTGGTCAGTGCTCAGCATGCAGTGCAACTGATCCCGGCGGCCTTGATCAAGATCGAGGCAATTTCTGCTACTTTGCGAGCTCAGGTGAGAGACCTTGAGGCTCAGCGTATCCAGCGAACTGATCGTTTGGCGGTTTTGCGTCAACAGTCAGCTCAGCTCGAGCAGCGATTCAATGAGCTCAACCAGGGCGTTCACGAGGTCGAGATGCAAAACCACGAGCTTCGACTAAACCTTGCAAACTTGACCGAACGGGTTAGCTCCGAGCTTTCGCTGGATGTCGACACTTTGTTGGCTGAGACTGTCCTGGGTGAACAAACACGCGAGGAGCTCGAGAAGGAGCTTCGAGCTGCCGAGCAGAAGCTAAATCAGCTCGGAGCATTTAATCCTCTTGCTCTGGAGGAGTTCGCTGCCCTTGAGGAGCGTCACAAGTATTTGAGCGAACAGCTTGAAGATTTAGGCAAAGCTCGAGCCGACCTGGTCGGCATCATCAAGGATCTCGACACCAAGATGCAGCACATCTTTGCTGCAGCCTTCGAAGACACCAAGCGTGAGTTTGAAAAAGTGTTCCCAATCCTGTTCCCTGGCGGAACCGGTTCTATTTCGTTGACCGAGCCCGAGAACCTCCTGGAAACCGGTGTTGAGGTTGCCGTTAGGCCGGTCGGTAAGCGCATCGAGCGAATGTCTTTGCTTTCAGGTGGTGAGCGATCGCTCGCCGCGGTCGCATTGCTGATTGCAATTTTCAAGGCTCGACCCAGCCCCTTCTATGTGCTTGATGAGGTTGAGGCCGCGCTTGATGATGCAAACCTAGGTCGCCTGCTTGAGGTTGTTGACAGCCTTAGAGCATCTTCACAGTTGATCATCGTCACTCACCAAAAGCGCACAATGGAGATCGCTGATGCACTCTATGGTGTTTCCATGCGCCAGGACGGCATGAGCCAGGTTGTTGGTCAGAAACTCGATAAGGACAAATGATGTTCAAGTTTCTGAAACGTCTTCGTGGTGAAAAGCCTGATGCACAAACTCCAACTCAGGCCGAGGTTGAGCTGGAATCTGAGCCACCAGTAGCGCACGAGTCAGATTCTGCACCTGCAGCTAGTGAAGTAATTCTCGAGAAACCGGCACAAAATGCTGAATCGACCGACACTGCAACTTCTGTCGCTTCGTATTCGCCGAAAGTTGAGCCAATTGCACTGGCCGAGGTGGGGCTTCCAAAGCGGTCGCTTGGCGATGGCATTAGGTCACTTTTTTCAGGCGACGTTGACCTTGATGACCTCGAAGACATCCTGATTCGTGCGGATTTCGGTGTCGATGCTGCACTCGAGATTACCGATGATCTAAAGCGTGAAGCCAACAGAGTTGGCGCGAGCTCTGACGCAGAACTTCGTCTTTTGCTCAAAGACCTTCTTACCAAGCGCCTGACAAGATCGGATGCCGCTCTCAACCTCTCATCGGGAGATCTGCCTTACGTGATCTTGGTGGTGGGAGTCAACGGCGCAGGCAAAACCACCACCATCGGCAAGCTCTCTCGTTGGCTCAGAGATGGAGACTGGAGTGTCGTGCTGGGTGCTGCCGATACCTTCCGCGCCGCAGCTGTGGATCAGTTGGCAACTTGGGCGCAGCGCGCCGAGGCAGAGATTGTTAGGCCTGAGCGCGAGGGGCAAGACCCGGCATCGGTTGCGTATCAGACAGTCGAGTTGGCGCACACCAAGCAGGCCGATATCGCAATCATTGATACCGCTGGGCGCCTTCAGAACAAGAAAGACCTAATGGACGAGCTGGGCAAGGTTAGGCGAGCTGTCGAAAAGCAGGCTCGGATCTCCGAAGTCCTGCTTGTCATCGATGCCACAACTGGACAGAACGCCATGGCTCAGGCAAAGGCCTTTGCTGAGGTGGCGAATGTGACTGGCATCGTTATGACCAAGCTGGATGGTAGTGCCAAGGGTGGAATCCTCTATGCCCTGCAGCAGGAGCTTGATCTGCCAGTTAAGCTCGTAGGAGTTGGTGAGGGCGTCAATGACTTCGCGTTTTTCTCACCTGAAGAATTTGCCAAAGGGCTAGTCGCTCCAAAGTCCTGACAAACCCTCCCAAGAATTGGCCGACAAGTTCTCTAGAATCTGGTGGGGGAGTTGTCGGATCAACTCGAATCGAAAGTGGGTGTGGGCATGAAGATTCACGTTGTGATCCCGGCCTACAAAGTAGAGCGCCACATTCTCGATCTTTTGAAGCGAGTCGGTCCCGAGGTGGAGAAAATCTGGGTTGTCGATGACGCATGCCCAAATGGTTCCGGTGCGCTTGTCGCCAAAAAAAGTAAAGACAAGCGAGTATCAGTTATTCACCATGAAATCAACAAAGGTGTCGGTGGTGCGGTAGTTACCGGGTACAAAGCTGCATTTGCAGCAGGGGCAGATGTCATCGTCAAGATGGACGGCGATGGCCAAATGTTTCCGGAAGACCTGCCGAAATTAGTGAAACCGATTCTTCTAGGCGAGGCTGACTACACCAAGGGAAATCGTTTCGATTCGCTGGATCAGCTTTACCTTATGCCTCGAGTCAGAATCGTCGGCAACGCAGTTCTTTCCTTGTGGTCAAAGTTGTCCTCGGGCTACTGGAGCATTACCGACCCAACTAATGGATACACCGCGATACACAGGGCTGCGTTGGAGCGAATTGACCTTGACAAGCTATCCGAGAGGTACTTCTTCGAATCCGACATGCTGTTCAGGTTGAACCTTGCCACGGCGGTTGTGGAAGACGTTCCTTTGCCTGCAAGATACGCGGACGAAAAGAGCAATCTCAAGATTTCCAGGGTACTCGTGGAGTTTCCGCTGAAGCACCTCAGAAACCAGCTCAAGCGAATCTTCTACCGCTATTACCTGCGGGAATTTTCAATCGCAAGCTTTGAGTTGCCGATCGGCCTAGGTCTCGCACTCTTTGGCTCCTGGTTCGGCTTAGCAAGTTTTATCGCCGCATCTGAGGCCGGAAGAGCCACTACAGCGGGTCAGGCCACTATTGCATCACTATCAATTATTTTGGGAGTGCAGCTCCTGCTGTCCTTTCTTTCTTATGACATTCAGTCCGAACCAAGGGTTCCAAACCAAAAGAGGTATGCCTGATGACCACAATTTCGAAGATTAAAGAGCTAGGGGCGGTCAAGCTCGTGTCTTTGTTGGCAGCGATTATCGCAACCTCGGCCTGGGTGTTTTTCAGGGTTAGGGACATCAACCCTGCTATCTTGCAGGACGAGTGGATCTACAGCATTACCTCAAGGCAGCACTCGCCTTGGGATCAGAATCTCCCATTTGACTTTGGGAACTACCTATTCAACTTCGTCTACTCTTCGACCAACTTGTGCGGTGAGGCTTTTTACACCTGTGCTAAGTCAATAAACCTGATCTTCATAGTCGGATTTGCTCTGACACTATTCGCTATCGCACTGAGGTTCATGCCTTTTTGGGTTTCCCTGGGATTCTTTGTGGCAACCATGCTCAGCCCCACAAGCATCTATGCGTCGATGTATTTGCCAGAGTCGATGTTCTTTTTCCTTCTAGGGCTCACGCTTTATTTCGTTCTGAAGGCAAGTGAGAATCCAAGCTGGAGAACCTGGGCCTACGCCGGGATTCCGCTCGGATTAGCTGGCCTGGTCAAGCCACACGCCCTCATGGCCGCAATGGCCCTTGGCATTTATCTGCTTATCGCTTCGCTGGACCACAAGCCTTACTTCAAACTTATGGCTCTGAATGTTGCGGGATTCGCCGGTGCCTACCTCGCGGTGCGCGTGGGCGTCGGTTTTCTTGTTGCTGGCCCTAAGTCGCTGAATGTATTTGGAGCATATGGAGCAACGGATGCGATCGGTAGCTTCGTTGGCGGTATCGGCTCAGCCAGCACCAGTTCGGCATCTCTTGTGGGAGCTGGATCCGTCACTGGTGCAGTTGGACTATTTCCCACTCAGCTTTACACCCACTCGCTAACTATCGCGGCATTACTGGGCGCAGCAGTTGTTGCGATAGCTATCGCAACGATTGATATTTTCAGAACCTCTGAGGTAATGCCCGTTCATAGATTCGCCTTAATGACTTTGATTTGGCTTATCGTCCTGGTGATAGCGATTGTCCTATTTACTGGTTGGATCACTGGAGGTGGCGATGACCACACGACCCGCGTCCTTCTTCGCTATTACGACTACCTGTTCCCAATTGTCGCGCTGGCTGGACTTGCGGTTGCATATGACAAATCAATCCTTGCGCAAACTAAGGCTTGGGCTCGCTGGTTAGTAATCGCCCCGATTTTTCTATTGATCTCAATCGCCTTTGCGGGTTACTTCGGCACCCTAACTATCCAAATTGCTGACGCACCCAATTTAGCTGGGCTGGTGGTAGACAAGTTCACAATCGACCTCACCGCAAACCTGATGTTTGTGACTTTGCTTGTTATTGCCTTCTTCCCTAAGTACACAGTTTGGGTCGCTTCGGCCCTGATTCCTTTCGTGATGATCGGCACCGGCTATCAGATTCAGGGTCAGTATCAAGGCTTCAGGTTGGAACAGTCGGCGGCAGATAGGGCGGGTCACTTTGTGGCCGATTACTTGCCAAAAGAGCAGCGAGACTCCTTGCTAATTCTTGCCGAGTCGAGATTCGATGGCAGGGTGAGTTCATTCTGGCTTGAGCACAACACTGACTTGGAAATCTTGAATTCAAACACGGTGTACCCAACCGATCTGATCCCTGAGGATACAAACTGGGTTCTAACCCTTGGCTCCATAAAGGTTGAAAGTGGAGAGGTTGTCTCAAATGACGAGGGATACCAGCTGGTAAAATTAAGGGATTAGTTTCCCCACTGCCCTTGTTCGAGATGCTGGTTAGGTAAAGAGCCTAGAATTTACGCAGAGCTTTAGGAGATCCAGTGACTTACGTAATCGCGCTCCCATGTGTTGATGTCAAGGACAAGGCATGTATTGATGAGTGTCCAGTCGACTGCATTTACGAGGGCGACCGCATGCTCTACATCCACCCGGATGAGTGTGTGGACTGTGGCGCTTGCGAACCCGTATGTCCTGTTGAAGCGATCTACTACGAGGACGACCTTCCTGGTGAGTGGTCCGACTACTACAAGGTAAACGTTGACTTCTTCTCCGAGGTCGGCTCTCCTGGTGGTGCCGCCAAGGTTGGCCCCATCGCGGGTGACCACCCACTGGTTTCTGCCCTTCCACCACAGGGAGAGTAGTGTTCGATCGCCTTCCGGAGTACCCCTGGCAAAAACTCAGGCCCTACCGAGAACTAGCTAGCCGGCACCCCGAAGGCTCAATCGATTTGTCGGTTGGTAATCCCGTCGATCCAACCCCTAAGGTTGTTCAAAAGGCCTTGGATGAAGCTTCAGACTCACCTGGCTACCCCACAACCTGGGGTGAGCACTCCGCTCGCCAAGCAGTGTGTGATTGGTATGAGAGTCGCCGCAGATCACCGGGGTTGGTTCCAGATCAGGTTTTGCTGACTATCGGCTCTAAAGAATTCATTTCATGGCTGCCGTTGATGCTTGGCCTAGGCCCAGGCGATGTGGTTGTCCAACCAACCTATGCCTACACCGCTTATGAAGTCGGGGCAAAGTTCTGTGGAGCAGATGTATTTGTGGGGGATGACCCAGCTGAGTGGCCAGAAAATACAAGGTTGATTTGGCTGAACAGCCCTGGGAACCCTAGTGGTGAGGTGCTGTCCATTGAGAGACTCCGGGTAGCGCTTGCTAGAGCTAGGGATCTCGGTGCGGTCATCGTTAATGATGAGTGCTATGCCGAGCTTGGCTGGAGTGGAAATTATGAGACCTACATCCCATGCATGCTTGATCCGGAAGTCACCGATGGCGACCTGGACAACGTTCTTTCGATTTACTCGCTGAGCAAGCAATCCAACCTTGCTGGCTATCGTGCTGCATTTGCTGCAGGGGATGAAAAGCTAATCAAGGGTCTGGTCAACCTCCGTATGCACTCAGGCATGATGGTCCCGATGCCAGTGCAAAAAGCTATCGCTGCAGCCTTAGGCGACCATGAGCATGTTGCGAAGCAAAAAGAGGTTTATCGCAGGCGCAGGGAGATCTTGTTGCCAGCCGTCAGGGCCTTTGGATTCGAAATCTCCAACTCGGAGGCAGGTCTTTACCTGTGGGCAACCAGGGGAAACGACTGCTGGCAAGACATTCAAGAGCTTGCTGAACTAGGGATTGTTGCTGTGCCAGGGGAGTTCTATGGCGAAGCTGGCAAGAAATTTGTGAGGTTTTCGATCACGGCCACCGATGATGAGATTCAAAGGGCCGCAGAGCGGCTTTTGAATGCTCTAGGCTAGGCGCAAAAGCGAGTCCCAAAAGGAGCTGTGGCATTGAGTTCGAGCGACAAGGTTTCAATTAAATACGGCAACTTAAGTGCCGAATTCAATGTGATCCCCTCCACTGAAGGCCCAAGTGGAATCGACATCTCGAAGCTAATGGCAACCACCGGTCTTAGCTCTTACGATCAGGGTTTTGTAAACACTTCATCGACCAAGAGCGCCATTACATATATCGACGGCGAGCAGGGGATTCTCCGCCACCGTGGTTATCCAATTGAGCAGCTTGCAGAGCACAAGACCTATCTAGACGTCGCTTACCTTCTCATCAACGGCGAACTTCCAACCGCTGAACAGCTGGCTGAGTTTGACCAAAAGCTTCGTCGCCACACCCTGGTGCACGAGAGCGTTTTGAAGTTCTTTGACACCTTCCAGTCATCCGCTCACCCAATGGCCGTGCTATCTGCTTCAGTGTCTGTGCTTTCCACCTTCTACGATGACTCGACCGACCCCAAGGATCCAGAGCAAGTCGAGCTCGCCACCATGCGACTTTTGGCCAAGCTGCCAGTCTTGGCTGCTTACACCCACAAGGCCCTGATGGGTCAGGCTTTCATCTATCCGGACAATGAGCTCTCGCTAGTTCAGAACTTCCTCAAGATGACCTTCGGCAACCAGGCAGAGGACTATGTTCAAAACCCTGTTGTCACCAAGGCTCTTGACACTTTGCTTCTGTTGCATGCAGATCACGAGCAGAACTGCTCAACCTCGACTGTTCGCCTCGTCGGATCCTCGCAGGCAAACCTATTTGCCTCGGTTGCCTCAGGAATCAATGCCCTGTCGGGACCACTGCACGGTGGAGCCAACGAGGCTGTTTTGGACATGCTCACCTTCATTCACGAATCCGGTGACTCGGTTCAAAAGTATGTTGAGCGAGTCAAGAACAAAGAAGACGGAATTCGCCTCATGGGCTTTGGTCACCGTGTCTACAAGTCCTTTGACCCAAGAGCCAGAATCGTCAAGTCGCACGCTGATCAGGTGCTAAACGAGCTAGGCGTTTCAGATCCACTCCTTGACATCGCGAAGCAGCTCGAGGCCGCAGCGTTGGCCGATGACTACTTCATAGAGCGCAAGCTATACCCGAACGTTGATTTCTACACCGGCGTCATTTACAAGGCTATGGGCTTCCCAGCTCGCATGTTTACACCATTGTTTGCTGTCGGTCGTCTGCCTGGCTGGATTGCCCACTGGCGCGAGCAGAATGCTGATTCAGCGACTCGTATCGGTCGACCTCAGCAGGTCTACACCGGTCACAACCAGCGCTCTATCTAGTTGAATTCGAGAAGTAGGACGGCTGTATCGCCGTAGGACTTCTTCTCCAAAACGGAGAACCTTTCTGGTAGCGGAAAATCGTCGCTCCTAGAAGATCGCTCGACAACAACGAGTGCTCCAGAATCTAGATTCTGGGTCAGGGCTTCGAGATTGTCCGAGATCTCTTGATTCGCTAGCTCATAAGGCGGGTCCATGAAGACCAAGCTGTAACTTGCGGCCAGTTGGGACAAAAATTTCTTCACTTCTTTTGTCTGAAGCGTGAGCAAGGTTTGCGGACCGAGCGCTTTTGAAGCGAGTCGAAGGTTCTCCTTGATTACCTCAGCTGCAGCTTTGTCCCTCTCAACCAGAATGACCTCAGCCGCGCCTCTCGATGCCGCCTCAAGACCTAGGGCCCCTGAGCCGGCATAAAGGTCCAACACTTTGGCTCCATCTAAGGCGCCTAAGTTTTCAAGTTTTGCGAACAGGCTCTCTTTGACTCGATCGCTTGTAGGGCGCGTTGATTTGGCAGCAGCTTTCAGTTTGATTGAACCTGCCAAGCCCGAGATGATTCTGCTCACTCGTGTGAGCCTAGTGAATCCAAAGCTAGGAATGGTCGAAGATTACATTTGTGACTTTGGACTCGAAGCTTTCATCTTTGCTTGGCGACAAGACCGCCAAAGCCTTTGAGAAGCAATTCGGCTACGTCTCGGTTCAAGACCTATTGGGGCACTACCCGAGGCGCTACTCCAAGCGCGGAGAGCTAACGCCCCTGGCTTCGCTGCCCATTGGTGAGGTGGTGTCAGTAGTTGGAGAGGTTGCTGGTACTTCCATTCGTCACATCAAGGGCAGATCGGGCTCCATTCTTGAAGTAGTTGTCACTGATGGAAATGACAAGATAACCCTTGCCTTTTTCAATCAGGCATGGCGACAAAGGGAGCTGCACCCAGGAGTTCGGGGCTTGTTTTCAGGCAAAATCGGGTCGTTCTCAGGGAAGCTCCAACTCACCCACCCCGACTACGAACTATTTGAAGAGATCGATGCCTCTCAAGCCAAAGCCTGGGCTGAGCTACCAATTCCTATTTACCCAGCCACTAGCTCTTTGACTACCTGGAAGATTCAAAAGTCGGTTCAAATCGTTCTAGATAGTGCCCCTCCGCTAGAGGAGTACTTGTCTTCGACAATCCTCGAATCAGAGCAACTCGCTGACCTAGACACCGCAATTCGCAATGTCCATCAACCCAAGGTGGAGTCTGACTGGCAGCAGGCAAGCGATTCGCTCAGATTCCGTGAGGCACTTCTGTTGCAACTTGAGCTGGGAAGAAGGCGCTCCGAGAACAGCGCGCAGCCCTCTCATCAAATCCAGCCCGGTGACTTAGTCGGAACCTTTGACAAGCTTTTGCCCTTTGAGTTCACTGTCGGGCAGCGAGAGGTAAATGCCGACATTGAAAAAGACCTGGCCTCAGGTCATCCGATGCACAGGTTGGTGCAGGGTGAGGTTGGTTCAGGTAAGACGGTGGTTGCACTCAGGGCAATGCTTGCTGCAATCGATTCGGGCTTTCAAGCCGCGCTGCTTGCGCCAACCGAGGTCCTGGCAAGTCAGCATTTTTCTAGCATCCAGAAGACTTTGGGCACGGATCTATCAAATCGAGTTGGTTTGAGACTTCTGACCGGTCAACTTGGTGCTGCTGATAAAAAGCGGGCCTTGCTAGATGTCGCGAGCGGTAAGTGTGGGTTGGTGGTTGGCACGCATGCCTTGATCTCTAAGCAGGTTGAATTTGCGGATCTTGCACTTGTTGTTGTTGACGAACAGCATCGCTTTGGAGTCAATCAGCGAGAGGCTCTTCGCTCAAAAGCGAAGCTTGCTCCTCATACTCTGACTATGACTGCGACCCCGATACCCAGAACCATGGCCATCACCGTATTTGGCGACCTGGATGTCTCCACTCTTCGAGAACTACCGGCAGGTCGTCAACCAATCTCGAGCCATGTGGTGCAGGTTAGTGAGCCGAAATTGGTCTCAAGAGTGTGGCAACGAGTTGCCGAGGAAATTGCGGCGGATCGCCAAGCTTTTGTTGTTTGCCCAAGGATCGAAGCTGGAACCTTCGAAGAGGGCGGGGACGAAGAGCTCGAGCTTCAAGACCAGGTTGCCCCAGCCGCAGCTATGGAGGTTTTTGAGGCCCTGAAGCTCAATCCCACTCTTGCCGGAGTATCCATGGGTCTCCTGCACGGCAAGCTTGATTCCGAAGCCAAGGACAGTGTGATGCAGGCCTTCGCAGCGGGCGAGATCCAGCTGCTTGTTGCAACCACCGTGATTGAGGTGGGGGTGAACGTGCCAAACGCAACCGCCATGGTGATTTTGGATGCGGATCGATTCGGTATCTCACAGCTGCATCAGCTTCGTGGTCGAGTGGGTCGAGGTTCCCATGCCGGAATCTGTTTGATGCTCACCGCTGCCGAATCGGGCACCTTGGCGATGCAACGGCTTGATGCCGTTGCATCAACGCTGGATGGTTTCAGGCTCTCGGAGATTGATCTCGAGCTCAGGGGGGAGGGGGATGTGCTTGGTGATAACCAATCTGGTGGGCGCTCACAGCTCAAGCTCCTTCGGGTGACAAGAGATGCAGATCTTATTGAGCACACCCGCTCACTCGCATTCAAGCTTCTCGAGGACGGCCTAAGTCCAGAGCTTGAAGCAGTGCTTCAAGAGATAGATGCGCAGGCTCTGGCGCGGGGGTAGCCTTTAGCTATGACTGTCGCCATTTATCCCGGCTCATTTGATCCCGTGACCCTTGGTCACCTATCGGTTTTGGGTCGAGCAGCAAAGCTTTTTGACGAGCTGCACGTCTTGGTGGTTCACAACCCCGATAAAAATGCAAAGTTTTCTGCTCCAGAGCGCGAGGCATTGATTCGAGAGTCAATTGCTGAGCTTGGTATTGCTGGTGCAATCTCGGTTTCATCTGTCGAGTCTGGCCTCATGGTTGATGCAGCCAAGCGACTAGAGGCGCGTGCAATTGTCAAAGGCTTTAGAACCGCTGGTGACATCGAATACGAAATCCCTATGGCGCAGGTGAACAGAGATCTATCTGGAATCGAGACTGTCTTCTTGCCATCTGAGCCTGGCTACGGTTACGTCTCTTCATCCCTGGTGAAGCAGGTCTCGTCACTCGGGGGAGACGTCTCCTCCTACGTAACCAAAACCGTGCTCAAGGCTTTGAGCTAGCAGGTAAGGTTTCAGGGTTATGTTTTCAATCCCAGTACATGAGCTAATCAAGCGCCCAGGCGAGATGCGCGAGCTTGTCATGCAGTTCGACATGGACCACGAGCTCGGAACCGGCTATGCGGCTGTGCCAAAGGGACAGTGGCTCAAGTTGGACGTTCGACTGGAATCGGTCCACGAGGGGATTTTGGCTACAGGAGAAGTTGTCACCGAGGCTCACACGGTCTGTTCTCGTTGCCTTGAGGACATGAGAGTTGACGTTGCCGAGTCATTTCAGGAGCTCTTTGTGTATGGTGAGCCCGGTGAGGATGAATTCTCCGTTGATGGTGACGCCATTGATCTTGAGCAAGTTGTGATCGATTCAGTCGTTCTAAACCTGCCCTTCCAGCCAGTTTGTTCGCCGGATTGCAAGGGCCTTTGTCCAGAGTGCGGTTTTAGGCTTCAAGAGGATTCAAATCACTCACATCAAGCTCCAATTGATTCGAGATTCGCTGCCCTAGCTGAGCTTTTGGAAGACGGTAATGATCGCTAAACAGTCGATCGCTGTTGTTAGTTAGGCTTTTCAATAGCTTTATTTAGGAGCGACACATTGTTCGGAAACCTCTCTGAGAGACTCTCAGATACCTTCAAAAACCTTCGTGGTAAGGGCAAGCTTTCCGCTGCGGACATCGATGGCACGCTGCGCGATATTCGCCGTGCTTTGCTGGAGGCGGATGTTGCCCTGGAGGTCGTTAAGACATTCACCGGCAAGGTTCGAGACCGAGCCCTCGGTGACGAGGTTTCAAAAGCGCTAAACCCTGCCCAGCAGGTAGTTCAGATCGTCAACGACGAGCTAAAGGCAATCTTGGGCGGTGAGGCAAGAAAGCTCGCATTCTCGAAGACTCCGCCAACTGTGATCATGCTTGCCGGTTTGCAGGGTAGCGGTAAGACCACCCTCGCCGGAAAGCTAGCCAAGTGGCTCAAAGAGCAGGGCCACACTCCTCTTCTTGTAGCGGCTGACCTTCAGCGCCCAAATGCTGTTACTCAGCTACAGGTATTGGGGGAGAAGGTCGGAGTTCCAGTCTTCGCCCCGGAAGCCGGCAATGGTGTGGGCAACCCTGTCAAGGTTTCGCAAGATTCAATTGCTTTTGCCAAGAAGCAGCAGTATTCGGTTGTAATCGTCGACACCGCAGGTCGTTTGGGTGTTGACGAGGAGATGATGAAACAGGCTCGCGACATTAGAGCCGCCGTAAATCCCGATGAAGTGCTGTTCGTCGTTGACAGCATGCTCGGTCAGGATGCGGTCAACGTTGCCAAGGCCTTCCATGAGGGCGTTGGAGTCTCTGGTGTGGTCCTTACCAAGCTTGATGGTGATTCTCGCGGTGGTGCTGCACTTTCAGTTGCAACCATCACCGGTGCACCAATTCTGTTCAGCTCTACCGGCGAGGGGCTAGATGCTTTCGAGCCGTTCTACCCAGACCGCATGGCGAGCCGCATTCTGGACATGGGTGACATCCTCACCCTGATCGAACAGGCTCAGAAGAACTTCGACGAGGAAGAGTCCAAGCGACTTGCCGAGAAGCTAGCCAAAGAAGAGTTCACCCTTCAGGACTTCCTTGAGCAAATGCAGCAGCTCAAGAAGATGGGCAACATGAAGAACCTGCTTGGCATGTTGCCTGGTGTTGGTCAGATGAAGAAGCAGCTCGAAGAGTTTGATGAGAGCGAAATCACCAGAACCGAGGCGATCATCTATTCAATGACGCCTCTGGAGCGAAACAACCCAAAGGTTCTAAACGGCTCTCGCAGAATGCGCATCGCCAAGGGTTCTGGCACCACAGTCACAGATGTGAATCAGCTGGTGAACCGCTTTGAGCAGGCAGCCAAGGTTATGAAGACTATGGCTCGCGGTGGTGTGCCAAACATCCCTGGCACCAATCCGGTTCTTGCCGGTGGCACCGTGGGCGGTGGATTCATGGGCGGCAAGAAAAAGAACGACAAGAAAAAGAAGGGTTCCAAGAGTGGAAACCCTGCCAAGCGCGCTGCTGAGAATGCTGGTTTGAACTTCGGATCTGAAAAGTCCGGGGGCTCAGGTTCAGCTTTCGGGCTGTAGTGCTGGCGAAAACCAGCTTTTTCTGGAATACTTTTTGAGTTCGAGCGTCTCGACCCTCTATCCAGACGAAATCGAAAACCATTGAGAAACCTCCGAGTGTGCCCCCACGCTCACGGTGGAAACTCGCCCCAGACACTCACACAGGAGAATTGTGGCCGTAAAGATCCGCCTAAAGCGCATTGGCAAGATGCGCAGCCCGCACTACCGCATCGTGGTAGCTGACTCTCGCACTCACCGCGATGGTCGTGTAATCGAGGAGATTGGTCGCTACGTACCAACCACCGACCCATCAATCATTGAGGTTAACTCAGAGCGTGCACAGTACTGGCTCTCCGTTGGCGCACAGCCAACCGAGCAGGCAGCTGTAATCCTGAAGCTGACCGGTGACCTAGCTAACGCCAAGGGCGAGAAGAAGAACACCGTCAAGCCACAGGCATCAAAAGAAGCTTTCAGCCCTGACACTGCCAAGAAGTCTGTAATCCTTCCAAAGAAGGAGAAGGCTGCAGTTGCGGAAGAGGCTCCAGCCGCTGAAGCTCCAGTTGCAGAGGCAACCGAGGCACCAGCCGAGGAAGTTGCAGTCGAGGAGACTGCCGTTGAGGCTCCAGCAGCCGAGGCAGAGGCTCCAGCAGAGGCAGTAGCCGAAGAGGCCGCTGCTGAAGTAGAGGCTGAGTAGTAGTTATGTTGCAAGCGACCCTCCAGCACCTTGTTCGCGCCATCGTGGATCACCCTGATGACGCAACTGTAGCCGTTAGAAACAACGGTCGCGGCGAGTTGCTGGAGGTGCGCGTGCACCCAGATGACCTGGGTCGCGTAATTGGCAAGAACGGTAGAACCGCGACTGCCCTAAGAACCATCATCAATGCCCTCTCCGATGGTAAGAGGGTTCGAGTCGACGTGGTGGACACAGATTTCTAGTTCCACCAAGCTCCGCGTCGCAAGGCTCCTCAAGGCCCACGGCCTAAAGGGAGCAATCAAGCTTGAGCTGTACACAGATTCCCCAAACGAGCGCTTTGTAAAGGGTGCTGAGTTCGAACTCCAGGTTCCTGAAGATTCGCCTTGGTTTGGTAGGAGCATCAAAGTTTCTGAACTGAAGTGGTTCAACTCATCCCCAGTGCTATTCATTGAAGGTGTCAACGATCGCACCATCGCTGAATCACTTATCAAGGCAATTCTTTTGGTGGAGCAGCCACTAGGGATCAGCCCGCAAGAGCCAGATGCCTGGTACGACCACCAGCTAGCTGGCCTGAAGGTGATTCGTGAAGGCCAAGAAATCGGTTCTGTCGTCCGCGTTGATCACCTACCAGCTCAGGACCTACTTGCAATCAAGACTGAAGCTGGCGAGGTATTACTTCCGTTTGTGAAGGCATTTGTGCCAAGAGTTGATGTTGAGGCTGGTCTAATCGAGATCACTCCACCGGGTGGCTTATTCGAAGACATCCCAGAACCGGTTGAAGAAGCAGCCAGCGATGCGAATTGAAGCCGTCAGCATCTTCCCTGATTACTTTCAACCACTCGAGCTATCGCTTCTAGGTAAAGCCCGCGAGGCAGGCCTAGTCAGCTTTCAGGCTCATGACCTGAGAACGTGGACCCACGATCGCCACAAGACGGTTGATGACACCCCGTATGGCGGCGGAGCCGGCATGGTCATGAAGCCAGAGCCTTGGGGTGAGGCATTTGACCAACTAATTCCTGAGGGCTCTGAGCCAGTAGTGATCTTCACGACCCCAGCTGGCATTCCGTTCACACAAGGCTTGGCTCAAAAGCTTTCAAGTGCTGAGCATCTCATCTTTGCCTGCGGTCGATACGAAGGGATTGACCAACGAGTTGTCGAACACACCAAGACCCGTGCCAGGGTGCTAGAGGTTTCGATTGGTGACTATGTTCTGAATGGTGGCGAAGTTGCTGCCATGGTCATGATTGAGGCAATCACAAGGTTGATTCCTGGTTTTATGGGTAATGCAGAGTCCATTGTTGAAGAGTCACATTCCGATGGTTTGCTTGAATACCCGAGCTACACCAAGCCTGCCTCATGGCGAGGTCATGAGGTGCCGGCGGTATTACTATCCGGTCACCACGCTGAGATTGAAAAGTGGCGTAAGGCTCAACAGTTAGAGCGCACGGAGAAAAACCGACCAGACCTGTTAGAGAACTAGTTCTGAGCCATGGTTGCCAACAGCCTCTGGCTGTGGCAGAATTCTGACTCGTGCCCAGGGACTCTGCCGCAGGGGAGCAAAGGGCATAAAGATATTCAAATTTGACCGTTTTGACCTGCGCGCAAAAGGAAAGAGCAAAAAATGCACATTCTTGACGTTGTAGATGCCAAGAGCCTCAAGTCAGACATCCCAGCCTTCCGCCCAGGTGACACCGTAAAGGTTCACGTAAACATCATCGAAGGTAACCGCAGCCGTATCCAGGTTTTCCAGGGTCTAGTAATCCGTCGCTCCGGCCACGGTGTTCGTGAGACCTTCACCGTTCGTAAGGTTTCTTTCCAGATCGGCGTAGAGCGTACCTTCCCAGTACACAGCCCAGTAATCGACAAGATTGAGGTTGTAACCAAGGGTGACGTTCGCCGTGCGAAGCTTTACTACCTACGCGACCTACGCGGTAAGGCAGCAAAGATTCGCGAGAAGCGCGAGAACGTCTAACTAGACTTAGCAACATGTCAGATTCCGGGGAGCTTAGGCCCCGCAGCCACTCCAGACTTGCCGATGTCAAGCGCTGGTTCAAGATGGTCCGGAAGAACTGGTTTGTAGCTTTTGTAATCGACTTTTTGGTCATCGTCGGCACCGCCATGGTGCTGTCGGTGGCCATTAAAGCTTTTTTGATCAGATCTTTTTACATCCCATCGGGCTCCATGCTCGAAACTCTTCAGATCAACGATCGCATCATCGTGAATGTCATGGCACCTGATCTAATGCCAATCGAGCACGGCGACATCGTGGTCTTCAAGGATCCAGGTGGCTGGTTGGGTGCGATTCCGACTGAGCCCAAAGCCCCACTACAGGAGCTCTCAGACTTCGTGCTGGGCACCTTTGGTATTACCGCTCCAGATTCGGCTGAGCATCTTGTGAAGCGTGTTATTGGGCTCCCAGGCGACACCGTTGAGTGCTGTGATCCTCAAGGGCGCCTGATCGTGAACGGCGTGCCAATCGATGAGCCATACATTGCACCCGGCTCAAACCCATCCGATATCGAATTCAAGGTCGTTGTCCCTGAGGGTAGTTACTGGGTCATGGGAGATAACCGGGGCAATTCGACCGACTCCCGTTTCCACCAAGACCTTCCAAGCAAGGGCTTTGTGGCACAGGACTTTGTTGTCGGTAAGGCTTTTGTGATCTCCTGGCCGGTGTCTAACTTTGAGTGGCTGTCTAACTACCCAGAGGTATTTAGTGACGTACCCAAGCCTTGAGCTTGAAACTGAGCTGGTTGCCAAGTACGGCCAGGTCATTGGTCTAGACGAAGTTGGTCGCGGCGCTATCGCAGGGCCGGTGGCAGTGGGAGCTGCTATCTTTTCAGCCAAAACCTCACCCCAAATCCCGCAGGGTCTTCGAGATAGCAAGCTGATTCCTGAGACCAAGCGAGATCTGATCGCTCAATCGGTCTTTGAGTGGACTAATACGGCTGTTGGTTATTCAACCGTTGTGGAGATCGATGCCCAAGGCATTTCTTGGTCGTTGCAGCAGGCAGCTTTGCGTGCACTGGAGAATCTGGGTGCCAAAGAGGGCGTGATTCTGCTTGATGGCTCGCACAATTTCTTGCAGGGGTTAGTTGATCTACCGGTTGTAATGAGAACCAAGGCCGACCGTGACTGCGCAGTGGTGTCAGCTGCTGCACTATCGGCCAAGGTTGCAAGGGATGCGGTAATGATTGAGCTTGATCAGAAGTTCCCCGCCTATCAGTGGGCCGGTAATAAGGGTTATGCCTCAGAGCGCCACATTGCGGCCCTGCAAGAGCTGGGGCCAAGCGTGGAACATAGAGTGAGCTGGCTGGGGAAGATTCTCAATACGGGTCTTTTCTAAAGACATAGACTGTGGGGGATATGGACGAGAACGACTTCGAAGACTACGACAGAGACGCCGAACTAGCGCTCTATCGAGAGTACCGAGACGTAGTGAAGATGTTTCGCTACGTGATTGAAACCGAACGTCGCTTCTACCTGGCGAACGAGGTTGAGCTCAAAAGAGTTGATACCGCTACCGATTTCTACTTCGAGCTGGCCATGCAAGATGTTTGGGTTTGGGACATTTACCGAACCGATCGTTTTGTGAAGCAGGTCAAAGTTATGACTTTCAAAGACGTCAACGTAGAAGAAATCGGCAACAAAGAGCTAGAAATCCCTGAAGAACTAGCAGTCGGCGATCAGTCCTAGTTATCCACAGTCTCAGGCCTACCGCTTCACCAAACCATCGGTACTTTGCATGCTGTTGGTATGTATCTAGATGATTCTCAACACGAACTAATTCTCTGGTCAATGCTCCACGAACCAGGCGATGCCCTGGCTCACAAAATCTATGAACTTCGCGGGGTAGCTGCGCTTGAAGATTTTCGAACTGGTCGAGCAAGAAATCTTTGGTTTGAACTTCTCGAGCTATATGCACCTGAGTACTTGGTGAAGCTACCGGATCTAATCGAGCGCATCACCCTTCGCCTTCCTCACCTGGATGTTTCATCGGCCATTGAGCGCGGGATTCGATGGGGTGCGAAGCCAATGTTTGAAGCCCAGCTTCCGAAGGCGTTTGAGCGTTTTAGGGACCTTGGCTCCCATGCGCCATATCTGTTGTGGGTGGCTGGTGATGAGCGAGCCTTGGAGCACAATCTGGTTGGAGTCATCGGCACCCGCTCTCCGTCTGAGCGGGGCTTGAGAAATGCCAACCGGGTTGTGTCACAAATTCGGATGCCGGTGGTCTCAGGCGGTGCTAAGGGAATAGATGCTGCGGCGCATCGGGCAGCACTTGATCTAAAGCTCCCCACGATCGCATTCATGGCAGGGGGTTTAGACCGCGCTTATCCCATGGAGAACTGGGAGCTGTTTCACGAGATGGTTCGCTCAGGGGGAGCGCTCGTTTCAGAGCTCGCCCCCGGCTCCTCGCCATCACGGTTTAGGTTTTTGCAGCGCAATCGCCTGATTGCCGCGCTCTCCGAATACGTGGTGGTTGTGGAGGCTGGATTCCGATCTGGTTCGAAGAACACTGCAAACCATGCGAGGTTGATTGGCCGAGAGGTTTATGCAGTGGCCGGTAGTTGGGGTGATGCCGGGCCCCAGGGCTGCACTGCCATGATCAAAGAGGGTCTTGCCATGCCCTGGGGTTTCGGCGATCAGGTTGAACCAACCATGGATCAGAAGCGGGTTCTTGATGCCATGAGAGAGGGTTGCCAGGAGCCTGCAGCTATCGCAAGAGAAGCGGGCCTTGGAATCTCTCAGGTGATTAGGGAGCTTCGAATCCTTCGTTTAGCTGGAGAAATCTCCTAGTCAAAGACGTTCATCACCTCAGCAGAGTTTTCCCTTGCTGGATTTAGTCTTAGGTCTGTGGAGCGGATTTCTATTGAGCTAGAGGCATTCTTGCGCCACCTCGCTGCGCGTGGACTAGCCGCAAACACCATCAAGAGCTACGGCTCTGATCTTCGCGAGCTCGTCGAATACGCAGAAGCGAAAAAGCTCGAGTTTGATCTTGAGGCCGTTCGTGATTGGTTATTTGCCATCTCAAAAGCCGGGGGAGCCAAGTCCACCCTCGCCAGAAAAAGTGCGGCAGTGAGAGCCTTTTCATCACACCTCTTTGAAGCTGCGGTAATCCCAACTGACTTTGGGCTGAGGCTGAAATCTCCGAAGCTTGACCAAACGCTTCCAAAGGTTGCAACTGAACGCTCGCTTGATGAAGTGCTGGAGCGGATGAGGGCGAGATCTCAAGATGACCCCATCGCTCAGATGGAGTTAGTCGCTTTTGAGCTTTTGTATGGAACCGGCATGCGAGTGAGCGAGCTTTGCGGCATCGATTTGTCGGATTTGGACTTTGCGAGACAACTCGTCATGGTCACGGGTAAGGGGTCTAAGCAACGCATGTTGCCATACGGCCAATATGCGGCGGAAGCAATCGAGCGCTACATACGGTTTGGCAGGCCAAAGCTTCAGATTCCCACATCTCCCGAAGCTCTGCTACTGAGCTCAAGGGGGAAAAGAGTTGGGGTCCGACAGGTTTACTCGCTCGTTGCCAATGAGCTGGAGCGCACCTCGACCGGCAAGGCCGGACCTCACACACTGCGGCACTCGGCAGCGACTCACCTGTTGGATCACGGCGCTGATCTTCGAGCCGTGCAGGAACTTCTTGGCCATGCCTCTTTAGGCACCACTCAGATCTACACTCACGTGTCGATAGAGCGCCTGAAATCGAGTTTCCAACAGGCACACCCCAGGGCTTAGGCCTTCAGCACGCTGGGCAGCAGCGGTTCGATCAGGTGAAGCGGAGATAGGTAACCGTTCTCGTCCCTGGCGGAAAAGTGCACACAGCTTTCGCAGTGGTACTCGTAATCTCCCTCGGGTGGACAGTGAAATGCAAAGGGTTCCCCTTGGACTATCTGTTCACCAACTTCAAATTCAGTGCAGGCAGGTTCAAAACTCGCAAGGCCCGCGGTTGTTCGTAAAGTGACCACATTTCGATTCACGACCTTGCCTGCAAATGCCAAGGTTCCGGTCGATGGTGCTGTAATCGCTTCGTAGGGAGCGAGTCGAAAATCAACTCCGCGATGGCCAACACCGTATTTGCTCACCGGGGCTAGGTATTGCTCTTGGATTGAGTCAAAAAAGAAAGGAATTGGTTCTGCCCAATACTCGCTATGCAACCTTGGGGTTGTGGCTTGCAGGGTCAGTATCAAAATCGAAATAAGTTTCAGCATGAAGTGAGTTTGCTCGGCAGGGCTTTGGGCTAGTTTTGTCTAATCAAAACGGTGGATAAGTTGACTTCTCGCTGTTATGCTGGTGCCACGGCTTGAGCAATGCTCAGGCCGAATTCGCGTGTTCTTGCACACCCAAACAGCTCGGTCCGACAAGTGCGGTTCTGTTTGGAGAGGACACCAGGGTTTTGATCGACCGATCAAGGCATGGAACTGAGGGGCATGTTTATGCCCAAAGGAGGGGCCGCATGGCCACTGTAACCGTTCGCCAGCTGCTTGACGCTGGCGTCCACTTCGGGCACCAGACCCGTCGTTGGAACCCAAAGATGAAGCGATTCATTCTTACTGATCGCTCGGGTATCTACATCATCGACCTACAGCAGTCTGTAGAGCACATCGACAAGGCTTACAACTACGTTCGCGACCTAGTCGCTAACGGTGGAAGCATCATGTTCGTTGGAACCAAGAAGCAGGCTCAGGAAGTTGTTGCCACTGAGGCAAAGCGCGTGGGTCAGCCATTTATCAACGAGCGTTGGCTAGGTGGTCTATTGACCAACTTCAACACCGTAAACAAGAGAATTCAGCGCCTCAAGGAGCTGGAGACCATGGACTTTGACGACACTTCAAAGTCGGGTCTCACCAAGAAGGAGCTACTAATCCTTCGCCGTGAGAAGGAGAAGCTAGAGAAGGTTCTAGGCGGTATCCGCAACGTAGCTCGCACTCCAAGTGCGCTGTGGGTTGTTGACACCAACAAGGAGCACCTAGCTATCACTGAGGCAAAGAAGCTGGGTATCCCAGTGATCGGAATCTTGGACACCAACTGCGACCCAGATGACGTAAACATCGGTATTCCAGGTAACGATGACGCAATCCGCGCTATCGAGATCCTGACCAAGGTCATCGCCGACGCAGCAGCTGACGGCATGATCGCTCGCCACCAGAAGGGTGGCGAAGAGGCTGAGCCACTAGCCGAGTGGGAGCGCGAGCTTCTCGAGGGCGGCGCAGCTTCCGAGACCCCAGCAGCTGAGACCGTAGCCGAGGAGACCTCGGCTCAGAAGGATGCATAAGCATGGCTAACTACACTGCCGCAGATGTAAAGGCGCTTCGCGAGAAGTCAGGCGCCGGCATGATGGACTGCAAGGGCGCTCTAGACGAGGCCAACGGAGACATCGAGAAGGCTTTTGAGCTACTACGCCTCAAGGGTCTGAAGGGTGTTTCAAAGCGCGAAGGTCGCACCACCTCTAACGGTTTGGTTGTGGCACGCGTTTCCGGTGGCAAGGGCACTCTGATTGAGCTTGCTTGCGAGACCGACTTCGTTGCCAAGGCTGAGAACTTCGTAGCACTTGCCGAGGCGGTTGCTGATGCAGCTGTAGCAGCTGGTGCCGAGACTGTAGAGGCCGCTCTAGCAGCCCCACACGGATCTGCAACCGTTGCTGATGCAATCACCGACCAGGCTGCAATCATGGGCGAGAAGGTTGAACTTCGTCGCATTGCCGTGGTTTCTGAAGCTGGCGTTGACGCTTACATGCACCGCACCAGCCGTGACCTACCTCCACAGGTCGGTGTCTTGGTTGCCTACGAGGGCGCTGACGCTGAGACTGCACACGATGTTGCAGTTCACATCGCAGCCTTCAACCCAACCTACCTATCCCGTGAGGATGTCCCAGCTGAGATCGTTGCCAAGGAGCGCGAGATCGCTGAGGAGACCGCTCGCAACGAGGGCAAGCCAGAGGCAGCTTTGGCCAAGATCGTTGAGGGTCGCGTCACCGGCTTCTTCAAGGAGACCTGTCTTCTTGACCAGGACTTTGCCAAGGACAACAAGTTCTCTGTAGGCAAGGTTTTGGAGAACGCGGGCCTAAAGGTCACCAGCTTTGTCCGCTTCCGCGTTGGAGCGTAATTAGCAAAAAACTAGGACGGGCTCGGTCGAAAGACCGAGCCCGTTGTCTTTTCTCGCCCTAGGATTATCTGGGCGCATCTCAGCCCAGAATCACCGGAGGAATTCTTATGTCTAAGAAGCGCAGAGTCCTACTAAAACTCTCCGGTGAAGCCTTTGGTGGTGGTTCTTTGGGTGTAAACCCAGACGTGGTCTCCAAGATCGCCAAGGACATTGCAGTTGCCGCGAAAGACGTTGAGATTGCAATTGTTGTCGGTGGAGGAAACTTCTTCCGCGGAGCCGAGCTTTCAAACCGTGGTATCGACCGCTCTAGGGCGGACTACATGGGTATGTTGGGCACCGTTATGAACGCCCTTGCACTGCAAGACTTTATTGAGCAGGCCGGTGGCGATGTTCGCGTGCAGAGCGCCATCACGATGGCGCAGGTTGCTGAGCCGTACCTACCGCTGCGAGCCATTCGTCACCTGGAAAAGGGGCGAGTTGTCATCTTTGGTGCGGGAGCTGGCCTGCCTTACTTCTCAACCGACACCGTTGCTGCGCAGCGAGCGCTTGAGGTTCACGCGGATGAGGTACTGGTTGCCAAGAACGGTGTTGACGGGGTTTACTCCGCTGACCCAAGAAAGAACCCAGATGCCAAGAAGCTGACCGAGGTTAGCTACCAGGATGCTTTGGTGCAGGGTCTAAAGGTTGTAGATGCAACCGCGTTTTCACTTTGCATGGATAACAAGATGCCAATGCGAGTCTTTGGTATGGAAGATGTTTCCGCAGCGCTATTGGGTGAGCCAGTGGGCACTGCGGTCAGGGCTTAGAGAGATAGGGAAAACAAATGATTCAAGAGATTCTGAGTGACTGCAAGGACAAGATGGACAAGGCCGTTGAGGCCACCCGTGAGGACTTTGCATCTGTTCGAACCGGTCGCGCTAACCCTGCGATGTTTCAGAAGGTGATGGTCGACTACTACGGCACTCCAACTCCGCTTGGTCAGCTCGGTGGGATTCAGAACCCTGAGGCTCGTTCCATCTTGATCACTCCTTATGACAAGAGTGCACTGAAGGCTATTGAGTCGGCACTGCAGGCCATGCCTAACCTCGGTGCTCAGCCAAACAACGATGGTTCTGTGATCCGCCTAAACTTACCTGAACTCACCGAAGAGCGTCGCAAGGAGTATGTAAAGCTCACTCGTGACAAGGCTGAGCACGGCCGGGTTTCGGTTCGCAATATCCGTCGCAAGGCCAAGGAAGACCTGGAGGCTTTGAAGAAGGATGGCGGTGCTGGTGAGGATGAGGTTGAGCGTGCCGAGAAGGAGCTCGAGGCCATCACCAAGCTTCACATCGACAAGATCGATGAGTCTTTGAAGAACAAAGAAGCAGAACTGCTAGAGGTTTAGTTGGAAGAGACCAAGTCCAAGTCTCTAGTAACTCGGTTACTAGTCGGATTTGGGCTGGGTGGAATTTTCCTACTCTCTCTGATTCAGCCCCTGCTTTTTGTCCTGCTGACAGCCCTCGCCGCCGCCGGCGGTGTTTGGGAGCTCGCAACCGCGATGCGAAAAAGCGGTTGGCATGTACCAAGAATTCCCGCCACAATAGCGGCCTTTCTGACGCCATTGATGGCCTTCTACTTTGGACCCCAGGGGCAGTGGCTCACCATCTGGGTTGCAATTGGTGTGATGGTCTCGTGGCGTTTGCTGTTTTTGCTGCTGGCAAAGAAGTGGCAATCGACCAAGGCAACCCTGCGTGATTTTGGTGCCAGCGCCTTCATCATGATCTACATCCCGCTGCTGATTAGCTTCGGGGCGCTACTGATCCAAAAAGAAAACGGCACCATCTGGGTTTTCGGCTTCGTACTGACAACCGTTGCCATCGACTCTTTTGGCTACCTAATTGGCAGAGTCTGGGGGAGAACCAAACTTTCACCTGAAATTAGCCCCAAGAAAACCTGGGAGGGCCTAGTTGCTTCCGCGGTTGGTGCAATATTTGGTGGTGTAACAACTGTATGGCTGTTAGGCGCAAGCATCTGGTTCGGCTTAGTCTTCGGTCTAGCAATACTCATCAGCTCGGTCATGGGGGATCTGTCTGAGTCGTTGATTAAACGAGATCTAGAAGTGAAGGACATGGGGGATGTGCTTCCCGGGCACGGAGGTGTTATGGACCGCTTAGATTCCCTTTTGCCATCAACTTTTATCGCCTACCTACTTTCTCACGTAGTGTTCTAGGCATGGACTTTCCACGTACCAAGCCAAAGGTTTTGGGTTACGACCCAGAACAGGTTGACGTGCTGCTGCAAAGACTCCAGCGTCAGTATGAAAATCCAGAGCTAAAACTCGTCACCTCGGCCGTTGTGAACGTTGCCAAGTTCGACCTAGTTCCGGGTGGCTATCAGATCCCTGTGGTTGACACCGCTATCGCTAAGTTGGCTGAAATCTTTCTTGAGCGCGAAATCGCCGGTTTGGTTCGAACCTCAAGAGCACAGGTTGCGGCTGAACTTTCCAATAACCTCAGAGAAATCAAGGCAGTCCTCGAGGCTGGCCCCAAGAAATCCTTCTCCTCACAAAACCAGGGATTCAAAAAGCGCGATGTCGCAGCGCTTCTTAGGCGCATCGAACTAAAGCGTGGAGCACTGAATGCTCCCGACTCACTGGAGCTTCGAACCATAGGTTTTAGGCGCTCGAGAAGTGGACTTGATCGACTTGAGGTTGATACCTTTCTAAACCTTGTAATCAGGACCCTGCACTGTCAAAAAGCCCTTGGCTAATTGCCTGATGGCCAATTAGCGCCTAGGGTTAAAAGCTGTCGTAAGGGAGTCTGTTGGGTAAACACAGTCTTAAGCGCGAATCCAAGCCCCGCCTGTTACCGGCGTTGGGCTTTGTTTTTGTGGCTTCACTGGTGCTGGTTACCGCTGTTGACCCCTACTCGGGACAGATTGCCTCTGCTCAGACAGTTCAGGTTTTTGAAGGTCCGGAAGAAGAGTTTCAGCAGCTCGAAATCATCGAAATCGACAACGATGAAGACTTCACCCGTGGTGGGTTTGAACTTCTCACCGGCGGGGATGCACTGTTTATCAACTCCGCTCCATACCCGGTTCCAAACACGGCTAAAGCCTTCGCTTTGGAGATGGTCAATGCCAAGGGCTGGGATTACAACCAGTACTCCTGTTTGGTAAAGCTGTGGGAGCGAGAGAGCAACTGGCGCTGGAACGCGGAGAACAAGTCCTCCGGTGCGTATGGTATTCCGCAGTCTCTGCCAGGCAGCAAGATGGCTTCAGCTGGTGCTGACTGGCGCACCAACCCAGAGACTCAGGTGAAGTGGGGCATTGGCTACATCAAGGGTCGCTACGGCAAGCCCTGTTCAGCACTTGCTCACTCCGATAGACGCGGCTGGTACTAAGTTGGCTCGCGGCAAACGTCGCCGTCAGGCACCAATCAAGATCGAAGAGTTAGACCTCAACCGAGTTCGACTCTCACTCCCTAAAACCGAGATCAAACGCGGTTACGAGTTTCAAGTTCAACAAACCTGGGGTAACTCGCAAGAAGAGGGTAAGAGTTGGATCTGTCCGGTGTGCTCACTAACAATCTCACAGGGTGTCATCCACACCGTGGCATGGGATGTGCACCGCGGGGTGCAATCTAGGCGCCACTTTCACAACCACTGCTGGAAACTCTTTGACGGAGTGCTGCACTAGTGGAAGAGATCAAAGCCGCTACTGAGCTCCCGGCAATTCGTGAAGATATCGAACTTCACACCCAAGATGGTCAAACTCTGGTCGGTGAGCTAGCTCTCCCAATTGGGCATGAACCAATCGCAACACTGATAACTCTTCACCCACTGCCTACCCACGGCGGTTTTATGGACTCTCACATCTACCGCAAGGCCGCTAATCGGTTGCCTGAGCTGCTGGGTGTGGCGGTATTGAGATTCAACACTCGTGGAACCGAGTCACCGCGCGGCAAGTCAACCGGAAGCTTTGATGGTGGAGTGCTCGAGCAATTTGATGTTGACGCTGCAGTGAAGTTTTCCCAGCAGCGAGGGCTCAAGAATCTGTGGCTCGTGGGTTGGTCTTTTGGCACAGAGCTTGCAATCAAATACGGCCCCGATCACGAGATTGTGGGGGCCATTCTGCTCTCGCCACCGCTGCACCGCGCCACCGATGAAGATCTACTCCGTTGGAACACCATCGATGTTCCCATGCATGTCTTTGTGCCCGAGTTGGACGATTATCTCCAGCCTGAGGAGGCTGCCAAACGCTTTGGGATTGTCAGAAATGCAGTTGTCTATGCCTTTGATGGAGAGAAGCATCTTTGGGTGGGGGAGAAGGCAACCAGAAGAGTCCTCAACCAGATTGCGCAGATCATTTTGCCCGGTAGCCCTGAGCTACCAACTCACTACTAGCGAAGCTGCTGCCTGGGGATCCAAACCTCGCGCACGATTAGCAACACCGATGCGGCCATTGGGATCGCGATCACGGCACCCAAGATGCCAAGCAGTGTCCCACCCATCAGTGCGGCAATTACCACCAAGGCCGCTGGCACCGACACTGCGCGCTTCATAACCCTTGGACTGATTAGGTAGGCCTCGATCTGCAGGTAGATGAGGTAAAACACACCAACCGTGATGGCCAGGGTGGGCGATGACACCAGGGAAATCAGGGTTGCCAATACGGCTGCGGAGACCGACCCAATCAGGGGCACGATAGCGAGCACGAAGGCCAACACTGCTAATAAGGGCGCATAGGGTGCAGAGACAAAGCTCAGAAACACACTGAGCACTAAGGCGTGAATAGCAGCCACCGTGACCTGGCCCATCACCCAGCGACCAACTGAGTAGGTCACCTGATCTGTCAGTGCCATGAAACGCTCACGCTTCGAAGCCGACACCAGCTTCGAGACATACTCCTTCATGCCCTCAATTGACGCCATGAAGTAAATCGAGAGAATCACCACAACCAGTAGCCCAACTACACCGGTGGCAGCTCCAAGGCCGACCTGCAAGACACCACCGACAAGACTTGGCCAGTTGCTGGAATCAAGCAGATAGGTGAGGAAGTTGTCGGTCGCGGTTGAGATCGATCCGTTTAGCTGCTTGTCCCAGTAGGCGATCCACTCAGAGGTGATTAGCTGATCAATGAAGTCAGGGATTCGACGTATGAGCTTCAAGCCCTCGTTGACTACTGCCGGGACCACAGCCCAAACCAAGAGCGCAACTGCGCCCAGGAACACCGTCACCACGATGCCTACCGCAAATGGTCTAGGTAGGTTTCGGTTTGTTAGTGCTCGCACAGCTGGGTCAAGACCCAGTGCCACAAAAATCGCGATCGCGACGTAGGTCAAAATTGTGGCGGTCTGGCTAATTGCAGCTCCGAGAAGCAAAGCTGACAGCACGCCCAACGTCCCGACTAATCCAAACTGAAAAGCGTTGGTGATCCTAGATCGCTGTTCCATCGCTCCTCCTTGAAAGCTCGCCGGTTACCAAGCTACGCAGGTTTTCCAGATAAATCTCGATTGCAGCTGCCTGATTCTTCAAATTCCTGACCTCAGCGCTGGCCTGGGTGACTTCGCGCTGTGCGAGCTCCCTGGCCTCAGAGGTGATTTCTGCTGCCTCTAGTTCTGCTGCAGCGACCAGCGCTTCAGCCTTGTCCCTTGCCTGAGCGATCATCTGCTTTTGAGTCTTAGTGGCTTCTAGCTCCAGGGTCTCCAGCTCCAACCGCAGCTCTGCAACTTTCGCTGAGAGCGTGGCCATATCGGTCTTGGCAAGGTCTAGGTAGTGTTCGGCTTCAGCGATGGTCTTTTGATTGCTTTCTAGGTGCTCAGCTTCGGTCTCGGCTCGAACCAGTGCCAAAGTGGCGTCAAGTCGCTTTTGGGCAGCCTTGGAGAGCTTTTCCTCCCCAGTGAGCGAACCCTCGAGCGCTAGGGCTTCCAGGGCCAACCTCGTCGCTTCTGACTCTGCTTCTTTTGCTGCAATCTCGCGCTTTGACCTGGATCGCATGGCCGCCACCTCGGTGGCAACCATGCCGCGTAGTCGAGCGGCTTCACGTTCGGCCTCGGCAATAATCTCCGCGGCTCGGGTTTTAGCCTTAGCAATCTCGCGATCGGCATCCTGCTCAGCGGCGGCAATCTTGCGTTGTGCTCGTCTAGTTGCTTGATTCACAACTGAGTCATAGTGCTGTTGAGCTGAGGCCCTGAGGTTCTCCGCCTCCGAGTTTGCCTCGGAGAGAATTTGCTCAGCCACCTGCTGGGCATCAAGTTCTAGCTCTGATGCAATCTGCTGGGCTGAGGAGAGGATGTTTGCTGCCTTTGCTCCCAAGGCAGCGAAGTTTGGTGACTTGGTTGCCTCCAGAGCAGCCTCAGATTGGCTCAGTTGCAAAGATGTGGATCTTAAGCGCTCTGTGAGCTCTGTGTTTGCTGTGCTGAGACGTAGGAGTTGAGCATTTAGTTCTCTGAGTTCGCGCTCAACGGCCGAGGGTTCATAACCCTTTCGGGTTATCTCAAAGCGGTTGAAATCGCCTGCCAACAAGACTCCTAAGCGGCCAAGGGTAAACTTCAGAGGCTAGGAAAGTCTAGTAGGAGCCTATTTATGCGGATGTGGATCGGAATCACGGCCTTTGTGCTGGGGATTTCCCTTACCGCGGTGGGTGTAGTTGATCAGATTCGTAACTCTCCTCTGGAGCGCATCGAGATCACCAAGACCTTGGATAAGTCAGCTCCCTATCTACTGATTCCAAATCGCACCCTGACTTCCTACCCGGGCAATGTTCAAGTCAGCGCCTCCGGCACCAAAGATGTGTTCTTGGCAACCGTTAGAGAGTCAGATGCGATCGCATGGCTCACCCCCTCTCCTCACTTGGAGCTAAGGCTTGAGGTGAACCAGGAATCCCAGTCGGTTTCACTGGCTGAGATCGAAAGACCGGGGGAGGGCAATCTGATTGATCCCCGGGGTTATGACATCTGGCGAACCTCAGTGGCAAGTAAAGATTTTGATTCCATCAAGGTGCCGGCAGGCAATGAAGCGGCTGTCTTAATTGCCAGCACCGGAGATGATCCCGCTCCAGACAAGATTGTGGTCACTTGGACTTTGCCTAAGGGCGCGATTCCGCTGAGCCCGCTACCGCCTATAGGTCTGGCAATCATGCTGCTTGGAGGCGTGATCGTGCTCTGGGATGCCTACCTAAAAAACCGTGGTGCTCGACCTGGTCGTGGTCTTCGTGGTCCAAAGCGTCCAAGGCCCAAGCGTTTCAAGACCCTAGTTCAGCGTCGCCCAGTGTCTGGGCGCAGAGCTCAGCGTCTGGGCATGGTGGCGGCACTTATGAGCGTGGGGCTACTTGCGGGTTGCACCCCACAGTATGAGTCCCCTCTGATGAGCCCATCACCTTCGGCCGCCCCAGATACTTTGACGCCAGTGATGACTAAGGTTCAGCTGGTGCGAATCTTGGATGAGATTGCAGCTGCAATCTCGCTCGCTGACACCGAGTTGGACAGAGAGACCGTTGAGGTCAGAACCGCGGGAGCTGCCCTGGCTATGCGCAGGGCGGAATACAACCTGCTTCGCAGAACCGAAGCCGATGACAAGCCTCAGCCGATTCAGTCCGGACCTATCAAGCTCTTCTTGCCCAGCGCCACCGATGCTTGGCCACGCTCTGTGATGGTGGTAACCGGTGAGGAGCAGTTGCAGCTTCTGGTGCTACGTCAGGAGAGTGCCCGAGAGAACTACGTGCTGGTTCACTACTCAAACCTTTTGCCTGGCACCACCTTCCCAGAGGTTGGAGCCGAGACCGTCGGTGCCAACATTGTGAAATCTGACAGCAAGTTCTTGGCCTTTGAGCCTCAGAAGCTTCCCGAAGCAGTCGGAGACCTAATTAACAACGCGGGTGATTCGGCTTGGGCAACACTGGTTGATCCAGAGAACAAGTACGTCATGGATCTGGCTGCGGTGCAGCAAAATCTGACTGAGACTTTGAGTAATGCCAACCTGAGCTTTGACCACAGGCTTGGCGATAACAAGATCAACATGTTGGCCACCGCTGATGGCGGCGCACTTGCGGCTATCTACATGATCGACACCTACACCATCATCCCGAAAGAGCCTGGCGATGCAGTTGCAATCACCGGAGATGAGGCACTGCTTTTGGGCACCGGTGGTAGCTCTACCGGTATCGAAACTAGATATGGATCGATGCTGCTTTTCCACATCCCATCGACCGGATCCGATCAACCTGTAAGGCTTTTGGGTGCCACCCAACAGCTACTCACCACCGTGAACCTAGGAACCCGATGACAAACTTTGGTGCAATGGACCTTTCTGCCTCCGGTGCAAACCCTGCCGGTGAAACTGTTAGCTCTTGGCTTGTAAAAGCTGATGAACCTACCCTGCGTCGCTACCTTGCGCTGAGTGAAAAGCTGCCTGTAATCATGCTTATCTCCGACTCTTCGGAGGCCTCCGCCAGAGTTCGCAAAGCGCTAACCGAGATCATCGCCTCTGGCGAGGGTCGGCTGGTGGGTATCGATGTGGATCTAGAGACCTCACCGCAGCTGGCCGCCGCGGTTGCAGTGAACCAGGCTCCTGCAGCACTCGCCATCTTGGCCGGACAGCCCGCTCCGATTTTCAAGGGCGAAGCGACCATGCAGCAGATGGCCGAGATTCTCTCTCAGGTGCTGCAGGCGGCGGCTCAAAATGGCTTGACTGGAAAGGTTTCACTTGGTGCCCCGGGCGAGGCTCAAAAACCAGTACCGGCTGAGTTTGTCGCCGCCTACGAAGCTATCGATCGCGGTGATCTGGACTCAGCGGAAACAATCTTTTCGAAGTATTTGACTGAAAAGCCTGCGGATCAAGATGCCAAGGCTGGGCTTGCTCAGGTCAAACTCATGAAGCGTCTGCAGACACCAGAATCCGGTGAACACGGACAGCTGTTTGCCGCTGCCGATCAGCTTTTGGTTGGGGGAGACCCGGCGGCTGCATTCAAATTACTACTCGATGAGTTTGCAGCGAACTATGAAGCCCGTGACCAGATCCGCACCAGACTGCTTGAGCTGTTCACCCTGATCGGTGACAGTGAGGAGCCGGTGCTAGCGGCGAGAAGACGCCTAGCCTCGCTACTTTTTTAGCCTCTCAGCCAGATTGCACCAAGTGGCGGGATGTTCACGCTCGCCGAGAAGTCTCTACCGTGCATCGGGATTGCCTCTGCCCTGACTGAGCCATAATTACCAACCCCGCTGCCACCGTAGATTTCGGCATCGGTGTTTAGTAGCTCGGTCCACTCGCCCTGCTTTGGTAAGCCAATTCGGAAGTTCTCGTATGGATGCCCGGCAAAGTTGATGATGCAGGCAACCTGGTTGCCCTTAGCGTCGATTCGCAAGAAGCTCAGCAGGTTTTGATCGGCATTACCGCCATCAATCCATTGGAAGCCCTCGCGTTCGTGATCAAGCTCCCAAAGTGCGGGGTTTTCAACATAGAGGCGGTTCAGGTCAGCAACCAATTGCTGCATGCCGCGGTGCGGGTGGTGATCTAGTAGCCACCAGTCAAGCTCTCTAGACTCTGACCACTCTGAAGGCTGGGCGAATTCTTGGCCCATGAACAAAAGTTTCTTGCCCGGGTGAGACCACATAAAGCTCAGATAGGCGCGCATATTCGCAAGTTTCTGCCAGTGATCGCCAGGCATCTTGGCAAGCAGCGATCCCTTGCCGTGAACAACCTCATCGTGGCTGATTGGAAGCACAAACTTCTCGTCGTATGCATAGAGCATCGAGAAGGTGATTTCACCATGGTGATACCTGCGCCACATCGGGTCTTTTTGGATGTACTCAAGTGAGTCGTGCATCCAACCCATGTTCCACTTGAATCCAAATCCCAAGCCACCCTGGTCAGTCGGTGCGGATACTCCAGGGAACGCAGTTGACTCCTCGGCGATCATCATGATGCCAGGGTTGCGCTTATAGGCGGTGGCGTTGACCTCTTTGAGAAACTCGATGGCATCAAGGCTCTCTCTACCGCCGTAGATGTTTGGTAGCCACTCTCCATCTTTTCTCGAGTAGTCCAAGTAGAGCATGGAGGCAACCGCATCGACTCTGAGTCCATCGATGTGGAACTCCTCTAGCCAATAGAGCGCATTAGCGACCAGGAAGTTTTTTACCTCAGTGCGACCAAAGTTGAAAACGTGAGTTCCCCAGTCCGGGTGATCTCCTCGTCTTGGGTCAGCATCCTCGTAGAGGGCTTCACCGTCGTAACGAGCGAGAGCCCACTCGTCTTTGGGGAAGTGAGCTGGCACCCAGTCCATGATCACACCGATTCCGGCGTTGTGAAGCTGGTCTACTAGGTAGCGGAAGTCATCTGGGCTTCCAAAGCGTGAGGTTGGTGCGTAGTAGCCGGTGACCTGGTAGCCCCAGCTACCTCCAAACGGGTGCTCAGCAAGCGGCATGAACTCAACGTGGGTGAAGCCTAAGAACTTCACGTGCCCAATCAAATCAGAAGCCATGTCGCGGTAGTTCTTTGCCCCGCGCCAAGAGCCGAGATGAAGCTCATAAACACTCATGGGGGAGCGCAGGGCATCCTGCTTTGCGCGGCTCTCCATCCACTTCTTGTCTGACCACTCATAATCGCTAGCGTCCACGATGGAGGCGGTGGCAGGCGGGATCTCGCAGCGTCTGGCCAGCGGGTCAATCTTGGTAATCCAATTGCCGTGCTTAGTGCGAATCTGGAACTTGTAGAGCGCTCCAGGTTTTACCCCTGGGATAAACAGTTCCCAAACCCCTGAGTGGCCCATGGACCGCATTTGGTAGAGCTGGCCATCCCAGTGATTGAAATCACCCACAACACGAACACTCTGAGCATTTGGTGCCCAAACCTTGAAACTCACACCCGAGGTGTCGCCAAGAGAATCCTTGGATTCGACATAGTGCGCACCGAGTGCCTGCCACAACTGTTCGTGTCGACCTTCGGCAATGAGGTGAATGTCGAGATCTCCAAGTTTTGGCAGGTAGCGGTATGGGTCATCAGATTCCCACCCGGGCGCATTCTCATATTCCGCAACAATGCGGTAGTCGCCAAGCTTCTTATCGCCGCGAACCTCCCAGATACCGCCAAAGACATGCTCGGCAGCATGTGTCTCTGACTTAGTTCTGAGGGTGACCGATTTGGCAAAGGGTCTCAGAGTTCTAACCACCCAGTTCTTAGCTTCCTGGTGGAAACCTAGAACCGAGTGCGGGTTGTGGTGGCGACCCTCTGAAACTAGCTGGAGCTCGTAAGCATCGGGGTTCATCGCTCAATCCTTAGAACGTGTGCTGGTTCGGTAAAGGCATCCAGTCTCACGAAGTTGTGCTCACCCCAGGTGTAGCTGGCTCCGGTGATCAAATCGGTGACTTTGAACCCTGGTGCCACATTCAAGGCCTGCAAATCTAGGTGGACCATGCTCTCGCGCACAGAGTGCGGATCGGTATTCACCACCACGATGACAGTGCTCTCTTTGCCTTCAGCATGCTCGGCGGGTAGATGCTTGGAGTAGACCAATATCTCCGAGTCATCGCTGTGATGAACAACCAAGTTTCTGAGCTGTCGAAGGGCTGGGTTTTCCTTGCGAATTTGATTTAGCAGCGTGATTCTCGGAGCCAGCGAATTGCCAGCCTTGAGCGCACCCTCGAAGTCACGGAACTTATATTCGTACTTCTCGTTGTCGATGTTTTCCTCGGCACCTGGCCTGGCAACCGACTCGTAAAGTTCAAAGCCTGAGTACATGCCCCAGGTTGCTCCCGCGGTCGCGGCGATGGTGGCGCGAATCTTGAAAGCTGGTTTGCCGCCAAACTGCAGGTATTCAGTCAAGATGTCTGGGGTGTTGACCCAAAGAGCAGGCCTAAAGAAGTCTGCCGAATCCTGGCTTAGCTCTTTGAGGTAGCTGGATAGCTCATCCTTGTGATTGCGCCAGGCGAAGTAGCAGTAGGACTGCTGGAAGCCGACCTTGCCAAGCGCATGCATCATGGCGGGTCTAGTGAAGGCTTCCGCTAGGAAAATTACCTCAGGGTTCTTGGCGTTCACCTCGGTGATCAAGCGCTGCCAGAACGAGACTGGCTTGGTGTGTGGGTTATCAACCCTGAAGATCAAAACCCCAAATGAAATCCACTTACGAACCACTCTTAGGACCTCTTGGTAGATGCCCTCCGGGTCATTATCAAAGTTGATTGGGTAGATGTCTTGGTACTTCTTTGGAGGGTTCTCCGCATAGGCGATGGAGCCATCGGCACGTGTGGTGAACCACTCGGGATTGGTCTTTACCCAGGGGTGATCTGGTGAGGCCTGCAAGGCAAGATCCATGGCAACCTCGATACCGAGCTTGTTCGCAGCCTTTACAAAATCCTTGAAATCTTTTTCGGTCCCGAGATCTGGGTGAATGGTGTCATGACCACCTGCGGTGTTACCGATTGCCCAGGGGGATCCTGGATCCGCTTCGGAGGCATCAAGGGTGTTGTTCTTACCCTTTTTGTGAGCAGTTCCGATTGGGTGAACTGGGGGCAGGTACAGAACGTCGAACCCCATTTGCTTGACTCGGTCCAAGGAGGCGACAGCGGTCTTGAAATTGCCCGACATTACCTTGCCAGTCTTGTCCTTTTGAGCACCCTCGCTTCTTGGGAAAAACTCATACCAACTGCCTGAACCGGCTAGGGTGCGCTCGCAGTAGACCAACCTTGATTCAGATAGTGTCTCTAGGCTGCGAAGCGGAGTGGAGCTTGCAAGATCCACTAATCCTTGGGCCATCGCATCCTCGAAAGCTTCCTTCGGGGCTTTGGCAGTGAGTAGCTCTGCGAAGCGGATCAAATCCTTTTTTTGCTTTGCGTGGGAGGCAGCCATTTTGCCAAGCAATCTTTGCCCCTCAAGCATCATCAGCTCTTGGTCGACGCCAGCCTTGAGTTTGACCTCCGTGTTGTGAAGCCAGGTTGCGAACTCATCATCCCAGGCGGAAATTTGATAGCTGTAGGTTCCAACTTCAGTGAGCTGAACCTTGGTGAGCCACTGGTCTAAGCCAGGTCGACCTGGGTGCATAGCGATGCGCTGGGTTTTGCCCTTTGGGTCAGTGAGTAGCAGGTCAACGGCAATAGCGTCATGGCCTTCGCGAAACGCGATTGCTCCAAACTCGATTACCTCACCCGAGAACGCCTTGGCTGGAAATAATCCACCATCCACGCTCGGCCAGGTCTTTGTGATCGGAATGCGCCCAATGGCGAAAGATTTGCTCTCCACGTTCACAATTTAGTGAGCCAAAGCCGAAACCGCTTGCAAATTCACTAAATGGTTATCTAACTAAGAACAGCTGCATACTGGCCTCGACCATTCGAAGCTTTGACCCAGGATTGAGCAAGATGGTGCGCTTTGGTGGTAGCTCTAAAGCGCTGTCCCATAAAAGCTCTAGTGAACCAATGCCCTCGCGTCTTGGCAGAGTGACGTTGCTGACCTGTTCTTGCCCGTTGATTACAAGCAGCAGACCCTGTTTTGACCCATCATTCATCAGGTGGTAACTGAGGCGTTGCAAAACCCGTCTTTCGGGGTTGTGCCAATCTTCAAGACCCATCTCATCGCCACGGATTGAGAACCAAAGCATCTGATCGTGATCCGGGGTTGGCTCATCCATGTGAGCGAAACCCCTTGGCCTTAGCGCTGGGTACTGCTTGCGCAGTGCGATCAGGTGCGAGACGGTGAGTTCGAAGTCGCTTTGGTGAGAGTTCGGTTCCCAGTTTTGCCAGGTAATGACATTGTCTTGACAGTAGGCATTGTTGTTACCACCTTGGGACTTTAGCCGCTCATCGCCCGCTGTCAGCATCGGTACCCCTGCTGAGAGCAGCAGAGTCCCAATTAGATTGCGAGCCGCCTTGCGCCGGGCAAAGTTGATTGATGGGTTAGGGGTCTCACCTTCGAAACCATGGTTGAAACTCAGGTTATTGTTGGCGCCATCGCGGTTTCCCTCACCGTTGGCGCTGTTGTGCTTGACGTTGTGAGAGACCAAATCCCAAACCGTGAAACCGTCGTGCGCAGTGATGAAGTTGATGCTTCCCAAGGGGGAGCCATCGACCATGATGTCCTGGCTACCTGAGATGCGACCGGCAAGTTCCTGAACCGTGTTGTGGTGACTGCCGTTGTTTCTGGCATGAGCGATGTCACTGAGCCAGAACTTTCTCACTGAATCTCTAAAGCGGTCATTCCACTCGGGAAAACCAGCTGGGAAGTTTCCAGTTTGCCAACCACCCATACCTACATCCCAGGGCTCCATGATCAGCTTTGCCTGCGAAATGATCGGATCCTGCTTCATGGCCTCAAGGAGCGGATGCTGGGGGTTGAAGTGGTTGTTCTCATCGCGCGCCAAAGTCGCAGCTAGGTCAAAGCGATAACCATCAATCTGGAGTTCTTCGGTCCAATACCTAAGTGAATCTAGGGTGAGCTTTTGAACCATCGGGTTTCCAAAGTTCAGGCTGTTCCCGCAACCGGTGGTGTCCTGGTAATTACCGAAGTCGTCTTGGCGGTAATAGTTCGAGTTATCTAGACCGCGGTAGGAGTAGGTGAGGCCCTTGTGACCACCCTCCGCAGTGTGGTTGTAGACCACATCCATGATCACCTCGATACCAGCTCGGTGAAGTTCTCGAATCGCGGTCTTGAGCTCCCTGAGAATCGCGGTAGGGCCTTGAGCTCTGGTTCCCTCAGCCGCATAGCGCATGTGCGGGGTGAAGAAGTTGATGGTGTTGTAACCCCAGTAGTTGATAAGTCCGAGGTTTATCAGCCTGGGCTCAGAGATCAGTGCCTGAATGGGCAGTAGTTCAATGGCGGTAATACCCAGGTTCTTTAGGTATTCGATTGTGGCCGGGTGACCGAGAGCCGCATAGGAACCACGAATCTCATCGGGGATTGCGGGATTTACTCGGGTGAGACCTCTTAGATGAGCCTCATAGATGATGCTCTCCGATAGTGCAGTGCCGGGCTTAGGAACGCCCTCCCAGTCAAATTCGGTATCCACTGCGACACAGTGGTAGTCCTTGGGACTCTCTCTAACTAGGCCCTTGGCGTATGGATCCAAAAGGTTGCGCCCAGGCTGGAAAGCGTGTCGTGGTCCTTCAGGACCCTTTGCCCTTAGCACATACTTCATGCCAAGGTGCAGTCGCTCATCCTGGGCCGTGAAGATATCGCCCTCGGTCTTTGAAAGCTCAATTACGTGTAGTGACTCTGAGGTGTTTTCTGGGTCCAGTACGTGCAGGGAAATTTCATCGGCGCTCGCTGACCAGACCTTGAATTCTCCACCGCCATCGCGAAGGCTTAGCCCAAGCTGTGGAGCATCATTGGCGAGGCGGTTTTCAAGCATAAGAAGTCCCAACTTATCTACAAAAAGTTTCTATCGTGTGACAATTGGGGCACTGTCATGAGAGTTTTTCTGGACCACGCTTCAACCACTCCGGTTCGCCCAGCGGCAATCGAAGCGTTGAACAACGCCCTGCTACTCGTAGGAAATCCATCCTCAATCCACACCGCTGGACAGAGTTCAAGGGCAGTGCTCGAGGATGCTCGTGATCTATTGGCGAAGCTTGCCGGAGCCGATCGCAACGAGGTGGTCTTTCTCTCTGGTGGCACAGAGGCAAATAACCAAGCCATCAAGGGTTTGTACTGGGCATCAGGCAAGCGGCTAATCATCTCTTCACCAACCGAGCACCATGCGGTCTTAGATCCAATTCTTTGGCTTGCAGAACACGAAGAAGCCGAGGTGATTTGGCTCAATGTCTCAGCATCGGGCGAGTTGGATCTAGAGCAGCTTCAAAGGCTGGTAATCGATCGTAGGGATGAGATAGCGCTGATCAGCCTGATGTGGGTGAATAACGAAACCGGTGTCATCACCGACATCGAAAGAGTTGTGGAAATCGCCCAGGGTATTCCGGTGCACTGCGATGCGGTTGCAGCCTTTGGTCACATCCCAATTGATTTCAAGGCCTCAGGTCTTGCATCGATGGCCATCTCCGGCCACAAGTTCGGCGCTCCAATCGGGGTTGGTGCACTGTTTGTATCGCGTTCTCAAAAACCAATTCCATTGCTTCACGGCGGTTCTCAGGAGCGCAGCCTTCGCTCAGGCACCATGAGCTATCCGCTAGCTGCCGCACTTTCTGCTGCAGCTCAGGCAGCTATTCAAGACCGTATTGAGCGCGAAGCGCGACTTGGGGAGCTCAGGGATTATCTGGAGCAGGAGGTTCAGGCCTTATTCCCAGCTGTAATCAGAACCAGTGAGAGCGCTGATCGCATAGCCCACACCAGCAACCTGATTTTTCCCGGGGCTCAAAGTGACAGTCTCTTGTTCCTATTGGATCAGCAGGGGATTAGTGCATCCTCGGGCAGCGCCTGCACGGCAGGAGTGCTTGCCCCCTCTCACGTGCTGACCGCAATGGGTTATGACCAAGAGCTAGCTGACTGCGCCATTCGAATCACACTTGGCCACACCACAACTAGGGCAGACATCGACTTCTTTCTTAGCGCCATCAAACTTTGCTACCCAATCGCGCTAAGGGATGGCGCAAACCAAAAGGCAATTTAGACTTTCCCAGTGAAAGTTTTAGCGGCCATGAGTGGCGGAGTTGACTCCGCGGTTGCTGCTGCTCGCGCAGTGGAGGCAGGCCACGAGGTGGTCGGGGTTCATCTAGCGCTTTCACGTATGCCGGGAACTCTGAGAACCGGATCTCGTGGCTGCTGCACCATTGAAGACTCAATGGATGCCCAGCGCGCCGCCAACAAACTCGGCATACCTTTTTACGTTTGGGATTTTTCGGAGCGCTTCAAGCTTGATGTGGTCGATGACTTTGTTGCCGAGTATCAAGCCGGTAGGACCCCAAACCCCTGCATGCGATGCAATGAGCGAATCAAGTTTGCAGCGCTATTGGAAAAGGGTTTGGCTCTTGGTTTTGATGCAGTTTGCACCGGACACTACGCGTCAATTACCGAAGACGCGCTTGGGAATCTCGAACTGCATCGATCTTTGGCGATGGCTAAGGATCAGAGCTATGTGCTGGGTGTGCTGACCCAAGAACAGCTGAGGCACTCGATGTTTCCACTCGGTGCCACTGCGTCAAAGGACTTGATTCGACAGGAGGCTGCAGAACGCGGCCTGAGTGTTGCAAACAAGCCGGATAGCTATGACATCTGCTTTATCCCAGAGGGCGACACCAGAGAGTGGCTAAGGGAGTTTGTGCCATCAGAACCTGGCAAGATCTTGGATCTCGAAGGCAACGAAGTTGGTTCCCACGATGGACACGTCGGTTTCACAATCGGTCAGCGCAAGGGTCTTCGACTTGGTCGACCCGCAAAAGATGGTAAGCCGCGCTACGTTTTGGAGATCAGACCAAAGACCAAAGAGGTCATTGTTGGCCCAGAGGAAGCACTACAAATCACTCAGCTCGCCGGCTCCCGATACAGCTGGTGCGGACTGGCTCCTGAGAACACCGCCGAGTTTTTCGACTGTGAGGTCCAAGTCCGCGCTCATGGTGAGACCGTGCCGGCCAGAGCCGCAGTAGTTTCCGGGGAGTTAGTTATCGAGTTGACTGAGCCGCTGTATGGTGTTGCGCCGGGGCAAACCGCGGTGATCTACCTCGGCACCAGGGTGTTAGGCCAAACCACCATCGATAGAACTGTCTCTGCGGTGACAATCAATGTCTGATCAGCGCATCGAAGAGCTTCGTAGACAGATTCAGTACTACCGCGATGCCTACTACCAAGAAAACCAGTCGCTGATCTCGGACTACGAATATGACCTTTTAGAGCGAGAACTAAAAAACCTCGAGGCAGAGCATGGCATTTCCGATAGCTCTCCAACGGTTTTGGTTGGCGGCAGAGCCAGTGAGGTTTTTGCGCCTGTAAAACACCTAACTCCGATGATGTCGCTTGATAACGCTTTCAGTGAAGAGGAATTCCAAGCCTGGAGTCAAAGAGCTGGCGGCGGACCATTTTTGTGTGAGCCAAAAATTGACGGACTAGCTCTATCGATCACCTATGAAAACGGAGTCTTGGTAAAAGCTGCAACCAGAGGTGATGGTGAAACCGGTGAGGATGTCACTCAGAATGTGCTCACCATCGAGGGTGTCCCGCACAAACTAAGTGGTTCAAACCACCCCGCCGTCATTGAAATCAGGGGAGAGGTCTACTTCCCGCTCAAGGCCTTCGAGAAGCTGAACGCGGACTTGGTTGCCTCAGGAAAACCACCTTTTGCTAACCCTAGAAACTCTGCGTCTGGGTCGCTTCGTCAGAAGGACCCCGCTGTCACTGCTTCAAGACCACTTCGGATGCTGGTTCATGGCTTCGGAAGCTTTGAGGGCCTAAAAACCCAATCCGAGGTTTATCAACTGCTAGAGAGTTGGGGATTACCAACCACAAAGCAGTTTGCAGTAGTTGCCGATGCCGAGAGTGCTTATCAATTCATTACTAATCTGAGCCAAAACCGGCACGCTCTCGAGCACGAAATTGATGGGGTAGTGGTCAAGGTTGATGAGCTAGCCAGGCAGCGCGAGCTGGGTGCAACCTCGAGAGCTCCAAGGTGGGCAATTGCCTATAAGTACCCGCCCGAGCAGGTCAACACCAGGTTGCTAGACATCAAGGTTTCGATTGGAAGAACCGGTAGGGCCACACCCTTCGCGGTGTTGGCTCCGGTCAAGGTGGCTGGTTCCGAGGTTGAGTTCGCAACCCTGCACAACCAAGACCAGGTCAAGGCCAAGGGCATCTTGATTGGCGACACTGTGGTGCTGCGTAAAGCCGGAGATGTAATACCCGAAATCCTGGGTCCAGTGGTTGCGCTCAGAAGCGGATCAGAGCGTGAGTTTGTAATGCCTACCCACTGCCCAGAATGCTCGGCAGAGCTAGCTCCAGCTCAGGAGGGTGATGTCGATCTGCGCTGTCCTAACGCGGAGAGCTGTCCAGCCCAGCTGAGGGAGCGCATTGCCTACATTGGCTCGCGGGCAGCGCTGGATATTGAAGCGCTTGGCTACGTGAGTGCGTCGGCACTCACTCAGCCAGTGGAGCCCGCGCAGGCCCCGGTTCAGAGTGAAGCCGACCTGTTTGATTTGACCCTTGAAAAGCTATTGCCAATTCGGGCCTTGGTGCTGGATCCAGATACTGGATTGCCAAAGCATGATGCTGAGGGCAACCCGAAGATCGTTGACTTCTTCCGCAAAAAGGACGGCTCCCCGGCCGAGGTTGCCTTGAAACTGCTAGCCAATTTGGAGGAGGCGAAAACTCGAGAGCTTTGGAAAATCCTGACCTCGCTCTCGATTCGCCATGTTGGGCCGGTTGCAGCAAGAGCGCTTTGCAATCAATTTGGATCTATCGAGAAGATTCTGCAAGCCAGCGAGCAAGAGCTATCTCAGGTTGATGGGGTTGGTCCAACTCTGGCCAAGTCCATCAAGGACTGGTACCAGGAGTCCTGGCACCAGCGCATCATCGAGCGCTGGAAGTTGGCTGAGGTCCAGCTTGAGATTCCAGACTTCGCTGGACCAGTTTCAACCGACGGCATCTTTAGCGGCATGACAATTGTCGTCACCGGCAGCATGCAGTCGATGACTCGCGAGGATGCCGAGGCCAAGATCATCGCTCAGGGCGGCAAGGCAAGTTCATCGGTATCAAAGAAGACTTCGTTTGTGGTAGCTGGTCCTGGTGCCGGGTCAAAGCTCGCCAAGGCCGAGGAGTTGGGCGTCGAGGTAATCGACGAAGCTACCTTTATCGCCCGCCTGAGTGGCTAAAGAAACTAGACTTTAGACATTCGCCAACTTCGAATTGAGCTGATGCATGTCTGAAATTACCCCAGATACCGTTAGGCACCTTGCCTCCCTTGCCAGAATCTTGGTGACCGATGAGGAGGTGGAGCGACTAGCCGGAGAGCTGGCTGTAATCGTCGACTCCGTAGCCATGGTGAACCAAGCCGTGTCCGGTGACGTGGTGGCAACCTCGCACCCAATCCCGATGGCAAATGTTTTCCGTGAGGATGTTCTTAGACCTTCTCTAACTCAGGCTCAGGCTCTATCCAGCGCTCCAGACAGCGCAGAGGGTCGATTCCGAGTCGCAGCAATCTTGGATGAGGAGTAAAAGTGTCTGAACTTGTCTATCGCCCAGCCTCTGAGCTGGCTGAACTAATCGCCAGCAAGCAGGTCTCTTCGGTTGAGGTCACCACCGCATTCTTCGATCGCTCGGAGCAGCTAAATCCGGTGACCAACTCTTACCTTCACCTAAACCGCGATCTAGCCATCGCAGCTGCAAAGCGAGCTGACGAGCAGCTTGCTTCGGGTCAGTCGGTTTCGGTGCTTCACGGTGTTCCGATCGCCGTCAAGGACAACCTGACTACAACTGACGCTCCAACCACATCAGGATCAAAGATTCTCGAGGGCTGGGTCCCACAGTATGACGCGACCGTGGTTTCAAAACTCCGCGGTGCTGCGATGCCGATTCTTGGCAAGACCAACCTTGATGAGTTTGCGATGGGTTCCTCAACCGAGTATTCGGCCTTTGGTCCATCGAAGAATCCTTGGGCACTGGATCGAATCCCAGGTGGCTCTGGTGGTGGCTCGTCATCTGCGGTATCGGCTCATCTCGCTCCGGTCGCAATCGGTTCAGACACCGGTGGTTCGATTCGTTTCCCTGCAGCCGTGACCGGTTCGGTTGGTGCCAAGCCAACCTATGGAGCAGTCTCTCGCTATGGCTTGATTGCGCTGGCATCATCGCTAGATCAGATTGGTCCTGTAGCGAACAACGTCTTGGACACTGCACTTTTGCAGGATGTCATCGCAGGCCACGACCCTATGGACTCCACCTCGCTACCTAGCTCCTTGGGTTCAATGGCTCAGGCCGTGCGCCAGGCGGACCCGAAGGGTCTTCGGGTTGGTGTTGTGAAGCAGCTCTCATCAGATGGCTTCCAGCCTGGCGTCAAAGAACTTTTCGATGACACCATTGCAAAGCTGGTTGCCGAAGGCGTTGAGGTAGTTGAGGTTGACTGCCCAAGCTTTGAGTACGCAGTCGCTGCCTACTACCTGATCCTGCCGGCTGAGGCATCTTCAAACCTTGCCAAGTTCGACTCGGTCCGCTTTGGTCTTCGTGTTACCCCAGATGGCAACCCAACTATCGAGCGTGTGATGGCAGCTACCCGTGAGGCCGGTTTCGGTCCTGAGGTAAAGCGCCGCATCATCTTGGGCACCTACGCACTCTCATCTGGCTACTACGATGCTTACTACGGATCGGCTCAGAAGGTCAGAACTCTGATTCAGCAGGACCTCAACAAGGCGTTCGAGCAGGTTGATGTGCTGCTAACCCCAACCGCTCCAACCACCGCGTTCAAGATCGGTGAGAAGGTCAACGACCCGCTTGCAATGTACCTAAATGACATTGCAACCATTCCGGCCAACCTGGCTGGCATCCCGGGTATGTCGGTTCCTAACGGTCTAGCTCGCGAGGATGGCCTGCCATCAGGTGTTCAGATCTTGGCGCCGCAGATGCAGGACGCGCTGATGTATCGCGTGGGCGCAATCATTGAAAAGCTTTATCTAGCACAGTGGGGCGAGCCGCTATTGAGCAAGGCACCAAAGTTGGAGGCAAACTAATGGCTAAAGACAATCTGCTTTCCTACGAGGCTGCTCTCGAGCAGTTTGAGGTGGTTATTGGTCTTGAGGTTCACGTCGAGCTCAACACCAAGACCAAGATGTTCTGTGGTTGTGCCAACGTCTTTGGCTCAGAGCCAAACACCAATGTTTGCCCTATCTGCCTCGGGCTTCCCGGCTCGCTGCCCGCAGTGAACAAGAAGGCCGTTGAGTCATCGATGGCTATTGGTTTGGCACTTGGTTGCAAGATTGCTCCTACCGGTCGCTTTGCCAGAAAGAACTACTTCTACCCTGATCTTTCAAAGAACTTCCAAACCTCGCAGTATGACGAGCCAATCGCATACGACGGTGAGATCACCATTGAGTTGGAATCCGGCGAGAGCTTCAAGGTTCTGATTGAGCGTGCACACATGGAGGAGGACGCTGGAAAGCTAACTCACGTCGGTGGCGCAACCGGTCGTATTCAGGGAGCGGAATATTCACTCGTCGACTACAACCGAGCTGGTGTTCCACTGGTAGAGATCGTGACCAAGCCGATCTTTGGTGCGGGAGATAAAGCGCCAGAGCTTGCGGCAGCCTATGTTCACGCAATCCGCGACATCGTGAAGACGATGGATGTCTCAGACGCCAAGATGGAGCGCGGCAACGTTCGTTGCGACGCCAACGTGTCGCTTCGCCCTAAGGGCCAGGAGAAGCTCGGCACCAGAACCGAGACCAAGAACGTGAACTCACTGCGTTCCATTGAGAATGCAGTGCGCTATGAGATTCAGCGTCAGGCCTACATTCTTTCTCAGGGTGGCACCATCACTCAGGAGACCAGGCACTGGCACGAGGACCGTGGCTACACCTCAGCGGGTCGACCAAAGTCAGACGCTGATGACTACCGCTACTTCCCAGAGCCTGACCTCGTTCCAGTCCAGCCAGATGAGGCTTGGATTGAATCGATTCGAGCATCACTGCCTGAGAACCCGGCCCTGAGGCGCAAGCGTCTGCAGGCCGCCTGGGGCTTTAGTGACCTCGAGTTCAGAGATGTTGTGAACTCCGACCTACTCGATCAGGTTGAGGCCACCGTTGCCGCTGGAGCGACCCCGCAGGCTGCTCGTAAGTGGTGGACTGGTGAGCTTGCTCGTCTAGCTAACTCCCAAGAGGTCGACATTGTTTCGCTTTCAATCACTCCGCTTCAGGTTGCTGAGATTCAGAAGTTGATTGACTCTGGTGAATTGACCGACCGCATGGCTCGTGAGGTTGTCGCTGGTGTGCTAGCCGGTGAGGGTGAGCCCAGCGAGGTCATCGAAAAGCGTGGTCTGAAGGTTGTTACCGATGATGGCGCTCTAATTGCTGCCATTGATGAGGCGCTAGCCAAGCAGCCGGATGTTCTCGAGAAGATTCGCGAGGGCAAGGTCCAGGCTGCTGGTGCTGTGATTGGTGCTGTGATGCAGGCCATGAAGGGTCAGGTTGATGCCGCACGAGTGCGAGAGCTAATCCTCGAAAGAGCAAACTCCTAGAGCTAAAAGGAAAACCCCAAGTCCTAGGACTTGGGGTTTTTCATTTGGGGTGAGTAACGGGACTTGAACCCGCGGCCCCCTGGACCACAACCAGGTGCTCTACCAGCTGAGCTATACCCACCATCGCCTCTTGCGAAGCCGTTAGATTCTATCAGCGCTTAGTGATGCAGCCGCAACCTTTGCAGTCTCAGAATCTGGTCCTGGTGCCTCGACCAATACCGTTTTGCGATAGTAGCGAAGTTCTTGTATAGATTCCCGGATATCTGCAAGCGCTCTGTGGTTTCCGGTCTTCTTGGGTAGCTGGAAATAAACCCTCGGGTACCAGCGTCTAGTTAGCTCCTTGATTGAGCTCACGTCAATGTTGCGATAGTGCAGATAATTATCTAGCTGTGGCATGTATTTGTTCAGGAACATTCGGTCGGTCCCAATGCTGTTACCAGCCAGGGGAGCGGTGCGCTCCTGTGTCACCCAGCGCTTGATGTACTGGAGCACCTGCTCCTGAGCATTTTCCAAGGTCACGCCCTGCGGAATCTCTGTAATCAGGCCAGAGTCGGTGTGCATTTTGGTGACAAACTCACCCATGTTCGAAAGCGCACTATCGCTTGGCTTGATCACGATCTGTAGACCCAGATCCACCTCGTTGAGCTCATCATCGGTTACAACAACCGCAATCTCACAAATCTCATCGCGATCCAGGTCTAGCCCAGTCATCTCGCAATCAACCCAAACGATGTAGTCAGCCATGATTAGTCGTCCGAGTGCCTAGATAGCTTGGCGGCCTTCTTTTGAGCCTTGAGCTCAGCCTTCTCGCGCTTCTTAGCCTCGCGTAGCTCCTTTTTGGAAGGGGCTGCAGCTGGCTTTGATTCGCTCTTTGGCTCTGTGACGAAGGCAGGTAGCTCTGGTTCTTGAACGGCTGCAATAGGAGCGGTGTTGGTGTCCTGCTCGCTCCACTGCATGGTTGCCTCGGTGTCGAGCTCGATGTTTTGCTCATCGATTGACCAGGCCAGGGTAGGGGCTGAGGTTTCTGGAACCGGAGTGAACTCCTCGGCTACGAGCTCCTTAGCAATCTCAGCCTCCCAGTCCACAACCTCAGGCTTTGCAGTCTCTTCAGTTTCTGACACAACTTCGAACACTTCCTGGGCAACAGGCTCTGCAGCCTTTTCAGACTCGACTGGTGACTCTGCGACTGGCACGGTAGCTGCTGTTGGGGTTGCAACAATGTTCACTGGTTCAGTCTTAGGAGCAGACTTCTCGAGCTTTTTGTTGGCCTTCTTTTCAGCACGAGCTGCCTTGCGCGCAATTCGGAGCGCTTTGCGCTCCTTGCGACCTTCAACTAGCCAGTAGAGAACCGGCACCAAGACCAAGGTCAATAGCGTTGAGGAGAACAATCCACCGATCACCACAATGGCAAGGGGCTTGGAGATAAAGCCGGACTCACCAGTTAGTCCCAGTGCCATTGGGAACAGGGCAAAGATGGTGGCCAGTGCGGTCATCAGAATCGGGCGCAGACGCTGTCTCGCACCAGTCAGGAGGGCATCCTCCACGCTCTTGCCGCTCTTTCGATACTGGTTCACCAGGTCAATCAACACAATCGCGTTAGTCACCACGATTCCGATCAGCATCAACATACCGATCAGAGCAGGCACGCCCAGCGGAGTGTCAGTAATCAGTAGCAGACCCAGGGCGCCGGTCGCGGCAAATGGAATCGAGATCAGCAGGATCAGAGGTTGAATCAGCGAACCAAATGTGGCAACCATCACGATGTAAACGATCGCGATTGCAGCCAGCATTGCAAGGCCGAGCTGGGCGAAAGACTCTGCCTGGTCGGCAGCGGCTCCACCAACGCTTGCCTCGGAACCAGCTGGCAACTCAACCTCGGCCAGCTTGGCATCGATAGCCTGAGAAATCGCACCCAGGTCATCGCCCTCTGGGGTTAGTGAAACCACTGCGGTGCGGTTGCCGCGCTCCGAGGTAATCGAGGTCGGCTTCAGCACCTCGTTTACGGAGGCGATTGCATCCAGGCGAACCACGCCCTGGAAGGTTGGGATTGAGAGGGCCTTGATTTCATCAATTGATTCAGGTGCAGTCTGACCCTCGATGTAAACATCGGCCTCTTGGCCGTCGATGGTCAAGGTGCCAAGTGCGCTTGGGCGAAGCTGCGCGGCCACAATGCCTGATACCTGAGTCTCAGTTAGTAGGTAACGAGCTGCCTTTGAGCGGTTGACAACAACCTCGAGAACACGCTCGTCGGCCTCGAGGGTCGTGGTCACGGCACTCACGTTGTCGATGTCAGACATGGTGTCGGCAATTAGGTCCACTGCCTCTTGAAGATCATCGGCGTCGGTTGCCAAAACCTTGATATCAATGGTTTCACTTGAACCAAAGCCGCCACCGGATGAAACGGTGATCTGTGAATCAGTTGGGACGGAGAGCTTTAGCACCTCTGCCTTGATCAGTTCGGTGTCGGCTTCTTCGTCAGCAATAACTGTGAAGCGAATGCCATCTGCGGCTGCGCCAAAGGCAACTCGGCCGTCAACTGCCGAGCCGACGGTTGTCTGCACAACATCTACTCCCTCGATGGCTACGATCTCGGCTTCGATGTCGACAGCAGCCTCTTCTTGCTCTTCGAAAGTGGCACTAGCAGGCATTTCTAGTCTTGCGATGAACTGGTTTGAACCAGCACCGTCGATGAAGTTGGTCTTCAGTAGCGGAACCAGCGAGAAGGTGTAGCCCAATACCAGCACAGCTGCAGTGAGAGTAATCCACGGGTGACGCGTTGTGGTCTTGATCAGTGGGACATATCCGCGCTGAAGCCAAGACTTTAGCTCGCGCTCTTCCTCGTGCTTGCGCTGCTTCTTTTCGAAGTTCTTTGGATTGGCCTTTTGGGCTTCAATAAGACGCTTTGGCATTCTTAGGAACCAGTAGGCAAGCACCGGAACGATGGTCAGTGAGACCAGTAGCGATGCCAGTAGTGCAAAGGCGACCGTGAAGGCGAATGGCCTGAAGAGTTCACCAACCAAGCCATCAACTAGGGCGATTGGTAGGAAAACGGCAACCGAGGTGATGGTAGAAGCGGTGATTGCTCCAGCAACCTCGCGCACAGCTGACAGCACGGCCTTCTTGCGAGGCTGGCCATAGCTGAGGTGTCGGTTGATGTTTTCGATAACCACAATCGAGTCATCCACAACACGACCAATCGCAATTGTGAGAGCTCCCAGGGTCAAGATGTTTAGCGAGAAGTCTGCAAGCTGCAATCCGATGAAGGTGAGTAGCACCGAGGTTGGGATTGAGATTGCGGTAACCAGGGTCGACTTCACGCTGAGTAGGAATACCAGGATGATCAATACTGCGAAGCCAAGACCCAAGAGACCTTCGGTGGTTAGGTCCTTGATGGACTTCTGAATAAAGGGTGCCTGGTCGAAGGTGCTGACAATCTGAACATTGCCGCCGAGGGCATCCTCAAGCTCTGGAATAAGTTCTTCAACGCCCTGCGAAACGGCAACCGTGTTGCCGTCCTGAGTCTTGGTGATAGCTACCGCCAGTGACTCTTTGCCATTGGTTCTTGAGATCGAGGTCACCGGAGCATCGTCTAGGCGAACATTGGCAACATCGCCAATGGTGACCAGCTCGGCTGCTGGGTTTTGACTAATCAGCGGCAGGCTCTCGAGCTTGACAATGGTGTCAACAGCGCTACCTACCTGAATCGCAATCGAGCCCTGGTCGTCATTTAGGGAACCAACTGGGAGCACCAAGCCATTCGCATTTAGCGCAGTAGTGATATCGCGTTGAGTAAGCCCGAACTGAGCAAGTCTTGACTGGTTCAGGTCTAGGTAGATGCGCTGTTCAACAGCACCGGACACCGCAACGTCACGCACGCCATCGACCTGGCTGAAGATGGTGGGGGCGTTCTTGGCTAGCGCTTCACCAATTCGTTCGTTGTCACCACCGAGGTCTGCCACAGCCAGCACGATGATTGGTACAGAATCAAAGCTTCCCGAAATGACCTGTGGCTCAACATCCGATGGGAGAGTGCTCTTGACGGAATTGATGGCCGAGGTGAGTCTCTCGTTGGCCTGCTCGGCAGTGGTGCCGAATGCAAATGAGACTCGAATAACCGATAGACCAGTGGTGCTGGTTGCGGTTGTGGTCTCGAGATCATCTAGGCCAGTGATGGCGCTTTCTAGGAGTTGTGACACCTGCTCATCTACAACCTCCGGTGATGCACCTGGATAGCTGGTAACAACTGCAGCGGAGGGGACCTCAACGCTTGGCAGCAGCTCCTGCTTGAGGCTACCTACCGAAAGGTAACCAAAGGCGACCGCGATCAAAGTGATTAGACCAACCACTGCGCGGTTTTTTAGAGAAAGCTTGGCGAGAAATGACAACAGAACCCCGAACGTTTTCAGATAAGTGGTTTAACCACCAACCGAAAAGAATACTCCCGTTGGGTGCTAAAAGTCTTGGCCGAGAATCTACAGACTCAGCTGCGCAACCATTCTCGACGGGTTTCCGAACCTGTGAGCAGTTATCGAAATTGCTTGCTCCTTGAAATAGGGGAGTAGCTCAATTCGGCCAGACTCGACAGGGTCCTGGTTGTAAACCGTAATTCGGCAGTCAGCGAGTTTGCCCAAGTAGCTGACTGGACCGATTACTCTCCAGCGCTCGCCTGGCTTCACACTGTCAACCCAGCTTGCTTCAGACTCAATAACCACCTGAATGCCACTCTTTTTCAAAATCTGCAGCAGTCGCTTGGGAATCTCGAATGCTGAGACTCTTCCCGAACCAAGGGTTAGCAGAGTCACCACCGAACGCCACTGGTGCTTGGAGTCTGAACCCTCGTTGATTCTCAGGCTGGTCTGGGCGCCGACATAGCGGAACAGGTTCTTCTCAACCGCCAGATCAGATGGGTCAGAAACCTTTTTGAAGATCTCGTTCAGGTTCTCAAGATCAGATTTCGCGCCTCGCAAAATCGCAGCCATGTCCTCGTCGCTAAGCTCCGAGGCTGCCGCAAGAGCCAATGCCTGCAAGACCTTTTTGTTCGTGATTTCGATGTCGGAGACTGCGGTGGCAGATTCAAAGTTTGAAAGCGTCAGTAGGTAGTTTGGTCCACCTGCTTTTGCCGTTGGTCCGATGGCACTGTTCTTCCAGCCACCGAAAGGTTGACGCTGAACAATTGCTCCTGTGATGCCTCGGTTTACATAGAGATTTCCAGCTTGAACGGTATCGAGCCAGTGGCCAACCTCTTTGGCATCAAGCGAGTGGATTCCTGCAGTTAGGCCGTAGTCCACGGCATTTTGCAGCTCGATGGCTTCCTCAAGAGTCCTTGCAGTCATGATGCCAAGTACGGGGCCGAAGTATTCAATTAGGTGAGTAGGGGACTGCGGGGCAACGTTTTCTTTGATGCCCGGGCTCCAGAGTCGACCGCTGTCATCCAATTGACGAGGTTGCAGCAGCCAGCTCTCTCTTCCCGATAGTTCGGTAAGACCAGAAAGCAGCTTTGGCTCCGGGATAGAAATCACTGGTCCAATTTGTGCCGCTGGGTTACTCGGGTGATCTACGGTCATCGACGAGACCGCGTCTAACAGCTGTCTGCGGAATCTCTTGGATTTAGCAACCGATCCAACCAGAATCACCAGGGATGCAGCAGAGCACTTCTGTCCGGCGTGACCAAAGGCTGAGTAGGCGACGTCTTTCGCCGCCAAATCTAGATCGGCGCTGGGGGTGACGATGATGGCGTTCTTGCCACTGGTTTCGGCGGTCAGCCTGAGATCACTTCTGAAGCTCCTGAATAGCTGAGCAGTTTCGAAGCCTCCGGTGAGAATGACCTGGTCAACCATTGGGTGACCAATTAGCTCCTTACCAAGATCAGATTCAGAGATCTGGATGTGGTTGAAAACTGGGGCTTCAATGATCGAGCCAATTATTTCTGCAACCACCGCGCCGCAGCGAGCGGCCTGACCCGCAGGCTTGAAGATCACCGCTGATCCAGCAGCCAGCGCAGCTAGCGCGCTGCCGGCAGGGATGGCAATGGGGAAGTTCCACGGGGGAGTGACCACCGTAAGTGAGAACGGTTTTGGCTTTGCCCCATCTAGTTCGGATAGTTCCTTGCAGCGCTCGGCGTAGTAGTGGGCGAAATCCACCGCTTCAGAGATTTCAGCATCAATCTGATCGAAGGTCTTGCCGGCCTCCGACATTGCAACCTCAATCAGCTTCGCTCGATTGCGTTCGAGGGCAACGCCAATCTCGTGGAGCAGCTGTGCTCGCTCAAGCGGATGCTTAGAGCCAAAAACCTCGCCGGCTCGCTTGGCGTTTTGAATCAGCTGTTGCAGCTCAAAGTTGGAGCTGAGGGTGTCTTGCTTGACCTTGTCTGAACCCAGCTGGCTGGTTTCAACTCTTGAGATGATCCGATAGGCCCAGGCACGGTTCTGTCGAATAGCTGGGTCGGTGTCTGGAGCGTTTTCGAATCCCTTTGCGGGAGCTACCGCTAGGTCCAGATTTCGGTCCTGAAGTCGGTTTGGAATCGGGACGTTCTCATCCACCAGAGCCAAAGACTCCAAGAATCTCGACTTCTCAATATTGAAAGCGGTTGATTGAGAAAGCTCAAAAGCGTTGGAGAGGAAGTTCTCCTTAGCTGCACCTTCTTCCAATCTTCTGATCAGATACGCGATCGCCACGTCGAATTCTTGAGGGTGAACAACCGGGGTGTAGAGCACCAGGTTTCCGATTGTTTTTTGAACGACCGTGGCCTGAGCTTGAGCCATACCAAGCAGCATCTCAACATCCATGCCACTTTGCGCGCCACGTTGGCCGGCTAGCAGCCATGCGAAAGCGATGTCAAAAAGGTTGTGTCCAGCGACACCGATCTTCACATTCTTTACGCGTTCTGCAGTGAGGGCGTAGTTGAGAACCCGCTTGTAGTTCGCATCGGCATGCGCCTTTGATTCAACAGTAGCTAGGGGCCAGCCGTGAATCTCCGCGTCCACTCGCTCCATGGGAAGGTTTGCACCTTTGACCACTCGAACCTTGATTGGAGCACCGCCGGCGAGAACGCGCAGGCTGGCCCACTGCTGCAGATCAATCATTGCCCTGAGAGCATCGGGAAGGTATGCCTGTAACACGATTCCGGCTTCTAGGTTCTTGAACTGAGGTTGACCCAGCACCTTCTTGAAGACCTCGATTGTGAGGTCCAGGTCGTGATACTCCTCCATGTCCAAGTTGATGAATTTGTTAGCACCATCTCGCATCGCCAGCTCATATAGCGGAGTCAAACGCTTTACAACGTGATCCACGTTTTGATCAAAGGCCCACTTGGAGTGCGGAGCAACGGCTGCGGAAACTTTTACCGAGATGTAGTCCACGTCTTTTCTTGAGAGGAGCTCGGCAATCTTTATAAGCCTGCGCTTGGCCTCTTCCTCACCCAGCACAGCTTCACCAAGCAAGTTGATGTTTAGCTTTGCGCCGGACTTGGCAATACGCCTCAGTGATGATCCGAGTCTGCCGGCACTGGCGTCAATTACCAGGTGGGATACCAGGGTCCGCAGTGCCTTGCGCGCGATAGGGATGACGATAAAAGGGAACAGTCTTGCGAATATAGCCCCAAGCCCGATCAAAACTCGTAGCCCCCAGGGTAAGAATCCTGGAACTATCGAGCGAAGTGATGCGAAGTTTTTTGCCGCAACATTGATGTCTTCTGGCCGGATGACTCCATCAACGAAACCGACCGCAAAATCAAGACCGTTTGGATCCTGGAGCAGGCCCGCCAGCCTTTTCGCAGCTGGGCTTACCTTCTGAGCCTCAGCCTCTTGAACCCACTGCTTCACCAACTCAATCGCTGCATCCGCTAGCTCCTGAGAAGCGGGAATTGGGATTTGAGTAGTGTTCAGTGACATCGTTGCCCCTCGGTGAGAAAACCTTGCATAACTCTATGGCACCTACTGGGCTAAACTTTTCTACCGTTGCCCTCGTAGCTCAGTGGATAGAGCAAGAGCCTTCTAATCTCTTGGTCGCAGGTTCGATTCCTGCCGAGGGCGCTCCACCGGGGCCCAGCGTTGGAAACTTGCTGGGCTATCGGGTTTTGGTCTTGGGCTTTAGATTCCGAGAACTGGTTTTAGTCTTCGTCGCGATCTTCGCGCTCTTCTTTTTCAGCCTCGCGAACTTGGGCCTCAGCCATTTCTTCCTTGGCTAGACGAGCCTTCTCTTTGATGGCTTCGCGCAGGTCTTCTTCGTTGACGCGGTTGTTCTTGACCATTTTTCATCCTCTCGTTATTTCGGGGACTACACATTCAATCTAGACCTATTTCAATCCGCAGCAAAGACCGGTTTAGAGAGCGCCAAATCCTGAGACAAGCGGTGGTCGCAGCAGGCCAGACCAGCTGGCGGGTCAATCAGCTTCTCAGGTGCGCTTTTGGTTTAGCAGCAGTTTTGGATCGGCAAACCCCTAGTGGCCTTGGCGAGCTCTCGCTTTGAATTTTCAAGCTCTGCGACGACTACCGCGTCCTCGTAATAGCCCTGGGGATAGGTGGGGCAAACAGCGGCATAACCGCTTTCTCTTTTTAGAATCCAGCCCGCAAGGTCCTTGCTGACCATATAGTCCCGGGCGGCCTCTTCGGTCTCAAATGGCTTTGAGCACGCTGTGTAGTTCCATTCACTCATGTGCTCATAATACATAGACAACCATCTATGTATTGCGCTTACTCTTCTGTTCCGGCTTTCTAATACTTAGACTCACGGCATGAGAAAACTCTTGGGCCTAACCAGATACGCAGTTATCGTTCCAGCCATCGCTTCGATCATCGGAGCTCTTGTGCTGATGGTTTTTGGCTCACTTGAGATGTTTGTGGCGGTATTTGAAGCTGCTACTGGTTCCTCTTACCTAAAAGACACCATCGTTGAAGTGCTGACCGCAGTCGACGCAATTTTGCTTGGCACTGTGTTGCTGGTTATCGGCTATGGCCTTTATGAGCTCTTCATCGACACCGAGCTTGAAGTCCCAACCTGGCTGCAGGTGAATGACCTGGACGATCTGAAGTCCAAACTGATCGGTGTCGTCGTTGCAATCATCGCCGTGGTGTTTGTCGGAGTCTTTGTTGACTACAACCGCTCGGCAGATGTTGCGGCTTATGGTCTTGGAGCTGGCGCACTTGTGATTGGCCTGGCCGTATTTGCATACGCAACCAAGAAGCCAAGCAAGTAGTTAGCCCCGAGAACCCCTACTGGCCTGCTGGGCAGGTCTTGACCCTCTTCTCGAGCCCTGGTTCGGCTTAGCTGCTCTAGAGAAACTCTCGGAAGTCTTTGGCCTCGAAGAATCAGATCTAGAGCTCCTGCTCTCAGGTTTAGTTGCCACCTGGCCCTGCTTGAGAGCTCGCTTTCTCTGGGCATTGCGGCCCTGAGACTTTCCGCCACCTTGAACCGGCTTAGCAATTGCCACAGGCTTCACGTAAGGGGCAATCTCACCAATCAGCGCTTTCACTTCTGGAGATTGACTGGTGACTGAAATCGGCTTCACATCGATCTTTGCCTTTTGTAGAAGCTCGGCTAGATCCTTGCGCTGGGTTGGTAGACAGATAGTGACAACGTCACCCTCTGCACCGGCTCGAGCCGTTCGCCCGGAACGGTGCAGGTAGGCCTTGTGCTCGGCTGGTGGGTCGACGTGAATCACAAGGTTCACATCGTCCACGTGAACACCACGTGCCGCAACATCGGTTGCGACCAGGACCCTGACCTCGCCGCTTGAGAAAGCAGCAAGGTTGCGATCACGAGCGTTCTGGGAGAGATTGCCGTGCAGGTCAACGGCAGGGATGCCCGCCTTGGTGAGCGCGATAGCAAGCTTTTTTGCGTGGTGCTTGGTACGCATGAACAAAATCCGTCGGCCTTGGCCAGAGGCGAGAGCGTTTACCAGCTGCGTCTTAGCCTCCGCCGATGCTGCCTCGAAGACATGATGAGTCATCTGGGCAACCGGAGAGTTTTCCTCATCCACCGAGTGCATCACCTGGTTCGTTAGGAACTGGTCCACCAGCTTGTTTACACCGTTGTCCAAAGTTGCTGAAAACAGCAATCGCTGTCCGTCTCTCGGAGTTGCTTTCAAAATTCGGGTGACAATCGGTAAAAAGCCAAGATCTGCCATGTGGTCAGCCTCATCCAAGACTGTGATCTGAATGCCATCAAGCTTCAGTAAACCCTGCTGCATCAGATCCTCTAGGCGTCCTGGAGTTGCGATGATGATCTCGACACCCTCGCGGATTGCCTTAGCTTGAGGGTTCTGCGAAACACCACCAAAGATGGTCGTCACGCGAAGGTTCATCGCGTCGGCGAGCGGCCTCATAGTGGCCGCAATCTGAGTCACCAGCTCACGAGTTGGAGCAAGCACCAAGCCCATTGGCTTACGAGGCACTGATCGGTCGGCACGAATCTCGGCGAGCCTTGAAACCATCGGAATGCTGAATGCAAGTGTCTTACCGGAGCCGGTCTTGCCTCTGCCCAGGACATCGCGCCCTGAGAGTGAGTCTGGGAGGGTGTCAATCTGAATTGGGAAGGGGGAGTCGATACCCTGCTGGGTTAGTGATGCGACCATCGGCGCAGGAACGCCAAGTTGAGAAAAGGTGGGCTGGGACATTTAGGTACTACTTTCCTTCGGCACAGTGCGCCTCAGTTTTGCCAAGTTTTGTTGGCTTTCGGCGAAGACGTCGATCGACGAATTCGTTCGCCGCAGGAATCAATAAATCTCGAGTGAGAAAAGCGTTCTACGACGCAGGAAACAAATAAATGTTTGCAAGTAATCGGAGCCTAGCTCAACACCCCCTGGAAAGCCAGCACATCGGCCAATCGATCCCTTGCAGTGATCCTGCGGCACGCATGTCATTCGTGATTGTGAGCCTCGGTTGCCAAAAGTTGAATGCCCTGCAAAATGGGGTCGGTGCTATTCTTCACACGAGGGGTGCACATGCAAAAGTTTTCCACTGTTCTTGCAGCCGCCGCAATCGCCCTCTGGTTTGGCTCCATTGGTGGCGGAGTTGTCGGTTACCGTATCGGTGCAGAGCTACCCGTAACTCCAGTTCCAACTCAGTCGCAAACCTCTTCGCCGGAGGAGACTCCTACCTCCGAGCCATCTCAAACCTCCACGGCTAAACCAACTGAGACTTCGACCTCAGAGCCCACTGAGACCGCGACGCCAGAGCCAACTGACACCTTCACTCCTGAACCCCCTACTGAGATCGAGGGCCCAAAGGGTGAGACCGGAGCAACCGGTGCCACTGGTCCGCGAGGCCCCGTGGGTCCAGTGGGACCAGTCGGACCACAGGGCGTGCAGGGTATCGCTGGTCCAATGGGACCAGCAGGGCCACAGGGCGAGGTTGGACCTCAGGGCGCTACCGGTGCAACTGGTTCTACTGGCGCAACTGGAGCAACTGGCGCGCAAGGCCCCCAAGGTCCGCAAGGGCCTGTTGGACCAATGGGTCCGGTAGGGCCTCAGGGCCCCAGTGGTGTTGCGCTAGCGTCTAGTCCTGCAACTTATGACCCAACTACCCAGACCGTTGGTGTGGATCAGTCAGCTTTTGAGTACCTGTCCAGTCTTGGTTACCTCCAGTTCTCAACCTCGGCTACAGCCCCAGCTGAAATTGGGCGTTTGCGATGGAATGCCAGTGAAGGAACTTTGGATCTGAGCCTTGGTGGGGGACAGGTAACACTTCAGATTGGTCAAGAACAGGTTTTGCCAGTCAAAAACAACACCGCTGACACGTTGCTTAACGGTCGAGCTGTTCGAATAACTGGAGCCGATGGTGGTCGTTCGACCATTGAATATGCAGACGCGACCAACCCGGCAAAAACAACAGGTGTCATCGGAGTTCTAACCCAGGACATCGGACCAGGTGAGGTCGGATACGTCACTAGCCAGGGCATCGTTCGTGGACTTGACACATCGACTCTGACCTCAGGCAGTCAGGTATTTGTGGATGGTCAAGGAGTTCTGACTTCTACGCGACCCGTCTCTGGCGCCGTCATGGAAATTGGCTTCGTGGTCTTTAGTGATGCAACCGCGGGTTCGATCTATGTGAATACAAGCTCTACCTTTACCCCTGGCGCCGGATTACCTTGCACTGGTGGACCCAGCAACACGGTGGGTGTTTATAAGTGGGAAACTGCTGGAGTTGGCGATTACTACCTATCCTGTGACATAACACCCTAGGAAATATGATGACCGACTCAGCAAAACATTCACGAGCTAATTTCCGAAGTAGCTTTGTTGCCTTCAGTATTTTCCTTGTCGCTCTCTACTGGTTGGTGGTCGCGACTTACCCAGAGTTCTTCATCTTCAACCCTTTTGATGAGCCTTCGGTCCTGCGCCAGATTACGCTTTTGATTTCGATCGCCGGCTGGTTGATCATTGCCATCGTGCCGGGCGTTGCTCTTTTTGCCTACGCCGCTGGCAACTCGAAGCTGATTCCACTGCTGCCCTTCGCTGCGCTGCTGTGGCCCATTTCCGTTGTGTTGAACCAGATTGTTCTGTATGCCAGGGACTCGGTTTGGTATTTCGACTACCTGGTGAATTCACCCGTGTTTATCGCAACCGACATTCTGCTGCCAGCGCTACTTATTTTTGTTTGGCAAGACCTAAAAGAACGCGAGGGTAGGCACGAGGCCTAACCCAATAGGTTTTTGAGGTTCTTGTAGATCAACTTGGCTGCAGTGTCCTGCGACCAGCGGGCAAGTCTGCCCATGAACTTGGCATCGCCACCGACGTAGATTCGCTTCTGACCGTGCTCGATGGCATCGACCATCATCCGACCAGCCTCAACTGCGGAAGTGACCTTCATCTTCGAGGTTTCTGCAGTGTCTGCTCCGGCGATTGAAACACCCGAGTTTTGCGAGATGTTGGTTCCAATTGCACCTGGCCACACCAGGGTTAGTTTGACATTGGTCTCACTCAATTCAGAGCGCAGTCCTTCGGTTAGGAGATTCAATGCCGCCTTGGATGCGCCGTAAATGGTCTGGCCTGGAACCGGTGCGTAAGAACCCATTGATGAGACATTCAAAATGTGTGCCTCTGGACGCTTTAGGAGGTTTGGCAAAAAAGCCTTGATTAGATTCAGTGGACCAAAGAAGTTGATGTTCATCACGCGATCGGCTGCAGCTAGATCGAGATCGCTCACGCGAACAAACGGCTGAATGATGCCAGCCACATTCACAAGGCCGTCCAGGTCTGGGTGCTTCTTGGCAAGCTCAGCAGCCGCTTTGCGGTCGGTGATGTCTAGCTTGACAGTGAAAAGATTGGGTGCTTTTGGACCAGCCAACAGAGTGGTCTCTTTGAGAAACGCCTCGTTGACATCGACGCCGATGACACTCGCACCGCGTCTAAGAAGTTCTAGGGCAACCTCTCGACCCATGCCATTTCCAGCACCGGTTACAAGGAACTTTTTACCCGCAATGAGCATGACCATCTCCTAATCACCCCCACGTCTAAAGACTAAGTCCAAAAAATGGCCTCGACGGCCACTTTTACCAAAAATTTATAGAGTTACCCGAATGTTAGCTGAATGAATTCAGTGCGATCTCGACCATGTTTCTAAACCCGGTCTCGCGCTCTTCAGAGGAAGTGTGACCAGAACCATCCATCATGTCTGAGACAGTTACGATGCTGAGAGCCTTGCGCTTGAATCTTGCAGCCAGGGTGTAGAGCTGGTTGGTTTCCATTTCAAGAGCCAAAATTCCCAGCTTGGTCCACTGCTCAAGCGAATCGGTATCGTCATAAAACAGATCGCCGCTGGCGACACCTCCCACGTGAAAGTCGATGCCGAGGGATCTGGCTTTTGCCACTGCGCGTTCGAGAAGCTCAAAATTGGCAGGCGGTGCAAAGTCCAAACCATTGGTCGCCCTGCGATTGATTTGGGAGTCGGTTGAGGCGGTCATCGCAATTACGACATCGCGAAGCTTCGTCGGAGCGATGCCACCTGAGGTGCCAACACGAATCGCCTGCTGCACGCCGTAGTCATTGAACAGCTCGTAGGCATAAATACCGATGCTTGGTGCACCCATGCCGGTGCCCTGCACCGAAATGCGCTGACCTTGGTAGTTTCCGGTGAAGCCAAACATGTTTCTGACGCTGTTGTACTGCTTTACGTCAGTAAGAAAAGTCTCTGCGATCCACTTTGCTCTGAGTGGGTCACCTGGCAAAAGAATCTTGTCGGCGATTTCTCCAGGGGCTGCTGCAATGTGAGTGCTCATAGAGCTAAGACTAGCGACGCTTTCTGGTTGATTGGCCGAATCTAGAGAGCACCAAGCTTTCGAGCAACCCAACCAGGTTGTAGATGATGATAGAGACCAGGGTAATCACGACAACGTAGGCCCAAACCTCATTGGTCTTGGCTCTACCTACTGCAGAGATGATTGCATACCCAATGCCTTGGCCAGTCGCCAGCCACTCAACTAACAGCGCCCCGGTGATAGCACCCGGGACAGAGATCTTGACCGCCGCAAAGAACGAGGGCAGTGACGCAGGAAATGCCACATAGCGAATGGCTGAGAGCTTGTTTGCGCCATACACGGTAGCGACATCAACCATCGCGGCAGAGGCTGATCTGAGTCCAAAGACAATGTTCACCAAGGCGGGGAACAGCACAACAATTGCGCCCATGACCGCAACCGTCACCTGTTGACGACCAAAAATCAAAATCAGAATCGGTGCCATGGCGATTAGCGGCACTGATCGAAGCAGCATCGCAATCGGCATAAGTGCCTGCTCAAAACCCTTTGAAAGGTTGAACAGCAGCGCAATGAAAGTTGCGAAGAAAAGCCCGAAACTAAACCCAATTGCGGAATCCACCATGGTTTGACCTAAGGCGCTAGCAACCAGGTTCAGGTGCTCTGAAGAATCGGCATCTAAAAAGAGCCAGGTGAAGACCTCAACCGGTCCCTTGCCAATGTATGGAGTCACATCCAGGGCCCACAGCCCAACCACCCAGAGCAGGATCACCACTGCAAGGGACAGAGCGGTGTTCGCGACGCCCTTGGCCATAAGACCGAGCGAGTATGCAATCTCCTCGCGCCTGACCTTTGAGCGAACTGCGATTAGGGACTTATCCTCGGCATCTTCGAGCTTGAAGTTCATCGCACACTCACCTTTGCCCAAGGAGTTGCAAGTTTTGAGATGAGCCCAAACAGTGCATAGCCAGCGCCTGCGATCAATCCTGAGATCAGTGCTACGCCCCAGACTCGGGCAACTTCAAGACTCTGCTGGGCATTCACCATCGCTGGACCGAATCCTGCATCGGTGCCACCAACGTACTCGCCAAGAATTGCGCCCAGGAATGCGGCTGGAGCTGCGATCTTGAGCGCGGCAAAGATCGAGGGCAGTGCCGAAAGTAGCTGGACCTTCACGAGACGGTGCCAGGCGTTGCCGCCGTATGCGGTAACAACATCAAGGGCTCGCTTATCGGTTGACTGCACACCAGTCAGCGCACCAACGAAGGTGGTGAAAAAGACGCTCAGTGCCGCGAGCACGATTGCAGCACCGGCTGGTTCGGAGGGTCCAGGGGCTCCGACCACGAGTCGAACAATCGGCCCAATTGCAACAATCGGGATGCAGTAGGTGATGACCGCTATTTGTGATGCTAACGATTCAAGTCTTGGAAGTAGAAGAGCTAGGGCTGCTAAGGCTAAAGCCGCAAAGTTTCCCCAGAGAAAACCCAAGCCAGCCTCGGCCAATGTGATCGAAGCATTCTTGAGGTAGAAGGAGAAGCCATCCTCGACAAGTTGCGCCAACACCTGCGGGGGAGTTGGGATAGCTCCACCGGAGCCATCCGGACGCCTGCCGATGGAGGCAAAAATTGTTTCTGCGCTTAGCCACCAGACAGCGACGATTCCAAGGGTTCCAAGCGTGCCACCAAGGTAGGGGCGAAGCCTTTGACTAACTGAGGTCATCGCCGGCCAGGTTGGCTCCGAATAGCAGTTCGGAAGCACGGTCGTGGAGCGCGTGGAATTCAGGGGTGCGCATCATCTCTGGAGTGCGAGGTCTTTGCAGATCCACCTCGATGATCTCTTTGATACGACCAGGTCTAGGCGACATTACCGCCACCTGATCGGAGAGGAAGATTGCTTCTGAGATTCCGTGGGTGACCATCAAAGTGGTTGCTGGTTTCTCGGTCCAGATTCTCAAAAGCTCAAGATTTAGGCGCTGCCTGGTCATGTCATCAAGTGCGCCAAATGGCTCATCCAGGAGCAGCACTGAGGGCTGAACAACAAGGGCGCGAGCAATTGAAACGCGCTGTCTCATACCGCCGGAAAGCTGCGCAGGTTTTGCATTCTCAAAACCCTGCAACCCGACCAGCTTGATGAGCTCGTTAATCAGAGATTCATCTGGGGTGACGTGAGCGAGCTCGAATGGAAGTCGAATGTTTGCCATCACGCTGCGCCATGGCATCAGTGCAGAATCTTGGAAAGCGATGCCGAGTCGGTGATCGCGTCTCAGCTCGCTCGGATCCATGCCATCTACGGTCACGGTGCCGCTGGTTGGGGTTTCTAGACCAGCCAGGATTCTAAGGATTGTTGACTTACCGCAACCCGATGGTCCCAATAGGGACAGGAATGAACCCTTGTCTGAGTGCAGGGTGGCATTGTCCAGAGCTGTAACGGTTTCGCGGCCAATTGAAAACTTCTTAGTTAGGCCGGAAATGGTAATGCCACTGCCCAAACTTGTTGGGGTCTGGGCAGTGGCATCCATTTGAGTCATGCGCTAGAGATTACCCGAGAAGCTCTGGGTTTTCTGCGTAGACCTCGGAGAGCAAGCTCATGTCAAATAGCTGCTCTGCGGTGATCTCGTAACCTGCGGCCTTTAGGGTCGCAATGTTTAGCGCCTGGAGGTTCTCAGAGATGGTGAGTAGACCATTAACCTTGGTCTCCTCGGTCACAACCAAGAGCTCATTCTGAGCCTTTGACTGCTGCTTCTCCTTGTTGATGTCTAGACCTAGGTCTGCACCGTAAATCTCAGCTGCTAGGCGAGCACCCTCGTCTGGGTTTGCAATTGCATCTCTCCAACCACGGATGGTGGCCTTGAGGAACGCCTTTAGTGCCTCACGGTTGTTGTCAATTGAGTCCTGGGTAACAACGAATGCCTCTGCAACGAATGGCAGACCAGCATCAGCGAACAGCAGGTTGGTTACCTCGTAGCCAAGGTTCTGGACGGTGATGGACTCGTTGGTTACATAAGCCAAGAAGCCATCTACCTCGCCGTTTACCAATGGGGCTGGGTCATACTCAACTGGGACCTTGGTTACCTGGCTGGCATCGATACCGTTGGCTGCAAGCAGTGCATCAAACAGGGTCTCGTTACCACCGGCCTGGACACCAATACGCTTACCAATCAGGTCCTGTGCGGTCTGAATGTTTGCGCCGTCCTTGAGGCTAAGAATGGTGAATGGGTTCTTCTGGTAGGTGGCACCGATGATCTTTAGTGGTGCGCCCTCTTCGAGGATTACCGGGGTGACTGCAACTGCGTCAGAGAGACCGACCAGTGCGTCACCGGATAGGACTACAGCCGCGGTAGCGGTTGGGCCAGCGATGAAGTTGACCGAGGAGAAACCAGCCTCGGAGTAGTAGCCATTGGAGTCTGCAAAGTATTCACCAGCGAATTCTGCATTCTTGATCCAAGAGAACTGAACGGAGAGATCTCCAAAGCCCTCACTCTGTGCTTCCTCTGCCTGAGGTGCGCAGCCAGTGAGGCCTAGAACGGCAGCGGAGAGCGCTGCGAGTGCGACTAACGGTCGGAATTTCTTCATAGCTGATTGTCCTATCGGGGGTTAATTGCTGGTGAATTGGGTGGAAACATCCCACCACAGGTATGTTTCTACCGCATTACAACCACATCTAGTCGAAAGACATGCCCGAGAGCACTACAGATTGTGGTTTTTCAGGTTAGTTCGAACTGTCCGCCAGAGATTTGGCCCTGGTTGCGATACAAATCAAGCTTGGCTCTGGTGTCCTGAATGTCCAGGTTTCGCATGGTTAGCTGACCGATGCGGTCCTCTGGGCCAAATGCAGCATCCTCGGTGCGCTCCATCGATAGCTTCTCGGGGTGGTAGCTAAAGCCTTCACCCTGGGTGTCCACGATGGTGTAGTCATCGCCGCGACGAAGACGTAGCGTCACAGTGCCGTTTACCGCTGCACCCACCCACTTCATTAGCGCCTCGCGCAACATCAGGGTCTGTGGGTCTAACCAGCGGCCCTCGTAGAGTAGTCGACCGAGTTTGCGCCCCTCGTTGTGGTAGTTAGCGAGAGTGTCCTCATTGTGAATCGCGGTGAGCAGGCGTTCGTAGGCAATGTGCAACAGCGCCATTCCGGGAGCTTCATAGATGCCACGAGACTTTGCCTCAACGATGCGGTTCTCGATCTGATCGCTCATGCCGAGTCCGTGACGACCACCGATTTCGTTCGCGGTCATGATGACATCTACGGCGCTGTCCATACTCTTGCCGTTGATTGCAACTGGGCGACCCTGTCTAAAAGTGATCGACACGTCTTCGGTTGCGATTTCAACACCTGGATCCCAAAACTTAACGCCCATGATCGGTTCCACGATCTCGTAAGAGGTGTTTAGAAACTCCAAGCTCTTGGCCTCGTGAGTGGCACCGAGCATGTTGGCGTCGGTTGAATAAGCCTTTTCCTTAGATGCGCGGTATGGCAGGTCGCGAGTTTGCAAAAACTCGCTCATCTCCTTGCGTCCGCCGAGCTCGGCAACAAACTGGGAGTCAAGCCATGGCTTGTAGATTCTCAGGTTTGGGTTTGCCAATAGGCCATAGCGGTAGAAGCGCTCGATGTCGTTTCCCTTATAGGTTGAGCCATCGCCCCAAATCTCAACGCCATCCTCGCGCATGGCGCGAACCAAGAGGGTGCCGGTTACTACACGACCCAGGGGAGTGGTGTTGAAGTAGACCTTGCCTCCGGTTCTGATGTGGAAGGCGCCACAGGCAATCGCAGCCAGACCCTCTTCTGCCAGCGACTCTCGGCAATCCACTAGGCGACCGGCAGCTGCTCCATACTCAAGTGCTCTGGAGGGGATCGAGTCGATGTCATCCTCATCGTATTGGCCCAGGTTGGCAGTGTAGGCATAAGGGATAGCTCCCTTTTCCTTCATCCACGCAACCGCGACCGAGGTGTCGAGACCTCCGGAGAATGCAATACCTACTTTTTCGCCAACTGGCAGAGACGCAAGAACCTTAGACATGCCTCAAAGCGTAACCAATAATCGAGGCTATGCCCGCGCCATTGCTCGCTTCAGCGCATCAAGACCTAGACCACCAAGGTTTAGAGCGGTGGTGTGGAACTGCTTCATGTCGAAATCAGCGCCCTTTCTCGCCTTGTAGTCATCGCGAATTTGCTCCCAGATCCGCTGACCAATCTTGTAGGCGGGAGCCTGTCCTGGCCAACCGAAGTAACGGGTTACCTCGAAGCGGACAAACTCTGGGGACATGTTCACATTTGATTTCATGAAGTTCAATGCGTAATCAAAGTCCCACTTGCCGGTGCCCTCAAGGTTGTCCTTTTCAAGGTGAACACCGATGTCTAGGACCACACGAGCCGCTCTCATGCGCTGACCATCCAGCATGCCGAGCTTGTCGGCTGGGTTTGAGAGGTAACCGAGCTCGTCCATCAAGCGCTCGGCATAGAGTGCCCAGCCCTCGCCGTGACCAGATGTGAAGGAGGCGAGTCTGCGCCACTTGTTCAGGGTGTCCTTCACATAGGTGGACTGACCGATCTGCAGGTGGTGACCTGGAACACCCTCGTGGTAGACGGTGGTGGTTTCGCGCCAGGTGTCGAAGGTGTCTACACCCTCAGGCACCGACCACCACATTCTGCCTGGACGTGAGAAGTCGTCCGATGGACCGGTGTAGTAGATACCTCCGTGCTTGGTGGGGGCAATCATGCACTCAAGATTGCGAAGCTCGGGAGCGATATCAAAGTGAGTGCGTCCCAGCTCTTCAATTGCCTTATCGCTCAGCTGCTGCATCCAAGCCTTGAGCGCGTCTGTGCCGTGCAGCTTGGTGCTTGGGTCCTTCTCAAGGTGAGCAACCGCCTCAGCAACGTTTGCCCCAGGCAAGATCTGGTTTGCAACAGCGTTCTGCTCTGCGATAACGCGGGCCAACTCTTCTTTACCCCACTCGTAGGTCTCATCGAAGTCGACCGCTGCACCGAGGAACTTCTTGCTCAGAATTGCGTATAGGTCGCGACCAATCGCATCCTTTGAGTTTGCCTTCGGCATCATCTCGGTCAGGAAGTCGCCAAAACGGGCGTAGCCCTCGGTGGCGGCCTTTGCAGCCTCCGCAAGCTCGTTTTTTAGCGAGTTGCTCAGGCCACCTTCAATTTCAGCTCCGGCTGCGAAGGTGTGGAAGAAGCCCTCTGGGTTGTTGATCTGCTTGACCTGGCCAATTACCTCCTCGAGCTGTCGCTTGGCTGGAGCGTTACCAGATTCAAAACCAATCCTCAGGCTCTCGGCATAACCGGCCAGGGATTCACCGACCTTGCGCATTCGGGAGGCAATGTTCTCCCAGTCTTGCTCGGTCTTGGTTGGGGATAGGTCGAAGATATCGCGCACGCCCTGGGCCGCAGATGCGATGTTGTTTAGCTCTCGGTGCACCAGGCCCGATTCGTGCTTTGCAATCTCGCCCTCTAGCGAAGAGGAGAGTGCATCTTTGGTGACTAGGTCAACCTCGTCAACCGCCTCAAGAGCATTCAGCGCTGCAAGGGTCTTTTTAGCCAGTTCGTAGTCACGCTCTAGGGCTGCAGGTGAAAGGTCATCCATGTCGCCTTCGCCACCCGGCATTCCCAAATAGGTTGCATAGGTCGGGTTGTTGGCAACGTTGATCTCTAGAAATTCGTTAGCAAGTTCATCGATTTTGGTAACTGGGCGCATCATTGGACCTTTCACTAAGGTCTCAATGGTGCCACATTTTTAGTCCTTCAAAACCTTGAACGTCTGCAATGTTGGGTCTGCGACAAAGGCAATTCGCACGCCAATGTCCCTTGCCTCCATCAGTGCATCAAAACCTGCCTGTGTAATCAATTCACCCGGGCTAAAGGCCGGAACTCCAGGAGGGTAGGGGCAGATTAGTTCTGCACTGACTCGACCAACAGCATCGCTCGCGGCGACCACCTCATACTTAGCAAAGAATGCATCGCGCGGGTTTTGAATCACTACCGGTTCAATTGAAAAAGCTGGTGAAACCGAAATCGGTCTGGATTCGCCTTTGAACTTCTCAACCAACTTGATGATCGTGCTCACCAGCGAATCGATTCGTTGCGGGGTATCTGCCAACGTGATCATCGGGATGATCACATCACGGTTTGCCATCTCGAGGTCGATGTTCATTGAAAGCAACTCATTTTCAATGGCATTACCGTCAGAACCGGTTTCGGCAAGCAAGATAACGAGCTTGAGTGGATCGATGTATGGACCATCGATGACTCCGATGCCGTGCTCGCGAAGCTTCGCACGACCCGCCTTGGTTGCCTCAATTACCGGGCCGATTAGCTCTGCACCATGACGAGAGATCAACGCTCGAGCGGCATCGATAGAAGCCAAGATTCGACCAGACATTGAGGTGGTCTGAGTTGAGTCAAACGCTTTGTTCAATCGAGCTAGGTCAACATAGCCGGACTTGGCAAGCACGAAGCTCGCCTGAGAGTAGCTAGGGAGGGTCTTGTGGGCAGAGGTGACCACAATGTCGGCACCCTCAGAAATTGGGTTCAGAGGCAGCTCAGGGTGAAAACCGAAGTGTGCCGCCCAAGCCGCATCCACGACCAACGGAATTCCAAATTCATGGGCGACCTGAGAGAGTCTTGGGATGTTCGACATGGTGCCGACATAGGAGGGCTCTCCAATTAGAACGGCCTTGGCGTCTGGGTGCTGCTCCAGAGTCTCACGAAGTCTTGAAGAGGGTAGATACTCGGGAAGTCCAGTAAGTGGATTAATTTCTGGCCTTACCCAAATTGGCTCAACACCGGCATAGACCATGCCGACCAGCATGGACTTGTGCAGAGTTCTGGTGACGATGACCTTGTCTCCGGGCCCAGCCACTGCCATCACCGCAGCATGGTTGGATCCGGTTGAGCCATTCACTCCGAAGCGGCAAAGTTCAGCACCCCAGGTCTTGGCTGCGATAGCCTCGGCCTCCAAAATCAAAGAGGGGGAGATGCGGTTTGGGTGGTTCCCAGGGAGAACTGGGATGTCTCCGTCAACAACTGGACCAGTGAGATCAATACGACCCTTGTGGCCTGGTATTTGGAACGGGGTGCGTTCAGCGGTTATGTCTCTAATCCATGCATCGAGTAGCGGGGCATCATTTCTGAGGCCCATCGGGTCATTCGGATCTAGGAGTGTGGCAGCGCCAAAAACGTGCTCGTTCAATACCTTGCTTTCTACAGGACGAAAGCCCCAACTTTACAACCAATTACCCCTGGGGCAAACCAGAAATTGCTAACCCTTGATGAATTCAATTTCTTGCTCGCCAAGAGTCAGCTCCTGGGTTATCTCCGTGAGTTGCTCGGTGGTTCTGGCTGAGGCAATCGGAGCAATGACACTGGGTCCTTGACGAAGCCACTGCAGCGAAACTGCAGCAGTCGATACACCGTGTTCTTTGGCCACTGCGCTCAATCGCTCTAGCAAGTCAAAGTTTTCTTCGGTTGAATAAGCCTCAACCCCTTGCGCCCTGACCGATTCGATCTTGGTGCCGGGTTGATACTTTCCAGACAGAAAACCGCGAGCAAGGGCAAAAAATGGAAACGCTCCGATGCCGAACTCATTAAGGATTGGCATTGAATCGGTTTCAAAGGCTTCGCGTTCGATCAAGTTGTATTCGTTTTGCAGCGCAATGTATTGCGGCAGGTCATTCTCTTCAGCTACTGCCTTGGCGCGCCTTAGCTGGTCCGCACTGTGCTGTGAGGCGGCGATGTAGCGAACCTTGCCAGCTGCGATTAGTTGTTCGTAGGCCGCCAGGGTTTCTTCGATGGCTACTTCGCCATCGAAGTGGTGAGAGTAGTAGATGTCGATGTGGTCGGTGCCAAGTCTTCTTAGCGAGTCCTCGCAGGCGGCGATGATGTTGTTGCCGCTTAGTCCTGGCCTAGTTGAGAGTTTGGCGACTTTGGTTGCAATCACAAACTGATCCCGGTCTTGGGCATGTAGCCACGACCCGATGATGGTCTCGGATTCACCGCCAACATTGCCGGGTTTCCACTCACTGTAGACATCGGCAGTGTCGATGAAGTTGCCGCCTTTGGCTGCAAATGCATCCAGCACACTGAAGGACTGATCTTTGTCCGCGCTCCAGCCAAAGACATTGCCACCAAGGCAAAGTTCGGACACTACTAAGTCGGTTTTGGGCACCGCGCGCATACGCATTTACTTGACCTCAGGCTGTTGTTGGGTGATGCAGTGAATTCCACCACCGCGAGCAAAGATTTCAGTGGCATTGATAAGTACTATTTCGCGGCCGGGGTAGACCTCTCGAAGAATTGCCTTGGCTTCTTTGTCCCTGGGGTCATCGAAGGCGCAAAGTAGAACTGCGTGGTTCAGCACGTAGTGATTTATGTAGCTGAAATCAACCGGTCCCTCACCATCAGAGAGGATCTGTGGTGCAGGGACCGAAACTACCTCATACCCGGAGCGAATAAATAGCTCTCTAACTTCTGCTGAAACCGGGTAGTCGGGGTGGTTTGGGTTTCTTTGATCGTGATACAAGACTCTGCCATCTGGGGTGAAGCAAGCAACGATGTCGACATGCCCCTGCGTCCCAAACTCTTCGTAATCTCGGGTCAGGCCGCGCTCTAGCCAAATGGCCTTGTTGGTGCCGAGCAACTCATGCATCTGAGCCTCAACCTCATTGGCACTGAGCTTGGGGTTTCTACCCTTGCCAAGCTGAACGGTCTTGGTGAGTAGTAACTCGCCTGAGCCACTTACATGAAAGCCACCACCCTCGTTCACAAGCGGTGTATCCAGAACCTCAACACCAATCAGCTTTGCGATTTCGGTCGCGAGCTTGGCGTCTTTGTCATAGCTTGCCCATTCTTGACCACCCCAACCATTGAAAACCCAGTTGATGGCCTTGAGTTCTCGATTTTCAATTACGAAGCTCGGGCCACTGTCTCTGATCCAGGCATCGTTGATCGGGATTGGAATCAGTTCACAGGCTGCGGAGAGATATTTCTTAGCAATCAGCTCATCACCTGGGTTCACCACAACGCTCACGGGCTCGAACTCGCTGGCGTGGTTCGCGACACTGGCCCAAGCCTTGCGAGCCTTATCGTGGTCCGATTCTGTTTCACCAAGGGTGTAGCCGGAGGTTGGGAAGGCTAGCCAGGTCCTAGCGTGTGGCTGCCACTCGGCTGGAAATACTCTCATGGCCTCAGTCCCGGTATGCCACCCTCAATTCCCTCACCAGACTCTGATCTCGGGTTGACGATCGGCTCGGTTAGGACTGAGTAGGTGTCTGGTCTTCTGGTTCCAAAAAACGGAAACAGCTCCAGCCAATCTCGCCTCTGATCCAGATCTAGCTCGGCGATCAACAGCTCATCGCCCTCGCGTGCTGCCCGAGCCAAGATTCGGCCATACGGGTCGACTATGAAGCTAGAGCCATAGAAATTGATGCGCCCCTCGTTACCCCAGCGGTTTGGCACGACTATGAAAAGACCGTTCGCAATCGCGTGACCGACGATGGTCTGTCTCCAAAGTGGTTCAGTGTCAAAATCTGGATGATCTGGCTCGGATCCAATTGCTGTTGGGTAGCAAAGCACATCAGCTCCGCGTAGACCATAAGCCCGGGCTACCTCAGGGAACCACTCATCCCAACAGGTCGGCATGCCAAGTTTGACTCCAGCGTGATCCCAGATCGGGTATGGGTTTTGATTTGGACCCTCTTGGAAGTACTTGTCCTCGAAGTACCCCTCAGTGACTGGAATGTGAAGCTTTGGGGTTTTACCAACCAGTTGACCCTGACCATTCACGAGAATCGCGGTGTTGAGTCCGCGTCCGTCTGTAAAACCAGTTGCCTCATATAGCGATGCGTGAATCGCGATGTCTAGTTCTTTGGCTAGCCGAGAAACAAAGCTGTAGGTCTCGCCGCCCAGCAAGGGCTCTGCGGTGTCAGAGGGGACTCCGGTCGGGCAAACGTCCGCGGGGTAGCGGGAGAGGGTGAGTTCTGGCAGGAAGACAATCTCGGCACCCTGCTCCTTCGCCAATCTGATGGCATGCTCAAGGTTGGACTGGTGCTCGCGTTGATCCTCGCGCCAACTAACCTGAACGGCTGCCACGGTTATGCTGCCGCGCTCCGATGCCTTAACCCTTGATAGCGAGGTGGGTGCCTGGACTTTAGTAACTTTCATGCTCACTCCATCGAATCCAAGATCTTGACCAGATCTTCGTACTTGGTGGTTGGGTTGACGATTGCAAACCTGGTGTTCACTTTGCCCTTGTGAGAGGACGGCACGACAAATGCAAATCCTGACTCAAGTAGTTTCTCGCTCCAGCTGTCATAGTCGGCCTTGTCCCAACCAAGACGCTCGAATACCACAACGGAAAGCTGAGGATCTCGGACCAGTTTGAGGTAATCACGGCCTCGAATCTCCTCGGCGATCTGGTGCGCAAGGGCGATGTTTTGCTTGATCGCCTCTCGGTATCTGGCAACTCCATGGGTCGCCATCGAGAACCAAAGCGGTAGCCCACGGACGCGTCTGGTGAGGTTGAAGGCATGATCGGATGGGTTGAACTCATCTTTTTCATTCAGGGTCTCGAGGTATTCGCCGTGCTGGGTGTGGGCGGCTCGGGCCAACGCTGGTTCTCTATAAACCAAAGCACAGGCGTCAAATGGTGCAAAGAGCCACTTGTGTGGATCCACGATGAAGCTGTCGGCATCCTCGATACCCGCGTAGAGCTGTCGATGGTCCGGGGAGAGGATACCTGCAAGTCCGTAGGCACCATCGACGTGGAACCAAATGTCGTTCGCCTTGCAAACCTCAGCAATCGCCTTTAGGTCATCAACGATTCCGAAGTTTGTTGTGCCGGCGGTACCAATGATCGCGAAGACCTCCAGCCCTTCATCTTTAGCCTGTTGCAGTGCGGATTCGAGCTCAGGTTTTTGAAGCGATCCGGTTGGAGCGCTCGCTTTCACGATTTCTATATCCATGACCTTGGCAACAGCCTTCAACGAAGAATGCGATTCCTCGGAGGCAAGGATTGCCCAGCGCTTTCGACCCAAACGCTTTTGAGCAACGTCTCGAGCGGTAACCAGGGCTGAGAGATTTCCCAAGGTGCCACCCTGGACAAACACACCACCGCAACCTGCTGGCAAACCACACTCGCTACCAAGAAACTCGAGCACTTGGTTCTCGGCATAAACCGCACCAGCGCCCTCAGTCCAGCTTCCGCCATAAATCGAAGACGCTGACACCACCAGGTCAAATAGCGATGAGGCTTCAGTTGGAGCTGCAGGGATAAATGAGAGGTAATTTGGGTGGTCAATAGAGATAGTTGCCGGGGCAAGCACATCACCAAATAGCTTTAGGGCTTCAAGGCCGCCCAGCCCAGACTCGGTGATGGTTTGCCCAGCCAGACGCTGAAGTTCAGCGAGACTTTTGGGACCATCCAGCGGAGCTGGATCTAAATCCATGCGTTCGGAGGCGTAGTCGAAGACGGCCTTTCTGAGCTCCGGAAACGAACCCGGTTTATGCATGGCGTCGTACACGCGATCTCCTTTGACCACCCGATTCTAGCTAGGCGATTGGACCCTTGTGGAAGTGGTCAAATACCAGGTTGGTTCTGGTGTTAGCAACAGCAGGATTATTGCTCAGCTGAGCAAGCACGAACTCCCGCACCTCGTCCGAGTTCTTCACTGCCACGTGAACGATGAAGTCTTCGGTGCCACCTAGAAAAAAGATTTGTATCACCTGGGGGTGCGACCTGATTTGGGTCATGAAGTCAGAGAGGTTCGCTCTTGCGCCTGCCCTCAGTGTCACGGAGATGAGTGCCTGCAGCTCAAGGCCCAGGGCTGCCGGGTCGATCTCTGCGGAGAAACCTTTGATCACTTTGCTCTCAACCAGGTTTCTGACTCTTGCCAGGCAGGTCGATTGCGCAATGCCAACTTTGCTTGCAAGCTCTGCGTTAGAGATACGCCCTTGGGTTGATAGCACCTTCAAAATCTCTGAGTCGGTGGCATCTAGCTCTGGGTATTGCAGATTCTTCGGTGAAAGCATGAGCACTCCTTGTGTTGCTGCAAATTATTCGAAATTTGAATCAAATTCTGAATAAATTTTAGGACTTATTCGAATTGACGAAACTTTTGCAACAATTCAGGAAATCTCACCATAGGAGTGCGCAGTGAAGATCGGTGTCCCAAAGGAAGTAAAAAACAACGAGTCTCGCGTGGCAATGACGCCTGCTGGAGTTCACGAATTGGTGCGCCGCGGTCACCAGGTCATGGTTGAGCAAAGTGCAGGTGTTGGATCTGGGTTCGCTGACTCGGACTACCAGGCTGCGGGCGCAGAGATTGTCGCAACTGCCAAAGAGGCCTGGTCCGCTGAGTTGGTTGTGAAGGTAAAGGAGCCAATCGCGCAGGAGTATCCGTTGATGGTTCCCGGCCAATTGCTTTTCACCTATCTGCACCTGGCTGCTTCAAAGGAGTGCACGGAGGCGTTGCTTGAGAACCGAGTGACCGCAATCGCCTATGAGACCGTTCAGCTTCCAAACCGTCAGTTGCCACTGCTGCAACCAATGAGCGAGGTTGCCGGTCGACTCTCTGCCCAAATTGGTGCCTACCAGCTGATGAAAACAAACGGCGGAATTGGTGTCTTGATGGGTGGTGTTCCAGGCACCCGCAAGGCAAAGGTTGTTGTTATCGGTGGCGGTGTGGCCGGTACTGAGGCTGCAACCGTCGCCCACGGAATGGGAGCCGATGTAACGGTCATCGATTTGTCCATCCCAAGACTTCGTGAATTGGATGCTCGTTTCTCATCACAGGTAAAGACCAAGGTCTCCACCTCCTATGAGATTGCCGCTGAGCTCAAGGATGCCGATTTGGTGATTGGTTCAGTATTGATTCCGGGGGAGCGTGCCCCGAAGCTGGTGACCGATGAGATGGTGAAAGCCATGCGTCCAGGTTCTGTTTTGGTTGACATCGCAATCGATCAGGGTGGCTGCTTTGAGCACTCAAGGCCAACCACTCACGACAACCCAACCTACGAGGTTCACCAGAGCACTTACTACTGTGTGGCCAACATGCCTGGTGCTGTGCCTCAAACATCAACTCAAGCTTTGACCAATGCGACTCTGCCATACCTGATGAAGCTTGCAGAGCTCGGTTGGCACAAGGCCTGCGCGCAGGACCCAGCGCTTGCCTTGGGGCTAAACACTCACGATGGAGCCATCACAAACGCGGCAGTGCATCACGCGTTCCCAGAGCTTGATTACAAAGAGTTCGCAGCGCTTTAGCGCTTGCGCTTATTGCGCCTTACCAGGGTGATTGTCACTGCAACCAAGGTTGTGATGATCAGCACCCAGAGGGCAAGCGTGCGTTCTTGAGCAATTGATTCGCAGCTGGTCCAACCAGCCTGTTGCGCTTCAGGGGTGCAGGTCTCAGGATCAAAAAAACCAACCCACCAGGCCAAGATGCCGACACCGGTGATGGTGGCGAGCATCGCTAGTGAGTTATTGCGCATTTGCCTTACTGCTTGGCAATCTCAGCACGGACTTCGTCCATGTCTAAAGCCTCAACCTTGCCGATTAGGTCTTCGAGGGCTGGGCCAGGAAGCGCTCCAGCTTGGTTGAAAAGCAAGATTCCGTCTCTGAAAATCATCAGGGTCGGGATGGAAGTAATGCCGGCCATCCCAGCAAGCTCCTGCTGCGCCTCAGTGTCTACCTTGCCAAATCTGATCTCTGGGTGTGCCTCTGAGGACTTTTCAAAGATTGGGCCGAACATGCGGCAGGGTCCACACCACTCTGCCCAGAAATCCACAAGCGTGATGCCATCTTTTTTGATGGTGGTTTCAAAGGTTTCGAGGGTTAGATCTAAAGTAGCCATTTTTTACTCAACTGTTTCGATTGTCTTTTGCTTCCGCGCGGTCTGCGCAAGCAGGATTCCGAGCACGACCACTATACCCCCCAGGGTTTGTGTAAATGTGATCACTTCACCAAGCCAGAGTAAAGCAAAGAAGAATGCCAGCACGGTTTCACTAGTCGCGATAATGCCGACGATTGTTGCGCTGAGGTGACGCAACGCCAGGTAGCTAAATGCCATGGGCAGGAAGGAGCCCATAATGCCCATCCAAACCAGCAAAGCCCAAAGTGGCAGTTCTGTGCCACTTAGATTCCCGGTCAAATCCAGCGGAGTTCCAAGTGATGAGAAGTCAAACGCTGGCCAGTTTGCAAACGGCAAGAACAATAGGGTTGCGGTGCTCATGCCATAGAACATGGTCACGTTGGTTGGGAGATTACGCTGAATGCGCTCTCCTGAGATGAAGTAAAAGGTTAGGGAAGCAGCTGCTGCAATTCCCCAGAGCACGCCCTCTGGGTTCAGGGTGGAATCCCAGACTTGTCCAACTACCGCTAGGCCACCCAGTACTAGGGCCGCTCCTAGCCAGATTTGTTTTTTCACAGATTCACTGAAGAACAGCATCATGATGATTGGAACCCATAGCACCGCGGTGTATTCGATAAGAAGCGCAATCCCAACTGGGAGCTTCACGACCGCGAGTGAGTAGGTCCACTGCAGTGCACCTACGCCAACTACACCAAGCAGCAATAGCTGGGGAATTTGTTTGGCTTTCACTTTCAGGGCGGAACGATTTGCAACTAATGCCCAGATGAGTGCGATGGTTGCAGAGAACATGGAGCGAATGAAAACCACCTGCTCTGCGGAGAGCCCGGATTGAATGATGACTTTGGTGGTTGAGGCATTCAAGCCAAAAAGCAGTGCGGCGGTTAGAGCAAATATCACGCCGAGAGTTGGGTGCTTTTGAGTCAATTAGGCTTCCTAAAAGACCTGGCATCGGGAAGCGAGGTCTTGGAAAGTGAGTTTAGTTACCCATGACAAAATTCGTTCTAGGCGGCGGCTGCTTCTGGTGTCTTGACTCCGCATACTCTCAGTTCAAAGGCATCTCCGATGTGACCTGCGGTTACACCGGCGGCCACAAGGCAAATCCAACTTATGAGCAGGTTTGCGATGGCAACACCGGTCACGCCGAGGTTGTCAGCATCGAGTTTGATGAGAGCGTGATTTCCTCTGATGACATTCTCGACATTTTCTTCACCTTGCATGATCCGACCCAGCTCAACCGTCAGGGCAATGACATCGGCACTCAGTACCGCTCCTCAATGTTCTTCGTTGATGGCCAGCGTGAGGTTTTTGAGGCAGCTCTTGAGCGTTCAAAGGCGATTTGGGGAGACGCTGTCGTGACAGAGATAACCGAACTGGGTGAGTTTTACACCGCAGAGGAATACCACCAAGACTTTTTTGCAAAGAACCCAAATCAGGGTTACTGCGTTGCGGTGGTCGCACCCAAGGTGGCGAAGGTGCGCTCAAAGTTCACCCATCTGCTGCGCTAACAAGCTCTAAAGGCCTCGAGTTATCCACAGCCTTGAACTTCGGGCTTGGGTCAGTGCCTGGCAATTGCAACACTGGGTGAAACAACCTAGGAGGGCAAATGTCAGAACAAATTACAGTCTCGGGGCTTGTGGCGACGGATGTGAAGCGCCGTGAGACCGCCGATAACCTGCTGATGTGCAGTTTTCGGCTCGCGGCAAACTCACGCCGGTTTGATGCCGCGAAGAACGCGTGGACCACAACTTCAACTAACTGGTTCACCGTCGTGGCGTTCCGCCAGCTGGCCAAGAACATTCTCGATTCCGTAAGCAAGGGTGACCGAATCGTTGTTGCTGGGAAGTTGAAGATCCGTGACTGGGACAACGGTGAGCGCTCTGGTACCTCGATCGAAATCGATGCTGACCATGTCGGCTTGGATTTGAACTTTGGTGTGAGCAGCTTTGATCGTGTGGTGATTCGTCCCGATGAGGATGAGCTAGACGAGGAGCTCGAGGAAGAGCTTCAGCCGGCATAAAAGAAGTCGATCAGTCATCCCCCCAAGCAAGGCTGGTCGATCCCTAAATCCCTCTTCGTCAACCTAGGCCCCAGGTCAGCTAAGCTTTCCGAGGCGTTGGCGAAGAGGGATTTTCGCCTGAGAAATAAGGATGCAAATTGGCTGAATTTATCTACCAGATGATCAAAGCTCGCAAGGCACACGGCGACAAGGTCATTCTTGACGATGTCACCCTGGCCTTTTATCCGGGCGCAAAAATCGGTGTTGTTGGTCCAAACGGCGCCGGTAAGTCATCGGTCCTGAAGATTATGGCGGGGCTCGATACCCCATCAAACGGCGAAGCTCGACTGTCTCCAGGATTCAGCGTCGGCATCTTGATGCAGGAGCCACCGCTAAACGAAGAAAAGACCGTTCTTGGCAACGTCGAAGAGGCTGTCGGTGATCTGAAGGCCAAGATTGACCGTTTCAACGAGATTTCCGCAGAGCTAGCAAACCCAGACGCCGACTATGACTCGCTACTTTCTGAGATGGGTAGCCTGCAAGAGGAGATCGATGCTCAAAACGGCTGGGACCTAGAGAACCAGCTGGAGCAGGCGATGGACGCACTGCGCTGCCCTCCGGGCGACACCCCTGTTACCCACCTCTCTGGAGGTGAGCGCCGTCGCGTGGCGCTTTGCAAGCTACTGCTTCAAAAGCCAGACCTACTTCTTTTGGATGAGCCAACCAACCACCTGGATGCTGAGAGCGTGCTTTGGTTGGAGCAGCACCTAGCTAAGTATCCAGGTGCAGTACTGGCCGTTACCCACGACCGTTACTTCCTAGACAATGTCGCTGAGTGGATCTTGGAGCTAGACCGCGGTCGCGCCTACCCATACGAAGGTAACTACTCAACTTACTTAGAGAAGAAGGCGGAGCGTCTTTCGGTGCAGGGTAAGAAGGACGCCAAGCTCGCAAAGCGTCTTGCTGATGAGCTTGAGTGGGTAAGGTCTTCACCCAAGGCCAAGCAGACCAAGTCCAAGGCTCGTCTGGCTCGCTATGAGGAGATGGCTGCCGAGGCTGAGAAGACCAGAAAGCTCGATTTCGAAGAGATCCAGATTCCGCCAGGACCTCGACTTGGAAATGTTGTCATCGAGGCGAAGAACATCGCTAAGGGCTTCGACGGAAGGCCGCTATTTAGCAACCTCAGCTTCTCGCTTCCTCGCAACGGCATCGTTGGAATCATTGGTCCAAACGGTGTCGGAAAGTCAACTCTGTTCAAGTGCATCACCGGTTTGTATGAGCTCGACTCCGGAGATCTGAAGGTTGGCGAGACTGTGAAGATCTCATACGTTGACCAGAACCGCGCTGGAATTGACCCAAATAAGTCCCTCTGGGAGGTTGTCTCCGGTGGGCTTGATTTCATCACCGTGGGTCAGGTGGAAATGCCTTCCAGGGCCTACGTTGCGGCATTTGGCTTCAAGGGCGGCGACCAGCAAAAGAAGGCAGGTGTGCTCTCTGGTGGTGAGCGAAACCGTTTGAACCTTGCGTTGACATTGAAGCAGGGTGGAAACCTATTGCTTTTGGATGAGCCGACTAACGACCTAGACGTTGAAACCTTGGCTTCTTTGGAGAATGCACTGCTTGAGTTCCCAGGTTGTGCCGTGGTTATCACACACGATCGCTGGTTCTTGGACCGTGTGGCCAGCCACATCCTTGCCTACGAGGGCACTGATGAGAACCCTGATCAGTGGTACTGGTTCGAGGGTAACTTCGAGGCTTATGAGGCTAACAAGGTTGAGCGACTGGGCCCTGAGGCAGCAAAGCCTCACCGTTCCACCTATCGTCGACTAACTCGCGATTAGGAGACCTCGGGGACACGGACCATACCCTCCTGGGCACAGGTTGCAACGAGCTCACCGGATTGATTGAAGATCTTTCCAATCGAGAGACCTCTACCACCTTGAGCGGTTGGGCTCTCTTGGACGTAAAGGTGCCACTGGTCAACTTTGGTTGGCCGGTGAAACCACATCGCGTGATCCAAACTCGCGGAGCTCAATCCAGGGTGCGCCCAGGCAACTCCATGGCGCTTGAGAATCGGTTCGAGTATCGAATAGTCAGATGCGTAGGCAAGAGCTGCCGCATTCAAAGCTACATCTTCGGGGAAATCTCCAAGCGCCTTGAACCAAACCATTTGATTAGCAGAGTTGTCCTTGGGTGCCCTGAAGTAAAGCGGACCATTTACATGTCTTAGGTCAAAGGGTCTTGCCTTTGACCAGTACTCAGCGATCGGGTGATCGATTTGTCCCAGAAGCTCTGCAGCCGAGGGCAGTGAATTTGGGTCAGGCACATTGGTGGGGAACTCGCTGCTGTGTTCTAACCCGGGGGAGTGTTCTTGGAATGAAGCAATCATCGAAAAGATTGGCACGTCGTTTTGGAGCGCGTGCACACGTCTTGCGCTGAAACTCTTTCCGTCTCTAAGAATCTCGACTGAGAAGCGAATCTCCAGATTGATATCTCCCGGTCTCAGAAAGTATGAGTGGAGAGAGTGCACAGGTCTGGATTGCTCGACAGTGCGCTGTGCTGCAGACAATGCCTGAGCCAGGACTTGACCACCAAACACTCTGCCATGCGGCATCCACTGGGTTTCGCCTTGGAACTCTGTTGCGGTCAATTGCTTCAGATCGAGGACTCTGAGTAGGTCCTTGACTGGGTCATTCGGGATGGCGATGGTCATTATTTCCCCTGTTCAGCGCTAGTTTAGAACCCTCATGCCAGCAATCCATCTCAGTGATCACTCCGATGTATCGGACCTTGTTAGTTTTCTTGAGCGAGCAAAGAAACTCGATCAAGAAGGATTGGTGAAACTCCGAGCATTCTCGGACGTACTGGCTGTTTATGTTTCCCCGATTTATTCGGGCAGCCTCCTAGCTGACGGGCCAACCGTGTTGGGCCTCAGAACCATCAAGCTGTCAGCTCCGCATGAGATAGATGCGAACTTTGAGATCTCTGCAATCCTGGAGCGGCTAGCCGCTGTTGGCGAGGACCTCGAGCTATCGCTACCACCGGTTCAGCAACGAGCCGCTTGGACCGGTGTCACGCCACCAAGAGTAGGTTGGGAGCCAGCCGGAGAGATTCCGCAAGCCGAGATTACTCAGTGGGCAAAAGATGGCATTGCTGAGGTTGCCAGCGCTTTACCGGAGAGTATCGGAAGTTCGATTGCCGCAAAGGTGAGGCTTCAAATCTGGGGAAAATCGGTTGGGCTTTCGCACAACTTCCCAGCCGCTGTCGCGTTTGCTCTGGCGGGATTGGGTTTTATGACCCAGGGTGAGATGGTTCAGGTTTACAGAACCAAGGGCTGGGTTAGGTTGTCGACTCGTCACGGACACGTGCTCTCCAAAGAGAGTTATCGACTCAGCTAGTCCTCGAAGCTATTTAGCATCGCGTGAGCGGCTCGCTCTAGGTAATCCCAAAGCATGGCTTCGTCGATGGCTGAGAGTTCCAGCGAATCAACGGCTTTACGCATGTGAGCGAGCCAAGCATCGCGCGCCTTCGGTCCAATCTTGAACTCAAAGTGACGCATGCGGAGCCTTGGGTGCCCACGCTCCTGCTGGTAGGTGTCAGGTCCACCCCAGTACTGCTCTAGAAACATCCTCAGTCTGCGCTCGGCGGGACCGAGATCCTCCTCTGGATACATCGGTTGCAACAGTGGATCCTGAGAAACACCCTCGTAGAAGACCTTGGTGAGCTGGGTGAAACCCGCCTCACCTATGCGGTCATAGAGATTTTCCATGTGATCCATTACCGACATTGATGATCTCGCCGTTGCGAACAAACCAAAGCATGCCGTCTTGATCGCGCACCTCGGTGACCCTCAGTCTTACGCGCTCGACTTTGCCAACTACGGTTCCGAGATTCACATCGTCACCGACTCCGAATTGGTCTTCAAAAACCATGAAGATGCCAGAGATAACGTCTTTCACGAGCGTTTGAGCACCAAAGCCAACTGCGGCTCCAACGATCGTTGACACAGCAATTAGCGCGCCAACATCAACGCCGAGCTCACTGAGGATCATCACGACAACTGTTATGACGAGGGTCCAGGTTGCGAAGTTATCCAGTACGGCAGAGATAGTTTTGCCGCGCTGTGCGACTCGCTCCCCATTTCCCTTGGAGCCTTTTCCGTTTTTCGAAACCGACCTAGCGCCCTCAAGAATGGCCCGAGTGGTCTTGCGAATCGAGAAGGCCAGCACAATCCTGGCGATTACCGCCAAGATCAAAATCATGCCGATTCTGGCTGGCGTCGCCCAAACCCCAAGACTCTCGAGCCAGAGCATCAGGCGTCCTTGTTTTGCGCGGTTAGTCCTCGCTCCAAGGCCGCTAGGTTCTCGATCAGGATTCGTCTCAAAGCCGGCTTTGCCTTGATGGAGTCTTTCTCAATCAGAACCTTGGTCTTCTCAGCAAGCTCCACGTTGGCGAGCTGAATTGGGTAGAGGTTGTTGAGTAGGTATGCGGCAATGTGGTAGCTGCGCTCATCCCAGATTCTCTCGGCGTTTGCCAGGTAGTGGTCTGCATATGGAGCGAGAAGCCCGGTGTCGTTCACGCGACCAAATGCCAGGGAAGCCGAGTTGATGAGGGTGTTTGAGAACTCCTCGGTCTCGGTTAGCTTCTTCCAGATCGCGAGCTTGCCTTCTGAAGTAGGGATAGCTGCAGTCGCTGCGGCGGCAAACTTCTGACCGTTTGCGGTGTTGTCGCGCTCCAGCTCCTTCGCTATGTCAGCCTCGCCGAAGACTCCGCAGATCACGAGTCCGATGGCAAGCTCCCAACGAACATCCTGGTCAACCACAAGTCCTGGCAGCGCGCTCTTACCATCAAGTAGCTCTTGCATCCACTTGGCATGGGTTTGAGTGCGAGCGAACTGAGGCACGAACTTCACAAACTGCAGCTGTGAATCTGAGCCTGGTTTTGCTTTGGAAGCCAATTCGATGAGCCCATCGGCAATCTTGGTCAAAGCTGCCTCGCGCTTGGCTGGAGCGGTGTAGAGAGTTCCGGTGGTGACCAGCTGGCGGAGCAGGGTGAGGATCGTGGTCGACTCAGTCTCTGGGCCGATGTGGCCCAGAACGAGGTCGATGAAGTCAGACGCTGGTGATTCACCATCTCTGGTTGCATCCCAAGCCGCAGTCCAGACCAAGGTTCTGGCCAGGGTGTCCTCGATACCGGAGAGGTTTCCGAGGGCAGCTTTCGCGGAGCGGTCGTCTAGACGGATCTTTGCGTATGCAAGATCGTTGTCGTTCAGGAGCAATAGGTCAGGCTGCTTCTTGCCAACTAGCTGTGGCACTTCACTGCGTGGGCCATCAATGTCGAGCTCGAGGTACTCACTGCGAACCAGTTTTCCATCGACCAGGTTGAAAAGACCAACGCCCATGCGGTGAGGACGAATGGTTGGCTGCTCGGCAATGGCAGTCTGGATAATGTGGAACGAGCTGTAATTGCCATCAGAGTCCAGGGTGAAATCGGGCTTCAGGGTGTTCACACCTGCGGTCTCAAGCCATAGCTTGGACCAGCTGGTCAGGTCACGACCGGATTCACGCTCCAGTTCGACCAGAAGATCTTGGAGTTCAGTGTTTCCCCAGGCGTGCTTTTTGAAATAGCTCGATACTCCGCGAACAAATGGCTCCTGACCAACCCAGGCTACGAGCTGCTTTAGAACCGAAGCTCCCTTTGCGTAGGTGATGCCATCGAAGTTGACTTGAACATCTTCAAGGTCATTGATGGTTGCCACGATTGGGTGGGTGGATGGCAGTTGGTCCTGACGATAGGCCCAGTTCTTCTCAAGAGATGCGAAGGTGGTCCAGGCTTCTTTCCACTCGGTAGCCTCAGCGGTGGCTAGCGTGGAGGCGTATTCTGCAAATGACTCGTTCAGCCATAGGTCATTCCACCAGCGCATGGTCACGAGGTCGCCAAACCACATGTGGGCAAGCTCGTGCAAGATCGTGACAACGCGACGCTCTCGAGTGGCATCGGTTACTGCAGAGCGGAAAACGTAGTTCTCGGTGAAGGTGACCGCGCCCGCGTTCTCCATGGCACCTGCGTTGAAATCTGGTACCCAGAGCTGGTCATACTTCTCGAATGGGTATGGGACGCCGAACAGGTTCTCGAAGAAATCAAATCCCTGCTTGGTCTTTTCAAAGATGTATTCGGGGTCCATGAACTCGGCCAAAGACTTGCGGCAGAACACTCCAAGCGGAACCTTCTTGCCGGAGGTTGAGGTCAGCTCGTCCGACCACTTTGCATACGGGCCGGCAATCAGTGCGGTGATGTAACTGGAGATTCTGGGGGTTGGTGCGAAGTCCCATCGGGAAACACCCTCGCTAACTTCGGTCGCCTTTGGGGTGGCCTGGTTTGAAGTGACTTCCCAATAGCTTGGGGCGATGATGCTGAAGCTGAACTCGGCCTTCAGGTCGGGTTGTTCGAATACTGGGAACATACGCCTGGAGTCGGGAACCTCAAACTGGGTGTACAGGTAGACCTCGTTGTCGACGGGGTCCACAAAGCGGTGCAGGCCCTCACCGGAATTTGAATACTTGCCGTGAGCCTTGATCACCAAGGTGTTCGTTGCCTTGAGGTTAGGCAGCTGAATACGCACGCCATCAGAGTGAGTGGCTGGATCTAGCAGCACTCCGTTTAGATCAATTAGCTCAACGCTCTCGGTCATAGCGTCAATGAAAGTTGAATAGCCCTCGGTGGCCTCAAAAGTGACGGTGGTGTGCGATTTGAAAGTCTCTGCACCTTTGGTCAGATCTAGTTCAACTTGGTAGCTGTGGACTTTGAGGTTGGCTGCGCGCTCTTGGGCTTCCAGACGAGTGAGGTTTTCACCAGGCATATGAATCTAAGTCTCCGTTAACTCTGTGTAACCAAAAGCCTAGGGCGTATTGGTAGCCAAAATCTCCCGAGATAATTAGTTATGTTCACAATCCTGCAAGCAACTGGTCAGTCGCCAGAAAACTCCGCTTTGCTTACAGAGATTGGTGCCGCACTTTTAGTGCTTGGAATCGTGGCATTCATAGCCAACAAGCTGAAGTTTTCGGTGGTTCCGCTTTATCTGTTGATTGGTCTTGCGATAGGTGAGGGCGGGCTTGTGCCGTTATCGCTGAGCGAAGAGTTTTTGAACACCGGAGCTCAAATTGGCGCGATCATGCTTTTGCTGCTGCTGGGTCTTGAGTATTCCGCCTATGACCTAGCCAAGGCATTCCAGGATCGCAAGAGTGCTGGTTTGATCGACTTTGTCGCAAACGCCACTCCTGGATTTGCACTGGGTTGGTTGTTGGGGTGGGGGCTTGGGGGAGCGCTAGCACTTGCTGGTATTACCTACGTTTCCTCATCCGGTATTGCGGCTCAACTAATAAAAGAAATGGGCTGGAGGCGTTCTGAGGTATCAAAGCGCGCAATTGGAGTCCTGGTCTTTGAAGACCTCGCGCTCGCGCCATACCTTCCGCTTTTGACCTCTATTGTTCTGGGGGTCTCGGCGATATCGGGAATCATCTCGGTTTCGCTAGCTCTGGCAATCACCGGTTTGGTGATCCTGGTCAGCTTCAGGGGCACTGCAAAGTGGAGCAAGATTCTTGACCCGAATGAACCCGGTGGACTGTTGTTAACAGTTTTTGGTGCCGCACTTTTGGCGGCTGGTTTGGCGGACCTGGTCGGCTTCTCGGGAGTGGTGGCAGCCTTTTTGATTGGCCTGCTGCTAACCGGTGAGGTTGCTGAAACGGCACGTGCCAGATTGAGTCCTATCCGCGACATCTTCTCTGCCATCTTCTTTTTGTTCTTTGGAATCACCACTGACCCAGCCGATTTGCCTGCGGTGTTGCCGCTTGCGCTATTGCTGACCGCACTCGGCATCGCGGGGAAGTATCTGGTGGGTTGGTGGGTCACTAGAGACCTCAGTGACCCAATGAGCGCCTGGCGCGCTACGGGATTTTTGATTGCCAGAGGAGAGTTCTCCATGGTCATCGCAGCCCTGGCGGCACCGATTGTCCTTAGTGTGCAGCTGCAAGCCCTGACTTTGGCCTATGTGATTCTGACCGCGTTTGCGGCTTCTGTGGTGTTGCGTTTTTCTAGGAGTCAGCTTGATCGTCGCTAAAAAAGTGCTTTTGGTTGCCGTGCTGTTGAGCCTTACTCATCTCGGTTTTTCGATCTGGAGCTTCCAGCAGGGGCTGGTGTCTGAGCCGGTTCCGGTGCACTGGGGCTTGAATCTGCAGCCTGACCGGTTTGTTTCTTTTGAACAGCACCTGGTTGAGATGGCGTTTTTGCAACTTGGTTCGCTTGGGCTTTTGACCTTCGCCGCGTTCACTAAACGACGCTTACTCTCTGGTCTACTAACCCTGACGGGCGCAGGCATCTTCTTGATGTTGAATCTTGTTGCCTGGATGGTTACCGCGATTCAACTCAGCGGCGGCAATCAAGCGTTTCCGATTTACCTACTTTTTGGCATCCTGGTTATTCCAATTGCCCTTGTGGTGCTTGTGCTCCGCGCTCCCAAAGTGGTCCTTGGCGAGCAGCTCTTGATCAAATACTCGTCAATTACCTTTCTGACGCTGGAGTACTCGGAGATTGAGGCGGTTGAGATTGTTCCTATGAGGGCCATGGATTTCGGGGGACTGGGCATCAGGTATGCGAAGCGTCGACTCGCCTTCATACCAAGGTCAGGGCAGGCGATTGCGCTCAAATTGAAATCTGGAGAGTCGGTTTTGGTTTACTCTCGACAACCAGAGATTTTGCAAACCGTTATCAAAGGCAAGTTGGAGCATCTATGAGAATTCACATCGCAACCGATCACGCGGGCATGGAACTCAGTGCTTTTTTGGTTAGTGAACTCACTTCACTTGGACATGAGTTGGTTGACCATGGGCCCAAGGTCTATGACGCTTTAGACGACTATCCGGGGTTCTGCATAGCGGCAGCTCAGGCGGTAGTGGCAGATCAAACCGCTGGCGTTGAGGCCCTAGGCATTGTGCTGGGCGGAAGTGGCAACGGCGAGCAAATTGCAGCAAACAAGGTTTCCGGGATTCGCGCTGCACTGATCTGGAATCCTGAAACGGCAGCACTGGCTCGTGATCACAACGATGCCAATGTCTGCGCCCTTGGAGCAAGGCAGCACACCCAGGCTGAAGTTTTGGAACTCGTGAAGATCTTTATCTCCGGCAAGTTCTCTCACGATGAGCGCCACGTTCGCCGTATTTCCAAGATTGCCAGCTATGAGCGCACGGGTGAGGTCATCTACTAAATGCCTGAGGGCCATACCGTTCATCGCACGGCCGGAGAATTTCGAAAGAAGTTTCAAGGTGGTGAGGTATCAGTCACATCTCCGCAGGGTAGGTTCACCGACTCTGTTTTGATTGACCAAACCAAACTGTTGTCGGCCTCAGCTTGGGGTAAGCAGCTGTTTTTGGAGTTTGAAGCGGCAACACTGCGCATTCACCTCGGAATCTATGGCAAGTGGCGGTTTGAGTCCCGCGCGGGCGAGCTGCCCGAGCCGCGAGGTCAGGTTCGAGCTAGGTTCTCAAACGCAGAATTCTTTGCGGATCTGCGTGGTCCAACTGCTTGCGAATTGGTGGACCAAGCGCAACTTGAGGCCGTGAAGTCAAAACTTGGTCCAGATCCACTAAGGTCCGATCCCAGGGGCGAGGAGCTCGAGAGATTTGTGGCGCGAGTGGCAAAGTCATCCTCTCCAATTGGGCAACTTTTGATGAATCAAAGTGTTTTGGCAGGGGTAGGAAACGTCTATCGAGCAGAGCTACTGTTCCGAGCCGGCATCAACCCGCATCGCCCAGGAAAAAATCTGACCAGGGAACAAATAGCGGGCATTTGGTTCGATGCCGTGGCTCTGATGCCACTTGGAGTGAAAACCGGATTGATGCTCACCCGCGAAGGATTTTTGAAGGGCAGACCAAAGAAAGATGTTCGCTATTACGTCTATAAACGTGAGGGTTTGCCATGCCGCGAATGCGGATCCGGCGTGGTGATTGAGCTTATGGCGACTAGGAAGTTGTACTACTGCGCGCAGTGTCAGAAGTGACTTGGAGCGAGTGACGGGAATCGAACCCGCGTAATCAGTTTGGAAGACTGAGGCTCTACCATTGAGCTACACTCGCGACGTCGTTTAGACATGGAACATTCTATGGGGTAGAGTGTTGGAGTTTTCGACCTTAGGGTTGAAAAAACCTCCGGGATGTAGCGCAACTTGGTAGCGCACCTGTTTTGGGTACAGGGGGTTGCAGGTTCAAATCCTGTCATCCCGACCAGTAATCGAGTAGTCCACCTATCTCACGGAGAAACGTTGAAAACTAACGTAGAAAAGCTCAACCCAACGCGCGTCAAGCTCACCATCACTGTTGAGCCAGCCGACTTCAAGCCAGCCTTGGAGGTTGCTTACAAGACCGTCTCCGAGCAGGTGAACATCCCAGGTTTCCGCAAGGGCAAAGTTCCAGCTGCCGTGCTAGACCAGCGTGTCGGCAAGGACATGATCATTGCTCAGGCCATCAACGACGGTATGGATGACTTCTACCGCCAGGCACTTGCTGCCGAGAAGCTTGTTCCGCTAGCAACCCCACAGGCAGACGTACTGCAGGCACCTTCCGCTGCTGAGCCAGAGAAGGAGCTCAAGATTGAGCTCGAGGTTGAGGTTCGACCAGAGTTCAAGCTTCCTGACTACAAGGGTATGAAGGTCAAGGTTGACTCTCTCAAGGTTGCCAAGCTCGACATCGACACCGAGCTTGACGCACTACGCGCCCGCTTTGGCACCTTGAAGACCGTTGAGCGTCCAGCTCAGAGCGGTGACTTCACCTCAATTGACCTCAGCGCTGTTATCGATGGCAAGACCATCGACACCGCGAAGGACATCTCCTACGAGATTGGTTCCGGTCAGCTACTAGATGGTATTGACGAGGCTCTTGAGACTCTGACTGCCGGTGAGAGCACCACCTTCCGCTCCAAGTTGGTAGGTGGCGACCTAGCAGGCCAGGAGGCCGAGGTTTCCGTAACTCTGAACGCCGTCAAGGAGCGCGAACTACCAAAGGCAGACGATGAGTTTGCTCAGCTGGCTTCCGAGTTCGACACCATTGCGGAGCTAAAGGCTGATATCGAGAAGAAGCTCGAAGTCAACCTTGCTCGCAAGCAGATCCTTCAGGCTCGCGACATCATGATCGATGAGCTATTGGAGAAGGCGAAGATTCCGGTTTCGGAAGAGGCTGTCAAGCGTGAGGTTGAGAGCCACCTTGAGGGAGAGGGTCGTCAGGCTGACGACGTTCACCGCAAGGAGGTCACCGAGGAGACCGAGAAGAACTTCCGCACCCAGCTATTGCTGGATGCAGTGGTCGAGGCCGAGGAGATCAAGGTTGAGGACCAGGAGCTCATTGAGTACTTGGCATTCACCTCTCGCAACTACGGCATGGACCCAAACGAGTTCATCAAGCAGGTAGCTAACGCCGGTCAGGTTCCAGCATTTGTTGGTGAGCTAGCTCGTCGCAAGGCAGTAGACGCCCTGATTGCAGCTGCAGAGATCGTGGACTCCAAGGGAAACAAGGTTTCGGCTGAGGCTAACAACTAACGCCTAGGGCGAACATAGCCTCTGGTTTTCCTTACCCTGACTATCTTTATCTCAGATAGCTAAGGAGCACCCTTTATGTCCATGCCTCAAATGGAGCGAAATGGCGTTTTCGATCGCCTGCTAAAAGACCGCATCGTCTGGCTCGGTAGCGAAGTTCGCGACGAGAACGCAAACGAAATTTGCGCCAAGATTTTGCTTCTAGCAGCCGAGGACGCAGAGAAAGACATCTTCCTCTACATCAATTCTCCAGGCGGTTCCATTACCGCTGGCATGGCGATCTACGACACTATGCAGTACGTGCCAAATGACATTGTCACTGTTGGTATCGGCATGTGTGCCTCGATGGGCCAGTTCCTACTCTCATCCGGAGCCAAGGGCAAGCGTTACGCAACCCCAAACACCAGAGTGCTGCTGCACCAGCCACACGGTGGATTTGGCGGCACTGCCAGTGACATCCAGACTCAAGCTGAGCTAATCATGTCCATGAAGCACCAGCTGGCGTCAATCACTGCCAGACAGACCGGCAAGACCGTTGAGCAGGTCATGAAAGATGGCGACCGTGATCGCTGGTTCACTGCTCAAGAGGCGCTGGAATACGGCTTCATTGACCACATCCAAGAGTTTGCAAACCGTTCCACCGGCGTAGGAAAGGCTGACTAATGAGCTACCTAGAATCTCAATCCGGCCGCATTCAAATGCCGCAGGCGCGCTACATTCTTCCTGAGTTTGAGGAGCGCACCAGCTACGGCTTCAAGCGCCACAACCCCTACACCAAGCTCTTCGAGGACCGCATCGTGTTCCTCGGTGTGCAGGTTGATGACGCCTCGGCTGATGACATCATGGCTCAGCTACTTGTCTTGGAGTCCCAGGACCCAGACCGCGATATCACGATGTACATCAACTCCCCAGGTGGTTCTTTCACTGCGCTGACTGCAATCTACGACACCATGCAGTACATCAAGCCACAGATTCAGACCGTGTGCCTAGGTCAGGCAGCCTCGGCTGCAGCAGTATTGCTGGCTGCGGGTGCCAAGGGCAAGCGTCTAGCTCTACCAAACGCTCGAGTCTTGATCCACCAGCCATCAACCGGTGATGCCGGTCGTGGGCAGGCATCGGACATCGAGATTCAGGCTCGCGAGATCATGCGCATGCGCGAGTGGCTCGAGGAGACCCTGTCTAAGCACTCCGGAAGGTCTGTCGAGCAGGTGAACAAGGACATCGACCGCGACAAAATCCTCACCGCTCAGGACGCTCTTGAATACGGCCTAATTGACCAGGTGCTGACCAGCCGCAAGGCCTAATTACGCCACGCCTAAGCGAAAAAGTCCGCAGCTAGATATAGGGTTTTGGCATGACCTTGTCGGAGACCTCTGAGCTTTTGAAATGCACTTTCTGTGGAAAGAGCCAGAAGCAGGTAAGAAAGCTAATCGCGGGACCCTCGGTCTACATCTGTGATGAGTGCATCGAGCTCTGCAATGAGATCATCGAAGAAGAGCTCGGTAACGCCATTGCTACCGAAGCCGAGAGCATCGATCTTCCCAATCCAAAAGAGATCAAAGCATTTTTGGACGAGTATGTGATTGGCCAAGACGGCGCTAAGAAGCAGCTTTCGGTAGCGGTCTACAACCACTACAAGCGGATCAGAGCTCAGGGCACGCTCACCAGGGCGGGCAAGAGCCACGATGACATCGAGATCGCAAAGTCCAATATTTTGATGATCGGCCCAACCGGCTGCGGTAAGACTTACCTTGCGCAGACCCTGGCAAAGCGTCTGAACGTCCCGTTTGCGGTAGCGGATGCGACCGCTCTGACCGAAGCTGGTTATGTTGGTGAGGATGTTGAGAACATTCTGCTCAAGCTTCTTCAAGCGGCAGATTTCGACCCTAAACGAGCCGAGACCGGAATCATCTACATTGATGAAATCGACAAAATCTCACGCAAGGCCGAAAACCCCTCGATCACCAGAGACGTCTCCGGTGAGGGCGTTCAGCAGGCGCTTTTGAAGATTCTCGAGGGCACCGTTGCATCGGTTCCACCGCAGGGTGGCAGGAAGCATCCTCAGCAAGAGTTCATCCAAATTGACACCACCAACGTGCTCTTTATCGTCGCGGGCGCGTTTGCTGGACTTGAGACCATCGTGGGGGAGCGCACTGGAAAGAAGGGTATCGGGTTCGGCTCTCCGTTGAAGGAAAAGACCGACTCGAGCAACGTCTTCAAGCAGGTTCAGCCCGAAGACCTTCGCAAGTTTGGCCTCATCCCTGAGTTCATTGGTCGTCTTCCAGTGATCGCCACCGTGGAGGAGCTAGACAAAACGGCTTTGGTTTCAATTCTGACCGAGCCCAAGAACGCTCTAATCAAGCAGTACCAGCGCATGTTCGAGATCGATGGTTTTGAGCTCGAGTTTGACCCCGAGGCAATCGAGTTGATTGCAGACCAGGCGCTTGAGCGCGAGACCGGTGCCCGCGGTTTGAGAGCAATTCTTGAAGAGGTTTTGGGTCCAATCATGTTTGAGCTTCCAGGCTCTGAGCAGCAGGGCCGTGTCGTCATCACTGCAGAAATCGTTCGCACCAAGCAAATGCCTGAGGTATTGCCGCTCAAGCAGCGACTTCGCGACAAGAGCGCATAGGACTCAAAATCAGCTCCCAGCGCATAGCTCCCTACCTTGCCGGAACCGTTGCATCCACAACGGGATCGGTTGCCACCTTCGGAGTAGCAATCGCTGGTCTCACTGCGATGGGTGCAACTCAAAGTCAAACTGCCACAGCACTTGCTGTTTTGCTAGTTGGTTACGGTGTCCTATCGATCTTTCTTTCGGTATGGCTAAAAAAGCCAGTGAGCGTGGTGTGGTCCACCCCCGGCGCAGCTTTTCTTGCATCATCCTCAGCCCTTGGGGTGAGCTTCGACCAAGCCGTAGGTGCGTTCTTGATTGCAAGCCTGTTAATCGTGCTGACCGGAGTCTGGCCTTGGCTGGGTCGAGTCGTGGGCCTTATTCCACCGCAGATTTCCGCTGCGATGCTGGCTGGCGTGATCTTCCCATTTGTGATCGCGACAGTGCACGCCGGCGTTGACTTCCCAATTTTGATTATTCCAGTGCTTGTGGTTTGGTTCGTGCTCAATCGATTCGCAGCGGTGTGGGCATCTCCTGTTGCTATTTCACTCGGCTTTTTGCTAATTGGTCTAAGTTCAGAGGTGGGCGAGCTTGGTTCGATTGTCTTCTGGCCAGAGCTAGCGCTAATCACCCCTGCATTCGATGTCACAGTCATGATTGCGATCGGTGTGCCGCTTTATCTAGTGACCATGGCTTCCCAAAACCTACCGGGCTTAGCAATCATGCAGTCTCTAGGTTTTCCACTTCCGGTTCGAAGGGTATTCCTCACCACTGGGCTCGGTTCTGCCATCACGGCATTCTTTGGAGGGTTTGGCCTCAATCTTGCAGCTATCACTGCGGCCTTGAATGCCGACTCCGGTGCCGCTAAAGACCCCGGTCGGCGCTGGATAGCTTCCAGCTGGGGAGGCGTTGTCTACATCCTCTTTGCCATTTTTGCCGCACCATTTGCCGCCTTTGTTCTGGCTGTCCCCAGAGAGCTTCTGCTTGCTCTTGCCGGGATTGCGCTTTTGAACACTTTCTCCGGGGCTTTGAAAACAGCGATCTCGGACGACAGCATGCGCCTAGCGGGAGCAGTAACTTTCCTCACTGGAGCGGCAGGTATTGCCATCCTCGGAGTCGGTGGAGCGTTTTGGGCTCTGGTGTTCGGTGTCTTGGTTTGGCTTTTACAAAAGACCTCGGCGACGAAGTAGTGGCTCGATCTTCGGATCCCTGCCAAGTAGCTCCTTGACCAAGGTCATCGAATCCTTGGATCCTCCGCGAGATAGCAAACCCTTTGAGAACTTCTCTCCGTTCTCTCGAGTGAGTCCACCGTTCTGTTTGAACCAGTTCACTGACTCTGCATCCAAGATCTCTGACCAGATGTAGCCGTAGTAGCCGGCTGAGTAGCCACCAGCGAAGATATGTGCAAAGTAATTGGTGCGATATCTGGTTGGCACGGGGGAGTAGGTGAGTCCATACTCCTCGATAGCGTCGGACTCAAACCTCACTAGGTCTTCAGGGGTGCTCTCCTGAGAGTGAAGCGCAAGGTCAAGGATTGCAGCCTGGAGGTAGTGAGTGGTTTCGAAGCCCTGGTTGAACCCCTCGGCAGCGGTGAGCTTCTCAACCCAGTCAAGAGATAGCTTCTCGCCGGTCTCAACGTGTACGGCATAGTTCTCCAGCACCTCTGGCCATAGCATCCACATCTCGTTCACCTGCGATGGGAACTCTACGAAGTCTCGTTCAACCGAGGTTCCGGAGAATCTTGGGTACGTGACATTTGAAAGCAGTCCGTGAAGGGTGTGACCAAACTCGTGGAAGAGAGTGTTTACCTCATCCAGGGTCATCAGAGCAGGGTCGCCATCGGCGGGCTTGGGAATGTTCATGTTGTTCACAACAACCGGCAGCTTGCCCAGCAGGTGAGACTGGTCTACAAGGTTGTTCATCCAGGCGCCACCGCGCTTTGAGGGTCTTGCAAATGGGTCGAACAGATAAAGCCCGCACTTCGATCCGTCCTCATAATCAACCTGGTAGATCCAGTTGTCAGGGTGGTAGCCGACTAAGTCATCACGTCGTGTGAACTTGAGTCCGTAGAGTCTGCCCGCTGCAAAAAAGACTCCGTCTTCCAGCACTCGGCGGACCTCGAAGTAAGGCTTTAGAACGCTGGTGTCGATGCTGTACTGCTTGGTTCTGAGCTGTTCGGTGTAGCGCGACCAGTCCCAGGCAGCCAACTCACCATCGGTCTCTGCGTTCATAAGTTCCTGCAGGAGAGCGCCTTCGCGCTGAGCGTTTGCTTTGGCTGCAGAGGCAATCTTGCGAAGCACGTTGTGGACATTTGCGCCGCTTCCAGCGGTCTGCTGGGCGGTGACATAGTCAACGTAATTTGAGTAGCCGAATAACTTTGCCTTCTCGCGCCTTAGGTCCAAAAGCTGCTTGACGACAGCTGAGGTGTCGTTCTGGTTTCCTCTGGAGCCGCGGGAAAGGGTGGCCTTGAGGATTTCCTCACGCAAGTCGCGGTCCTCAAGATTGGCAAGTAGCGGGTGTCCTGAATAGTTGAGAAGCGGAATGACATATCCGTCTAGTTTTCTGTCCTCAGCTGCTTTTTTGCAGGAGGCGATTTCTGCCTCACTGAGCCCTGTGAGTCTCGATGCATCTGGGAGATGAATTGCCAGCTCATTGCTATCTGCCAAAAGACGCTTGTCGAATTCGACCTCAAGTCCTGAGACGGCTTCGTTGATCTCGCCGACCCGAGCGCGTTGCTCGGCAGTAAGTTCGGCACCGGCAAATTTGAAGTCCTTGTAGTAACGGGTTAGTAGCCAATCGCTCTCAGCATCAAGTCCCAGCTCATCGCGCTTTGCTACTAGCTTTTGAATGCGCTCAAAAAGGGCCGGGTTTAGTCGGATTGAGTCAATGTGTGCAGCAATCTTCGGAGCAATTTCGGCGTCAATTTCCTGCAAGGTGTCATTGGTGTCGCTGGAAGTCTTGTTATAAAAGACCATCAGCATTGAGTTCAGCAGGTCTCCAGCCTTTTCCATCGCCACGATGGTGTTTTCGAAGCTGACCTCTGGTTGCTCCAAAATGGCCGCAATTTCAGCATTGTGAGATGCAACTGCATGCTCAAACGCGGGCAGGTAGTGCTCGTCTTTGAGCAGCGCAAAGTCGGGTAGCTCGTATTCCAGGGGAGAGACGCTAAGTAGAGGATTAGTCATTGCACCAGCTTATTCGGCTGGAGCGAACTCAACCTTCGTTAGCGCAAGCGCACCTTCGCTCAGTGCTAGCTGAGCAATCTTGCCCACCGCCATCAAGTCTGAACGAAGCTTTGCTAGCTCTGCCGGACCGCTTAGCTCAGCACTCAGAATCTCAGCCTTCATCGAAAGCTTGGCATCAGACTTAGTCTTTCGCACCAGAACCAGTGCCTCTGAGGCGAGTCCGTATAGATCCGCGTCAGAGTAATCAGCCAACTCAGATTCGCTTGGCCAGCTTGCTCTGTGAACCGAACCCTGCTGCCACCAGCTCCACACCTCTTCGGTGGCATATGGAATGAAGGGTGCAAGCAGGCGAACCATGATTCCCAAGGCCTGGCGCAACGCGAGGACGGCGCTACCAACCTGTTCGGGTGTGAAGTCTCCCTGTCCGTATGCGCGCTCTTTTACGAGCTCGACATAGTCATCTGCAAAGGTCCAGAAGAAGGTTTCGGTGGTTTCCAGGGCTTTGGTGTGGTCATAGTCCTCAAATGCCTTGGTTGCCACCGCGATCTGATTCTTGAGAGCCGCCAGCATGGCCTTATCGACTGGCTCTGTGACCTCAGTGACGCCCTGGGGCAGCTCGAATGTCAGTGCGAATCGAGCCGCGTTTAGAACCTTGATGGCGAGTCGGCGACCAATCTTCATCTGACCCTCGTCGAATGCCGCGTCGGTTCCAAGGCGAGCCGAGGCTGCCCAATACCTAACGGCATCAGAGCCGTGAGTCTCGAGTAGCTCGTTTGGTACTACCACGTTGCCCTTAGATTTCGACATCTTCTTGCGGTCTGGATCCAAGATCCAGCCCGAAATAGCTGCGTTCTTCCAAGGCAGTTCACCGTGCTCAAGCTCGCTTCTTAGCAAGGTGGAGAACAACCAGGTGCGGATGATGTCTTGTCCCTGAGGGCGAAGGTCGAAGGGGAATACCTCTTTGAAAAGTTCTGGGTTTTCAATCCAGCCACCGGCAAGCTGCGGCGTTAGGGATGAGGTTGCCCAGGTGTCCATGATGTCGTGTTCACCGATGAATCCGCCTGGGATGCCACGCTGAGACTCCTCGTAGCCTGCGGGGACATCGGTGGATGGGTCTACAGGCAAAGACTCCAGGTTTGGCGTGATTACATTGTCAAAATCAGGATTTCCGTCCGCATCCAGTGGATACCAAACCGGGATTGGAACACCGAAGTAGCGCTGGCGTGAGATCAACCAGTCGCCGTTTAGACCATTTATCCAGTTCTCTAGTCTGACCCTCATGAAGTCCGGGTGGAAACCTAGGTCCTTGCCCAGTGCTATCAATCGCTCTGCGAGGTCTTTGTCGCGGCCACCATTTTTGATGTACCACTGACGCGTGGAGACAATCTCGAGTGGCTTGTCTCCCTTTTCAAAAAACTTCACCGGGTGGGTGATTGGCTTTGGATCTCCAATTAGTGCCCCAAGCTCTTTGAGCTTTCCGATGATCAACTCTTTGGCGCTAAAGACAGTCTTGCCCTTGAGCTCCTCGTAGAAATCTGCCGCCTGTGATTGTGCGATCACATCTGGGGTGGTTGAGACGATGCGACCGTCAAAACCGATGATGGCTCGGTTTGGTAGGTCCAGCTCACGCCACCAGATGACGTCGGTGACATCACCAAAGGTACAGATCATCGCAATGCCCGAACCCTTGTCCTTCTGGGCAAGGCGGTGAGCGACGATTGGCACCTCAACACCAAAGATTGGAGTCTTAGCCGACTGACCAAATAGTGGCTGGTAGCGCTCATCATCAGGGTGTGCCACAAGGGCAACACAGGCTGGAATCAACTCAGGTCTGGTGGTCTCGATAAAGATTGGACCGTTAGGTCCATCAAACTGCACGCGGTGGTAAGCACCTGGTTGCTCGCGGTCCTCAAGTTCAGCTTGGGCCACTGCAGTTCTAAAGGTCACGTCCCACAGTGTTGGTGCCATTGACTGGTAAGCCTCACCGCGGGAGAGATTGTTTAGGAAAGCCTGCTGAGAAACCCGTTGGGCTTCCTTTGAAATAGTGCGGTAGGTCTTTGACCAGTCAACCGATAGGCCAAGGTCACGCCAGAGGTTTTCGAATGCCTTCTCGTCTTCTTCCGTCAGGCGCTCACAGAGCTCGATGAAGTTGCGACGTGAGATTGGAAGTTGGTCGGCAGCTTTGGAGCTCTTGTTGTCGCCGCCTTCTTGGGGTGGGGTGAAGTTTGGTTGATAGGGAAGTGCCGGGTCGCAGCGAACTCCGTAATAGTTCTGAACTCGACGCTCGGTTGGTAGACCGTTGTCATCCCAGCCCATTGGGTAGAAGACCTTGTAGCCGCACATTCTCTTGTAGCGAGCTACCACATCAGTGTGGGTGTAGGAGAAGACGTGACCTACGTGTAGCGAGCCGGATGCGGTAGGGGGTGGGGTGTCGATTGAGTAGACCTCACCCTCGCCCTGGTAGGAGTAGACACCAGCGGACTCCCAGCTGGGGACCCATTTTTGTTCTAGACCATCTACCGTCGCCTTCTCGGGTACGGTGGCAGAACGTGTTGGATCTGGAAGAATTTGCGTCACTTGGGTAACTCCGGGGCTCAAAACTTCTCTAGGTTAACATTGTTAAGTTCTAGAACCCATCGAAAGCAAAGATGTATCCAAAGCACAGGCCTGAATCCGCCGGCGTTACACCATCTCCGTTCTTCCCAGACGTCGAGAAAGAGGTGCTGGCCCACTGGGCTGAAGATGGCACTTTTCAGGAGTCCATCGAGCAGCGCGCAAAGGCCGATGCGGATGAGTTTGTTTTCTACGATGGCCCACCGTTTGCAAACGGCTTGCCGCACTACGGCCACCTACTCACCGGTTACACCAAAGACCTGATTCCGCGTTACCAAACTATGCGCGGCAAGCGCGTGGAGCGCCGTTTTGGTTGGGATACCCACGGTCTTCCAGCTGAGGTCGAGGCTGAGCGACTACTTGGTATTTCAGGCCGCCCCGAAATCGAAAAGTTCGGTGTTGCTAAGTTCAATGAGTTTTGTAAGACCAGCGTTTTGAAGTACACCCAGGACTGGCGAAGCTATGTCACTCGTCAGGCTCGCTGGGTGGATTTTGACAACGACTACAAGACATTGGACCTCAACTACACCGAGAGCGTGCTCTGGGCCTTCAAGGAGCTTCACAAAAAGGGCCTAATTTACGAGGGCTTCAAAGTGCTGGCCTACTGCTGGCGCTGTGAGACTCCGCTTTCGAACCACGAACTTCGCATGGACGATGAGGTGTATCGCTCTCGTCAGGATCAGTCGGTAACAGTCAGTTTCCCGATTACAGCTCCAGGGCATGAGCTTGATGGCGTGAAGATGCTGGCTTGGACCACCACGCCGTGGACTCTTCCAACCAACTTCGCGTTGGCAGTAGGACCCGAGATCGAGTACTCAGTGGTGGCCACAGAGACCGGAAAATACCTGCTTGCGCAGTCGCTCCTTGCTGGCTACGCCAAGGACCTTGGTTTTGAAGATGCAGTGGCGATTTCAGCCGCCGTGGTGGGTCGCTATCTAGGAAAAGACCTGGCTGGTCTTCGCTACGAGCGACTATTCGATTTTTACGCTGACCAGGAGAAGTACCAGGTTGAGAACGCCTGGCAGGTTTTGGTTGGTGATTACGTAGCCGATAACGAGGGAACTGGAATTGTGCACCAGGCTCCGGCCTACGGTGAGGATGACCAGAACCTCTGTAACGCAGCTGGCATTCCGACCTACGTGTCAATCAACGAACGTGGTCAGTATCTGTCGAACATTCCTCCATACGAGGGCATGCACGTATTTGATGCCAATAAGCCGATCACTGCTGATTTGAAGGCCTTGGGTCGACTCGTCCGTCAGCAGTCTTATGAGCACTCCTACCCGCACTGCTACCGCTGCAAGAACCCGCTGATTTACAAGGCGGTCAGCTCTTGGTTTGTAGAGACCACCAAGCTTCGCGATCGCATGCTCGAGTTGAACCAGCAGATCAACTGGGTACCTGAGCACACCAAGAACGGAAGCTTTGGCAAGTGGCTTGAGAACGTCCGTGACTGGGCAATTTCACGAAACCGTTTTTGGGGAGCCCCAATTCCGGTTTGGAAGAGTGATGACCCGAACTACCCAAGGATCGATGTCTACGGTTCATTGGATGAACTTGAGAAGGACTTTGGGGTCAGGCCAAGAGATTTCCACCGCCCTGAGATTGACCTTTTGACAAGGCCAAACCCAGATGACCCGACTGGCAAGTCGACCATGCGCCGCGTGCCGGAGGTGCTGGACTGCTGGTTTGAATCTGGCTCCATGCCATTTGCTCAGGTGCACTACCCGTTTGAGAACCGTGATTGGTTTGACTCACACTTCCCTGGCGACTTCATCGTCGAATATGTAGGGCAAACCAGGGGTTGGTTCTACACCCTGCACGTCCTATCCACCGCGTTGTTTGACAGACCCGCGTTCAAAAACGCCGTGAGTCACGGAATCGTTTTGGGTAACGATGGTCAGAAGATGTCCAAGTCGCTTCGCAACTACCCGGATGTCAACGAAGTGTTTGACCGCGATGGCTCAGATGCCATGCGCTGGTTCTTGCTATCAAGCACGA
>JBEENW010000002.1:0-242484 GCA_041191965.1 Actinomycetota bacterium
CGGTTCGGTTGCCGACAACATCTTGCTTGGTCGCCCAGGCGCAAGTTTTGAAGATGTCGTTGCTGCCGCCAAGGCAGTCGGGGCAGACGAGTTCATTCGCTCACTGCCCGATGGCTATGACACCGATGTCAATAAGCGCGGCGGCAGGGTTAGTGCCGGCCAAAGGCAGCTGATTTCTTTTGCCAGAGCTTTCTTGGCAAACCCCGCGGTTTTGATTTTGGATGAGGCAACCAGCTCACTGGATATCCCATCGGAGCGCATGGTGCAGCAGGGTTTGAAGACTCTCTTGGCTGGTAGAACCGCGATCATCATTGCCCACCGACTCTCGACCGTATCGATTGCCGATCGAGTTCTGGTCATGGAGCACGGTGAAGTAATCGAGGATGGTTCGCCGCAGCAGCTAGCTGCTGGTTCCGGGAAGTTCGCCAAGCTTTACAAGGCTTGGAAGGACTCGCTGGTCTAGCCCTTGATAAGCGCGATAGCGCTCTTGGCCGGCAGTTTGGTCACAAACTTGCCACCTGACACCTCGTACTTCTCACCCGAAAGCACATCCAGGTATTCGCCATCTTTCAAGCTAGTCGCCATTTCAACCGTGGCCTCTTGAGTGCTGGAGACATTCATCACAAATAGTGCCTGGTCGCCTCTTGAGAATCCAAAACTGGAGTCAACCTGGTAAACCTGATCAACTGAAGTTCCGATCACTGCGGAACGGAATTTCAGCATGGCCTTGGTGGATTCGAAACGGTGCTGACAAATCCACTCACCCGGTGCATAGCTGTCCTTGACCGCGCTCTGACCTGCTTCATCAACCTCACAGCTGACATCCTCAACGCCTGCCTCAGTCTGGTTAGGGCCATCGTCATAACCTGCGAATGCGTAGGACGAGTAGAGCATTGGCTGACCGTAGTTCTCGGCTAGAAGCAGCATGGTTGCTAGTTCGAAGTCAACCATGTTGTTGTAGTTCAGGGTCTTGCCGTTTCGCTCGGTGTCATGGTTTGAAACGAATGAAACTGCACTCTCACTCGGAACATGTCCGATGTAGCGAAGGTCCATACCCTCCGGAACCACCATCTCCATCTCCATGTACCCCTTGAGGGCATGGGCGTAGGTGAACTCCCAGGCATCTCCAGAGCCCAGGTAGTCCTCGGGCTGGATTGGCTCGCCTGCTCCGCGAATAACCTCGTGAATGATTCTGGTTCCCTCTGGCAATTGGTCAACGATGGCCTGCAGGTCTTCGGCTGCCATGTGCTTTGCAGCATCAAAGCGGAAGCCCTTAACGCCCAGCGAGATTAGGTCGTTCAGATAAGCGAGGATCTTCTCCTGCACATTGGGTCTTGACTGGTCCAAATCGGGAAGACCAAGGAGTTCACAGGTTTGCACCTCAGCTTTATCTGAGTAGTTCTGGATGGAGTCATCAAAGGTGAGGTTGCAGTCGTGGAAATCTTCAAGTGAGTAAAGACCGGGGTAGTCATACTTAGTGAACTCAGTGCCGGCGAAGCCAACTCCATTGTTGTTGGCCATGTGGTTAATTACGGCATCAGCAATGATGTCGACACCGTTATCGCCGCAGGTCTTCACCATCTGAGCGAACTCTTCACGGGTGCCAAAGCGACTCTCGAGCTGGTAGCTAACTGGCTGATAAATAGTCCACCAGGTGTCTCCAACAATGTGCTCCTGCGGGGGAGCAACCAAAGCCCAGTCCACGCCAATCTCACCTAGGTATTCGCACTCCTTGGCAACTGAATTCCAGTTGTACATAAACAGCTGAACGCCAACCTGATCAACGTAACCCTCAGGCTGAGATTGGGATGTTGAGCAGCCGCTGAGAGCTAGTGCGGCAATGAGCAAACTGGCGATGGACTTCAATCTTGAGTGCATGTTGGCAATGCTAACCGATAGGCTTAGCAAGGCTGTTTTAGCGCGTTTGGCGCCAAATATTTCAGGAGAATCATGAGCAAAATCAAGGTGGTTGGCAAGGTCGTCGAACTAGACGGCGACGAGATGACCCGCATCATCTGGCAGGACATCAAGGACAACCTAATCCTCCCTTTCCTAGACGTAGAACTTGAGTACTACGACCTTTCGGTCGAGAACCGCGATGCAACCGATGACCAGGTAACCATCGATGCTGCGCACGCAATCAAGCAGCACGGTGTTGGTGTGAAGTGCGCCACCATCACTCCAGACGAGGCTCGTGTAACCGAGTTTGGTTTGAAGAAGATGTGGAAGAGCCCAAACGGCACCATTCGTAACATCTTGGACGGAGTGGTTTTCCGCGAGCCAATCATCATCTCCAACGTGCCAAGACTTGTTCCTGGCTGGACCAAACCGATCATCATCGGCCGTCACGCTCACGGTGATCAGTACAAGGCAACCGACTTCAAGGTTCCAGGCAAGGGAACCGTTACCATCACCTGGACCCCAGCCGATGGTTCTGAGGGTCAGACCTGGACCGTTGCCGAGTACCCAGAGCACGGTGGTGTGGCCATGGGTATGTACAACTACATGGATTCCATCCGTGACTTTGCTCGCGCCTCATTCAACTACGGCATAGCTCGCAACTACCCGGTTTACATGTCAACCAAGAACACCATCTTGAAGGCCTATGACGGTGCATTCAAGGATGCCTTCCAGGAGGTATTCGACGCTGAATACAAGGACCGTTTCGCAGCTGCCGGTCTGACCTACGAGCACCGCCTCATCGATGACATGGTTGCCGCATCCCTCAAGTGGGAGGGTGGCTACGTCTGGGCATGTAAGAACTACGACGGTGACGTTCAGTCAGACACCGTTGCTCAGGGCTTTGGCTCCCTAGGTCTAATGACCTCGGTGCTAACCACTCCAGATGGCAAGACCGCTTTGGCTGAGGCAGCTCACGGTACGGTGACCCGTCACTACCGCGAGTGGCAAAAGGGCAACAAGACCTCGACCAACCCGATCGCTTCCATCTTCGCCTGGACCCGAGGCCTAATGCACCGCGCCAAGCTCGATGGAACCCCTGAGGTTCAGCACTTCGCTGAGACTTTGGAGGATGTAATCATCAAGACTGTTGAGGCCGGTCACATGACCAAGGACCTCGCTGCACTTGTTGGCAAGCAGCAGGCTTGGCAGACTACCGAGGAGTTCATGGCAACACTCGCACAGAACCTAAAGGCTCGTTTGGGCTAGTAAAACACTGGGCTTTTTGAGCCTGTGGATAACCCCCTGCAGATTTCTGCAGGGGGTTTTACTTTTTGCGCATGAAAAAACTTCATGCACTATTTGTTGCCTTACTTCCAATCGCCGCGCTCCCAGTGATGCCAGCTCAGGCCGCACTGGATTGCGACAACGGCTTTTGTGTCCAGTCCTTTTACTACACCGGCACCCCTCAAACCTTTGAGGTACCCGATGGAATTGGTTCGATTCGCTACGAGATTTACGGAGCTTCGGGAGCTCGCGGTGGAGCGGGTGCGCTAGCCCAGGGGTATATGCAAAATCTGCCAGATCAGTTGATTATCCAAGTCGGAGGTGCTGGTGGTTTGGGAGCCAACCGCCCTGGTGGTTACAACGGTGGTGGCGCCTCCGGTGGTTCGAGGAATAACGAGGGTGCCGGAGGAGGAGCATCCGATATTCGCCTTGACTCTTCGCTTGAGAGTCGAATCGTCGTCGCGGGTGGTGGCGGCGGTGGTGGAGGCTTTGCCGGCGGTGCCGGTGGAGCAGGTGGCCTGCTTGGATCAAACGGCACTGATGGTCAGGGCCTGGCTGGTAAGGGAGGCACTGCAACTCAGGGTGGTGATGCTGGTCTGAATAACTCTTCGGGTGCTCAGCCAACGGCAGGTCTATTCGGTGTTGGAGGAGCCGGTGGTTTCGGCCTCCACGCCGGAGGCGGCGGTGGCGGCGGCGGTTGGTATGGCGGAGGCGGCGGCGGTGGTGACGACGATGAAACCGGCTACGACGGAGGCGGCGGTGGCGGCGGATCTTCCTATGCGCACCCGGATTATGTGACCAACTCAAGTTTTGAGTCGGGCCTGAACTGGGGTCACGGCCGAGTCATGCTCTACTACCAAATGGTTCCCTCGGTAATTTCATTCACCGGCTCTCAGACCAACTTGACCGAGATGTCTTTCGATTTAGTCATGAACCAAAACATCCAAAATCTCAGCGTTGATGACTTTGAATTTGCATCGGGTAGCTGTCAGGTAAACCGAGTGGCCATTAACCTCAACACCGCAAACATCAGGCTGCGCAATTGCACCAACGGCGAAATTGGTTTGACACTGAAAGCTGGTTCGGTTGGGGAGTGGGAACTGGGGCCACTAATCGCTCAAACGGCGTATGCGCAGAATGACCTAACTGGCCCAACCCTGGTCATGTCTCAACCAACCCAGCGTCATTCAACATCTGCCGTTGTGATTCCAATCACTTACTCCGAGCTGGTGCCAACACTCGGATCTTTCAGTCTGCCGAACTGCCAGGCCGAGCTGACTAACGAGAGCCTGATCCTGAGCTCATGTTCGGAGGGAGTGAAGACCGTTTCGGTTCTGGGCTCAGTCGCCAGTGACTCATGGGGCAATACTGGACCTTTGTCTCAAAGCGTGAGCTTTGATGTTGATCTAACCCCGCCAACCTTTAGTCACGTTGCAACCTTTAGTGGTGTCACCACATTCAGCTATCAACTCATGCTGCAATTCAGCGAGACAGTCGAAATTGCAATTGATGCCATCAGCTTCTCGAGCAGCATGAGTTGCTCTCAAGAGGTCAACGCCCAAACCCAGGTTTGTGGCCATGGCTCTGTTAGTTGGACGGTGAACTTAGCTCTGATTACTGATTTGGTCGGACACTCAGTTGGTGAGGGTCTGGTGCAAATTGACCTTGAAAACCCAGCGCCGCTGCCAGAACCAATTCCGCAAGCGCCAGCGCCGGAACCCCAAGTGGTGACTCCGACCCCTGCACCAGCTCAACCTGAACCTGTTGCCCCTCCAGCTGAGCCGCAGCCAACCGGTCCAGCAATTGTTCTTGATCCAACACCTGAGCCACTGCCTGGAACCGAATCTGGCACCGTTTCAGAAACTGTTACTCAGTCAGGGGGTGTTACCGAATCTGAATCGGTTGCTGTGGAACCTGTTTCAGCTTCGGAGGAAATTGAACTCCCAGTTGCTGACCCAGTGGACCCTTGGATGGAGTTTGAATCAATCGAGGTTGCGACCGTGCAGGATTTTGCAGCACAAGGCTCTTCTTTGACACTAGAACAATCCCCGCAAGTTACGGACGCAGGTGCTGTTGAGGAAACCACGATCGTAGTTGAGCCTGAGGCGTCGCCGACGGAGACAGAACCTCAGATTCAGACTTTGGTTGCAGGACCCGATGTGAGTCTGGAACAGCCCAAGGGTTGGCCTTGGCTCGAGATTGCCATCGCCACGGTTTTGCTTGGTCTGATCGGCTTTGGCGCTTACAGAACTATCGGAAAATGATGGTCCTTTGACCATCTAGCAGGACGCGGTGTTCGGCGAACCACTTGACTGCTTGAGTCAGGGTTTTCGACTCCGCGTCCTGTCCGATTTGGACTAGGTGCTGCTTGGAATCGGAGTGCTCAACTCGCGTAACGTTTTGTTCGATAATCGGACCTTCGTCCAGATCCTCGGTGACAAAGTGAGCGGTAGCACCGATTAGCTTCACGCCGCGAGCGTGAGCCTGGGCATAGGGATTTGCACCCTTGAAGCCAGGTAGGAAGGAGTGGTGAATGTTGATGATCTTGCCCTCAAACTCTTTGCAAAACTCTGGCGAGAGAATCTGCATGTAGCGGGCAAGGACGATCAGTTCGATGTCGTTATCGCGAATGAACTCGCGCAGTCGCTTTTCAAAAAGCGCCTTATCCACACCGGTCTCAATCTTGTTGTGTTCAAAAGGGATTGAGTAAAAACCAGCTATTGAAGCGAGGTCAGGGTGGTTTCCAAAGACCATCGGAACTTCGATCGGTAGTAGGCCAGAGTGCTGTCTGTAAAGAAGGTCATTTAGGCAGTGACCAGCTTTGCTCACCAGCACGATGGTCTTCATAGGACGACCCACGAAATCTAGGGTGTACTCCATCTGAAACTTGGTGGCGATAGCCTCGAACTGCTTCTCAAAATCAGCCTTGGTGATGTCGGCCTCAATTTGCAGGCGCATAAAAAAGCGACCGGTGTCCAAAGAGGTGTATTGCTTTGACTCGGTGATGTTGCCGCCAATACCAACCACCGCTCCAGAGATTGCGTGAACGATTCCTGGTTGGTCTGGGCAAATGAAGGTGAGAACCCAGTGTTCCTTAGTCGACATGGGCTCAATCCTATTCAGTCACTCGGCCTGAAACCCGCTTGCTGACTGGTAAACTCTGCCCATGTCCACACAGCCAGCTAGCTTCAACGCCCCCTTGTCCGAGGTTGACCCAGAAATTGCTGCCGTCTTGGAGCAGGAGCTGGATCGTCAGCGTCACACCCTGGAGATGATCGCGTCTGAGAACTTTGTTTCACGCGCCATCCTGGAAACTCAGGGCTCGGTCCTGACCAACAAGTATGCCGAAGGCTACCCAGGCAAGCGCTACTACGGTGGCTGCGAGGTCGTGGACATTGCCGAGGATCTAGCCCGCGAGCGCGCCAAGCAGCTCTTTGGTGCGGAGCACGTCAACGTGCAGCCACACTCCGGTGCCACCGCGAACGCAGCTGTGATGATGGCAATGGCTAACCCAGGTGACCGCATTCTTGGCCTCTCGCTGGCACACGGTGGTCACCTAACCCACGGCATGAAGTTGAACTTCTCCGGAAAGATGTACGAGGCACACGCCTACGAGCTCCACCCAGACACTCACCTGATTGACATGGACATTGTTCGTCAGCGTGCACTGGAGACCAAGCCAGCGGTTCTAATTGCAGGTTGGTCTGCCTACTCGCGTCACCTAGATTTTGCCGCTTTCAGATCAATCGCAGATGAGGTTGGTGCCAAGCTCTGGGTCGACATGGCTCACTTTGCAGGTTTGGTTGCGGCTGGACTGCACCCATCACCAGTTCCATACGCAGATGTGGTTTCTTCAACTGTTCACAAGACTTTGGCGGGACCTCGCTCCGGTGTAATTCTCTCTAAGGCCGAGTACGCCAAGAAGATTGACTCTGCGGTGTTCCCTGGTCAGCAGGGAGGCCCACTGATGCATGTCGTGGCAGCCAAGGCTGTTGCCTTCAAGGCAGCCATGCAGCCGGACTTCGTGGAGCGCCAGCAGCGCACTATCGAGGGCGCTCGAATCATCGCTGACCGTCTAATGCAGAAGGACATCACCGATGCAGGTATTTCAGTTTTGACCGGTGGTACCGATGTGCACCTAGTTTTGGTAGACCTAAGAAACGCTGCAATCGATGGTCAGACGGCGCAGGACATCCTGCACCACGCTGGCGTTACCGTGAACAAGAACTCTGTCCCGAATGACCCTCGTCCACCGATGGTCACCTCTGGTATTCGCATCGGTGCACCGGCACTTGCCACTCGTGGCTTTGGTGCCACCGAGTTCACTGAGGTCGCAGACATCATCGCCGAGGCCTTGAAGCCAGGTGCCGATGTTGCGCCACTTCGTGCTCGTGTTCGCAAGCTGACCGAAGCCTTCCCGCTGTACTAAAAATGACAGCAATCAAGCTCGATGGCTTGGCAATCGCCAAGCAAATCAAGTCCGAACTTGCCATCGAGGTTGCTGCACTCAAAACCAAGGGCGTAGTTCCTGGTCTTGGAACCTTGCTGGTTGGTGAGGATCCAGGCTCCAAGTCTTATGTGGCAGGCAAGCACCGAGACTGTGCCGAGGTGGGTGTCGAATCGATTCGAATTGACCTGCCTGAGAGTGCCACCAAGGTAGATGTCATCAGTGCTATCAAAGAGCTGAACTCCGCGAAAGAAGTAACCGGCTACATCGTTCAGCTGCCGCTTCCATCGGGCATGGATGCAAACGCGATGTTGGAGTTGATTGATCCAGCCAAGGATGCCGACGGTCTGCACCCAATCAACCTCGGCAAGCTGGTTATGAATATTTCGGGGGAGATCACCTCACCGCTTCCCTGCACCCCCAATGGCATTCTGGAACTACTTCGCCGCTATGAGATTCCGACCGCCGGCAAAGAAATGGTTGTGCTCGGAAGGGGACTAACTGTTGGTCGCCCACTCGGACTCCTCGCTTCGCGCAAGGGTGTGGATGCCACCGTCACAACGCTTCACAGCGCTTCAAAAGACATCCCCGAGCACCTGAAGCGTGCGGACATTATTGTTGCCGCTCTCGGCTCAGCTCACTTTGTGAAGCCAGAGTGGGTGAAACCAGGAGCTGCGGTCTTGGATGTTGGAATTAGCAGAACCGAGTCTGGACTAGTCGGCGATGTTCACCCAGAGGTTGCAAATGTTGCCGGTTGGCTCTCACCAAACCCAGGTGGTGTTGGACCAATGACCAGAGCAATGCTCGTCAGCAACGTTGTTAGGGCAACTCAGAACTGAGAGCGAATCGCCCAAAGATCCGGAAAGACTGGGTTGAAAAGCGTGCTCGCTAGGTAACCGGCTCCCGATGATCCACCGGTCCCCATCTTCCTGCCAATGGTGCGCTCGACCATCTTGACGTGACGATAGCGCCACTCCTGCAAACCCTCATCTAAATCGACCAGTGCTTCACCAATCATTGATGCTTCTGGGTCGTTGCGATGCAGATCGATCAATGCCTGCTGCACGTCTTCGTTTGGCTCCCAGGCTGTGGCGACATCGCGTTCGAGAGCTGACTTGGGCATAGTGATGCGAGTGTTGAAATAGCGAAGAGCCGAATCCCATAGTGATGCTCTAGACATCGCTGCCTCAACTCGCTCGCGGGCGGGGGAGCCGGGGACCAGGTGATCGGCCATGCCCATTCCGGTTCCCTTGTCAGCACCGGCTCCAGCTTGATCTCTACGGCCCAGAACGGCCTCTAGTTCGCGAAACTGCGCCGACTGAAAGCCGGAGGCTGAAGTTAGTCGGTCACGGAACGAGTTGAACTGCAGTGGCGTCATGGTTTCCAGGATGTCTAGCTGCGAGACGCAGGTTTTCATGATGGTCCGCATCCGACCCAAAATTGCCATCGAGCGGTGGGTCTCACCCTTTTCCAATGATCGCTGCAGTGCTTGTGCTTCATGCAACAGCTGCTTGAACCAAAGTTCATAGACCTGGTGAATGGTTATGAAGAGTAGCTCATCGTGCTCGGGGCCATCGCTGAGTGGGTGCTGCAATTGCAGCAGCTCATCGACCTTGAGGTACGAGGTGTAGCTGACGTGCTTATCGTGACTCATTTACTGCCCCAGTTATCAATTGCTCTAGCGGTTAGTTTGCGACCGAGTTCGATCTGGTCCTTGGCTTTGTGAAACTCCAGCATTCCGATCGAGTCGATTGGAATTTCAACCAGCAGGTCAGGTGGATATCCGGCTGTGCGATACCGGGTGATGATGCTCTGCATGGTTTCGATGGAGCGCTCCATGACCTCGAAGGTGCTGATGCCCTTGGGTATTTTTGCAAGCTGCTGAGTCTCGGTGTCCGAGCGTGACGCACGCTTGTCGCTAGAGATAATCGATGGATTACCCATCGGGTGATTCTTGCCAGGACCTGATAGAGAAACAGCGATAACTAAATCTGCTTTATTCGAAGCCAGTGGTGCAATCGGTAGCGGATTGAGAAGACCACCATCAACCATCAACCGCCCGCTGACTGTGACAGAAGAAATCAAGCTTGGGATCGCGATTGATGCTCTAATCGCTGCGTCTAGCGGACCCTGCTGAAACCAAACTTCCTTAGCTTGCATGACGTCGGTGGCAACCGCGGTGAAAGGGATGTTTAGCTCTTCAATCCTTACTTTTCCAAGGATCGCGCGAACCTTGTTCATCACCTTCTCGGCCTTGATGGCTCCGGGTGCCGAAAGCGATGGATCCAAAAGTCGAATCACATCGGTTTGCTTTAGCGAGGTTACCCAGGATGCAAACTCAGTTAGTTTGCCCGCGCTGTAGAGACCACCAACCATGGCTCCCATCGAGGTTCCAGAGATTGCCACAATGTCAAAGCCGCGCGCTTCTAGCTCTTGAATCGCGCCGATGTGTGCGTATCCCCTTGCTCCACCGGAACCCAGCGCTAGTGCAACAGTTGCCATCAGGTGACTCGGTTTCCGTCCATTGAGACGCTCTTATATTGCTCGGAGCTAACCAGCTCTCGCAGTCTCAAGAATCCCTCGTAGACCTCTTCGTAAGAGGTGGCAAGTGGGGAGATAGCAAGTCTTATCGAACCTGGTTCACGGTAGTCAGGAATCACATTGCTGATCTTGCGAAGCGCATAGGCAATCAACTTCGCATCCTTGTGCTTGATGATTATGTGACCACCGCGCTTTAGGGCATCGCGCGGGGTTGCCAGCTCGAACCCAAGTGGTGCAAGCCACGAGTCGTGCAGGGCAATCATCAAATCAGTGCCAACTGCCGCCTTGTGAGCGATCTTGTCGATGCCAGCACGGCCCATCATCTCAAATGCCACCTCAACACCACGGATTCCAATGATCGAAGGTGATGCAATCTGGTAGCGACGAATTGTGTCTGCGGGTTCGAAGAATGGGCCCATTTCGAACTGCTTCTCCTGAGCGAACCAGCCCTGGATTGGAACCCGCAGCTGCGTCTGAATCTCTTTGGCAACGAAGAGCCAGGCAGGTGAACCAGGACCTGAGTTTCCGTATTTATAGGTACAACCAACGGCCAGCTGAACATCATTTTTCTCAAAGTCCAACTCAATTGAGCCAATCGCGTGAGAGCAATCCCAGACCACGAGGGCGCCGTATTTCTTTGCCAACGCATTGATCTGCTTCATCGGCTGTCTTGCGCCAGAGCGATAGTTGATGGCCTGCAAAGTAATCAGTGCAACATCATCGCTTAGGTGTTGCTCCAGCTCCTCAGGCAAGATCATCTCGTCCTGTGATGAGATTTCAACCGCACCTGGGCCACCCATGCCATCGGTGTTGAGGGTCACGAGTTTGAGCGAGTGGGTTTTAGCAATGCCCTCGAGGATGTAGCGGTCGGTTGGGAAGTTAGCCGAGTCGATGATGATGGTCTTGCGCTCTGGTCTTGCCGAAATTGCGGCCAGGCAGAGCTGATAAAAGTTCACGCTTGTGGTGTCGCAGACCAGGGTTTGACCAGGACCTGCACCGAGAGCAGTTTTCGCCAGCAGATCACCAGCGGGTTGGGCTTGATCGATCCAGTGACCCCAACCATCAACCAGTTCCTTGCCCCACTCCTCAACCAGGAAGTGATTCACTGCCTCAACGGTCTTCTTGGGCAATCGCCCAAGCGAGTTGCCATCGAGGTAGCAAAGCTCTGGATCGGAAATGAAGAATTCAGATTTGAATGGGGCGAGTGGGTCGTTGGCGTCAAGCGACTGTGCATAGCTTCGTTGCGTTGCCGCCTCCGGGTCAATTCGGAAGCTCATAACCCAACTCTATCCCTAGAGCAGAAGTTGGTGTTTGGCTAACTCGGCGTAAAGCGGTGTGCTCTTGACAAGCTCAGAGTGAGTTCCAACACCCACTACCTCACCGGCCTGCAAAACAATGATCTGGTCAGAGTCGACCACGGTCGAAAGTCGGTGAGCAATCACAATCAGGGTTCGATCCTTGGCGACCGCATCAATTGCCTCGCGCATCCGCTGCTCATTTGGACCATCCAAAGCACTGGTCGACTCATCCAAGAGCAGGATCGGTGGGGCTGCAAGCAATGCTCTTGCAATCGCCAAGCGCTGGCGCTCACCACCTGAGAGCATGATGCCGTTCTCACCGACCTCAGCATCCAGACCACGAGTTTCGCGATGCAATACCTCTTCGAGGTTGACCATGCGCAGCACTTCAACGAGTTCGTCATCGCTAGCCTCTGGCTTGGAGAGCAGAAGGTTGTCTCTGATAGTTCCCGCAAGAACCGGAGCATCCTGTTCGACATAGCCGATCTGACCTCTGAGCTCTGCTCTTGAAAACTCGGTGACCGGCTGTCCATCGAGTAGCAGTCGGCCTGAAGTTGGTTCATAGAAGCGCTCAATGAGTGAGAAGATGGTGGACTTTCCTGCACCCGATGGTCCGACCAAAGCGACTCTGGCCCCTCGCGGGATGCTCAAGTTCACCTGCTTGAGAATGCCAACCGGCTCTTCCCCTTCCGCAGGCTCATAGCTAAAACTGACATCTTCAAATTCAATTGCCGTTTTGGAGACTGGGACGTGGCTGCCACTAACCACAGTCTCTTCTTCAGCGAGCACCATGATTTCGTTGATTCGTGCCATGGCACCAAGGGCTCCCATGACCGAGGTGTAGGCACCGAAGGCTGAAATCAATGGGCCGATCATAAAGAACAGCAAAATCACGAAGGTGACAAGCGATGCAATCTCCGTCGCACCCGATGCCACTCGCAAGCCACCAAGACCGAGCACCACGATAAAAGCGGTGTTGAAGGCAATCTGAGCGATCGGTGCAACAGCAGCCGAGAGCTTGGCGATCGCTATGCCCTGGTCATAGGCGGCATGGGCTGCCTTGCCAATGACCTCTGCTTCTTTGGCCTCGGCCCTTGAGGCACGAATGGTTCTGATTGCACTCAGTGCACGTTCAACAGCAGAGCTCATCTCGCCAACTCGCATTTGAGCTTTGGTTGTGGCGGAGCGAATTCTTCGACCGGTCAGCGCAATTGCTGCCACGGCGGTAAAGACAACCGCGAGCGTGGAGACCAACAAGATCGGATCAATAAACGCCATGACCACGATAGCGCCAACAAATTGCAATAGTCCGCCAACCGCATCCACTAGACCCTGGGTTAGTACTGACTTGAGCAATGTGGAGTCGGATCCGACCCTAGAAACTAAGTCTCCAACCCGCCTGCGGTCATACTCCGCAATCGGTAGTCGCAGCATTCTGCCAACTAGAGCTTTGCGGGTGGTGAGCACCACACCCTCACCGGTTTTGTAGAGCAAGTAGTACTGAAATGCATTCACCAAAGCAGCAACCAGAATCAGCGCAACTAGCGCTAGAGCCAAAGTTGAGATGTCTAGCTGCTTTTCAACCGCGCTGATCAGCTGGCCGACAACCAGGGGTTGGGATAGTGCCAGCGCGGAGGCGATGATCGACAGACCAAGCGCAAGGTAGAGCGCTTTGCGGTGGTCTTTTAGGTAAGGAAAAAGATCTTTTAGGTTTGCTCTTGGACCCTTGTATTCGCGCGAGCGCGGGTTTTGGGTTGGGTCTTGGTAATACTCACTCATTGGGCACTTCTCCAGTCTTGAAACCGTCCCCCCAAAGCTTCTCGTTGATCAAGTAGTTGATCTCTTGAAATGAGACGGCCTTGGTGTAGGCGGTGTTGTGAGCGAACTTTGAATAATCTAAGCCTTCCAAAAGCTCTATTACCCAGGGTTCTCTGACAGCCAAAAACATCAGGGTGGTGTTTGGCTTTCGCTCGAAATCTCGATACAACCGCCCGGTGCCAAAACCAAAGCAACGAAATGCAATATCCGCTTGCTCGGGGCTGGTCTTTCGAATCAAACCAGACTGTGGGATTGCAATCTTTTCCCTCAGTTGATCTCTTCGCTCCCAGAGCTGAAAGCAACTTCTTAGGTCGTTACGAATCGCAATCGGCTCACCCGACTCAGACTCGTAGATGACCTCGACATCGGTGTCGGTGATCAGGTGAAAGTTTGGGTGGAGGCGATTTATTACGGACCATTTGCGCCAAGAGCGCGGCACCAAGAAAGCGATGTGGCTTGCGAAGTTGGCGGCGTGATTGAAAAACGGCACCGAGAGCTGATTGTTTCTGCCAAAAGGAGGATTGCCGATTGCGACGTAGTTGGAGGTCTTGAGTTTCTGCTCCAGGAAATCCGCGCGTTTTACCTGGGGGTGTTTGGGGTGGATATCAAACGAGAGAATGTCTGAAACACCTTGCTCCTGCAGAGCCTTTATGAAGTTGCCCGTGCCACCTGAGGGCTCAAGAAAAGGCTTGTCCCTTAGCTCTGGTCGTTGACTGAGTAGGTCCGCAACCAGGTCCTGGGCTAGCTGAAGCGGGGTGTAGTACTGCTCATCACCAGAGATGCGGCGGTTACCCAAGCGCTCTTTCACCGCTCAAACATATCTCAAGGCGGGTAACAAATTTGGAGCGTGTTCGTTATCTCCACCCGGGCGTCAGTTTGATAGCCTGTAGGGCTGCCCAGTGTCGGGCATCAGAAAGAGTTCAGATTGTCGCAAAACACTCAGCGCGAGATCGTAATTCGTGCCAAAGATTTGAAAAAGACCTACAAGGACTTTGTAGCTGTCGACGGAATTAATTTCCAGGTTTACCGCGGTGAATCATTTGGTCTGCTGGGCCCAAACGGTGCCGGCAAGTCGACCACCATGAAGATGATCTCCTCGGTTTCGCAGCGCAGTTCGGGCGAGCTGGAGATCCTAGGCAAGGAGCCAAACACCCAGGGGCCCGAGATTCGTGCTCACCTTGGAGTCGTGCCTCAGAAGGACCTGCTGGATCGCGAACTCAAGGTTTGGGAAAACCTAATGGTTTATGGCCGCTACTTTGGCCTTTCTCGCAAGTGGTTGAAGGGCAAGATTGAGGAGCTCCTCGACTTTGCTCAGCTTCAAGACAAGCGCAACTCCAAGGCAGATGATCTATCAGGTGGTATGCAGCGCAGGCTCGCGATTGCGCGCGGTCTAGTGAATGAGCCAGAGATTCTGCTCCTGGATGAGCCAACCACTGGCTTAGACCCACAGGCAAGACACATCCTGTGGGATCGCTTGTTCCGACTCAAGGAGCAGGGTGTGACCTTGGTTATCACCACCCACTACATGGACGAGGCCGAACAGCTTTGTGATCGCCTAATCGTGATGGACAAAGGTCAGATCATGGCCGAAGGTTCGCCGGCCGAGCTAATCAAGCAGTACTCCTCTAAAGAGGTGGTTGAGGTGCGCTTTGGTGCTGACCGCAATGAGGTCTTCGCCAAAGAGCTCGAGGGGATGGGGGATCGAATTGAGGTGCTTCCAGACCGCATTCTGATTTATACCGAGCAGGGCGAGGCCCTGTTGGCAAAAATCATAGAGTCCGGCAAGAACCCAATCACCTCGCTGGTTCGTCGTTCATCTTTGGAGGATGTATTCCTAAGACTCACCGGTAGGACGTTGGTCGACTAATGAGCGATCTGAGATTTGCACCCGGCAAGGTGGTGGATCCAAAACGGGCCGTGAAATACGGTGCACTCCGAGTTGCCGAGTACCGCTTTTATTCAATGTCCAAGTGGATGGGCGCTATCTTCGCGTTCGGTCTTGGAAACCCGATTCTCTATTTGATTTCCGTGGGCCTTGGAATTGGAGCATTGGTTGATGCCAATACCGGTGGGCAGGGAATCCTTGGAGTTAGCTACCTGCAGTTTGTTGCACCAGCGCTTCTAGCTTCAGCTGCGATTCAGGGAGTGATGGACGAGGTCACCTTCCCAACCATGGATGGTTTTGTCTGGGACAAGCTATTTTTCGCAATCAATGCCACATCTGTCTCGGCTCGCCAGATCGCCGATGGCGTGATGATTGTTGCCCTCGGTCGAGGACTCTTTACCTGTCTTTTGTACCTTGGAGTCTTGTTGGCATTTGGTGCGGTTCCGTTTTCCAGCGTGTTGGGTCTACTGGCATCTTCGATGCTGGCTGCCTGGGGCTGGGCCGCGGTCATGCTCGCGATTACGGCAAGACTCGAAAGAGACGAGGGCTACTTTGCCATCATCGGACGCTTTGTAATCGCACCGATGTTTTTGTTCTCAGGTACTTTCTATCCACTTGAGCAGATGCCTATCTATCTGCAGCCACTGGGCTGGATTTCTCCACTTTGGCATGCCACCGAGCTCGGTAGAAACCTCAGCTACGGCATGCCGGTTGAGCCAATCATGTTCTTTGTACACATCGGCTACCTAGCTCTGCTTGGAGTTCTGGGCATGGCGTTTACCTATCCAAAGTTTGCCGAAAGGTTGTCACGATGATCGCCGGAATGACCGTGAACATGGCAGTTGCAATTGCCGAAAAGCGCGCTCAACGAGCTGGATCTGCGGTTTACGCCGGTCGCGCCAGAGTGATGATTGAGCGTGCTGTCTATGCGGCCAAGAGCTCGAACTGGTTGGTCATTGTCTCGGGCTTTGTGGAGCCGGTTCTCTACCTAGCAGCCTTCGGTTTTGGTATCGGGCAACTAATCGGAAATGTCACTGACGGTAGTGGTAACCCAGTCACTTACGCCGCCTTCATTGCACCAGCTCTGCTTGCCACCAGCGCCATGAACGGTGCCATTTACGATGCCACCTGGAATGTGTTTTTCAAGATGCACTTCGGCAAGGTCTATCAGATGGTGCTCTCATCATCTCTGGGACCACTCGATGTCGCCCTAGGTGAAATCGCCTGGGCGCTACTGCGCGGTGCGGCTTACTCAGTCGGGTTTATGGCAATCGCTGCTCCACTGGGGTTGGTAACCAGCTGGTGGGGAATCTTGGCTATCCCGGCCGCGACCATCATCGCCTTCGGCTTTGCCTCGTTCGGCATGGCGGTCACCAGCTACATGAAGAGTTTCCAGCAAATGCAGTGGGTGAGCTTTGCGCTACTTCCAATGTTCCTCTTCTCCGGAACCTTCTTCCCAGTAAGCGTCTATCCAGAGTGGGTCCAGGCGATCGTTATGGCACTGCCGCTATGGCAGGGAGTTGAGTTAGTCAGAGCACTGACCTTGGGCAACATTTCTATTGCGCTACTTGGTCACATCGCCTACTTTGCAGTGATGATCGCAATCGGTCTGGTGTTTACCACCAGAAGGTTGCGAGAGCTATTCATGAGATAAGAAAAAACCCCAGCCATCGGCTGGGGTTTTTCACGTCACTGACTACCAGAAGACGGCTAGCACTACGTTTAGAACAGCTAGCGCTCCGATGGCTCCAAATACTGGGGCCTTGACCAAGTCCTTCTTCTTATTTACCAAAACCAGCACGATCAGCACGGTCAGCACAACCGACTTCACACCAATTTTCATGTGGTTCAGCTCTGGAGCCCACTCCATAATCGCCATCCACTCACGAACACCGACTAGTAGCAGGCCGGTTGCGAGCAGGGTCCAGGCACCATGAACCATGGCCGGAATGATCTTGGCGGTGCCCTGGGCCATGGACTTCATCTGGGTCATGAAGCCACCGAACACCGCAGCAAAGCCGATGAAGTGCAAAACGATAAGCGAATTTCGCAGAATCTCAGCAGTTAGTTCCATTTTTTCTCCTTTGGACTACTAGTCCAAGGCTAACTAACTAATTAGCGAAAGCATGTGCAGTGCGGCTTGAACCGACTCAGCGCCCTTATCTTCTTTGGATCCCTCAAGACCGGCTCGCGCAATTGCCTGAGCCTCATCGTCAACTGTTAGAAGGCCAAAACCGATTGGCTTTCCGTACTGCAATTGAACCTGAGTTAGACCAGTGGTAGCGGAGTCGCAGACATAGTCAAAGTGCGGGGTTTCACCCTGAATGACCACGCCCAAAGCGATAACCGCATCTGCACCCTGGTCAAAGGCCCACTTGGCAGCAAGCGGGAGCTCAAAAGCGCCAGGGACTTTGTGAACCTCAACACCCTTAGCCCCAGCACGCTCAAGCTCTCGCATCGCGCCCAGAACTAGGCCATCCATGACACGGGTGTGCCAAGAAGTAGAAATTACGTAAATCTTTTTTCCGGCAGCAGAAACTTCTAGCTGCGGTGCTCCAGAACCACTCACTACTTCAGATTAGCGGGAATCATGTGGCCCATGCGCTCGCGCTTGGCCTCCAGGTACCCACGGTTCTGCTCTGCCAGACCAACAATCAGTGGCACGGTCTCAGTGACCTTGATGCCAGCCTCGTCCAGGAAAGCACGCTTAGCTGGGTTGTTGGTTAGAAGTCGCACGCTGTGGATGCCCATGTCCTTCAAGATCGCAACTGCGGCACCGTATTCACGAGCCTCAGATGGTAGACCTAGAGCCAGGTTGGCATCGACGGTGTCCATGCCCTTCTCCTGCAGCGAGTAAGCCTTTAGCTTGTTTAGTAGTCCAATACCGCGACCCTCCTGGCCACGTAGGTAGATGACAACGCCACCTTCCTCATTGGCCTGAATTGCCTCTAGGGCAGCATCAAGCTGTGGGCCACATTCACACTTCAGTGAGCCAAAGGCTTCACCGGTGATGCACTCGGAGTGCATGCGAATCAAAACATTCTCGCCAGTTGGCTTGCCTGCAATCAGGGCAACGTGGTCGGCGGTGGTCTTTACGTCGTAGTAACCGCGGACGGTGAAGTCACCGTGAACGGTTGGAAGTAGGGTCTCGGCCTCAAGGCGAATGCGGTTCGCAGCCTGAGGCTCGGTGCCGCTGCGCTTGGACAAATGGTCCTTGAGGTGCGAAATGGTAGTCATAGGTAAGTTAAACCTCGTGGCGGTCTCAAATAATTCCGCCATCCGCATCATTGTTCCGTCATCGTTCACCATCTCGGCCATGAGCGCGACCGGCTGAAGCCCAGCCAGCAGCATCAAGTCGACCGCAGCCTCGGTGTGGCCTGGACGCACCAGCACCCCGCCATCCTTGGCTCGAAGCGGCAAAACATGCCCTGGTCGAATCAGTGAAACTGGGGTTGAGCCTGGATCGGCAAGCACTCGGCCGGTCAGTGCACGGTCAGCGGCAGAGATTCCAGTTGAGAAACGATTCGCGGCATCAACACTCACGGTGTAAGCGGTGTGGTGAGGATCCTGAGAGTTTGGCCACATCAAAGGTAGGTCCAATTGGTTGGCCCGCTCTTCGGTCATTGGAGCACAGATGTAGCCGGAGGTGTGGCGGATCATCCAGGCCAGCCACTCCTCGGTGGCGAACTCGGCGGCGATGATCGCATCACCTTCGTTTTCACGATCCTCGGCATCCGAGACCAAGACTGGCTTGCCCGCTCTCAGTGCCTCCAGCACATCCTCAATTGGGCTTAGTTTCATTTGAATTCCAACAATCTCTCAATGTGTTTGGCCAAGATGTCGGCCTCGACGTTTACCTTGTCGCCAGGGGACTTATAACCCAGGGTGGTGATCTGCAGGGTCTCTGGAATCAACGAGAGGCTGATTACATCGTCGTCAATGCCGTTCACCGTAAGCGAGATGCCATCGAAGGTGATGGACCCCTTCATCACGACATACTTCAGCAGCTCTCTTGGGACACGGATCTTGACCCAATCCCAGTTCTCACTCTTCTCGCGCGATACGAATTCGCCAACACCATCGACGTGACCCTGCACGACGTGACCGCCGTAGCGGGTGGCTGCACTCATCGCGCGCTCGAGGTTGATCGGATCGCCAACCTTGACCTCAGAGAGCGAGGTGCGCTTTAGGGTCTCCAGCATCACATCTGCGGTGAAGGAGTGGTCATCAATCTCAATAGCGGTTAGGCAGGTGCCAGAGCAGGCGATGGAGTCGCCGCGACCGAGATCACTCAGCACCTTGCTGGCACCGATGGTTAGTCGAATTGCATCTGGCTGCTCTTGAATAGCCAATACCTTGCCAAGCTCTTCAATGATTCCTGTGAACATTTAGCTTCTCCTTGCGATTAGCAGTAGATCGTCACCAAGTGAGTGACGTTCGAAAATTTCTAGTCGGTGGGCATCTTTGATGTTTCCAACTCCGATATCTCTAAGGGCGACCCGGTCGCCACCAAGAAGCACTGGAGCCAGGTAAATCAGATACTCATCGACCAGGTTGAGTTGCTCGAAACGGCTCGCGACCTCTGGTCCGCCTTCGATAAAGACATGCTTTATACCTCTGGCCCAAAGCTCGGCCAAGGCGCCGTGTAGGTTTCGGGTTCTGAGGTGCAAAGTCTCGGCCCGATCGTTGAAGACTCTCGCTGAGAGTTCGATGTCGCGCTCGCCGAGGATCACTCGAAGCGGTTGGTGCTCGTGGTAGCTGCCATCTAGTTTTCTGGCGGTGAGCTCTGGGTCATCCGCCAAAACCGTTCCGGTTCCAGCCAAGATGGCATCGGCATTTGAACGACGCAGATGAACATCCGCTCTGGCCTCAGGACCGGTGATCCACTTACTGGTGCCATCATTGGCAGCCGCCCGACCATCCAGCGAGGTCGCCCACTTCAAAGTCACAAAAGGACGCTGTCTACGATTGGCGGTGAGCCAAACTCTGCTCTGCTGTTCACTCTCTGTTGCCATAAAGCCACCCAGAACTTCAACGCCAGCATCGCGAAGCGTCTGTGCTCCGTTGCTTGAGGCGTCGCCCGGGTCACTGGCTGCATACACCACGCTCGAGATACCTGCTTCAATCAGAGCCTGGGCACAAGGACCGGTTCTGCCGGTGTGATTGCAGGGCTCTAGGGTCACAACCGCGGTCAAATTTGAGGTGAATGGGTGGGGGAGTTTTGTCCTGAGGTTTTTGATAGCCATGACCTCTGCGTGGTCGGTGCCTGAACCCAGGTGCCAACCCTCAGAGACAATCTCGCCGTTGGCTGCCATGATCACGGCACCTACCTGTGGGTTTACACCGTGAGCTGGTCCGCGTAGCGCAAGCTCGAGGGCTCTAGTCATGCCCTTTTGTAGTGCTTGCTCGGATAACAAAAAATCCCCTTACGGTCAGCTACACAGCAACGCGGGGACGCGAAAATAGAGGGCGCAAGGCACCCTGAGCTCTTCTCCCATCCGGACTATAACCGTCGGTTTCGGAATTTCACCGAATCAACCGCCTGAGGCTGCCCTGCTGGCTGCAAGGTCATCAGTCGGGTCGCGGACTTTAACCGCCGGCTCAGATTTTCACTGACCCCGAAGAACTGTGTTACTTAGAACAATACTCCTTGGCCTAGGTAAATTCCCATTCGGCTAAGGGCGGACAAAACCCAAGCGATCGTAGACCTTGGCAAGGGTCTGCTCGGCAATTTCATTCGCCTTCTCTGCGCCTACGGCCAGTAGCGCATCGAGCTGGGCCTTGTCGCCCAAGAGCTCGACTGCTCGCTCACGAATTGGAGTGAGGTGCTCGACCACAACATCTGCGAGCTCCGTCTTGAGGGCTCCGTAGCCCTGGCCAGCAAAGCGGTTTTCCAAAGACTCGATGCTCTCTTGCGTGATAGCGCTGAAGATACCAAGCAGGTTCGATACTCCCGGCTTTTGCTCGCGATCAAATCGAATCTCACCATCGGTGTCGGTGACTGCGCTCTTGATCTTCTTGGCAACCTGGTTCGGTTCGTCCATCAGATTGATTAGACCCTTTGGATCCTGAGCCGATTTTGACATCTTCGCGGTCGGGAGCTGAAGGTCGTAGATCTTCGCGGTTTCTTTCAAGATGTGAGCCTCAGGCACTACGAAGGTATCGCCGAAACGGGAGTTGAAACGCATCGCAAGATCGCGGGTTAGCTCAAGGTGCTGACGCTGATCCTCTCCAACCGGCACGGCCTTGGGTTGGTAGAGCAGAATGTCAGCCGCCTGCAAAATCGGGTAGGTGAAAAGACCAACCGAGGAGTTTTCAACTCCGCCTTTTTGAGTCTTGTCCTTGAACTGCGTCATGCGACTGGCTTCACCAAAGCCGGTGATGCAGTTCAATACCCAGGCCAGCTGGGCATGGGCGGGCACGTGAGACTGGACAAAGAGCGCAGATTTCTCAGGGTCGATGCCGGCAGCTATGTACTGGGCGGCGGTGCGACGGGTGTTCTCGCGAAGTTCTTTTGGATCCTGAGGAACCGTGATCGCGTGCAGGTCAACGATTACGTAGTAGGCGTTGTAGTCCTGCTGCATCTTTACCCAGTTGGTCAGCGCACCGAGGTAGTTGCCAAGGTGGAGGCTTGCAGCCGACGGCTGCATGCCGGAGAGCAGGTTGGGCTTCATCAGATTCCTAGAGGTCGTAGTCAACTAAAACCGGGCTGTGATCGGTCCAGCGGGTGTCATAGCTAGGAGCTCGGTCAACCCGATAATTCTGCCCTAGCGCAGCTAGCTGCGGGGTTGCGAGTTGATAATCGATCCGCCAACCGGCATCAGTGTCGAAGGCCTGACCTCGGTATGACCACCAGGTGTATGGACCTGGAACACCGGGGTGAGCACTGCGCCCAAGGTCAACCCAACCCTGAGCTGCGAAGTTATCGAAGTGCGCACGCTCCTGCGGCAAAAACCCAGCGTTTTTGAGGTTGCCCTTCCAGTTTTTGATATCCAACTCTGTGTGACCAACGTTTAGATCGCCAACCACGGCGGTTAGCGGATTGGTTTTGATTAGTTCAGCCATGCGCTTTTCCATCGCATCCAGGAACTTGTATTTCTCGACCTGCTTGGGGGTATCTGCTTCACCGGAGTGCACATAGCAGCTCACTACTGTGAGGGTGCCGCTGGGGGTTTCAAAATCCGCCTCTAACCAACGGCCAGCTGAGTCAAAATCCTCGGGTCCAAAACTGGTTCTGACATCGAGTGCGGGGAGTTTAGAAACGATGGCCACACCGGCTCGACCCTTAGCGCTGGCCTCATGGTCATAGATGTGCCAGTTGACACCCAGATCTTCAAAGACTGCTTTTTCAAGCTCGTTGCGAGGCGCTCTTACCTCTTGCAGGCACATCATGTCTACGTTTGATTGCTTGAACCAATCGGCCATGCCCTTTTTAGAGGCTGCGCGAATACCGTTGACGTTTATGGTTGCGATGGTGAGCATCAGACAAGCCTAGGAGCTACACGATGGCGTAAAGCTCATCACCGCGAAGCTCAATGGTGATTCGGCCCAGTGCGGTTCTTGCAGGACCAGCTAAAACCGCACCGCTCTCCTGATCAAACCTGGCACCGTGGCAACCGCAAGCGATCTCACCATCTTGAACACCCTGGACGATGCAACCCGAGTGGGTGCAGGTCGCACTGAACCCTCTGAAGTCTCCAGCCTTTGGCTGGGTTACCAAGATCGTGAGCATCTCGTCAATCTTGTATTTATTGCCAGAGCCAACCATGATCTCGGAGGCTGGTCCAAGCAATATCTCTCCAACCGCTTCGGCCGGAGCTTGGTCCACTGTCGCGCTAGGGGGAGTGGTGGCGGCAACCTCTGGTTCTGCCGCGCACGCGGCAAGGCTGACTGCAGCAAGGGACGCTACCGATACGCCAAGGACTTCTCTTCTAGATGGCTTCATGAGAAGTGAAACCGAATTAGGCCCTACGGTCTTCCGCGAAGAATTGCCTGCTTTACCTCGGCAATAGCCTTGGTGACCTCAATGCCTCGAGGGCAGGCCTCGGTGCAGTTGAAAGTGGTGCGGCAACGCCAGACACCCTCTTTGTCGTTAAGGATGTCAAGGCGAACCTGGGCAGCCTCATCGCGAGAGTCGAAGATAAAGCGGTGAGCGTTCACGATTGCAGCCGGTCCGAAGTACTGACCGTCGGTCCAGAACACTGGGCAAGAGGTAGTGCAGGCGGCGCAGAGGATGCACTTGGTGGTGTCGTCGTAGCGAGCACGATCCTCCGGGGACTGCAGACGCTCCTTCTGAGGCTTGTCGGAGGCGATCAAGAATGGGTTTACATCTTTATATGCCTGGTAGAACGGGTTCATGTCTACGATCAAGTCCTTCTCGACTGGAAGTCCCTTGATTGGCTCGATGTAGATCGGCTGGGAGATGTCGAGGTCCTTGATCAGAGTCTTGCAGGCAAGACGGTTGCGACCGTTGATACGCATCGCATCGGAACCACAAACACCGTGAGCGCAGGAGCGACGGAAGGTTAGTGAGCCATCGATCTCCCACTTGACCTTGTGCAGAGCGTCTAGAACACGGTCGGTGCCGTACATCTCGACGTCGTAGTCAACCCATTTTGGCTCCTGGTCAACCTCAGGATCAAAGCGACGAATGAAGAGGGTTACCTTGAAAGAGGTGACCTCTGCTACTGCTTGCTCTGCCATTAGTACTTACGCTCCATCGGCTGGTAGTTGGTGATTACGACTGGCTTCCAGTCAACCTTGATGTTGGTCTTGGTTGCCTTGTCAGCCTTCTCAGTCTTGTAGGCCATGGAGTGAACCATGAACTTCTTGTCATCGCGGTTTGGGTAGTCCTCACGAAGGTGAGCACCACGGCTCTCGCGGCGCTCGCGACAGGTGATGACGGTTACCTCGGCTAGGTCTAGCAGGAAGCCAAGCTCTACTGCCTCTAGTAGGTCAGTGTTGAAGCGCTTGCCCTGGTCCTGGATCGAGATCTTTTCGTAGCGAGCCCGGAGTTCTTGAATCTTGTCAAACGCCTCGTTCAAGGTTTCCTCGGTGCGGAACACCTGAGCGTTCTTGTCCATAGTCTCCTGAAGCTCTTTGCGAAGCTGAGCGACCTTCTCATTGCCCTTGGACTTACGAACCTTCTCTAGCATTGCGACCACATCGGCTGCAGCGTCCTTCGGAACAGGTACGTGCTTCGCAGTCTTGGCATACTCGACCGCGTAGCGACCAGCGCGCTTACCAAACACGTTAATGTCCAGTAGCGAGTTGGTTCCCAGACGGTTTGCGCCGTGGACCGATACACAGGCGCACTCACCGGCAGCGTAGAGACCTGGTACCACGGTGTTGTTGTCCGAGAGCACCTCAGCTTTGATGTTGGTTGGGATGCCACCCATGGCGTAGTGAGCGGTTGGGAATACCGGCACCGGTTCGGTGTAAGGCTCAACACCCAGGTAGGTTCTTGCGAACTCAGTGATGTCGGGAAGCTTGGCGTCAATCACAGCAGGCTCAAGGTGGGTAAGGTCCAAGAGCACGTAGTCCTTGTTTGGTCCAGCACCACGACCTTCGCGAACCTCGTTGGCCATCGCACGCGCAACCATGTCACGTGGAGCTAGGTCCTTGATGGTTGGTGCATAGCGCTCCATGAAGCGCTCACCTGATGCGTTGCGCAGGATTCCACCCTCACCACGAGCAGCCTCGGACAGCAGGATGCCAAGACCGGCTAGACCGGTTGGGTGGAACTGGTAAAACTCCATATCCTCAAGCGGCAAGCCCTTGCGGAAGATGATGCCAACGCCGTCACCGGTGAGGGTGTGGGCGTTTGAGGTGGTCTTGTAGATCTTGCCGAAGCCACCGGTTGCAAACACGATCGACTTACCTGCGAAGACGTGAATGTCACCGGTGGCTAGCTCGTAGGCAACAACTGCCGCTGGCTTGCCATCGTTCATCACTAGGTCAAGCACGTAAAACTCGTTGTAGAACTCGATGCCGAGCTTCACGCAGTTTTGATAAAGGGTCTGCAGGATCATGTGGCCGGTGCGGTCAGCTGCGTAGCAGCTTCTGCGAACCGGAGCCTTACCGTGGTCACGGGTGTGGCCACCGAAACGGCGCTGGTCGATCTTGCCATCCGGGGTGCGGTTGAAAGGTAGACCCATGTTCTCCAGGTCGATGACAGCCTCAACCGACTCCTTGGCCAGAATCTCAGCTGCGTCCTGGTCAACTAGATAGTCGCCACCCTTGACGGTGTCGAAGGTGTGCCACTCCCAGCTGTCCTCTTCAACGTTTGCCAAAGCTGCAGCCATACCACCCTGGGCAGCGCCGGTGTGGCTTCTGGTTGGGAAAAGCTTGGAGACCACAGCAACCTTGGCGTGTGGACCGGCCTCGATGGCGGCACGCATACCGGCACCACCGGCACCAACGATTACAACGTCATACTCGTGGTTGATCACGTTCTGGTTTGACAATTTGTTCCTAACTAGTTGCTAGCTGGGCAGAAAGATGGAAGAAGCTCGGAAGCTGCGCCTGCAGGGCATGGGTCAAAGGTGAAGATGACCAGCGTGCCCAAGATGATTAGCAGCGCACAAACCGACCAGAGAGTAGTGATTAGAGCCTTACGGACCTTCACCTTCTCGGTGTAATCGTTCACGATGGTGCGCATACCGTTGGTGCCGTGAATCATGGCTAGCCAAAGCATGGCTAGGTCCCAAAACTGCCAAAACGGGTCAGCCCACTTGCCGGCAACGAATGCAAAGTCAATGGCCTTGATGCCATCGCCCACAACCAGGTTCACGACCAGGTGGGTGAAAATCAAAACGACCAGTAGCGGTCCGGAGACGCGCATGAAGAGCCAGCCGTACTTCTCCCAGTTGGCACCCTTGCGAGTGCGGGGAGTGTTTGGGGTCTCAATTACAACGCTCATTAGTGCGCTCCAAAGACTCGGGCCAGGTGTACTGGAGTAAACCCAGCCACAGCGACAACGGTGATGATCATCACGGCCCAGAACATTACGTTCTGGTACTTGGTTCCCTTGGACCAGAAGTCCACCGCAATGATGCGAAGTCCATTTAGACCGTGGAACAAGATTGCTCCGACAAGACCAAGCTCAGCCATGCCGATGATTGGGGTCTTGTAGGACTCGATGACCACGTTGTAGGCATCAGGGGAGACGCGAACCAGGGCAGTGTCAAGCACGTGAACGAGAAGGAAGAAGAAGATTGCTACACCGGTGATGCGGTGAAGCACCCAGGACCACATACCGACTTTGCCTCGGTAGAGGGTCCCCGCTGGCCGAACTGCCACGCTAGCCTCCATGGATAGTAAGGGATTATGCAAAAGTCTAACCGCTTGCGGGTGGCTATCTTCCGCTAAACCACCGATTGCTTTAGGGTGATTCGGTGAGTAATCAATCTCCAAACGAGCGTTTTTACGCCGTCATTCCTGCCGGGGGCGTGGGATCAAGGCTGTGGCCACTGTCGAGGGCAAGCGCCCCTAAGTTTCTGCATGATCTAACTGGTAGCGGTCAAACCCTGCTGCAGGACACCTGGGACCGCCTCACTCCTATTGCCCATGAGCGCATCATGGTGGTCACCGGAGACGTTCACTCCCATGCGGTTGCCGAGCAATTGCCAGATCTAAATGTCAAAGACCTGATCCTTGAGCCAAGCCCCAAAGATTCGACCGCGGCAATCGCACTGGCAGCCGCAGTTCTAATGCAGCGCGAGCCCGATGTCATCATCGGATCCTTTGCTGCGGACCACGTGATCACCGACAATGCCAAGTTCCAAAAGGCAGTGCACGAGGCTGTTGATGTTGCCGCCACCGGCAAAATCGTGACCATCGGTTTGCAGCCCACCGAGGCTTCGGTGGCTTTTGGTTATATCCACAAGGGTGACCGACTGCCATCCGAGAGCGCCTGTGAGGTTTTGGAGTTTGTAGAAAAACCAAACATCAAGCTGGCACGCAAATACGTGGAGTCGGGTGAATACCTCTGGAATGCGGGCATGTTCATCGCTCCCGCCAAACTTTTGCTGTCTGTCCTCGAAAAGACTCAACCCAGTCTGCACGCTGGAATCATGCAGTTGGCTGAAGGCTGGGATACACCCAAGCGAGCCAGTTTGATGGCTCAGCTTTGGCCAAGACTTACGCAGATCGCAATCGATTACGCGATTGCGGAGCCGGCTGCTGCCGAGGGATTGGTTGCCGTTGTCCCCGGACTATTCGAGTGGCACGATGTCGGTGACTTCGCTGCCATAGCTGAGTTGCAGTCCCAGGGCCGCAAGGGCAACCTCGCGGTGCTAGGCCACGGCAAGGTGTTGGCGGATTCGTCCTCGGGCATTTTGGTGAGCGACACCAATCGGCTGGTAGCCCTGATCGGCTTGGAAGATGTGATCGTCGTTGACACCCCGGATGCTTTGCTGGTGACCACTAAGGAGCACGCTCAAAAGGTCAAGTCCTTGGTTGATGTGTTGAAGCAATCAGGTCACTCAGAGCTTCTCTAGACCCATTTGTAACGAATTCAATAAGGTTCTGTTTCTTCCAAAGCTAAGCCCGATTTGGACTCTGTTGAACAGCTAGGCTAAAGCCAAATCAGGCGCATCCGCGCCATCCAAATTTCAGGAGGAAACCTTGAAGCTAAAGAATGCATCCGCCGCATTCGCCCTGCTGGGCGCATCGGCACTTGTGCTGACTGGTTGCGCTGCCGCACCAGAGGCAGAGCCGACCGCCAGCGAGACTGAGACCAGTGCTGCTCCAACCGTGGACTACCTAGCATGTGCAGTCTCTGACGAGGGTAGCTGGAACGACAAGTCCTTCAACGAGTCCGTTTACGACGGTCTAATGAAGGCTCAGACTGAGCTAGGCGTTCAGATTGCAGAAGCAGAGTCCAACACTCCAGAGGACTTCGCACCAAACCTACAGGCCATGGTTGACCAGGGCTGTGACGTAACCTTCGCAGTTGGTTTTGCACTAGTTGCAGACGTAAACGCTGCTGCAGCTGCTAACCCAGAGGTCCAGTTCGTGACCATCGACGGTTGGAGCGAGGGCAACGCAAACCTAAAGCCAGTTTCATACGCCATGAACCAGTCCAGCTACCTAGCTGGCTACCTAGCAGCTGCCTACTCAACCACCAAGGTTGTAGGTACCTACGGTGGCGTTAACATCCCAGCAGTAACCGACTTCATGACTGGTTACTACTACGGTGCAATGGCATACGGTGCTGAGACGGGAACCGACGTGAAGGTTGTCGGTTGGGACCCAGCCACCCCAGACAAGGGTGACTTCATGGGTGACTTCACTCCTAACTCCGGTACCTCAAAGGCAATCGCAGCTGCACAGCTAGTTGCTGGTGCTGACGTGATCTTCCCAGTAGCTGGTTTCCAGTTCGGTGCAGTATCCGAGGCAATCAAGGAAGCTGGCGTTGACGCCGTAATGATCGGTGTTGACAAGGACATCGCTCTAACCTCTCCTGAGTACGCATCACTAGTTCTAACCTCAGCTGAGAAGCGCATGACCAACGCGGTTTACGACATCCTTGCTGAGCTATCAGCTGGTGGCGCATTCACTGGCGACGCTTACGTCGGAACCCTGGCAAACGGTGGAACCGGTCTAAGCCCGCTATACGAGTTCGAGTCCAAGGTCTCTGACGAGGTCAAGGCTCGCCTAGCAGAGCTAGAAGCCGGCATCATCTCCGGCGAGATCGACCCACTGAAGTAATTCAGTCAAACGATTGGGGCCGCGGGGGAAACTCCGCGGCCCTTTTCTTTGGCACAATAGAGTGTCTGCACGAAGGAGTGCCAAGTGAAATTAGAGCTGCGCGGGATAACCAAGCGCTTTGGAACATTGGTAGCGAACAACCAGATCAGCCTCAGTGTTGAACCTGGTGAGATTCACGCTTTGCTGGGCGAAAACGGCGCGGGTAAGTCGACCCTTATGAATGTCCTCTACGGCCTTTATCAGGCTGACGAGGGTGAGATTCTGCTTGATGGCAAGCCTCAGCAGTTCCGTGGCCCAGGCGATGCCATGGCCGCCGGTATCGGAATGGTCCACCAGCACTTCATGCTCATCCCGGTTTTCACCGTTGCCGAGAACGTCGCCCTCGGGAATGAGCCAACTGGCTTTGGTGGCACCTTAGATATGGCGGCTGCTCGTAAGCGAGTAATCGAAATCTCCGAGCGCTTTGGATTCAATGTTGATCCGGATGCCCTGGTTGAGGACCTACCGGTTGGCGTGCAGCAGCGCGTAGAGATCATCAAGGCACTCTCGCGCGATGCCAAGGTCTTGGTTTTGGATGAGCCGACCGCCGTGTTGACTCCCCAAGAGACCGATGAGTTGATGGCCATCATGCGTCAGCTCGCTCAGAGTGGAACTTCAATTGTTTTCATCACTCACAAGCTTCGCGAGGTTAAAGAGGTCGCGAACCGTATCACTGTCATTCGACTCGGTCAGGTGGTTGGTTCAGCATCTCCAGAGGCCTCGACCTCAGAGCTGGCTTCAATGATGGTTGGGCGCGAGGTCGACCTAACGGTCGATAAGGACCCAGCCAAGCTTGGAAACGAGGTTCTCAAGGTTGAGAACCTCGCGGTCTTGGATGACCGCCTGCAGCGTGCTGTAAACGGCATTAGCTTTAGCGTTCAGGCCGGCGAGGTTTTGGCGATCGCTGGTGTTCAGGGCAACGGTCAGACCGAATTGGCCGAGGCGCTTTTGGGCCTTAGAACCCCAATTAAGGGCGGTTCAATCAAACTTTTGGGCAAAGAGCTTGCCGGGGAGTCAGTGCGCACTGTCCTGGAGTCTGGAGTTGGTTACGTGCCTGAAGACCGCAAGAAGGATGGTTTGGTGGGGGAGTTCAGCATCTCTGAGAACCTGATGCTGAACCAGTCTTTCCGTTCGCGGTTCACCAAGGGGCTGAACATAAATTTCCCCACCAGAAAGTCGGTGGCCACTGATTTGGTCGAGCGCTTCGATGTCAGAACCCCTTCGATTGACACCCCAGCCGGCAAGCTCTCCGGCGGTAACCAGCAAAAGGTCGTGGTTGCGAGGGAGCTCTCGAGAGACGTGAACCTATTGATTGCAGCTCAGCCCACTAGAGGTGTTGACGTTGGTTCCATTGAGTTCATTCACGAGCAGATTGTTGCTGAGCGCGATGCTGGCAAGGCGGTCATTTTGATCTCCACCGAGCTTGATGAGGTGTTGGCTCTGGCGGATCGAATCGCCGTGATGTATCGCGGGCAGATTGTTGGAATTGTGAGCCCAGATAGCTCCAGAGAGACCCTGGGCAAGATGATGGCGGGAGTTGGCGCATGAGTGAGAAAGACGCACGTTTTTCGCAGGCGATGAAGGAGATTCTCGCCGGAGGTTTCACCAGAACCATCCTCGCGGTCTTGCTCGGCTTCTTAGTTGGAGCTGTCTTCATGATTGGTTCCAACAAGGAGTTCCTAGAGTCCCTGGGCTACTTCTTCTCTCGCCCCGGCGATGCATTTGCAGCTGCTTGGAATGTGGTTTCCGCAGGCTATGGTGCTTTGTTCAAGGGTGCCATTTACAACGCCGATGCTGAGACTTTGGAGAAGGCACTGCGCCCATTGACCGAGACTCTGCGTCTTGGTGCTCCGCTGATTGCAGCAGGTCTGGGTATCGGTCTGGCATTCCGAGTCGGTCTTTTCAACATCGGTGGCACCGGTCAGCTGATCTTCGGCATGATCTTCGCCACCTTCGTAGCCACCCGCATGGAGCTACCGTTTTTGATCCACATGATCGTGGCAATGATTGCTGGAGTTGTTGGAGCCAGCCTGATGGGTGCCTTGGTTGGTTACCTAAAAGCTAGAACCGGCGCCCACGAGGTGATTCTCACCATCATGCTCAACTACGTAGCGCTGTCGGTGTTCACCTTCTTGATGCGCGATCCGCTGCTACTCCAGGCCGAGAACTCTGCTGGTAACCCAAAGGCCGATCCACCTGCCGCAACGGCCATGTTGCCAAAGCTCCTGGGTGATGAGTACGCCCTGCACTGGGGTCTAGTTATCGCACTGGTCTCAGTGGTTGTTTACTGGTGGTTGATGGAGCGCTCCACCGTGGGTTTCCGCCTGCGAATGGTTGGGTTCAACCCAGATGCTGCCAAGACCGCGGGTATCAGCGTTGACAAGACCTACATCTTGGCCATGGGTCTATCGGCTGCCTTCGTCGGTGTCGCAGCAGGTAACCAAGCGCTGGGTGTGAACATTGGTATGACCCCTTCTTCTCACGCAAACATCGGTTTCGATGCCATCACCGTTGCGCTCCTGGGTGGCTCATCTGCTCCGGGCGTTTTGCTTGCCGGTTTGCTGTTCGGTGCTTTCAAGGCCGGTGCTCCTTCGATGCAGGTGATCGGAGTTTCTCCCGAGGTTCTGGGTATCGTGCAGGGAGCGATCGTTTTGTTCATCGCAGCACCACCGCTGATACGTGCGATGTTTAGGCTGCCTAAGCCACAAACCACGAACGCGCTTGGTGCAATCACCTCTAAGTGGTTCAAGAGAGGAGGTGCCAAGTGAATCTAGCCAAGGAAGAAAAGGTCGGTTACAAGGCACCATCCGTTATGGGAGCCCTGGGTCTTCTAGTGCTCTATTTCTTCGGCATCGCGGGCAAGCCGGGTGAGGTCGCTTTCGAGCTCTCGCGTCGACAGGATGCGGTTCAGCTTCCGAGCATCAATGTCGATGCGATGCTGCTGGGTACCGTTTCGGGTTCTCTGATGTTGCTGCTTGCCGGGCTGTCAGTCTTTTACTCGGTTCGCAATCACAGGACTCCGATCTGGGTTTCGATTGCATTCGGCTTCATTGGCGTGGTTGCGCTTTTGGGTTGGCTAGCAACCGGTAACGCAGTTCCGGTTGCCTTCATTGCCGGCACCGCCCTGGTGCTGGCCGTGCCAATCATCTTGGGTGCGATGGCCGGCGTGATGAGTGAGCGAGTTGGAATTACAAACATCGCCATCGAGGGCCAGCTGCTAACCGGTGCCTTCATGGCGGCAGTTGTCAGCACCATCACCAAGAGCTACACCCTGGGCATCATTGCGGCCATGGTTGCTGCAGCTTTGCTATCAATGGTCTTGGCGGTCTTCGCAATCAAGTACTTAGCTCAACAGATCATCGTCGGTGTTGTGTTGAACGTGCTAGTCATCGGTATCACCAACTTCTTGTACCAGCAGTGGCTCACTGAAGACAGTGAGAACGTGAACTTCCCTGGCACCTTGGACATCATCAAGATTCCGGTGCTCAGCGATATCCCAGTGCTAGGACCAGTGCTCTTTGAGAACCGACTAACTGTTTATGCGGCGCTGCTGATTGTTCCGCTGTTGTGGTTTGTAATGTTCAAGACCAAGCTCGGCTTACGCGCCAGAGCGGTTGGTGAGCACCCGTTGGCTGCCGACACCGTCGGTGTAAACGTAGGTAGAACCAGATTCTGGTGGGTAACCCTCGGTGGTGCGATTGCTGGCTTTGGCGGTGCGGCACTAACCATTGGTGGCGGTGGCGCATTTGGCCGCGAGATGTCCGGTGGCGTTGGCTTTATCGCACTCGCGGTAATGATCCTTGGTCGCTGGCACCCCATCTACGCATCGCTTGCAGCGCTGTTGTTTGGATTCTCAATCATCCTGCGCGTCTGGGCAAACCAGGTTAGCCCTGGTATTCCATCGGACTTCATCACGATGGTTCCTTACGTAGTAACCATCATCGCTGTGGTTGGTTTCGTTGGTCGATCTAGACCGCCGAAGGCGCTGGCACAGCCATACACCAAGGGTTAGTCATGGATATCAACTGGGCAGAGCTGAAAGCTGCTGCAATCAAGGCACTGGAGTGCTCCTACGTTCCCTACTCGCAGTTTCCGGTTGGAGCTGCTGCGATTACGGACGATGGTCGCCTGATCACCGGAGCGAATGTCGAAAACGCTTCCTATGGGCTGGGCCTATGTGCCGAGTGTTCTCTGGTTAGCGAGCTGTTTAGAACCGGTGGTGGCAAGCTGGTTGCCTTTGCCTGCGTCGATAAGCACGGTAACGAGCTGATGCCATGTGGTCGCTGCCGACAGCTGCTGTATGAACACCATGCCCCAGGCATGCTCTTGAACACGGTTTCCGGAATCAAGACCATCTATGAGGTATTGCCAGACGCCTTCGGGCCAGAAGACCTAGTGGAGCGCAAGTGAGCTTTAGTGCCGTTGAACTAATCATCAAAAAGCGTGAGCGCGGTGAGCTCACTACCGATGAGATTCGCTGGTTAGTAGCTGGTTACACCCAGGGTTCAGTCGCCGATGAGCAAATGAGCGCCATGGCAATGGCGATTCTGCTCAACGGTATGAACCGACGTGAGATCAGGGATCTGACGCTCGCCATGATCGATTCGGGTGAGCGCTTGGATTTCCAGGGCCTGCAAGCTCCAACCGCAGATAAGCACTCCACAGGCGGCGTTGGTGACAAGATCACTTTGCCGCTAGCGCCCTTGGTTGCCTCCTACGGGGTAGCGGTTCCGCAGCTAAGCGGTCGAGGACTTGGCCACACCGGCGGCACCTTGGACAAGTTAGAGGCGATCCCCGGCTGGCAGGCAAGTCTTTCCAACACTGAGCTCTACTCCCAGCTAGCTGAGGTCGGGGCTGTTATCTGTGCGGCTGGCTCTGGCCTTGCTCCAGCGGACCGCAAACTCTATGCACTTCGCGATGTCACCGGCACGGTTGAGGCAATCCCGCTGATTGCCTCTTCCATCATGTCCAAGAAGATTGCCGAGGGAACCTCGGCTTTGGTGCTGGATGTAAAGGTTGGTTCCGGGGCCTTCATGAAGACCTTGGATCGCGCAACCGAATTGGCACAGACCCTGGTACAACTTGGTCAGGATGCGGGAGTGAAGACCTCGGCCCTTTTGACCGACATGTCTACTCCGCTTGGTCGCAAGATTGGTAATGCCCTCGAGGTTGAAGAGTCGATCGAAGTTTTGCAAGGCGGTGGGCCTGCGGACGTCGTATACATAACCGTCGAGCTGGCCGCTGAGATGCTGCGCCTTGTTGGTATTGATGCTGATCCGCGCGAGAACCTGCAAAACGGCAAGGCCTATGACAAGTGGCGGCAGATGATTTCTGCCCAGGGTGGTAACCCTGACGCTGAACTACCAAAGGCCAAGCACTCGACTCAAATCGTGGCTCAAAGCTCTGGCGTACTGACCAAGCTTGATGCACTCGATGTCGGAGTCGCCTCATGGCGATTGGGTGCCGGCCGTGAGCGCAAGGAAGATGCAGTGCAATTTGGTGCCGGCATTGAACTCCACGCTCAACTCGGTGACCGAGTTGAGGCTGGGCAGGTGTTGATGACTTTGTTCACCGACACCGAGGAGAAGTTCCCAAGAGCAGTCGAGCTAGCCGAGCAAAGCTTTGAAATTGGTGAGCAGGCGGTAAGCCGTAAGCTCATCCTGAACCGAATTAGTTAGGAAAAGCATTGGACATCAAGTCACTTCCCAAGATCTCGCTGCATGACCACCTAGATGGTGGCTTGCGTCCAAGCACCATCGTTGAGCTTGCCAAAGAGGTCGGGCATCAGCTTCCGACCACCGACCCGGTGGAGCTCGGCAATTGGTTTTCCGAGAGTGCCAACTCTGGCTCTTTGGTTCGCTACCTAGAGACTTTTGATCACACCGTCGCAGTAATGCAAACCCGTGAGGGTTTAGAGCGAGTTGCCTATGAGGCAGTGCTTGATCTAGCAGAACACAACGTCATCTATGGTGAACTGCGCTGGGCCCCAGAGCAGCACCTCGCCAGAGGGCTAACCCTCGATGAAACTGTCGAGGCGGTTCAAGATGGTCTTGAGCGCGGCATGGAAGAGGTTGAGTCCAGAGGCGGTTTCATCCGCACTGGGCAGCTTGTAACCGCAATGCGTCATGCGGACCGCGGTCTAGAGATCGCTGAGCTAGCAGTGCGCCACCGAAACAACGGTGTAGTCGGTTTCGACATCGCCGGTGCCGAGAAGGGCTTTATGCCTGCTCGTCACAAGATCGCATTTGATTACCTGGCCAGTGAGCTTTTCCCAGTCACCGTTCATGCCGGTGAGGCTGACGGCGTTGAATCAATCAAAGACGCCATCATCTCTGGTCGAGCACTTCGCCTCGGTCACGGTGTTCGCTTGGTTGAGGACATTATGTTTTCAAGAACCGAGGGTGATACCGACTTGGTGGTCCTGGGTCCAGTTGCTCAGTGGGTCCACGACCGCGAGATAGCTCTCGAGACCTCACCTTCGTCGAACCTGCAGACCGGTGCTTTTGAGATGTTGGGTGACACCATGGCGGACCACCCATTCGACATTCTTTACGAACTTGGTTTCAGGGTCACGGTGAACACGGACAACCGTCTAATGAGTGGCACCAACCTCACTAAGGAACTTGAGATTTTGGTTGAAACCTTTGGTTACAGCCTTGCTGATCTGGAGCAGTTCCAGCTCAACGCAGCTGCCGCAGCGTTCCAGGGTCTACCGGAACGCGAGGAGCTGATGGACATGATTGAGATTGGTTTTGCCAGTGCCGCTAGCTAGCGCATTTGGGCCAAACTCAATCTCAATCAATTACTCCGCCGAGAGTTTCGAAGCGGCAGTTTCAGCCGCCGTCGATCTGTTGGTTCAAGACGGCAGGGCACTCCCCAGCTACATCTCAGAGGTGCTAACCAATCTCAGTGAACTCGGTCCCTACTTTGTCGTCGCTCCCGGGATTGCAATCGCTCATGCCAAACCCTCGGCTTCGATTATTGAGGCTGGTTTAGCGTTGGTAGTTTTTCCCGAGGGTGTGGAATCGGGTTCCAGTAATGATCCAGTCACCCTTTTGTTTGCGCTGGCTGCCAAAGACGCAGATTCGCATCTTGGGTTGCTGGCCGAATTTGCTGCTTGGATTTCTACCCCAGGGATTGTGAACACTTTGCAAAATGCTTCCGCTGAGAGCGTTATTCGGAGCCTTCTCTAAGGACCGCAGGTTACATTCGTTTTATGAAGATTTACGCGGTCTGTGGTGCAGGTATTGGAACCAGTGTTTTGCTCAAATCAAACGCTGATCGAGTGCTTTCTGAACTTGGCATCGAGGCTGAGGTCCAGGCCGTTTCAATCGAACAGGCCCTCGAGGCGGAGTCGCCAGCACAAATTGTCTTGGCTACCGAAGAGCTGGTTTCTAAGCTCGAAGGCATTCGCTCTGAGGTGATACCGGTGAAAAACATCTTTGATTTAGCCGAGCTGACAACCAAGTTGGAGCTATCGCTCGGGTAATCTGAGGGCTATGGCCACACCCGGAAGCACTGAGCGCACCACCCTGAAGCGCATCGCTCACAAGGCATCATTTTCCCAACAGGAGCTTTATCGAATCCTAGATTCGAATCTGGTGGCTCATGTTGGGATCATATTTGACGATGCACCACTTGTGATTCCGATGACCTATGGTCGGGTTGGCAACACCCTCTATTTGCACGGGTCCTCAGGATCTCGGTTGATGCGAGCCCTGGCTCAAAATCCAAAGGTCTGCATCTCTATCACCAAACTAAATGCTCTGAAGGTGGCACGCAGCACCTTCAATTCCGGCATGAACTATGACGCTGCCGTCATTTTCGGTGAGGCAAAACTGGTGGAGGATGACAAAAAGGCCTGGGCGCTAGACGCCATCAGCGATGCCATCCTGCCAGGGCGCATGGACGAGGTTAGGCCGAGCACCAAAAAGGAAGCTGCCGCCACCTTGATCATCGAGGTTGAACTCGATGAAACCTCGGTGAAGATCTCAAACGGTTTTGTTGAGGATGAGCCCGAAGATCTTGGTACTGGGGTCTGGGCGGGACTTGTTCCAATTAGAACAGTCGTTGGTGAACCAAGTCCGGCCGATGACGAGACTGCTGCCCTAGAGCTACCTCAGAGCGTAAAGCGGTTTATTTCAGACTATCCAGATAATCGCTCGCGAAACCCTTGAGTGCAGCTAGTCCAGTGGCAGCGCTCTGATCTGACTCACCGAGATATTGCAGGTAGCACTTGAGTTTTGGCTCGGTGCCGCTGGGCCTAATGATCATCCGAAGTTTCTGGTTGGAAATAATCACGCCATCAGTTTTTTGAAGCTTGAGCCCAAGGGCTAGATCTTCAAACTCAACCTGATCTCCCAAGACCTCGGTGAGCGGGTTTTCCCTAACCCCACGCATGATCTTTGAGATGACACTCAGGTCGGTCACACGGATCGATACCTGCCCGGTTTTTAGGTGACCGTAGCGCGAATAAAGTTCGGCTAGGTGATCAAGTAAAGAAAGACCCTGGTCCTTTAATCGCCTTGCGATATCAACCATCACAACTGCCGCGGTAATGCCATCTTTGTCTGGGGTGTGGGATGGGTCAACACAGTAACCGAGTGCCTCTTCATATCCGTAGCCCAGGTTCGGAACCTTTGAAATCCACTTGAATCCAGTTAACGTCTGCTGGTACTCCACGCCATGATGGCTAGCAAGAGGAGCAAGGCTGGCAGAAACAATCGAGTTGGCAATCACCTTTGCTCGTCCCGACTGAACCAGCTCTTCGGCGAGTATTAGGCCAACCTCATCACCGGTGAGCATTCGGTAGCCCTCAACTGATCGGACCCCAACTGCCAGACGATCAGCATCTGGATCGTTGGCAATAATCAAATCTGAGTCGTGGTGCCTGGCCGTCTCGAGAGCTAAATCCATCGCTCCAGGTTCTTCTGGATTTGGAAAGCTGACCGTGGGGAAAGTGCCATCTGGTTCTTGCTGTTGAGCCACTGACACCCAGCTCAGTTTCATCGAATCAAAGATTGGCTTGATTACTCGGTAGCCAACACCGTGCATAGCGGTGTAGGTGAGGGTTAGTTCTTCCTTAGCAGCGTGAAGCGATAGCTGCTCGGCGCGGGATATGTAGTCATCGATTTGGGCCTGACCCAGAAGTTCTAGGTCTTTAGACTTCGGGATTTCTTCAAATCGAAGCGAGCCGGCGATCTCGTTGATGTGAGCTGCGATCTCAGCATCCTGCGGCGGCACTAACTGCGATCCAAATAGTGGACCGCCGAGGTAAACCTTGTAGCCGTTATCCCTAGGTGGGTTGTGACTTGCGGTCACCACAATCGTGGCACTGGCACCGAGTTTCGCTCCGGTGAAACATGCCACCGGGGTCGGAACCTTGGAGTCAAACAGCTTGGCTTTGATTCCCTGAGCGGCGAAGATCTCGGCTGAGTCTTTAGCAAAGACATCTGAGTTGATTCGGCCGTCATAACCGATCACCACACTGAGCTCACCCTGAGGGTCTTGAAACTCTTTCTTGTTTTCCAACAAGAATCTTGCGATCGCAAGTGCTGCCTGGGCAACCACCACTCGGTTCATCCGGTTTGGGCCGGCACCGAGTTCGCCGCGAAGTCCAGCTGTTCCAAACTCCAAACGTGTAGCAAACCTCGATTGCAGTGCATCGAGATCCTGACTCTCGATAAGTGCGGCAAGTTCGGCTTGGGTTTGTGGATCGGGGTCTTGGCTGAGCCAGGCTTTCGCGGCCTCTAGGTAGTTCATTAGAGCTTTGCAACAATCTTTGAAAGTAGCTCAGAGATTCGACCTTCGGCATCCTTGCCGGCTTGAATCACCTCTTCGTGTGAAAGCGGAGTGGTCTGAATTCCAGCTGCCAAGTTGGTGATCAACGACATGCCAAGAATTTCCATGCCCGCTTCTCGAGCGGCAATTGCCTCCAAGGCAGTTGACATACCCACGATGTGGCCACCCAAGATCTTGGCCATCTGAACCTCGGCGGGAGTTTCGTAGTGAGGGCCGCGGAATTGGACATAAACACCCTCATCCAACCCAGGGTCAACCTCGCGAGCCAGCTGGCGAAGACGCTTGGAGTAGAGGTCTGTTAGGTCGATGAAGGTTGCTCCCTCGAGCGGGGAGTTGGCGGTCAAGTTGATGTGGTCAGAAATCAAGACTGCCGCTCCACCGGCCCACTCTGGTTTGATGCCGCCTGCGCCGTTGGTGAGGATCATGACCTTGGCTCCGGTTGCAGCCGCGGTGCGGACCGAGTGAACCACGGACCTTACACCGTGGTTTTCGTAGTAGTGAGTTCTGGCTCCAATGACCAAGGCCATCTTGCCGCTGGGTAGCTTCACAGAGCGCAGGGTGCCTACATGGCCGTGAACGGCTGGTTTTGAAAATCCGATGATCTCGGTTGCAGGAATCACGCTGACTGTTTCACCAATTAAGTCCGCGGCTTTTGCCCAGCCAGAACCGAGAGTCAAAGCGATATCGTGCTTTTCGATGCCCGAGATTTCAGCAATCTGTTGGGCAGCCTGCTTGGCGATTTCAAAAGGGTTAGCTTGCGCGTCATTGAGCGGATTTACCATGAAAATCAGTCTAGCTAACCCAAGGGGTGCCACAACTACGCCAGAATGTCAGGGTGAGCTCAAACTCAATACAACACAGAATTGTCATTATCGGCGGCGGCCCAGGTGGTTATGAGGCAGCAAGAGCTGCTCGGCAGCTTGGTGCCGAAGTGGTCCTAGTCGAGGAGTCGGGCATCGGCGGTAACGCGGTGTTAACCGACGTGGTCCCCTCAAAGACACTTATTGCAACAGCCGAAGCAGCTCAACGCGTCTCCTTGGCTCAGACCCTAGGAGTGAATTTTTCACTCGATGGCAAAGAGGTTCACCCCAAGGTTGAGGTGGACATGGCTGCCGTCAACAAGCGCTTGTTGGCTTTGGCTAAGAGCCAGTCTGAGGACATGCTCACCACCTTGAAAGAGGAGGGTGTTCGCATTGTTTCTGGTCGTGGACGACTCGATGGCAACCACCACGTCATTATTGAGCCGACCCTCGGTGGTGAACCAGAGCGTATTGAGGCGAAGACCATCATCGTTGCGACCGGCGCTCACCCGAGAGAGCTCCCTAATGCTCAGCCAGATGGCGAGCGAATCCTCACTTGGAAGCAGCTCTATGAAATGGATGAGCTGCCAGAGCACATGATTGTGGTTGGCTCTGGTGTAACCGGAGCAGAGTTTGCATCGGCTTATCTTGACCTTGGTAGCAAGGTCACACTGATTTCCTCCAGGGACAAGGTTCTCCCTGGTAATGATGCCGATGCTGCTGAACTAATCGAAGGCGTTTTCAGGCGCAGAGGCATGCAGATTTTGAACCAGTCCCGCGCCGAGAAGGTTGAACGCACCAAAACCGGCGTCAAGGTGACCCTTGCAACCGGTGATGTCGTTGAGGGATCTCACTGCCTAATGGCAGTTGGTGCGATTCCAAACACCGCTGGTCTGGGCTTAGAAGAGGCTGGTATTCGATTGACCGAGACCGGTCACATCATCGTAAATAAGGTTGCTAGAACCTCGAGGGCAAATGTTTATGCGGTTGGCGACTGCTCAACCGCGTTGCCGCTGGCCTCCGTAAGCGCGATGCAGGGTCGCACCGCCGTCTACCACACCATGGGTGACGTTGCTGCTCCGACCAGATTGCGCAATGTTGCATCTAACGTCTTTACCTCGCCAGAGATCGCCTCGGTTGGTTGGTCCCAAGCCGAGATCGAGCAGGGCCTAGTTCGAGGCGAGATCGAGAAGGTAATGCTTGAGGTGAATCCAAGGGCAAAAATGCAGGGGATTCGCGAGGGCTTTATCAAGCTTTATGCCTCAGTTGGTTCTGGCACCGTGATTGGTGGTGTGGTTGTCGCGCCTCTCGCCTCTGACCTGATCTACCCAATTGCCATGGCGGTTGAGAACAGATTGACGGTAGACCAGTTGGCTAGAACCTATACGGTCTACCCATCGCTATCGGGCTCAATTGCAGAGGCTGCATCAGCCCTGCATCAGCCAATCGACTAGTCGACGATATCGAGAATCCTGGTACCAGCCGAAATGGTTGCGCCGGCCTCAACGTTGATTGAACTGATCTTGCCGGCGCGGTGAGCGGTGAGCGGCTGCTCCATCTTCATGGCTTCAAGAACCACTACCAAGTCGCCTTCGGCCACCTCTTGACCCTCGGCTACAGCAATCTTTACAACCGTGGACTGCATCGGAGCCGTGAGGCTATTGCCCTTGGCTCCGGTGTGAGTGGATGTTGATGCACTCTTGGTGCGCTTTGGCGCGTGACCTGCCGCCGACCCAATTTCTCCTACCAGCAATCGCTTGGGAACCGATACCTCGAGGCGCTTGCCCGCAACCTCGACAACAATTTCGTGCCTTGGCTCGGCCTCAGGCAAATCCTGAGCTTGACCACTCCAGGCGGGGATCTGGTTATCCCACTCAGTCTCAATCCAACGAGTGAAGACCTTGAATTCTCCGGTTGGTGCCGTGAAGGCAGGGTGAGAGACGATTTCGCGGTGGAAAGGCAGCACGGTCGGCAGACCTAGAACCTGCATCTCTGCAAGTGCGCGTCTGGAGCGCTCCAGAGCCTGCTCACGAGTGTCACCGGTAACGATTAGCTTTGCCATCATCGAGTCAAAGTTGCCACTGATGACATCACCGGAAACTACTCCGGAGTCAACTCGAACCCCTGGACCGCTTGGTGCTTGGAACAGGTGAACAGGGCCCGGAGCTGGCAAGAAGTTGCGACCTGGGTCTTCTCCGTTGATGCGGAATTCAAAGCTGTGGCCTCGAACCTCAGGGTCGGAGTATTCAATCTTCTCGCCCTGAGCGATTCTGAACTGCTCGCGAACGAGGTCAAGACCGGTGACCTCCTCGGAGACCGGGTGCTCTACCTGAAGTCGGGTGTTTACCTCAAGGAATGAGATGGTTCCGTCTTGGGCAACTAAGAACTCACAGGTGCCGGCACCCTGGTAACCAACTTCTTTGAGGATCGCCTTTGATGATTCGTAGAGCCGCTGGTTTTGATCTGCAGTCAAGAACGGAGCGGGAGCTTCCTCAACAAGCTTCTGGTGTCTGCGCTGTAGCGAGCAGTCTCGAGTTGAAACAACTACGACATTGCCGAAAGCATCTGCCAAGCACTGGGTCTCAACGTGTCTTGGCTTGTCCAGGTACTTCTCAAGGAAGCACTCGCCGCGACCAAATGCCGCAATCGCCTCGCGGGTGGCCGATTCGAAGAGCTCTTTGATTTCTGATCGTTCACGAACAATCTTGATGCCGCGACCACCGCCACCGTAAGCAGCCTTGATAGCAACTGGCAGCCCATACTTCTCGACGAACTCCTCGACCTCGGCCACGCTTTCAACCGGGTTGATGGTTCCCGGCGCAAGCGGTGCTCCGACCTTCTCGGCAACCTTGCGAGCGGAGACCTTGTCTCCCAGTTGTTCGATTGCCGCGGGAGGTGGACCAACCCAGATCAGACCTGCATCAATTACTGCTCTGGCGAAGTCGGCGTTCTCGGAGAGGAAGCCATACCCGGGGTGAACCGCATTCGCACCGCTGCGTTTGGCAACCTTGATGAGCTTTTCGATGACCAAGTAGGTTTCAGCGGCGGTCACACCGGAGAGCGAGTAGGCCTCATCGGCGAGCTTCACGTGCTGAGCATCGCGATCACCATCGGCATAGACGGCAACCGTCAGGATCCCTGAATCCTTGGCGGCGCGAATAATGCGAATCGCGATTTCGCCGCGGTTGGCGATCAGTAGTTTTTCAATGCGGCGAAAGCTCATAATCCGATAGCTTATTGGCGATTTCGCGGGTTATTTTGGCGGCTAGCCACAAAAAAACAGGCGTTTTGTTTGGATTAGCTCCAAAGGTCCAAATACTCGTGACCTAGTTCGGTGACCATTTGACGAAGTCCAACCAGGGATAGTCCAACCACGGTGTGGTAATCGCCATCGATCCGCTCAACAAAAGCACCGCCGAGCCCATCGATGGTGAAGGCCCCAGCAACGTTCAGCGGCTCACCGGTGAGAACGTATTTCTCTATCTGAGAGTCACTGAGGTTTGCGAAATGAACCTTGGTTTGGGTCACCAGAGTGGTGCCTTTGGAGCTCGAGGTGTCGATTAGGTGATGGCCAGAGTGCAAGACTCCAAACTTTCCCCGCATCTTGAGCCAGCGCTCTACGGCTACCTCTTTTACCAGCGGCTTTCCCAGAATCTCGCCTTCAAATTCAAGCGCACTGTCGCAGCCCAAGACCAGCGATGTTTCGAACTGTGCACTGACCGCCTCTGCCTTGGCCTTAGCGAGCATGCCGGTTAGTTCAGCGGCGCTCTGGGGCTTGAGTAGCTCCACCATTGCGTCTTCATCCACCCCGGGCGCAATCGTCTCGAAGTTAATACCGGCATCGCTCAGCAGCTTCTTGCGAGCGGGCGATGTTGAAGCAAGCACTAGTTTTTGCACAATCCCAAGGTTAGCTGTGGAACACTTGGCAGGTGATTCTGGAATTAGAAATTGAGCGCGTAGCGCACGGCGGTATTTTCGTAGCAAGGCATGAGGGCAAGGTTGTCTTCGTAGACGATGCCATCGATGGTGAGCGTGTTAGAGCTCAGGTTTATCAGGATCAGGGGAGTTTCCTCAGAGCTAAGACAATTGAGGTCTTGGAACCAAGTGAGCACCGAGTCAAGCACTTCTGGAAGGCTGCCTCGCAGGGCGCAGGAGGTGCTGAGTTTGGTCACATCGCCTTGGACCACCAGCGCACCCTGAAATCTCAGGTTCTTACTGAGGCCCTAGAGCGCATGGCCGGTATTGAAAAGTCGGTAGAGATTCAAGCCATGCCATCGGATGCCGATCGCGGGGGATTGCACTATCGCACAAGGGTTCAGCTGAACGTTGATGCCGGTGGCACCGCGGGACCAAGTCGAATTAGAAGCAATGAAATTGTTTTTACTAAAGACCTACCACTTGCCGTTCAGGAGATTGAGGAGCTCGGGCTACAGCTCAAAAACTGGTCCGGGGTGGAGAAGATTTCGATCGCTGCCAGCTCTACAGGAGATTTGCAGTGGCTAGTTGATAAGAAGGTAAACGGCTCCGAGCGACTAGTGGAGCGAGTGGCGGATCGCACCTTCCGACTCAGCACCGGAGCGTTCTGGCAGGTTCACACCGATGCCCCTGCAGCCTTGACCGCAGCGGTGATTAGGGCGGTGCGATCGGTTGGGTTCAATCCAGAAAAGCAAAACCTAGATCTCTATGCCGGTGCTGGACTTTTTAGCGCAACCATTGCTCAAGCCTTTGGCGGCGGTCGCTTCTTGGCGGTTGAGAACAATAAGCAAGCGGTCTCAGATGGCGAGAAGAGCGCTCGGGATCTGAGTGATCTCAAGTTTGAGAAGTTTGACGTTTTGGAATTTCTGAAGCGGACCAAGCCCGGTTATGACACCGTAATTATGGATCCACCTCGCTCAGGTGCTGCCGGCAAGGTGATCTCTGCGCTAACCAAACTCGAACCTCGAAACATCGTCTATGTTGCCTGTGACCCAGTGGCATTGGCTCGTGATCTCAAGCAACTATTTGCCGCAGGTTACCAACTGAGGGGACTAGAGAGCTTCGACATCTTCCCGCACACGCACCACTTTGAGTGTGTTGCAACGCTTACTCGGGAGTAGCCTTATTTTTCATGGACCCAGTACGAGTAGCGATAGTCGATGACCATGAAGCGGTGCGCCTTGGATTTGCCGGAGCATGCCAAGAATTCAATTTTGAACTGATGGGCTCCGCCCCAACAGTTCCTGAGCTTTTGGCTCAGATTGAAGGTAAGGATGTAGAGGTTGTAGTCACCGACCTCTCACTCGCTGACGGCTCACTCGTGTCAGAAAACGTCGAGCAGCTAGTTGAGGCTGGCCCCGCGGTTTTGATTTTCTCGATTGCCGACAAGCCCTCACTGATGCGCGCGGCGCTGAGGGCCGGGGCGACCGCCATCGTGCCAAAGTCGCAGCCTATGGCAGAGCTGGCGGAGGCCATACGACTTGCTGCCAAGGGTGTAATTATCAATAACCCTGAGACCTCCGCGATGATCGATGCCGACCTACTGTTTAAGGAGGCCAAGCTTTCGATTCGTGAGCGTGAGGTACTGTCGCTCTACGCCTCCGGTATGAGTTTGAAGCAGGTTGCCTATGAGCTTCAGATCAAGCAGTCCAGTGCCAAGGAGCATATTGATCGCGTTCGCGTGAAGTATGCGAGGTTGGGCCGTGAGGCCGCCACCAAGGTTGATCTTTTCAAGCGTGCCGTTGAGGACGGGATTCTCTCTGGAGAAATGCTCTAGTGAACACCCAGCTCTCCTCTGCTGCTAGTTCAAAACTAGAGCAGCTAATCAGGAGACTGTTTGCCCTAACCATCACGCTGGCCAGCGTCGAGACGTTTGCAAATGCATTTGCTCAATATGAGCTTCTGACTATCTACGGGCAGGTCACGGTGTGGGTGCTGCTTGCAACTGTGATGGTCATCATCGCCAGCACGTGGTCGCGATTTGGTTCAGATCCATTTCTTTACATCTACGGCGCACTCTCATTTCTTTACATGGTCAGCTGGCCGATAGCAATCTTGGAACCAGCGCTGTTGCCCTCTGAGTTTCAACCATGGATCTGGTGGGTCATCGGTATGGGTGTGGTTGCTATGGGAGTTGTGGCAAGACCCTGGATATCGCTGCTGTATTTATTTCTCACCACAGTGATTTGGTTTTTCCTGAACACCTCCTATTACGGAGGTGGTGCGGATCCAATCGTGACCCTGCAGGACTCGACCTACATCTTCCTCTTCGGCGGCACGATTCTGGGGTTGTTCATCCTGGTTCGAGACTCGGTCAAGAAGGTGGACCTAGCTAACTCGGCTGTGATTCAAGCCGCGGTTTCGCAGGCCTCGACAGACGCCACCGAGCGCGAGCGTCAGCGCATCGACGCCCTTGTGCACGACCGAGTGCTAAATACCCTGCTTCTCGCAGCCAAGGCAAAGACCAAGGGCGATGAGCAGTCCTCGGCCAAGCTAGCCCGCGAGGCGATTGCGTCACTGCGCCAAGCTCAAAAAGATCCTGATGTCTCCGCCACCGTGACTCAGCTAGGTCTGTTCCGAGCGCTCAAGCGAGTGGCTGAACAGATGAACCCGAAGATTGAAATTGACATTCTCTCCGGGGGAACTGAGCCGATTCCGCAGCAGGTTGCCCAGGCGTTGACCGAGGCCACCATCCAAGCAATGGATAACGCCGGAAGGCACTCCAAGGCTGATTCAATCAGGTTGACACTCAAATCTCTGGATCCAAATGGTGTGCGAATCGAACTCTCTGATTCTGGAGTTGGATTCCGACTTGATCGAATTCCGAGAGACCGTATCGGGGTCAAGACCAGTATCTTTGCAAGGCTTGAAGCGGTGCGCGGTAGGGCTAGTGTTCGCTCTGCGCCGGGTGAGGGAACCACGGTTTCATTGGAGTGGACCGCATGATTCAGATCCCACGTCTCGCGCTCAGTCTTTTCACCCTGGCCTTTGGTTTTTACCATGCCATTTTGGGCCTGACAAATATTGCCGCCTACAGTGATGCCGGCTACGCACTGATTGCGATTGTGGTCTACCTCGCCGCTTTGATTGCGGCAGTCGCATCTATGCCAGGTTTGCGACTTAAGAATGTCGTGGCCTGGTGGGTTTTGATCGCCTGCCTATTTGTGCCGCTATTTATGTCGGCAGCGATTTATCCAAATGCGACCTACGGTTACACCACCTGGCATGTCTCCGGTGTGGCCACGATCATGGCCATCGTCGCTGTCAGGCAGCACCCATACATTGCCTGGAGCGGGACGATCTTTTTGATCGCTCAGACTTTGATCTGGGGTGGTCTTGATGTTGCCTTCAGCTCTGGAGTAGTGGGCGCATTTTTGCTCGTTTTGGCAGCTCAAGCAACCGCATCGCTATTGGCCCGCTCTGCCGATGCCGCTCAGGAATTCTTGGAGCAGGCGGTCGCCACTGAAGCTGCAACTGCAGCCACCTCGGCAGCTCGCCTGGAGCGGCAGGCCCGAATCCAAGAAACTCTTGCAGAGTCTCTACCGCTTCTCGAGCTGATCGCAAAGCGTCGAGGCAAGCTCTCGGTCAAAGACCGCATGCAAGCGGTGTTGAAAGAGCATGAGCTGCGCGATCAGATTCGCGGGAGAGCGCTGATGCACCCAGACCTAATTCGAGCTGCCAGAGCCGCCCGGTCCCGAGGGGTGGAGGTTCAGCTTTTGGATGATGGTGGGTTTGATGACTTGAGCCAACCCGAGATCGACAAAATCTTGAGAAAAGTTGCCCGCGAATTGACCAAGGTCACTACCGGGAAAGTCGTGATTCGAGCCTCCACAGGAGATAGCTGGAGGCTGACAATGGCTGCACTCCGCAAAGACGCTGATCGTCCAGATTTATTTTTGAGGCTTTAAATGTGTAAGGGGCGGATTGCTCCGCCCCACACCCCAGCGATCCAGTTGGATCGTGGACCAGGCACCCTTACTGCCTCTTGGTCCTGTAAGAAAACTATTGAAAATGCCATGAGCCTGCGAGCCAAAAACGGACATTTTTATCCCCTTCTTTGGGGGACAGCTACTTACCCAGCCAGCTGCCCCAACCGCCAGAAAGTTGGCTCCGAAGTAGTTCCGGTGAGCGGTGCCAGGAGGTTTTTGGGGGACGCAGCGCGATTCTGCCAAGACGCCTAGATTCCAAAATTGCTGCCTCCACGACTGCAAGGGCAGCAGCCTGCTCCTCGGCATCCCCGCCTTTGACGTGGATGAGAGCTTGAATCTCTTCTGGGGTGTACTGCTTCATTAGAGCGGAATGTTTCCGTGCTTTTTGGGTGGCAAGCTAGCGCGCTTAGTCTTCAAAGCTCGCAGTGAACGAATGATTGCGGTTCTTGTTTGCGAGGGCTCGATGATGCCATCCAGCTCTCCACGCTCGGCTGCCAAAAATGGGCTGGCAACGTTGTAGGTGTATTCCTTGGCCAGTTGATCCCTGACCTTGGCAATGTCTAGCCCTTGTTCCTGAGCTTCTTTGATCTTGTCGCGGAACAGGATGTTTACCGCTCCCTGACCACCCATGACCGCAATCTCTGCAGTCGGCCAAGCCAGGTTGATGTCGGCTCCAAGCTGCTTTGAACCCATGACGATGTATGCACCGCCGTAGGCCTTGCGGGTGATCACGGTGACCAGTGGCACCGTTGCTTCTGCATAGGCATAGAGCAACTTCGCACCACGACGAATCACACCGGCCCACTCTTGGTCGGTGCCAGGTAGATATCCGGGCACATCCACCAGAGTCAGAATCGGAATCGAGAACGCATCGCAGAAGCGCACGAATCGAGCGGCCTTCTCACCGGCATCGATGTTTAGGGTTCCGGCCATCTGCTGCGGCTGATTGGCAACGATGCCAACGCTGGCGCCGTCGACTCTTGCAAATCCAATCAAGATGTTTGGAGCAAACAGTGGCTGAACCTCCAAGAACTCACCCTCATCAACCAGAGCCTCGATGATGGTCTTCATGTCATAGGGCTGGTTTGGAGAGTCCGGGATGATGCTGTCTAGCTTTTTGTCGGCCTCGGTGATCTCAAGCTCAGACTCAGACTGGTAAACCACGGTTTCGCTGAGGTTGTTCTCTGGCAGGTAGCCAACCAGTGACTTCACATAATCGATGGCGTCTGTTTCATCATCCGCCAGGTAGTGAGCAACACCCGAGGTCTCGTTGTGAGCTCTCGCACCGCCTAGCTCCTCCATGCCAACGTCTTCACCGGTCACGGTCTTGATGACATCTGGACCGGTGACAAACATGTTTGAGGTCTTGTCGACCATGATCACGAAGTCGGTCAGGGCCGGTGAGTAAACCGCACCACCTGCGGCCGGACCCATGATGATTGAAATCTGCGGGATCACGCCCGATGCCATGGTGTTGAGCTTGAAGATCTCGCCGTATTTTCCAAGGGCGATAACTCCCTCTTGAATACGAGCACCACCTGAATCCAGGATTCCAATTAGCGGAACACCGGTCTTGATAGCGTGCTGCATGACCTTGATGATCTTGTTACCGGCGGCTTCACCGAGTGAACCACCAAAGATTGTGAAGTCCTGGGAGAAGACAGCCACCTGACGACCGTGAATGGTTCCAACTCCGGTGATTACAGAATCGCCGTAGGGGCGTTTGGCATCCATGCCAAAAGCGGTTGAGCGGTGACGCACAAACTCGTCGAACTCGACGAAGGAACCCTCGTCCAAAAGCATCGCAATGCGCTCGCGAGCGGTGAGTTTGCCCTTGGCGTGCTGCTTTTCGATTGCCGCTAAACCAGCCGCGGTGACCGCTTCGTTGTAGCGGGCGCGGTAATCCTCAAGCTTGCCTGAGGTGGTTGAAAGATCTGGGCTCTGTGACACGTCTGCTCCTCGTTGCTCGCCTACTTTATCGGGGCGAGAGCGCACCGCTTTTTAGCACTAGCTACAAGTAAATCTCAGATTCGTTGTGAAACCCTACAACACTCGCAATTCCGCTAGCGTTTTGGTGTGCTGGCTAAATCTGAACAAGCCGTTCCGCGGCTCGAATTCTTCGAATCCATCGATTCGACAAATCTCGCTCTCGAGCGTGCGGACAGATCTTCGCTACCAGAGCTGACTGCATTCGTTGCCGCAAGTCAAACCGCAGGTCAGGGTCGGCTTGGCAGGGCCTGGGTGTCTGAACCCGGTAGCTCAATCTCGCTTTCGCTGCTACTGCGACCTACGGCCCAGGAGGAAAAGGGTTGGCTGACCCTGATGATGGCGACTGCCGTGCGAGCCACCGTTGCCTACTTTGCCCCCGAATCCGAGCCCAAAATAAAGTGGCCCAACGATGTCTTAGTCAGTCAGAAAAAGATCTCCGGAATCCTCGCAAAGGTGGTGGGCAACGATGTGATTTTGGGGGTTGGTATAAACCTGAAAAGTCAACAGGGTGCTCCAGAGAACGCCACTGCTTTAGACGCCCTTGGTTCAGAGGCGAGCTTTGATGATGTGCTCTTTGAGCTACTCACTCAGTTCCGCGCCCGCTACGGCAAGTTTCAATCAGACGCCGGTTGGGCAATCACTCAGACAGCCGAGGAATTTCGTCAGCACTCCAGCACCCTGGGAACCCAGGTGATGGCGCTATTACCCTCGGGTGATCAGATTCGTGGCACCGCCACCGACATCGACCCCCAGGGCAATCTCGTCATTCAGGCAGACTCAAAACACGTAATTTCGGCCGCCGACATAATTCATCTGAGAAACTAGGGTTTCCCAAGGAGGTTATGTGCCGGTAGTTGGTGTGATTGGCGGCGGTCAGCTTGCCCGCATGATGCACCCTGCTGCAATCAACCTAGGTGTCGAACTTCGAGTCTTTACTGAAGCCGAAGACTCCAGTGCCCACCAGGCCGCATACCGAGTGGGTGATTACCTGAACCTCAAAAATCTCGAGGAGTTTTGTCACGGTCTAGACGCCCTCACCTTTGATCACGAACACGTGCCAACTGAGCTATTGCGTGAGCTTGAGGACCTTGGGGTCGCGGTCCGACCAGGCTCAAAAGCTTTGATTCATGCCCAGAACAAATTGGTGATGCGCGAGCGGCTCACTGAGCTGGGGTTGCCGATGCCCGCTTGGCAACGAGCCACCAGCAGTGGCGAGGTCGAAGAGTTTCTCAACCAGCACGGACCAAAGATCGTCGTCAAGACACCAATCGGTGGCTATGACGGCAAGGGTGTTCGAGTGATTGCCGAATTCACTGAGATATCCGATTGGCTTTCAGACCTGTACCGTTTTGGTGGCGCCCTTCTGTTGGAGCAAAAGGTCGATTTTGTCTCGGAGTGTGCGCAGCTTTCAGCCCGATCGGCTAACGGTGAATTCAAACTGTGGCCACTGGCGAGCACCTTTCAGCAGGATGGAGTTTGCTCCGAGGTGGTAGCTCCCTATGGAGCGCCAGAGCTTCAAGAAAAAGCCGCCAGGATTGCCCAGCGAATCAGCGAAGGGTTGGGTGTAGTCGGAGTTTTGGCCGTTGAAATGTTTGTCACCTCAGAGGGCGAGCTTGTGATCAACGAGCTTGCGATGCGCCCTCACAACTCCGGCCACTTCACCCAAGACGGTTGTATCACCTCGCAGTTTGAGCAGCACCTCAGGGCAGTTTTGGGTTGGCCGCTCGGTGACACCTCGCTGCACGCTGAGTTTGCCGTCATGGTCAATTTGCTCGGAGTCGATCAGGAAAATAACCTCGTCGATCACTTCCCGGCGGCCATGGAAAAGTTTCCCGGGATCAAGTTCCACAGCTATCAAAAACTCCCCAGGGCGGGCCGCAAGATGGGGCACCTGAACTTGGTTGGACAGGATCCAAAGTCGCTATTGGCTGCTGCTCGTGCAGCTCGAGAGTTGATTTACAACAAAGGCCAGGAGGTCTAAGTGGCAAAAGTAGCCATCGTTATGGGTTCTGACTCGGACTGGAAAGTCATGGAAGCGGCTCATGCTCAGCTTGCAGAGTTTGGCATCTCGGCCGAGGTCCAAGTGCTGAGCGCTCACCGCACACCCGAGCAGATGCTGAGTTGGGGCTCGAGCGCAGCAGAGCAGGGCTTTAGCGTTATCATCGCCGGCGCTGGAGGTGCTGCACACCTACCGGGCATGATTGCCTCGGTTACCTCGCTTCCGGTCATCGGGGTTCCAGTGTCACTGAGCAAGCTCGATGGCATGGACTCTCTTTTGTCGATCGTGCAAATGCCAGCCGGGGTTCCGGTCGCAACCGTTTCGATTGACGGGGCGAAAAACGCCGCGCTCTTGGCGTTGAGAATTCTTGGTTCAAGCGACGCAGGGCTTCGCGAGAAGCTAGATCAGTACCGGGAATCCCTGAAGGAAATAGTCGCTCAAAAGAACTCAGATCTGAGATCTCGCCTGCAATAATCGCGAACCGCTGGGTTTTTGGAGCCAATTCCAAGCTTCTCAACCTAGGGTTGAAGCTGGCCGGAGGTGAGCTTTGACTAAGTTTTTTGCATTTCTAACTCTTTCAGCCAGTGCTGTGTTGCTCACCGGTTGCTCTTTGTTTTATCCCAACTGGGGTGCTACCTCACTGCCTGAGGAGCCAACTGGCGAACCCACTCAGTCTGAGACTGCCACTGAGACGCCAGCGGAGACTGAGACACCAGCTGAGACCGAGAGTGCTGAGCCTGAACCAACCGAGACCGAGACTCAAAAGCCAGAGCCCAAGAAGACTGACGTCGAGATCATCATGGCGGTCGCTGAACCAGATTTTGGAGTTCTCACGGTAGTTGCTCGCATGCCATCGATTATCGACAAAGGTGGCACCTGCACCGTTAGATACCAGTCTGGAAACTTTGACAAGAAGTTCACCGTGAAGGCGGAGCCATCCGCTGACTATACCCAGTGTCACCCAATCGAAATCCCTCTCAAAGACCTAGTAGCGGGGGAGGGGATTGTCACCGTCAGCTACTCCTCGGATAACTATGTCGGCACTTCGGCAGCTAGCTCGGTGGTGATCCCTTAGTGCGTAAGCTCCTCGGACTTATTGCCTCAGCAACTTTGGTTGCTGTGGGCTTTATTGCCATGCCGGTGGCAACTGCACCGGCTCAGGCAGCACCACCGGGGAGTGCGTTTGATCCAGGTCTGATCATCTCCGACAGCGTCTTTTACGACTTTGGTTCGATGACGCTGAAGCAGGTAGAAAGCTTCCTGGATTCTCGAGTCAGCAGCTGTCGCGCAACCGATCCAGCGATTGATTGCCTGAAGAACTACAAAACCAACATTCCAGAGACCCCTGCCACCGCACCCAAAGAGGTAGGTCCATGCAAAGCCATACCTGCTAAGGCAAACGCCAGTGCGGCTGAGGTTATCTTTGCGATCTCCCAGGCCTGTGGCATTAGCCCAAAGGTTTTGATTGTGACCTTGCAAAAGGAGCAGGGCCTAGTCACCTCAACCAAACCAACCGAATACATGTATCGGGCGGCGATGGGGTTTGGTTGTCCAGACTCTGATCCTGGTATCTGTGGCAAGGTTTACGTCGGTCTTTTCAACCAGCTTTATCGAGCAGCCAAGCAGTTTCGCTGGTATGGAAATCCTGATGGCTCGTTTACCTACTGGAAGCCTGGTCGCACCATCTCGATGCGATACAACCCCAAGTCCTCTTGCGGATCAACTTCTTTCCCGCTGAAGTCGCAGGCTACCGCGAACCTTTACTACTACACGCCATACACCCCAAATAAGGCGGCGCTCGCAAACCTTTACGGCACTGGAGATAGCTGCAGTGCATATGGAAACAGAAACTTTTGGCGGTTTTATCACGACTGGTTTGGATCCCCAATCGGTGGTGGCTATCTCCTCAAGGCAGAAGGCAGCGAAACCTTCTTGATTGTCGACAACCAGAAGTATCTGGTCACCGACCCACGTTTGGTTGAAAACCTGGCACCGCTTGGCCCGCTTGGAACCATCTCACAGGCGTATCTCGATAGCTTCACCACCGCCGGTGAAATGCAACAGCTGGTGAAGAATCGAGAAACCCAGGAGATCTTCTTGCTGGTCGACGGGTTGCGTTATGCGGTGGATTGCAACCTAGCTAATCAGTTCGGCTTGAACTGTGACAGTGCTATTCCGCTCACGTCAGCACAAATAAACGTTTTTATAAATGGTGGCAATCTAACTCGAGTCATTCAAACCGACTCGGTCCGCTATTGGATCGAGGGCGGAAGTTACCGAGCGGTGGTCGGCAATCTTGCGCTTCGTGCAGTTGGCGGAGAGTCGATTCCAGTCACCAAGCTCGATGTTCGCAAGATCATTGGTATCAACCCAGGTGCACCATTAGCCTCTGATCTCGTACTCTTCGGTGTTGCCTCGAGCTCGGACCTGGCAATGGTTTATCAGGGAACTGCATATCGCTTTGGTTCCAACCTGGTCACAAACCTGCCACTAAAAACCTGGTTCGAATCCACCAGCGTCTCGCTTGAGATTTCAGCCTTGGGTGCATCCAGCGACACCAAGCTGGTTCGTGGTTTTGTGTCGAGTAATGCCGGCACCTCCTACGTGCTAACAGCGCAGGGGAAATTGCAGGTCACCGACATAGCTAATTGGACGAGCGCGGTCCTTCCGCTGCCCGATGCTGCATTGAGCAAAATCCCTGATGCCCCTGGTTCACTGGCGGCTCCAGCGGTAGTGACGTCAAAGGGTAATAAGCTCAGCTACTTTGTAAATTTGGGCACTCGCGGTGTTATTCAAAGTGCCAACATGCGCACTGAATTTCTTGAGTTGCTCGGGCAGTCAAAGGCTGTAGAGCTCCCGCTAGCGGCAATCAACACCATCACCAACTCAGGTAACGCGTTCGCCCCGGGTGTCTTGGTGCGCACTAACAGCTCTAGCCAGTTGTTTATGGTCGATGACCTTGGTCGCAAGGTCCGAATGATTTCTGAGACCCAAGCAAATGCTCAAGTTAAGGCCCCGATTTTCAACATCGATAAAGCTGATCTCGATCGCCTAACCACCAGAACCGGGTTCAACACGATAAAAGTGAGTTGCTCAGGTGCTGGGTACTTGCTTGATAACGGAACGCTCTATCCAATTTCCGCAGCAGCCCTTGCCGAGTTCCCAGGCAAGGCCTACCCGCTGGCAGCATCGACCTGCGCCTCTTTCAAGGTCGGTAAGCCGGTCGGTCAATTCATCCGCGAGGCATCGGGCAAGTTGTTCCTAATTGAGGATGGCAAAAAGCGCGGAATCGCAAACTGGACTCAGTTTGCTGCCCTCAGGGGAGACGCACCTGGGTTCATTCAAGCTAGCGACTTCTTCGCCGGAATGATCCCCGAGGGCACCAAGGCCGGTGCCACCACGGTCTTGGCATCAAACGCCGATATTCCAGCCGCAGAGTTTGAAGGTTTTGAATTCGGCGGAGTAATCGCTACCCCAACTCCAACTCCGGCTCCAACACCTACGGCCACTCCAAAGCCAACCGCAACCCCAACGGTTTCCGCCACACCTAAGCCAACCGCAACACCGACTCGCTCGGCCACGGTTTCATACACAGTGGTTTCTGGTGACACCCTGACCTCAATCGCCCGCAAGTTCTCGGTTAGCACCACCTCGGTAGCCGTAGCCAATGCGCTGGTCTCACCATTCACCATCAGAGTTGGCCAGGTGTTGAAGATCCCTCCAGTTGCTTCGACCGCAAGCTCTACCACTTCTCCGGGCACATCTTCTGGGACCACCAAGCCCAAGACCTACACCGTGAAGTCGGGGGATACCCTCACCAGCATTGCCAGATTGCTTGGCGTGAGTGCGACCGAGCTGGCAACGCTAAACGGAATCACCAACCCAAACCTTATAAGGGTTGGGCAAGTGTTAAAGGTGCCTAGCTAGCAGCCCACGCCGAGGAGACAATTTCCTCAAGACCGTGCTTAGCCTTGAAGCCAAGTACCTCGTGAATTCGCTCAACCTTTGCAACCAGTCGCGGTGGGTCACCGGCACGACGGTCGGAGATCTGGTACTCGAAGTCGATGCCCGATGAAAGCTTCAGCTGGTCCAAAACCTCAATCACCGATGCACCCTCTCCGGTTCCAACATTGAAGGTGTCGTAGGGGCGGTCATCACGCTCTAGGTAATCAACGGCAGCAACGTGAGCCTCGGCAAGGTCCTGCACGTGAACATAGTCACGGATGCAGCTTCCATCTGGCGTTGGGTAGTCGGTGCCAAAGACGATTGGAGCCTTGCCAGCCTTTAGGGCGTTGATGGCGATTGGAATCAAGTTCAGGGCGGCAGTGTCGGCCAATTCCTTCGGCCCACAGCCCGCTACGTTGAAGTATCTGAGGTTCACTCCGCGCAGACCCCAGACCTTGGCGTTTTTGACCATCCACTCGCCAATCAGCTTGGTCTCGCCATAAGGGTTGATTGGCCTTCCTGGGTAGTCTTCATCAACCTTGTCCACATCTGGCATGCCATAGGTTGCAGCCGATGATGAGAAGACGAGCTTCTTGACATCGTTTGCTTTCATGGCCAGTAGCAGATTTGCCAAGCCACCAAGGTTGTCTAGGTAGTAGGTCTCTGGAATCTGAACTGACTCACCAACTTGCTTTCTGGCAGCAAGGTGAATCACTGCGTCGAAGCGGTGCTCTTTCATCAGGGCGGTGAGTTCTGTGACAGCGGTTGGTGCAGCGAGATCTAGTTGCACCAAGGGGCAGCTAATTCGAGAGCTGACGCCGGTGGAGAGATTATCGATAACCACGCATTCGTGACCATTTTGTTCGGCTGACCGAACAACATGAGAGCCAATGTAGCCAGCACCGCCAGTGACCAAGAGTTTCATGTCTAAAGGCTACCTTGAGGCTTTGGTAACAATTGTTCACTGCCGCAAAATATTGGACTTGACAGGGGCATACTTACACCGTTGTAATTACACAAACAAGATTCACAAGAAGGCAGGGAAAAGGCATGGAACAACGCGGTCAGGTGCCTGCAAACTGGTTTATCGATGTCCTAAAGCTGGGGGTTGCAGGGACATACGGTGATGGCGAGACCGATCCCCTAGCCTGGCAGGCAGATGCACTTTGCTCCCAGACCGATCCCGAAGCATTCTTCCCAGAAAAGGGTGGCTCAACTCGCGACGCAAAGCGCATCTGCGCTCAGTGCACCGTGAAGTCAGAGTGCCTTGAGTATGCGCTGAAGAACGATGAGCGCTTTGGTATTTGGGGTGGCCTATCTGAGCGTGAGCGTCGTCGCCTTCGCAAGCGCGCCTAGTCCGTCATGTCCGCACTTTCGGTAGCGGCTGTTGTTGTTTCTCACGGCAGACCTGATTACCTAAAGGCATCTCTCTCAGCACTATCCGCTCAGTCGCTAAGACCAAAGCACGTCATAGTGGTTGAAACTGCAGCTGATGCGGAATCTATGGAGCTGGTCAGAGCCTCAGGCTTTCAGTTGATCACTCCCGGGGACATCCAATTCGGAGCTGCGGTAAACGCTGCTATCGATGCTCTGCCTAAAGATTTTGGCTGGCTATGGCTTTTGCACGAAGATGCAGTTGCCGAGATCACAGCCTTGGAGCAGCTGGGCAAGGCTGCCGAAATCTCACCATCGGTGGCCATTATCGGGCCAAAGCTTTTGCACTTTGATGACCCGGGTCGAATCCAGCAGCTCGGCCTCACCGCCACTAGAACTGGCAAGCCGTTCTTACTAGTCGCCGATGAATACGACCAGGGTCAGCACGATGCGCTGGCGGACGTTTTGGCCACCTCAACCGCGGGAATGCTGATTGCTCGTGACGCCTGGGAGCGACTGGGTGGAGTCCAGGACTCGACGCCAATATTTGCCTCTGATCTAGAGCTCGGCATCAGGGCTAGAGCTGCCGGCTACCGAGTCATGGTGGAGCCAAGTGCCAGGGTTTTGCATGCTGGGCTATCGCTTGCGGGCCTGCGAGACAAGAGCTGGCTGGGTGGTTCTAGATATGTGGCAAGGGCAAAAGCTCACATCCACACTGCAACCACGATTTGGCCTATCCCGTTTGTTTTAGCGCTCTATCTATTCATGCCTTTGATTGCCCTAATCAGCATCCCCTATCACCTTTGGACCAAGCGTCCAGGGCGAATTCTTGGCCAGCTGCGCGGTTGGCTCTGGGCTTGGGGCACTCTCAATCAGCGGCTTCAGGCGAGATCCACCACCAGGTCGCTTGGCTCACTGACGCCGGTAGCGAACCTGCTTGCGACGACCAAGCAGATTCGACATCGCAAACTGGACGCCTTGATTGAGCTGCCTGACGAACCAAAACCGCTAAACGGCATATTCGCTAGCAACCAGGCTTGGTTTGCGCTGATCCCGCTGATTGCAAGCTTCCCAATTTGGCCCCAGGGGGTCCTAATCACCTCTTGGCTGGCGCCTTTGAGTGCTGACCTTGGTGAAATCTTTAGGCAAACCAGTGCCGTAGGTCTTCAGTCGGGTACTGGTTTAGCCGCCCCAACCGATCTGTTCAACTGGGCATTGCTTGCTCTAGCGGCAATTTCACCGCTTGGTTCAGACTGGGCGATTTCACTTTGGTTGTTCTCTGGACCCACACTCGGCTATTTCGTGGGCTGGCAGTTTGCAGCTGCCTTTGTTGAAAAGCCCTGGCTTAGAACACTGGTAGGCCTTGGTTTCTCGCTCTCACCTTTTGTTCTTGGTGCCGCACTCGAGGCCAATCTGGTATCCCTTACCGCAGCCTTGTTTGCTCCCCTTGCACTTCTCTTTGCACTCAGGTCTATGCGGAGCAACACCAACGCAAGAGCACTCCGATGGTCTGGACTCAGTGCAATAAGTCTCTTTGGACTTTCGATCTCAAGCCCCAGCCTCGCGCTTATTGCGGCCCTCTATTTTGTGGTCCTTGGGCTTTTGAACCTCAGGCGTGTTCACCTTCAGCTACTGGCTCTAGTCCCCAGCGCGCTGGTGTTTTATCCGTGGGGACAGTTTTGGTTTGAGGCAGGTCTACCGCAGCTTGCACTTATTCCCGCCTGGTCAGCCTTGCCGGCTATTCCTGTCCAACTTGCAAGCTGGTCGATTTACCTGCTCATGGTTTTGGCTTTCTTGGCATTTGGATTGGGAACAGCCAAAACTGCACGATGGATCGCAGCGACTGCTTTGATTCTGGGCCTTTTGGCCATCAGCTACTTTGAAACCACCTCACAGCTTGCTCATCTCGGTTTGGCAGTTTTGCTTGCGCTGGCTTTGGCTGCGTCGGGCGTCTCTCAAATCAACAAGCCCGTTGCAGTGGCCACAGGTTTGATGTTTGCGAGCTTCGTTGGGTTTGCCGGCTGGCAGTCGGTGTCGGCTGAGCGATTTGCACCCGGTGAGTCGAGGCTGGTGCCGGCTTTGGTGGTCGCGCAATCCAAGGCCAACCAGGGTGATGTTTTGACCCTGAAGCTGAGTCAGGGCGAGCGCATCGAAGCGGAACTGATTTGGGGTGATGGACTTCAACTTGAGCAGCGCGCTGTCGCGAGCAAGTATTTGGAACCAGAAATACCCGCTCAGCAGATCGCCCAATTGAGTGCGGGCCTGATTGCCGGAAATTCGGACGGGGTTCAAGTGCTGATCAAAGAGTTGGGAGTCAGCTTTGTTTTGCTCAGCTCGATGGACCCCCAAACCCAGGCTCAGACTGAGGTCGCAATTGGCTCCATGGAATTTTTGCAGCCAGCTGGACGCTCGGAATTCGGTGCACTGTGGAGAACTGAGATTGCCTCCACCCCCGCCCCAACCACCACGCCAAATCCTTTAAGACAAGAGCTGATTTGGAGCTTGGTGGTGGCTGGCCTATTGGCACTGCCAACTCCGGCAGTGGTGCGTGGTTATCGCCGCTCGAGAAGGAGTGAGCGATGAAATTAATCTTGAGAATCGTCAGTTACCTAGCACTACTGGGATTGGGCTTTGCACTGCTGCAGCTGCCTAGGCCCTTGGCGCCTGAACAGCTGGGCGCTATCGAAGCCACGGCAAGCGTTGATCCGATGCCGCTTGGTGCGTATTGCCCTGGTCCGCTAGCAGAAGTGGGTGGCGAGCAGGGTACTGACCTGGGTTCAATCGAGAGAGTCGGTAAAGCAACTTTCAATCTTTGGGGCGCTGAGGCACAGGCTCAAGAAAACGGTGGCCTATTTCTAAGCGTCGAGGGTGAAGAGCAGTCGACAAAACTGCTTTCGGCAAATCAAACCCAAGCAGTTTCTCGAGACCGGCTCAGCGGCCTGGCAGCAAGCTACTGCCCGATGCCGCAGGTTTCCGGTTACTTCATCGTTGGTGACTCTGGTCCCGGCAGCGAGAGTGTGCTGCATTTGGCCAATCCAAACGATGTGGACCTAATGGTCGATCTTGAACTGGTGCTTGAGTCGGAAGTTGCAACCGACCGCATCTCGCTGGCTGCCGGAGAGCACAAGCTTCTCTCGCTGGTTGGCCTAAGTTCGGCCGAATCTAGTTTTGCGCTTCTCTATCAAACCTCTGGTTTGCCTGTCGCCGCCTTCATGCAGCTTCGTGAGGTCAGTGGTCTCAGTGCCACCGGCGTGGCTTTGGTGCCACCGACCAAACCTGTCGCAACGGGTGCAATTGCCGGACTAGTGGTTGCAGAAAATGCAATCAAGGCTCCGATTCTTCGAGTATTCAACCCGGGGCTTGAAGATGTCGAGCTGAACCTGCAGGCCATCAACTCCACGGACTTCGATCTGATTCAAATTCGGGTGCCGGCTGGAGTAATGCTTGAGCAGGAGCTGAACCTCCCAGCTGGGGTAAATCTCATAACCTTTGAGGCAGCCTCGGACCTAGTTCTCTCGGTTCGAAACGATGTGATCTCTCCCAAGGTGGACTTCGAGTGGCTGATGCCAGCTCCAGCATTTGAGAGAGACCTCTACCTGCAGTCTCCGGGAAGCACCGATCTCGTGATTGCTAACCCTGGACTCGAAGCGATCAACCTTGTTATTGAAAGCTCTATCTCTCAGGCGGTGAGTGTTCCCGCTAGGTCCAGCCTGGTGATACCAATCGATCGGGGAGCACTGAAGATCGCCGGATCTGGATTCATGGCAAGTTTGAACCTTTTGTCCCCGGCTGGCTATGCAGTTATCCAGCCAACCGAGATGCGAAACATCGGCGAAAGCATCAGGGTCTTCGTTCGCTAATTTGGGTGAATCAGATCCCAAGGGTCGGCATCGATTAGTGCCGCTGCTGCAGAGATAACCGCCTGCTCGATTTGCAATCTCGGATCACTAATTCGCATCTTTCCGATTCGCTGAATTGGAATTCGATAAAGCGTGATCTGCATCTTTTCTTTATTGGCTGAGAAGCGACGGATGGGCTCTTGTTCGCTCACCTGCGGCACGTCTTCAATCTCCCAGCTCAACTTTGAGAGTTTCTCGGGGAAGGTTTCCTTTAGATAGTCACAGGTCTCAGCAACCACATCTTCAAAGAAGTGCTTGCGAGCGATGCCGTGGTGAAAGAGTTTGGACGGTAGCGGACGACGCATCCCACGACCGTGGCGGTCGCGGCTAATCGGGCCTTGGTCCATGTCGCCATTGTATTCTTGCCCTGCTCATTACAGCTAAGAGGGATTCTTTGGTTCAGTTCAGCGACTTTGTAAAGACCTATGACGTTCGTGGTTTGGTTGGTTCACAGCTCACCGACGAGGTTGTAGAGGCATTTGGTGCGGGCTTTGCCGACGAACTGGAACTCCAGGGAAAAGAGCTGGTTATCGGCTACGACATGCGCGATAGTTCAGAGCGCTTTGCCGAGAGTTTCGCCAAGGGGGCTGCCAAGCGCGGGGCATCTTCAAGGATGTTGGGCCTTTGCTCCACCGACATGTCCTATTACGCCTCTGGAATCATGCAGCTGCCCGCTGTGATGTTCACCGCTAGCCACAACCCAGCCACATATAACGGAATGAAGTTCTCCCGAGCTGGCGCTCGCGGTATCTCAATGAACACCGGTCTGAGCGGTATTTCCGAGCGAGCACAGTCCTTTTTGGCAAATGGCATCGAAGCGGTCGCCACCCTCGGCCAGAGCGTTCGAGTAGACGTTATGCAGGACTACGTGACATACCTGCGATCCTTGGTCAAGCTCGAGGGAGCCAGAAAGCTGAAGATCGTCGTTGATGCAGCGAACGGCATGGGCGGTCTTACGGTGCCAGCTGTATTTGGTTCGGCTGCCGGATTACCAGCGTTGGATTTTGAAATCATCCCGATGTACTTCGAGCTTGATGGAACTTTCCCAAACCACGAGGCCAACCCGCTTGACTCCAAAAACTTAGTTGACTTGCAACGCGCGGTCTTGGAGCACTCAGCCGATCTAGGCCTGGCATTTGATGGCGACGCCGATCGTTGTTTTGCGATTGACGAGAAGGGCAATGCCATTAGCCCATCGGCGGTTGCGGCAATTGTCGCTAAGCGCGAGATCGAGCGAGTTCAGGCCCTTGGCGAGAGCGAAATCACCGTGATTCACAATGCGCTCACCTCGCGCTCTGTAGAAGAAGTCATCGCAGAGTGCGGAGCGAAGCCATTTAGAACAAAGGTCGGTCACTCTTTGATCAAGGACGCCATGGCCGAGACCGGTGCCGTATTCGGTGGAGAGCACTCGGCTCACTACTACTTCAGAGACTTCTGGGGTGCAGACAACGGCATGCTCGCTGCCATGCACCTGGTTGCAGAGCTGGCAGGCTCGGGGGAGTTGGCCTCATCCCTGGGTCAGCGCTTTACTCCCTACTTTGCATCAGGGGAGATCAACTCCACCGTTGCATACCCAGATGCAGCATTGCAGCGAGTGCGTGAGGTGCTGGTTGGTGCAACCGAAGAGGTATTTGACGGCACAACTTTTAGCTTTGAATCAGAAAATGTCTGGTGGTGGGCAAATATTCGTCCCTCAAACACCGAACCATTGCTTAGACTTAACGTGGAGTCCAGCCACGAGGCCTCGATGGTTGAGATTCGAGACAAAGCAATCAAAGCAATACGCAATCTTTGAATCGATCATCGAAAGAGGCACATATGAGCCAGACCATTACCCAATTTGATTTCAAGGTCGCTGACCTTTCCCTCGCAGAGTCCGGTAGACACCAGATTCGTCTTGCCGAGCAGGAGATGCCAGGCCTTATGGCGCTGCGCAAGGAGTACGGTCCTTCCCAGCCACTAAAGGGAGCCCGCATCGCAGGCTCACTTCACATGACCGTGCAGACCGCTGTGCTAATCGAGACCCTGGTTGAGCTGGGTGCTTCGGTTCGTTGGGCAAGCTGCAACATCTACTCCACTCAGGATGAGGCTGCTGCTGCAGTTGTTGTGGGTAAGGGAACCACCGAGTCCCCAGCTGGAACCCCAGTGTTTGCCTGGAAGGGCGAGACCTTGGAGGAGTACTGGTGGTGCACCGAGAAGATCTTTGACTTTTCCGCCGATGGCTTTGATGGTCCGAACCTGATTTTGGACGACGGTGGCGACGCGACCCTCTTGGTTCACAAGGGTGTTGAGTTTGAGAAAGCCGGCTCTGTTCCTCCGGCCGGCGTTGATGACTCGCACGAGTACCGAGTGATTCTGGACACCCTGACCGAGTCGCTAAAGCGCGACTCGAGCTACTACACCAGAGTCGCTGCCGACATTATCGGTGTCTCCGAGGAGACCACCACCGGTGTTCACCGTCTATATGAGTTCTTCAAGCGCGGCGAGCTATTGTTCCCAGCGATCAACGTGAACGATGCGGTAACCAAGTCGAAGTTCGACAACAAGTACGGCATTCGTCACTCCCTACCAGACGGTCTAAACCGTGCCACCGACGTTCTCATGGGCGGCAAGGTTTGCTTCGTTGCTGGCTATGGCGATGTGGGCAAGGGTTGTGCTGAGGCACTTCGCGGTCAGGGTGCTCGCGTGATCGTGTCTGAGATCGACCCAATCTGTGCGCTGCAGGCTGCGATGGATGGATACCAGGTAGCGACCCTTGAGTCAGTGATTGACCAGATTGACATCTTCGTGACCTCAACCGGTAACGAGAACATCATCCGTCCGGAGCACGTTCTAAAGATGAAGAACCTGGCCATCTTGGCAAACGTCGGTCACTTCGACAATGAGATCGACATGGCTGGAATCGCTCAGATTCCAGGCGTTGAGAAGATCGAGATCAAGCCTCAGGTTCACGAGTGGAGACTGCCAAACGGTCGCGCTGTGTTGATTCTTTCCGAGGGTCGACTAATGAACCTTGGTAACGCAACTGGACACCCTTCATTTGTGATGTCCACCTCGTTCTCGAACCAGGTACTGGCGCAGATTGAGCTTTACCAGCGTGCTGCAGAGTACGGTCTTGGAGTTCACATCCTGCCAAAGCACCTAGATGAGAAGGTTGCACGTTTGCACCTCGATGCTTTGGGCGTCGAGTTGACAAAACTAACCCCCTCTCAGGCAAGATACATTGGTGTAGCAGTTGATGGTCCTTACAAGGTGGATCACTACCGCTACTAACAGGAGGTCGCAGTGTCTCACAAGATTCTTGTCGTTGACGACGATGATGCACTGCGCGAAATGGTTGGCCTGGTCTTAGCCGGTGCCGGCTACGAACCTGTCTTTGCCGCGGATGGCCTGAGCGCGATCGACATCTTCAACCAGTCAAACCCTGACCTGGTGCTGTTGGACATCATGCTTCCAGGCCAGTCCGGCATTGAGGTTTGCTCTCAGATCAGGGCAACCAGTGGTACTCCCATTGTGATGCTCACCGCCAAGGGAGACACCGAAGATGTGGTTCGTGGTCTCGAAGCCGGAGCTGATGACTACGTAGTAAAGCCGCACAACGGTGCCGAGCTGCTGGCGAGAATCAAAGCTCGCCTCAGGCCAGTAATCGATGAGGGTTCAAATCTTCAGGTGGGGCAGATCACGCTCGATCCGCTTTCTTTTGAGGTCAAGCGTGGTGACACTCCAATTGCGCTAACTCCACTTGAGTTCAAACTGCTGCACACCCTGGCCACTAAGCCGCAGCAGGTTTTCTCTCGCGAGATGCTCTTGGAGCAGGTCTGGGGTTATCAGTACAAGGCCGACACCAGACTCGTGAATGTTCACGTGCAGCGGCTTCGTTCCAAGATTGAGATTGATCCAGAGAATCCGAAGATTGTGCTGACGGTTCGAGGTCACGGCTACCGAGTTGGCACCGAAGCTGCGTGAAGTGGTTTAGAAAGTCTCTAACGGCCAAGGCGGTAGTCACCACTTTAGGTCTGAGCTTTTTGGCACTTGTCACCCTGGGCGGCTTTCTATCCTTTTCTCTAGCTAATGCCTTTTACCAAAACCGAGTAGACCAGATTCTCTCTGAGACAGAGCGAGCGATTGGTTCGGTGCAGTCCACGATTGCAGCGGCTTCGCTAAATGACGAGACCAGCCTGCAGACTGTTTTGAACTCGGTCGTGCCATCACTTCAGGTTTCGGGATCCTCCGCCAACCGTCAAGTTGCACTGCTGCGCTCGCCAGGCCAGCCCCAGCTCGAATTGTTTCAATCGCCCATCTCTCCGGATTTGGATTTGAATTCGATCCCTGAAGAACTTCGAATCAAAGTTCGTGAGAATCCAGCAATCCTCAGCTATACCCCAGTTGGTCTGGTTAGGGATGGAATCACCGTCCCGGGTGTGACTGTTGGTGGGGCGATTTCCGTGCCGCTGGCAGGTGAGTTTGAGTTGTATCTGGTCTATGACCTATCTCCCGAGCAAGAAGCACTCTCATTGGTGCAGTCCGCGCTTGCCATCGGTGGCATTTTTCTTATCTTCATCATTGGTTTGGTTAGCTACCTCGTAACCAGAAGAGTTATTCAACCGGTTGAACAAGCCGCCAAGGCGGCTGAGCTTTTGGCCCAGGGAAATCTAGACGAGCGTCTTGCTGAGCGTGGTGATGATGTGGTTGCTCAGCTGGCCAGGTCGTTCAACAAGATGGCTACCAACCTGCAGCAGCAAATTCAAAAGCTTGACTCGCTTTCTCGAATGCAGAGACGCTTTGTTTCCGATGTGTCACACGAGCTAAGAACCCCGCTCACCACAATCAAGCTTGCCGGTGAGGTGATTTTTGCTAACCGTAAGGGTTTGGATCCAGCTCTCTCTCGCTCGGCTGAGCTGATGCAAGCGCAGATCGAACGATTCGAGAGGCTGCTGGCTGACCTGCTTGAAATCTCTCGCTACGACGCCGGAGCAGTTCAGGCAGAGCTTGAAGTGAGGGATCTGAATGCCGTTGTGGGTTCGGCTATTGCGAGCATAGAGCCGCTAGCGGCAAGTCGAAACATGCCTATTCAGGTTCATTTGCCGGCGCGAGCCGTTGAAGCGGAGATCGACTCAAAGCGTATTGAGCGTTTGATTGTGAACCTGCTATCCAATGCGGTTGAGCATGGTGAGGGTAAGCCAATCCAGGTAGAGGTTGGCGAGAACGCAACCGCGGTTGCGGTCTGCGTTACCGACTTTGGGGTTGGTATGACTAAGCAGCAGCTCGAGCGCATCTTCGACCGATTCTGGAGAGCAGACCCCGCGCGCCAGCGCTCGCTGGGTGGCACAGGACTCGGACTCGCAATCTCAAAAGAGGACGCAATTCTGCACCGGGGTTGGTTACAGGTTTGGTCAAAGCCGAAGCGCGGTTCCAGTTTTCGGCTCACGCTCCCTAAGCGCTCTGACTTGGTGATTGCCAATTCACCGTTGCCGCTTCCGCCCAGATCGATGGAGCCGTGATGAAAAAGCTAGTTGCCCTCATCGCACTTTTGACTCTCTCCGGTTGCGCCGCTATCCCAACCGGGCTGGATGTTAGATCAGGTCCCGAGATAGCTGCCTCCGAGCAGCAGGAGGTTGCCTACTACACCCCATCCGGGCCAATTGAGGGGGCAACCCCGCGTGAAATTGTCAGTGGTTTCTTGGCTGCCGGTACCGGTCCACAAAATGACTATGCCGTGGCCAGAGAGTTCCTAAGTCGTGACTTCGCACAGCAGTGGAAGCCTGACAACCAAGTCTTGATTCGAAACGGTGCACCCACATTCCGCGAGGGTGGACCGGGGCTTCAGATGGTGTCTATCAATGTTCAAGCCAGGCTCGATGAGCACGGTCGCTACTCAAGCTATGAGGCAGCTGACACCACGTCGCTGAGGTTCAAACTGGTGCAGCAAGATGGGCAGTGGCGAATTGACTCGGCCCCAAACCTAACCGTGGTGACGCCACCGGTTTTCCAGGTCGTGTTCAAGCCATACAACATCTACTTCCTAGATACTCGTGGCAGTGATCTGGTTCCAGATCTGAGATGGTTCCCATCTCGCGCTTCAACCGGAACCCGATTGGTTAATGCACTTTTGGCAGGACCCTCGGAGTATTTGATGCTCGGAGTTCAAAGTGCAATCCCTAATGGCACCAAGCTCACCATTGGTGCTGTGAAGATCCAGCAGGGGATTGCCGAAGTCGACTTTGACTCCGTTGCCCTCAGCGCAGATGCGATCAAACGTCGTCTGATGCTCTCTCAGCTTCGGGCAACACTGCTTCAGCTCTCCGGAGTTTCGGATGTTGTCTTGAGCGTGAACAGCTCCAGGCAAGACATTGTCCCTGCCGAGCTATCCCCAGCACGGAGCGGCTCCGAGGTCTTGGCATTGTCCGATGCGGTTTATCGAATCGGCCCAGCTGATTCCTTAGCGATCACCGGAACTGGAAATTTGGTTCAGCTCTCTAACCCCAGACTGCTAGCCGGTGCGAGATCCGGAAACCTGCTTGCCTTCGCGGGAGTAGATGGGGTGGAGTTGATGGTTGGCTCCGGAATAGGAGTCCAGAGCCAGCAGATTGCCAAGGTGGCAAATGTTGTCTCTCTAGAGTTTGACTCGGAGGACCTGCTTTGGATTGTTCCTGAACAATCTGGATCCGATGTTCAGGTCTTTGATGGTTCAACTTTGGTCGCATCTTTGGTGCTGCCCGTGATTGGAACCAGAATTGCGGCTCAGCTCAGCCCAGAGGGTTCCCGACTGGCTGTGATCGTTCGGAACAACGGCGAGATTCGCCTGGAGATTTTCACGATTGCCCGCGATGTTCGCAATAACCCTGCGACCATCAACCCCGGAACCATCATCCAGGCTCCGCTGCAAAACCCAGTCTCGCTGACTTGGCAGTCGCCGGTCACCTTGCGCATTTTGGAGACCTCGCCACGCTCGAGCTCGCTGACCGACTATCCGCTCTTCGGACCAAAGGTCATGCTGCCAACCCCAGTTGTTCGCGGCTCCAAGGTAGTTGCCGGCCAGGCTACTGGCTCGAGCTATTTGCTCGGCACCAATGGGGAGCTTTGGAACCTAATCGGTGGTTCTTGGCGCAGGTTGCAGTCAGGCCTCACGGACATCGCAAAGCTTCGCTAACAAACCCAGACCTTGAGCCGTTTTCAACAGTTTCCTGTTGTTGCCAGGAGAGTAGAGCACGCTGGGCAAGGCTTCCAGGATGTTGAATCAGTTTCTCCAAATGATTGCCCCCGTGAGCTGCGTTTGCTGCGGCAAAAGCGCGGAGCTTTGCTGTAACGAGCATCTCTATGAACCTGGAGTTGTAACTTTTGGGGCGCTACCGATGCACTACCTCACCACTTTGGATGACGAGCGCCACAGGGCCATGGTTGCGTTCAAAGACAAAGGTGTCACGGCCCTAGGTTCTCGATACGCCGGCGCTACCAAGTCGCACCTACGCACGCTCGGCCTGAGTGATCTGATTGTGGTGGTGCCACCCAGAAATCCTCGCAACTACCGAACCAGGGGGTTTCATCCGGCGCTCGCAGTGGCTAATAAGCTCGGGCTTCCGGTTCGTAGTGCAAGGGCACGTAAGCAACTGGCGGACCAGCGCTCACTCAGCGCCAAGGACCGTGCGCTCAACCTCTCCGGTGCTTACGAGCTATCAAACCTCTCGGGTGAAAAGGTGTTGCTATTTGATGACGTTATGACAACGGGAGCAACACTTAGGGAGCTGCACCGCGCAGCGACAGTAGCTGGAGGCCAGGTGACAGCTGGCTGTGTGCTAGCTATGAGATTTCCAGATTTTGACCCGACGGATTTGAAAAAGGCGTAGTTTGTAGTCAGGGCATCGAAGCCCCCGAGGAGGCAACCGTGGATCTCAGAATTTCAGCCAGAAACCTCAATGTCTCGGAGCGATTCAAGGAATACGCTGCCGAGAAATCAGCAAAAGTTGAGCAGTATGCGCATAGGCCGCAGGAACTCAACGTCAAAATAACCCGCTATGAACACCACTCAACCGGAGTTGAGGACCAGGTCGAGCTAACCGTTTATGAACCTGGACACGTGGTTAGAGCTGAAGCGCGAGCAGCCGACAAGTTTGCTGCTTTCGACATTGCGTTTGGCAAGTTGGTAGAGCGGCTTCGTCGCTACTCGGATAAGCACAAGATCCACCGCGGTGGAAATCACAAGAATCTAGGAGCAAGCGAGCTTGCTGCTGCCGACTTCGCTCAGCTGGACATCAAGCCGCTCGATGTCAGGGTTAGCGTCGAAGAAGAAGAGGCCCCCGCTGCTCCAGCTTCTCCAATTGCCATCCGCGCCAAGGAGTTTCCTGCCACCCCAATGACCAAGGAACAGGCAGTTGATCACATGGAGTTGGTTGGCCATGATTTCTATCTGTTCCAGGACAGCGAAAGTGGCAAGAACGCAGTGGTCTATCGACGCAAGGGTTACAGCTACGGGGTAATCAGCCTGAGCTAATAAAAGCCTCAGCAACTACAATTGCACCCGAAACCTAAGGGAGATCATTTTGGTGTCAATCATTGACAAACTGCTGCGCGCGGGCGAGGGAAAGCTACTTCGTAAGCTCCAGTCAATTGCGCAGGAGGTCAACGCTCTCGAGCAGAACTTCGTTGGTCTAACCGATGAAGAGCTTCGTGATGAGACCAGGCAGTTCCGTGAGCGCTATGCCGCCGGTGAGACCTTGGATGATTTGCTCCCAGAGGCGTTCGCAGCAGTTCGCGAGGCCGCCAAGCGCACCATTGGTCTGAGACATTTCGACGTCCAGCTCATGGGTGGTGCCGCTCTACACCTTGGCAATATTGCCGAAATGAAAACCGGTGAAGGTAAGACACTGGTCGCTACTACCGCTGCCTACCTGAATGCAATTCCCGCCAGGGGAGTGCACGTTGTTACCACGAACGACTTCCTAGCTGGCTACCAGTCTGAGTTGATGGGTCGCGTATTCCGTGCGCTGGGAATGACCACCGGTTGCTTGGTTTCCGGTCAAGAACCCTCAGTTCGCAGAGCTCAGTATGAGTGCGATATCACCTATGGAACCAATAACGAGTTTGGATTTGACTACCTGCGCGACAACATGGCGCTGAATAAGTCTGACCTCGTGCAGCGCGGTCATTTCTTTGCCATCGTCGATGAGGTTGACTCCATCTTGATTGATGAGGCAAGAACCCCATTGATCATCTCCGGTCCAGCCTCTCCAGAGGTAAACCGCTGGTTCGGAGTCTTCTCCAAGCTGGTTCAGACTCTTGAGGCTGAGGTTGACTACGAGGTAGATGAGAAAAAGCGCACGATCGGTGTGCTGGAGTCCGGCATTGACAAGGTTGAGGACTACCTGGGTATCGACAATCTCTACGAGTCCGCGAACACCCCACTGATTTCGTTCCTAAACAACGCGATTCGCGCTAAGGAGCTGTTCCGAAAGGACCGTGACTACGTAGTCGTAAACGGTGAAGTGCAGATCGTTGACGAGCACACCGGTCGTATCTTGCCAGGTCGTCGTTACAACGAGGGTATGCACCAGGCGATTGAGGCAAAAGAGGGCGTAGCAATCAAGGCTGAGAACCAGACCCTTGCAACCATCACCCTGCAGAACTACTTCAGGATGTACCAAAAGCTTTCGGGTATGACTGGTACCGCGGAAACCGAAGCCGCGGAATTCATGTCCACCTACAAGCTTGGTGTGGTTCCCATCCCTACCAACAAGCCGATGATTCGTCTTGACCAGCAGGATCTGATCTTCAAAAACGAAGAGGTCAAGTTCCGTATGGTGGTGGAGGACATTGCCACTCGCCACCAGACCGGTCAGCCGATTCTTGTCGGCACCACCTCGGTTGAAAAGAGCGAGTATCTCTCGAAGCTGCTAGCCAAGCGTGGTGTGAAGCACGAGGTTCTAAACGCCAAGAACAATGCTCGTGAGGCGGCGATTGTTGCCCAGGCCGGTCGATTCGGAGCGGTTACTGTCGCGACCAACATGGCCGGTCGTGGTACCGACATCATGCTCGGTGGTAACGCAGAGTTCTTGGCTGTAGCCGAAATGCACAAGCTTGGTCTTGACCCAGTTGAGCACGCTGAAGACTACGAGAAGGCTTGGGATGAGATCTTTGACAAGATCAAGGCTCAGGTCGCTACCGAGGCCGAAAAGGTCTTGACCGTCGGTGGACTTTATGTCCTCGGCACCGAGCGTCACGAATCTCGTCGAATCGATAACCAGCTGCGCGGTCGTTCTGGTCGCCAGGGTGACCCGGGAGAATCGAGGTTCTACCTGTCGCTTACCGATGACTTGATGCGACTATTCAACTCTGGTGCGGCTGCAGCCTTGATGAACCGGTCATCCGTTCCCGATGACTCAGTTATTGAGTCCAAGGTGGTCTCGCGAGCCATCGCGTCAGCACAGTCCCAGGTTGAAGCTCGTAACGCTGAGATTCGTAAGAACATCCTCAAGTACGACGACGTTATGAATCGCCAGCGTGAGGCAATTTACTCAGACCGTCGCCACATCCTTGAGGGCGATGACATCTCCGGCACCTTCCAGCAGTTCCTTGAGCAGGTTGTTACTGAGGTGGTTCGCAATGAGGTAACCGATACTTCGGTTCACGATTGGGATCTACCAGGCCTTTGGAACACCCTCTCTCAGATCTACCCAGTTGGTCTAGAGGTTGATGAGGTGCTAGAAGAGGCCCGTGCCATCTCCAAGGTCTCGGTCTCATGGCTAATTGAAGAGCTTCTCTCTGATGCTCGACTCGCCTACCAGAGGCGAACCGAGGACGTCGGTGAGCAGGTCATGCGTGAGCTTGAGCGTCGCGTAATGCTCTCGGTCATCGACCGCAAGTGGCGCGACCACCTCTATGAGATGGATTACCTCAAGGAGGGAATCGGTCTTCGTGCCATGGCTCAGCGTGATCCACTCGTGGAATACCAGCGCGAGGGTTACAACATGTTCTCGGACATGATGGCCGGCATTCGCGAAGAGGCCGTGCAGTTCCTGTTCAATGTCGAAATCAAGCAGACGGTGACCGAGGTTCAGCCGCAGCCGATTCCGCAGGGCTTGACCTATACCGCACCGAGCGAACCCGGTACACCGGCAAAGTCTGAACCGGCTAAGCCGCAGCAGAACAAGGACGGCTCGGGAAGCAGCTTCTTCCGAGGCTAGAGCAAGCTGATGTCGGTGATCCGGTATCTGGTGTGAACTAGCTCTGCTCTGATTGAAACCGCCTTGGTTACCCCGCTAATACGAAGAATCACCACGCCCTGAAAGGCGTGGTGATCCGTGAGAAAGGTCTGGGTGGTCTTTAGGCAGACCTCAGGCCTGGATCGCAATCCAGTTAGAGCGCGCTGCCTTGCCTCCCGTTGAGCTCGTTGGCAGACGTCGTAGTAGGTCCTGTCAGAGAGCCACCTTGCCAGCTGCTCAGGCCTTCTCACCCCCGCTAAAACTTCAATGTAGGCAGCAGAGATCTCGGCAAAGAACGGTGCTGGGTCAACTTTCTTGGTAGCGACTTGGTCTGACATAAGGCCCCCTTTTACATAAGTCGTGGCAGTAGTTTGGCCTTACCAAATAAAACTGAAAAGGGTCAAGTTCAGGTTGTGGAAAACTCAAAACCTCAGAGATGACCGACATTTATGAGCCTGTGGAAAACCTTCTGCGCCGTTTTTTGAGAATTGCCAATCTGTTGCCATGGCTATTCGTATGGGAAGAAAAATCCCCAACTGGTTGATTCTTGCTGGGGCCGGAGTTGTGGTTTCTGTTGGCCTAGTGGTCAGCGTCTTGGCAAAGCCTTTGCCGGAATACCTGGTTGCCGCTGCCGACATCAAACCTGGCAGCTTGCTGAGCGAGAAGGACTTTGTTTCGATATCTCTTGACTTGGGTGATATCAGAAATTACCTGCGGGCGGATGAGCTGCCAGTAAATCAAAGTGTTGTGAGGGTAGTGCGCAAAGGCGAGCTGCTATCGGTTCTCGATTTGACGACTGAAACTGACCCCAATTTCACGGCACTGCGTCTGATCCCTGAGCTTCGACCTGCAATCTCTGAGATTGGCTCATTTGTCTCAGTTTGGCGAGCAATTGAAGGTGAAACTGGATTTGAGATGCAGCGCTTGGTGGAACGAGCCGAGGTTCTTGCAATCGAAGAGGGGGAGGGGCTCTTTGCGGACAACGTTCCGGAAGTCGAACTAAGGCTCGGGGTTGAAGAGTCGGTCTTTGTTATGCAAGCCATCTCTCAAGAGAGCGCGATCTTCTTGGTGCCGGTGTCGTGAGTCTGATTGATTTAGAGCGAAGAGCCGACCCGCGGGTCGAGCTGCGCCAGCAAGATGCAGCCGTGATTGGAATTTGGGGACCGGCAGGTAGTGGGAAAACCAATCTCGCAATCAATTTGGCCTTCGAACTCGCATCTATGGGTCATCGAGTTTGCCTTATCGATGCGTCAACTAGGCGACCTGCTATCGCTGCCTGGTTGGGCATTACCGATCCTGGTCCTGGGATTTTAGGTCTGTTGCGCCTTGCTCGACAGGGTCGACTAGACAGTGAGCAATTTCAAAGACTCAGCCATGAAATTAGTTTTGGGAACCACTCGCTCACTTTGATCAGTGGCATACCTCAGCTGTCCCGTTGGCCAGAATTTGATGCTGAGGCAATCGCGGGATTGGTTGATTGGCTCTCCCCACAAACAAGTTTTGTGATTGTGGATTTGGATTCAGATTTAGAGCGGGGTCTAATCAAGCTCGAGGCTGCACTGGAGCGCAATCAACCCACAATCAGTTTCTTGGAAAGAGCAACCCGGGTTCTAATGGTTTCGGGGAGTGATCCGGTTTCGGTGAATCATTCGCTTTTGGCAGTCAGAGAGTTGGATTTCGGTTACGAATTAATCGCCAACCGGTTGCGAAGTTCGGTTTTGGGTAGAGATCCAGCCAGGCAGGTTAGGGACACTTTCTATGAGCTGTTGTCCAAAGAGTTGCTGGCTGTTTTGCCGGATGATCCCGGGGCGGTTGATCAATCGATGCTGAAATCTCAACCACTTTTGATGATTGCGAAGAACTCAAAACTTCGGGAAGCGATCCGGGCACTAGCGATCGAACTAATCAAACAGCGCGAGGGTAGACTCAACAATCGTGAGTGAGTCAGTTCAGCAGCAGCAGTGGTTGCGATCGCTGATTGCCGACTGGCAACTTATCTCCGACATGGCTTTTGCCGATCTAGTGCTTTGGGTTCCGGCAGGGGCAAAGCTTCAAGCCTTTGCACACGCCAGACCATCTACCGCACCGACACTGTTTCATCGAGATCTCACAGATAGCTCCCCCCGCTATGACTGGATCGAACTGATCGAAGCAGCATTTTCCTCGGGTGAGGCTCAGGTAGCCTCGGCCATCACTCAGGTTGATGATTTATCCGCAAGAATTTCCGCATTTCCAGTTTTGGCTCCCGGTAGCAAAACTCCTTTGGCTGTCATCTCTCGTCACACCAATCTCTCGCAGCCTCGGTACACGAACCGTCTGCAAATCAATTTCAACGAGTGCGCAACTCAGCTTTTGGAAATGGTGGCAAGGGGCGAATTTCCCATCCCAGAAGCCGGCACTGCCGCCAAGCGAGGAGCACCAAGACCAAACGATGGCTTCATCCGTTTAGACCAAGCTGGTCGGATTGTATTTGCCAGCCCCAATGCACTGTCCGTTTTCAATCGAGCAGGCCTTCAGGGTGAGCTGGAAGGGCGTTTGCTGGCTGAGGAAATCACCGGGACTCAGTCCAAACTGGTTCAGATTGACGAGGGGCTCCCTCTGGTTTTGACCGGCAAAGCGGCTTGGCGCACCGACATCGAATTTCCAGACTTCACAATTGCGGCTCGTTCGATCCCGCTCACCAAAGACTCAGAGCGCACCGGGGCAATCGTGCTCTGTCGAGATGTAACCGAGCTACGAGTCAGGGAGCGAGAACTAATCACAAAGGATGTCACCATTCGTGAGATCCACCACCGTGTGAAGAACAATCTTCAGACCGTCGCGAGCCTACTCAGGATTCAGTCTCGGCAGACCTCGAGCGAAGAGGTTAAGGAATCACTGTCTCAGGCAATGCGACGAGTGAGCGCTATTGCCGTGGTGCACGATGTGCTCTCTGAGGGTATTGATCAAGAGGTCTCCTTTGATCAGATCTTCAAACGGATACTGCTATTAATCCCAGAGATCGCCGGCTACCACACCACTGTAAAGACGGAATTTGTGGGGAGCTTTGGGGATATGGCTGCGGCACGCTCCACCCCCTTGGCGCTGGTGCTAACCGAGGTGGTTGCGAACGCTGTGGAGCACGGTTTGAGCGATCGCTCCGGCACAATCACTGTGAGTGCGCAACGGGAAAAACAAAACCTTCACATTGAGATCATCGATGATGGCGCTGGATTACCTGAGGGTAAGGTCGGCAGCGGCTTGGGAACTCAAATCATCCGAACCCTGGTGGAGTCAGAGCTGCGCGGGAAAATTAACTGGACCTCGCCAATTCGTGGCGGGACAAAAGTTGTTATCGATCTACCGGTTTAGCCAGCGCGACGGGCGCGCGCATAGCGACGCTTGAGAGACCTGCGCTCATCCTCGCTGAGTCCGCCCCAAACACCAGTGTCTTGGTTTTCTTTGATCGCGTACTCAAGGCATTGAGCCGAGACTGAACACTGTCTGCAGATTGATTTAGCCTGCTCGATTTGCTCTAGCGCTGGTCCAGTGTTGCCTACTGGGAAGAAGAGCTCAGGGTCTTCATTGAGGCATCGGGCCTGGTTTAGCCACTGCATATCCATAGTGTTCTGTTATTCCTAAAGGTCGAAACAGGAGGTATCCCGGTGGGGTAAAGTCACATCTGCAACGTCCAAAATGGTTTCACACCGAAGCCCATAAATCAAGACCCAAAATTGTGAGCATGAACAAAAAACTAACCGTGGCAATCGCTATTTTGGCGCTGGAATCTTTAGCGCTAATCGCGGTTACACTTTGGTCACTTTTGGCAATTTTGCAGGGCAACACGTTCTCCCTAACCAGCTCACTGTTTCTGCTGGGGCTGCTGGTAGCGGCCTCACTTTGGGCTGGAAACATCACTTTGGGACTCGCTAAGCGCAAGCGCTGGTCCCACACTGCAGCCATGGTTTTGCAGCTGTTGATCGCATCAATTGCTACCGCAAGTTTTTCTGGTGAGTTCGCCTCACCGGTAATCGGCTGGGGGCTTCTTGTTCCTGCGGCTTTGAGCTTTTATATGCTCTTTTCAAAACAGGTGAGAGTCGAGTTTGGTAAGGACTAGCCGATTCTTCTGAGCAACATGTTGGTGTGGCCGGTGGCCTTCACGTTGTAGAGGGCGTCGACCACAACACCGTTCTCATCAATCAAGATTGTTGAGCGCAAAGCCCCTTTGTAAATACGTCCGTAGAGAGACTTTTCCCCGTATGCGCCATAGGCGCGGTGGGCATCCATGCTCTCGTCACTCAGTAGCGTGAAGGAGAGTTCATGAGCATCCTCGAAGCTCTTTAGCTTCTTTACTGGATCTGGCGAGACGCCAATAATCTTGTAACCCTTGGCTTCAAACTGGGGCAGGGCATCTTGAAAATCGGCTGCCTCTTTGGTGCAGCCAGGGCTGCCAGCAGCCGGGTAGAAATAGAGAACAGTTTTGGTTCCGAGTAGGTCTGAGAGTGACTTAGATTCACCATTTTGATCCAACAGACTGAAATTTGGAGCTTTATCTCCAGCGCTCAGTCGCTGCACTACGTCGGACATCAACACCTCGGGTTTGGTTTATAGAAACATTATTCATCCCAACTGCGGGTGAAGCCTCAGTTCGCCATTAGCGTTTACGAAAAAAGTTCGTTGCAGGGCCGTATTTCAACTGCTAGGATTTCCCCTCGTTGCGCCTCTAGCTCAATCGGCAGAGCAACTGACTCTTAATCAGTGGGTTCTGGGTTCAAGTCCCAGGGGGCGCACTTTTTCATGTAATCAGGCCTTGGTCCAAGGTTCCCGAAAACATCGCCAATATCCATGCAGTCGACCCAGTCGCAGTCTTTAGAAATCTGTCTAGACCCCCTAGACTAATTTCATGGCAAAGCTAGCGGATTCTCTAAACATGGGCCCAGTAACTCTTAGAGTTGCCGACCTTGATCTCATGTCCAACTACTACCTGGAGGCTGTGGGTCTGAAGCTAATCGGCGAGAGTGTTAGTTCAAAGGTCTTTGGTGGCGATCAAGGCACTGCTTTGATTTTGGAACATGCCCCCGAGCTACGTCACGCCGGACCCAGCGAGGCGGGTCTTTTTCACACCGCGTTTTTGTTCCCCACTCGAGCAGAACTTGCTTCAGCCGTGGCATCAGTTGCAACCAAATTTCCAGGCTCTTTCACTGGGTCTGCTGACCACCTGGTCTCAGAGGCGTTTTACTTTGATGATCCAGAGGGCAATGGCGTCGAGCTTTACTTTGACAAAGAGCGCAGTCTCTGGTCTTGGCAACATGGTCAGGTTCAGATGGACACTTTGAGACTCGACCCGAATCAATACCTCGCAGACAATCTTGACCCTGATGCAAATCTGTCCGCACCTGTGATCGGTCATGTTCATCTGAGCGTTGGAAATATCGCTCAGGCTAAAGATTTCTATGTCGATCAGCTTGGGTTCGACGTGACCATGGACTGGGCCGGTACGGCCCTATTTGTCTCGGTCGGTGGTTACCACCACCACATGGCGATGAACATATGGAGATCTCGCGGAGCTGGCAGACGCCAACCCACGCTTGGACTTAGAGATGTCTCGCTGGTGCTGCCCAACGATCAGGTTTTTGGTGCTGCCATCGAGCGGTTGAGTAGTTCTAACCTGAAGCAGCTCGAGGAAAACCTAGTCTTGGTTGAAGACCCCTGGGGAAATCAGGTAAGTCTCAGCTACTAGTTACTTCTTGACTGTGGAGAGGGCGTAGCCGCCCGCAACGCAAAGTGCGATTGGGCCAACGAAGTCAAGCCCAGAGAACCAGGTGGTGCCGCTGTTGGCAATAACAAAACCAAAACCGAGCAATCCCACGGCAATCAGACTCCAGCCGATGCCTCTTGAGACCCTTGGGTCAACCCTGTTCAGGTCCTCACGTGATTTTGCTGTGAGCTTTCCGCATGCCGGGCACCTGAAATCGTGCTGAGTAATTGCTGCGCTGCAGTGAGGGCAATTCGTATCCATAGCTAAACACTAGGGGCAATAAGCTTTGGGAGATTGGAGATTCTGATGACTAAAGCTCTGATGGTGGTAGATGTCCAGGCGAGCCTGTTTCTAGGTAAGTGGGCACTTCCAAACAATGCGGAGCTGCTGTCTCGAATCGGGGATCGAGTCCTTGAGGCTCGAATGTCCGGAGAGCCTGTGATCTTTGTCCAAAACGACGGTCCGCAAGATGAGCTCGACGCCCCAGGTCTACCGATGTGGGATTTGGTTATTCACCCCCGCCCAGAGGAGCTCGTGGTTAGAAAGACCACGCAGAATGTTTTTGAGTCGAACCCAGATTTAGCTGATGAGCTACGTGCTCGCGGCATCACCGAGATCGAAGCCTGCGGTGTTCAATCGGAGCTGTGCTTGATTTCGAGTATTCGAGGTGCCCACCAAAACGGCTTCAAAGTCAGTTTGAGTCCTGACCTCCATGGCACATATGACGGTGGCTACCCAGGTGCCGACTCAGGCCCAAGTGCTAAAGAGCTGCATGATGGTGTGCAGCGTGAGGTGGATGAGCTTTCCAAGTGACAAGAAAGCTGATCGCACTCGAACCCAAGCGGTTCGATTCCTACGTTTCCGCCATCGAAGCCGCAGGCGGGGAGTTGTCCGAACTCACTCCTGATGTTGACGCATTGATTTGGACTGATTACTCAAAACCAGCTCTACTTGCAAAGACAATCGAGGCAAATCCTCAACTTCGTTGGGTGCAGCTTCCCTTCGCCGGAGTCGATGCATTTGCAGACCTACTTCACCTTCCCGTCCTGTTTACTTCAGCCAAGCGCTCATATTCGGAGCCGGTTGCTGAACATGCCCTGATGCTGGCCATGGCGCTAGGGCGAATACTGCCCCAGCGAGTGAAAGCGAAGAGCTGGGGTCAGAAGCACGCAGACTCGTTATTTGACGAAGACGTTGTAATCGTTGGTGGTGGCGGTATCGCTCAGGAGCTGGTTCGACTGCTAGCACCGTTTCGATGCCGAGTCAGAGTGGTTCGCAAGCGAGCGAGCGAGCCTTTTGAAAACTTTGATATCGCCGAGGTGGTTCCTTTTGACCAGCTCGACGAGGCTTTATCGAGAGCAAAGTTTGTCTTCTTGGCATGCGCGCTAACCGATGAGACCAGGTTCCTATTCTCGACAGCCAGGTTCTCAGCGATGCGAAGCGACTCATATTTGGTCAATGTGGCTAGGGGGGAGGTTATTGACCAAGAAGCGCTCTTGGCAGCGTTGGACGCCGAGGTGATTGCTGGCGCAGCAACCGATGTCACCTATCCAGAGCCACTCCCAGAGGGTCACCCGATGTGGGGTCGGGATGACTTGATCATCACTCCTCACACCGCGGATACCAAGCCAATCGTGGAGCGACTATTTGCCCAGCGACTCCGCGTCAATGTTGCAGCGTGGGTTGCCGGAAATCCTCTCACTGGAGTGGTGGATCCAGAGCTGGGGTACTGATGGAACTGAGTAACTGGCTTCTTTACACCGCGGCAGCGCTCGGTTTGTCTCTGACACCCGGGCCTAACGGTTTGCTTGCCCTAACTCACGGGGCGCTTTATGGCACCAAGCGCACCATCGCAACAATCTTGGGCGGGGGAGTTGGCTTCACCATTGTCATCGGACTATCCATGTTCGGCATCGGCGCTTTGCTTGCAGCAAATGCCGAATTGATCTTTTGGCTGAAGTGGCTCGGTGGCGCATACCTAGTTTTCTTGGGCATTCAGGTGTGGCGCTCTGACCCCATTGGGGTGAGTGAGGCTCGTGGTGGGAAATCCAAGCCGTGGTCGTTGTTCCAAGCCGGACTTTACTCCGCGGTATCAAACCCAAAGGGCATATTGTTTTTTGTTGCTTTCTTGCCGCAGTTTATTGAGCCTCAGAAGCCGCTATTGCTGCAATTTTTCATCATGGCTGCAACATTTTTCGTCATCGAGTTTTGCTATGAACTAACTGTTGCCGCTCTCGCTGACAAAATCACGCCATGGCTCAAAAAAGTGGGCAAAAACTTCAACCGAGTTTTCGGCACAGTGTTTATCGCTATCGGAGTGCTACTGCCGCTAAGAGGTTAGATACCAAGCTCGTTTTTCAACATCTCGATGTGACCCTTGGCCTTTACGTTGTAGAGGGCGTGGGTGAGGTTTCCGGTCTCATCTACGACAAAGGTTGAGCGAATGGTGCCCATGTAGGTCTTGCCGTACATGCTCTTCTCACCGTATGCGCCGTATGCCTGCTGCACAGCGTTGTCTGGGTCGGAGAGTAGATCGAAGTTGAGGCTCTCCTTGTCCTTGAATTTCTTTAGCTTGCCCGGCAGGTCAGGCGAGATACCAAGCACCGTGTAGCCGGCGGACTTCAGGGTGTTGATGTTGTCTCTAAGTTCGCAAGCCTGGGTGGTGCAGCCTGGGGTTGATGCCGCTGGGTAGAAGTAAACGACCACCTTCTGGCCGGCGAGTGACTCAAGGCTCACAGGCTGGGCATCCTGGTTTTGCAGGGTGAACTTAGGTGCGGAGTCTCCAACTTTTACGCTCATGCGTTTTCCATTTCTCTAGCTTCTTGCTTTGTTCTTTTTGAACCCAAGCCCTCGAGCTTGAGCCAAGTTGACATTGTGAGCACCACGAGGCTGAATCCAAATAGCAGGTCTTCAAGCGGGGCATTTACGATTCGGATTCCCATGATGGCGTCTGCGCCATAGGTAACAATTTCTGTTCCGGTGAGATAGCCGTTGGTTACCAGCTGGAAGAAGATAACAATCGAGTAGGCGATGTAGAAGCTGGTCCTTGCAAACAAACCGGTCTTCAAAATGCCTGACTCAATAAAAATCACGATTGCAACTGAAATCAGAGCAAGAACCGTGTAGCTCATTTGTTCACCAACTCTCGTCTTCTCTCCTGGTAGACAAGTAGCATCCGGTAGGCGGAGCGAGTGCCCTCCATAGTGAGAATCGCGGCGATTGGAATCAAGATAAAGAAGAGGTATTCCTCGATCGGGATCTCCAGAGGGCCGTAAATGCCAAGGATTTGATTGCGGTCAAAGAACCAATGTCCCTGGGAGATTGCGTAGGCATCCCAGACGATAAACCAGGGTGCAACAAGCAGAACCGTTGTCGCCAGTCGAATTGGGTTTCTCAGCACTCGGATCTTGAATCCCCACTCGAGCCACCAGGATCCACAGACCACAAATAGCAGCATCGCCATGTAAGACCACTGCCCGAACATACTGCTCCTGAGACTAGACTCAGCCCTGTGCTGCAATCAGAACTGAAGCTGCTGGTTCAACTTCGAACCATCTCTAGATACAGCATTTTGTTCGGCACTTTTATTTCAATTCCGCTGAGTTTTTTCTTCCCTGATCAGATTATTTGGCAGGTAGTTCTGGCGCTTTTTGCCCTAGCGGTTGGAACCCCGCACGGAGCCGTCGATCACCTGGTTACCGTGCCCAAGTTCAAGCTTCTAAAAATGAGCCTGTTTATCGCCGGATACCTTGCAGTAACTGGGCTGGCGATTTGGTTTTTGATTGCAAACAACCTGCTTGGGTTTCAACTCATAGTTTTGATCAGCGCGATTCACTTCGGTATCGGGGATGCCTCCTTTATCAAAGAGATTGAGGGTCGTAAGGGCCTTCAAAATCTCCCAAGGATCAGCTACGCAATCGCTGCAGGTTTTACCCCGGTTTTCATCCCGCTACTAACTGATGGTTCAGCACAAGCACTGCAGGCAGTAAATCCAAATCTCGTTGGCTGGGCGGCAGGGTTTGAAGATGAGCTTTTGTGGTTCGTAATAGCCCTGAATCTCTTTGCGGTTGGCTTTATGGCCCTCAAGCGTCGCTTTGATGAAGTCATTGACCTGCTACTTCTTTTGGGCATCAGCTTGGTGGCACCACCATTGGTTGCCTTCGCCTTCTACTTCGGATTGTGGCATGCACTGAGGCACACCGGCAGGTTGACCCTAGAGCTACCAAGCGCAAAGCGCTTGCATGAAGAAGGTCGCAGTTGGGCAAGTTTTTTCAAGGCATTCATCGCAGGCGTGCCGGCTTTGGTCTTGGTTCTGGGTTTCACGATTGGCTGGGCGCTTTTGGCCGGCTTTAGCTTGCCGGCAGAGCTTTTGTGGCTTCTGTTGGTCGTGATTTGGGCCTTGACTGTGCCACACATGGCCCTTACGGCAAGATTGGATGCTAAGGCGATGGGAGTAAAGCTTTGATTTCAGCAACCACTGGTTTTCTGACTGGGCTCTCGCTGATTGTCGCGATTGGAGCGCAGAACGCCTTCGTGCTTCGGCAAGGCCTTCGCAAAGAGCACATCTTCGCGATTGTGCTTTTCGCATCCATCTCAGATGCGCTTCTGATTATTGTCGGCATCGCCGGCTTGGGTGCCGTGATTCAGGGATACCCACTTGCTCTCGAAGTGATTCGTTATGTCGGAGCTGCATACCTGGCGTGGTTTGGTATTTCGGCTCTGAGAAGGGCCCTGAAACCTGGTGCTCTTGAGGCTGGATCGGGATCTGGGATTACCTTGGGTAAGGCAATCGCAACCGTGGCCGCGCTGACCTACCTAAACCCACATGTCTATCTGGACACCGTGATTTTGGTTGGTGGTATTGGCAATCAGTTTGGGGATGAGCGCTGGCTCTTCGCCTTTGGTGCCGCCACAGCGTCATTTGTTTGGTTTTTCTCGCTCGGCTACTTTGCAAAGTTGCTGTCTAGATTCGTTTCCTCTCCGAAATTCTGGAGGGTGCTAGATGGCTTTATCGCAGTCGTGATGTTCTCAATCGCACTGCTTTTATTGACCTATGAGTTTTAGGGATGGATTAGAAAATGACACTTGAAGAGAGCTCGCTCGGCAACTTTGCTAATCGCTCCAGTTCAAAGTGGCGTCGCTACCCAGCCGATGTGCTACCGATGCATGTCGCGGAAATGGACTATGAGGTGGCGGTTGAGATTCGTGAGAAACTTCACGACCTGGTCTCGCGCTCCGATCTCGGTTATCTCGGTCCGGTTCCAGAACTAGCAAAAGCTTTTGAAAAGTATGCACTCGAAAAGTGGGGCTGGCAGATTCAGAAGCAAAACCTAAAACTTGCCACCGACGTCGGTGTTGCAGCGGTGGAGATTCTGCGCGTGGTCACAAAACCAGGTGACAAAGTTCTAATCAACTCTCCGGTCTATTCAAGCTTTTATCACTGGATCCACGAGGTTGGTGCCGTGGAACACGATGTGCCCTTGAAGCTTGAGGGCAACTCCTGGCGACTAGATCTTGAGGCGATTGAGGAAGCTTTCAAAGCGGGTGTAAAGGTCTACATGATTTGCTCGCCGCAAAACCCAGTCGGCACGATCCACTCGGCTAGAGAGCTGAAAGCCATTTCGGATCTGGCGAACCAGTATGGAGTTTTGGTGATTTCCGATGAGATTCACGCTCCACTCAGTTTTGAGACCTTCACCCCCTACCTGGCAGTTGAGGGAGCCGATAGAAATGGCATCGTGATCACCTCAAGCTCTAAGGCCTGGAACACGGCAGGTCTCAAGGCGGGCTTTTTGATCTATCAATCTGACGAGGTTGCAAAGCGAATTCAGGGGATTCCAGAGGCGATGCACTGGCGCAGTTCACTACTCGGTGCATTCGCAATGACAGTCGCCTTCGACTCCTGTGACTATTGGATCGATGAGACCAACGCTCGCTTGCAGCAAAACCTTTCCCACCTCAGAGCCGAGGTTGAAAAGCAGCTCCCGAAGGCCAAAATGTTTGACCATCGCGCAACTTACCTGGCCTGGATCGACCTAACTGATTACGAGCTTGCTACGCCTCAGGCAGAGATTCTTCGTCACGGGGTTGCGCTTGTACCGGGTGAAGACCATGCCCCAGGAGATGAGTATTCAAACTTCGTGCGATTCAACTTCGCCTGTTCAAAGGAGCGAATCACAGAAGCTGTTCGCAGAATGCGCCTAGCGCTTGAGGGCGGTAACTAGATCTTCAATTAGGTCTGCTGGGTTCTCAAGACCAACCGATAGTCGAAGGGTTCCCTCTCCGATACCCATTCGCAGTCTGGTCTCAGGATCAAGTCTGCGGTGGGTCGAAGATGCAGGGTGCGTGATCAGTGACCTCGAGTCGCCAAGGTTGTTCGAGATATCAATCACCTCGAGTCGGTTCATCAAATCAAACGCGCGCTCTTTAGTTTCAAGATCAAGAGCCAAGGTTGTGCCACCCTTGAGCATTTGCTTTTTGGCAAGCTGTTGCTGCGGGTGAGAGTCTAAAAACGGGTGGTGAACCTTGGCAACGCCCCTAGCTTCAGATAAGGCCGTTGCAATTTCAAACGCGGAATCGGCCATCTTGTGGACCCGCATCTCCATGGTCTCCAGTGACTTCAGTAGCACCCAGGCATTGAAGGGTGAGAGTGATGGACCGGTGTGACGGGTGAATGGTTTGAGCTGCTGGTCGATGTAATCCTTGGATCCACACAGCGCTCCACCCAAGACGCGACCTTGTCCATCAATGTGTTTGGTTGCCGAATACATCACAACATCGGCACCTAGCTCCAAGGGCTTTTGCAGCACCGGTGATGCCATTACGTTGTCAACAATCAAAAGTGCACCGGCTGAATGAGCGAGGTTTGCCACCATCTCGATGTCAACAATCTCCATCAGTGGGTTGGATGGAGTTTCGATAAAGACCGCCTTGGCCTTTTTGCTCAGTGCTCGCTGCCAGGCAGCTTCAGTGTTTTCAACTACCACCTCGACTTCGACTCCCCAGCGAGGCAGGATCTCGGTTAGTACCACATAGCAGGAGGAGAACATTGCCCCAGACGCCACAACTCGGTCACCGGCAGAAACCAAGCAGGCCACTGAGGCAAACATCGCGCTCATGCCGCTTCCAGTGGCGTGAGCTGACTCAGCTCCTTCAATCAAAGCAAGACGGTCCTCGAACATTTGGACCGTTGGATTTGAAAATCTGGAGTAAAGATGGTGCTCTTCGGTTTCAGCGAAGCTGGCCTCGGCCTGCTCGGCGCTGTCATAGGTGAAACCCGAATTTAGAAATAGCGCCTCGGAGGTCTCCTGGAAACCAGTGCGGGTCAGCCCACCACGGACGGCGATGGTGTCCGGGTGCAGCTCACGAGAGGTTGGAGATGAGCTGTTTGGGTTGTAACCCCAGGGTCGATTGCGCTTTGTCATTGCCCAAAAACATACCTGCAAACCCATAGTCTTTGCAGCGTGGAATCCAAAGTAATTGCGTTAGCGAGCGAGCTTTTTCAAAAGCACGGCATCGTCAACTACTCCTTTGGTTTTGACAGGGCGATTCGCAGAGCTGGACTTTGCGATTACACCAAGCGCAGAATCACCATTTCAAAGCACCTGTTGGCTGGCTCTAACTTGGATCAAATTGAACAGGTTTTGCTGCATGAGATCGCTCACGCTCTAGTTGGTAAAAGTGCCGGTCACGGCAAAATCTGGCGCCACAAAGCCAGCGAAATTGGCTATCGCCATGAGCGAATTGATGGCTCATCGCTAGCGGCTGAGGTTGCGAAGTGGCGGGGGAGCTGCCCGCAAAACCACGAGCACTATCGTTCTCGCAAACCTCAGCGTCCGCTGTCTTGCAAGTTGTGTGCACCGAGCTTTTCTCGGCGCTATCTAATTAGCTGGGTTGAGGTCCGATGATGACGGCGCTGACGATCGCGCCAGCTAAGAAGTTCAAATAGATAAAGCGTCGCCAACCGCGATTGGCAACCTCACAGTTCTCGTCCGTGATACCCCACTCGCGACCCACCACAAACAGGTATGGGATTGCAGCTAGCGCGGCTTGTGGATAGCGATCACCTAGGAAAAGAGTCACCACGCCAGCCACCAAATACATTGAGAATGCGATTCGCACCGTGGCCTTGGCACCTAAGACGGTGGCGATCGAGGAAATACCAGCTTCTCTATCGGCCTTGATGTCCTGCACCGCACCAAAAGCATGCGAGGCCATGCCCCAAAGCGTAAAGCTCAGCGTAATGAGCCAAACCCGCTGGTCAAAGCTTGCTCCCGCGAGCGTGAGGCCGAAGAGCATAGGTCCAACAAAGTGCATGGCGGAGGTGAAGGAATCCAAGAATGGAATCTCTTTGAACCTAAGTCCTCCAAGGCTGTAGGCGACCACCGAGAACAGCACAAGAAGAAGCACCGCTGAGCTAACCAGGTCTCCAGCAAGCAGTAGATAAACCGCGAATGGAATCGCAAGTCCAAAGGACACCAGCAGGGTTGGGCGGTGATACTTAGGCTCTAGTAGCCCACCCTCGATGCCACCTTTTCTGGGATTGCGCAGGTCGGATGGGTAATCGAATACGTCATTCACCCCATACATCAAAAGGTTGTAGGGGATAAGGAAGAAAAGACTGCCGACAATCAGATTCAAATCCACCTTGCCGGTAGCCAAAAAGTAGGCGGCGGCAAATGGAAATGCGGTGTTAATCCAAGAGATTGGTCTAGAGGAGACGAAGAGCTTTTTCAGCATCACCTTCTCCTAAACATTTCATAGAGCGATGGGGTTAGCACCAGCGCAACTAGCGTGTAAGCAAAGTCCTCGATCGGGGCGTAGCCGAGCATGATGCCTAAGAGCTTTTCTTGGTCGTAGGCAACTATCCCAGTTCCGATGATCACGTTATCGAAGATCAGGGTGAGTGTGAGCATCACCAATGCGGTAACAAGAAGTGGCCTTACCCTCAAGTTTTTTCGAACCAACACGGTGTAGATGGCAAAAATGCCCAATACCAGCGCAGTCAGTTCCGGATAGCTCATTTTGCTGCCCACCTATAAACCACGAGGGTGTTGTAGCAGAGCAGCGTGAGGAAGAACAGTTCTTCGAGCGGGAGCTCCGGAGCAAGCAGGATGCCGCTGAGGTGAGGTGCATCTCCGCGGAAGAAGATGCCGTTGATGATCCCAACTATGTCCCAAACCAAAAAGACTGCCACCGAGAGCGATACTGCGATCAGGGTTGCCCTCGGGTCAACAAATAGCGCGAGTTTGTGGGTGTAATCCAAAAGCCCAACGCCCAGGATGGAGAAGATCAGTGCAATCAAGTAAAGGTAGGTGACTACCTCCTGAATCACTGCAGACCTCTCCAACTCTTGACTGGGGCTAGCTCACCCTTGGTTGGCCCAGCACTGCGGTCATCAATCAGGTGCTTGTAGACCAGCTCTGCTCCGATTAGACACATCGGCAGTCCAATGCCCGGGATGGTGTTGTGACCGGTGTAGAGCAGGTTCTTGACCTTCTTGGATTTGTTGGACGGTCTGAAGAATGCGCTCTGAGTGAGAGTGTGAGCCATGCCCAATGCGGTTCCACTCCAAGCGTTTAGCTCAGACTCGAAGTTTGCTGGACCAACGGTCCTTCGCACGACGATGCGCTCCTTGAGATCTGGAATCTCACACCACTGAGCAATTTGATCAATGATGCGGTCGGCTTCAGCTTCGAACGCTGGGTCGCCGGAGCCATTGATGCCTCCGCGGCCAATGGCTGGATCGGCGGCGATCGGAACCAGCACAAACAGGTTCTCGTGATCTTGCGGTGCGACGCTAGCGTCGGTCTTTGACGGCATGCAGAGGTAGAGCGAGGCAGGGGATGGCACCTTGCTCTTGCCATCTGCCTTCCGGAACACCTCTTTGAAGTTTGATGCCCAGTCCTTGGTGTAGAGCAGGGTGTGGTGATCCAGCTGTGAGATCTTGCCCTTAATGCCCAGGTAGATCAGAAGCGCTGATGGACCGGGGACCTTCTTGTCCCAAAAGCGCTGCGGGTAGGTCTGGTCTTTTTCTTCGAGCAGTTTGGTCTCTACGTGATGTAGGTCGGCGCTCGCCACCACAACATCGGCGCGAATCTCGGATTCGCCTACCTTCACGCCAACGGCCTTACCGTTTTCGACCAAGATCTTCTGAACCGGTGATGAGGTGTGGATCTCAACACCGTGCTTTTTTGCGAGTCGTTCGATGGACTCGATGATGGTGTAGATGCCACCGCGCGGGTAAAAGACTCCCTGGTTCATATCAACATGTGTCATCAGGTGGTACATGCTCGGGGTGTCATATGGGGATGCACCGAGGAATACCGCAGGAAAATTGAGCATCTTCTTCAGACGCTCATCCTTCACAAACTTGCCAGAGAAGGTCCAGAGCGGAGTAACCAAAAGCTTTAGGAACTCGCCAAGTCTTGCCAGCACCTCAGGGTGGAAAAAGCTTCTGGGGTCTCTGAAGTTTGTGTAGAGGAAGTGCTTGATGGAGAGCTTGTAGGCATCCTCCGCACTATCTAGGTAGCGCTGCAGCGCAGCTCCTGCTCCGGGTTCGATGGACTCAAACATCGACTTGATCTCGTCAACATTCTCACTCATCAGAAGTTTGTCCCCCTCACCCTCGTTGCGGGTTTGGTAGGCGGGGGAAAGTCGCACTAGGTCAAGCTCGGCGCTCGCGGTTGTGCCCATCAGGTTGTAGAACTGCTCGAAAGCATCCGGCATCAGGTACCAGCTCGGGCCCATGTCAAAGCGGAAGCCGTCCTTCTCCCAAAGGTAAGCGCGTCCACCGAGTGACTCCTTCGCCTCATAGAGCGTGACCTTCATGCCAGCCTTGGCTAGTAGGGAGGCAGAGGACAGTCCGGCGATGCCGCCACCGATCACGATGGCAGTTTTTTGACTCATGGTTTAGCTCCTAAAAACGCGCGCGCAACCAAGATCAACTTCTTGAAATTGCTCACGCTGATACGGGTGTTAATCAAATCCTTGGCCGATGTGTTTCCGATTTTCTGATTTAGTTCGGCAAACAACAGCTGCGCTGCGGTGACGGCGACTCTTGCAGAGTTTGGTAGTAGCGGTAGTGACTCAGCGCTAACTCTCAAATCATTGTCAATGTCCTCAACCAATCGCAGCTTGGTTGCCTCATCAAAGTTGTTGACGTTGACTCCTGGGAAATAAGAGCGTCCCAGACGACCAAAGTCTGCAGCTAGGTCTCTCAGGAAATTTACTTTTTGGAAGGCGCTACCAAGCGCTCTTGCGCCCTTGACCAGTTGAACTTTTTGCTCCTGGGTGTAGCTCTTTCCATGAACGAACGCTGCCAGGCACATCAGTCCCACCACTTCAGCCGAGCCATAGACGTAGCGGTCAAAAGACTCCTGGTCGTGCTCCGACTCAGTCAAGTCCTGACGCATGGAATAGAAAAACGGTTCGACGATGTCCTTGGCAATGCCGACCTCTCTCGCGGTTACCGCAAAGGAGTGCAGGATCAAGTTGGTTGAAAAGCCACGCTCCATTGCCCGGTAGGTCTCTGCCTCAAAGGCGTCGAGTTCTAAAGCTGGATCAATGTCCTTTGAATTCTGCGCTGCCTGCTGGGCGGAACCATCAACGATCTCGTCAGCAACTCGCACCATCGCATAGATGTTTTCAATGTGGTGACGTAGTGATTTTGGGAGCAACTTGGTGGCTGCACCAAAGGATGTTGAGTAGCTGTAAATCACCTCGGCACTCGCTCTGTGAGCGGCCTTGGTGTAGAGCGCTAGACCAGTAGGCACTTTGGTGGTGTCTTGGGATTCCACTCGCCTAGGCTACCCCCTTTATTGGTAGCTAAGATTGGTTTATGCCAAGCCCAATGAAACCTCGTAGTCACGTTGTAACGGATGGAATTGAAAGGGCTGCCGCGCGCGGAATGTTGCGTGCAGTCGGAATGGGTGATGAGGACTGGGAGAAGCCGCAAATCGGTGTGGCCTCGTCTTGGAACGAAGTAACCCCCTGCAACCTCTCACTTGATCGCCTGGCCGATGCCGCCAAGATGGGCGTGCATGCAGCTAAGGGCTATCCGCTTGAGTTTGGAACCATCTCGGTCTCTGACGGTATCTCGATGGGCCACGAGGGTATGCACTTCTCACTGGTCTCTCGCGAGGTTATCGCGGACTCAGTTGAAACCGTTATGCAGGCAGAGCGCCTAGACGGCTCAGTTTTGTTGGCCGGCTGTGACAAGTCGCTGCCGGGCATGTTGATGGCAGCTGCCCGCTTGGATTTGGCTTCGGTATTTCTTTATGCCGGTTCTATTGCTCCGGGCTGGGTGAAGCTCTCTGATGGCACTGAAAAAGAAGTGACCATCATCGATGCCTTCGAAGCGGTAGGTGCTTGCAAGGCCGGCAAGATGAGCCTTGAAGACCTAGACCGCATCGAGCGTGCGATCTGCCCTGGTGAAGGTGCCTGTGGCGGTATGTACACCGCTAACACCATGGCTTCAATTGGTGAAGCACTTGGCATGAGCTTGCCTGGTTCCGCATCACCACCTTCCGCAGACCGTCGACGTGATGCTTGGGCTCACCGCTCCGGTGAGGCGGTTGTGAACCTAATTGCCAAGGGCATCACCGCAAGACAGATTCTGACCAAGAAGGCCTTTGAAAATGCGATCGCAGTTTTGATGGCCTTCGGTGGTTCCACCAACGCCGTGCTGCACCTATTGGCAATTGCTCGTGAAGCCGAGGTTGACCTTCAGCTTTCAGACTTCAACCGCATCGCAGACAAGGTGCCACACCTTGGTGACCTCAAGCCGTTTGGTCAGTTTGTAATGAATGACGTGGACCGCGTTGGTGGTGTGCCGGTGGTTATGAAGGCGCTGCTAGACGCAGGCCTAATTCACGGTGACTGCCTCACCGTTACCGGCAAGACCGTTGCTGAGAACCTTGCGGACATCAACCCACCAGATCCAGACGGCAAGATCATCCGCGCGATGAACAACCCAATTCACAAGACTGGCGGCATTACCGTGCTGCACGGCACCATCGCTCCTGAGGGTGCGGTTGTAAAGACCGCAGGCTTTGACCTTGAGTTCTTCGAGGGTCCAGCTCGCGTCTTTGACCGCGAACAGGGTGCCATGGATGCGCTATCCCGCGGCGAGATCAGCGCCGGTGACGTAGTGGTAATTCGCTACGAGGGACCTAAGGGTGGACCCGGTATGCGCGAGATGCTCGCCATCACCGGAGCAATCAAGGGTGCGGGATTGGGCAAGGATGTCCTACTATTGACAGACGGACGATTCTCAGGCGGCACAACCGGCCTGTGCATCGGACACATAGCACCAGAAGCAACCGATGGCGGACCTATTGCCCTGGTGCGCGATGGAGACCTGATTAGGGTCGACATCGCAGCTCGTTCTCTTGACTTACTGGTCGACGAAGAAGAGCTGGCTGCCCGCAGACAGAACTGGCAGCCGCTTCCCCCGCGTTACACCCGCGGTGTTCTAGGGAAGTACTCCAAGCTATTCAGATCTGCCGCAGAAGGTGCCTTCTGCGGTTAATACCGACTTGATAAGGAATTCGATGGCTACCGAAACCCTCACCGGAGCGCAAGCAATCATTCGCTCTTTGGAGATGCTGGGTGTCGACACCGTCTTTGGTTTGCCTGGTGGCGCAATTCTGCCTACCTACGATCCACTGATGGACTCCAGCAAGATCCGTCACATTTTGGTGCGACACGAGCAGGGCGCAGGACACGCAGCTGAGGGTTATGCCGCAGCCAGTGGCAAGCTCGGCGTCTGCATCGCAACCAGCGGTCCGGGAGCTACCAACCTGGTCACCCCGATCATGGACGCGATGATGGACTCGGTCCCAATGCTTGCAATCACCGGTCAGGTGAACTCACACGCAATCGGAACTGACGCTTTCCAGGAAGCCGACATCGTCGGAATCACCATGCCAATCACCAAGCACAGCTTCTTGGTCACGAAGGCTCAAGACATCCCGGCAACCATGGCAGCGGCCTATGAGCTTGCAACCACTGGTCGTCCAGGACCCGTTCTGGTTGACGTCGCTAAAGATGCTCAGAACGCCAAGTTTGAATTCAGTTGGCCACCAAAGGTAGACCTTCCTGGCTACAAGCCAGTCACTGACCCACACGGTAAGCAGGTAACTGCGGCCGCCGAACTGATCCTGGCGTCGAAGAAGCCAATTCTTTACGTCGGTGGCGGCGTTATTCGTGCCGGCGCTCACCGCGAGCTCCTAAAGCTAGCCGAGCTAATCAATGCTCCCGTCACCACTACCCTGATGGCTCGTGGTGCGTTCCCAGACTCCCACCCCAACCACCTCGGTATGCCTGGCATGCACGGCACTGTGCCGGCCGTTACCGGATTGCAGAAGTCTGACCTACTGATCACTTTGGGTGCTCGATTTGATGACCGAGTCACCGGAGACGTCAAGAGCTTTGCTCGCGAGGCAAAGGTCATTCACGTAGACATTGATCCTGCTGAAATTGGCAAGATTCGTCACGCCGATGTCCCAATCGTTGGTGATGCCAAGGTTGTAATTGCGATGTTGATTGCCGAGCTTGAGAAGCAGCTCGGTGGCACCAAGCCTGACTACTCGGCATGGTGGCAGTTCCTAAACGGTCTCAAGGAGCGCTACCCACTGGGTTACGTCGATCTAGATGATGGCAAGCTTGCGCCTCAGACTGTTATCAAGCGAATCGGTGAGCTCTCCGGCCCCGAGGCGATCTACTGCGCAGGCGTAGGTCAGCACCAGATGTGGGCGGCACAGTTTATTAACTACGAGCGACCAAACTCCTGGGTCAACTCAGGTGGTGCTGGAACCATGGGTTACTCAGTGCCTGCAGCCATGGGTGCCAAGGTCGCGCAGCCAGATCGTTTGGTTTGGTCAATCGATGGCGATGGTTGTTTCCAGATGACCAACCAGGAACTAGCCACCTGCGCCATCAACAACATTCCAATCAAGGTTGCGATTATCAACAACTCTTCCTTGGGCATGGTTCGTCAGTGGCAGACCCTGTTCTACAACGAGCGTTACTCCAACACTGATCTCCACACCGGTACCGACACCTTGATGATTCCCGACTTTGTCAAGCTCGCAGAGGCCTATGGCTGCCTTGCGATTCGTGTTGAGAAGGAAGAGGAGATTGACCCAGCTATCAAGTTGGCCATGGAAACCAATGACCGACCAGTGGTGATCGACTTCATCGTTGGTCGCGATGCAATGGTGTGGCCAATGGTCCCCGCCGGTGTCTCAAACGATGCCGTGCAATACGCCCGAGATGCCAGACCAATCTGGGAAGGGGACGAGTAAATGAGTCAGCACGTACTCTCGCTACTGGTTGAAGACAAGCCAGGTATTTTGACCCGCGTTGCGGCGCTCTTTGCACGCCGCGGATTCAACATCGAGTCTTTGGCCGTGGGAACCACAGAGGTTGAGGGTGTCTCGAGAATCACTGCAGTGGTGAGCCTTGATGGCCAGCCGCTTGAGCAGGTAACCAAGCAGCTCAACAAGCTTGTCAACGTTTTGAAGATTGTTGAGCTCGAGCAGGACAATTCAGTAGCCCGCGATCACATGCTCATTAAGGTGAAAACCGACGCTGCCACTCGCTCTCAGGTACTTGAAGCCGTTACGCTGTTTCGTGCCCGAGTCATTGACGTGGTCAGCGACTCGGTTGTTATCGAGGTCACCGGCGACACCGCTAAGTGCAAGGCATTTCTGAAGGTGCTCGAACCATTCGGCATTAAAGAACTCGTTCAGTCTGGAGCTATTGCGATCTCTCGCGGCTCCAAGTCAATGAGCGAAAAAGTGCTTCGCTAAGAAATAGATCTACCAAACAAGGAGAAATAAGAAGTGGCAGAAATCTTCTATGACAAAGACGCCGACCTGAGCATCATTCAGGGACGCAAGGTGGCCGTATTGGGATTTGGTTCTCAGGGTCACGCTCATGCTCTAAACCTGAAGGACTCCGGCGTTGACGTCGTAGTTGGTCTACCAGAGGGCTCAAAGTCCCGCGCTAAGGCGCAGGAGCAGGGTCTAAACGTGCTAACTCCTTCCGAGGCAGTCAAGTGGGCCAACGTGATCGTGGTGCTTGCTCCGGACCCTAAGCAGCGTGACCTCTACACCAATGACATCGAGCCAAACCTCTCCGCAGGTGACGCACTGGTCTTTGGTCACGGTTTCGCAATTCGCTTCGGATTCATCAAGCCTCCAGCCGATGTTGACGTATTCCTAGTGGCTCCAAAGGGCCCAGGTCACTTGGTCCGCCGTGAGTATGTCGCAGGCAAGGGTGTCCCAAACCTGATCGCGGTCGAGCAGGACGCAACCGGCAATGCGATGGCAGTTGGACTTTCCTACTCCAAGGCAATTGGTGGTACCCGTGCGGGAACCATCAAGACCACCTTCACAGAAGAGACTGAGACCGACCTGTTCGGTGAGCAGGCTGTTCTCTGCGGTGGTGCTTCACAGCTAGTCATGTACGGCTTTGAGGTGCTAACCGAGGCTGGCTACCAGCCAGAGATCGCGTACTTCGAGGTGCTACACGAGCTCAAGCTAATCGTTGACCTGATGTACGAGGGTGGCATTGCCAAGCAGCGCTGGAGTGTCTCTGACACTGCCGAGTACGGTGACTACGTCTCCGGTCCTCGAGTGATTGACCCAAGCGTCAAGGAGAACATGAAGGCCGTTTTGGCTGACATCCAGTCCGGCGCATTCGCTGACCGCTTCATCGCGGACCAGGATGCTGGTGCTCCAGAGTTCAAGGCACTTCGTGCCAAGGGCGAGGCTCACCCAATCGAGGCAACCGGTCGTGAACTGCGCAAGCTGTTCAGCTGGATCAAGCAGGACGATGACTACCAAGAGGGCTCAGCTGCTCGCTAGTTTCAACCTCAAAAGCCCCCGATAACCTCGGGGGCTTTTGACTATTCTGGGCGAATGTCAAAAACCATCTTTTACGGCGTGATGTCTCTCGACGGCTTCTTAGCCGCAGAAAACGAGGACATGGGTTGGGCGGAGAAATATCTCAGCCCTCAAGAGGACTACGGCTGGATGGAGCTGATTCAAAGCTGCGGTGCAGTTTTGATGGGGCGCAAGACTTTTGAGTTTGAACTAAAGAATGCCCCGGATCTAGATCGGATTTTGCCCACCTATGTGCTGACTGAGCAGCCGCTTCGATTCGATGGGGTTCACGCTCAAAACCTGCACTTCATAGCCGGCGATCTTCGCGAGGTGGTTGAAACCATCAAGACAAAGCACCCGGGCAACTTGTTTATCGGCGGTGGTGCGATGCTACTCGACACCATGATGGTGATGGGCTTGGTCGACGAGCTTCGGTTATTCCTCGCACCCGACCTACTGGGCGGCGGGACGAAGTTGTTCAAAGGCTCAAAAATCAAAGTGCAATTCAAACTTTCACATACCAAGCATTACGACTCTGGACTGGTAGAAATGCGCTTGGAGAAAGCTAGCTAGCTATACCCATGGGGGTATACTAAAAAGGTAAACCAGAAACAAAGGATGCTCTGTATGTGCTCACAAGTTATGTGCTACGACTGCTCAAAGCCAACCTGGCAGGGTTGCGGACAACACATTGAGGATGCTCTAGAGGGCATCGCCGAGGCCGACCGCTGCCAGTGCCCGAGGGACTAATTAGTTTTTCCTCGCTAAACTAACGCTGTTCCCCCCTTCATTGTCGAATAGACGTTAGGTCAGCCATTGTCTAAGCCAGTAGTTCTAATTGCCGAGGAGCTTTCGCCTGCCACATTGGAGGCGCTCGGACCTGATTTTGAAATCCGCAACGTAGATGGTGCCGATCGCTCCGCCTTACTGCCAGCTTTGGCAGAGGCAAATGCAGTCTTGATTCGCTCCGCTACCAAGATGGACGAAGAGGCAATTGCAGCTGCACCGAAATTGAAGGTCATTGCCCGTGCTGGCGTGGGGCTAGACAACGTTGACATCAAGGCTGCAACCAACGCTGGTGTCATGGTTGTGAATGCGCCAACCTCGAATATCATTTCAGCTGCCGAGTTGGCCATTGCTCAGATCATGGGTCTAGCCCGTCATATCCCAGACGCCAACGCATCTTTGAAGGCAGGGGAGTGGAAGCGGAGCAAGTTCACCGGTGTCGAGCTTTATGAAAAGACACTCGGAATCATTGGTCTTGGCCGAATCGGCACCCTGGTTGCTCAGCGCCTAGCCGGTTTTGGCACCACCTTGATCGGTTACGACCCATACGTCACTCAGGCTCGTGCTGAGCAGATGGGTGTTGAGCTGGTCTCAATCGAAGAGCTGATGAAGCGCAGTGATTTCATCACCATTCACATCCCCAAGACCCCTGAGACCACGGGCATGATCTCTACCGCGCAGTTTGCAATCGCAAAGCCAAACCTCAGAATCGTCAACTGCTCTCGCGGTGGCATCATCGACGAGGCGGCCCTATATGAGGCCCTAAGCTCAGGTCAGATTGCCGGTGCCGGTCTCGATGTATTCGTAAACGAGCCACCGAAAGACTCTCCACTTCTGGGTCTTCCAAACATTTTGGTCACCCCTCACCTCGGAGCATCGACCGACGAAGCACAAGAGAAGGCTGGAATCTCAGTTGCCAAGTCTGTGCGCCTAGCCCTTGCCGGTGACCTAGTTCCTGACGCTGTCAACGTCGCCGGTGGTGTGATTGATGCATCGGTGAAGCCAGGTATCCCACTTGCTGAGAAGCTTGGCCAGATCGTTGCCGGTTTGGCTCACACCTCAATCGTTTCGGTTGAGTTTGAAGCTCGCGGCGAGATTGCTGCACACGATGTGACAGTGCTTAAGCTGGCCGCTCTGAAGGGTCTTTTCCAGACCATGGTCACCGAGCAGGTCTCATACGTCAACGCCCCTCTGATGGCCGAACAGCGCGGCGTCGAGGTTCGCCTTACTCAGGACACAAAGAGTGATGAGTACCGCAATGTCACGACTTTGAAGGCGGTGCTATCTGATGGCAGCACCGTTTCAGCTGGCGGTACGGTGATTGGTCCAAAGCACCAGCAAAAGGTTGTTTCCATCAACGGTTATGACGTTGAGCTCTCGATGGCTGAGCACCTGGTTGTCATGGTTTACCAGGACCGTCCGGGCATCGTGGCAATCTACGGCAAGGCCTTCGCTGAAGCGGGTATCAACATTGCTGCCATGACCATTGCTCGCCAGCAAAAGGGCGGCAAGGCACTTAGCGTAATCACGGTTGACTCCCCGGTGGCCCCAGCGCTTTTGGACAAGCTCAAGGTTGAGATCCAAGCCGACAGCATGCGAGCTATCTCGCTCGTAGACGAGTACTAAAAAAGGGCCCCTCGGGGCCCTTTCTCATTTGTGGCTATTTCGCTCGTTCGAGCGCATCCATGCCGGTTCGCCACGTGGTGTAGCCACCATCTAGGTTTCGGGCATTGATTCCGTGCTGACGCAGGATCTGAGTTGCGGTGTGGCCGCGCTGTCCAACTGCACAGGTCACGATGACATCCTTCCCCCGAAGCTCCTCAACGCGCTCACGAAGCGTGTCGACCGGGATCAAGATGGTGTTCGGGATGTTGCCGTTTTGGTGCTCGTCTTGGGTTCTAACGTCGACCACCAAGGTGCCGCCATCTTGGGCGGCCTGAACTTCATGCCACTGAATGTTTGGTGACTTACCAGTCCTGACGTTGTTGCCGACGTAGCCGGTCTGGTTGATGGCGTCCTTGGCTGAACCAAAGGCAGGTGCATAGGCAAGCTCTAGGTTCATTAGATCATCGATGCCGAGGCCTGCGTAGATTGCGGTTGCAATTACATCGATGCGCTTATCGACTCCGTCGCGGCCGATGCCCTGAGCTCCCAAGATCTTGCCGGTCTCAGGATCAAACAACACCTTTAGAGAAACTCGCTCAGCACCTGGGTAGTAGCCTGCGTGTGAACCTGGGTGAAGGTGAATCACCTGATGCTTGATACCCATTCGCTTGGCAAGCCCCTCGGTAAGGCCAGTTAGTGCCGCAGCCATGCCATAGGCACCGATGATTCCGGTACCGATGGAAGGTCTTGTCGCAACCTTTTCCCCGGAGATGACATCCGCCACCAGGCGACCGTGCCGGTTCGCCAAGTTAGCAAGCCAAATCATTTGGTTTGCTCCGGTCAGCAGGCTGGTCTTCTCTGCTGCATCACCGACCGCATAGATGCTTGGGTCGGAGGTTTGCATCTGGTCGTTTACCCAGATTCCACCGGCCTCACCAATCTTGAGTCCCGCGTCAACCGCCAGTTGATGATCCGCGACCACTCCGATTGCCGCAACCACCAAATCGGCAGGAATTACTCGACCATCTTTGAGTCTGAGGGAGTCTTCGAGAACCGTCTCAGTTTCAGCGCGCAGTGCGAGCTTGATGCCGTGCTTCACAAGCTCGGCCTGCATCGGCTCGATCATTTCTGGGTCGAACTGCGGAAGAATCGTGTCCCTGAACTCGACGATGGTGGTTTCAATACCGCGGTGGTTTAGATTCTCTGCCAACTCAATGCCAATGAAACCCGCTCCGATGATGGCGGCAGTCTTGACCTTCTTCTGGTCAACAAGCTCCTTGATGGCAATTGCATCTGGAACATCGCGCAGCACGTGTGCTCGCTCAAGTCCAGGAATTGGAACCATTCTTGGCTTTGCGCCGGTAGATAGGATCAACGCGTCATAGCTCTCGGTGTAGCTTTCGCCGGTCTCGAGGTTTTTCACCTCGACGGTTTTCTGTGCTGGGTTTAGCTTGGTGACGCGGTTGTGCACACGAACATCCAGGCGGAAGCGATCGTGCAGCGACTTCGGAGTCTGCAGTAGCAGATCCTTTTGCTCTGGGATCACCTCACCGATGTGATACGGGAGACCACAGTTCGCGTATGAGACGTGTGGACCCTGCTCAAAGACGATGATCTCGGCATCCTCCTGCAATCTGCGCAGTCTCGTAGCGGCAGACATGCCACCGGCAACACCACCAACAATTAGAACCTTCATTTACTTCACAACCTTTAGGCCAGCTCGCTGCCAGCCGATAATTCCACCCGAAACATTTAGGACTTGGTAGCCGTTGCGAGAGAGGATCTCTGCAGCGCGCTGGGATCGCATGCCTGATTGGCACATCACAACAATCTGACGCTCTTTGGGGATTTCACCCAGTCGACGCTCGATTACCTGAACAGAGATGTGCTTGGCTCCAGGGGCATGGCCGGAACGGTATTCGCTGGACTCACGAACATCGATCAACATTGCGCCCTGATCTTGGGCCTCTTTGGCCTTTGCCGGAGAAACCGTTTCGTACTTCTTTTTGAAAAAACTAAAGAGTCCCATTTACTTGCTTGGCTCCATCGAAACAGCGCGGCCAGAAGCAACCCAGCCGTCAGTGCCACCGGCGACCGAAACCACATCAAAGCCCTGGGCCTCAAGGTAATCGCAGGCGCGCATTGAGCGACCGCCGGACTTGCAAACCAACCACACCTGCTGGTCCTTTGGAATCAGGTTTAGCGCCTCTGGAATCTCGTTCAGTGGAATGTGGTGAGCATTTGGAACGTGACCCGCTTCGAACTCGAAGCTTTCACGGACATCCACAACGTGCGCTCCGGATGCAATCGCCGCCTCGAGCTCATTCAAAGTTACTTCTCTACCCATTTCTTTTCCCTTTCAAAAAACTTCTTAGCTAAGTGACAAAAATGCTTTTTCCAATTTGGCGCGATCGGCCATGCCGCTAGCGTCGGTGCCGCAGTTGGCGATTCCACTCGCGATGAGTGAAAAGGCTGCCTTTGAAACGGCTGCCTGAGCGGCGGCTAGCTGAGTGAGAATGTCCGCGCAGTCGCGACCCTCCTCGACCATCTTGATGATCCCGCCCAGCTGACCTTGAGCACGAGACAGTCGCTTCTTAACCGCATCCAGGTCTTCCTTAGGAATATCCAAAATTCGCTCCAATCAACTTGACTGCCTAAACTGTATCACATACCCTAGGGGGTATCTGGAAAGGACAGATTATGAAGCTTTTGAAGTTTGTGGTTGGAGCACTAATTGCCGTGTTCGCAACTACCTCGCTTACCGCCTGCGCAACCGAGACCTACGACCCAACCGCCTACGCGGCCATCATCGATGTTCGCACTCCAGAAGAGTGGGCCGAGGGTCACCTTCAAGGTGCAGTTCGCATCGGCATTGCTGACAGTGACTTTGCTAGCCAGCTTGCAACCTTGGATCCAGCCAAGGATTACTACATCTACTGCCGCAGCGGTAACCGCGCTGGCCAGGCGATCGATTACATGCGTTCAGTTGGTTTCACCGGTGAACTTATCAATGGTGGTGCGGTGGCAAATGCCGCTACCCAGCTAGGCCTTGAGGTTGTGACCGGGGAGTAGCAAAAGATTGTTGAGAAGGGCCGGGACAACCGGCCCTTTCTCTTTTTTGCGGCTAGCTGAAGTCAAAACCAAATAAGGTTGTCTCAAACGACTTGTGAGGCTCAATTGAAGCGAATTAACCTTGCTGTGATAGCCGGAGATGGCATTGGACCTGAGGTCACCTCGGTTGGCTTGGCCGCCCTGGATAAGGCTCTTGCTGGAGTGGCTGAACTCGAGATCACCAATTACGATCTCGGATCCGATCGCTACTTGGCATCCGGTGAGGCGTTGACCGAGGCGGACCTCACTCAACTCAAAGAGCACGATGCCATTTTGCTGGGTGCAATTGGTGACCCGCGTGTGCCATCGGGGGTCCTGGAGCGAGGACTACTCCTCAAGCTCAGATTTGCTTTTGACCACCACATCAACCTTAGACCTTCAAAGCTCTTCCCGGGTGTTGAGTCAGTGTTGCGCGGTGAGCCAAGCGTTGACTTCGTGGTTGTTCGCGAAGGCACCGAAGGCCCATATGTAGGAAACGGTGGTGCGATTCGAGTCGGCACTGAGCACGAGATCGCAAACGAGGTTTCGGTCAATACCGCGTTCGGTGTTCGCCGCGCGGTTGAGTACGCGTTTGAATTGGCCTCCGGCCGAGAGCGCAAGCACGTGACATTGGTGCACAAGACAAATGTTTTGGTTCACGCTGGCAAGATTTGGCTCCGGATGGTTGATGAGGTTGCTGCAAAGTACCCTCAGGTAACCCACGACTATATGCACATCGATGCCGCCACCATTCACATGGTTCAGTCTCCGCAGCGCTTCGATGTGATCGTGACCGACAACCTATTTGGTGACATCATCACCGACTTGGCGGCGGCTATCACCGGTGGCATTGGTTTGGCGGCATCGGCTAACCTAAATCCAACTGGTGCATACCCTTCCATGTTCGAACCCGTTCATGGTTCTGCGCCAGATATCGCCGGAAAAAACCTGGCCGATCCAACTGCGGCAATCCTCTCCGCGGCTCTACTTTCCAAAACCCTGGGATTCACCGAATCTGCCGAGCGAATCGAGCGCGCCGTTGCGCAAGACTTGCTTGGTCGTGGAGGAGCAAAGCGCTCCACCGACGAGGTGGCTCAAAGCATCCTGAACCTGATCTGAGGTAGTGAAAATGCAGTTTGAAGTAACCAGAAACCCAAACCCAGTTGCTGACGCCGAACGCGAGGCAATCATCGCCAACCCAACCTTCGGCACCCACTTCACCGATCACCAGGTGGTCGTGGTTTGGGAGAAGGACAAGGGTTGGCACTCCGCTCAGGTAATCCCATATGGGCCGATCATGATGGACCCATCGGCAGCGGTTTTGCACTACGGCCAGGAGATCTTTGAGGGCATCAAGGCTTACCGCCACGAGGATGGTTCGATCTGGACTTTCAGACCTGAGGCCAATGCTCGTCGTCTGCAGCGTTCTGCCTATCGCATGGCGCTCCCAGAACTCCCGGTTGACGTCTTCGTTGACTCACTACGAGAGCTGATTGCCGTTGATGGCGCGTGGGTGCCATCACCTGAGGGAGAAAAAACCCTTTACTTCAGACCTTTTGAAATTGCAGCCGAGAACTTCTTGGGGGTCCGTGCCGCACAGCGCGCCGAGTATCGAGTCATCGCATCACCGGTTGGCCCTTACTTCACCGGTGGCATCAAGCCAGTCTCAATTTGGATTGCTTTGGATTCATCCCGCGCTGGCAAGCACGGCACCGGTGAGGCAAAGACCGGTGGCAACTACGCCGCATCCTTGCTGGCACAGCAAAAGGGTTATGAGAATGGCTGCAGCCAGGTGATGTTCTTGGACGCTGAGTCCGCCACCTACATCGAAGAGCTGGGCGGCATGAACCTCTTCTTTGTCTACAAAGACGGACACATCGCAACCCCATCGCTGGATGGCACCATCCTGCACGGCATCACCCGCGACTCGATCATCACCCTGCTTGAGGACCGTGGCCTCAGTGTTGAGCAGCGTCGTATTTCTCTCGATGAGGTTCGTGAGGGCGTATCAACTGGTCAAATCGTTGAGGTCTTTGCCTGCGGCACCGCTGCGGTTGTGACGCCGGTTGGAGTTCTAAAGTCAGAGCACGAAGAGATCGTGATCGGTGGAAATGAACCTGGTGCTCTAACAGTTGATATCCGTACCGAGCTCACCGGAATTCAGTATGGACGCGTTGCAGATCGTCACAACTGGTTGGTAAAGCTGGCAGACTAGGGAGCTATGCGAATTGCAAGATTCCAACACGAGGGCAAAGTCGCCTTCGGTGTTGTGGCGGGGGACCGCGTCCAGGTTTATTCGGGTTCACCGTTCGGGGATTTCCAGCCCACGCAGTCAACCATTGCCCTCAGTGAGGTTGAGCTACTAGCTCCAACTCAGCCGAGCAAAATCGTCTGCATTGGCATGAACTACTCCGCTCACGCTGCCGAGATCGCGCAGGATGTCCCAGACGAGCCGCTGATGTTCTTCAAGCCATCCAGTGCCATTCAAGATCCCGGCAAGCCAATCGAGCTGCCCTGGCAGTCCGAGCAGGTCGAACTTGAGGGTGAGATGGCAATCGTTGTGGGCAAGACTGCAAAGAATGTCCCGATCGAACAGGTTGACGATTACATCCTGGGCTTCACCATCGGTAACGATGTGACCGCAAGAGATTTGCAGTTCACCGATCTGCAGTGGGCAAGATCAAAGGGTTTTGACACCTTCTGCCCGCTCGGACCTTGGATTGAAACTGAGTTTGACTACGAGGGTGCGCTGCTTGAGGCACGAATCAATGGTCAGGTCAGGCAGCACGCTTTTTCAACTGATATGAATTTCGGGGTTCGAGAGATCTTGAGCTATGTCAGCCAGAACGTGACTTTGAACCCAGGCGATGTGATTCTGACTGGATCGCCTGCGGGCATCTCAAAGATTGAAAAGGGCGATTTCGTGGAGTGCGAAATCAAGGGGATTGGTGTTTTAGCTAATCCTGTGGCCTAGGCTTTTGGATTGCTATGTCGCTAATTACTGCCCCCACAACTTCTGCAGCCGGATCAGATATCAAGGTTCGGTTCTGCCCATCGCCCACCGGCACTCCTCACGTTGGACTGGTTCGCACCGCGCTTTTCAACTGGGCCTATGCGCGCAAGACCGGTGGCAAATTTGTGTTCCGAATCGAAGACACTGATGCTGCCAGAGACTCCGAAGAGAGCTACCACCAGATTGTCGATGCCCTTCGCTGGTTGGGCATGGATTGGGACGAAGGTATCGATGTCGGTGGACCAAATGAGCCTTACCGCCAATCGCAGAGATCCGAGATTTACCAAGAAGTGGTGGAGAAGCTAAAGGCTTCCGGTCACATCTACGAGAGCTACCTCACCGCAGAGGAAATCGAAGCTCGCAACGAGGCTAATGGCAGGGCTGTGCAGCTGGGTTATGACAACTCAGAGCGCGAACTCAGCGCTGAGGATCGTGCCCGTTACCAAGCACAGGGCCGTCAGCCCGCGCTGCGACTGCGAGTCCCAGATCAGGACATCACCTTCACCGACCTGGTTCGTGGCGAGATTACTTTCCCAGCCGGCTCTTTCCCGGACTTTGTGGTGGTTCGACCAGGTGGTCAACCGCTTTACACCCTGGTAAACCCAGTTGATGATGCCCTGATGGGTATCACACATGTCTTGCGCGGTGAGGACCTACTCTCTTCTACCCCAAGGCAGATCGCGCTTTACAACGCGATGTATGAGGCTGGCATTGCAAAGTTCATCCCCCGCTTTGGACACCTGCCGTTTGTGATGGGTGAGGGCAACAAGAAGCTCTCTAAGCGAAACCCGGAGAGCAATCTGTTCTTGCATCGCGACCGGGGCTTCATCCCCGAGGGCCTGCTGAACTACCTGGCACTTTTGGGTTGGTCAATCTCAGCCGATCGCGACATCTTCTCGATGCAGGAGCTGTGCGAGAACTTCGACGTCAAGGATGTAAATCCAAACCCTGCCCGGTTTGACCAGAAGAAGGCTGACGCCATCAACGCAGCTCAGATCAGACTTTTGGGTGCCGATGATTTCAAGACCCGACTGATTCCTTATCTGCAGTCCGCAGGGGTAATCAGCAAGTCTCCATCAGAGCGTGAGCAAGAGATTCTCGCCGCGGGAGCGCCGCTAATTCAGGAGCGAATCACTGTGCTCTCGGAGGCAGTTGGCATGCTCGGCTTTTTGTTCGAGGACCTCGATCAAATCCACTTTGAGCCAGAGGCGCTAAGTGGTCTACCAGATAACGCTGCAGCGATCGTGGCTGCCGCGCTTGAAGCCATTCGCTCACTTGAGGAGTTCAACACCGAGTCAATTCAGGCGGCATTGAGTGCGGCCCTGGTTGAGGGAATGGGCGAGAAGCCAAGAAATGCGTTCGGTCCAGTTCGCGTGGCAGTATCAGGAAGAAGAGTTACTCCACCGCTGTTTGAATCGATGGAGATTTTGGGCAAGGCCGAGGTCGAAAAGCGACTAGAGGCATTCGCACAATCCCGCTAAGATAGTCCCTCGGACCTAGGTCCAACCCTTGGGGTATGGTGTAATTGGCAACACGAAGGTTTCTGGTTCCTTTGTTCTTGGTTCGAGTCCAGGTACCCCAGCAAGTGGCCGGAGGAAAAGATGATTGAGTCTTTTGCCTCCGGTTTTCTCGTTTTTGCCTACCTCGCAACCGCATTATTTCAGCTAGCCATAGTGCTCGGCGCACCGCTTGGTGAGTATGCCTACGGGGGTCAACGTGAAGGCAAACTGCCAATGCCGTATCGCGTTGCGAGTGCAGTTTCATTTCTGGTGATGCTTGCCCTGGCTGGGCATTACCTGGCTCAGACTGGAGTGCTAACCCCGCTGCTACCCGCTGATCAAAATGCGATCGTGAACTGGGTGTTAGTTGGGCTTGCTGCACTTGCCGCCCTGATGAACAACATCACCAAGTCTCAAAAAGAAAAGAGACTTTGGGGCAGCACCACGCTGGCCATGCTGCTTAGCGCGGTTTTAGTTGCGCTTTAGGCCCAGCTCTCTCCGGGCAATAGGTAGCGAAACTCGCCGCCGTGTTTTTCCACGAACTCTTTGATGCGACTGTTTTGCAGAGTATTTCCGAAGTCGCTCAAGATTGCGTTGTGTGTGGGGAAGGCTGCCTTCGGTTTGATTTCCTCTAAATAGTCAATTAGGTCAGAGATTTTCATCCAGGGTGCTGCGGACGGACAGGCCAAAATCTCAAAACTGTGCTCTGGGAAAACGTAGGCGTCGCCGGGGTAGAAGAGCCTTCGATTCACAGTCACTCCAACGTTCTGAACTAGCGGAATCGATCGGTGGATTTCCTGGTGCAAATCTCCAGAAAACTCCAACTCAAATGGCCCGATTTTGACGTAGTCGCCATGGGCAACCACTTGGACATCAATCTCAGAGAGCTTTGCGGCAACATCTCTAGGTCCAAAAAACTGCACGTCCGGCAGCTTGGCTAAGGCCTTGGCGTGTGGGGCAAAGGAGTGGTCGTCGTGTAGATGGGTGAAGACCACCGCAACCACGCTCTCAAGCTCTGGTAGCTCGGTTTGATACATGCCCGGGTCAATGACCAGGGTCTTGCCCTCGTTGACTAGCTCCAACATGGCGTGGTGGTGTTTCGTGATTCGCATCGCGCTCCTTGCTGGAAAAGTCTATGTTTGTCTCACTGAGAGAGGGCGGGCAATGAAGCCAATTGGAGTTTTGGTCAATCCAGCTGCGAACCGAGGTCGTGGAAATGATGTCGGGAACCAAGCCTTTAGCCTGCTTAAAAACGCCGGAGTCGAGACTGTCTCTCTGACCAGCGAGAGCGCCGCGCTCGCGAAAGCCAAGGCGGAGCAGTTGATTTCTGACCAGGTGCTTGGGGGAGTGATTGCAGTTGGCGGTGATGGCACCGCGCAGCTGGGTGTCAACATCTGCGTTCCAAATCAGGTGCCACTCGGATTGGTTCCCGCCGGGAGTGGAAACGATCAGGCTCGTGAGCTTGCGATCCCGCTGGGCAACCCTGAAGCTGCGGTTGCCAACATCGTGAACAGCTTGAATATCCCGAGGCGGGTAGATGTGATGAAGGTTAAAACCTCACAGCGAGAGTTTTGGTCCCTGGGTTCTGTGTCTGCAGGATTTGATGCGCTGTGTGCCAAGCGTGCCAATGGATTGAAATGGCCCAAGGGTCCGAATTCGTATGTAGCGGCCATGCTCCTAGAGCTTCCAAAGTTCAAGCCGATCAGGTACCAGATTGAGGCCGATGGAGAACAGCGTGAGATCAGCGCGATGCTCTGTGGAGTGGCGAACGTGAAGAACTTTGGCGGGGGAATGCGAATCTCTCCGCAGAGCGATATCACCGACGGCTTACTGGAGGTATTCATCCTCCACGAGGTCTCAAGACCCAAGCTTCTCAAGATCTTCCCAACCGTCTACCAGGGTGAACACATCAAGTTTCCTGAGGTCGAAATCTTCAAGGCTAAGTCTGTCAAAATCTCAAATGACCACTTCCCAATCTCCTGCGATGGTGAATTGGTGGGGGAGGCGCCCTTCAATGTTGACCTTCATCCGGGTGGACTGCAGGTTTTTAGCGCCTAGATTGCTAAGCCTTAGATTTTGTGGCAAACTTCTCAGGTTGCTTTACGGCCCCATCGTTTAGCGGCCTAGGACGCTGCCCTCTCACGGCAGTAGCGCGGGTTCAAATCCCGCTGGGGTCACTTATCTCGCTCTCGATGACAAAATCTCGGGAGCGAGATTTTTTATGCCCAGCGGCGTGAAAATGTGGTTGCAAAAACAATCAGCAATACCGGCATCAGTGCGGCGGCATTGAGCCCACTGAAGCTGTAAAGGCTGAGAATGGTGCCCGAGATTGCGCCGCCGAATGCACCGGAGAGATTCATCAGGGTGTCGCTAAAGCCTTGAACCTTGGTTTTGTTGTCGGTTGAGAGCGACTGCGACAGTAGCGCCGAACCGGCAACCGTGGAGGCAGACCAGCCAAGACCGAGAAGAAACAGCCCGATCACTACGGTCGCAAAAGTATCGGAGCCAAGGCCCGCGAACCCCAGGGCAATTAGGAATATCAGCTGGCCCAGGACAATCGTGGTCCTTGGGCTGGTCTTGTCGGTGAGCCAGCCAAAGATCGGTGAGAAGGCATACATGCCAGCGATGTGAAGCGAGATCGTGAATCCAACGTCGGCGAGCGAGTGATTGGTCGCCGAAAGGTGCGCCGGCGTCATGCTCATCACCGAGACCATAATCATGTGGCTCAGTGCAATTGTCAGAACCGAGTAGCCCGCCACCGGAAATTCTCGAATCACTTCGATGGCTGCCTTCATGCCTGGACGTTTGCGGTTCGGGTTGAGTCCTGCCAAATCCCTGGCAACAATCAACGGGTCTGGTCTAAGTCCAAACCAGAACACCATGGTGGATCCGATTTGAGCTGCAATGGTGAAGAGAAACGGACCGGCCAGGTGAGGTAGGCCCAGGCTGAGCCCCAGGCTCTCACCAGGTGCAATCAGGTTCGGACCGATTACCGCACCAACCGTGGTCGCCCAGACCACGAGCGATAGATCCCTAGCCTTGGGTCGCTCAAGCGGCAGGTCGACCGCTGCAAAGCGTGCTTGCAGGCCAACCGCAGAACCAGCCCCGAGTAAAAACAGCGCCATTAGTTCAACCGGGAACGAGCGCAAGATGGTTGCCAGGATCATGCCCGAGGCACCCAAGATTGCAAGGGCAGCACCAAATCCGAGGGCAACTCTGCGACCTTTTCGATAGGCGAGGTTGGCAAGTGGGATGGCTGAGAATGCGCTACCTAGAGTGCTGAGGGTTGCCGCAGCTCCAGACCAAGCTGTGCTTCCAGAGAGTTCCACGGCCATGATGGCACCAACCGAGAGGGTTGAACCAAGACCGAAGCCTCCGAGGGCCTGCCCAAAAATCAGGGTTTTTACCGTCTTGCGCTGAAGACGCTCTAGATCGAGCTGATTATTTGGAGCCACTCCAACAATCTAGTGCTCCGCTAAACTTTGCTTAGTCACCACACCCAAGGAGAATCATGACTCCGAAGCCCCTCACGCTTGCTGAGAAACTCTGGAATGACCACCTGGTGGTCAAGGGTGAAAACGGCGCCCCAGACCTGCTCTACATCGATCTTCACCTAATTCACGAGGTGACCAGTCCCCAAGCCTTCGATGGCCTGCGACTAGCAGGGCGAGACATTAGACGCAAAGACCTAACCATCGCTACTGAGGATCACAACACCCCGACCCTCGACATTCACCTACCGATTGCAGAGCCAACCTCACGTGCTCAGGTGCAGGCGCTGCGCGATAACACCAAGGAGTTTGGGGTTCGTATCCACTCGCTTGGTGACAAAAACCAGGGCATCGTCCACGTGGTTGGACCACAGCTTGGCCTAACCATGCCAGGCCTAACGATTGTCTGTGGTGACTCTCACACCTCTACCCACGGCGCCTTTGGTTCCTTGGCTATGGGTATCGGCACGAGCGAGGTTGAGCACGTTCTCGCGACTCAAACCCTGCCACTGAAGCCTTTCAAGACGATGGCAATCAACGTTGAGGGAACTCTTCGTCCAGGTGTTTCAGCAAAGGACATCATCCTTGCCGTGATTGCAAAGATCTCCACCGGTGGTGGTCAGGGCTATGTCCTTGAGTACCGAGGCAGTGCGATTCGCTCGCTCTCAATGGAGGGGCGTATGACGATTTGCAACATGTCTATTGAAGCCGGCGCTCGCGCCGGAATGGTTGCCCCTGACGAGATCACCTTCGAATACCTCAAGGGTCGTCCACATGCCCCTGAGGGTGAGGACTGGGACAGGGCGGTCGAGTACTGGAAGACACTGAAGACCGATGAGGGTGCGGTTTTTGACGCTGAGGTCTTCATCGATGCCAACACCTTGGATCCCTTTGTTACCTGGGGTACCAACCCGGGTCAGGGTGTTTCGCTTCTGGACACGGTTCCAAACCCAAGTGAGATCGAGGATCCAAACGAGCGCGCCGCCGCTGAGCGCGCGCTGGAATACATGGATCTACAGCCCGGAACCAAGATGAAAGACATCGCGGTAAACACTGTCTTCCTTGGCTCCTGCACCAACGCCCGCATCGAAGATCTCCGTGCTGCGGCAGAAATCATCAAGGGCCGCAAGAAGGCCGAAGGCGTTCGCATGATGGTGGTGCCTGGTTCTCAGAAGGTGAGACTGCAGGCTGAGGAAGAGGGTCTAGACAAGGTCTTCAAGGAGTTTGGTGCCGAGTGGCGCTTCGCCGGTTGCTCAATGTGTCTTGGTATGAACCCAGATCAACTTGCTCCTGGTGAGCGTGCAGCCTCCACTTCGAACCGTAACTTTGAAGGCCGTCAGGGCAAGGGTGCTCGCACCCACCTGGTCTCACCCGTTGTGGCTGCGGCAACGGCCGTTCGCGGCACCCTGTCCGCTCCGGCAGATTTGGAGAACTAAATGGAGAAGATCTCGACCTTTGAGGGCATTGCTGCCCCGCTAAAGCGAAGCAATGTCGACACCGATCAAATCATCCCTGCGGTTTACCTAAAGCGCATCACCAAGACTGGTTTTGAGGATGGTCTTTTTGCCAACTGGCGTCAGCAGGATCCTGACTTCGTGCTGAACCAGCCGACCTATCAGAACGCACAGATTTTGATTGCCGGTCCTGACTTTGGCACCGGATCCTCGCGCGAGCACGCCGTCTGGGCGCTGCGTGACTTTGGGTTCAAGGCGGTATTCAGCTCCAAGTTTGCCGACATCTTCCGTGGTAACTCCGGCAAGCAGGGCTTGGTGACAGGAGTCATCACCGATGAGGAGACCGAAGCAATTTGGGCGGCTATTGATGCCAACCCTGGTGTTTCGGCGCGCGTTGATTTGCCAGCTCAGACCTTGAGCGTCGGCGAAATAACGGTCAAATTCGACATCGACGAATACACTAAGTGGCGTCTTATGGAGGGCCTTGATGACATTGGCATCACTCTTCAAAACGAAGCTGCGATAGCTGCGTATGAGGCAAAAAGAGAGTCTTGGAAACCAAGAACTCTCCCAGCCAAAGGAGTCTGATTGAGCCAAATCACCATTCGAGGTGGCAAGCCACTGGTTGGTCGAATCGAGCTCAAAGGCGCGAAGAACCTAGTTACAAAAGCCATGGTGGCGGCGCTGCTGGGTGAAACGCCATCTGTTCTAAAAGACGTCCCATTTATCTCCGATGTTGAGGTGGTCTCCAGGCTGCTTCAACTCCACGGCGTCTCGATTTCCCATGACCCAGTAACCGGGGATATGCAGCTCGATCCGTCCAATGTTGAACAAGCTCGCATGGTGGATATCGACGCCCACGCTGGCTCATCAAGAATTCCGATCCTGTTCTGTGGTCCACTGCTGCACCGTCTGGGTGAAGCTTTCATTCCCGGCCTTGGTGGCTGCGAGATTGGCGACCGTCCGGTCGACTTCCACTTCGATGTGCTCAGAAGCTTTGGGGCTGTCATTGAAAAGCTTCCAACCGGTACTCGCCTGAGCGCACCTGATGGACTTCGCGGTGCCAAGATTTCGCTGCCTTACCCATCGGTTGGCGCGACCGAGCAGGTTCTGCTCTCAGCCTGCATTGCTGAGGGAAAGACCGAGCTCTCCGGTGCTGCAATTGAACCTGAGATCATCGACCTCATCAGCATCCTGCAGAAGATGGGAGCAATCATCTCGGTTGACACTGACCGTGTGATTCGCATCGAGGGCGTGAAGCGCATGGAGGGGTTCACCCACTCCGCGCTGTTCGACCGCAATGAGGCTGCCTCTTGGGCTGCCGCAGCGCTAGCCACCGGTGGAGACATCTTCGTGGGCGGAGCACGTCAGGTCGAGATGATGACCTTTTTGAACGTGTTTAGAAAAGTCGGTGGAGCGTTTGAGATTCACCCGGACGGGATTCGTTTCTACCACCCCGGCACCGAGCTGCAATCGGTGGTTATTGAGACCGATGTGCATCCTGGATTCATGACCGATTGGCAGCAACCGTTGGTTGTCGCGCTTACTCAGGCTCAGGGTCTATCGATTGTTCACGAGACGGTGTACGAAAATCGATTCGGATTCACCGAGGCGCTTCGTCAAATGGGTGCGCAGATCCAGATCTACAAGGAGTGCCTGGGTGGACATCCATGTCGCTTTGGGCAGCGTAACTACAACCACTCCGCAGTTATCTCTGGACCGGTAGAGCTGAAGGCAGCGGACATTCGAGTCCCTGACCTACGCGGTGGTTTCTCGCACGTGGTTGCCGCTCTTGCAGCCAAGGGAACCTCGAAAGTGACCAACGTCCAGCTGATTTCCCGTGGTTATGAGCACTTCATTGAGAAGCTCGAATCACTCGGTGCAGACTTCGAGTTCGAGGCCTAATCATGGCTCAGGTGCGCGTCCCAAAGGTCCCAAAGCATGAAAAGACTTGGGCGTTCAGAATTGTGGCCTCGGTCCTGGCACCCCTGGTAAGAATTCTGTTCAACGTAAAAACCTCAGGTCTTGAGAATCTGCCCAAGGGCGGCTACATCCTGGTTGGAAACCACCTCTCCTACTTGGACCCACTAGCTTTTGCGTATTCGGTTTACTTCCATATGAAACGCGCTCCGCACTACCTCGCCAAAGAAGGGCTGTTCCGAGTTCCCGTGTTGGGCTGGATCCTGCCAAAGGTTGGGCAGATCCCGGTTTATCGTTCGGGTCGAGGCAACGAAGAACCCATGCGAGCTGCCAAGGAACTTCTCAAGGCTGGGCAGGTGGTTGTGATTTTCCCCGAGGGCACTCTCACTCGCGACCCTGATCTTTGGCCAATGCGCGGAAAGTCAGGCGCGGTCAGGCTGGCCGTTGAGCTTGGGTTGCCGATCGTCCCAGCTGCCCACTGGGGCGTTGAAAAGGTACTCGCTAACTACACGAAGAAGTTCAGGCCGAACCCCTTTCACACAGTCCGGGTCAAGATTGGCAAGCCCATGCGTTTCGATCACCTGAACGCTGAAACCATGACCACCGAGCAGCTAACCAAAGCAACATCAGAGGTCATGCACGAGGTGGCAGCGATTGTCGGCGAGCTCCGCGGTGAGACGCCACCGAAGGAGCTATGGGACCCGACTCAAAAAGGTCAAACCGAGATCGGTAACTTTAGGAAAAAGAAGTGAGTCGAATCGTTGTCCTCGGAGCAGGTAGCTGGGGAACCACGATTGCAAAGGTGATTGCCGATGGTGGCACTGATGTCACCCTCTGGTCTCGTCGTGAAGACCTAGCGACCGAGATCAACCTCCAACACCGAAACGGTGACTACCTACCCGGAATCAACCTTCCTCGGAACCTGGTGGCAACCAGTGACATCGAACTTGCGCTCTCTGATTCCGAACAGATCTACTTGGCCGTTCCAGCTCAGAGCCTTAGGGAGAACTTGGCTAGTTGGGCCCCGTTGATTCCCAAAGACGCAATCGTCATCAGTTTGATGAAGGGTGTCGAGCAGGGCACAGGCCTTCGCATGAGTGAGGTTATCGAGCAGGCGACCTCACTGCCTAAGACCAGGATTGCGGTTATCTCGGGCCCAAACCTCGCTCTTGAGATTGCCAAGGGGGAGCCAGCAGCAGCCGTTTGTGCTTGTGCCGATGCCGATCGAGCCGCAAGTGTTGCCCAGGTTTGTAGTTCGGAATACTTCACGGTTTTCACCAACACCGATGTCATTGGTACCGAGCTCGGTGGAGTTCTGAAGAACCTCATCGCCGTCGCTATTGGAATCGTCAGCGGGCTGGGTTATGGGCAAAACACCAAGGCTTCGATCATGACTCGGGGTCTTGCTGAGATCACTAAGTTTGCGGTAGTTCACGGCGCTAAGCGCAAAACTCTATTTGGACTTGCGGGCCTTGGCGATCTAATTGCTACCAGTGAATCATCACTTTCACGTAACTTCCGAGCTGGCGAGATGCTGGGCCAGGGTTTCTCAAAAGGCGAAGTCGTCAGAAAGCTGCAGCAAACTGCTGAGGGGCTGACCTCAGTGGCACCCGTCCTTGAGCTCGCAGCCCAGCATGGGATCGAGATGCCTATCGTGAGCCAAGTGGCAGATGTTTTGGAAGGGCGAATGAAACCATCCGAATTTGGTCGCCAGCTAAACCTTCAAGATGCCGTGGAGGTGGAGTGATGAAAACAATCGCACTTCTTTACGGTGGGGCCTCAACCGAGCACTCGGTCTCTTGTGTCACAGCTCTCGGGGTTTACTCGGCGATAGACAAGAGCAAGTACCGAGTGGTGCCGATTGGCATCACTCAGTCCGGTCGCTTTGTTCACCATCCGATTGACCCAAGTTGGAAATTGGCAGATCTGCCTACTGTCGCAGCTGACGCTCCTTCAATAACTCTGACCCCAGGTTCTCAAACCGTCATTGTTGATGGTAGTGAAGTGGTTCTGGATCTAGTGTTCCCTCTGCTTCACGGACCAAACGGTGAGGACGGTTCAGTTCAGGGTCTAATTCAGCTCTTAGGTCTTCCATACGTCGGAAATGGCGTTCTGGCCTCTGCGCTAGCGATGGAGAAGTCCAAGGCCAAGGGTGTATTCCGAGATGCTGGACTTTCGGTGGCTCCAGAAACTGTCATCGAGCGCACCAATTACTCGCTTGATCCAGAGCGTGAATTGCGCAGGGCGCATGAGTTTATGCAGGGCGATGTTTTCGTGAAGCCCTCGCGCTCGGGCTCCTCAGTAGGGGTCACCCTGGTGAAGCACCAGAGTGAACTGAAGACAGCGATCGAGTTGGCACTTTCGCTTGATCAAACTGCGCTGGTTGAGCAGCGAATCTATGGCCGTGAGGTTGAGTGCGCTGTGTTGGAGGAGCCAACCGGTGAACTGCGACTCTCGCTTGCGGGAGAGATTGTCGTAACTGGTCGTGAGTTTTATGACTTTGAAGCAAAGTACCTCGATGGCGGTGCCGATCTTTTGGTGCCGACAAACTTGAGTTCTCAAGAGTTGGCCCAGATGCATGAGCTTGCCATCAAGGCCTTCAGGGCTCTGGGTTGCTCAGGTTTGGCAAGAACCGACTTCTTTTTGACCGATTCAGGTTTTGTTCTCACTGAGGTGAACACCATGCCTGGCTTCACGCCAATCTCGATGTATCCATCACTGTTTGCAGCAACGGGAGTTAGCTATGAGCAATTGGTCGATACCTTGATTGCCACCGGCCTAGCTCGAGGAACCGATCCGCGCTAACCCTGAACCGTGCTGCAGGCTCTCGTTGCCGGAATTTGAGACACTGCCTGCGCTAGCCCTTCTAAAGCGCTGACTCCGCTGGCAAGTGTTGAATCCACGATTACTTCAATTGCGGGGAATCGGGCGTAGCTAATAAATCTGTAGGTTGGTGCTTCAGAGTCATCAACCAGCCAGTCAACATCGCCGGCTGTGACACACGGCAGGGTCGAGACCTCTACGCCCTCCAAACCGCAGCGCATCAGAACGGCAGTCGGTTCACCCCAAGCCGCTGTTGCCTGGGAGTTGGTCTCTCGTTTTTCGAGCTCTCCGAGTGTGTCTGGTACCCGAACTGAAACCTCTGCACAGAGCGGGTTATTGGCATCTTCTGCGGCTTGCAGATTAACCACCGGCGCGCAACCGGCTAGAAGGAGAACCGGGATTATGAGCAATTTTCGCATCGGTTACAGGCTAGCGTTATCCGGTGAGTGTTTCCGACCCAACAATCTTCGAACTCGGTGAGAGTGAGGCACTAAAGCGTGCCATCGCGCACTTCAAGCCCGGTTCTCACACCCTGGTCCCATCGGGCGATGACGCTGCGGTGATTAGGTCTGAGGGTAAGTATGTTGTCACCACCGACACCATGGTTCAGGGACGTGACTTTCGACTAGATCTCTCATCCGCGAGACAGCTTGGCATCAAGGCCGTTGCCACGAACCTGGCGGATGTTGTCGCAATGGGTGCAAAGCCCACCGCGATTGTGGTGGCGCTAGTGGTGCCCGAAACCACCAAGGTTTCTTGGCTCGAGGAATTCGCCCACGGGCTGCAATCTGGGATCGACTCACTTTTTCCCGGTTGTGAGGTTGTAGGTGGCGACTTGGCTGCCGGCGATCAAGTAGTAATCGCCGTCACCGCACACGGCGAGCTCGAAGCTGAGCCGGTCTTGCGATCAGGTGCAAAGGTTGGTGATCAGGTTGTGGTCGCTGGGACCCTTGGCCGTGCCGCAGCCGGTCTTGATCTCCTTTTGGCTCCTGACCCAACCTTGGCGGCTGCATATCCAGAGTGGGTGGCGATTCAGCTGGCTCCAAATCCGCCGTTGCAAACCGGGCTTGATCTTGCTGCTCTAGCCACCTCCATGCTTGATATTTCTGACGGGCTATCAACCGATGCTGCCCGAATTGCCAAGGCTTCTGGTGTAACCCTGAAACTGCGCTCTAGCGCACTCTTGGGTTATGAGGCGGTTTTAGAGCTGGCCGCCCAATCCATGACCGCTCGGGGATTTGCTGCCAACGAGCGGGATTGGGTGCTAAACGGTGGTGAGGATCACTCGTTCTTGGCAACTGTTCCTGAGGGCACCAAGCTCCCGATTGGTTGCAAGGTAATTGGTGAGGTGGTCGCCCAGACAGCCGATCCGGTGCTGCTAGATGACCAGCCATTGCTTGCTAGGGGTTGGGACTCGGTTCGGTCCTAGCCGTGCAGCTGAGCGTTTAGCTCAATACCTTTGCCGTCGCGAGCAATCGCCTCGATTGCTCCGTTTAGGGAGTTGCGGCGGAATAGCAATCCGGGAAGCCCGGAGAGCTCTGCAGCCTTTACGACCTGAGTCCTGCCGTCTAGGTGCAGGGTGACCTTAGAGCCTGCGGTCAGATAGAGTCCTGCCTCCACCACCGAGTCATCGCCAATCGAGATACCGATTCCCGAGTTGGCACCTAGCAGCGCACGCTGTCCGATCTCCACGCGGTGCTTACCGCCACCGGAAAGCGTGCCCATGATTGATGCGCCGCCACCGATGTCTGAACCATCACCGACCACAACACCCTGAGAGATGCGGCCCTCCACCATCGAAGCACCCATGGTTCCGGCATTAAAGTTCACAAAGCCTTCGTGCATGATCGTGGTCCCAGGGGATAGGTATGCACCGAGGCGAACACGGTTGGCATCCGCGATGCGAACTCGCTCTGGGGTTACGTAATCAACCAGTCTTGGAAATTTGTCAATCGAATGAGCAACCACGCCAGCTCTTCGCAGAGTCATTGTGCGCGACCGGAAGTCTTCTAGCGACATCGCTCCACGATTGGTGAAGGCGACAATTGGAAGATTCGGGATAAGGCCCTCGAGATTGATGGTGTTTGGCTTCACCACCAGGTGGGAGAGCAGGTGCAAACGTAGGTAGGCATCTTGAGTAGAGGCAACTGGGGCGTCTAGATCGATCTCGACCCTGATTACCTCGGTGCGAACGTTGCGGATCTCATCTTGACCCACCATCTCATCAAGTTCACGCGGTGAAAACCACTGCAGATCTGACTTGGGAGCTGAACCCAACTCGGGCTTTGGAAACCAAACATCCAACAAAATGCCATCCATCGAAAGGGTGGCTAATCCGTGGCCCCAGGCCTTCTCAGTTAGGTAGTTATCGCTCATTGACCCAAGAATACAGGTAGCCTTTTCGCTATGTCGCTTGAGATTTCAACCAACCTGACCGAGCTAACGATGGCTGTTTGCAACATCGAATCGGTATCCGGTAACGAGGCTAGGTTGGCTGATGCAGTCGCGAGTGCTCTGTCTGCCTTCGCTCACCTTGAGATCATCCGAGACGGCAATGCGGTGGTTGCGAAGACCAATCTGGGCCGAGAGCAAAGAGTGGTTATTGCCGGGCACCTCGACACAGTGCCGGTGGCAAACAACCTGCCTGCAACCCTGCACCACTTCGAACGCGAGCAGGTAATCATAGGTCGCGGCACCGTCGACATGAAGGGCGGGATCGCAGTCATGCTCAAGCTGGCTGCCGAGCTCAGTGAGCCCAAGTACGACATCACCTGGGTCTTCTATGACAATGAAGAGGTTGCCAGCGACCTAAATGGTTTGGGCCGCATCGCAAGAAACCGCCCGGATTTGATTCAGGGTGACTTTGCTGTGCTGTGCGAGCCAACCAGTGCGCTCATCGAGGGTGGTTGCAACGGCACCATTCGCATCGAAGTCAAAGCAAAAGGTGTCAAGGCTCACTCGGCGAGACCCTGGATGGGCAAAAACGCTATCCATGAGCTGACCGATGCCCTGATCACATTGAAAAACTTTGAACCTGAAACGGTAAACGTTGACGGTTTGGATTATCGAGAGAGCCTAAACGCTGTTTTAGCCAGCGCTGGCATCGCAACCAATGTCATCCCGGACACAGCAACCCTGACAGTCAACTATCGCTTTGCACCATCTCGGACCGCAGTCGAGGTTGAACAAAAGCTCCGTGATTTATTTGCCGGTTACGAGGTAGAGGTAACTGACTTGGCACTCGGTGCAAGGCCAGGTTTGGACTTGGGGTTAGCTCAGGAATTTGCAGCCAGTGTGGGCTCTGAACCGAGACCTAAATATGGTTGGACCGATGTTGCAAGGTTCTCAGCGCTCGGAATTCCGGCAGTGAATTTTGGCCCGGGAGATCCATCGCTGGCCCATGCTGATAATGAAAATGTTCCCGTGGGGCACCTTATCGATGTCCATAAAGCCCTTGGGGAGTGGCTGCGCGGATAATCGGGTTGGCTATCTGGGGCTAATTTTGGTTTAATTGGGGCTTCAGCGCTTTTTCCTAGGAGTTTTTCTCATGGCAGCTATGAAGCCACGCACCGGTGACGGTCCAATGGAGGCCGAGCGTGAACCGCGCGGACTCATTGTCCTTCGCGTACCGCTAGAGGGTGGGGGTCGTCTAGTCGTATCAATTAATGATGCAGAGGCTAAGGCACTTCACGCCGTTCTAGAGGGCGTTATCAAGAAGTAACGCTCAGCGCTTTACGACAAACAGCAGTCCATCACCAGCGAGGGAGATGGTTGACAGAAAATCTTCCGAGCCGTCGAACGCTTTCAAAACATTTCTCACGGCTACGGTTTCGTCGTCTCGCAGGGTTGGGTTTGGCACCCTATCCCTAAACAGAGCGTGAGCGATTACGAGAGCTCCACCGGGTTTTAGTAGCGACACTGCAGTTGGCAGTAGGCCTTCGATGTCTTCGGCGTCAATATCGATAAACACCAGATCGTATGCCGACTCAGCCATATTGCCCATGACTGCACCGGCTTTGCCGGTAATGGTTCTGAGCCTTGAGGCAGGGATGCCGGCTTGCTTGAAGTTTTCTTTAGCCACATTTTGGTACTCGGGCTCAGAGTCAATTGTGGTGAGAATGCTGTCTGATGAGGCAGAGAGTAACCACAGGCCAGAGATTCCGGCACCAGTGCCGACCTCAACCATATTCTTGGCTTTACCAACCGCTGCTAACAGTGCAAGCTGCGAGCCAGTTGCTGGCGTGACTGACTCCACTCCGAGTTCATCAGCGTGACGGCGAGCAATGCGAATGTGCTCCGGCTCGAGGGGGTAATCCTCGGCGAATTTCCAGCTCGAAATTTTGTCAATCATGTTGCGCTCAAGCATAGGCATGGTGCGGGTGAAAACACGGTATTCACTAGGAGTAAACTCTTGGCATGTTCGGTCTTAGCGCGGAGAAGTTCCTGCTCCTTGTGGTGCTTGCCGTAATCATTTTGGGACCTGATCGACTCCCTTACTACGCCAAGAAGCTTGGTGAGCTAGTTCGCAAAGCTAAGCGCATGATCGATGGTGCCCAAGAGCAGATGAAGACCGAGCTGGGTGGCGACTTCGAGGACATGGATTGGAAGAAGCTCGACCCTCGTCAATATGACCCAAGACGCATCGTTCGCGAGGCACTGCTTGAGGAAAAGCGTGAACAGCGGAACATTGCTCAGCAGCTAAACCGTCCAAAGCCAGTTCAGAAGCCACTCGAAATTGGTGAAGCTGCGCCGTTTGACGCGGACGCTACTTAAATCTTTCCCATCACCTTGGCTAGCGCCGTCATCAGCGGAGCCATCTTCTTGAAATCCTTAGCGCGGTTTGGCAGACCAATCGGTAATTTGTTAGCCACACCAATGGTTCGGGTTTCGGTGTAGCGCAGCAGTCCGCCAGGGCCTGAGCGTCGACCCATACCTGATTGCTTCATGCCACCCATTGGTGCGGCCATTGATGCCATGGTTGCGCGGTAACCCTCGTTGATGTTCACCGAGCCCGCCATCAGCTTAGAAGCCAGCTTCAGCGCAGCCCGCTGGTCACCGACAATCGAGGCGTTCAGACCAAACTCGGTGGCGTTGGCCAGTTCGACAGCTTCGTCCAGCGAGTCATAGCCAACCAGAGCGATTACCGGACCGAATACCTCTTTGTGCAGAATTTCAGCTCCCAGGGGGAGGTCAGTCAAAACTGTCGGGCGATAGAAGGTTGGACCAATTTCCGCTGCTGGTTCTCCACCTGTGAGCACTCTCGCACCTTCTGCGACGGCTCGTTTGATGAATCCGTCCACGCGCTCGATCTGGGTCTTTGAGGTAAGCGCACCAAGGTCATATTCAAAGGCGTTCGAGCTGCCAAGGGTGAGGCTCTCAACCCGGCGCTTTAGTACTGCTTCAAACTCTTTCAGTGCGTGGTTTGGAACGTAGAGGCGTTCGATTGAGACACAAAGCTGACCCGCATTTCCAAACGCGCTGCCAATCGCAATCTCGGCTGCCTTTTCAAGATCGGCTCCCGGCATGACAATCATCGGGTTCTTGCCACCAAGTTCAAGGGAGTAGCCGATTAGGCGCTTCGCAGCGCGCTCGGCAACCAACTTGCCAGTAGGTGTTGAACCAGTGAATGCCACGTAGTCTGCGTTGTCGGTGATTGCATTTCCAACCTCAGCTGGATCTCCATATACAACGCGCCAAACGCCCTTTGGGACACCTGCTTTTTCGGCAAGGTCTCGAAGAGCCAAGACTGTGTGGCTAGTTTGGTTATCTGCTTTTTGGACCACGGTGTTACCCGCCATCAGTGCCGGGATTACGTCCATCAGCGTCAGTGCAAGCGGGTAGTTCCAGGGTGTGATGATTCCCACCACTCCAACTGGAGCTGGCTCTACGTAAGCGCTGAGCATCAGCGGTACGCCCGCGCGTACCTTCTTACGACGAAGCAGCTTTGGAGAAACTTTGGCGTAGTAGGAGATGGCAGCGAGGCCGCCAGTGATCTCCTCAAATGCGTGTGAGCGGCTCTTTCCAGTTTCAAGCTGCAGCTGGTCCATAAGCGCGTCTTGGTTTTCAATTACCAGGTCAGCGTAGTTAGCGGCAATCTTGGCGCGGGCCTTTGCACCCAAGCCGTTCCAGCTCGGCTGCAACTTTTTGGCCTCCACGAACTCGAAAGCTACATCGGTGGCCGAGTAGGGCTTGAGTGAGTGAATGACTTCGCCGGATACGGGATTTACAACGCTGATGGAATCCATGGCTCTATTAACTCAGAGAAATGTCTAAACGCTTCCCCGCCAGACCTCTTGGGGTTCGAGAAATCTTTTGAGCCAGCTCAAGTATCAGGTTCGAAACCGGATCTTCAGGTTCAGCGATCACCAGTGGGACTCCTGCATCTGATGCTGCACGCAGCTCAGTCGAGATAGGAAGCTGTGCCAAAAGTGGCACCTGCTTACCGGTTTTGCGCTCGAGGGCTTTGGCAACTGAGGCACCTCCGCCTGTGCCAAATATCTCCATCCGACCACCGGGGGTGTCCAGGTAGCTCATGTTCTCGATCACGCCCAAGACCTCTCCGCCAACTTGACCTGAGATTGACCCAGAGCGCTCAGCAACCTGGGCGGCTGCCGCCTGCGGAGTCGTTATCACCAAGGACTTGGCCCCGGGCAACAATTGCCCAAGGCTGATTGCCACATCACCGGTTCCGGGAGGCAGATCAACAACCAGGTAGTCAAGATCTCCCCAGTAGACATCGGTTAGAAATTGCTCAATGGCTCGGTGCAACATGGGTCCTCGCCAGGCAATCGGCTGGTTGTCCTGCACGAAAAATCCAATTGACATCACTCTGACATCAAACGCAATTGGCGGCAGCATAAGCTCATCCACTTTGGTGGGTCCGGTCGTGATACCAAGTTGACCCGGGATCGAGTAGCCAAAGATGTCCGCATCCAAAAGGCCCACCTTGTTACCAAGTTTGGCCAACGCAACGGAGAGATTCGCAGTCAAGGTCGACTTCCCAACGCCACCCTTGCCGCTGCCCACAAATATCACCTGCGTGAGATTGCCCGGTTGCGCAAACGGGTTGAAGCGCGGTGGCTTGCCGCCACGAAGTCTTTCCTTCAGGGCATCGCGCTCTTGCTGAGACATGGTGCTCATCTCAAGGCTCACTTCGGAGAAGCTCGATAGTGCATTCCGAGCATCGCGCTCAATCTTCTGAGCGGCTGGACAGCCCACAATTGTGAGTTTGATTTTTAGCTCTACCGAAGAGTCCTGCTCTGAGAGAATCTCTACCATTCCAAGCTCGGTGATGGGTGCTCTCAACTCGGGGTCGATCACCGAAGCCAGCAGTGAAAAAGCCTTGGACACTTACCCTCTTTTGTTTGCTCTGAGAGATAACCCTATTTGCTCGGCGCATTCGTGGCACAATCATGCAGTGGCAGATACAGCGAAGCGCAACCTAGGTCCTCAGATTCCAACCGGGCATGTCCTTGGAGAATTCTCCTCTTACCAGGATGCAATCGCACTGGTTGACCGCTTGGTAGCAGCTGACTTTGCAGCCAATCGAATCAGCATCATTGGTCTTGACCCCGTGCTGGTCGAGAAGGTTAGATCAAAACTCGGCTATGGACGTGTCGTACTCTCAGGAGCCATCACCGGGTTCTGGCTCGGCATTTTGATGTCTTTGCTGCTTGGGGTTGGTATTGAAACTACTGCCGATGGTCAACTGAGCTACAACCCCCAGCAATTTGCTGCGGTCTTGGTTGTTTCAGCAGGGCTTGGCATGCTGATCAACATCATTCGCTTTGCGGTTACAAAGAATAAGCGCGGTTTTCTCTCCACACAGATGCCGGTGGCATCGAAATACCGAGTTTTGGTGCCGGATCTTGACGCGGCTGCAGCGCTGAAGGCGCTATCAGCCGGCGGAGCCGAGTAGCTGCTCCTGATACCAGGCCTCGAGCCCCTCAACGGTTCGAGGTAGTGCGCCACTGAGGTTCTCAACACCTGTTTCGGTAACCAAAACATCGTCCTCGATACGAACACCAATACCCCTAAGTTCCTCAGGGACTAGTAGGTCGTCCTTGTGGAAATAGAGCCCCGGCTCAATTGTGAAGATCATGCCCGGTTCCAAGATGCCGTCCTGGTATAGCTCGCGCCTTGCTTGAGCGCAGTCGTGAACATCAAGACCGAGGTGGTGGCTGGTGCCGTGGACCATGTAGCGACGGTGGTGCTGACGCTCAGGATCTAGGGCCTCTTCAGCAGTCACTGGGATTAGGCCGAATTCGGCAACCTTGCGGGCGATCACCTGCATCGCAGCATTGTGAATGTCGCGGAACTTGATTCCAGGTTTTGCAATCGCAAAGGCGGCGTCTGCGGCCTCTAGAACCGCTTCATAAACTTTGCGCTGAGCATCGGTGAACTTGCCGTTTACCGGGATGGTCCTCGTGACATCGGCAGTGTAGAGCGATTCGAGCTCCACGCCGGCGTCAACCAGGATCAGATCTCCGTTTTTGACCTCACCGTCATTGCGAGTCCAGTGCAGGGTGCAGGCATTTGGACCGCTGGCTGCAATGGTCTCGTAGCCAAGGTCGTATCCCTCGACTCGAGCGCGGGAGAAGAACGCAGTCTCAACTACACGCTCACCCCTTGGCTTTCTGGTGGCAAGCGGCAAGGCCCGAGCAACGTCTCCAAAACCACTGATGGTAACTGCGACGGCTTTGCGCATCTGAGCGATCTCGTAATCATCTTTGACAAATCGCATGCTCGATACCGCTTCGGCAAGCTTGGCATCGGCAAGAGTCAGGTGCTTACCCAGCTTCTTGAGGGCTTTCGGCAGCTTGGCTAGATCTTTAGTTGCAAGACCCAGCTGAGCTTGGACCTCAGCGAGGTTTGGTCTTCTACCCACCCAGAACTCACCGATCATGGGGTTGGCGAAGAACTCATCACTGTCTCTACCAGCGGTGGGTCGGAAGAAGAGTGTGGACTGAGCTTTGCCTGAGGTGGCATCGATAACCAAAACCGAGTCTGGCACCGTGGCAGTGCCCCAGCCGGTGAGGTAGTGAAAAGCGGTGTGTGGGCGATAGCGGTACTCGGTGTCGTTGGAGCGAGTCTTCATCCCCCCGGCTTCAATCACCAGCACCTTGCCCTTGAATGCCTTAGCGAGTGCAGCCCTTCGATTCGCTGCATACTGCGCCACTTCCCACTGCGGTAGATCGCTCTTAGGGGTGTCAGCCCAGTTATCGGAAATGAACTTTAGGAACTCCGCTGATTGAGGAGTGCGGGAGCGGTTGCTTTTCTGCTTCGATGCCATAGCGACTATTCTGCTCCTGTGATCGACCTTCATGCACATTCCAACCACTCAGACGGTATTGATTCACCGAGTGAACTGGTGCAAAACGCTAAGTCAGCAGGGGTCACCGTTTTGGCGATCACGGATCACGACACCGTCTCAGGCTGGGATGATGCAATTGCTGCCGCCAGCAGTGCGGGTATTGGTCTGGTTCCGGGTATTGAAATTTCCACGCGGGCGCAGCTGGATGGTGAGCGCGGAATCTCGGTACACCTACTTGCATACCTGCCAGATCCAAGCTTCAGGCCGCTTATGGATCGTCTTGAGGATGTTCGAAACTCCCGAGTATCAAGAGCCATGCAGATGGTCGAGCGCCTGGCCGAGGATTACCCAATCAGCTGGGAAGAAATCATGCAGCATGTGAAACCGGGAGCAACCATTGGCCGGCCTGCGCTTGCGGACGCACTCGTGCGTGCGGGTGCCGTCCCGGACCGCTCCAGCGCATTTGAGTCAATCCTGCACCGCAGGGCAAAGTACTACGTTTCAGAGCGCACCCTCCCTACCGAGGAGGCGATTGAACTGGTTCGGAGAGCAGGTGGCGTGCCGGTCATGGCCCACCCATTGATTGACTTTCCAGCCGGTGCGTCAGAACTTGATTTGCCATCAGAGCACTTTGAGAAGTTCATCCAGGCTGGGATCATGGGGTTTGAGGTTGACCACAGAGCGGTTCCCGAAGTAGCCAAGCCGTGGCTTAGAAACCTCGCGCTAAAACACAACCTGATTGTGACTGGGTCCAGTGACTATCACGGTGTGGGCGGCAAGGACAACAGGCTCGGTGAAAACCAAACCTCTGAGCAAATGCTGGATCGAATTATCGATCAGGCCTTTGGCTCTGAAGCGTTTTTGTAGTTTCTGCGGCGCTCGCGATTGCGCTTTGGTGCAGCCGGTTTTGACTCCTGAGGCTTCTGGGATCTTGACCTCTCAGAACTAACCTTCTCGCCAGCAGGTTTCTCAACCCTTGCCTTCGCAATCCGACCCTTGGTGCCCTCTGGAATTCCAAGGTCGGCATATATGTGCTTCGAGGAGGAATAGGTCTCCACTGGGTCTGGGGTTCCCAGATCCAATTCACGGTTTATGTGGACCCAGCGGGCCATGTCTTCCCAGTCCACAAACGTGACAGCCACACCGAGCTTGCCGGCTCGACCGGTTCTTCCAACGCGGTGCAGGTAGGCCTTCTCATCCTCTGGGACTGAGTAGTTGATTACGTGGGTCACGTCATCGACGTCAATACCTCTGGCGGCAACCTCGGTTGCGACCAAAATTTCCTTTTTGCCAGTTCGGAACGCGATCATGGACTTCTCGCGGGCCTCCTGGCTCATGTCACCGTGTAATGCTGTGGCGCGGAAACCGCGATCAATCAACTCTTCGGTCAGTTTCGCGCTGGCACGCTTGGTCTTCACGAAGATCACGGTCTTGCCGCGGCCTTCGGCCTGCAGAATGCGACCTACAACCTCGTCCTTGTCGAGCGCGTGGGCGCGATAGATGAACTGCTTGATATCAGCCTTGGTCTTGCCCTCTTCTGGGTCCTGGATTCTGATGTGTATTGGCTTGTTCTGATACTTACGCGCAAGGTTCAAAATGGCGGCAGGCATGGTTGCGGAAAAAAGCATGGTCTGGCGCTCTGCCGGAGTGTATGCAAATAGTCGCTCAACATCAGGTAAAAAGCCAAGGTCGAGCATCTCATCAGCTTCATCCAAGACCATGAACTTGATTTTGGACAGATCCAGCAGCTTTTGCTTTGAAAGGTCAATTAGTCGACCCGGAGTTCCCACAACCACCTGAGCACCACGCTTCAGTGCGGCAACCTGACCCTCATAGGCCTTGCCGCCGTAAATAGCAACAACCTCGGTGACGCGGTTACTGCATGCGATCTCCAAATCAGAGGCAACCTGAATGGCGAGCTCTCTAGTTGGAACCACGACGAGCGCTTGAACCCCGAGCCCTGGCTCAAGCCCAAGTGATTGAATCAGTGGCAAACCAAAGCCCAGAGTCTTTCCGGTTCCAGTCTTTGCTTGACCGATGACATCGGTTCCAGATAACGCGATTGGAATGGCCTGCTGCTGAATTGGGAATGGAGTTGTTATTCCTCTGGAATCTAAGGCATCACAAATGTCTTGGTCTATGCCTAGTTGTTGAAAAGTCAAAAATCTCTCCGATGATTGTTTGAGCGAGCTCCGAATGAGCGTCGGCTCAGCTATAAGCTTTTGGTGTGCTGGATTGGTTCCGAAGAATACGTAAGGTTTCTCAGAAACTTACGCTTCCGTCTCGCGACGCCTCGATGGGGCGCAGTCAAGTCCAGCTCAACCCTCAAAAGCTTACTCCTAGACCTGAGATTTATCTCGGTCAGCTTTCTTACCTAACACTCAGAGCTAGTGAGCTATTGGCTCAGGATGCCCTCTTCGCACCCTCCAAGGAGCTCAAGTCGGAACAGGCCAAGCTAGCTAAGTTGTATGGGTCCAGGCACAAGGAGCTCTCGCACTTGTTGGCAACCGTTGGTGGATCGGTAGATCTAGAGGATCAGCACGCCAACAGAATCGATGACATGATTCGCTTCACTCAGGGCGTTGGTTGGCATGAGTCCACGATCCGCTTCTACCTACTTTGGGGCATGCTTGAGCAGTCTGCGAAGGCCGTGGCTAAGGGGCTGCCGACCAACCTCAGATCAAAAGTGCTTGCCCAGCTGGGTCCCGAGCTAGAACAGTTCTGCTTCGGGGCTCTGTCCGCGGAAATGCATAAAAGAGCCGATCTCTCATCGGTCTTGGCCATGTATGGCAGATCGCTTGTTGCCGATGGCCTCTTAGAGGTAAGAAACTCGGTAGACATTTCTAAGCTGACGATTCAACCGGGTCAAAATGAAGAGCCAGCCGCTTTCGCCTTTAGAGCAATCGAACCGTTTGTGTCAGAGCTGGTCGCCGCGCACTCAGCTCGAATGGATCGACTAGGCCTTACCGCCTAGGCGAATACGCTCCAGCTCTGCTACTTCTTCGCTTTCGCGCTTAGAGTCGAGGTAACGAACGGCAAAGAAAGTCGCTGCTGGCATCGCTAGCATCACGATGAACCAAATCCACGCTTCCTCGTAGCGGAATCCAAACCAGGTCAGAATCAGCCAAAGCGCAGATCCGGCGACTACTGAAACACCAAGCGGCACAAGCCTTCCAAGACGGCCAGATGGCGGCATAACAAAAGGGGTAACTAGAGCCAGAATCCCAGCGTAAATTGCAATGACTAGAAGTTCCATTAGGCGATGAACCCCACAGGTCTGGCCTTCTCGGCGCCAATCTCAACAAATGCAATCTGGGAGGTTGGAATCAAAATCGTCTTGCCTTTTTCGTCCTGCAAACTGATCAGCGGTTGCCCGGATTCAACTGCTTTGGCAATCGATGCGGTGAGCTCTGATGCCGAAAGCTTGGACTCGAAACTGAGGTCACGAGGGGATTGGGTGATGCCGATACGAACTTCCATGAATTCCTCCAGCCATAAGGTTACGACAAGAAATTGTCACCCTCTGCACATAGATTGTCAGGGTGCAAAAAATCATTCGCCTAGCCCTCTCTGGCCTCAATGGTCTCGAGCATGGCGAGAGCTACTGCGTGGTAGGTGCTCCCGGCACGGGAAAGACCTCGTCGCTAATTGACCTGGTTTTGGAGCTGGAAAAGATTTATGCACCTGAGCAGATCCTCGTGCTTAGTGCATCCAGGCAGCAGGCGACAACACTCAGAGATCAAATCTCGCTCGCCAGCCGCAGGGCCAGCTCGAAGCCCAGGGCTCAGTCAGTTACTGGATTTGCGTTCAGCGCACTGGGGGATGCCGGTCATGATTTCAAACTCCTCACCGGAGCGATGCAAGAGCGAATTCTGCGCCGTCTCGTTTCCGAGAACGAGCAAGCACTTCGACAAGTGGGCTTGAATTCCAGGTCGACTCAGCTTGCCGCCTTTATCCAGGAGCTTCGAGATCTGCTTCAGGTAGTTTTGGACTTCGAGCTAAACACCGAAGACTTGGTGCGATTGCAGACTGAGTTTCCAAAACTAAAGCTCGGTGCGCTACTGGTCATTTTCGAAAAGTATCTGAGACTCCTTGACGACGAAAAACTCGTTGATCCAAGCACGCTTCTCACTCAGGCGGCCCAACTTCCCCCTACTCAGTCGGTGGTTTTGGTGGACGATGCCCAAGAGTTTTCAACCGCGGGCCTAAAGCTAGTGGAGCACCTGCTGGGTTTCTCGGGCGGGGTTATCTTTGGCGATCCCGATTCAGGAACTCAGGGCTATCGCGCTGCGGAGCCGGGTAGCTTCTTGGCTTTAGCAAAGCATCGCCTCTATCTAGCAGAACTGAAAACAGAGCTGGCTAACCAGGGTCTACTGCAAAAACTTGGCACGAAGCTACCCACTGCGGGTGCTGGGCCTCAGCGCTCGGTCTTCGTCCCGGGGAATCAGACCAATGCCCTGATCTTTGATGGAACATCCGGCGAGGCCGACTACCTAGCAATGCAACTTCGGCGCATGCGGTTAGAAGCCAGAGTGCCTTTTTCAGAGATGGCAGTGATTGTCAGAACCAGAGCTCAGGTTGAGCAGTTGTCCAAAGACCTTGCGCTCAGAAATGTTCCGATCTCGGTGCAAGGTTTAGATGAGCCGCTGGCAAAAAACCAGCTCAGTCGAGCAATCTTGGATGTTGCTTCACTAATCACTAATGCGCCCACGCGGGAGATGCTGACCTCGATTTTGCAATCCGGCCTGTTTGCCCTAAACCCCATCCAAACTAAGCGACTTGACCGATTTCTCGTGCATGAATTTGGGCTCAGGGTCGATGCTGCTTGGCTGGAGGCCTTCGAGTTGGGGCTAGAGCATGAGAGCTTTGAGGCGAGAGCGTTCAATCGTTTGGTCGAGTTGGTTCGTAAGCTTCGCCATTTGCAATCGAGCTCCGCACACCAGGTGGTCAGCGCCATTTTTGACTTGGCCCCAAAGTCTTTGAGCGAGCAGTCCAGATCAAGAGCTGCTGTGGCAGCTGCCGCTAATCGAGATCTGGATGCCGTCCTGAGATTGTTTGCCGCCGCCATTCGATTCGATGAGCAGGGTGGTCAAGTGGGCGATTTTGTGGCCGAGCAGATTGATCAAAGAGTGGTCGAGGATGCACTTTTTTCAAAGGCAAGCATTGATGCCGTAAGTATTTTGACGCCCAGTGCACTGGCGGGTCAGCGCTTTGAGATAGTGGCGCTTCCCAGACTCCAAGACGGCATCTGGCCTAACCTCAAATTGCGCAATTCCATGCTGGGCGCAGGTTCACTCAGAAGCTACTTGGCTGGCCGTAGTGAAACACCTACCGAAACGGTGCGTTCTGAGCTTGCAGACGAACTAAGGCTTTTCTACAAAGCCGTAGCTGCAGCTAAATCCTCACTTCTGCTGAGTGCGATGCAGTCACAGGACGAACAGCCATCCCAATTCCTCACCATGGCAGGCGCAACCCTAAGTTCCTTTGAGGGCACTATTGAATTTGATTTGCGTCGATTGGTCGGGCGACTTCGGCAGAGGTTGGCGGCGGGGGACCAGAGCGCTGCGGACATGCTGGCTCTGATGGCCTTGGCTGATGTCCCAGGCTCTCATCCGTCTAACTGGCACGGAATCTTGGAGCCCTCTTCCAGCGAGCCGATTTTCCTCGAAGACGAGGAAGTTACCCTGAACGCGTCAGCTCTGGATGCCTTTGAGAAATGCCCAGTTCACTGGTTTGTTCAGACTTTTGCCGTGGGTCGAAAGAGCTTTCAGGCCAGCATTGGAACCTTGCTTCACAAGGCCCTTGAATTGTCGACTTCCCCGGGTGACATCCAGACCTACGTTGAGTCGAACTGGCATGAACTTGAATTTGAAATGGGGTGGCAGGAGCGTGCCGAGCGACAGCGCGCCATGGAGATGGCAGCTCTCTTGACGGAATACTTGGTCTCGGCACCCTCCCTGGTATCTGCCGAGGAGGGCTTCGAAATAGAGGTCGGAAGACTCAGAATTCGCGGAAAGATTGATCGTGTTGAACAGGCGGCGGACGGTTTGGAGGTCGCCGATCTCAAGACTGGCAAGACTTTGCCGGATGCGAAATCCAGTAAGCAGTTGGCGGTTTATCAGCTCGCGGTGAGCAAAAAGCACCCGGATAAAAAGGTCTTGGGGGCAAAGCTCGTGTCGGTTGGGACCGGAAAACTCAAGGTCTCTAGGCAGGATCAGCTCGATGAGAAAGTCCTTGGTGAACTTCAGCTCTCTTTTGCAGACTTTGAGTCAGCCACATCTACTGAACAACTAATTGCAAAGGTGTCGGAGCATTGCAGCGCTGATGCGGACTGTTCCATCTTGTTAGCCAAGGCGGTGAGTGGTGCCTAAATATTCAGCGCAGCAGGTTTATTCGATTCTTGGGGATTACACACTGACCCCCGAACAGGTCAAAGCGGTAGAGGGGGCATCAACTCAGGATCCAACTTTGGTCATCGCGGGAGCTGGCAGTGGGAAAACCGAGCTTATGTCAGTTCGAATCCTTTATCTGGTTGCCAACGAATTCGCTCTGCCCGATGAAATCCTTGGCCTAACTTTCACCAAGAAAGCAGCGAGTGAGTTATCGGCGCGAGTGCTGAAAGCCCTATATCGACTCCGTGAGAGTGCAATGTGGCCGCAGAATCTCGATCAGGATTTCCTACCACCCAAGATTGCAACCTATAACTCTTTTGGTAACGAGGTGTTTAGGCAGTTCGCGCTTGAGGTTGGGTTAGAACCTGATGCTCAGGTGCTCGGGGCATCAAGTGCCGTTGGGTTGGCAAGAGAGCTGCTGCGAAGGCTAAACCTTGATGATCACCCCGAGTTAGGCGATTGGGACAAGACGGCGGGCTATCTCACCGAGAAGCTTCTAGCGATGGTCCAGGAAATCACAGACAACCAAGTTTCTTGCGACACGGTGAGAGATGAGCTGCTGCGTTTTGAGAATCATGTCGCGGCGCTGCCTAAGACCGAGGGCGGATCCATGGAGCGATTTGCCTACACCCAGAGTTTTCTGTTCGATGCCGCAGTCAATCAGTTGCTTGCTGGTCTAGCTGAGCGCTTCATTGAGCTCAAAAGAGAGCGAAACTTGGTGGATTATGCGGATCAGGTATCACTTGCCCTTGAAGCAACAACCAGGTCAGCGATAGACCTGCCCTATAAGTTCGTGATGTTGGATGAGTATCAAGACACCTCTGCTATTCAAGTCCGGTTCTTGGCTCAGCTCTTCAGAGGTAAGCCTGTGATGGCGGTGGGTGACCCCAATCAGGCGATCTATGGATTCCGAGGCGCTAGCGCTGCAAACCTCAGCAGCTTCTTTGAGGACTTTGGATCGGGAGAGACCCTGTCTCTGAGCACGTGTTGGCGCTCTACCGAGGAGATTGTCCAGGTTGCAAATTTCACGGCATCCTCGCTATCAAATCCTGGCCTAGACCAAATCAAACTTCGCGCGATCAAATCAGGTGTCGAGGTGTCGGCGGTTTTTCACCAGGATGTTTTTACTGAGGCTCAAGCTGCCGCCAGTTACTTCGCAATAAACCTCAAGGATCAATCAGGAGCGCTGCTCACAAGAACCAAATCACAAATGGGGATTTTCGTCGCGGCCCTGGAGCAGCAGGGTGTGCCCGTTGAGGTGAGTGGACTCTCGGGGTTGATTGAAATTCCCGAGGTGGTGGATTTGATAGCACTTCTCAAAGTGCTCTCAAGTGCTGAGGCATCGGTCGAGCTAATTCGGCTTTTGACATCAGCGAAATGGCGAATCGGACTTCGTGATATCGCCAAACTCGGTGAGATGGCTAAGCGGCTGACAAGAATCAGGCCGGAGGCGGATTCTGCGAGCGAGGTCACGTTGGTTGAAGCCCTCGACTCGCTCCGATTTGAAGGATCGCAAAAACACAGTGACATCAGCGAGGCTGGGCTGTCACGGATGCGTCAGGCCGCTCTTTTGCTTCACGCGCTCAGGAGCACACCGTCACTTTCAATAACCGAGTTAGCCTGGCTCGGAGTGCGAGAGCTCGAGATTGACATTGAGCTTTACGCCAGATCAAAGGCAGCTAATCCACTGCGACACCTTGAGCAGTTCATTGAGCGGCTGAGTGAATACGAGTCTGCAGCTCTCCGCCCAAGTCTGGGCGGCCTCTTGCAATGGCTTGAGTATGCCCTTGAACATGACAGTTTTGAGCTTCCAAAGAGCGGCTCCAAAAAGGGTGTTGTTCAGCTGATGTCCGTGCATGCTTCCAAAGGTTTGGAATGGGATTTGGTGTGGGTGGCACAACTGGTTCAAGGCGCTTTCCCAATCGACGGCAAGGACTCCAAGGGCTGGCTCACGGCTGGAAAAATCCCTTACTCACTAAGAGCCGATTCCAGGGTGCTGCCAACATTCGACTATCAAGCATCCAAATCTCAAAAGCAGCTGAATGAGCAGTTCTCAGAGTTCAAGGATGCAGTCAAAGCGAGGGCACTCTTGGAGGAGAGGCGTTTGGCTTACGTCGCTTTTACTAGAGCCGCTAAAGAGCTCACTCTGAGTGGTTCCTATTACAAGCCGGGTACTCAAAAGCCAAGGCAGCCATCGGCGTTTTTGTTAGAACTTAGAGATGCTGGACTGGTTTCGTTTGATCTCCCGCAGGCGCTAGAAACTAACCCTTTAGATGCAGTGGCGGAGGTGGCTAGCTGGCCCATGTTCGATTCCAACGCCAAGCTTTTGCAGCTTGCCGATTTGGTCTCGACTCGGCCCAATGTTGCACCCTCACACGAGCTCGCGCTGTTGTTTGAAGAGCGTGACCGAAACCGAGAAAACCACCAGCCCTGGATTCCAACCAGAATCTCGGTCTCTAACCTCGTCCGTTTCTTAGATGATCCAGGTTCCTTTCTCGCCGAGCTGGCCCGCCCGCTGCCACCGGGCTATTCGGACTCCGCTCAGCGCGGCACCCAGTTCCACTCGGCCATCGAATCGATTTTGCTGGAACAAGAAATTGAGCTATCAAATCCGGACTTAGCGTCACTGGTTGAGCGATTCAAAGAGTCAAGATTTTCGAGTTTGCAGCCGCAATACATTGAGCAGCCGATTGAGTTTGTACTCGCTGGGCACGTCGTTGCTTGCAAGCTTGACGCGGTATTTTTTGACGGTCAGCAGTATGAAATTGTCGACTGGAAGTCGGGATCCAAACCCAATGCCGACGATCTTGAGTCCAGGAAAGTGCAGCTTGCGCTGTATCGAATCGCCTTGTCTCAATGGCTTCAAGTTTCTCCCGAGCGCATCAGAGCAAGTTTTTACTACGCAGCTGATGATGCTGAACTAGCGCCAGACAATTTGCCTTCTTTGGCAGAGTTAGAGAAGCGAATTGAAGAGCTTAGAAAAGCTCGTCAGGGTTAGGCTCTTTGGATTCTTCAACTGTCTCAATTGCCTCAGTGGATGTAGCAAGCTCTTCCTGAACATCTTCTTCAAGGCTCACGGATAGAAACTCAACCTCCGTAAATGACTCCTCAACCTGTGCCTCGGAAGGTTCAGCGTTTACCTGCTGAATTGGAGTTGTGATCTCGGCGATAAGCGCAGTTCCAGCCGCAATTCCCGCGAAACTGGCGGCACGGAGGTCCCTAAGGGTTCCAGCATCTTGTTGTTCGCGGAGTTCTTCGATTAGCTCTTCGGCCTGCTTGATCAGAGCCTCATCCTGCTGCTCTAGGCAGTAGACGAGCCAGCTTCCCAATTCAAGTTCGGAGTAAAGGGCTGCACGCTGCATCAGGTTCTCATCGGCTGCAGGCCTTGCAGCGCGGTAGTGCAGCAGGGTGTCCTCGACCGTGGAGGCTAGGCCACCACCGACAATCCAAGCTAGATCCTCGGCGGGGTCAGCAACCTTTAGATCAAAATCTGTCATTCCAACGACTCGCTGGCCATCAAGTAGCACAGCATCCTTTGAGATTCCGCCGTGGATGACGGTGGGGTGGAAGCGGAACAGCGAGACATCTTCAAGGGCCTGCTCCCATCGATTCAGAAGCGAAGCGGGAACCTTGCCGGTTGACGCAATTCTGTCGAGCTCCGCTACCTTGCTGTGCAGGATTTCTGGAGCGGAATACTCAGGAAGACCAGCACTGCGAACCACGTTCGGGTCCAGCTGGTGAATTGCAGCTAGTGCGTCTGCCAGGGTCTTCGAGAATCCACCAGGGGAAAGTTTTGCCAAGTCTGGCTCGTTGCCTGAAATCGTTGTAAATAGGGCACCGGTCAGACCTTGGTCGTCTTTGGTGATGCCAACTTCTTCCCTCACCTCAAAAGGCAACTGTCCACTGTTCCCAGTCAAGGCCCGGACAACTGCACGCTCTAGAGCCAGGTTGGCCTCAAACTGAGATTTGGCTGGCATCTTGAAGATAAATCCGAAGCCCAGTTCGTCTCGCAGCTCCAGCTGCTCCACACCGTTTCGGGTCTCGAGTTTCTTGTATGCACGGAAGTTTTTTCCAGGCGCAGCGTCGGCTGCCAGCGCAGCTAAAATCAAAGCAGGTCTACCCACTTGATTAGGTTAGACATTTCCGGTCCAACAACATCGGAACGCCACGCACCCCTAGGGAAGTCAATGGATGATTCAGCTCGGCACCCGCTGCTGGATTCCCTTGATGAAGACCAACGCGAGGTAGCCCAGCAGCTTCGGGGTCCAGTTGCTGTCATAGCGGGCCCGGGCTCCGGTAAGACTCGAGTTATCAGCCACCGCATCGCTTATGGCGTGGCAATGGGTGTATATGATCCTGCCAAGGTGCTGGCCCTTACTTACACAAATAAGGCTGCAGCTGAGCTTCGCACCAGAATGCGTGCCCTTGGAGTTCCGGGCGTCTCAGTCAGAACTTTTCACGCAGCTGCATTGAGCCAGCTCCAGTTTTTCTGGCCTCAGCTAACGGGAGCTCAGGCCCCAAGGCTGGCTCCCTCCAAACTTGCGCTGCTTCGTGAGGCTGCCGAGTCGCAAAGAATTCGATTGGATCAAGACCAGTTTTTCGCCATCCAGTCTCGCTTGGAGTATTACCGCTATACGCTCACCGACCCCAGCGACGATAACTTTGTCCCGATCGGAACGGTTCAATTTGAGCAGTTCCTTGCCCTATCTGATTCCTACCAAGCCCTAAAACGCGATCGAAAGCTAATCGACTGGGAGGATGCAGTCTCACTTGCAGCCGGAATGTTTCGATCCGAACCTCAGCTTCTAGAGCAGTTTCGACAGCAGTATCGATTCTTCACGGTTGACGAATATCAAGACATTTCAGCACTTCAACAAGCACTCCTAGAGACCTGGCTCGATGATCGCGAAGATGTCTGTGTCGTGGGAGATCCGCGTCAAACCATCTACAGCTTTGCGGGAGCAAACCCGGAGTTCTTGATGAGATTTTCCGATCGGTTTCCGGCAGCGGATGTATTTGAGCTCAACCGAAACTACCGATCGTCTATAGAAATCGTTGAATATGCCAACCGCATTTTGGGTCCGGATCAGGTGGCTCAACGCACACTCAGTTCAAGGCCTCGTTTTGTGGAGTATCCAACCGTTAGCGCTGAAGCTCAGGCGATTTCGCTCCGGGTCAGTGCCCTGTTAAGGGAGGGCGTTGAACCGGGTGAAATTGCGGTTCTGGTGAGATCGAATCATCAAATAGAGGCTATTGAGAACGAGTTGACCGAGCAGGGGATACCAACGCTGGTGAGGGGAGCTGGCCGATTCTTTGCAAAGCCTGAGGTGGTTCAGGCGATGCATGCACTTCGTGCTCTGACCGTGACTGATTTGGAAAAACCAACTTTCGCTGCGGTATCTGATGTGCTGCGCTCACTGGGTTGGCGAACCGAGGGTTCTGGCGAGAGTTGGGAGAGCTTGAACTGGTTCATCACTGTGTTGGATGAGCTTGGTGGTAATCCAGCGGTCGCGGATTATGTCCGCGAACTCCAGGAACGTGAGCGCTCCGGCCACGAGCCGGCCAGAAACGCGGTGACTTTGGCGACAATCCACTCCACTAAAGGCTTGGAGTGGAGGTGTGTCTTTGTGGCTTCGGTGAGCGATTCAGTCTTCCCGCCAGCTCGATCGGCTCAAGAGCAGTTCGCCGAAGAGCGCAGGCTTTTCTTTGTTGCTGTAACCAGGGCGCAAGAGTTGCTGGAAATCTCCTTTAGCTCGGATCGAGGTCGCTCCCCACTACTCGGCAGCCACAGTTAGCCGCTGCAACCTCAGCCTCCACAACCGCCATCGACTGCCTGTCGAGTTGGAAAATCCGACGATCGAGCGGTTGATCATCAATTAGTGAGCTTGCTAGCGAGGTCGCGATTGAGGCGGCAAAAAATACCGACGCCGAGTCGCCGAGATCTCTGTCTAAAAAGCTCAACTGGGTTGCCGTTGCAATCCAGTTGGGATCTCGTTGTGCCCTTGCAACCTCCAGGCAACCTAGACAGGGGGTAATGCCGGGAAGGATTAGGTGAGAGACCCAACAGCCCCGCTCGGTGAAGACAATCGCCAAGTGTGGGGTGTCTCTTGCCATCCAGGTCTGATAGCTCGATGGGGCGATGACATCGTTTGCAATCAAGATCGCCACGCTAATCCGATCTAGGGTGGCCGTGATTCGAGAGTGCTGAATTACTTCGGCATTTGGCGAAAGCATTTCTTTTGCCGCACGGGCTCTCGCTTTGCCCAGGCTTTCGCGAGAATGTCCCAGCGCGCCGGTATCTGACTCTGCCACCCGGGCTTGATCGAGGGTGTGGAATTTACGAAATCCTGCTCCCGACATTCCTCGCGCAATAGCCAAGCCAGTTGTTGAAAACGATTCGATGAATATTTCGGCCCGTGCTCGATTTCTGAGCGCCAGGATCGGGTCTATATTTTCGCTCAGATAGAGACGCATCAGCTCAGCAAAGCGTTGATCAACATCAAGTTGTGTGAGCTCTGCCCCCAGAGCGCTTGAATGTCGAACCAAGCTGCCCAGCCGGGTAAGCAAATCTGAAACCTCAAGCTGGGTGGTGCTGGCTAGCTTTGCCAAGTTTCTCAACTGGTTATCTGGCAATCCCTCTTCCAGGATTTCCAGGACCCGCTGCTGTCCCGGGGTATTCACAGGGACCTCGAAGCCGCGCTCGGAACCGTATCTTCTTGTCAGGTCTGAGGAGTAGAGCCTTGCGAGCGCAGGATTTATTTGCCGAACCATGAGCCGATGCTGACATCAAATGCCAAAGCGCGGGCTCAGTTCTCCACAGCCCTATTCGCCAAGCAAATTTCTGAGTTGAGAATCGAGGTCATCCTCTGATTCGAGCCGAGCTATCAGCCTGGCCGGGTCCCGAATTTCTTCGATGCTGGGTAGCTGATCCGGGTGGGCTAGCAAACCGTCTCGAACCTCTGCACCAAACTTCTCTGCCACTAACGACATGGCGGTAGCAGCCTCTCTCACTAAGCGCGGAGTTAGCTCGAGTCCCAGCAGCACGGCAAAAGTCTTTTGCCCAACCCCCGATGCCGAGCGGCGACGTCTGTAGAGCTCCTGCAGCGCCTCGGCCGAAGGAAGTCGTCTGGCAGCTGCGAGGCTTACGCTGTCCACCCAGCCCTCAATCAAGGCGAGCGTGGTCTCGATGCGCTCAAGTGCAATTTCTTGGTCTTCGGTCCTTGCCACCAGGGCAGATCCGAGTTCGATCACGGTCTGCATTTCTTGACCGGATTCGAGCTGCTCAGCCAGCTGCTGAATTGAGTTGGTGTCCACTTTCAACCCAGCGGCAAACTGTCTGATCTGAGCAATGATTTGTTCACGAAGGTATGGATTTGCGGCAAAGAGCGATGCGCCCGCGAGCTCCCGCAGGGCAAGGTAAATCAAAAGCTCATTTCTGGGGGTCTCGAGGTCTTTGAACAGCTCGGCCAAATTCTGAGTCACTAAAGCGGGTCGGTCGTGAAGCGGAATGCCGATTTCGGAACCGGTCAACACTTGCTTGGCAAGACCGCCAGCGGCCTGCCCCAGCTGCATCGCAAAGAGAGTCGCGCCCGCATTCCCCAGAAAATTCGATGCGCTTCCCAGGGCACTCTTTAGTTCCTCCGGCATGGACTCAGACAAAGATTCGTTCAGGGCTTTGGCCATGCTTATTGCGATGGGCTCACTCAACTGCCGGAACAGCGGCATCGCATCCTGCGCCCACATGGACCTTGTCAAAATCTTGGGTTGTTGAAAGTTCTCAAATCCAGTTTCTTCGCTGAGCCAAAGCTTGGCGATTTCAAAAGCGTTTGGTACCTCGTGGGCGATCGCCGCATCGACCGAGCCCTCACTCGCTCTCGCTATGGAAACCGCTTGAGACAGAGCTAAATCCCAGTTCACGGCATCGCTATTGCCAGAGAACATGGTCTGAAAGTTAGACATCAGGTTTTGTAGTAAACCCGGATTGGCCATGATGCCACTGACTTTTTCGAGCATGGCTGGATCGATTTTGCCTGACTGCATCATCTCGCGAATCAATCGCTCTAGTTCATTGGGATCCGGTTGCTCGTTCACTTGCCTGCCTCTCGAACTAAACGCTAATAGCTAAAACTGAGTGCGCTCTGTTTTCTCACGCTGTTCGCCCAAGGCGTCAAAGCACACGCCCCATTGTCAGCGGGGGAATCTAACATTTACTCGATGACGTTCTTTAGATCCGGTCGACCCCCCAGAAGACCTCGCAGCTGGGCGATAACTGGCCTGCTAGTGCTTGCGCTTATTTCGCTCGCAGCCGTCCCCAGTGGGTATGTAATTCAGAGACCTGGAGCCGTTTTCAACGTGATGGCTGAAGTTGATGGCAAGCAGGTGATCACCTCGGGTGAGCTAACTTCCTATGAGTCGGACTCACGATTTGACGTCACCACAATTTCCCTGCTTGGCAACCGAGAATCTAACCCAAACTGGATTCAGGTCCTGTTTGCTTGGGCAGACCCAGATCAGGTTGTCCTGCCGCTGGATGAGGTTTTCCCGCCATCTAAAACCACGGCTGAAGTTCGTGCAGAGAGCACAGCTCAAATGGAGATTTCGCAGCAGGATGCGATTGCTGTCGCTCTCGGGCACCTAGGTTATGAAGTCCCCAGAAGACTGTATGTCAACGCTGTGGTTGCCGACACCCCAGCCGCCGGCCTAGTGATAGCGGGTGACTTTGTGATTTCAGCCGGTGGCGTGAAGGTTGCAACTTTCGAAGAGCTGCGGGAGCAAATTACCAAAACCGAGGGTGCAGAAATGGAGCTCACGGTTGAGCGCGATGGCAAGTTGGTTCAGTTGAAACTGGCTCCACAACCACGCGACGACAGTTATTACATCGGAGCAATGGTCGGCTACACCTACGAGTTTCCAAAAAAGGTTGAACTTCAGCTGGGGGATGTTGGTGGCCCCAGCGGAGGCCTTATGTTCACTCTGGGCATCGTTGACCGATTCACTCCAGGCTCACTTGCCAAAGACAGCCACGTGGCTGGCACTGGAACCATCTCTGGAGAGGGAAATGTTGGACCAATCGGAGGGATCCGATTGAAGATGGTTGCCGCCGAGAGGGCGGGCGCCGACCTCTTCCTGGTTCCAGATGGAAACTGTGAAGAAGCTGAAGGTTTTGTGCCACAGGGGCTTGCGGCGGTTTCCGTGGCAAACTTTGAGGAAGCAATTCTGGCAATTGAGAATTTAAATGCTGGAAAGACTTTTCCAGCTTTGAGCTGCAAAAACTAACTAGGAGCGTCTGTGACCTTTCCTGCACCTGCCCAACGCAAAGTCTCACCACTTTCAATTGCACTGGGAATTTTGGCCGCCATCGCTTTTGCACTGTTCAGTGCCGCCGGCGTTTACACCGACTGGCTCTGGTTCAACCAGCTGGGCTATGAGGGTGTATTTCTGAACCAGATCATTGGACAGGTCGCCGCATTCGGCGCTGGGTTTGCAGTGATGGCTATCTCGGTAGGTATTGCGTTGGGTGTTGCATGGAAGACCAGACCGGTTTACGTGCGCATGCCCGGTGAGTCGCCTTTTGAGGCCTACCAGCAAATGATTGAGGGTCTGAGAAAGGTCGTAATGTTCGGCCTTCCGGTCGCTCTGGGAATCTTTGGTGGCCTGATTCTCTCTCGCGAGTGGGAGAGTGCAGCACTGTTTTTGACTTCAGGTGAATTTGGCGTGACCGAGGAGCAGTTCGGCCTCGACGCATCGTTCTACGTTTTCCAGCTTCCGTTCCTGCAGCTATTGGTCGGCTACCTTTCCGGCGCAATCTTGATGGCCGGCATTGTCAGCGTCGCCGTCCACGTAATTTACGGTTCGGTTCGATTCACTGGACGCGATGTTCAGGTTTCCAAGTCAGCCCGAGTTCAAATCGCAATCCTGGTTGCTGGCTACTTGCTAGTTCAGGGTGCAAGCCTCTGGCTTGATCAGTATTCAACCGTCACGACGGCCGGATCTTTGTTCACCGGAGCAAACTACACAGATGCCAACGCCGTGATTCCAGGTCTCCAAATTCTTGCCATGATCTCTGTGGTCGTAGCTCTGGCATTTCTATTCACCGCCTTTATCGGCAAGTGGCGTATCTCCATAATTGCGACCGCATTGATGGTGGTTAGCTCTCTGGTTCTCTCCGGACTGTATCCATGGTTGGTGCAGACCTTCCAGGTGGTTCCAAACGAAAGAACACTGGAGAGCAAATTCCTGCAGCGCAACATAGACGCAACGAGGGTTGCCTATGGTCTTGATGCTGTTGAGGTCGTCGACTACGACGCAAAGGTTGTTGCTGAACCCGGAGCGTTGAAAAACGATGCGAAGACTACAGCCTCGATCCGTATCTTGGACCCGGCACTGGTTAGCGATGCTTTTAGACAACTAGAGCAGTATCGCCAGTACTACAGCTTCCCGAACCGTCTGCATGTCGACCGCTATTCAATTGATGGTCAGACTCAGGACACCGTGGTTGCAGTGCGTGAACTGAACCAGGCTGGCCTTGGTGAGTCTCAGTCTTGGTACAACTCCACGATCGTTTACACTCACGGATTTGGCTTGGTCGCGGCTTATGGAAATAAGCGTGACAGCGATGGAAAGCCACTGTTCTTGCACTCTGGAATTCCTCCAGTTGGAGAACTAGGGGACTTCGAGCCACGTGTCTACTTCAGCCCAAATGCCCCGCTCTACTCAATTGTTGGCGCACCTGAGGGTGCAGAGCCACTCGAGTTTGACTACCCAGCCGGCGAGGACGGCCAGCGCGAGACCTACACCACCTTCTCGGGTGAAGGCGGCCCTGCCATTGGCGACCTATTGACTCGAGTCGCCTATGCATTGAAGTTCCAGAGTGAGCAAATCTTGCTTTCGGATGCCATCAATGCCAACTCGCAAATTCTTTATAACCGTGACCCAGCTCAGCGTGTTCAAGAGGTAGCTCCCTATTTGACGCTCGACAGCGAGGTGTACCCAGCGATCGTTGATGGTCGCATTAAGTGGATTGTTGATGGATATACCCTCAGCAATAAGTTCCCTTACTCCAACCTTGAGAACTTCGGACAGTCTGTGCTCGACTCTGCTTCGGAGGGATTCCGAGGTGGTATTGGTTCGGTGAACTACGTCCGCAACTCAGTCAAGGCCACGGTTGATGCTTATGACGGATCCGTGGATCTTTATCAGTGGGATGAAAAGGATCCGATTCTTAGTGCTTGGATGAAGGTTTACCCAAACACGGTTCAGCCAAAGTCAGCGATGAGTGCTGAGCTAATGTCACACGTTCGCTACCCATCTGACCTATTCAAGATGCAGCGCTCAGTACTGGGTCGCTATCACGTGACCGAAGCTGGTGCGTTCTACTCTCAGCAGGATGCTTGGATGACCCCGAATGACCCAGTAGGGACCAACAGTTTGGGCACCCTTCAGCCTCCTTATTACCTGACAATGCAGACCCCGGGTCAGACTCAAAGCGCCTTCTCGCTTTATTCGACCTTTATTCCAAAGTCGACCGGCGAGACCACTCGAAATGTTCTAACCGGCTATCTTGTGGCCAACTCTGACGCGGGCGCAAAGGAGGGAGAGGTGAGCTCCAACTTTGGCAAGCTGACCTTGCTCAACTTGCCGAGAGAGACCATCGTTCCAGGACCGGGACAGGTGCAGAACAATTTCAATGCCGACAGCAACGTCTCCTCACTACTGAACCTTCTTCGTCAGGGTTCGACTCGCGTATTGAACGGAAACCTACTCACGCTCCCAGTCGGTGGCGGCCTGCTCTACGTTCAGCCGGTATATGTTGAGTCAACGGGTGAAACTAGCTACCCACTACTTCAGAAGATATTGGTTGCCTTTGGAGACCAAATTGCATTCGAAGACACCCTTGATGAAGCCCTCGATGAGCTATTCGGCGGTGATGCAGGAGTTGATCCAACTCCAAGCAACCCATCACCGAGCACTGATTCTCCAAGTGTTGATCCGGGCACAGGCTCTGGAGATAACCCAGCTTTGAGCGCGGCGCTTGAGCGAGCAAACAAGGCGCTGCAAGAGAAGCAAGCGGCTCTCGCCGCTGGAGACTGGACTGCATTTGGTGAGGCGGACAAGCGTCTTGCCAAGGCAATCGAGGATGCTCTGGCTGCGCTGGACTAATTCCAGAACAGCTGGTAGCATTTGAACTTCGCCGCGGGGTGGAGCAGTTCGGTAGCTCGCCGGGCTCATAACCCGGAGGTCGTAGGTTCAAATCCTGCCCCCGCAACCAATTAGAAACAGCCCCTTCGGGGGCTGTTTTCTTTTTATGTGGATAACCCAAATCACAAAATTGCGAGTCGGCATAGTCTGCGCTCATGCGGATTTTTGTTCTATTGCTTATCTCAGCTCTAGCCGGGTGTGCATCAACATCTCAAGAACGCCAGCTCGCCAACTATCTAAATGATTCGGCCGGCGGCATTGTCTCGGAAGAGTTATTTGGAGCCGCCAGAGATGCCCAGGTCAGGGCACTTCGACTTCTAAGTGATTTGGGCTGGAGTCAGTCTGGTCAAGCCAAATATTCGGACTTTGAAGTCTTCGACGATTCACATTTTGAATTCTGCCTAGACGTCTCCGGCATCTACTTCACAGACAAGGAGTTGAAGCGGGTTGAGCTCGAGCGGGGCGAGGCAAGGCTCTTGATGCGGGCACAGACTGAGCAGATTGCTGGGGTTTCGAAGATTACAGAGTTGAAAGAGGTGGGCAGTTGTTAGTCGAGGCATTGTTGGTATTAGGAGCCTTGAAAGGTTCATGTGATGTCACTCTTGCAGCGTTGGGAATTTGTAGCTCACAGTGTGATTCCACAGCCCTGGCCACCGGAGAGTTTTCGCTGTGTGCAAAGAAGGAAGAAACCAAGAGCACGGGGACTGCAAAGCCAACCCCGATGCGCGAGTGCAAGTACTACGTGAACGGAACCATCGATGTTCCGACTCAAACGATCATCACAGCTTGGGTTGAGGTTGGGTCCAGGCTCTGCATCGGTGATGAGCCAGTCGAATCAAAACCGGTTTATCGATCGGTGACTGAGCAACTAGACGACATCTTTTCCGCGAAGGCTCAGGCTCCGGTCGCATACCGAGAGTCTCGGGATAATCCCGAGCCGTTTGAGGCTATTCATTTCTTCGCTGAGTCAAGTGACCAACGGCAAACTGGTTCACTTTTTGGCGAAGCTGCTCAAATCAGATTCCGCCCGGTCGGCTTTCGGTGGGAATTCTCAGATGGTGCTACCGGCTACGGGCGCTCCAACACCCGAAGTTTTGACGGCCAGGGAAATCATTCGGCCCAGGTCTTTGTGAGGTTTGAGGTGGACTACGAAACAGGCGGGACTTGGCATCACAATGCAGCCCAATTCACGCTTGGGAGCAATCTGGTTTCAGTTCGAATCGTGGATCCGCCCAGACGAACACTCTTGGTTGACGGGCAAGGCTAAGGAAGTCTTCAGGAATAATCCATAAAATCTCCAGAGTTGCTGGTTCATAATCAAGAGCAACGAAAGGCGATGTCGATGTCTAATCAGTGGAATCGTTCCTCCGACGCTCAATTTCTAGTGAGCCCCGCTTACCAAGCGCCTCAGACCTCAAGGCCAAAGCGCTCTTCCAGCAAGGTGTTTCGCCCGCTGGGAATTGCGGCACTGGCACTGAGCACCGCGACTGTCGGTGGCATCATCGCATCCAGCGCGTTCACGCTTTCATACTTGACTCTCAGCCAGCCGGCTCCGGTAGTTGTAAACAACGCTCAGGCCGTGAATTGGGTGACCGGCGCGGCCGCGGCTGCAGCACCATCGGTCGTCACCCTTTCGGTTGAATCCGACACCTCATCAGGTTCAGGTTCCGGCGTTATCTTGACCGAGAATGGCTACATCCTCACCAACGCTCACGTGGTGACGCTGAGTGGACTAACCGAGGATGCCAGGATCGCGGTGCAGCTCTCGACCGGTGAGGTCTACAGGGCCAAATTGATTGGCTTTGATCCGGTCTATGACCTCGCAGTCATCAAGATTTCGGAGACCGGCCTCAAGCCAATCGTCTTCACTGACTCAGATAATTTGAACGTTGGTCAGGATGTTGTGGCCATCGGTGCTCCGCTTGGACTGGCATCAACGGTGACCCAGGGGATTGTCTCAGCTCTGGATCGCACCATTCAAGTTGCTAGCTCAGAGGTCAACGGCGACAGCAGTTTGCAGTTTTGGACCGGATCTGGCGGTGCACCAATCAGCCTTCAGGTGATTCAGACCGATGCAGCCATCAACCCCGGTAACTCAGGTGGAGCGCTGGTGAACAGCACCGGCGAACTGATCGGTATCAACGTGGCCATCGCGACTGCAGGAGGCGGTGAGGCTGGAAGCATCGGCGTAGGTTTTGCTATTCCTTCCAACACCGCGCAGCGCATTGCTCAAGAAATCGTTGACACTGGTGAAGCTTCACACGGACTGCTGGGAGCACTCGTCAGGGATAACTCTGAAGCCGATTCATCCTTCTCAACAGGTGCCCTTGTTGAAGATCTCACCGAAGGTGGAGCAGCTGAGAAGGCGGGCGTGAGAATCGGTGACGTGGTTGTGAAGTTTGCCGGCAAACGAGTCAACGGAGCGTCGGACCTGACTGCGCTTGTTAGAGCTCAGCCAGCAGGTGCAAAGGTTCAAGTTGATGTATTACGCGATGGGACTGTCATCTCTATGACAGCAACTCTTGGCGACGCCTCCGACCTAAAATAATCGGCATGGATACCCAGCACGGCTCAAGCACTCTCGAAAAAGAGCAAGTCGAGATCGACAACGGCGATCACGAGCGCTACTCACACTATGTAAACAAGAACAAGATAGTTGAGTCCGCCGTCATGGGCAGTGCAGTGGTTGCGCTCTGCGGCAAAGTCTGGGTGCCATCGCGCGACCCACAGAAGTTTCCGGTCTGCCCAACCTGCAAAGAGATCTACGAAGGTCTTATCAAGGACTAGATGAACTCGGTCGGTATCGCGGCCTCGCCTCTGGAAAGACGCAGCGATCCGACCGGTAGCTCGGACAGAGCCAACTGGTGATGAGTTCTAGATTCGCTGAGCGTCGGCTTGAAAACCAGCTCGCCCTCCTTGATGTAGCCGACCTGAAGTTCTCTTCCGGCAGCGTCATCTGAAATTAGTTCGCGAACCGCTTTGCCATCTTGCAATTCGCGCACTGCTCGCTTCTTGCCGCCTCGCGATTGCTTATTGGCAGACTTTTTGGCCATCGCGATCCAATTTTGACCATCAAAATGTGAAACCAATTTGTAGACAAAGCCAGCGGTAGGAAAACCTGAGCCCGTTACCAAAGAGGTGCCAACACCGTAGTTGTTCACCGGTGCCTGCGCCAAAGCGGCGATGGTGTATTCGTCTAGGTCACTTGTGACAGTGATCTGGGTTTCCGTGGCACCCAAATCATCAAGGAGTCTTCGCACCTCGATGGCAGAAGTCACCAGGTCTCCAGAGTCCAGTCTCACAGCATGCAGCTTGCCCTTAGACAATTCCACTGCTTTCCTAACGGCGCGCTCAACGTCGTAGGTGTCTACCAGTAGCGTCGTTGAATTACCAAGCGCATTCAACTGAGATTCAAATGCTTGATCCTCGGTGTCATGGAGCAGGGTGAATGAGTGAGCGCTGGTGCCGAAGGTTGGGATGCCATACTGCATACCCGCTTCAAGGTTGCTGGTGCCATCGAATCCAACGAGATAGGCCGCCCTGGCTGCTGCCACGGCGGCGGCCTCGTGAACTCTTCGCCCGCCCATTTCAATAAGTCGTCGTGATCCGGCAGCGGCTCTCATCCGGGCACCGGCAGAGGCAACCGCTGAGTCAGAGTTCAGTATCGAGAGGATCACTGTTTCGAGAAGCACGGCATCCGCAAAGCTGCCCTCCACGGTCAACACAGGGGAGTAGGGGAAGTAAATTTCACCCTCTCTGTAGCCTTTGATGTCGCCTCTAAAGCGGTAGCCCGCCAAAAACTCGAGAGTCTGATGGTTCACAACCTGATTGGATTCCAAAAAATCAAGCTGTTCTTGATTGAAGGTGAACTCTTTCACCGCATCCAATACACGATCGATACCCGCCAAAACCCCGAATCTTCTTCCCGCAGGGAGAGATCGCGAGAACACCTCAAATACGCAGGGCCTAGATGCCTTGCCAGAATGCAAGGCTGCTTGAACCATAGTTAGCTCATAGCGATCGGTGTAAAGCGCGACAGACACCACTACAGCCTAATCAGGCGTGCCCTACCGCTTTAGACTTACGGAGTGGATCCAAGACCAATTGGCGTATTCGACTCGGGTGTCGGTGGCCTAACGGTAGCCCGTGCAATCATCGACCAGCTGCCGCACGAATCAATCGTTTATGTTGGCGATACTGCCCATGCCCCATACGGTCCAAGGCCCATATCTGAGGTTCGAGAACTCGCTTTGGAAGTGATGGACGAATTAGTTGCATCTGGAGTAAAGATGCTTGTGATTGCTTGCAACTCAGCCTCCGCAGCTGTCCTTAGAGACGCACGAGAGCGCTACACAGCAGGCTTGGGAGTTCCTGTGGTTGAGGTGATTCAGCCGGCAACAAGACGAGCGGTAGCAACTTCTAGAAACCGCAAAGTCGGAGTGATCGGAACAACCGCAACGGTTACCTCGGGTGCATATGAGGATGCATTTGCTGCTGCTGTCGACCTAGAGATTCATACTCAAGCCTGCCCAAGCTTTGTGGACTTTGTTGAACGAGGCATCACCTCCGGTCCAGATGTTTTGGCGGCAGCCAAGGAGTATCTCGAGCCTTTGAAACAGGCTGGGATTGACACCTTGGTTTTGGGCTGCACTCACTACCCGCTGCTGCAAGCTGCCATCTCCTATGTGATGGGCGACAAAGTCACGCTGGTTTCCTCCGCCGATGAGACTGCCAAAGATGTTTTCCGCACTCTTACCGAGCATTATCTTTTGGCACCTGAGGGCGCAGTTGCGCAGCACAAGTTCATGGCCACAGGAGATGCTCAGGAGTTTGCCCAGCTCGCTCGCCGATTCCTCGGTCCAGAAGTTCAAAACGTTGAAAAACTTGAAAGCAAAGGAAGCTAATGCCAAGACCAGCAGGCCGAGAGAATCACCAGCTACGACCAGTGAGCATCGAACGCAACTACACAATTCACGCCGAGGGATCGGTCTTGGTGAGTTTCGGAAACACCAAGGTGCTCTGCAATGCTTCTTTTACTCCTGGGGTTCCGAGATTCAAAAAAGACTCGGGTGAGGGCTGGGTGACGGCCGAGTATTCAATGTTGCCAAGAGCAACTCACGATCGCAGTGATCGCGAAGCGGTTAAGGGCAAGATCGGTGGTCGAACCCATGAAATCTCAAGGCTGATTGGACGTTCGCTGAGAGCCGTGATCGACTTCAAGGCCCTGGGGGAGAACACCATCGTCATCGACTGTGATGTGATCCAGGCAGATGGCGGCACCAGAACAGCCGCGATTACCGGTGCCTACGTGGCCTTGGTTGATGCAATCAGTTGGGCAAAGAAAAATGGTTACATTGCGCAATCTGCCAAGGCAATTCTGGACTCGGTAGCTGCGGTCTCGGTCGGTGTCGTAGATGGGGTGCCAGTCACAGATCTCGAGTACGTAGAAGACGTCAGGGCAGAGACAGACATGAACGTGGTAATCACCGGTCGAGGTCTGTTTGTAGAAGTTCAGGGCACCGCCGAGGGCGCTCCGTTTTCCAAAGACGAACTGGATCAACTGCTCGAACTTGCCGTGCAGGCTGGCTCGGAGCTATCGGCTATTCAATCCCAGGCGCTTGAGCAATAGTTATGAAGCTCTTATTTGCCACCGGTAATTCACACAAGCTCTCCGAAGCCAGGGCAATCCTTGGTCCAGTGGGCATCGAGGTCGAGTCTTACTCTGGGCCTGAGCCAAAAGAGACTGGAACCAGCTTTCTCGAAAATGCTTTGATCAAAGCGAAGGCGGCTTTTGAAGCCACCGGCGTTCCCGCCTTTGCTGATGATTCAGGGATTTCGGTTGAAGTGATGGGTGGCGCACCCGGCATATTTTCGGCAATTTGGTCTGGTGGTCGCGACGACAAGACCAATCGCGACCTGCTGCTCGCTCAAATGCAAGACATAGCTCCGGAGCATCGAGCCGCAAGCTTTGTTTGCACGATTGCTTACGTTTCAAAGGACGCCGAAATCAGTTTCACCGGAGTCTGGCCAGGTCACCTCGCCTTGGAGGCAAGTGGAGACCACGGCTTTGGGTATGACCCAGTTTTCATCCCCGAGGGATTTGAGATTTCAGCTGCAGAGCTAGAGCCTGAGATCAAGAACTCGCTGTCCCACCGCTACATGGCATTGATGCAGATGCGTCAGTACTTTGCCGAGCTATAAGCCTAAATTTTCCGAATTGTAAAAAATGTAACGGACATTTTTGTAAGCCGATACAGCATTGTTATCCGAATGTAACCGCTTGCAGTAACATCTTTCTTGCTTCAGGTAATAACCTGTCCAGAGCCTCCAATCGCGAGGTTCGCCTTCGGGCGATTTCGAAAGGAAAAATATGTCAACACTACGTCGCCGCGCTGTTGCGTTTGGTGCGACCGCTGTTGCAGCTACCCTGGTCCTAGCCGGTTGCGCAAGCACCGAGGCTCCAGAAGAGACTGCATCAGAGTCCACCTCTGACGAATGTGCCGCTTACGCCGACTACATGGGCAACGAGGGCACTGAGGTCGAGATCTACACCACCATCATCGACCCAGAAGCATCCCTATTCATCGAGTCCTTCGCTGAGTTCGAGGAGTGCACCGGCATCACCATCAACTGGAACGGATCACAGGAGTTTGAGGCTCAGATCTCTGTTCGCGTTGAGGGTGGCACCGCTCCTGACATGGCGATCTTCCCACAGCCAGGTCTGCTAGCTAAGTTCGCAGGCAACGGTCTAGTAGCAGCTAACGACAAGACTTCTGCTTCTGTCGACGAGAACTACACCGCTGACTGGAAGACCTACGGAACCGTTGACGGCGTCTTCTACGGCACCCCACTAGGTGCAAACGTGAAGTCATTCGTTTGGTACTCACCAAAGACCTTCGCAGACAACGGCTGGGCAATCCCAACCACCTGGGAAGAGCTACTAGCTCTATCTGACACCATCGCAGCCTCTGGCACTGTTCAGCCTTGGTGTGCAGGTTTCGGCTCCGGTGACGCTACCGGTTGGGTCGGAACTGACTGGATGGAAGACCTAATGCTTCGCTTCCAGGACGCTGAGACCTACGACGCTTGGGTTACTGGCGAGCTACCATTCAACGACCCTAAGGTTGCTGAGGTTCTAGCCGAGGCTGGCAAGATCCTGAAGAACCCTGCTTACGTGGGCGACGTTGCTTCGATCGCTACCACCACCTTCCAGGAGGGTGGCGCAGGCATCGTTGACGGTTCATGTGCAATGCACCGTCAGGCATCATTCATCGGTGGAATCCTTGCTGCTGACTTCGGCGCAACCATCGTTGACCCATCTGACACCACCACCGAGGGTGGAATCACCACCTTCTACTTCCCAGGTGTATCGGCTGACAACAAGCCAGCACTTGGTGGTGGCGAGTTCGTTGGTATCTTCGCTGACCGTCCAGAGGTTCACGCAGTTCACCACTACCTAACCACTGCTGACTGGAACAACAAGAAGGCTGCTCTTGGTGGCTGGTTCTCTGCAAACCTCGGTCTAGACACCGCTAACGTTGCAGACCCAGTAAACAAGGTTGCAGTTGAGATCCTTCAGAACGCATCCACCTTCCGCTTCGATGGCTCCGACGTGATGCCAGCCGAGGTTGGGGCTGGTTCCTTCTGGAAGGAAATGACTGCATGGGTTGCAGAGAACAAGTCTGACAAGGCTGTTCTAGACGCAATCTACGCAACCTGGCCTTACTAATTAGGTCACATAGCTACACAAGCTAAATGAAGAGCTGAGGGGTCCGTTTTTGCGGGCCCCTCAGTACTCTCTCGGTTGTTAGGATTCGGTCATGTTCAACATCAGCATCATCGCCGCCAGGAAGACTCCCTGGGACATCATTGGCGAAAACTTCACACTTCTTGCGCTAGCCCTGCTGAGCTTTGGCGCTGTCATATTTCTAGTTTTCCTCTTGGCTTCCCGCTCGTCGGTAAAGCTACAAGAGTGGCTCAAGTACCTGGTCTTCTTGGTGCCAGCGGTACTTCTCTTGCTTATCGGATTGATTTATCCAGCCATTAGAACCCTTTTGCTTTCCTTCATGGACAAGCGCTCGGAGGAGTGGGTTGGCTTCGATAACTACATCTGGGCCTTCACGATCCCAGAGATCAACATTGTTTTGGTCAACACCCTGATCTGGGTGATCACCGTGCCATTCCTGTCAACCGCTATCGGCTTGGCCATCGCTTACATGACCGACCGCATGAAGCGCCCAGCCGCCATTAAGTCGTTGATCTTCATGCCGATGGCTATTTCCTTTGTGGGTGCCGGTGTGATTTGGAAGTTCGTTTACAACTACCAGCCGAATGCCAACAAGCCAGACATCGGTCTGCTCTCGGCAGTGTTCAAGGCCGTCGGCCTTACACCACCGAACTGGTTGCTTGAGATTCCTCTAAACACCTTCCTGCTAATCGTGGTCATGATTTGGATTCAAACCGGTTTCGCCATGGTTGTCTTGTCTGCGGCCCTGAAGAACATTCCCGACGAGATTGTCGAAGCTGCCATGTTGGATGGCGCGACTCCGTTTAGAAGGTTCTACCTAATCTCGATGCCGATGATTCGTGCAACGATCGTCGTCGTGCTGACCACAATCATGATCGGAACCCTGAAGGTCTTCGACATCGTGAGAACCATGACAGGCGGAAACTTCCAGACCAACGTGATCGCAAATGAGATGTACTCCCAGGCATTCCGACAGATGAACTACGGCCAGGGCTCGGCTTTGGCAATCATCTTGTTCGTCGCGATCATTCCAATCATCGTTTACAACATTCGACAACTTCGCCTTGAGAGGACGGAACGATAATGACTTCTCTCGTCGACAAGCAGCAGGTCAAGCGCAAGGCCAAGAACGTATTCAGCTCACCAATTGCTTCTTTTGCAGCTTGGGTGATTGCGATTCTCTGGACCATTCCAACCTTTGGTCTTCTGGTCACCTCGATCAGGCCGGAGAAAGACATCAACACTTCCGGTTGGTGGACCTTCTTTGTCCAACCAAACATTTCGTTTGAGAACTACACCAAGGTGTTGTTTGAGGGGTCAACCACCAACCCGCCGCTCTTCCAGTTCTTCTTTAACTCGCTCGCGGTTACCCTGCCTGCAGTGATCTTCCCGATCACGCTTGCAGTATTCGCCGCTTACGCTCTGGCGTGGTTTGAGTTCAAGGGACGCGACTTCATCTTCTTCAGCATCTTCGCGCTGCAGGTAATTCCGCTTCAGCTTGCCCTCGTACCACTGCTTCAGCTGTTTGCTAAGGGTCTAGTGATTGGTGACATCACCATCATCCCTGAGCTTGGAATCACTGGTACCTACATTCCAATTTGGATTGCACACACCATCTTCGGTCTGCCTCTGGCGATCTTCCTACTGCACAACTTCTTGAGGCAGATTCCCAGAGAGCTCATCGAAGCTGCTCGTGTTGACGGCGCAGGATGGTTCACTCTGTTCTCAAAGATTGTGCTTCCGCTGTCTGTGCCTGCAATCGCGTCGTTTGCGATCTTCCAGTTCCTGTGGGTTTGGAACGACCTGTTGGTTGGCCTCACCTTCGGTGGTGGAGCCAAAGAGGTTGCACCGATGACCGTGCGACTGGCGGAAATGGTCGGAACCCGAGGTTCTGGTTGGGAGCTACTGACTGCCGGAGCATTCGTATCAATGGTTGTACCACTGATCGTGTTCTTTGCCCTGCAGCGCTACTTCGTCAGAGGGTTGCTAGCTGGATCAGTAAAGGGCTAACACCCTCTACCTTGCCTTGGCCAGTGCGGACAAAAAGTCTGCGCTGGCCTTTGGCGTTCTCTGCATGGTCTGGTAATCAACGTGAACGATTCCAAATCGCTTTGTTAGGCCCTCGGCCCACTCGATGTTGTCCATCAGTGACCAAGCGAAGTAACCCCTGACATCAACCCCGGCGTCGATCGCATCGGCAACGGCAGAAATGTGGCTGTGGTAGTAGGAGATTCGATCTTGATCGTTGACCTTGCCATCAACCAATTTGTCTGGGAAGGCACCACCATTCTCAGTGATGTAGAGCGGGACGCCCGGGAGGCGTGAGGAAGTCTGCTGCAGGGTTGTAGTCATGGACTGAGGGTGAATCTCCCAACCCATGTCGGTCCTTGGCTCCCTCGGAGCCATTTGAGCGCCAGCCGGAGTCCCCGGGAATAGCGAGAAGTCTTGACCAACCGCCCAAGCCCCGCCTTCGGTGCTGGCTGGTACTACGCGGAACGGGGTGTAGTAGTTGATGCCAAGCCAGTCGATCGGATTGGCAATTTGGTTCAACTGCTCATCCAAAACAAAAGACCAATCCGTGAACTGCTTGGTTCGCTCGATTAGTAGCGGGTCAAGTCCTCGACCAGAGAGTAGATCAAGCCAGAATCGGTTTTGTAGTAGATCGACATAGTCAGCGATGTGGTCGACTTGAGGGTCGTCGGAGATCGCGGTAGTCAGGTTCAAGACTGTTCCTACATTCTTCGCACCAGTTGCGCGCAGAGCAGCAGCTCCACTGGCGTGCGCGGTCATGAGGCGATAGGCAGCCTCAAGACCGGCGGCTGGATTTCCCAAACCTGGGGCGTGGATTTTGGTCGCGTAGCCCAAGAACGCAGAGACCCATGGCTCGTTTAGCGTTGCCCAACGTTCGACGCGATCTGCGAACTTTTCTCCCAGAAGCGTGGCGTAGTCGGCAAAGTACTTGTGAATTTCAGGGTTAGTCCAGCCGCCAATGGCCTGCAGCTCACTTGGCAGATCCCAGTGATAAAGAGTCAGCGCTGGCATGATGTTGCGCTCTAGCAATCCGTCTATCAGGCGGTCGTAAAAGTCCAGACCCTTTTCAGATGCGGCTTTCGCCCCTGGCATTACGCGTGGCCACGAGACTGAAAATCGATAAGCATAAAGACCAAGTGATTTGAGTAGGTCAAGATCAGACTCCAGGCGGTTGACGTGGTCGCAGGCTGGGTCGGCCTTAGTTCCATCCTTAATGTTGCCTGGCACATCGGCAAAGTCATCCCATATGGATCTGCCTCGCCCGGCACTGTCGCCCTCGATTTGCCAGGATGCGGTTGCAGCTCCCAACACAAAACCTTGGGGGAGTCTTTGAGCGAGCGGTGCAGCTTCAAATGATGTGGTCATGTTTGAAGTCTAGAGGCCAAGATTGCGCGCCCCCAGCAGGATTCGAACCTGCGCACCCGCCTCCGGAGAGCGGTGCTCTATCCCCTGAGCTATGGGGGCTCAAGGGTCCTTAGCCTAACACCGTGCTTTCATTAGACTCAGGGTGAAACTTGGAGGTAGTGGTGACTGATTACAAATTCTTGAAAGGCCCAAAGGACTGGTGGCGACAAGCTGTCGTTTATCAGATTTACCCCAGAAGTTTCAGCGACTCTAACGGTGACGGCATCGGTGACCTCAAGGGCATAATCTCCAAGGCTGACTATCTCAAGTCGCTTGGTGTGAATGCAGTTTGGCTCAGCCCGTTCTACCCATCGGCTTTGGCCGATGGCGGTTATGACGTTGACGACTATCGAGATGTCGATCCAAGAATCGGCACCTTGGAAGAGTTTGATTTGATGTTGCAGGAGTTGCACTCGCGTCAAATCCGAGTGTTTGTCGACATCGTTCCAAATCACTGCTCCGACAGACACATCTGGTTCCAAGAAGCACTTGCGGCAGGTCGCGGTTCCAAGGAGCGCGAGCGCTTTATTTTCCGTGAGGGTCGAGGAGAAAACTCCGAGCTACCACCAAGTGATCTGAGTAGTCACTTCGGTCCCCACGGTTGGACCAGGGTTGAGGACGGCCAGTGGTACATGCACCTGTTCACCAAGGAACAGCCCGATTTCAACTGGGATAACCCAGAAGTCCACGAAGAATTTTTGAAGACCCTGAAGTTTTGGTCAGAGCGCGGTGTCGATGGGTATCGCATCGACGTTGCTCACGCATTGAAAAAGCAGCTCGACCCGCTTCCTAGCCGAAGCTCCTACTCACTCGAGGTAATGAAGGATGACGGCACTGACCCGCTCTTCGATCGTGATGAGGTTCACGAAATCTATGCCGAATGGCGGGAGCTCTTCAATCAATACGACCCACCTCGTGTTGCAGTCGCCGAGGCTTGGGTGCACCCGCACCGCCGAGCACCCTATGCATCAGAGAAGGGATTAGGCCAGGCATTCAACTTTGATCTGCTGGCTGCGGCATTTGATGCCAAGGCCTACCAAGACATCATCGAGTCCAACTTGGAGTTCTCAGCATCTACCGGATCATCCTCAACCTGGGTGCTCTCCAACCACGATGTAATTAGGCATGCTACCCGCATGGTCATCCCTGGCTACGGCGAGAGCGCGGACGGATTTGGCGCAGAGAACAACTGGTACATCGCGCACCGCATGGATAACGATCTTGATCTTGATTTAGGTCTTGCCAGGGCTCAAGCGGCAACGCTATTGATTCTGGCGTTGCCTGGCTCCACCTACATCTATCAGGGTGAAGAGCTTGGTTTACCGGATGTCACTGACATCCCTTCTGCTCAGATGCAGGACCCGCAGTGGTTCCGCGGTGAGGGCAAGCTCAAGTCAAGAGATGGTTGCCGTGTGCCACTTCCTTGGGAGCCAGCTGGTTCGTCATTTGGTTTTGGCTCTGGTGGATCGCATTTACCGCAGCCGAGCTGGTATGCGAACTATGCGGCTAGCGTTCAAGACGCCGACCCAAATTCAACTCTCAATCTCTATCGCAACGCTTTGAGTCTCAGGGCAAATCTGCTTACAGCTGAAGAGCTCAGTTGGCATGAATCTGCTCCAGGCACCTTGTTGTTTGAGCGACCCAACGGTTGGTTGTGTTTCACGAATTTCACCAATATTGAGGTCGAACTCCCAAGCGGTGAACTGTTGATGCACTCAGGCCGGGTCTCCGATGGCAGGCTCTCTGGTCCTGCTACAGCCTGGCTCAAGCGCTAATTCTGGGCTTTTCGGACTATTATTTAGGGAATAACTGGCCAGCGGCGGCCACGTCGTTTTTAGGACAAATGTGACCCCAGAACAACTTTCCTTGGCCATTGTGCAAGCACTTGGCTCGCTGGTTGCGTCTGGAAAGTTGCCGCAGTTCGAACTTCCGTCAGAGGTAGTCATTGAACGCCCAAAGAACCGTGATCATGGTGATTGGGCTTCAAACGTAGCGATGCAGTTTGCCTCTAAGGCTCAGGTAAAGCCCCGTGAATTTGCTGATGCTTTGGCTTTGGAACTCCAGGGTGTTGACGGAGTAGAAAAAGTTGAGGTCGCTGGACCTGGCTTTCTGAACATCTTCGTTTCTGACTCTGCTGCAGCACAGCTTGCCAAGCAGATTGTTGAGGCTGGAGATGACTATGGCAAAAGCGCCGAGCTTGCCGGTATCAAACTAAATCTTGAATTCGTTTCTGCTAACCCGACCGGTCCAATCCACCTGGGGGGCACTCGGTGGGCAGCCGTTGGAGATTCGCTGGCTCGGGTTCTGCAGGCCGCTGGCGCTGAAGTGACTCGGGAGTACTACTTCAACGATCACGGTGCGCAGATTGACCGGTTTGCTAGATCCTTGCTTGCAAGAGCCAAGGGTGAGCCGGCTCCGGAAGACGGTTATGCCGGTCAGTACATCGAGGAGATTGCTCAGCAGGTACTGGCTCTGAAGCCGGACACCCTGTCACTACCCGATGCTGATGCTCAAGAGGTATTTAGAGCAACTGGTGTTGAGCTTATGTTTGAGCAAATCCGCAGTTCGCTGCATGAGTTTGGTGTGGACTTTGATGTCTATTTCCACGAGAACTCTCTCTATGAATCCGGTCAGGTTGCCAAGTCTGTCGCAGCACTTCGCGAGCAGGGGCACATCTTTGAAGCCGAGGGTGCAACCTGGCTACGCTCGACTACCTTCGGTGATGACCGCGATCGCGTGATCATCAAATCTGACGGCGATGCTGCTTATATTGCCGGTGACATTGCCTACTACCAGAACAAGCGAGGTCGCGGTTTTGACCGCTGCATCTACATGTTGGGTGCCGATCACCACGGATACGTTCCGAGAATGATGGCCCTCTGCGCCGCCTTTGGTGACACCCCGGGTGTTCACATGGAGATCTTGATTGGTCAGCTAGTCAACCTGGTCCGTGCCGGCGAGCCAGTCCGCATGTCTAAGCGCGCTGGAAACGTGGTAACCATGGAGGACCTCGTTGAGATGGTTGGTGTTGATGCCGCGCGCTACTCGCTGACCCGATCTTCAATTAATTCAACTTTGGATATCGATCTAGAGGTCATCAGCAAGAAGACCAATGACAACCCGGTCTTCTACGTGCAGTACGCACATGCCAGAACCAAGCAGGTTGCCAAAAATGCCGCATCTTTAGGTGTTGACCGCTCAGAGTTTGTGCCTGAAATGCTCTCGCACGAGAGTGAATCAGAACTGCTGGCTAAGCTCAGCGAATTCCCAAGAGTGGTGCTGCAGGCTGCAAACTTTAGAGAGCCACATCGCGTAGCGCGTTACCTCGAAGAGGTGGCGGGAAGCTATCACCGCTGGTACGACAACTGCCGCGTCACTCCGCTCGGGGACAGGCCAGTTGAGTCAGTGCACCGCACCAGACTCTGGCTCAACGATGCCGCATCGGTTGTGCTAGCTAATGGTCTAAAACTTGTGGGCGTATCTGCCCCGGAGCGGATGTAGTTATGAAAAACCCGTTAGCTCCAAAGTGGCTGGAAGAGCGCGACCTGAACACCCTGGACCCAAAGATTTGGCCCCGCACCGCAAAGCGCAACAACCAGGGTGAACTCGAGGTTGGTGGCGTCGGAGTTCGAGAGCTGATTCGCCGTCACGGCTCACCGCTTTATGTCGTGGACCAAGAAGACTTCGAGGCCAGGCTGATGCAAACCAAGCGCGCATTTTCTGATGCGGCTCAGCGCTATGGCACCAGTGCCAAGCTCTACTACGCATCCAAAGCTCTATTGACCTCGGATGTAGTTCGATGGGTGGAACAAGCCGGGCTTTCGATCGATGTCTCCACCGGTGGTGAGCTGGCGGTTGCCTTAGCGGCTGGGATGCCTGGCGAGCGAATCGGACTCCACGGCAACAACAAGTCTTTGGTTGAAATCGGCCGCGCTATTGCCGCAAATGTTGGTGCCATTGTCATTGACTCCGAGTTGGAGATCGAGCGCATCGCTTCGGTCGCAACCGCTCAGGGTAAGACCCAGGCGGTTAGGTTGCGTGTCAACTCAGGTGTTCACGCACACACTCACGAATACCTTGCAACCGCCCGTGAGGATCAGAAGTTCGGCATCGCAATTTCTGATGTGCCTCACCTGGTGGCCAAGATTCGTTCACACTCCCACCTCAGGTTCCTTGGATTACACTCGCACATTGGATCGCAAATCTTTGTGGTGGATGGCTTCATCGCCGCTGCCGAGCGTTTGCTCGATTTGCATGCCGAGCTTTTGCAGGGTGGCGATGTCCCTGAGCTAAATCTTGGTGGCGGATTTGGCATCAGCTACACCGGTGCGGATCGACCAATGCCAATTGCAGAGATGGCTGAGCGCATCAGCTCTGCGGTTGCGAATAAGTGCCAACAGCTTGGAATTCAAATTCCAAAGCTTGCCTTCGAGCCAGGTAGAACCATCTCCGGCCCGGCCGGCATCACGCTTTACTCAGTGGGAACCATAAAGGATGTTCAGGTTTCAGACGCGGGAGCGGCAGCGACCAGAAAGTATGTGAGTGTCGACGGTGGCATGAGCGATAACGCTAGGCCCGCACTTTACGAAGCGGAGTACTCGGTTGCGATTGCGTCGAGAACTTCAAATGCCACACCAGCTCTTTCAAGAGTGGTCGGTAAGCACTGTGAGTCCGGTGACATTGTGGTCCGTCACGACTATCTGCCGAGCGATGTCGCAGTCAATGACCTGCTGGCGGTCCCCGCTACCGGCGCCTATTGTTTCTCGCTATCTTCTAATTACAACTTCTTGACCAGACCTGCTGTTGTAGCAGTTAAAAGTGGCAGCACAAAAGTTTTGATCAAGGCCGAAACCGAGCAGGATCTGCTTGCTCGAGACATGGGCCTATCGGAGAGTACGGGGAACTAATGCAAACCGCATACCGAGCAATTCGAGTCGCGCTATTGGGTGCAGGCTCCGTGGGGGCGAATGTCGCTCGCTTGATGATTGAGAACAAGCAGGAGCTTGCCCAGCGCGTTGGCGCTGAGTTTGAAATTGCAGGCATTCTGGTTCGCGATGCGCACCAGGTGAGACCAGGTGTTCCATCCGAGCTTTTCACCACCGATGCCGAGGGCTCGATTCTCAGTGCCGACATCGTCATCGAACTGATCGGTGGTATTCACCCAGCCAAGGAGTATGTCGAACTGGCACTGAATTCTGGAGCAGATGTAATCACTGCCAACAAGGCACTCATTGCTGCTCACGGACCTCAGCTTTTTGATCTGGCAGAGCAGCTTGGAGCACAGCTTTACTACGAGGCGGCGGTGGCTGGAGCGATTCCAATCATTAGACCTCTTCGTGAGTCACTCGCCGGTGACAAGGTAAACCGCGTCATGGGCATCGTAAACGGCACAACCAACTTCATCCTTGATCGCATGGAGTCAACCGGCGCTGATTTTGATGAAGCTTTGGCCGAGGCTACCGAGCTCGGCTATGCCGAGGCTGACCCAACTGCAGACATCGAGGGTTATGACGCCGCCTCCAAAGCAGCCATCTTGGCATCGCTGGCTTTTCACTCCGAGGTGCCAGTAGAGAAGGTGCATCGAGAGGGCATTTCTTCCGTAACCGCTTTGCAGATGGAGACTGCTCGTGAGGCGGGATATGCGGTAAAGCTTTTGGCAATCTGTGAGCGAGTAGATGACGGCTTGGTTGCCAGGGTGCACCCAACTTTGATTCCACTTGATCACCCGCTAGCTGCAGTTCGCGGTGCCTACAACGCAGTGTTTGTTGAGGCTGAGTCCGCTGGTCGATTGATGTTCTACGGTGCCGGTGCCGGTGGTCCTCAAACTGCCTCAGCAATTTTGGGAGATCTTGTTTCCGCTGCCAAGCGTCACCTCGCTGGCGGACCAGGCCTCGCAGATTCTGTGCACGCAAATCTGGAGGCGCTGCCGGTGCAGAGAATTCAAACTCGCTACCAGATCACCCTCCAGGTGAGTGACGAGCCAGGTGTATTGGCATCGATCGCATCGGTGTTCGCCGAGCACGGCGTCAGCGTAGAGACTGTAAGTCAGAGCGCTGCAACTACCGGAGCGGCACTTTTGACGGTCATGACCCACAGGGCCTCAGAGCAGGCCCTGGAGCAGGTGGTCTCCTCACTTCGCAGTAAGAATTCGGTTCAGCAAATTAGCTCGGTCATCCGAGTGGAGGGAATGTAATGGCTCATCAGTGGCGCGGCGTAATTCGCGAGTATTTTGATCGACTACCTTTCACCGAGTCTGACCCCATTGTGACCCTTGGTGAAGGTGGCACTCCACTGATCGAGGCCCCGGCGCTCGCGAAGCTATTGGATGTTGGTTCAGTTCACCTCAAGTTCGAGGGTATGAACCCAACTGGTTCATTCAAGGACCGCGGTATGACCACGGCAGTATCAAAGGCCAAGGGCAAGGGCGCTCAGGCTGTGATTGCGGCCTCAACTGGAAACACCTCCGCGGCTGCTGCGGCCTACGCCGTGAAGGCGGGCATGCAGTCGGTTGTCCTAGTTCCTGCAGGCAAGATCTCTTGGGGCAAGCTCTCTCAGGCAGTGGCTCACAAAGCACAGATTTTGCAGGTTCGAGGTAACTTCGACGACTGTCTGCGACTGGCAAGAGAGCTCAGTGAGGGATATCCAGTGTTCCTAGTGAACTCGGTAAACCCAGACCGTCTTCAGGGTCAAAAGACCGCGGCCTTTGAGGTTTTTGACGCCCTAGGTTACGCACCAGATCTGCATGCCATGCCACTTGGCAATGCCGGCAACATCTCCGCCTATCACCTGGGATATCGCGAAGAGAGAGACATGGGTCGCATCTCTACCCTGCCAAAGCTATGGGGAATTCAGGCTGAAGGTAGTGCTCCATTTATTAAGGGCTCTCCGGTTCTCAAACCAGAGACCATCGCGACCGCAATCCGAATCGGTAACCCTGCTTCATGGGACCTAGCTCAAGAGGCAAAGCGTGACACTGATGGCGCCTTTGGAGCGGTGAGTGACAAAGAGATTCTGTGGATGCACCGCTTCCTGTCGCAGGAGGCTGGCGTATTCGTTGAGCCATCGAGCGCAACCGGAGCTGCCGGTCTCTACAAGGCCGCCAAGTTTGGTCAGCTACCTAAGGTGAACTCGATCGTGGTAACCGTTACCGGTCACGGCCTAAAGGACCCAGATTGGGCCCTGAAGGATGAGCGTGGTCGTCAGATCAAGCCAAAGAAGGTCACTGCAACCGCCGCTGCTGTTGCCGATATTCTCGGTTTGGAGCGCAACAAGTGATCGTAAAGGTCCGCATCCCTGCGACCAGTGCCAACCTTGGTCCAGGCTTTGACACCCTCGGTATGGCGCTGAGTTTTTACGATGAGTACCAAGCCGAGGTCATTGAGTCCGGGCTCGAGATCGTTGTCGAGGGTGAAGGTGCGGGCGAGGTTGCGACCGATGCCGGCAACCTTATTTACAAGACCATCCAGCACGTCTTTCAAAAGGTAGGCGAGCAGGTACCTGCCCTAAGAATTAGCTGTCACAACCAAATCCCACACGGTCGAGGCATGGGCTCCTCTGGAGCTGCGGTTGCCGGTGGTGTGATGTTGGCCAGTGGGTTGTTGAGCCAAAAACGAAGTTTTACCGAGCAGGACCTGCTCGAGTTTGCAACGGACATCGAGGGTCATCCAGACAACGTTGCTCCAGCACTGTTTGGTGGGTTGACTATCGCTTGGAAAGATGAGTCCGGTCCACATCACAAGAAGTTGATCGCGCATCGCGGTATCTCTCCACTGGTATTTGTTCCACCACACCAGATGTCTACCAAGTTGGCTAGGTCACTGCAGCCCGAGTCTGTGCCGCACACCGACGCTGTCTTCAACCTCTCTCGCTCAGCTTTATTGGTTGCCGCACTCACTCAGAGTCCAGAACTACTTTTTGCTGCCACTGAGGATCGACTCCACCAGAACTATCGTGCGAGCGCGATGCCGGAGACTTCTGCCTTGGTTGCGCAACTTCGTGCCGCTGGGCATCCAGCTGTTGTCTCAGGTGCGGGACCTTCGGTCTTGGTATTGGAGCCATCGCCGCAAGATCGCCTGAGTGCGATTGCAATCGCCAAAGAGAACTTTCCACACTGGAAAGCGCTAACGCTTGCAGTTGATTACAAAGGTGCTAGTGTTGAGCTGCAGTTTGGATCAGGCAACTAAAAGCCCGCCACTGCTTCTCTCATAGAAATTCTTCAAATCCGGCAATCTGTGCCGCAAAGAAACGAGTAATCACAACATGGATGAAATCCAGCAGGAAAAGCCAGCAAGACGTGTTCGCCGCGCTACCAGCGCAACCGTCGAGGCTTCCGCACCACAGACTGAGGCACCACAAGAGGCCAAGACCACTCGCCGCCGTTCCACCAAGAAGGACAGCGCAGCAGAGGTGAGCACCGAGACCAAGGCTGAGTCAAAGCCTGAAGCAAACTCCGAGCGTCCAGCTCGCGAAGAGCGCGCACCACGCGAAGAGCGTGCGCCACGCGAGGGTCGTCAGGACCGTGGCGGTCGTGACCGTCAGCGCAGCGAGGGCTCCGAGGAGCGCAGCGAGGGCGAGAACAACCAGGGTGAGCGCGGCGAGCGCGAACCACGCCAGGACCGCGACGATGACCGTCGTGGTGGCAGAAACCGTCGTGGTCGCTTCCGTGATCGTGACCGTCGCCGCAATGGTTCACAGGATGAGGCCGAGCCAGAGGTCTCTGAGGATGATGTTCTAGTTCCAGTCGCTGGAATCTTGGACGTCCTAGACAACTACGCCTTCCTAAGAACCTCCGGATACCTACCTGGTCCAAACGATGTTTACGTATCACTTGGACAGGTAAAGAAGTATGGACTTCGCAAGGGTGATGCGGTTGTTGGTTCAATTCGCCAGCCTCGCGAGAGTGACAACAACCAGCGCCAGAAGTTCAACGCACTAGTTCGCGTTGACTCCGTAAACGGTCAGACCCTCGAAGAGGCAGCTGCTCGCGTTGAGTTTGGCAAGCTAACCCCGCTATACCCAGATGCCAGATTGCGCCTTGAGACCGACCCTAAGAAGCTCTCAACCAGAATCATTGACCTGGTTGCTCCAATTGGTAAGGGTCAGCGTGGTTTGATCGTCTCCCCACCAAAGGCCGGTAAGACTCTGGTGCTGCAGGCAATCGCCAACGCAATTTCAACCAACAACCCAGAGGTTCACCTCATGGTTGTCTTGGTTGACGAGCGCCCAGAAGAAGTTACCGACATGCAGCGCACCGTAAAGGGTGAGGTAATTGCCTCGACCTTCGACCGCCCTGCAGATGACCACACCACCGTGGCCGAACTAGCCATCGAGCGCGCTAAGCGTTTGGTTGAGATGGGACACGACGTCGTTGTGCTGCTCGACTCCATCACTCGTCTGGGTCGTGCTTATAACCTGTCAGCTCCAGCATCCGGCCGCATCCTCTCCGGTGGTGTTGACTCATCAGCGCTTTACCCACCAAAGAAGTTCTTCGGTGCTGCTAGAAACATCGAAAACGGTGGTTCTCTAACTATCTTGGCAACTGCCTTGGTTGAGACCGGTTCCAAGATGGATGAGGTCATCTTCGAGGAGTTCAAGGGCACTGGAAACATGGAGCTTCGTCTATCTCGTCAGCTTGCTGACAAGCGAATCTTCCCAGCCGTCGACATCAACGCATCTGGTACCAGACGCGAAGAGATGCTGATGAGTCCACAGGAGACCAAGATCATCTGGAAGTTGCGCCGTGCCCTTGCAGGCCTAGAGCAGCAGCAGGCACTTGAGCTGGTATTGAGCCGTTTGAAGGACACTCAGAGCAACGTTGAGTTCCTACTCAAGCTTGAAAAGTCAATGCCGGTTCCATCCGAGACTGATGCGGAGTAATCTTGCTCGACTCGCTGCAAGGACTAAGGTCTGAGCACGCTGAGCTGCAGCAGCAGCTCAGCGATGCTTCAGTTCACGCCAACCCCGCGCTGGCCAAGAAGTTAAATCGTCGCTACGCCGAGCTATCTGCAATTCTCAATGCCGAAGCCAACGTGATTGGCCTTCAAGACGATATTGCAGCAGCCTCTGAACTAGCCAAGGAAGACGAGGCTTTTGCAGCCGAACTTCCGGGCATGCAGGAGCGTCTAAAGGAAGCTCAGGAGAAACTCCGAAGGCTTTTGATTCCGCGTGACCCAGATGATGGTCGCGATGTGATCATGGAGATCAAGGCTGGTGAAGGTGGTGCGGAATCCGCACTGTTTGCTGCCGATCTGCTTCGCATGTACATGCACTATGCAACCTCGAAGGGTTGGAAGGCTGAGGTCTTGGACCGAACCGAGAGCGATCTCGGTGGTATCAAGGATGTTCAGGTTGCAATCAAGTCCTCCGCAACCGACCCTGCTGATGGGGTATGGGCTCACCTGAAGTATGAGGGTGGGGTGCACCGAGTGCAGCGCGTTCCGGTGACCGAGACTCAGGGCCGAATTCACACCTCAGCTGCCGGAGTTCTGGTTTTCCCGGAGGTTGACGAGCCTGAAGAGGTCGACATCAACCAAAACGATCTACGTATTGACGTGTTCCGCTCATCCGGTCCTGGTGGTCAGTCCGTTAACACCACAGACTCTGCCGTGAGAATCACCCACCTTCCAACTGGAATCGTGGTCTCGATGCAGAACGAGAAGTCCCAGTTGCAGAACCGTGAAGCGGCTATGCGCGTGCTGAGAGCTCGCTTGCTCGCTGCGCAGCAGGAGGCAATCGAGGCTGAGCAGTCCGCGGCGAGAAAGTCCCAGATCCGAACCGTAGACCGTTCCGAACGCATTCGCACCTACAACTTCCCTGAGAACCGCATTGCTGATCACCGCACCGGATACAAGGCTTACAACCTTGATCAGGTTATGGATGGTGCCCTCGAGCCAATCGTTCAGTCAGCCATCAAGATGGACGAAGAGGCTCAACTGGCCGCTCTTGCGGGTGAGTAATGCGCTTTGTTGAGGCCTTGGCCTTTGCCAAAGACGAGCTGGCTAAAGCTGGAGTCGCCTCCTACGAGGCTGATGCCTACTGGCTGATTTGCCACGCTGCAGAAATCACCAAGACCGAGCTGCTAACTCGCATGAGTTTTGATCTCGGGTTGACTGAAGCTGCGCATGCCAAGTTCTTGGAAGCGTTGCAGCGCCGAGTATCGCGCGAACCACTCCAGCACATCACTGGGTCCGCTGCATTTTTGGACTTCGAGGTCTCGGTTGGTCCTGGAGTGTTTATCCCAAGACCAGAAACCGAGGTTTTGGTCGGGGTCAGCCTTGATCTAATAAGGGACAAGCCAAGCCCTCGAGTCTTAGAGGTTGGATCTGGCTCAGGAATTATCTCGATAGCGATTTCCCGGGCCAGAGCGGATGCCGACGTCTTGGCTCTCGAGGCTTCTGCCGAGGCCATTCCCTACCTGAGAAAAAATCTTGCATCGCTGGCTCCGGCGGTTGTACTTCGCGAGGGTGTTTTTCCCGATGCTGCTTTTGATTTGATGGGAAGTTTGGATCTGTTGGTTTCGAACCCTCCATACATCCCGGAGAGTGCAATACCTCTGGATCCAGAGGTTTATCTCCACGATCCAAAGCTGGCTCTCTACTCGGGGGAGGATGGCCTAGACCTGGTCAGGGATCTTGTGAGCATTGGTCATGAACTTTTGGTCGATGGCGGAGCCATTGCTTTGGAGCACGCCGACGGACAGTCTGATGCCATCGTTGAATTACTATTGGCGCAAGGGTTCAAAGAAGTCATGGCCCATAAAGATTTGACTGACAGATTTAGAACTATCAGCGCAAGAAAGTAGAGCCGAGAATGCAGAAGATTTACGACTGCTCAGTCGATGTTGAACTTCTCGGTGGCTTTCGCCAGGCCAAGGTTGCCCTGGATCGCTCAGAGGTAGTCGTCATCCCAACCGATACTGTTTACGGCCTTGCTGCAGATGCATTTAGCGTCAAGGGTGTTGAGCAGTTACTTGCCCTCAAGGGGCGCGACCGCACCTCGCCACCACCTGTTTTGATCCCAAAGGTCGAGACCATGTCGGCACTTGCAACTGATCTGCCGCTGATAGCAAATCAATTGGCTGCAGCCTTCTGGCCCGGTGCACTGACAATGGTCCTCAAGGCTCAGCTCTCGCTGGATTGGGATTTGGGAGACACCAGGGGAACCGTTGCTCTCAGAGTCCCGGATCACAAAATCACCCTTGCGCTCTTGGAAGATGTCGGCCCACTGGCGGTATCGAGTGCGAATCTGACTGGAGAGCCTGCTGCCGTGACCGCCCAGCAGGCCGCGGAGTATTTCAAGGAAAAGGTTCCGGTTTACCTGGATGCTGGCTCGAGCCCCAAGGGCGAAGCCTCCACAATTTTGGACCTATCTCAGGTTAGAGACGGCCAGCCAATTCGCGTCTTGAGAAAGGGCGCCATTTCACTGGAGCGCATTCGCTCGGTGATTGGTGATGCACAGCTGCAGGTCGACTAAGTGCGCGCCTACCTTCTGGTATTACTGCTCTCAGCCGTAGTCACCTACCTGGCTACTTGGGCAGTGCGCTATTTGGCCAGAAGGTACAACATCCACCCAGCAATTCGTGAACGCGATGTCCACAAGTCACCAATTCCTCGCATCGGTGGTGTGGGGATGTTCTTTGGTTTGGTGGCAGGTGTTGCGGCTGCCGGCAGTTTTGGTTGGTTCGAGAGTCTGTTTCTGGATCCTGGACCGATTTGGGCAATTGTTGGTGCCAGTGGATTGATCATCGTCATCGGACTATTGGATGACCTGATCGAACTGGATTGGACCGCCAAAATGGGGGGTCAGATGGCGGCGGCCTGGATTCTGGCCTCGTCTGGAATTCAGATTGTTTCGCTACCCATTGGTGGCCTCACTGTTGGCTCCTTCGGAGTTTCGCTCGCTGTCACAATGTTTGTGGTCGTACTGGTGATGAATGCGGTTAATTTCATTGACGGACTGGATGGTTTGGCCGCTGGCGTAGTCGGCATTGGAACGCTGAGCTTTTTTGTCTACACCTATGTTTTGGCACAGCAGACTTCGCCAACCAACTACTTTTCGACCGCCGGTCTGCTCTCGGCAATTGTGCTGGGGATGGTTGTTGGATTCCTACCCCACAACTTCCGTCCAGCCAAGATTTTCATGGGTGACTCCGGTGCGATGCTGCTTGGGCTACTGATGGCCACCAGCGCTATCACGGTTACGGGCAACATCGATCCGGCAACTGTGACCAATAGCGATCTACTTCCAGCCCTGATCCCGCTGGCGCTTCCCGTGATGATTTTGATTTTGCCGCTCTTAGATCTCTTCTTCGCTGTTGTCAGAAGGCTTAGGCGCGGGCAATCCCCGTTCGCTGCGGACAAAGAACACATTCACCACCAGCTTCAGGACATCGGACACTCACACGCTGGAGCAGTTTGGGTTTTCTATCATTGGACCGCACTGGTTTCGACCACGCTGCTTCTACTGTTTTGGTTTGAAACCGGCCCGGTGTTGGTGCTTTTCGGAGCCTGGTTGATTGCGGCATTGATTCATACCTACCTACCTGTGTTGAAACGAATTCGCAAAATCAGAAAGGCACTCCGTGGCAAGTAAGTCTGCAGATCTCTACAGAAAAATGATTGCGCTAAGCGCGGTATTGATGCTGGTTATCGGTCTTTTTGGATCGGTAATTGGACTATTGATAGCGGGGATCGATGGTGTCTACTCCGCATTGATAGGAGCCTTAGTCAGTGCAGTGTTCTCAATGCTCACGATTCTCAGCGTTTGGTTTGGATCAAAGCTCTCACTAACAGGCTTCTATGGGCTGGTTTTGGGAGGATGGCTTCTGAAAGTTGTGCTCTTTGCGATTGCACTTGGAACTCTTCAGAGAGCGGACTTCATCTCGGGCCCCGTTTTCTTCTTTGCTGTGGTCACTACCGTGCTGGGTGGATTGGCAATCGATGGCTGGGTGGTGCTGCGCGAGAGACAGGCCATTCTGGACTAATCTCGCCTATTTTTTCTCAAATCTAGAAAATGGGAACAAATCGTCTTATAAACTCATTGAAGAATCCCGAAACCCCGCGGTGTTTTTGCCGCCTGAGCCAGGAGAACGACCCTGTTTAGTGCGCTGAGCCTGATTGCGGCCGAAGAAGGCGGATTCCACCCGCCCAGCATCTACGAGTTCTATCCTGAAATCGTTGCTTTTGAGGGAACACCTTTCGCAATCAACCGAATCATGATGATTCGTTTGATCGTTATGACCGTACTCATCGTTCTTTTCTGGCTTTGGACCAGAAAGTTCAACCAGGCTGTCAAGGCTGGAAATGTTGTCCCAGGCCGCTTCCAGTTGCTTGGAGAACTCGCCCTGAACTTTGTTCGTAAGAACATTGCCCACGACCAGCTGGGCGAGAAAGACGGCGAGCGCTTCCTGCCGCTTCTCACGACCATCTTCTTCATGGTGTTGGGCATGAACATCACGGGAATCATCCCGTTTGCAAACATTGCGGGAACCTCGGTTATTGGTGTCCCGCTGGTACTTGCTCTGGCCGCCTACGTAACCTTCATTTATGCCGGAATCAAGCGTCACGGGCTCGGGTTTTTCAAGAGCGCAATGTTCCCATCCGGAGTACCTCCAGCTTTTTACGTAATGATCACTCCGATCGAGATTCTTTCGATTTTCATCCTGCGTCCGGTAACGCTGGCACTTCGTTTGTTGATGAACATGATTGCTGGCCACTTGCTTTTGGTTCTATGTTTCTCGGCTACCCAGTTCTTCTTCTTTGAGGCAGATGGACTGTTCAAGCTGTTTGGAGCCGGAACACTGTTCTTTGGTTTCGCATTCACCGTCTTCGAGATTCTGGTTGCGGTGTTGCAGGCCTACGTATTCACACTTCTGACCACTGTCTACATTCAGTTGGCAATGGCAGACGAACACTAAGTCGACAACCGTCGATCTAAACCCCACGGAAGGAAATCAAGTGGACGCAGTAAACATCGCCGAGCTATCCGGCAACATCGCAGTAGTTGGCTACGGCCTCGCGGCAATTGGTGCCGGTATTGGTGTAGGTCTAGTTGTATCCAAGACCATCGAGTCAATCGCTCGTCAGCCAGAGCTAGCCGGCAAGCTACAGGTCACCATGTACCTTGGAATCGCATTTACCGAGGCCCTTGCACTGATCGGTCTTGCCACCCCATTCATCTTCAACTAAGCACAGGGCAATTTAGACCATGACTATTCAGATTCTTGCCGCTGCGGCAGCCGAGGAAGGCGCGACGCCTAACCCGCTGCTGCCTGCGGTCTATGACATCACCTGGTCGTCGGTTGTCTTTGTTGTCCTTCTGACCTTCTTCTGGTTCAAGGTTCTCCCTGGATTCAAGAAGATGCTGGACGAGCGCGCCAAGGCCATCGAGGGCCGTTTGGCAGACGCCGAAGCTGCCCAGAAGGCAGCGGAGGAGCGCACCGCAGCAGTTGAGGCAGAGCAGGAGAAGCTCAGGGCTGAGTCCTCATCTATTCGCGAGGAGGCACGCGCCGAAGGTGCTGCCATCCTGGCTGAGATGAAGGCACAGGCTTCGGCCGAGTCCGAGCGTCTAGCGCAGATCGCAAAGTCTGCCCTAGAGGCTGAGCGCGAGAGCGCCATGAATGCACTTCGCAACGAGGTTGGCGGGCTAGCCATTGAGCTTGCCTCTCGCATCGTTGCAGTGAAGCTGCAGGAGGATGCAATCTCTAACAAGGTCGTTGACGACTTCATTGCCGAGCTAGAAGCAAAGAAGGCCTAGAACCCATGGCATCCAGTACCAGAGCATCCAAGATCATCGCCGGCGAGAAGCTGGCAGCGCTTGGAGCGACCAACCTAACGACCGCCTTGGAGCTCTTCGCTGCAAGCAATGCCCTGCAGCAGAGCACTTCACTGCGCTCCATGCTTTCGGATCCTTCCGCCGAAGTTGCGGGCAAGGAGCAGGTCGTAAGACAGGTATTTGGTGCCAAGTTCACCGAGCAGACCGTGGGTCTACTCATCGAGCTATCGAAGTTGCGCTGGTCGGCTACTCGTGACCTACCCGCTGCCATGGAGCAGCTAGGGGTTCGGGTTGCCGCTCAGGGTGCAAACATCGACCAGCTTCAGGCCGAGCTCTTTGCGATCGAGCAGACTGCATCTTCAGATCACGAACTCGAATTGGCTCTCAGCTCAAACCGTGACTCTGAGGCTAAGCGAACCCTCGTCAGCAGGCTTTTTGCCGGCAAGGTTTCTGAGGCGGCTCTCGCACTAGCGCTTCAGGCCATCGACTCCTCCGCCTACAAGCGCTTTGCGCAGGTAGTAGGACAGTACGGCGTCTGGGTTGCAGAGTATGCAGGTGAGTTCGTAGCCCGCGTGCGTGTTGCTCGTGAGCTATCTGGCGATCAGCTAGCGCGTCTCGAGACTGCACTAAACGGCGTCTACGGCAAGAAGTTGCAGCTAAACGTTGATGTTGACCCAACCGTTATCGGTGGTATCCACGTTGCGGTTGCCGGCGAAGTCATCGACGCAACGGTTCTAACCAAAATTTCAAACGCAAGATTGCAACTGAGCTAGTTGCCAAACAAAAGAAGCAGAGGAAGCTAATGTCAGAGCTAAAGATCAGCCCGAATGAGATTCGGGATGCCCTGAAAGACTTCGTTTCGTCATACGAGCCTCAGAACTCGCAGAAGCAGGAAGTCGGTTACGTAATCGACGCTGCCGACGGTATTGCACACGTCGAGGGTCTACCTGGCGCGATGGCCAACGAGCTTCTGCGCTTCCAGGATGGCACCCTAGGTCTAGCACTGAACCTCGACGAGCGCGAGATCGGTGTGGTTGTGCTGGGTGAGTTCACCGGCATCGAAGAGGGCATGGAGGTCTACCGCACTGGTGAGGTTCTCTCCGTGCCAGTTGGTGACGCCTACCTAGGTCGCGTGGTCAACCCATTGGGTAACCCAATCGACGGTCTGGGCGAGATTCCATCCGAGGGTCGTCGTGCACTAGAGCTTCAGGCTCCTGGTGTTATGCAGCGTAAGTCGGTTCACGAGCCACTGCAGACCGGAATTAAGGCAATCGATGCCATGATTCCAATCGGTCGTGGACAGCGTCAGTTGATCATTGGTGACCGTCAGACCGGTAAGACCGCAATCGCAGTCGACACCATCATTAACCAGCGCGACAACTGGCTTTCTGGAGACCCAACCAAGCAGGTTCGCTGCATCTATGTAGCAATCGGCCAGAAGGGTTCAACCATTGCTGGCGTGAAGGCTGCCTTGGAGCAGGCTGGCGCTATGGAGTACACCACCATCGTGGCTTCTCCTGCATCAGACCCAGCAGGCTTCAAGTACCTAGCCCCTTACACCGGTAGCGCTATTGGTCAGCACTGGATGTACGGTGGCAAGCACGTCCTCATCATCTTCGATGACCTTTCCAAGCAGGCCGAGGCCTACCGTGCAGTATCGCTGCTACTTCGTCGTCCACCAGGACGTGAGGCCTACCCAGGTGACGTCTTCTACCTACACTCCCGTTTGCTAGAGCGCTGTGCAAAGCTCTCTGACGAAATGGGTGCCGGATCGATGACTGGACTTCCAATCATCGAGACCAAGGCAAACGACGTCTCTGCATACATCCCAACCAACGTGATCTCGATCACCGACGGCCAGATCTTCTTGCAGTCAGACCTATTCAATGCAAACCAGCGCCCTGCTATCGACGTAGGTATCTCGGTTTCTCGTGTTGGTGGTGCTGCTCAGCTAAAGAGCATCAAGGGTGTATCTGGAACTCTGAAGCTAGAGCTAGCTCAGTACCGTGCGCTTGAGGCATTCGCGATGTTTGCTTCCGACCTTGATGCCGCTTCTCGCAAGCAGCTAGAGCGTGGTGCACGCTTGACCGAGCTTCTAAAGCAGCCTCAGTACTCACCATTCCCAGTTGAAGAGCAGACCGTTTCGATCTGGGCCGGTACCACCGGCAAGCTTGATGATGTTGCAGTGCAGGATGTTCTCCGCTTCGAGCGCGAGTTCTTGGACTTCCTAAAGCGCAACTCCTCTGCTCTAAATGTCATTCGCGAGACCTCAAAGCTCGAGAAGGACACCATTGAGGAGCTGGAGAAGCAGCTGGAGCACTTCAAGAAGATGTTCTTGACTCACTCTGGTGAGCCACTGGTCAAGGTTGGTTCTGCATCTGTTGAGGCCGCATCTCCAGAGGAGATTGGCCAGGAGCAGATCGTAAAGCAGAAGCGCTAAGAAGGGTAAGGCAAGCTAATGGGAGCGCAACTTCGGGTCTATCGGCAGAAAATTAAGTCTGCCAAGACGACCAAGAAGATTACTCGCGCCATGGAGCTGATCTCGGCATCGAGAATCGCCAAGGCGCAGCAGCGCGTTGCTGCGTCGAGTCCTTATACCCGTGCGGTGACCCGTGCGGTTTCAGCTGTGGCTACCTACTCAAACGTTGACCACCCGCTGCTAACCGATAGCGGTAACGACCGCAGAACCGCAGTTGTGATCTTCACCTCTGACCGCGGTCTCGCCGGTGCGTTCTCGTCCTCAGTCCTCAAAGAGGCGGAGGCGGTAACCGCAATGCTTACCCAGCAGGGCAAGGAAGTCGTTTACTACCTGGTCGGTCGCAAGGCTGTTGGAAACTTCAGCTTCCGCCGCAAGTCCTTCATTCGCGAGTGGATCGGTGGCACTGACCTGCCACAGTTCGACACCGCACGTGAGATTGCTGCAGAACTGACCGAGGGATTCCTGAAGCCATACGAGAACGGGGGAGTCGACGAGATTTATCTAGTCGGCAACCGTTTTGTCTCGATGATGGTTCAGGAGCCAGAGAAGATTCGTCTGCTGCCTCTCGAGGTAGTTGAGCAGGAAGCAGTTTCCTCTAGCGAGGTCTTCCCACTGTTTGAGTTTGAGCCAGAGGTTGAGCAGGTTCTGGATGCACTTCTCCCTGTTTACATCGAGAACCGCATCTTCAACGTCATGCTCCAGTCTGCTGCTGCCGAGCATGCTGCTCGTCAGAAGGCGATGAAGAGCGCGACCGACAACGCAGACAAACTGATTTTGAACTACACCCGCTTGGCAAACGCAGCCCGCCAGGCAGAAATTACCCAACAGATTTCGGAGATTGTGGGTGGCGCTGACGCGCTGGCCACGGTTACCGAGGACTAAGAGAAAGAAAGCAAAATGGCCGAGAGCACCAAGACAGCAACGGGTCGTATCGCGCGAGTCACTGGTCCAGTTGTGGACATTGAGTTCCCGCACGACGCGATTCCTGAAATCTACAACGCCCTGACCACAGAGATCTCCTTCGGTGACCAGAAGTCAACTTTGACCCTAGAGGTTGCCCAGCACCTCGGTGATGACCTTGTGCGTGCCATTGCACTAAAGCCAACTGACGGCTTGGTTCGCGGTGGCATCGTTCACGACACCGGAGCACCAATCTCGGTGCCAGTCGGCGATGTAACCAAGGGCAAGGTATTCAACGTAACCGGTGAGATCCTCAATGGTGAGCCTGGCCAGGTTGTCGAGGTCAAGGAGCGTTGGCCAATCCACCGCACCCCACCAGCCTTCGACCAGCTTGAGTCCAAGACTCAGATGTTCGAGACCGGTATCAAGGTAATCGACCTTCTAACCCCTTATGTTCAGGGTGGAAAGATCGGTCTATTCGGTGGCGCCGGTGTTGGTAAGACCGTTTTGATCCAGGAGATGATCTACCGCGTGGCAGAAAACCACGACGGTGTATCGGTATTCGCCGGTGTTGGTGAGCGTACCCGTGAGGGTAACGACCTCATCGACGAGATGAAGGAGTCTGGTGTTATCGACAAGACCGCACTGGTCTTCGGTCAGATGGATGAGCCACCAGGAACCCGTCTTCGTGTAGCGCTATCCGCTTTGACCATGGCGGAGTACTTCCGCGATGTTCAGCAGCAGGACGTGCTTCTGTTTATTGACAACATCTTCCGCTTCACCCAGGCAGGTTCTGAGGTGTCCACTCTGCTCGGCCGCATGCCATCAGCCGTGGGTTACCAGCCAAACCTTGCTGACGAGATGGGTCTGCTGCAGGAGCGCATCACATCCACCCGCGGTCACTCGATTACCTCACTGCAGGCGATCTATGTGCCAGCGGATGACTACACCGACCCTGCTCCAGCAACCACCTTCGCTCACTTGGACGCAACCACTGAGCTAAGCCGTGAGATTGCTGCCAAGGGTCTATACCCAGCTGTGGACCCACTAGCGTCGACCTCGAGAATTCTTGACCCTCGTTACATCTCGGCAGATCACTATGAGACTGCAACCCGAGTCAAGGCGATTCTGCAGAAGAACAAGGAACTTCAGGAGATCATCGCCATCTTGGGTGTCGAGGAGCTTTCCGAAGAGGACAAGATCACAGTTTCACGCGCTCGCCGCATCCAGCAGTTCTTGAGCCAGAACACTTACATGGCTACCAAGTTCACTGGTGTTGCCGGTTCAACCGTGCCACTGAAGGACACCATCGAGGGCTTCTCGATGATTGCCCGCGGTGACCTGGACCACATCCCAGAGCAGGCATTCTTCAACTGTGGTGGCATCGATGACGTCATGAAGGCATACGAGCGTATCCAGAAGGACCTTGGCTAATGTCACGCGAACTCAACGTTGATCTAGTAGCAGCAGACCGCCAGATCTGGTCGGGCTCTGCTACTCAGGTCATCGCTAAGACCTCTGTGGGTGAAATCGGTCTGCTTTCAGGTCACGAGCCAATGCTCGCTATCTTGATCCCAGGCCAGATTCGCATCACCACCGGTGAGGGCAAGGTCCTCACTGCGGAATGCGATGAGGGTGGCTTCCTTTCTCTAGAGAACAACAACCTCACCCTCGTGGTTAGAGACGCTCACCTAATCAACTAATGCTGATTCTGCTGCCGCCGTCGGAGACTAAGCGCTCCGGCGGCGTTGGCGTTTCTATTGATAAATCGGCGATCATCTGGGCCGCCTTAGATCCGGCTCGTGATCTCCTGATCGCAGAGATCGCAAAAGTCTGTAACGATCCGGCTCTCGCTAAACGGGTATTCAAGCTTGGCCCCAAGAACGAAGCCGATTTAGAGGCGAATAAACGGCTCATGACCGCACCAACCATGGCTGCAATCGAGCGCTATGCGGGTGTGGTTTACGACGCCATCGACTATCAGACCCTGACGGAGGGCGCCAAAGCGCGTGTTCAGGAGCGGCTGTTTATCCAGTCGGCACTTTTTGGATTATTGCCCGCCACCGAACAGATTCCCTACTACCGCTTTTCCGCAGCTACCAAGCTGCCGGGTGTGAATCTCAAGGAGCTCTGGATTGAAGCTCATAAAGCCGTCTGGCCAAGACTCACTAGGCCGATTCTGGACATGAGATCAAAGGCTTACGCCGAACTAAACCCCGTTCCGGAGAGCCTCGAAAGCTATTCGGTTGATGTATTCGACCAATCCGGAAAAGCGTTGAATCACTTCAACAAAAAGGCCAAGGGGTTATTTGTCAGGTCTGCACTTGAAAACAATCTCGACACTATAGATGAGCTACCGGAAATTGCTAAAGCCGTCGGTCTCATTGCTGAGATAGACGGCCTTAGTGTGCGATTGATTACGCCCCAGGGTTTTTAGTCCTGCTTGGTTTCGGGCATGGGCTCAATCGCGTATGGCTCAGGAAGCTCAATCACTCCCTCAACCAAGGCGATAACTGCGTCAAACCAGCCTTGGTCATTCTTGAGAATGTAACCGGGGACCAACCATGCCCTACCTGATTTGTCATAGATCATCAAAAGGGTTGACTCTGAGCCTGTTAGCTTCAAGGTAACCTTCTGAGGCTTGATCTCCACCTGATCCTCGTCCGAGGTCGCGGGAGCGTCCTTGGTGATTTCCTCAGGGGCGGGTTCAACGGCTGGCATGGTGACCGCGTCTGCGGTTCTCATGTTTGGACTGTATTGATTCCAAATCGAGCTCGACGGGGATCCAAACCAGCGACCGTCCTTGATACGGGTTGCTGCCTCTTTGGCAGAAACGGTGTTGAACTCACCACGTGCTTGAGGTTTAGCAAAGTGTCCAGAGACATTCGACAGGTTGCCGGCACCGTCGTAGTTGACCCACCACTCCAAAGCAGTGTCTTGGCCATCAACCTGAACGCTCGCGATTGCGCTTGCACCCCATTCGCTGCGGTCCACGCGAATGCGCTCTTTGGTAATGCCGAGACCGAAGGTCTCAAACAACTCAAGAGCCTCAGTTCTGATCTTCTCCTCGGACGGAATCAGCTCAGGAGTTGCGATTGGCTCACAGCTTTCATAGCTGGTGCCATCCTCGAGTGTCACGGTCTTGTTCTCACACTTATACGAGTTTGGATCCCAGGCGTTGAAGTAGAAGTTTCCGGTTCCAGCCCAAGTGACACTGACTTGACGCTCGGGTTTGCCAATTGAAAAGGTGGGGTATTCCTTGGAGGACCATTCCTCCTCGCGAATCTCGCCTTCAATCCCGAAGTAGTCGGCCAGCTGCTGAAGTCTTTCCTTTACGTCGCCCTCCAGTACCAGTTGGTAAACGGAGCCACGACCAGTTTCGTCGGAGAGAGCGGTGACGTCGTAGTCATACTCGATCCAAACCGGAGCAATCATCTTCATGCCTGTATCAATAGCATCGCCTGCAACCGCACTCTCGGCTCTACCAGCAGGCGCGTTTGCCATTTGGATAAGCGGCTGCTGTGGGGTGGCAATTCCAACCACCAAGGCCAGCGCTGACACGGCGGCAATTGACCCACCCGAAAGTAGACCGAGCCTAAGTCTGGTGGAAATCGGTCCACGAACCGGCTTGGCAAGAGGTGCCTGGGCAACAAGCCCCTCGTTTAGCAAGATGCTGGGATCGGCTGGATCTGCTTTTTGAAGTCGGGCCTTTAGGTCATCAAAGTTTTCATTCATGACTAATCAACTGTCCCGTCGTGCTCTTTATTTTCATCCTCTAACAAAGTTTTCAGTTTCTGCTTGGCGCGGGTTAGGCGAATTGCTGCCGCATTCTCTGTGATCTCCATTGCTAGGGCGATCTCTTTGTTGGAAAGTCCCTCATAGGCCCAGAGTGAAATCAGTTCTCGCTCAAGCATCTGCAGTCTGTCCCAGGCGTTGGCAAGTGTGGAGTCCGCCAAGGCAATGGATTCTGCGCTTGGCGCGGCTTCTGGCCTTGCGATCAAGAGCTCAATTCGAGCTCGGTTGTTTGCTTTTTTGCGGTGATTTGAAATCAGGTATCGAGCCGTTTTATAGAGCCATGGCAGCTCATACCCCTTTGGGATTGAGCCGCGCTTGCCCCAAGCGATCGAGAACAGCTCTGCCGCCAGATCCTCGACTGCCTCAGGCTCCACTCGTCGAGTCAAAAACCTAGATACCTCAGGCATGTGGGCGCGAAACAGGGTATTGAATTGCTCCGGGGTCATTAGTCCTCCTGAGCTAGTTATGTCCTAAGCCTAGGAATCTTTTCGGATTCTCCTGAAGCAATTTGGCGCGTGGTCGTGAATCATGCCGGTGGATTGCATCAGCGCATACATTGTGGTGCTGCCCACAAACTTGAACCCCAGTTTGCGTAAGTGTGAACTCAGTGCATCTGACTCAAGGCTGGTTGCTCGCCAGGCAAAGTCAGTTTCGTTCGTCAGAGGATCGCTCGGAGCAAACTGCCATAGCTCTTTCTTTAGATCCAAACCCTTATCCTGCACCAGCTTGGCGTTGTGAATCGTGGCCTCTATCTTGGCGCGATTGCGAATGATGCGCTCATCCAGCATTAGGGTCGAAACCTTCTGCTGGTCAAAGCCGGCGACGGTCTCAATCTCGAATCCTTCGAATGCCGATCGAAATCCCTCGCGTCTTTTCAAAATGGTTAGCCAGCTAAGTCCTGCCTGAAACCCTTCCAGGGCAATCGCCTCGAACAAGTCCTTCTGGCCGGTCGCCCTGTTGCCCCACTCCTGGTCGTGGTAGTCGATGTAAATCTGATCATCGTTTACCCAGACGCAGCGCTCTTTGCCGTCTGGATGCAATCTGGTGTGGCTCAATGCTTGATTCCCTCCAGATGCAAAAGCTTGGACTTGGTTTCTAGGCCACCGGTTGCGGAGTAACCGGTTAGCCTTCCAGAGGAACCCATAACTCTGTGACAGGGCACAATGATCGGAACAGGGTTAGACCCCACGGCTCCACCAACTGCCCTGGCGGCCATCGGTTTTGAGACCGAATGTGCGATTCCTCCGTATGAGCGGGTGGCGCCAAAAGGTATCTCCAGCAACTCGATCCAAATTCTTTTTTGAAAATCAGTTCCCATCAGATCAAGGGGCAGGTCAAATACTTGCCGCTTACCCTGGAAATACTCATTCAGCTGCTTGCAGGCAAGATCGGAAATCTCTTTTGCTTTGCTGGAGTTCGAGAACTCTTTGCGGTTGTCAGCATGCGCCAGAATCTCAAGATGGGAGACACCCTTTTCGGTGGAGCCAACTGCAATCCTTCCGATGGGGGAGTCGGTGACCACTAACGCTTCAAGAATCATGTGATTAGTATGGCGCTTCATTTCCGGGGCTGAGATTGCTGATCATGGATTGTGAATAAGTTATGCACAGCAGGGCGGATGCCTGAGTCTTCAGTATCAATCAGCGCTTGACTCACCTGCATGAACATGCTTTTCGTGCTGCCCTCGGTTGGCTACGGTCTATACCTTTTTGCCACCACGGGGTCACCAATTCTGCTAGTCATGAGCGCACTCACGGTTGCTATCTACTCTCTAGTAGCTACCCAACGCGAACTTGACCCGAAGGAGCAAGTCAGCGTTCGGGAGAATCGCGTCTACTTGGGAGATCGCAGGCTGAGTCTCTTTCCATGGCTTTGGGGTAAGAAGGTCAGGGACGCGGTTTATCAAACCTTGGTCAAGCCGGATGCTCCTACAGCGCTTGTGCCGCAGCTGCAACCCGGGCAGCTGTTTGACTTGCATCAGCAGTTGATGTTCGAGATTGAACCAGATCAACGAAACCCACACCTGATCATCATCGGCAGAAGCGGATCGGGAAAGACTGAACTTTTGAAGTGGCTCCTCGGCGCTCGCGAAAACTACTTCTTGATCGATTTCAAGGGCGGTGTTGATTTTGCGCTGTTGGATAAGTCTCGCCTCTTCACTCAGCACCAAGTGGCCGAGGCGATCGAGCTAATCGAAGGGTTAGTTCGCACTCGGGAAGCAGCCTTACCGGGGGAGCCTGTTTGGGTTGTAGTGGATGAACTTGGAGAGCTAATCCGCTCGAGCCAGCTGATGACCCATCTTGAAAGCATTGCCAGCAAAGGGCGAGGCCTGGGAATCCACCTAATCCTGGTCAATCAAACCATGACAGGAATCCCCAGGACCATATGGGCCAATTGCTCTCACCGTGTGGTGCTAAGTGCAGACGCGGTAGATCGAGTTCAGCTTGGATTCGGCGCAACTACAACTATCGAGCAAAAACCTGACCTGATCTGCGGCGAGTACCGCACAGATCAGGTCAAAGTCTTTGGTTTCCCGATTCCTAGAGCTTCTTCCAAGCCTTCTGAAGAAGCGGACGAAGAATCTGCTCCATTTGCTCAAACTCTTGAGGACCGCAGGTCAGTGGTGGAGCTAGCTGAACAACCGCATCTCCACGATCATCTGCTCGGGCGTAGAGTCCAGCCTTATACATGGCCGGATTGAGGTAGCCGCGAAGAATTCGCTCGCGTTGATCCGGGGTTAGTCGCTGCATGGTTGTTTTATCGCTGACAAGTTCAATTGCGAAGAAGTAGCCATCGCCTCTGACGTCACCGACAATCGGTAGGTCCTTCAGCTTTTCCAACGTCTTGCGGAAGATGGGGGAGTTGGTCCGAACGTTGTCTACTAGCTTCTCGCGATCGTAGATGTCTAGGTTTGCTAGGGCCACTGCGCAAGCCACCGGGTGAGCGGCGAAGGTGTAGCCGTGCGGGAAGGTTGTCACACCGTGGGTAAATGGTTCGAAGAACTTATCCTTCATAAAGAGTGCACCTAGAGGTTGGGCACCTGAGGTGATGGCCTTCGCGGTGATCATCATGTCTGGCTCGATGCCGTAGCGCTGGCAACCAAACATTTCGCCAGTGCGGCCGTAACCGGTGATGGTCTCATCAGCAACCAAGACCACATCGTACTTATCGCAGATCTCGCGAACTCGCTTGAAGTAGGCCGGGTGTGCGGTGATGCAACCGCCAGAGTTCTGAATTGGCTCGACGTAGAAGGCCGCCACCGTGTCAGGGCCCTCAAACAGGATCGCTTCCTCGATGCGGTTAGCAGCCCAAATGCCGAATTCCTCTTCAGACTTGAAGCCCTCGGGGGCTCTAAACCAGTTGGTGTTTGGCACTCGGAAGGTGGAAGGGACCAGGGGTTCAAAAGCCTGCTTCATGGCCGCGATACCGGTAATCGATAGCGCTCCATGGCTGGTTCCGTGGTAGGCGGTCATGCGTGAGATGACCTTGGTCTTGGTGGGTTTGCCGGTTAGTTTGAAGTACTGCTTGGCAATCTTCCAAGCACTCTCAACGGCCTCGCCACCTCCGGTGGTGAAGAAGATTCGAGTCAGGTCTTTCGGTGCATAAGAAACCAGTCGTTCAGCGAGTTCAACCGCACGCGGGTGGGCGTAGCCCCACAGCGGCATGAAATCAAGTTCCAGCATTTGCTTGGCTGCCGCTTCTGCCAACTCCTTGCGTCCGTGGCCCGCGTTCACCGCAAAAAGACCAGAGAGGCCATCGATTACCTTGTGGCCCTTGGTGTCCCAGAGATAGATACCCTCACCCTTTTGGATGATGTTCATGTCATTGTCTTGGAAGGTGGAGTGTCTGGTGAAGTGCATCCACAGGTGATCCTTGGCCGAGCGCTGGAGCATGGCATCGGTTGGGGTTTCTCCTCGTGTCATTGCGTCGAAAAGCGGCAGTCCGTCGGACTTTGACTTCTTCTTGTCCGACTTTCCAAACAGGGCGGCGATTGGGTTGGACTTTGGCTTCTTCGGTGCCATTTTTATCTTCTTCTTACTTGTTGGTTTCTGGGCTCATCATCGAGTTCCCCAGTTGTAGAACTGCTTGTGAAGTTTTAGGTAAACGAAAGTCTCTGCTGAAACTACACCCGGTAGTAGGCGAATGTTGGAATTGAGTAGGTTGATCAGATCCTCGTCATCCTCACAGACGACCTCGACCAAGATGTCGAAGCCACCAGCGGTCAAGACCACGTAATCAACCTGAGGAATGTCGGCCAGTGCCTGAGCGACCTTGTTTACATCCCCGGTGCACTTCACTCCAACCATGGCCTGGCGAGAGAAGCCCAAACGCATGGGGTCCGTCACTGCAACAATCTGCATGACTCCCGACTCGTTGAGTTTCTGCACTCGCTGCCTGACGGCCGCCTCGCTTAGGCCCACCACCTTGCCGATTTCGGCGTAGGACTTGCGGCCATCAATCTGCAACTGCTCGACGATTTGTTTGGAAACCTCATCGAGCTGAGAGTGGCGCGTGCGCAACATTCTTGTCATGAGCTTGAGTATGCCAACCTGATGAACAAAGCCCAAGCAATTCCGCATAATTGTGATGAATTTGCGACGAAATCCATTGAATTTTTTGATTTCACTTCGGAAATGGTTAGAGCAGGTTTAGAGTCTAGATATTCCAACTCGATGAGGAGTAACGCAGTGTCAGTTAGGCAGTTGAAGAACTTTGTTGGCGGAGAATACGTATCCCCAGAGACAGACAAAGTAAGCGATGTAATCAATCCCGCCACCGGCGAAACTTATGCCCACGCCGCGGTCTCCTCTGCTCAGGATGTGAACAAGGCATACGAGGTTGCACAAAAGGCGTTTGAAGAGTGGTCTCAGACCACCCCAAGCGAGCGACAGCTGGCTCTATTCCGAATCGCTGATGCGCTAGAGGCCAGGGCTCAGGAAGCCGCTGATGTTGAGAGCGAGAACACCGGTAAGCCCCGTGGCACCCTGGTCGACTACGAGATCATGCCTTCGGTTGACCAGATTCGTTTCTTTGCTGGTGCCGCCAGAAACCTAGAGGGTCGTGCCACTGCCGAATACCTGCGCGATCACACCTCTTCCATCCGTCGTGAGCCAATCGGCGTGATTGGTCAGGTAACCCCCTGGAACTACCCGCTAAACATGGCGACCTGGAAATTTGCTCCTGCGATTGCTGCCGGAAACACCATCGTCCTAAAGCCTTCCGACACCACCCCAGCTTCGACTCTTTTGCTTGCTGAAATCGCAAGCGAGTTTTTGCCAGCGGGTGTTTTCAACGTAGTCACCGGTGATCGAGACACCGGTCGAGCGATGGTTGAAAACCGCATTCCTCAGATGGTGTCGATCACCGGTTCAGTTCGTGCCGGCATGGAGGTTGCAAAGAGCGCGTCCGCCGACCTAAAGCGCGTCCACCTCGAGCTAGGTGGTAAGGCGCCGGTAATCGTGTTCGACGACGCTGACTTTGAAAAGGCTGCTGCCGGAATTGTCGCTGCCGGATTCTTCAACGCCGGTCAAGACTGCACCGCAGCAACCCGACTATTGGTGCACGAGAACGCCTACGACAAGTTCATGTCGGCACTTATTGCCGAGGTAAAGGCAAACGCCAAGGTTGGTATGCCATCAGAGGATGGCATCTTGTTTGGACCAGTTAACAATGCCAACCAGCTGGTTAGGGTCAAGGGCTTCATTGATCGACTCCCTGACCACGCCAAGATCGAGCACGGTGGTAACCAGTTGCCTGGATCCGGATACTTCCTAGAGCCAACCGTTCTATCTGGCTTCAAGCAGGACGACGAGCACATCCAAGAGGAGATCTTTGGTCCGGTAATCACCGTCCAGAAGTTCTCTTCTGACGAGCAGGCGCTGAAGTGGGCGAACGATGTTCGCTACGGTTTGGCATCTTCGGTTTGGACCTCGAACCACACCCGTGCGATGCGCTTTGCCAAGTACCTAGACTTCGGTGCAGTTTGGATCAACACCCACATTCCTCTGGTTGCAGAAATGCCTCACGGTGGCTTCAAGCACTCGGGTTACGGCAAGGATCTCTCGCACTACGGTTTCGAGGATTACACCCGCGTCAAGCACGTGATGAGCTACATCGGAGACTGAAGGTAAAAAATAGATTTCGGGGTCCAAATTTAGGTTTTTGTGTGACAAACTTTCCCTTGTTCCACGAAGCCGTTGGGTTTCGAGAAGTTGGTTGGCGGTAACGCCCGATTAATAGGAGACAAGTAATGAAGCGTGGACTTCCTGAAGACCCAATGATGCGCCAGCTGGTTGAAATGGCTAGGCAGAAAATGATCTCCCGCCGTGCGGCTCTTTTGGGTCTAGGTGGAACCGCAGCTGCACTGAGCCTGGCTTCCTGTGCTCCAGCTTCTTCAACTCTTACGCCTGCAGAAGACCTATCCGACTCTGAGAAGGTTTTGGTTTGGCACAACTGGCCGCTCTACATGGATGGCGAGGACGACGGTTCTTACCCAACCCTAAACCGCTTCATGGACCAGACCGGTATCACTGTCGAGTACATGATGGAAATCGATGACAATGACACCTGGTATGCCAAGGTCAAGGACCAGCTGGCTCTTGGTGCAGATCCCGGCTTCGACGTAGCTTGCCCAACCAACTGGTTGGTAAACCGCATGATCGCGCTTGGCTACCTCCAGACCATGGACAACGCCAACATGCCAAACAAGGTTGCAAACCTCGCACCGGCTTACCTCGGTGACGACAACGACCCAGACCGCGTACTCTCGGTTCCTTACCAGGGCATCATCGGCGGCATCGTTTACAACAAGAAGATGTACAAGGAGGCAACCGGCAAGGATGCCCCAACCTCACTAGCCGATGTTTGGGCTCCAGAGCTCAAGGGCCGTGTTGGTCTAATCTCTGAGATGCGTGACTCCGTTGGTCTGACTCTGCTCAGCCAGGGTGTGGACATCAAGGACCCAGCATCCCTAACCGAGGACGCATTCAATGAGGCTGTTGACTTCATCGCAGCTCAGGTTTCCTCCGGCCAGATCTTCAACATCAAGGGCAACTCCTACGGTGAGGACCTTGCTAACGGCAACATCATCGTGGCCCTTGCCTGGTCCGGTGACACCACCATCCTCAACTACGAGGTTGGCGAGGACCGCTTCGGATTCGTAGTTCCAGACACTGGTTCTACCATCTCCTCTGACTCATTCGTTATCCCAATGGGCTCCCAGCACAAGAAGAACGCTGAAGCTCTCATCAACTACTACTACGACCCAGTAAACGCTGCTGAGTTGGCCGCTTACGTGAACTACGTAACTCCAGTAGTTGGTGCCAAGGAAGAGATGATGAAGACCGACCCTGAGTTGGCCGAGAACCCACTGATCTTCCCATCGGAGGAGTTCCTAGCCAACGTGCACGCCTTCCGCCCACTAACTGGCCAGGAAGAGCAGCGCTTTGCGACCAAGTGGCAAAACTTGCTACTAGGCGCATAGGTGGCAGAGCAGTTTGTTGCTCGAGGACAAGATCTCGAGCTAGTCGGTATTCGGAAAGAGTTCCCTGGCTTCACGGCTATTGAGAACCTAGACCTGAAGATTCCTGCGGGTGAGTTCTTTGCTCTGCTCGGTCCATCAGGTTGTGGTAAGACCACGACGTTGAGAATCATCGCTGGTCTTGAGGAGCCAACCGTTGGCAAGGTTTTGATTGGTGGCAAGGATGTCACCGCTTCAAAGCCTCACCAGCGTCCGGTGAACACTGTGTTCCAAAGCTACGCTCTCTTCCCTCACATGAGCGTGTTGGAGAATGTGGCATTCGGTCTACGTCAGCGAAAGATTGATGAACCGCTACCTAAGGCAACCAAGGCTCTTGAGCTCGTAGAACTTGAGCACCTTGCAAACCGCAAGCCGCAGCAGCTCTCCGGTGGTCAGCAGCAGCGTGTTGCGCTGGCGAGAGCATTGGTCAACCGCCCAGCACTGCTTCTTCTTGATGAGCCACTTGGTGCACTAGATCTCAAGCTTCGTCGTCAGATGCAGGTTGAGCTAAAGGCCATCCAGATGGAAGTCGGTCTGACCTTCTTGCACGTTACTCACGACCAGGAAGAGGCCATGGACATGGCCGACACCGTCGCGGTTATGAACCAGGGTCGCATTGAGCAGATGGGTGCTCCAGAGGCGCTTTACGACCGCCCAAAGACCGCCTTTGTTGCCAGATTCTTGGGCCAGTCCAACATCTTTGTTGGAGAGGTGATTGAGAACACCGACAACGTCGTGGCTATCAACGTAAACGGTCAGCGCATCGCCACTCCGAAGCTTCGTGCTGAGAAGCACGAGGGCAAGATTGCTATTGGTGTCAGACCAGAGAAGGCAACCTTCCACGAGGTAAAGCCGGAACTTGGTAGCGAGCACAACCTAGTTGGTCCGGGTGAGATCATCGACATCCGATTCACTGGAGTTTCAAACCAGTACCTAATCGATGTTCCAGGATTTGGTGACATCACCGTCTTTGCTCAAAACGTTGGTAAGTCTCCAGTTGTAGAGCTGGGAGCGAATGTTTGGGTGAGCTGGAAGGTCGAGCACAGCTTTGGTCTAAGCGATCTGCCAACCAAGGCAGATAACGACGAGATCTAAGCCATGGCATTCGTAGCACTTGGCCAGGGAGGCGCAAAGTCTGCGGCTCCGGTGAAAAGCTCCAGCAAGGTAGCTTTCATCCTGCTTGCCCCGGGCATGATCTACCTCGGTCTGTTCTTCCTGACTCCGCTAGTCTCCCTCGTCATCACCTCATTGAAGACAGCGAGCATGACCGGTGTTATTGGCATGTACGACTACGGTTTTGAGCCGGGGAACTACGCCTACGCGATCTCTCAGTACGGGCCACAGATCATTCGATCCTTCGGCTATGCAATCGTCGCCACCATTTTGGCCTTGATGATCAGCTACCCGATTGCCTATTTCATTGGAGTCAAGGCGAGAAACAAGCCGGTGCTACAGGCGCTCCTTTTGACCCTGGTAATTGCTCCGTTCTTCATTTCGTTCCTGCTCAGGACCTTCGCTTGGAAGCAGATCTTTTCGAACGAGTCGCCAATTACGCAGTTCCTGCAACAGATTGGTCTGTTAGGTTCTAGCGACTACATCATCGGCTCATCATTTGCGGTGATCTTTGGTTTGACCTACAACTTCATTCCATTCATGACGCTACCGATCTACACCTCGCTTGAACGTCTAGATGTCAGGTTGGTAGAGGCTGGTTCTGACCTGTATGCGTCACCTGCAAAGACCTTCTGGAAGATCACCTTCCCACTGTCGATGCCGGGTGTAATCTCGGGAACCCTGCTTACCTTCATTCCGATCTCCGGTGACTACGTAAACGCGTCCAGAGACTTCCTGGGTGGTTCAGACACCGCCATGATCGGCAACGTGGTTGAAGCCAACTTCTTCCGAATCCAGGACTACCCAACCGCATCTGCTCTCAGCGTGATGCTCATGGCCGCAATTGTGATCTTGGTCTCTGTGTACGTGAAGCGCTCGGGTACGGAGGATCTGCTATGAAACTCTCACTCGGCAAGTGGCTACTGCCAACCTATGTTGCGCTCGCCTTCATTTTCATGATGGTGCCAATTGCTTACACGTTTGTTTTCTCCTTCAACGAGGTTGAAAAATCGAACATCGCATGGAAGAGCTTCACCTTTGACAACTGGCTGAACGTCTGTGACAAGGCAGAGGTCTGCTCGGCCTTTGGTAACTCCATCGCGATTGCAGTCATCTCAACCTTGGTTTCCACTGCGCTTGGCACCGCAATTGCAATTGCTCTTGGTCGATACAAGTTCAAGGGTCGCTCAATTACCAACCTGCTCCTGTTTCTACCAATGGCAACTCCAGAGGTCGTCATGGGTGCAGGACTGGCAGCACAGTTTTTGAACGTTGGTGTTGGCAAGGGCTTCTGGACCATCGTGGTTGCTCACGTCATGTTCACTCTGAGTTTCGTGGTGGTAACCGTCAAGGCTCGTGTTGCAACTTTGGATCCAAGACTCGAGGAGGCCGGTTCCGACCTCTATGGCAATCCTGCCTCAGTCTTTTGGAAGATTACCTTCCCGCTACTGCTGCCTGGAATCATGGCAGCAGCAATGCTGTCCTTCGCCCTGAGTTTCGATGACTTCATCATCACTCAGTTCAACTCAGGACCAGAGACCACGTTCCCGAAGTTCATATACACCGCCGCTGCTCGAGGCATTCCTCCAGAAGCTAACGTGATCGGCTCGGCGGTATTCATCGTTGCAATCGCGATTGTGCTTATCGTGCAGTTGCGTTCGACTCTCAAGGCCAAAAAGCTAAGCAAGTAGTTCAAAAACTAAACCCCCGATTGAAATCAATCGGGGGTTTAGTTTTAGCTTGACTAGTTGTAAAGCGCTGCCACTGCCTCACGGAAGTGAGCGTGGTGGTGGGCGACGTCTTCCTCGTCGGTATAGGGAGACATCAGCGCCATGTTATGGAACGGTGTCATCAGGATTCCGCGGTTGATGGCGTGAAGCTGCAGATACTGCTGCAGTTCAAAGTCATCGGCATCCGCTGCCTCTCGACCATTCTTGGGCGCTGTAGAGCGGAAGCTGTATTCGCCGCGGCAGCCAATGCGCGATACCTGCCATGGGAGCTGGTATTCGTCGATCACGTCCTGGACGTTCTTGACCCACAGCTCAGCTAGCGCTTCCATTTTCTCGAAAGCCTTAGGAGTCAAAACCTGCTCAAGAGTGGCGCGAACTGCAGCCATGGAGAGAGCGTTTCCGGCAAGTGTCCCGCCGACGCCACCGATGTCGATGCTCTCAAGGTGCATCGAGGATTCGATGCGAAGAGCTAGCTCGTTGGTGAGGCCATAGGCACCGACTGGTACTCCACCACCAATTGTCTTGCCCAGCACAACTGCATCAGGGTTCAGGCCATACTTAGCGGTCATTCCGCCGACGCCGGCTGAAAGGGTGTGGGTCTCATCCAAGATCCAAATCACGTCATACTTCAGGCACAGCTCCTCCATGCCCTTGAGGTAGTCAGGATCCGGGAGCACGATGCCGATGTTGGTGAGGGCTGGCTCCATGAGCATTGCTGCAACCTCACCGGTTGCAAATGCTCGTTCGGCAGTCTCAAGGTCATTGAAAGGGATCACAACGGTGGTCTGCTTCAGATCGATTGGCTTACCGACGTTGTCACGTCTTGGAACCGTGTTTCCCTCATCGTCCATGACTGCGAATGTCTCATCCACGGTGCCGTGATAGCAGTAGTCGTGCACTGCAATCTTTTGTCTGCCGGTCACGTGACGCGAGTAGCGCAGCATGTGACGGTTGGCATCGGTCGCACTTAGGGTGAACTGCCACTTGGTCAGTCCAAAACGCTCGCTGAGGATTGCACCGTTATAGGCGGCGTCCTCGGTCGGGAGCATAAATGTTGAACCCCGAGCGATCTGCTTCTGCACTGCCTTGACAGTTGGGTCGGGAGCGTGTCCCGACATAGCGCCCGTGTCACCCAGGCAGAAGTCGGTGTACATGAGTCCATCGACATCTGTGAAGTGAGAGCCCTTGGCGTGCTCAACGTAAATTGGATATGGTCCGGGCCACTTCGACATCCAAATCATTGGCACACCACTTAGAAGCGGCTCAGCAGCCGTTTCGTAAAGCTCGCGTGAGCGAGGGTGGGTCGAAATGTAGCGGTTTAGTTCTTCTCTGAAGAGGTTGTCTAGGCGCTCTCTGTCGCCGTAGGCCTGCACGATGAATCACCTTCGATTCTAGGTTTTGTAACTAGTGAGCAGATTTTGCTCACTAGTCACAATAAGTGAAGACCTAGAGCTTTGCCAAACCGGCAGCCAACACATCGAGCGCATCTTCAAGCAGCTCATTGGTGATTGCCAGTGGTGGCAGGAAGCGGATTACGTTGTTGTAGGTTCCCGCATTCAAGATCAGCACACCGTTTGAGTGACAGTGCTTCACAAGCTCCTCGACCGCCTTGGCGTTCGGAGTCTTGGTGCCAGCCTCCACAAACTCAATCGCAATCATTGCGCCCTTGCCGCGGACATCACCGATGATTGGGTATTGAGCCTGCAGTGCAGTCAGCCTGGCAGTAAGCAGCTCGCCAATTTCTAGAGCGCGCTCAAGCCAGCCACCCTCTTCAATCTGCTCCAGAACTGCAACACCTGCCGCTACCGCGGTTGGTGAGCCACCGAAGGTGCCACCGAGGCCACCGGCGTGGGCGGCGTCCATGATCTCTGCGCGGCCAACAACTCCAGAAAGTGGCATGCCGCCGGCAATACCCTTTGCGACGGTAATCAGGTCAGGCTCAAAGCCCTCTTCCCACTCGCTTGCAAACCACTTGCCGGTTCTTGCGATACCTGACTGAACTTCGTCAGCCACCATCACTATGCCGTTTGCTCGGCACCAGGCGGAGAGGGTTCTCAGGAAGCCTGGGGCTGGAACGATGAATCCACCTTCACCCTGAATTGGCTCAATAAAGACTGCTGCTAGCTGACCAGCTCCAACACGCTTCTCCAGGTAGGTGATGGCGCGGGTTGCTGCCTCTTCACCGGTTAGTCCATCAGAGTCACGGAATGGGTAGCTCATTGGGGTGTGGTGCACGCTACCTGCCAGGGGGCCAAAGCCGGTGCCATACGGGTGGGCCTTGAAGTTCATAGACATGGTCAGGTTTGTGCGACCGTGGTAGGCGTGATCAAACACTGCAATCTCGGTGCGACCGGTTGCCTTGCGGGCAATCTTGACCGCATTCTCTACCGCCTCGGCACCCGAGTTGAAAAATGCTGCCTTCTTGGCAAAGTTTCCTGGGGCATGCTTGGTGATCAGCTCTGCCACGCGCACGTATGGCTCATACGGAGCGACAGTGAATAGGGTGTGGGTGAGCTTTGCAACCTGCTCCTGGACGGCTGCGACAACACGCTCGTTGGTGTGACCAATGGTCACAACACCGATACCAGAACCCATGTCGATGAACTGGTTGCCATCAACATCTTTCAAAATCGCACCGTGAGCGCGATCAATGAAGACAGGCAGTGTGGTGCCGACACCAGCAGATACAACCTGCTTGCGGCGCTCTTGCATTTGGACGGAGATTGGACCTGGGATAGAAGTTGCCAGGATTCGCTTTTGCTCTAGGCTCATGCCCCAAGTTTAAGCCCACTAACCTTGCTCCTAGCTCACAAATAGCTGGGGAGTTTTTGCAAGATGAGAAAAGTCTTAGTGCTCGGTTCCACGGGGTCGATTGGCACCCAGGCCCTTGAGGTCATTGCAGCAAACCCAGAGCGCTTTCAATTGGTTGGACTCTCAGCTCATTCGAACAGAGATCTGCTGGCTCAGCAGCAGCGAAATTTTGGTCTCTCAGATTCTCAGGTTGGGCTTGGGCCGAAGGTTGCAGCACAGCTCGCCATGGAAAGTGATGCCGACGTTGTGGTCAACGGCATTACCGGATCCGCTGGTCTCGAAGCTACTTTGAACACACTGCGAGCCGGGAAAACTTTGGCGCTTGCGAACAAGGAGTCCTTAATCGTCGGTGGTCCGCTTGTTAAGTCGCTCGCGAGACCCGGACAAATCGTGCCGGTTGACTCTGAGCACTCTGCGATTGCGCAATGTTTGCGCTCTGGCTCTAGTGCCGAGGTTAGAAAGCTAATCCTGACTGCATCTGGCGGACCGTTTCGTGGGCGGAGTCGAGCTGAGCTTGAGCACGTGACTCCAGCCGATGCCCTAAAGCACCCAACCTGGAATATGGGTCGAGTAGTAACGACAAACTCCGCTTCCCTGGTGAACAAGGGTCTTGAGCTAATCGAGGCCCACCTGCTTTTCGACATCCCGCTAGACCGCATCGATGTGACCGTTCACCCGCAGTCAGTTGTGCACTCAATGGTTGAGTTCATCGACGGATCGGTCATTGCGCAGTGCTCACCGCCTGATATGAAGTTGCCGATCGCGCTGGGCATGAGCTGGCCCGAGCGAGTAGCAAACGTCTCCACCCCGGTCGATTGGACCCAATCCCACAGCTGGCAGTTTGAGCCCTTGGATGAAGAGGTCTTTGGGGCTGTTCGACTCGCTCGAGAGGTGGGCCTTGCGGGGCTCACCTACCCAGCAGTTTTCAATGCGGCCAATGAGCAGGCAGTGGATGCCTTCCACGATGGCAAGCTCAGCTTTCTGGGCATCGTCGAGTTGGTTCGCAAGGTGGTTGAACTCCACAAGGCCGAAGCCGAGCTCTCACTCGAATCGGTTTTGGCGGCTGAGACTTGGGCTCGCAAGACTGCGGATTCGCTGATAGCGAGCGGCAACTAGATCAAGTTGCAGGTAGCCTAGGCGCGTGGAGACAGCCCTTTACATTCTCGGAATCGTTGCCGTGATGATTGGCATTGCGCTCTCTATTGGGCTCCACGAAATCGGTCACCTCTGGCCGGCAAAAGTTTTTGGTGTTCGAGTCACCCAGTACATGATCGGGTTTGGCCCAACCCTGTATTCAAAAACTAAGGGTGAGACCGAATACGGCATCAAGGCCATCCCTCTGGGCGGCTACATCCAGATGATCGGCATGTATCCGCCTGAGCACAAGCCCTATCGAGGCTTGTTCAAAAACTGGATCACAGATGCGCGAAACGAAATCCGCAAGGATCTTCTTCCTGGCGATGAGGGCAGGCAGTTTCACCAGCTAAAGCCTTGGAAAAAGATCGTGATCATGCTCGGCGGCCCGATGATGAATCTGGTGCTGGGCGTGTTACTGATGGTCACCGCCCTCAGTGGCATCGGCCCAATGCAACCATCGTTGACTGTGAATCAGGTTTTTGATTGCGTCGAAGGCGACAGCTGCACTGATGCTGGAGCCTCACCAGCAAAACTGGCCGGCATGTTGCCCGGTGATGTTGTGACTGAAGTAAATGGCAGCGCTGTAAAAGACTGGGATCAGGCCGTTGCGCAGCTGAATCAAAGGCCCGAGGCAGCATCACAAATCACCGTGCTGAGAGACTCACAGCAAAGGACATTGGAGCTGACTCCGGTGTTTACCGAGCGTCAGGTATTTGATGACCAAGGGCAACCGCTCAAGGATGCTGCCGGGCTACCCGTGACCGAGATCAGACCAATAATTGGTATCCAGCTCAAATCTGAAAACACCCCACTGGGGCTAGGGGAGTCGTTCGCCTACTCGGGTCAAGTAATTGCTGGCACCGCAGGCTTTATTTTGGATCTGCCAAATCAGATTTATCAGGTCACCGCCGCAACCTTGGGTTTCTCCGAACGTGATCAGGCAGGCGTTGTCTCAATCGTTGGTGTTGGGCAATTGGCGGGTGAGCTCAGTTCCTCAGATGGTCTGGGACTGGAGTCCAAGATCGCATCGCTACTTTTGCTGCTGGGTTCTTTGAATATTGCGCTGTTTGCCTTCAATTTGATTCCACTGTTGCCACTGGATGGTGGTCACGTTTTGTCTGGAATCTATGAGTCGGTCAAGAGATTCTTTGGCAAGGCAACCGGGCGCAAAGTGGCAGGGGTTGACACCGCCAGGGCGTTACCACTCGCCTATGCGGTGTGGGCAGTTTTGATTGCAGTCGGGTCCCTGGTGATAATCGCCGACCTCACCAACCCGATTTCGATTTGATTAGGAAGTAAGTTTTGGTCTTAGCTGTTATTAGCTGATGGCCATGGAAGGAAACAAGTGCCTGCTGTAAACCTAGGATTACCAAAGTCCCCGCCACCAGTTTTAGCCCCACGCAGAAAGTCGCGCCAAATCATGGTGGGCAAGGTTGCAGTCGGTGGCGATGCCCCGATCAGCGTGCAATCGATGTGCACCACGCCAACCACAGACATCAATGCCACCCTTCAGCAAATCGCTGAGCTAACCGCATCAGGTTGCGACATCGTGCGCGTGGCTGTGCCATCCCAAGACGATGCCGATGTGCTTCGCATCATCGCAAAGCGCTCTCAGATTCCGGTAATTGCAGATATTCACTTCCAGCCCAAGTACGTGTTCCAGGCCATTGATGCCGGCTGTGGTGCTGTGCGCGTAAACCCGGGCAACATCAGAAAGTTTGATGACCAGGTTGGTGCCATTGCCAAGGCTGCCAAGGAGGCCGGTGTCTCCATCCGCATCGGTGTCAACGCCGGATCTTTGGACCCACGCCTGCTGGAGAAATACGGAAAGCCAACCGCCGAGGCGCTAGTCGAGTCTGCAGTTTGGGAAGCGTCCTTGTTTGAAGAGCACGATTTTCACGACTTCAAGATCTCGGTAAAGCACAATGACCCAGTGGTCATGGTCCGTGCCTACGAACTACTTGCAGAGCGCGGCGATTGGCCACTGCACCTGGGTGTGACTGAGGCGGGACCAGCTTTTCAGGGCACCATCAAGTCCTCGGTTGCCTTTGGAGCACTGCTTTCAAAGGGCATCGGTGACACTATTCGTGTCTCGCTATCAGCTCCACCGGTGGAGGAAATCAAGGTCGGCTCGCAGATTCTTGAGTCGCTGAACCTTCGTCCAAGAAAGCTTGAGATTGTCAGTTGCCCAAGCTGTGGTCGTGCTCAGGTAGATGTCTACACGCTCGCAAACCAGGTGACCGAAGGTCTTCAGCACCTAACTGTGCCAATTCGTGTTGCTGTTATGGGTTGTGTCGTAAACGGTCCGGGTGAAGCTCGCGAGGCAGACCTCGGTGTTGCTTCCGGTAACGGCAAGGGTCAGATTTTTGTGAAGGGCGAGATCATCAAAACCGTCCCAGAAACCGAAATCGTCGCCACGTTGATCGAAGAGGCTAACCGGATTGCAGCCGAAATGGATCCTACAATCGTTGGTACTGCGCAGGTGAGCGTAGGCGAATAGCTCTAACATTGTGCTCATGCCAATTCGCCTGAGCTCTTTGTTTTTGCGCACACTTCGCGAGGATCCTTCCGACGCTGAAGTTGAAAGCCACCGTCTTCTAGTTCGCGCCGGATACATCCGTCGCGCAGCCCCGGGTATCTTCACTTGGCTGCCGCTAGGTCTCAGGGTCAAGGCAAACATCGAGCGCATCGTGCGCGAGGAGATGGAGCGAGCCGGGGCTCAGGAAGTCTTTTTCCCAGCCCTTCTGCCGAAGGAGCCCTATGAGGCCACCGGTAGATGGGAAGAATATGGCGACAACATCTTCCGCCTGCAGGATCGCAAGAAGGCCGACTATCTGTTGGCACCAACCCACGAAGAGGTCTTCACGCTTTTGGTGAAGGACATGTATTCGTCCTACAAAGATTTGCCGCTCGCGATCTACCAGATTCAGAACAAATACCGCGATGAGGCTCGTCCGAGGGCAGGCCTACTTCGTGGTCGCGAGTTCGTGATGAAGGACGCTTACAGCTTCGATGTCACCGATGAGGGTCTAGCGAAGAGTTACCAGGCACAGCGTGATGCCTATGAGCGCATCTTCCAGCGTCTCGGTGTTGAGTACGTGGTTGTAAAGGCTGATGCTGGTGCGATGGGTGGTTCAAAGTCGGAAGAGTTCCTCAGCCCCTCACCAATTGGTGAGGACACCTTCGTGCGATCGGCCGGAGGCTTTGCCGCGAACGTCGAAGCGGTTAGCTTTGCGCCTGCCCCGGAGGTTGACGCCTCCAACAACCCGGCGCCACAGATTTTTGACTCTCCAAACACCCCAACCATCGCTACCTTGGTTGATTACGCAAATCAAAACCACCCTGGTCCTCGCCCATACACCGCGGCCGACACTCTAAAAAATGTCGTGCTTGCTCTGGTCGCACCGGATGGTAAGCGCGAGCTGGTTGTGGTTGGTCTTCCAGGAGATCGCGAAGTTGATCAAAAGCGTGCCGAGGCTTGTTTTGGACCCAATGATGTCGAGGCCGCTAACGAGAGCGACTTCGCGAAGTACCCACAGCTTGTGAAGGGCTACATCGGCCCAGTTCAAGATGGCAAGCAGTTCTTGGGCAAAGACGGCATCTCAGGCATTCGCTACCTGCTTGACCCTAGAGTCGCCAGGGGGTCGATGTGGATTACCGGTGCCAACATTGATCAAAAGCATGTCTTCAATCTCACCTTTGGCCGCGACTTCGAAGCGGACGGTCTTGCCGACATCGCTGAGGTTCGAGCTGGAGACCCTGCTCCAGACGGCTCTGGAGAGCTTGAACTAGCTCGCGGCATTGAGATTGGTCACGTATTCCAGCTCGGTCGAAAGTATGCCGAAGCTTTGGATCTAAAGGTCCTGGACGAAAACGGGAAGCTGGTCACTGTCACCATGGGCTCCTACGGAATTGGAGTTACTCGCTTGGTCGCAGTTTTGGCTGAGGCAAACCGTGATGACTCTGGCCTGATCTGGCCAGAGTCGGTTTCTCCGGCTGATGTTCACATCATCGCTGCCGGTAAGGATGACGAGCCTTTCCAAGCTGCAGAGTCGCTGACTATGCAGGCAGAAGCCAAGGGTCTCACCGTGCTGCTCGATGATCGCCAAAAGGTGAGTCCGGGCGTGAAGTTCGCCGACGCTGAGCTGATTGGTGTTCCTTGGGTCATCATCTGTGGCCGCGGAGTTTCTGAGGGTCAGGTCGAGCTTTGGAACCGTCGAAGCGGTGAGCGCGTCCAGGTAGGGCTAGAATCTGCGATTGAAGAGCTTTTAGCTCGACGCTCATAACAGAAAAAGGCAGGCCGACAAGATGGACATCGATCTCTCAGTACTGCGACTACTCGAGCGCGAAAAAGAAATCCCATTCGATGAGTTGGTCACAATCATCGAAGCTGCAATTCTTGCTGCCTACTTCAAGCACATCGGCGCCACTGAGAAGTCAGCTCGCGCCGAATTAGACCGCAAGACCGGTCACGTCACCATTCATAAGCCCGTCTTCAACGAAGAGGGTGAGCAGGTCTCTGAAGAGAATGCCACCCCCGAGGGATTCGGTCGTGTCGCAGCGTATGCGGCTAAGCAGGTAATTGCCCAGCGCATGCGAGAGATCTCGGATGAGGGTCTACTCGGCGAGTTCAAGGGTAAAGAGGGTGACATTGTTGCCGGAGTAATCCAGCAGGGCACTCGCTCGAACATGGTTTACGTCAACCTAGGTTCCATTGAGGCCATGATGCCTCCGGAGGAGCAGGTTCCGGGTGAGGACTACTCCCACGGTCGCCGCATTCGCGTCTATGTAACCAGCGTCCAAAAGGGTCCTCGTGGTCCCCAGATCACCGTTTCAAGAACTCACCCCGGTCTAATTCGCAAGCTATTTGCACTTGAGGTGCCTGAGGTTGCCAACGGTTTGGTTGAGATTGCATCAGTTGCCAGAGAGGCTGGCCACCGCACCAAGATTGCTGTCATTGCCAAGCAGCCCGGCATCAACGCCAAGGGAGCCTGCATCGGTGAGCTAGGTCAGCGAGTGAGGGCTGTGTCAGCTGAGCTGAACGAAGAAAAGATTGACGTGGTCGACTTTTCCGAGGATCTTCCAAAGTTTGTCGCTCACGCGCTATCGCCAGCCCGAGTATCAAGTGCAAGGCTGGTTGATGCTGCACTGAGGGCCGTGCGTGTGACGGTTCCGGAGTTTCAGCTCTCGTTGGCAATTGGCAAAGAGGGGCAGAATGCCCGACTTGCTGCCAAGTTGACTGGAGCGAAAATCGACATTCAGCCAGATACTGGCGCTTAGGTCTAGCCCAAGCGGGGTAGGTGGCCCTAGAATGAACCCAGTAAGAACCTGCGTTGGCTGTCGTCAGCGCGATCTATCGAAAAACCTAATCCGGGTAGTCCGAATCGAAGATGACTTTGTCTTCAGAGATTCCTCACTCGGTCGAGGAACCTGGGTTCACCAGGGCTGCATCGACAAGGCAATCGATAGAAAAGGTTTCCAAAGAGTTTTGGGTGAGGCCAGTGTGGCCAAGCTCAAGAACCGGCCCGAGAAACAGGCAGAGAAAAATGCTGGCGATTAAATGAGAACCTCGAAATGAGATCCGCTCAGCACTAAAGCCTGCCCTGTTCGGGTAGGCCCGGACAGGAGAAAAAGTGGCGCTTCCACGCGTGTACGACATAGCTAAAGAACTTGGTATCGATACCAAGATTGCTTTGGCAAAACTTGAGGAGCTTGGCGAGTACGTCAAGGGTGGTTCCTCCACGATCGCCCCACCGGTTGCCGCAAAGCTTCGCGCTGCGTTCCCGAAGGTAGAAAAGCCAAAGGCTGAGCCGAAGGCTGCCAAGCCAGAGGCAAAGACCGAAGAGGCAAAGCCAGCACCAGCAGCCCCGAAGGCTCCTGCTCCTGCAGCCCCTAGTCCAGCCGCCGCAACTCCAGCGCCCGCTGCACCTGCTGCACCTGCAGCTCCGGCTGCTCCAGCTGCGCCAACTCCACTGCAGGGCATTCCTCGCCCTGGCAACAACCCATTTTCTTCAAACCAGGGCATGGGCATTCCTCGCCCGATGGCACGTCCTGGCAACAATCCGTTTTCCTCCAACCAGGGCATGGGTCGTCCACGTCCAGGTGGACCACGTCCGCCGGGTGCCGGTGCTCCACGTCCAGGCGGACCTCGTCCGCAAGGTGCTGGCGCTCCACGTCCAGGTGGACCACGCCCAGCTGGTGGTGCAGGCTTCGGCGCACCTCGTCCAGGTGGATTCGGCGCTCCAAGCGCAGCTCCGGGTGGCCGTCCGGGACCCGCTGGCCGCGCTGGCCGCGGCGCCGGAACCGCTGGTGCGTTCGGTAAGGGTGGATCTAAGAGCAAGGCTAGAAAGTCAAAGCGCACCAAGAGAGAAGAGTTTGAGCAAAGACAGGCCCCAAGCCTTGGTGGTGCAGTAGTACCAAGAGGCGATGGCAACACCGTTGTGCGTCTTCGCCGCGGTGCTTCAATTCAGGACTTTGCCGACAAGATTGGCGCTAACGCTGGTCAGCTGATCACCGTCCTGTTCCACCTTGGTCAGATGGCAACCGCGACCGCTTCATTGGATGAAGACACCTTTGCAATTTTGGGTGAGGAGCTTGGCTACAAGGTCGAGGTCGTTTCACCTGAGGACGAAGAGCGAGAGCTATTCGAGGGCTTTGGTCTCGACATTTCAGTCGATATTGAAGACGAGGACGAGGACCTACTGCAGGCTCGCCCTCCAGTCGTAACCGTTATGGGTCACGTTGACCACGGTAAGACCAAGCTTTTGGACTCGATCCGAAACGCGAACGTGGTTGCTGGCGAAGCCGGCGGTATTACCCAGCACATCGGTGCCTACCAGGTACACGCGACGCACGATGGCAAGGATCGCGCCATCACCTTCATTGACACCCCGGGTCACGAGGCGTTCACCGCTATGCGTGCTCGTGGTACTCAGGTCACCGACATCGCCATCTTGGTTGTCGCTGCGGATGACGGCGTTATGCCACAGACCATCGAGGCTTTGAACCACGCCCAGGCCGCTCAGGTCCCAATCGTGGTTGCCGTCAACAAGGTCGACAAGGAGGGTGCTAACCCAGCCAAGATCCGCCAGCAGCTAACCGAGTTCGGTTTGGTCGCTGAGGAATACGGTGGCGATGTCATGTTCGTGGATGTTTCTGCACTACGTGGCCAGGGCATCGAGAACCTTCTCGACGCAGTGCTACTGACCGCAGATGCTGCCTTGGATCTTCGTGCCAACCCAGACAAGCCTGCTCGCGGTGTTGCAATCGAAGCCAACCTAGACCGCGGACGCGGTTCGGTGGCTACCGTGCTGATTCAGTCTGGAACCTTGAAGGTTGGAGATGCCATCGTTGCAGGCTCCTCACACGGTCGTGTTCGCGCCATGTTCGACGAGAACGGTGGTGCGGTGACCGCGGCTACTCCTTCTCGACCAGTGCAGGTGTTGGGACTTCAGTCCGTGCCTCGTGCCGGTGACACCTTTGTGGTTGCCGAAGACGAGCGTCAAGCTCGCCAAATCGCTGAGAAGCGTGAGGCTGCTGATCGCAATGCGCTATTGGCCAAGACCCGCAAGAAGATGTCGCTCGAGGACTTCACCAAGGCTCTCGAAGAGGGCAAGGTCGAATCGCTCAACCTCATCATCAAGGGTGACGTTTCCGGTGCCGTTGAGGCACTTGAGGACTCGCTACTCAAGATCGAGGTTGATGACTCAGTTCAGCTGCGCATCATCCACCGCGGTGTCGGTGCAATTACCGAGTCTGACGTCAACCTGGCAACTGTTGACTCCGCTGTCATCATCGGATTCAACGTTCGCCCAGACAACAAGGCTCGTGAGCGTGCGGACCGCGAGGGCGTCGATGTTCGTTTCTACAGCGTTATCTACAACGCTTTGGAAGACATCGAGAACTCCCTCAAGGGCATGCTCAAGCCAGAGTACGAAGAGAAGCAGATGGGTACCGCGGAGGTTCGCGAGATCTTCAAGTCTTCCAAGTTCGGCACCATCGCAGGTTCCTACGTACGCTCCGGTCTGATTCGCCGCAACGCGCTCGCTCGCGTGCTGCGCAACGGCACCGTCATCAAGGAAGGCCTCAAGGTTGACTCCCTGAAGCGCTTCAAGGATGACGCCACTGAGGTAAAGACTGACTACGAGTGTGGTATCGGTCTGGGTGACTTCAACGACATCTTGGTCGATGACGTCATCGAGACCTACGAGATGGTTGAGAAGCCGAGGGTCTAATGGTTGATCACGCACGCGCCAGACGCCTGGGGGAGAGAATCAAGGTTCTCGCCGCCGAGGCGTTGGAGCGCGCCGTAAAGGACCCAGACCTAGGTTTTGTGACCTTCACCGATGTTCGAGTCTCTCCCGACCTCACTCACGCCAAGATCTATTTCACGGTTCTTGGATCTGAGGAAGACAAGCAGCTCACGATTGCCGCTCTTGAGCGAAATCGCGGACGGCTACGTGGTGAGATCGGTCGTCAACTTGGCGTTCGTGTGACCCCAACCATCGAGCTGTTGCTGGATGAGATTCCAGCTAGCGCTGGCGCACTGGCTGAATTGCTTGCCGAGGCAAAGCGTCGCGATGAAGAGGTTGAGCGTCTTGCGAAGGATGCAAAGCCTGCGGGTGATGCCGATCCATACCTAAAGCCAAAGGCCCAGGAAGACTAAGTTGCCCTCCGGCCTGGTTTTGGTTGATAAGCCTCAGGGATTTACCTCTCACGATGTAGTCGCGAAGCTCCGCAAAGTTTTGGGCACCAAAAAGATTGGTCACGCGGGAACCTTGGATCCCATGGCTACTGGTTTGCTGCTGCTGGGAGTTGACTCAGGAACCAAGTTGCTCACTTTTTTGGTGGGGGCGGACAAGACCTACGAGGCCCGCATTCGGCTCGGTCAAAGCACCGTATCTGATGATGCCGAAGGTGAAGTGTTGTCATCGACCAGTGCATTGCATCTAAACCGGGCAGTTATCGAAACCGAAATTGCCAAGCTGATCGGCAGAATCTCACAGGTCCCCTCTGCCGTTAGCGCGATCAAGGTAGACGGCAAGCGAGCATATGACCTGGTGCGCGAGGGCAAAGAAGTTGAGCTAAAGAGTCGTGAGGTTGAAGTTTCGCGCTTTGAGCTGGTCTCTGAAATTGCAATAGTCGATGAGTTTTTAGAGTTCGATGTGGTGGTCGACTGCAGCTCCGGAACCTACATCAGGGCGCTTGCGAGAGACCTCGGGGAAAGCCTTGGCGTTGGTGGGCATTTGAGAGCACTTCGCCGCACTCGAATCGGTGAATACCAGATTGAGAAGGCATCAACTCTCGACCAGGACCCAGTGCTTTTGGGCCTCACCGAGGCAGCTGCCAAGATCTATCCAATTGCAGAGTTGACTGATCAGCAGGCGATCGATTTGGTCCACGGAAAACGTTTGGCTATAAGCAGCACTGGGATGCTAAGTGCCATCTATAAAGGGAAGTTGATCGGGATTTTGGAGCCGACTGGTTCGAGTTATAAATCCCTGGTGGTTTTTCCGGAGGCGCTAAATGGTTGAGTGGATTTACCAGGCCCAGCTTTCCCTCACGCTCGGTATCGGTCTATTGCTGGTCTTGATGGGTTTGATTGGGCGGCCGCCGAGTGGTTTTTCGATCGGATTAGCCGCATTTGTTGAGGTAATGCTCGTAATTCAACTGGCGGTATCGCTCGGGATGGTGATTGCTGGTCAGCAGGCGAAAGTCGACACCTGGGAGTACTTTGGTTACCTGCTTGTAGCCATGATCATCCCCGTCGGCGGAGCGTTTTGGGCACTGGTTGAGCGTTCGAAATGGTCGACGGTTGTGCTTGGTTCAACGGGGTTGACCGTGGCGGTGATGCTGGTGCGGATGTGGCAAATCTGGAGTGGCGAAATCGTCAATCTGAGCTGATAAGTTCACCTGCCGTTAACCTTTGAAACAATCAGGCTTCACCTTTGCGCACAAACATTTTGAATCATGAGTGTTCCGACCCAGCGAAAACTTCTCGCCAAGCCATCTCGAACGGCTGACAAGGTTTTCTTCGCGGTAGCAAAGGCCGCCGGTTACTCCTCCTTTGTCATCATCGGTCTCATCCTTTTCTTCCTCTCTATCCGTGCCTGGCCCGCGTTTGAGAAGCAGGGTCTTATTGAGTTTGCTTTTGGCACCGGTTGGGATAACACCACCAACCCACCCATCCTTCACATCGGCCCAATGCTTTGGGGTTCGTTGCTGATTGCAGCTATCGGTGTCGCCATCGCTGTTCCGATGGCAATCTCGATCGCATACTTCATTGAGTTTTTAGCACCAACTCCGGTTGCAAAAGCAGCCACCGTCATTGTTGACCTGTTGGCTGCAATTCCATCTGTCGTAATCGGCCTCTGGGGCCTAGGGGTCTTTTCGCCCGTCGGTGCCCACTGGGCTCAGATGTTGAGTGAGACCTTCTCGCCGTTCCTGCCATTTTTAGCCAATGACACCGGAACCTTCCTGAGATCACCTTTCATTGCTTCAATCGTGGTTGCAGTGATGATCGTGCCACTGATTTCCTCCATCACCCGCGAGATTTTCTCCCAGGTTGACAAGGAGATCATCAAGGGCGCTCTCGCTCTAGGCGGATCCAGAGAGTCGGTATTGCGCCAGGTGATTCTGCCAACCTCAGCCGGTGGAATTTTGGGTGGCGTTTTGCTAGCGCTTGGTCGCGCCATGGGTGAGACGGTCGCAATCTTCTTCGTGTTGAACCTGGTCTTCGATGAGTACAACTGGTTCAACCTGCTTGAACCTCAGGGTGGAGCTATCGCCTCTTTGATCTTGGCTCGCTTTGGTGAGGCCACCCCAGACGAGGTTGAGGCGCTGCTAGCGGCCGGTGTTGTGCTGTTCATCATCACTCTGGTGATCAACGCGATTGCGTCCTACATCGTGCAGAAGGCACAGCCTTGGAGGAAAGATTGAGCAGCATGCTTGCCGTTGAACGGCCAAAGAATTCTCAGCCTTGGAAAAACCTTGGCGCAAAGGTCAAGCTCTCCTCGGCCATCACCATCGTGGTTCCATCAGCGGTCTTTGGGCTTATCTTGCTTTTGACCGGCATGGATTTCATGGCCGGGCTTTTCACGATCTTGTTGCCCCTGCAGCTTCTTGCCGGTGGTTGGGCTGGTTATTTCTCCTTCGGTAAGCGCGGAATCAGAGATGGACTCCTGCTTGTAGTCACCTTCTTCCTCTCGCTGTTTGTTCTGGTGCTTTTGATATCTGTCCTCTGGGCAGTCATCGAGTCGGGATTCAGGGCCATTAGCCCACACTTCATCTACCAAAACAACGTCTATGTGTCAGGTAAGACTGGTCTAGAGATCGGTGGAGTTGGACATGCCATTCTGGGAACCTCAATCACTGTCGGTATCTCAACCCTGGTAACCGTGCCGCTTGGAATCGCAACCGCCGTCTACCTAACTGAGACCAGAGAGTTTGGTCGTGGCATTGTTCGCACCCTGCTGCAGGCAATGTCGGCGCTGCCTTCGGTGGTAACCGGTTTGTTCATTTACTCGATGCTGATTCTCTCTGGGTGGAGTGGCTACTCGGGATTCATGGGTGCTCTCGCGCTGATCCCGCTGATGCTCCCTACGGTTTCGCGTGTTGCTGAAGAGTCACTGCGACTGGTTCCAAAGGATCTGCGCAACGGAGCCTTGGCCCTGGGAGCACCTTCCTACCGTGCATTTTTGATGGTCACCCTGCCAGCTGCTAAATCTGGAATCGTTACCGCAGTGCTTTTGGGTATCGCACGTGTTATCGGTGAGACTGCACCGATTCTGTTGACCGTTGCTTTAGCCAACGGCACCAACGTAAACCCATTCGACGGTGGTATGGCAACTCTGCCGGGTTACATCTTCAACTTCATCTACCTGGGTGACCCCACCTCAATCGCCAGAGCCTGGGGCGCAGCCATGGTGCTGCTGATCTTTGTAGGGATTCTGTTTGCGGCAGCGCGTCTAGCGAGTGCGCCGAAAAAGGCTAAGAAAAGGAGCGCCAAGTAAATGGCTAATTTCCACCTAGAGGCTAGAAACGTAAACGTTTGGTTCGGCGCTCGCCACGTTCTAAAGGACGTAAACCTACAGTTCCCAGAGAACCAGGTCACCGCCTTGATCGGACCATCTGGTTGTGGCAAGTCAACCTTCATTAGAACCTTGAACCGCATGCACGAGCTAATCCCAAGTGCCGGTTTTGGTGGCGAGGTGCTGCTCGATGGTCAGGACATCTACGGTGAGGCAGTGGACCCGGTTGATGTTCGTATCAAGATCGGCATGGTTTTCCAAAAGCCAAACCCATTCCCAACCATGTCCATTAAGGAGAACGTGATCTCCGGACTGAAGCTCTCCGGCACCTCTCGCTCTGACGCAGGAGATTTGGTTGAGCAGTCCCTGGTGCGTGCCTCGATGTGGAATGAGGTTAAGGACCGCCTCAATGACCCAGCCATCTCACTTTCTGGTGGTCAGCAGCAGCGTTTGTGCATCGCACGATCCTTGGCGATGAACCCAGATGTGCTTTTGATGGATGAGCCATGCTCCGCTTTGGACCCAGGTTCAACTCGCCGCATCGAGGAGACGATCCTGGAGCTGAAGGAGTCGATGACCATCGTCATCGTCACTCACAACATGCAGCAGGCTCAGCGCATCTCTGACCAGACCGCTTTCTTCCTAGCCGAGGACAACACCCCCGGTCACGTGGTTGAGTTTGGTGAGACTCAGCAGATCTTCTACGGCCCAATCGACCCACGCACCAACGAGTACGTCAACGGCCGCTTCGGCTAGAAACCAACTGTTCACCTGGCGTTAGCAAATTGGTGAGCAGTTGTTAGCTCGGTGAAGTCAGACTCATCACGCATTCCGAAAACGAGGAGATTAAATGCGCAACAAGTTGTTTGGGGCACTGGCAATCGCCGCCCTGGCCACCACAGCATTCGCTGGTCCAGCTCAGGCTGGAGAGACCGTCACCGCTGGTGGCGCTTCCTACACCTACGCACTTCAGCAGGTCTGTACTCAGGCTTACACCGACCACAAGGTCACCTACACCTCGGTTGGTTCCACCACCGGCAAGACCAACTTCCGCAACGGAACCTATGACTTCGGTGGTTCTGACTCGCTTTACTCAGCTTCTGAGGCCAAGCCAAAGAACTTTGTTTACGTTCCACTACTAGGTGGTCCAGTAACTATCGCTTACAACCTTCCAGGTGTCACCCGTCTAAACCTGACTCCAAAGATTGTTGGAGACATCTACCAGGGCAAGATCACCAAGTGGAACGACAAGGCAATCGTTGCGATCAACAAGACCGCAAAGCTTCCTAACCTGACCATCACCCCTGCCTACCGTTCAGACGGCTCTGGCACCACTTACAACTTCACCAACTGGATGACCCAGAAGTACGGTTCTCCATTCAAGGCGAACGACGCTTTCACCGTTGCAGCCGGTTCTGGCCTAGTCAAGGGTTCGGTTGGAGCGCGCGGTAACCAGGGTGTTGCAACCTCCATCGCATCCACCCAGGGTGCAATGGGTTACATCGACATCGCAGATGCTGACAAGAACAAGCTGACCTACGCATTCGTTCAGAACGCCTCTGGTCAGTTCATCAAGCCAACCATCGCGAACTCCAAGCTATTCATCGAGAAGCAGCTTCTGAAGTCAACCGGTGAGGTTGTATTCGACTACAACAAGAAGGTTCGTGGAGCCTACGACCTATCGCTAGTTAGCTACGGTCTAGCACCAACCGCCAACGGTTCTGCCAAGGCTGGTGCGATCAAGGCCTACTTCACCTACTTCGTAAATGAGTGTGCACCGAAGAACGCTGCTAGCCAGGGCTATGTAGCACTCTCCGGAACCATCTTGAAGAAGGCCAACGAGGCAATCCGAAAGATCAAGTAACAAAAAAATCATGATGCGAAAGCCGGGATGTCATTCGATGTCCCGGCTTCCGCTGTGGAAAGGCAAAAAATGATTCGCAAAGCTCTCAGCTCAATTGGAATCGGAGCGGCCTCACTGTTGGTCCTCACCGGCTGCAACCCTCCAATGCCCGAGTCGCTGAAGGTTGAGCTTGCGGAGCGCACTGTGCAGTGCGGCGAGGCTTTTGTTGAAGCCAAGGTTTTCCCCGAGATGGCCGATGTGGCTGACTTTTGGAATAGCTCAATGGACGTCGCCTGCGAGGGTACTATGGGTCTTTCCGTTCTGGAGGACTACCCACAGGGTGCAGGGCTAGTGATCTCTGAGGAAGAGGTCAAGGGCTGCACCCCATTTGCAAATGTTCCATTGGCAGTTGACGCGGCCGTGGTCTCCTTCTACTTCGAGGAGATCTATGAGCTGAACCTCTCACCGCGCAGCCTTGCGGGTATTTTCAACGGTTCTATCACCAACTGGAGTGACCCTGCAATCCAGGACATCAACCCAAACCTCGAGCTACCAGATTTGGAAATCGTGGTGAACACAGCAGCCCCAGGCCTCGCAATCTCGGCCATGGAGAAGTGGCTTAGTTCCGAGCTGGGGGAGACTGTCGAGCTATCCCTTCTTGAGGCCTCCGAAGGTTCAGAGGTTGATGCCCTCTACTTGCTAGGCGAGGGAGAAATCAAGCTAACTTCATTTGCCTCGCTACAGATCTCTGGCATGGGTTACGCAAACATGATTTTGGACGAGTCCAACCTGGACGCCGTGCTTTTGCCCGAGGTGCTGAGCATTCAGACTGGCATCGGACAGACGGTGGTCTCAGGTGAGGCTCCGAACCTGAGCTTCGACTACGACCCTTCGATTCCAGCTCAGCCGCTGCCCGGTCAGTTTGAGGCCATCGAGCCTTGGGGTGCGCTTTATCCGGTGACCCTATCGCTCTGTGGCGAGGACGATCTGCAGGTCCGCTTCGCAGCGAGATACCTGCTTCGCCTTGATGCCCAGGGTGCAATCTCCACCGGTGTGTTCTCTCCTTTGAAGGAGGAGGTTCGCGTGGCGGCGATCTCAGTGGTTGACGATGGTCTTCCTGAGGTTGAGATTCCAGCGGATCTAGAGCTGGAGCAGTAACACTAAGCTTTCCTCCGTGGCAAAAGAGCTTGGAGTTGGACGACTGCTGATTGCGGTCTACGGGGTATTCGCCTTATCCGCTTCGGCTAGAGCGCTATTTCAACTCTTTACAGAATTTGATTTGGCCCCAGTGGCCTATTCACTCTCGGCCATCTCGGCTTTGGTCTACATCTTTGCGACCATCGCGCTTGCCAGACAGTCGCTACGCAAGTTTGCAGGCCTTGCCATCTGGTTCGAGTTGGCCGGGGTTTTAGTAGTAGGTGCCCTGAGCTTTTTGGTTCCCGAGTGGTTCTCTCACCCTTCGGTTTGGTCGGGATTCGGTTCCGGCTACGGCTACATCCCGCTTTTACTGCCAATCCTTGGTTTGATCTGGCTGCGGAGAAACCGTGCTTGAGATTTCATCGATTGAAGAGCTGTCCCAAGACTTCGCTCCGCTCGCAGTTGCTATTGGCAAGTTCGATGGCATCCACCTCGGTCACCGTCAACTAATTCATGAGCTTGTTGAATACTGTCAAGAGGCAAACCTAGTTCCGACCGTCATCAGTTTCGACCGTCACCCAAATCAGACCCTTAGGCCAACCGCCGTTCCGGGTGAGCTACTAACCCCAGAACGCAAATCGGCCATCCTGGAGTCTTTGGGCGTTGAGGTCTTGGTCAACCTGCCCTTTGATGCAGACATGGCAAATCGCTCGGCTGAAGAGTTTGCCGTCTCCGAACTGGCCAAGAATGTTCAAATGGTCTTTGTTGGTGAGGGATTTAGATTTGGCTCTGGGGGAGCGGGCAGCGCTGAGGACCTCAGGGGCTTTGGAGTGCAGCTTGGCTTCAGGGTTCGAGAGGTGGCACCGGTTCAGATTGGTGATCGAGTCGTGTCCAGCACCTTGATTCGTGAGTTGATTCAAACCGGCAAGGTTTCGGCGGCCTCGCTGCTACTTGGCAGAGATCATGAGATTGTGGGAACCATAGAACATGGTCGCAAGCTCGGTCGAACCATTGGTTTTCCAACCGCTAACTTCTCTCGCAGCTCGATTGGGCTATTGCCTCAGGATGGCGTATACGCTGGCTGGCTCATCGCTGACGGGGTTCGCTATCCGGCAGCACATTCGGTGGGAACCAATGACTCGGTTGGCGAGGTGCCAAGGCTGATCGAATCCCACGTAATTGGGCGTGATGACTTAGATCTATACGACAAGCAGTGCACCGCACTGATTCACGCACAGATCAGACCTTGGGCCAAGTTCGATTCCCTGGATTCCCTAATTGCTCAAATCAACGATGACGTGTTGGCAGCCAGAGAGATTTTGGAGAGTATTGACGCATGAGCTTTGTAGATGCAGTAGCCAGCGGATTCAAGAACGCCTTCAACTTCAAGGGTGCTGCTAAGCGATCCGAGTTCTGGTACTGGGTGCTGTTCACACTTTTGGTTTCACTGGTGCTATCAACGGTCGAATCGGTGCTTTGGCCACCTACTCCGATTCAGGGGGACTGGATGGCCGATGTTGAGGGCGTGCTTTCGCAGCCAACTCCGCTAACCACCATTGCATCGCTGCTTCTGTTCATCCCTAATCTCGCGGTGACCGCAAGACGTTTTCACGATGCCGGCTTCTCGGCGAAGTGGCTGCTGCTTCAGTTGATTCCCCTTGCCTACGGGATCTTTGCGCTGATTGGGTCGCTGGTCGTGTTGCTGAACTCCTCCTCACCAGAGCCAACCTACGAAGAGTTGATTGCATTGATTTTCTTGATCTTGCCAATCATCGCGCTGGCAATTGCCATCGCGGTGATTTTCCTGGTGATGGCACTGAGACCAAGCCGTTCTTTCTACGACGGCAACAAATATGTCGAGCCGGTACCACTGGGTCCCGGCGATGAGGGCACGACCGCCTAGCCAAATCAAGGTTTTTTCCCTAGACTTCTCAGGTTGCCGTGAAACGGCCGCGGATAAAGAGAGCAGAAACACAATGTTTCTTGCGCCGCGCAGCGGATTGAAAGGATCAGCAAATGGCATTGGACCCAAAGGTCAAGTCAGAAATCATCGCCGAGTACGCCACCAAGCCAGGTGACACCGGTAGCCCAGAGGTACAGATTGCAGTGCTGAGCCGCCGCATCGCAGACCTAACTGAGCACCTCAAGGAGCACAAGCACGACCACCACTCACGCCGTGGTTTGCTACTTCTAGTTGGTCAGCGTCGTCGTCTACTTGGCTACCTACAGCAGGTTGACATCGCTCGCTACCGCTCACTCATTGAGCGTCTAGGACTACGTCGATAGTTTTTGATACACGAAGACCCCGGGAAACCGGGGTCTTTTCATTTCTAGGTTTTTCCGTACTCGATTGTTAGACTCCAGCTAGGAGTTTTCGCGAGGCGGGTCTTCGGTGGAAGTCTCTGGGGCCAGAACCCAGGGTTTTTTACTGACGACCAGCACTCATCAGGGCAATCGCCCTAGCTCCAGCGCAATAGCGGCTTGACGCCGCTTTATTTGCGCGCAAGAGGATAAAGGAGGGGCTATGGAAGGCCCAGAGATCAAAGCAACAGAAGCAATCATTGACAACGGAAAATTCGGAAAGCGCGTTGTGCGCTTCGAGACCGGTCGTCTAGCGCAGCAGGCAAACGGTGCCGCTGCCATCTACATCGACGAAGAGACCATGCTCTTCTCGGCAACCACTGCGTCCAAGCAGCCAAAGGACCAGTTCGACTTCTTCCCGCTAACCATTGACGTTGAAGAGCGCTCCTACGCAGCTGGAAAGATCCCAGGTTCTTTCTTCCGTCGCGAGGGTCGCCCAAGCACCGAGGCCATCTTGGCCGCTCGTCTGATTGACCGCCCGCTACGCCCATCCTTCGTTGATGGTCTACGTAACGAGATTCAGGTTGTAGTGACCGTGATGTCAATTGAGCCAGATGAGCTTTATGACGTGGTCGCAATCAACGCTGCATCAATGTCAACCCAGCTTGCAGGATTGCCATTCTCTGGCCCAGTCGCAGGTGTCCGCGTGGCACTAATCGATGGCCAGTGGGTTGCATTCCCTAAGCACTCTCAGCTTGCAAACGCCGTGTTCGACATGGTTGTTGCCGGTCGCGTAGTTGTGGAGGGTGGCAAGGAAGACGTCGCCATCATGATGGTTGAGGCTGAGGCTACCGAGACCAGCTGGGACCTAATCGCTGGTGGCGCTATCGCTCCTACCGAGGAGATCGTCGCCGAAGGTCTTGAGGCGGCTAAGCCGTTCATCAAGGAATTGGTTCGTGCTCAGGTAGAGCTAGCGAAGGTGGCTGCTAAGCCAACCGCAGAGTACCCAGTATTCCTGCCGTACACCGATGAGGTTTACGCAGCAGTCGAGAAGGCTGCTGGTGCAGAGCTCGCAAAGGTCTACCAGATCGCTGACAAGCAGCAGCGTCAGGAGGCCGACGACGAGCTCAAGGCCAAGGTTAAGGAGGAGCTAGTAGCTTCTCTCTCTGAGGAGCAGATGCTGCAGTTCTCTGCCGCTTACAAGTCAGTAACCAAGAAGGTAATGCGCACCCGCGTCCTCAAAGAGGGCATCCGTATTGATGGCCGCGGTCTAACCGACATTCGCGCCCTTGATGCAGAGGTTGCAGTTATCCCTAGAACCCACGGTTCTGCAATCTTCCAGCGCGGTGAGACTCAGATTCTAGGTGTCACCACTTTGAACATGCTCAAGATGGAGCAGCAGATTGACTCGCTGAGCCCTGAGACCTCTAAGCGCTACATGCACCACTACAACTTCCCTCCTTACTCCACCGGTGAGGTAGGTCGTGTTGGTTCTCCAAAGCGTCGTGAGATTGGTCACGGTGCTCTTGCAGAGCGTGCCCTGGTTCCAGTGTTGCCAACTCGCGAAGAGTTCCCATACGCAATTCGTCAGGTATCTGAGGCGCTTGGCTCAAACGGTTCAACCTCAATGGGTTCGGTTTGTGCATCAACCCTGTCGCTACTAAACGCTGGTGTGCCACTGCGCGCTCCGGTTGCAGGTATCGCAATGGGTCTAATCTCTGACACCGTCGATGGCAAGACTGAGTATGCGGCTCTAACCGACATCCTCGGTGCTGAGGATGCACTGGGTGACATGGACTTCAAGGTTGCAGGTACTCGCAACTTCGTGACCGCCATTCAGCTAGACACCAAGCTAGACGGTATTCCAGCTTCCGTTTTGGCTAAAGCACTCAAGCAGGCCAAGGATGCTAGAACCTACATTCTTGATGTCATGCAGGAGGCTATTGACGAGCCAGACGAGCTGTCCCCATACGCTCCTCGCGTTATCGCAGTCAAGATCCCTGTCGACAAGATCGGTGAGGTCATTGGTCCAAAGGGCAAGATGATCAACCAGATTCAGGAAGACACTGGAGCCGAGATTTCGATCGAGGACGACGGTACCGTTTACATCGGCGCTACCAACGGTCCAGCTGCGGATGCAGCTAAGGCCGCCATCAATGCAATCGCCAACCCTCACGTACCTGAGATCGGCGAGCGCTTCCTGGGAACCGTTGTCAAGCTGGCCACCTTCGGTGCTTTCGTATCGCTGATGCCGGGTAAGGATGGCCTACTTCACGTTTCAGAGCTGAAGAAGATCTCTGGTGGCAAGCGTGTCGAGAACGTCGAAGATGTTCTTGAGGTTGGTCAGAAGCTTCAGGTTGAGATCACCAAGATCGATGACCGCGGCAAGCTATCGCTAAGCCCTGTTGTCGAGGAAGCTGCCGAGTAGTAGACCTTGCTTCTACCGCTTAGAGATTCAATCGAGTTCACCGCTGAGGCGGCACGTGTTTGCAAGACCGTGCTGCCCAGCGGTGTTCGCATTCTGACCGAGGAGATGCTCGGTGCACCCTCGGTTGCCGTTGCGGCCTCGGTTGCTGTCGGCTCCCGTGATGAGACCGGTGGCCACTTTGGCTCAACACACTTTCTAGAGCACCTGCTGTTCAAGGGAACAGAGCGAAGATCGGCTCGCGACATCTCAATAGCGTTTGACTCGGTCGGCGGCTCTTCAAATGCTGCCACGGCCAAGGAGTACACCAGCTATTACGCCAGGGTTGAAAACGCGGCTTTGCCCTTAGCTCTGGATCTACTTCTCGATATGTTTTCGAGTGCCAAGATCGACGGCCACGACTTTGATGTTGAGCGCACAGTCATTCTTGAAGAGCTAGCGATGAACGAGGATGACCCCGAGGATGTCGCTCACGAGAATCTCTCCGAGGCGCTGCTACCGGGTCTTGATTTGGGTCGCCCAATCGGCGGCACGGTCGACACCATCAATGCGGTGGATCGCGAGTCGGTATTTGCTTACTACAAAAAGCATTACGCTCCGCAAAACTTGGTTATCACGGTCGCCGGTGGCGTCTCGCACGAGCGAGTGGTGGAGCTCGTCGAGGCCGAGTTGAGTCGAATTGGCTGGACCGGTTCTGCCCAGCCCGAACCGAGAAGATCACAGCAGGCCATGGAGCTTCCAAGCCCAGAAGCCAAGCGAATCATCAAAAAAGATGTTGCTCAGGCAAACGTGCTTCTTGGGTATCAGTCGCTCCATGCCTCAGATCCCGACCGCTTCGCACTTGGGATCCTGAGTACCGTTCTCGGTGGCGGCATGTCCTCTCGCCTATACCAAGAGATCCGCGAAGAGCGTGGTCTTGCATACTCGACGTATTGCTATCAGCAGGGTTATTCAGATGCCGGCTACTTCGGTGTCTATGCCGGAACCAGCGAAGAGAATGCCAAGCTAGTTACTGAGCTCATGCGCGCTGAGGTTCAGAAGGTAGTTTCTGACGGAATCACCGCATCTGAGCTAGAGCTAGCACTTGGCAACATCTCCGGGGGTCTGGCTTTGCGCTTCGAATCTCCGCTGGCTCGCATGAATCGACTGTTGGCAGCCGAGATCGGCACGGGTGAGTATCTCTCGATCACCGAGGTGATGGACAGATTCAGATCGGTAACCAGAGATCAAATAGTCGCTGTAGCGAACCGAGTGTTTAGCGCAGAGCCAACCTTGGTTGCCGTTGGCAAATCGCTCAAGGGTCTTAGCTAGTTGGTTGATAGGGTTTTGCCATGACTTCAGTTGCAGTTTTGGGAACCGGGCGAATGGGCAAACTTGCTCTTGAGCTAATCGACTCTGATGCAAATCTAAAACTGCACTCGGCCTTGAATTCCAGCTCTGCAAAAGAGCAAATGCTCGGCGCTGATGTGGTGCTAGATTTCACACTCCCGTCTGCAAGTCCTGAGCTCGTCGACTATGCAATCTCGAATGATCTCAAGGTCGTTGTCGGCACCAGTGGTTGGTCGGAATCCAAGCTGCAAATGCTTGAGGCAAAGCTTGCTCAACACCCGCGCTCAGCTGCTGTAGTAATCCCCAATTTCTCAGTGGGATCAATGTTGATTCAGCACTTCAGTGCGCTGGCGGCTCGCTACTTTGACTCGATCGAGATTGTTGAGGCCCATCACGAGGGCAAGGTGGACTCACCTTCGGGTACCGCAGTTAGGACGGCCGAGTTGATTCACCAAGCTCGCAAGGGCCTGCCTCAACCACTGATTACAGGAGTGGATCAGGTTGCTAGGGGAGAGGTCGTGGCGGGTGTCCCGATTCACTCGCTCCGACTAAAGGGCGTGTCAGCTAAGCAGGATGTGCACTTTGGTGCGGAGAGTGAACTTACGACCCTCTCGCACGAAGTCATTTCACTCCGGGCATATGCCAAGGGTATTTTGCTAAGCATTGACTTTGCCAAGCAGGCCACTGGATTACACGTTGGCCTGGACAAGGTTTTAGGGCTGTAATTGACCACAAAAATTTGGCTCGCAATCATGACAGTGCTGACTCTGGTTTATCTGTATCTAATGACCGGTCGAGCCCTCACCTTGCTCGCTGATCCCAATTGGATTGCCAAGCTAATGGGTGCGGGGATGTTGGTCTTTCCGCTGGTTGCAGCCTGGGCGCTCTATCGCGAGATTCAGTTTGGAATCAGGTCACAGAAGCTGATCGCCCGAGCCATGAAAGACGGGCTCAACGAACTGCAGTTGGAATTGCGGCCATCGGGTCGAGCAACCAAGGAGTCTGCGGAACGCGAGTTTGAACGAGTCAAGGCAAACTTCAATGACAGCTGGCAAGACTGGCTGCTATTGGCAGAGGCCTACGACGCATCAGGCGACCGTCGCAGGGCTAGGGCAGCCATGCGACAGGCGATTGCTAAGAGCGAATAATTCCCAGTCTTTTCAGACCTAGATACATCTGGCACCCAAGGCACAGGCCAAAGAATGCATTTAGGAACGCTGCTATGAAGATGAACGCAGCGCTGATTGGGATCAAGATTGGCGAAAACAACACTCCGGCAACTCCCAGAATCGAGAAGCCAAAGCCAACCTTTTGAGCAAACTGCGGTGGTCGTGGGTCCTCGAGCTCCTCAGGGGCTGCAAGTCGTGGTCTTACAAACTTCTTGAAAATGAGTGCGTATGGGTGGGACTGAGGAAAGAAGACACTCCAGGCAAAAAGTACAAAGAGCAGCACGATCCAAGGGGCACCAAACAAATAAGTTTCCTGAGATTGACTGAATGCAATTAGAGCTAGCACTGATGTGATTGCGGCACCGAATCTCGGTCCTCTTGGGTCGATTCTCTTTAGCTCGCTCATATTGCTCCTAGTTTTGCTAGCTCTTGCTGAATGACTCCGGGCTTTGGAGCTCCGGAAACTCTGAACTTGATTTCACCCTTTTGGTCAAGGATAAACACTGTTGGGGTCTGGCTGATCTGAAAGTGGGCGGCAAGATCTAATCGATTGGTGATGTCTACTTCGAGATGCAAAAGGCCACCGTGTCGATATTCAAGCTGAGACAGGTGCCTGGCAACCCCTGGGCAAATTGAGCAATATTCGGTTGAGAACTGCAGCAGGGTTGCCTTTTTGCCAAACTCCTTCACCGGCAGACTAGATTTCTCTGCCTTGAGTTTGTTCAAATCTACGGTCTCAGATTTCGTTATTGCTCGCCCGCGTCCAGAAAACAGCTTGAACCCAATGCCCAGCAGGGTTGCTAGAGACAGCAGGGCAATGACGGCCCAGCTAGAGAAATTGAGTTCCACCCCGAAAGGCTAAGCGATGGCAGGATGGCAAAACGGAGTGTTGCGCTTTTTTACGTCAGAAAAACCTTAGGCTTTGGGCGTGACCGAAATTGAATTCCGCTCTGACGTGACCGTTGAGCTCGTGCGCTCCAGCGCATCAGACTCCGATGTGCTATTCGCCGCTCGAGTATCCACCCAGGGTGAGCAAACTCTCGAGGGTGCTAAGGCAACCGATGCGGAGATGCAAAAACGCGACAAGGGCCTGATCAACTATTTGATGCGTGATCGTCACGGCTCCCCGTTTGAGCACAACTCGATGACCTTCTATGTCCAAGCGCCAATCTTCGTGTTCCGCGAGTTTATGCGTCACCGCATCGCCAGCTACAACGAGGAGTCGGGTCGTTACCGCGAACTCCGTCCGGTTTTCTATGTCCCAGGCCCAGACCGCAAGCTAATCCAGGTCGGTAAGCCCGGGCACTACGAGTTTGAAGACGGCACTGCAGAACAGACCGCGTTGGTTACCCAGGAGACTCAGGCTGTGGTTCGTGCCGCCTACGAGGCTTATCAGCGCATGCTTGAGGCTGGAGTTGCCCGAGAGGTGGCTCGTATTGTGCTGCCGGTAAACATCTACTCGAGCATGTATGTGACCATGAACGCTCGTTCGCTAATGAACTTCCTGAGCCTTCGCACCAAGCGCGAGGGAACTCACTTCCCTTCATTCCCACAGCGCGAGATTGAGATGGTTGCAGAGAAGATGGAAGTGTTCTGGGCAGAGCTCATGCCACTCAGCTACGAGGCATTCAACGAAAACGGTCGCGTAGCGCCCTAACCACGGCGCTTTCTCAGCACCAGGGTCAGCACGATTCCTACTATCACCGCTGCGATCAGATCAACCAGCACCGCAGTCAGCATTGTTACTGTCAGGATGGCCGCATCCGCGGAGGACTTTTTGAATAGCGCGCTCAATATATCGAGGTGCACCATTTTCCATGCGGTCGCCACCAAGACACCTCCCAGCGCGGCGAGCGGAATCATCGAGACCCAGTCTGATAGCAGCAGCACAAAAGCGGCGAGCATCAGAGAGTGAAAAATTGCTGCGAGAGGATTCGTTGCTCCTGAGCGGACGTTCACAGCAGTTCGCGCTAAAGCAGCAGTGGCTGGGACGCCGCCAAACATGGGTGTGATCAGGTTTGCAATTCCCTGCCCAAAGAGCTCTTTGTTGGGTAGATGACTGGTTCCATCCGCCTTCATGCGGTCTGCAATCTTCGCACTCAGTAGTGACTCTAGGGCCGCGAGTAGCGCCACCGAAAAGGCAGGGGCCAGAAGTAGCGGAATCTCCTGGCCTGACAAAAACTCAAGTGAGGGGCTTAGGTTGAACTTGGGGAGCTGCCCGATCACATCAATCTTTAGATCCAGCGCCTCGGTGGCGATGGTGGCTAGGAAGACGCTGAATAACGCCAGCGGAAGTCGTGGAAAAAATTTTGATCCGATCAAATTCAGTGCGATCACCAACACCCCGATAAGCAGTGCGGTTGATGTCGGTGCTGCCAGCCAAAGCTCAAGCTCTCTCCAAGCAGAAAACCAAATCCGCTCCTCGGATATGGTCTCAACCCCGAAAACAAAGGCAACCTGCTGCAGGGCAATAACAAGAGCGATGCCTGCAGTGAGGCCCTCGACCAAAGAGTCGGGCAGAAGGTGGATGTATTTACCTACTCTGGCAAGTGAAGCCAGTACAAGGAAAATGCCGGCAATAAAACCAACCGCGTAGGTTGCTTGAATGCCAAATTGATGAACGATGGGTATCAAAACCGCGGTCATCGCTCCAGTAGGTCCTGAAACTTGGAAGCGGCTGCCTCCGAAAGCGGCGGCAAGAAGCCCTGCAATGATGGCGCTGACGATTCCTGCGCCCGCGCCCAGGCCAGACGCAAGTCCAAATCCAAGGGCGAGGGGGAGGGCAACTATTGCAACCGTGAGTCCGGCGAGTAAGTTAGCGCTAATCGATCGAGGGGAAAAGGGTTCAACCCAGAGCCGACTTTGGCGCATGGCTTCAGATTAGTAGTTTCCGGTTCCAACTGCTCTTAGGTAGGCTGAACCAATGCATCAAAAGGATTTGTTCGGCCAGGTATTGGTCGCTTTGGTAACGCCAATGACCGCCGATGGCGAGGTCGATTGGGACGCTACTGAAAAGCACATTGACTACGTCATCTCCAACGGTGCTGACGGTGTTGTGGTTACCGGTACTACGGGTGAGACCTCCACCCTTACCGATGCTGAAAAAATCAAGCTTGTAGAGGTCGGAAAATCGGTCTCGGCCGGTCGTGCCAAGATCATCACCGGCGGTGGATCCAACGAAACCGCACATGCGATTCAGCTCTATAAGGCCAGCGAAAAGGCCGGTGCTGACGGTGTGATGGTTGTGACTCCTTACTACAACAAGCCAACTCAGGCAGGCATTCTGACCCACTTCAGACTGATTGCAGACGCCACAGACCTTCCTGTCATCCTCTATGACATCCCCGGTAGAACCGGTGTTGCCATTGCGTATGACACCTTCCACCGAGCAGCCAAGCACCCAAACATTGTGGCCATCAAGGATGCCAAGGGAGACTTGGCCCAAGCCTCAAGACTGATGCTTGAAACCGGTCTGATGTATTTCTCGGGAGACGACTCCAACGTGCTAGCCCACGTGGCGCTTGGCGCTACCGGGTTAATTGGCGTTACGGCCAATATTGCGCCTCACGCCTATCGAGCCATGATTGATGCCACCAATGCCAACGATTTCCACTCGGCACTGAGAGTTCATAACGCCCTCGAGCCACTGCAGCGCGCAATCATGACTCACGTCCCAGGAACGGTTGCCGCGAAGTACGTACTTCACGGTCTAGGTCTAATCAACTCCCCTAGAGTTCGACTCCCGCTGGTCGGTCCTGAGGACCACGAGGCAGCAGCCATTGAGAGCGGTATTGACCAGGTGGTAAGTGTTCCAGGTTTGAGCTTTAGCAACTTCCGACCCGATAGGAACGCAGCCGCCGGTGGTGCCTTGCCTAAGGTCGCAGGAACTACTCGCTAGTGCAGTCACCAGCAAAGCTTCAGCCCGGAACCCTACGAATCATCCCGCTGGGAGGCCTAGGTGAAATCGGTCGCAACATGACCGTATTTGAAATTGACTCTCAAATTCTGATTGTGGACTGTGGCGTCCTGTTCCCGGAAGAGACTCAGCCCGGTGTTGATTTGATCTTGCCCGATCTGAGTTACCTCGAAGACAAGTTAGATCGAGTGATCGGCTGCGTCCTAACTCACGGGCACGAGGACCACATTGGTGGTGTTCCATACCTGCTGTCGATGCGTTCCGACATTCCGCTTCTTGGCTCAACTCTCACTCTTGCCCTAGTTGAGGCCAAGCTCAAAGAACACCGAATCACCCCCTACTCCATGACGGTAAAGGAGGGTCAGGTTGAAAAGCTTGGGCCTTTTGAGCTGGAGTTTGTAGCGGTCAACCACTCGATTCCAGACGCTTTGGCTGTAGTTATTAGAACTGCCGCCGGCAGCGTTTTGAACACTGGCGATTTCAAGATGGACCAGCTACCGCTTGATGGACGCGTGACGGACTTGCGTGCCTTTGCGCGAATCGGCGAAGCGGGCCTTGACCTTTTCATGGTGGATTCAACAAACGCCGATGTGCCGGGCTTTACTCCGCTTGAGCGCGAGATTGGGCCGGTCATCGAGTCTGTGATTGCCAAGACACCGGGCAAAGTGGTAGTCGCGTCCTTCTCCTCTCACGTCCACCGCGTTCAACAGGTGATTGATGCTGCGGTGGCAAACGGCCGTCGGGTTGCGTTCGTAGGTCGATCCATGGTCAGAAACATGGCCATTGCCAGCGAACTGGGCTTTTTGAATGTCCCCTCTGGAGCAATCGTAGATCTCAAGGAAGTGGACAATCTGGCAGATCACCAGGTGGTCTTTATGTCCACTGGTTCACAGGGTGAACCGATGGCTGTGCTGTCCCGAATTGCAAACCGAGACCACCAGATCGCAATCGGGCCAATGGACACCGTGCTGTTGGCGAGTTCACTGATTCCAGGCAATGAGAATGCGGTCTACCGAGTGATTGATGGGCTTACAAAACTTGGTGCCAATGTGGTCCACAAAGGTAATGCCAAGGTCCATGTCTCCGGCCACTCTGCAGCTGGCGAGCTCCTCTACTGCTACAACATTCTCAAACCAAAAAATGTGATGCCGATTCACGGTGAAGCCAGGCACTTGGTTGCTAACGCTAACCTCGCCATTCAGACCGGAATTGCACCCGAGCGAGTGTTAGTTGTCGAAGATGGCGCTGTGGTTGACCTCAGTAATGGCACAGCAGACGTTGTAGGTCAGATTGAATGCAACATGCTTTACGTGGACGGTAAAACAGTCGGCAAGATCACTGAGGAGGATCTGAAGGATCGCCGTATCTTGGCTGCCGAGGGGTTCATCACAATCTTTGCCGTTGTCGATCCCTCCACCGGGAAGGTCATCGAAGGGCCCGAGATCAGAGCTCGCGCTTACGCGGAAGCTGATCACGTATTCGATGACATAAAGCCTGCAATCGAGAAGGCACTGGCTGAAGCAGCTCAAGACGGAGTTCGAGACACCTATCAGTTGCAGCAGGTTATAAGACGCACCATTGGAACCTGGGTAGCGAAGGCACATCGTCGCAAGCCCATGATTATCCCAGTGGTTGTTCACTCAAACAGGTAGCGCCTAAGCCGTATTTGCCCGCTTGATTGCTACCTTTTTCCCATGGTTCAAAGAAAGCCCCCAGCATCGCGTAAGCCAGCTGCGCGTCGACCTGCGAAGGCTGCCGCCCCGGCTAAACCTCAGGGAAACTTTGGAAAGAACCTTGGTCGTTTTTACATGCTTTTGGCCCATGGGTTGGGCGGTCTCATCCGCGCCTTCAGCACTGAGAAGCTTGCGGCAGAAGACAGACGCGATGGCGCGCCATTTTTCGTATTTCTACTCTCGGTTTTTGGGGCGTTGTTTGCCTGGTTCCTGATCAATGAACCGTGGGCTCAGGTATTGCACGCCTACAGCTTTGGTCTTCTGTTTGGATCAGTTGCTTTCGCTTTGCCGGCGATCTTTTTCGTGTACTCCTTTTATCTTTTTAGGCACCCAGCATCGGTTCGGGATAGTTCTAGGTTTGCGGTCGGTTTCTGGCTGTTTTTATCTGTCATCGCAGCCTTCTTCCACATCTTTGCTGGACGCCCTGCACCAAACCGCGATGGTGCCATGGGTCTTGCCGAAGCCGGTGGTCTATTTGGCTGGGTGCTTGGTGAGCCGCTGGTTTCGGTACTCACGCACTGGGGGGCGGTTCCGCTCCTCGCTCTGCTTGTACTGGTCTCAGTCTTGATTATGACTGGCACCGCTCCAAATCAAATTAGGCCAAAGCTCAGGCAGTTCAGCGAGTTCCTATTCGGAGCCAAAGCTCAGCCGGAGGCATCAGATGCCTTCGACGGCACCAAGTCCTCGTGGTGGAATAACGCGAAAAGCGACAAGCCTGCCTTTGAAACCCCCGTGGTTCAAGATATTGATGAATTCATCACCGAAGAGCTTGAGGTAGTTTCAAGTCCAGACCCAGTTGACTCGCTCGAGTTTTTGGAGGTCCAGGAGGGGCTCACCGAGCCGATTGATGTTGTGTCTGAGGAGCCGGTTTCCCCTAGGCCAAGGGCGCAGCGACCATACACCCTCCCTTCGCTTGGGGTCCTAGCAGCTGGAACTCCGCCTAAGGCCAAGACTGCCGTAAACGACCAAATCGTTGCCGCCATCGACGATGTATTCAGAGAGTTTGACGTTCAAGCGAGAGTCTCAGGATTCCAGCGCGGGCCGACCGTGACCAGGTACGAGGTTGAGCTGGCTCCGGGCGTCAAGGTTGAGGCTGTGACGCGTCTGACCAACAACATCTCTTATGCCGTGGCATCAAACGAGGTCCGCATCCTCGCTCCGATTCCAGGCAAGAGCGCAATCGGTATTGAAATCCCGAATACCGATCGAGAGACAGTCTCGTTGGGTGATGTGCTGCGTTCAAAGAACGCCGCAGCGTCGACTCACCCGCTCACTATCGGGGTTGGCAAAGACGTAGAGGGCGGCTACCTGGTGGCTAACCTTGCGAAAATGCCTCACCTTTTGGTAGCAGGTGCTACCGGTGCCGGAAAGTCCTCCTTTGTGAACTCGATGATCACTTCGATTCTGATGCGGGCTAAGCCAGCCGAGGTCCGAATGGTGCTGATCGACCCAAAGCGTGTGGAGCTTGCTGTTTACCAGGGCGTGCCGCATTTGGTGACTCCGATTATCACCAATCCGAAAAAGGCTGCCGAAGCCCTGCAGTGGGTGGTCAAGGAGATGGATTCCCGATACGACGATTTAGCCTCTTTCGGCTTCAAGCACATTGATGACTTTAACCGCGCCATTGTTGCGGGTCAGGTGAAGGTTCCAGAGGGTTCTAAGCGAGAGCTTCAGCCGTATCCATACCTTCTCGTGGTGGTTGACGAGCTGGCTGATTTGATGATTGTGGCACCAAGGGATGTTGAAGATTCGATCGTGCGAATCACTCAGCTAGCTAGAGCGTCAGGTATTCACCTCGTGCTGGCAACTCAGCGTCCATCCGTGGATGTGGTTACTGGTTTGATCAAGGCCAACGTTCCATCCAGGCTGGCTTTCTCAGTTTCCTCGGTTACCGACTCTCGAGTGATCTTGGATCAGCCAGGAGCAGAAAAGCTGGTTGGTCAAGGCGATGCTCTTTTCTCACCAATGGGTTCCAATAAGCCAGTTCGTGTGCAGGGGGCATGGGTCTCCGAGGATGAGCTGCACCGAGTGGTTGACCACGTCAAGCAGCAGATGGAGCCGGAATATCGAAGCGATGTTGCTGCCCCCGCTCAGTCAAAAGTTGTAGACAGTGACATTGGAGATGACCTCGAGCTGCTGTTGGCTGCTGCCGACTTGATTGTGAACTCGCAGTTCGGATCTACATCCATGCTCCAGCGAAAGCTAAGGGTTGGCTTTGCCAAGGCTGGTCGATTGATGGACCTCTTGGAATCCAGGGGCGTTGTCGGACCGTCGGAGGGATCCAAGGCCAGGGATGTGCTTCTCAAACCAGATGAGCTCCCAGCCTTCCTAGCTAAGCTGACCGGAGCAACCTCTGCTGTCTTTGTCGGGGATTCCCCGGATGACGAACCAGACGAGGATGCCTGGCAGCTAACGGGAAGGAAAGATGAGTTCTAGATCCTTCCTGTACCGACAGACTCCAAACCTCATCACCACAGCCCGCATCGCCATAGTCCCAGTGGTGCTTTGGCTGATGCTTGCGCTCTGGGAGAGCGAACTAGGTCGTTTTATCGCACTAGTGCTGCTGATTTTGGCTGCTTCCACCGACGGTATCGATGGAGCGATTGCCCGCAAGCGGAATCTAGTAACCAATCTGGGCAAGCTGCTAGATCCGATTGCCGACAAGGCTTTGCTTTCGGGTTCGCTGATTGCACTTTCAATTGTCGAGGCAGTTCCCTGGTGGATCACGATCGCAATTCTGGTGCGTGAGATTGGCATCACGGTTTACCGCTTGGTGATTGCCAAAAAACGTGTGCTCGCAGCCTCAGGCGGCGGAAAGTTTAAGACGGTTTTGCAGATTGTTGCCATCTCGCTAGCAATTGCGCCATTTGACTTCTTGGGTTCTTGGTATCAACCATTTGTGTTTACGGTGCTAATTTTCACGGTAGCTGTTACGTGGTACACCGGTATTCGCTACCTAATTCCGAAGCGATGAACCTCATAGCGCTGGCAGAGTCCAAAGGTCTACTAATCTGCGCTGCCGAATCGCTTACCGCTGGCAGAGTGGCAACCGAATTAGCCAACACTCCCGGTGCATCCAAGGTCTTTCTTGGGTCAATTGTTAGCTACTCGGATTCTTCGAAAGTGTCACTGTTGGGTGTTGCAAGCGAGCTCATAGCTACAAACACAGCCGTAGCAGCCGAAGTAGCACTTCAAATGGCAGTTGGAGTAAGAGACAAATTCGCTCAAGACAATACCTCCTTGAAAAGGCAGGTAGTCGCCTTATCCACGACGGGTGTTGCGGGACCGGAGCCGGTACGAGGTAATCCGATAGGGCTTGTATTTATTGGCATTGCCTCCGAACGCGGCACCAGGGTAGTGAGGCTCGAGTTTCCTGGGACCCGGGCTGAGATTTCTGATCAGGCGACAGGGGCTGCTATTGCGCTACTTCGGGAAGAGCTTGAGCAAATTTAGGGTTTAGCTTCAGGAAACATTCAGACGCGCAGTTTAGCTTTTCTGTAGTAACCCGATAGGTTATTTGCTTGGAGGAACCTTGGTACTAGTAAGACAGGAAATCGGTGATGTTCTAAGAACTCACCGACTTCGTCGCGGCCAGACCCTGCGTCAGGTTGCCGCCCGCGCCTCTGTTGCCTTGGGTTATTTGTCCGAGGTGGAACGCGGTCAAAAAGAGGTGTCGTCGGAGATCCTCGCATCGGTTGCGGATGCGCTTGAGGTGCCACTATCGGTTGTTATGCGGGAGGTTTCTGATCGAGTAGCTGCCATCGAGGGTATCTACCTGGACGACACATACATCCCGGACACTGTCCCTGATGCCTTCGTTACCGAAGCCTCGTTGATTTCAAGGTAGTGAAACTCAGCCAATTCCATAGCCTGCTCCGAGATGAGTTTGGTGATGGGTTAGCCTCGGTGCTGTTAAGCGACACCAGACTCACCGAATTTGCAGACCTGACCCCACGTCAACTGTTGGATGCGGGGGAGGAGCCAAGAATAGTTTGGTTGGCAATATGCCGATCCCAGGGGGTTCCAAAGGATCGCTGGCTTGGAAAGAACAAGCCAAAAAGACACGCCGACTAATGCCATTCGAAATTTTGTTCGAATGGCATTAGTCTTTCCCCAGGACAAATACGTTGAAGTTTTCCACAGTGAGAACTAGACGAAAGTAATTGTCAGAGGCAAAGGTTAGGTTCTTTGCACGAGCTTCACCCCAGCGAAAAGAGGACAGAATGCCAAGTGCTTCAGACAGAGAAAAGGCGCTAGAGACCGCTCTGGCTCAGATTGATCGCCAGTTCGGTAAGGGTTCGGTCATGCGACTGGGCACTGAAGAGCGAGCACCAATCGAATCAATTCCGACCGGTTCCATCGCGCTTGATGTTGCACTCGGTATTGGCGGTCTTCCTAAGGGTCGAATTGTCGAGATCTACGGACCAGAGTCCTCCGGAAAGACAACTGTTGCGCTGCACGCAATTGCAAATGCGCAGCGCAACGGCGGTATCGCAGCATTTATTGACGCTGAGCACGCACTGGACCCGGAGTATGCCAAAAAGTTGGGCGTAGACGTGGATGCGCTACTTGTTTCTCAGCCAGACACTGGTGAGCAGGCACTTGAGATCACCGACATGTTGATTCGCTCAGGGTCGATCGACATCATCGTCATCGACTCGGTTGCCGCACTGGTTCCGCGCGCTGAAATTGAGGGTGAGATGGGAGACGCTCACGTTGGCCTCCAGGCGCGACTGATGTCTCAGGCGCTGCGAAAGCTGACTGGAGCGCTCAGCAACACCAAGACCACCGCAATCTTCATCAACCAGTTGCGCGAGAAGGTCGGAGTCTTCTTTGGTTCTCCAGAGACCACATCAGGTGGTAAGGCCCTGAAGTTCTATGCATCCGTTCGTCTCGACATTCGAAGAATTGAGACATTGAAGGACGGACAAGACGCAGTTGGCAACAGGGCACGCGTCAAGGTCGTGAAGAACAAGCTAGCTGCTCCGTTCAAGCAAGCAGAATTTGACATCATGTTTGGTGAAGGCATCTCTCGCGAGGGAAGCTTGATCGACTTCGGTGTTGAGCACGAAATCGTAAAGAAGTCTGGTGCCTGGTACACCTTTGATGGTGAGCAGCTTGGGCAGGGTAAAGAGAACTCGAGAAACTACCTGAAGGAGAACCCAAAGGTAGCCGACACGATCGAACAAAAAATTAAGGTGAAGCTCGGAATTGGCGTTCCGAGAGCGGTTGCCGACCTGCCCGCCGAGCTCTCGGTTCCGAAAGCGGCCAACAACTAAAAATGTCTGATGAGAAGCTGGTCCAGCGGGCGAAAAATGTCCTGCTGCACCAGCTTTCTCGTTCCATGAAGACCGAACATCAATTGCGTCAGGTGCTCATAAAGCGTGAGATTCCGGAAGAGATTGCTGATGCGGTAATACTCCGTTTCACCGAGGCTCAGCTGATTGATGATGAGGCCTACGCCAAGGCCTTTGTAGCGAGTCGCATTGCCTGTGGCGGAAAGTCAAAAGCTGTTATGCGTCGCGAGCTACGACAAAAGGGGGTCAGCGATGAGATCTCTTTTAATGCACTGGCTGACATCGATCGTGACGCTGAGTATGAACTAGCTCTCGGTCTGGCTCAAAAGCGGCTCAGGGCGCTAGCGCAATATGACCCAGAAGTGCGGCGCAGAAGACTCCAGGGTTTTCTTTCCAGGAGAGGTTTTGACGGAGATATCGTTCGAAGAGCCATGGCTAGTGCCCTAGCGTCCGAGTAAAATCTCCCCGTTATGACTCTTACCTATGAAGTTCGCACCTACGGGTGCCAGATGAACGTTCACGATTCTGAACGAATCTCTGGCCTATTGGAGAGTGCTGGCTATGCAAAGGCAGAGGGTCAAGAAGCCGACCTGGTGGTTTTCAACACCTGTGCTGTTCGCGAGAATGCGGATAACAAGCTGTACGGGAACCTTGGGTTGCTGCTTCCAAAGAAGGAAGCGAATCCAAATCTTCAAATTGCCGTCGGTGGTTGCTTGGCTCAAAAAGACCAGGACACCATAATCAAAAAGGCCCCGTGGGTCGATGTAGTTTTCGGAACTCACAACATGGGCTCCCTTCCGACTCTGTTAGAGCGCTCGCGTCACAATCGTGAAGCTCAGGTTGAAATTCTCGAGTCATTGGAGGTTTTTCCATCGACTCTTCCTACCAAACGCGACTCGGCTTATGCCGGTTGGGTCTCCATTTCGGTCGGCTGCAACAACACCTGCACCTTTTGCATCGTTCCATCCCTTCGCGGCAAGGAGAAGGATCGTCGCCCAGGTGAAATCCTTGCCGAGGTGGAGGCGCTGGTTGCAGATGGTGCTGTCGAGGTGACACTGCTGGGCCAGAACGTCAACACCTACGGTGTCGAGTTTGGCGACAAGGGTGCATTCGCCAAATTGCTGCGGGCGTGCGGTCAAATCGAGGGCCTTGAGCGCGTCAGATTCACCTCACCTCACCCGGCGGCATTCACCGACGATGTAATTGCTGCGATGGCAGAGACGCCAAACGTCATGCCGCAATTACACATGCCTTTACAGTCGGGTTCCGATCGGGTTCTGAAGGAGATGCGACGAAGTTATCGCTCGGATAAGTACCTGGGAATTCTTGATCGAGTTCGGGCAGCGATCCCGGGGGCAGCTATCACTACTGACATCATTGTCGGATTCCCCGGCGAGACCGAGGAAGATTTTGAGCAGACAATGGAAGTGGTTCGCAAATCTCGCTTCAGTGCTGCCTTTACTTTTCAATACTCAAAGCGCCCGGGAACTCCTGCAGCGGAGATGGAGGGCCAATTGCCGAAAGAAGTGGTCCAAGAGCGCTATGAACGCCTTTTAGCCCTCGTGAACCAGATCGCATGGGAGGAAAATCAAGCTCTCATCGGATCCGACGTCGAGGTTCTGGTTGCTACCGGCGAGGGCCGCAAGGACTCACAAACCAACCGAATGTCAGGCCGTGGTCGAGACAATCGATTGGTTCACTTCGAGATTCCTGAGGGTCAGGAAATACCTCGCCCCGGCGACCTCGTCACCGTTACGGTCACCCAGGCAGCCCCTTATCACCTGGTCGCGGATGTCACCGAGGGCTCTACCTACGCGCTGCGTCGAACCCGGGGTGGAGATGCCCACGATCGTCGTCAACTTGAGAGCTGCGGCGCGCCAACCCCGGGATCTGGCAAGGTGACTCTGGGAATTCCAATTAGAAGCTCCCGTGCCCTTTGACATTTTGGCGATAGTCGGACCAACCGCAGCTGGTAAGACTGCGTTGGCTTTGGAGGTTGCCCGGTCACTCGCATCTCAAGGAATCAGTGCCGAGATTGTCAACGCTGATGCAATGCAGCTCTACTCTCACATGGACATCGGTACTGCAAAATTGAGCCTGGAGGAGCGTTCTGAGTTTCCGCATCACTTGTTCGACTCGATCACCCCCGAGCAGGAAATGTCGGCCGTGCAGTACAAATCGATTGCTCGAAAAACCATCGATGAAATTTTGACTCGGGGTGCTGTTCCAATCGTCGTAGGCGGCAGCATGTTCTACCTTGCTGCTGCGCTCGATGAGTTGGAGTTTGCTCCCACCAATCCTTTGATAAGGGCGCGACTTGAGCAGGAGGCCGACTCTCTTGGCGAAACTGCTCTGCATGATCGACTAGAGAAATTGGATCCGCTAACCGCGTCGAGGATTCCATCCCAAAATATCCGCCGGGTAATCAGAGCGCTTGAGGTTATCGAGATCACAGGCGCCCCGTACCAATCACAACTACCTGAACCTAAGAGCTATCGACCAACGCTTTGGATTGGAGTTTCGGTCGAGAGAGAAGAGCTGAAGGCGCGAATCGCGCAGCGGGTTGGCCTGATGTGGGAGTCGGGCCTGATTGATGAGGCGCGTCAGCTCAGAGAAAAGTTTGTGCTCTCTAGAACGGCCGCGGTGGCAATTGGTTATCAGCAAGCGTTCGATCAGTTGGATGGCAAGCTCTCGTCGGCACAGGCGATGCAGGAAACCAGCAATCTAACCTCGCGCTACGCACGCCGACAGATGTCTTGGTTCAGGCGTGATACACGAATTCGCTGGTGCCCCGAGCTAGGTAATCGTCTCGAATTCGTGGTGGAGCAAATTAGGCTGGAGCGATGAACGTCTCGTTTATCAAGGGCCAGGGCACCGGAAACGACTTTGTGCTAGTCCACGACCCGAATGCTGAGCTCAACCTGACCGACTCCGAGATTCGTGATATCTGTGATCGTCACTTCGGTATTGGGGCGGATGGAGTCATCATCGCGACACACACTTCAGCCTCGAGCGAGGTTAGCCATCTATTGAGCGAAGAGCCGAACGCAATCTGGTTTATGGATTATAGAAATGCGGACGGCTCCAAGGGGGAGATGTGCGGGAACGGTGCTCGGGTGTTTGCCAGGTACCTGTTGGATGGTGGTCACGCTCAGCTTTCCGACGGCAGCACCTTGCCAATTGCCACCAGGGCTGGAATCAAGGACATCACTGCAACGGTAAATGGCTTCGCTGTTGACCTTGGGCGTTGGAAAATAAAAAGTGAAGAGGTTCTGGTTCACGCTGCGGGCCTTGGAGTCCCACGTCCAGGGCTGTATCTGACGATCGGAAATCCACACGTAGTGGTAACTCTGGCAAGCGTCGAAGAGTTGAATGCTCTGGATCTGAACAAAGCCCCGGTACTCGAGCCAAATCTTCCATCAGGTGCGAACGTAGAGTTCGTGGTTTTGGACGACCCCTTGATCTCGGAAGGTGTCGCCGGTCTGACAATGCGCGTGCATGAGCGAGGGGTTGGGGAGACCCAGAGTTGCGGCACTGGTATCGCGGCCGCGGCTATTGCCATCAGAGAGTACGCCGGTAACACTCAAAATTATTGGCGAGTCAGGGTCCCCGGTGGTCAGGTCGCTGTCCGCATGTTTACCACCGAGGGTGGAGAGCACGCTGGGATCAGTGGTCCTGCAGAACTTTCGTTCAGCGGATCCTGGCCACGTTCCTAACCTCGATTACTCTGTAGCCCTTGTCTTGATCGGGACGACTCACCGTCATCGTTGGAAACTCGGTGGCTAGCCATGTCTCAAATGAATCCGCCCCCAATTGCTTTTGAACAACTAAGAATGCGCTGGCGCCCTCTGCCAGTCTTGGAAGCCAGGTTTTCATCAATTCGTGTAGAACTGACTTGCCAACCCTGATTGGTGGATTTGACCAGATTCCAGTGAATCGTAACTCGGCAGGAATCTGCTCAGCGGTTACGGGTCGGACGTTCTGAAGTTCCGATTGGGCTGCATTTTCTCCTGTCAGACGGAGACTGCGTTGATTCACATCGAGAGCCCACACAGTGGTGTTGGGTTGTAATTTGGCGATTGCCAGAGATATCGGCCCCCAGCCACAACCGATGTCTAGGACATTTCCAGCAGTGGGAAAAGAGTCGTGTGATCTGAGCAAAACTTGAGTGCCTTTGTCGAGCTTTTGGACACTGAAGGTTCCTGTTTCCGATTTGGCTCTGAATGGGATCCCGGCAACCTCGAAGCGGATTTCGTGAGACTTCGCCTCAGAGTCTGGGCTTTCGCTGAAATAGTGCTCTTGCGGCATTGAATAAACCTATTACAGCCTAGGGTTGTGAGTAATGGAAAATGAGTCACTGCTAGATCGAATCCTCAGGCGTGCCGATGCGGCACCACAAAATGAGTTTGACGGAGATCAGCTTGACCTTGAGGCCAGAGAGTCCCTTCGCAGGGTCATAGGCCTCAGCACCGAGCTTGAGGACATCAGTGAGGTCGAGTATCGCCAGCTCCGCCTTGAAAAAGTGGTCCTGATTGGACTGTGGAGTTCCGGAACTCTCACCGACGCCGAAAACTCACTTCGAGAACTTGCTGCGCTAGCAGAGACTGCCGGGGCTCAGGTCCTCGATGGCATGATCCAAAGGCGTGCAATGCCCGACTCAACAAGTTTTTTGGGCAAGGGTAAGGCTCAGGAGCTGAAGGATTTGGTGCGCGCTCTCGGAGCTGACACCGTAATCGCCGATGCCGAACTTGCGCCGTCTCAAAGGCGTGCACTCGAGGATATTGTCAAGGTTAAGGTGATTGACCGAACCGCCATCATTCTCGATATTTTCGCTCAGCACGCCAAGTCACGCGAGGGTAAGGCACAGGTCGAGCTGGCGCAGCTGGAGTACTTATTGCCCCGCCTGCGCGGTTGGGGTGAATCAATGTCTCGCCAGGCAGGTGGCCAGGCTGCCGGTGGCGTCGGTATTGGTTCCAGGGGTCCTGGAGAGACGAAGATTGAGCTTGATAGGCGTCGCATCAACACCAAGATGGCCAAGCTCCGTCGAGAGATTACTCAAATGAAGCAGGCGCGCGACGTCAAGAGGGCAAAGAGGGCAAACTCCGGTGTCCCTCAGGTCGCGATTGCGGGCTACACAAACGCAGGTAAGTCTTCACTTCTAAACCGTCTTACCAAGGCTGGAGTTTTGGTTGAGAACGCACTTTTTGCCACTTTGGATCCCACGGTTCGTAAACACGAAACCGAGGATGGGCGAGAGTACACGCTCGCTGACACCGTTGGGTTTGTGAGAAACCTTCCACATCAACTCGTTGAAGCTTTCCGATCTACTCTGGAAGAGATTGCAGACGCTGATTTGATTTTGCATGTGGTCGACGCAACGGACCCGGATCCCTTGGGGCAAATCAGCACGGTCAGAAACGTCATTGCCGAGGTCGATGCATCTGCAATTCCGGAACTAGTGGTGTTCAACAAAGCGGATCTGATCAGTGAAGACGACCAGATAAGGCTCCGTGGACTTATTCCGGGCTCGTTATTAGTTAGCGCCCGCTCTGGATTGGGTATCGAGGATTTGGAACGAGCCATTTCGGTTGGCTTACCGCAGCCTGACCTCAAGTTCAGCGGAGTGATTCCCTATCACCGAGGGGACCTGATTTCTAGAGCACACCTTGCTGGCAAGGTTCTTGAGACTGAATATTTAGAGCAAGGAACTCGAGTCGTAGCGATGGTCTCTGCGGATCTGTTTGCGGAGTTGGAAGCGGCTAGACAGCCCTAAGCACTGCAACAACTTTGCCCAAAATTACTGCGTGATCTCCGAGAATTGGCTCAAAGGCCGAGTTTCTTGGAAGTAGCCAAGTGTGCCCATCGCGTTGCTTGAAGGTCTTAACTGTCGCCTCATCCTCCAGAAGGGCAGCGACGATGTCACCGTTCTCAGCAGTCTGCTGCTGTCTCACTACCACCCAGTCGCCGTCGCAAATTGCCGCGTCGATCATGGACTCGCCAACAACTTTCAGAAGAAAGAGCTCACCCTGGCCAACAAGCTGCCTTGGGAGAGCAAACACGTCTTCAACGTTCTGCTCAGCGGTGATTGGACCACCGGCAGCAATTCGACCTACAAGTGGGACCATCGCGGCATCTGCACGAATAATCTCGCCCGGAGCCTCGTCTCCAAGCAGATCAATAGTTCTTGGTCGTCGGGGGTCGCGGGAAATGTATCCAAGCAACTCCAGCTTGTTCAGCTGATGCGAAACGCTTGCAGTAGACGAAAGGCCTACAGATTCTCCGATTTCGCGCATCGAGGGGGCGTAGTTGCGGGTGTCCATTGACTCTCGGATTACATCGAGAATCTTTTGCTGAACGGAGGTGAGATTGCTCTGGTCCATGCCCGCCCTTTCAAAAAATGTCAGAGGGTCTTGTTTGACTACTTCTATCGAAACTGTATTCGCTGATCCAAGGATTTTCAAACACATTTTCGAGGTTTCAAAAGATTTTTAGGAATTTTCATTGCATTTCAGTGAATTGCGTTCCTAAACTAGAACAAATGTTCGAAACAAGAATTCGAACAGAGAGGAAGCAGAGCAATGTCAAAGGTGAACTCCTACTCCCTGCAGAATCCAGCCAAGCTAGTGCGGGGCCTCATAATCGTTGGACTTGCTGTTTCATTCAGCTTGGCCGGCATCAATGGGTCTGTGGCTACCAGCGAGCAGCCCGCACCTCTCGACTACATCACTGTTGGCTATGGTGAGTCTTTGTGGGACCTGGCCGAGGTGTTTGCGAAGGGTGAGGATCCTCGAGACTGGATCGCAGAGGTCGTCGCTATGAACGCACTGAGCTCAACCGTGCTGGAGCCCGGCCAGCGCATTGCCCTGCCTCGATAGGGGCTATTCGTTAGGCTTCTCGGGTGACCAGCTTCCGAGATCTACCCATCCGTCGCGACCTTCGTGAGCAGGAGCCCTACGGTGCTCCCCAGCTTTCGGTACCGTATCAACTAAACGTGAATGAGAACACCTTTGGAATCCCCGAGGTCGTTTCCGAGGCAATCGCTTCTCGGCTAGGCAAAGTTGTTCCTCTGCTCAACCGCTATCCCGACCGCGAATTCATGGAATTGCGGGGGGCTTTAGCCAACTTCCTGGGGGGCGACCTAACCCCAAATCAAGTCTGGGCTGCCAACGGTTCCAATGAAATCTTGATGCAAATTCTTCAGGCCTTTGGTGGTCCGGAGGCTCGATCACTTAGCTTTGGTCCCACCTACTCGATGTATCCAAACATCGCTCGAATCTCCCTAACGCCCTACAAGGAGCTCAAGCGGCTGGGGGACTTCACTCTCACTGCGGACTATGTGGTGGATGAAATCCGCAGAGAAAATCCCAGCATCGTGATCCTTTGCAATCCCAATAACCCGACGGGGACTCCCATAGGGAGAGATGTTATTGCTGCTGCCTACGATGCATTCGACGGCATATTGGTTGTTGATGAGGCTTATGCCGAGTTTGCCGATGGCCTGTCTGTGATTGATCTTCTCCCTGGTAGAGAGCGCCTAATTATTTCTCGCACAATGAGCAAGGCGTTTGCGTTTGCGGGAGTGCGGTTGGGCTACCTTGCCGCATCCGAGGCAGTTGTTGACGCGCTGCGAATTGTTCGGCTCCCTTACCACCTATCCGCTCTTACTCAGGCTGCCGCTCTTGCAGCTCTTGAGTTTTCGGATGTCATGCTCGCAAATGTCGACCGAATCAAGGTGCAACGTGATCGGATTGTTGAAGCCCTGGAAGGAATGGGGTTGAAGCCTTACGAGTCCGCAGCAAACTTTGTCTTATGTGCTGGGTTCCCAGATCCTCAGGTCACTTTCACGAGGCTCCTGGAGCAAGGGGTGCTAATCCGAAACGTGGGGATTCCAAACACGCTGCGCATCACCGCGGGAACTGAATCTGAGACTGACTTTTTGCTGGCTGCACTGAAGCAAACCCTTGGTTAGACTTCTCTTTTCAGCTAGGAGGCGGTCATGCGAACTGGAAAAGTGAACCGAACCACCAGTGAGTCGAGCGTTGAGCTTGAGCTAAATCTGGATGGCACTGGGGTAAGCGAGATCAGCACCGGGGTTCCTTTCTATGACCACATGCTGACCGCACTGAGCAAGCACTCGCTGATTGACCTGAAAGTCAAAGCATCAGGTGATGTCGACATCGACGTCCACCACACAGTCGAGGACGTTGCAATCGTTTTTGGTCAGGCCCTCAAGCAAGCTCTCGGAGATAAGGTCGGGATTGCTCGTTACGGCGACGCTTCGGTCCCGCTAGACGAGGCGTTGGCGCGTGCGGTCGTTGATGTGTCAGGTCGCCCCTTCCTGGTTCACTCCGGGGAGCCTGCTGGATTTGAATTCCACCTGATCGGCGGTCACTTCACTGGCTCTATGGTCCGTCACGTATTTGAGGCAATTGTTTTCAACGCCGGCCTCACGGTTCACGTCAATCTGCTGGCAGGTCGAGACCCACACCACATTGCCGAGGCTCAGTTCAAGGCGTTTGCTCGTGCACTTCGCAAGGCGGTTGAGCGTGACCCTCGGGTGTCGGGCGTCCCTTCAACTAAGGGCGCTCTTTGAAAAGAGTCGTAGTTTTTGATTACGGCAGTGGCAATGTTCACTCGGCTTGTAGGGCGTTGGAGCAATCTGGTGCATCCGTCATCCTGACTTCCGATCGAAAGCAAGCGCTCGAGGCTGATGGCCTGTTGATTCCCGGCGTCGGAGCATTTTCCGCCGTGATGCAGAAGCTTAACCAGGCGAATGTGGCCAGCCTCCTAGATAGGCGCCTAACAGCGCAGCGTCCCGTTATGGGTATCTGTGTTGGCATGCAGGTGATGTTCGAAACCGGTCTTGAGCATGGGATCGAAGCTGAAGGCTTTGGTCAGTGGCCGGGAAGTGTCGAGATGCTTCAAGCGCCGACACTCCCTCATATCGGCTGGTCAAAGGTCGACACAGGTGAGAAGTCCGTGCTCTTCAAGGGAATTGAGCAAGAACGTTTTTACTTTGTCCACTCCTACGCGGTAAAGCACTGGACTCTGGATGTACAGGAGCCTTTCATTCCGCCAGTGGTGACCTGGTCCGAGCATGGCGAACGGTTTTTGGCAGCGGTTGAAAATGGACCACTTGTTGCTACCCAATTTCATCCGGAGAAATCCGGATCTGCGGGGCTCAAGCTTTTGGAAAACTGGATTTCTACCCTTTAGGAGATTGCGATGAAACTCGAGCTACTTCCAGCCGTGGATGTTGCTGCCGGAAAGGCCGTGCGACTTACACAGGGCGAGGCAGGAAGCGAGGAAGACTTCGGTCACCCGATTGACGCCGCTCGCGACTGGATCGCCGCTGGAGCAGAGTGGATTCACCTAGTTGACCTTGATGCTGCATTTGGCAGGGGAGAGAACCGCGCTGTTATCGGCGAGGTTGTCAGGGCCAGCGGTGAGACGAAAATCGAGTTATCAGGAGGCATCAGGGATGACGCATCGCTCGAGGCGGCATTGGATCTAGGGGCAACCCGAGTCAACCTTGGAACAGCTGCACTGGAGAATCCAGATTGGACAGCCCGAGTGATCTCGAGGTACGGAGACCAGATAGCAGTGGGGCTGGATGTCCGCGGAACCACCTTGGCCGCTCGCGGTTGGACCCAGGAGGGTGGCGATCTGTTTGAGGTCTTGGCTCGATTAGAAGATGCCGGTTGCGCCCGGTACGTAGTCACTGACGTCACCAAGGACGGTACGCTCAGGGGTCCAAATTTGGAACTTCTGAAGCTGGTTATGGAAAAGACAGACAAGCCCGTGGTGGCCTCCGGTGGCATCTCGTCCCTAGATGACATCAGGGACCTTCACGCCCTGGTCGAATTGGGTCTTGAGGGAGCAATTCTGGGGAAATCTTTGTATGCGGGTCGCTTCACGCTTGAGCAAGCGCTCGAAATCGCTAACGGATAAATGTCACACGACAGGTTTCACGATTCCGCCGGAGTGCCCTGGGAGGGGCGCGAGTTCTCACAGAATCAGTGGTCTGATGATGATGGCAGCTGTCCTAAGGCGCTGGCCGCTGCCCTTGAGGGAGAGATCAACGTCCAATCGGTTGTTGCGGCCCTGAGAAATCAGAGGCTTCTTGTGCCTCTTCTCGCGCAGTTGGGGGGGGGCGAGCTTGGCCCAAATGGGCTGGTAGTCGACAAGAGCGCTGATCTGAGCATCGTGGCGGTCAGCACCCCAGACGGCGGCTCGGCAATTCCAGTTTTTAGCTCGGTGGCCAGCATGTCCCGATGGCGTCCAGACGCGCGACCAGTTCCTGTTGCCGTCGATAAGTTGGCTTTGGCCGCCGTAGCAGAAGGGCACGAGCGACTTGTGCTGGACCCCGGATCAAAGACGGTAGTGCTGCGACGTCCGGCCTTAGCCCACCTGGCCCAGGGCTTGTCGTGGTCAAGTCCTAGCAACAGCGCCGAACTTGCGTCCATCGTTGCGCAAGCTGTGGCGGCCTTTGAACAGGTAATTGCTTGCAAGCTAGTTGATGGTGATCCAAAAGGTGAGCTCACCGGCCCGGAGCTGATCCTTATTCTGAAGCTGGAGCCAGGCTTGAATCAAGATCAGATCAGGGAACTGCTTGCTCGATTCAGCGCCGTGTTGCAAACCCCAAGATTTTTGGAGCTTGTGGATTCGGCTGGAATTCGCTTGGTTAGCTAACTGGCCCGGTGTATTTTTCGCCAGGACCCTTGCCTGGCTCATCCTGAATCACTGAAGCTTCTCTAAAGGCCAATTGAAGTGAACGAAGTCCATCTCGAAGCGGACGAGCGTGGTGGTCTCCGATTTCAGGCGCCGCCGCGGTGATAAGTCCAGCAAGCGCATTGATTAGCTTGCGCGCCTCGTCAAGATCCGGCTTCTGATCCTCAGCCAATCCGCACTGGACTGCAGCGGCACTCATGAGGTGAACGGCGGCCGTAGTGATGATTTCAACGGCAGGAACTTCGGCTATGTCTCGGGTTATCTCGTCCAATATCCCTCTTTCGAAATGGTTATTCGTCTGCTAGGCTACCTCAGGCTCTGGGCGATAGCTCAGTCAGAAGTGGATTGCGATCCCACCTGCCAACCGTTTCTAAAGGTTGTTCGGGTTTGAGCGTTGATTTGTTTCTGCACGTTTTTCGTGGGCCACAAACGGTATCAGAGGAGCTTCTTATCAGCGATCCGCGCATCAATGAGCGTATTCGAGTTGCCGAGGTTCGACTTGTCGGACCAGCAGGCGAACAGGTTGGCGTTGTTTCCATTGATCAGGCTTTGCGTTTGGCGCGCGAGGCAGACCTAGACCTAGTCGAGGTTGCCCCGGGCTCAAACCCTCCAGTCTGCAAAATCATGGACTACGGCAAATTCAAGTACGAAGCTGCTCAGAAGGTCCGCGAGGCTCGCAAGAACCAGGTCAACACCGTGCTAAAGACAGTGCGATTCGGTCTAAAGATCGATGATCACGACTACGGCACCAAGGTTGGCCAGGTCAGGAAGTTTCTCAAGGCTGGCGACAAGGTCAAGGTCATGGTCGTCTTCCGAGGTAGAGAGCAATCTCGCCCGGAGATGGGTGTCACCCTGCTGAAGCGTTTGGCCGAAGAGGTAGCGGAGTTTGGCTCTGTGGAGTCACACCCATCGATTGATGGCCGAAACATGGTCATGGTTATCGGACCTCTGAAGAACAAGGCTGAGGCACGCGCCGAGGCTAAACGTGCGGCTGAAAAGTCCGCCACACAGGCTGAAGAAAAGAACTAAGGAGAGATCATGCCGAAGATGAAGACCCACTCGGGTGCCAAGAAGCGATTCCGCTTCACTGGCAGCGGCAAGCTCATGAAGCAGCAAATCAACATGCGCCACAACCTGGAGCACAAGTCATCCAGACGCACCCGTCGTCTGAACCAGGACCAGGTGGTTTCAGCCGCAGATTTCAAGAAGCTAAAGAAGCAGCTCGGTCGCTAACCGACGCTATAGAAGGAGTAGAAAATGGCAAGAGTAAAAAACGCCGTCAACTCGCTAAAGAAGCGTCGCGTTGCGCTTGAGCGTGCTCACGGATACCGCGGTCAGCGTTCACGCTTGTACCGCATGGCGAAGCAGCAGTTGCTGCACTCGTTGGTTTACGCATACAACGACCGTCGTAAGCGCAAGGGTAACTTCCGTCGACTATGGATCCAGCGCATCAACGCTGGTGCCCGTGCCAACGGTATGACCTACAACCGCTTCATCCAGGGTCTACAGCTCGCTGGTATCGAGGTCGACCGTCGCATCCTTTCGGACATGGCGATCCACGACCCGAAGACCTTTGCCTCCTTGGTCGCTTCCGCAAAGGCAGCGCTGCCAAAGGATGTGAATGCTCCAAAGGCTAGCTAATGCTCGATAACCCAGGATCCGACAGGATCAAGGGAGTATCACGCCTAAATCAGAAAGACGCCCGGACTGAGTCCGGGCTCTTTCTGCTTGATGGGCCTCAGGGCCTCAAGGAGCTCAGCCGCAGGCCTGGCCTGGCACAAGAGGTTTTTGTAACCGAGCCGGCCGCTGATCGTTACTTCGCAGAGCTAGAGGCATTGGAGAGTGCCGGGGTTGAGATCACTCTGGTTTCAGAGCGGGTGATGGCAAAAATATCGCAGACTACAACTCCTCAAGGTGTCGTCGCGGTTGTGAGCCAAATGGACATCGACCTAGATCAGGCGCTGTCGACCACCCCCAAACTCGTTGTGGTCTTAGACCAGGCGAGAGATCCCGGTAACGCTGGCACAATTCTGCGTGCCGCAGATGCTGCAGGCGCGGACCTTGTCATCTTTTTGCAGGATTCCGTAGATCCCTACAATCCCAAGCTTGTTCGATCAACCGCGGGAAGCATTCTTCACGTGCCTTTTGTCAAGGAAGCGGATCCGAGTGAAACAATCTCTGCACTTCGAAATGCTGGACTGCAGGTGTTTGCAACGACGGCGTCCGGTGAATCCATCACAACCCTGCGCACCTCGCTGGCAAAGCCAACGGCTTGGATCTTTGGTAACGAGGCTCATGGGGTGAGCACTCAGGTTGAGGAAATGGCTGACCGTTTGGTTGCGCTGCCGATTTATGGGCAGGCAGAGTCACTGAACTTGGCAACCGCCGCCTCAGTTTGTCTCTACGCCTCAGCCTTCGAACAGCATTCCCAAGACTAAACTTGTGCGGGTGCCTCTAGAACTCAATCAGCAAACGGTAGCGAAGGCTTTGGCCGAAGCGCTTTCCGAGGTGAATGCCGCGAAGTCGTTCGCCGAGCTCAAATCAGTTAAGTCCGCTCTGGTGGGCGAGAGTTCGCAGCTAGCCCAGCTCAACGCTCTCATCCGCGACCTGCCTGCCGACCAAAAGGCGGAGGCCGGCAAACTAGTCGGCCAGGCACGAGCTGAGTTGAATTCAGTGTTTGCTACCAGAGAAGCACAGCTCGAGGCCCAAGCTCTGGAAGAGCAGCTGCAAGCTGAATCCGTTGATATAACTGCAAGCCCCATCTTGATCCGGCAGGGCGCCAGGCACCCGCTTTCTCTGCTAATGGACCAAATTTCCGATGTGTTTGTCGGCATGGGCTGGGAAATCGCGGATGGACCAGAGCTTGAGAATGAGTGGTTCAACTTCGATGCTCTAAATTTCCACCCAGATCACCCGGCGCGAGCCATGCAGGATACGTTTTTTGTAGCACCGGTTGAAAACCACCTGCTACTTCGCACCCATACCTCACCGGTTCAGGTTAGATCCATGTTGGATCGCGACCTACCGCTATACGTGCTGTGCCCAGGTCGCGTATTCAGAACAGATGAGTTGGATGCCACCCACACACCCGTTTTCCATCAGGTGGAGGGGCTAGCCGTTGACAAGGGTCTGACCATGGCTGACCTAAAGGGAACGTTGGAGCACTTTGCCAGGGTGATGTTTGGACCTGAGGCCAAGATTCGCCTTAGGCCGAGCTTCTTCCCGTTCACTGAGCCATCGGCTGAGTTGGATGTTTGGCACCCGGGGGCCAAGGGTGGTCCCAGATGGGTGGAGTGGGGTGGTTGCGGAATGGTGAATCCAAACGTACTGATGGCTGCTGGCATTGATCCCGAGGTTTATTCCGGTTTTGCATTCGGCATGGGTATTGAGCGCACTCTCATGTTCCGAAATGGTGTACGCGACATGCACGACATGGTCGAGGCAGATGTTCGTTTCTCTCAGCAGTTTGGTTCGGTGATCTAGTGAGAATTCCACTTAGCTGGCTTCGCGAATTTGTAGTGCTTCCTGATAACGCCACCCCTCACACTGTGATGGCCGAGTTGGTCAGGGTCGGTCTCGAGGAGGAAGGCGCTCACGGCGGCGACCTGCGAGGCCCGATTGTGGTGGGCAAAGTTCTCGAGTTCGCAGAGGAAGTTCAATCAAACGGCAAAACCATTCGCTGGTGTCAGGTTGAGGTGGCTCCCGGTGTCGTCAATGGAATCGTGTGCGGCGCTCGCAATTTCTTTGTGGGTGACAAGGTGGTTGTCACGCTACCGGGAGCGGCGCTTCCTGGTGGTTTTGAGATTGCTGCACGCAAGACCTACGGGCACATCTCTGATGGAATGATCGCCTCCTCAAGAGAGCTCGGTCTGAGCGATGAGCATGACGGAATTCTTCGACTGGAGACCCTGCGTCTGGACCCTGAAGTTGGGACAGACGCCCTGGAGCTTTTGGGACTATCTGACTCCGCCGCCGAGGTGAATGTCACCCCGGACCGTGGTTACTGTCTCTCAATTCGCGGCATTGCCAGAGAGTACTCTCACGCGAGCGGAGCCGAATTTACAGACCCGGCAACCCAGGTCAGTCCGCTCAGCGGATCTGGAATCAAGCTCGAGGTTTCCGATCTCGCCCCGATTCACTCGAAGCCAGGCTGTTCAAGCTTTCATCTCATAGGCGTCAGTGGCATTGATGCTCAAGCGGCGACTCCGAATTGGATGGCGACCAGGCTAAAGCTGGCAGGAATGCGCTCGATTTCTATTGCTGTAGACATCACAAACTACGTGATGCTCGAGCTGGGTCAACCCCTTCACGCTTATGATGCAGAAAAAGTGCACGGCGGATTCACGGTTCGACGTGCCCTAGAGGGCGAGTCGATCCAGACTCTGGATGGCAAAGAAAGAGATCTGCACACTGAAGACTTGCTGATCTGTGACGACAGAGGTCCTATTGGGATTGCTGGAGTCATGGGTGGGGCGCGCACTGAGGTCTCAGACAGCACGCAGAGCGTGATTCTAGAAGCAGCAAATTTTGATCCGATCTCAATCGCGAGAAGCGCGCGCCGACACAAGCTCCCATCTGAGGCATCAAAGCGTTTTGAACGCGGAGTTGACCCTCAAGTTGGCAGGGTTGCGGCAGCCCGAGCAGCTCAGCTGCTCGTTGAGTTAGCCGGCGGCAAGCTGGATTCAACCGGTGCAGACTTCAGCATCGAACAGGCTGCAGTCCAAATTGAGATTCCGCTTTCCTTTCCAAGTGAACTGGTGGGGGCGAGCTTCAGCCCAGAGGAAGTGGTTTCAACACTTCGTAGTATCGGTTGTGAGGTACAGGCGAACGAAGAGTCTCTAAAGGTGATTCCACCTAGCTGGAGGCCCGACCTAACTCACAAGACAGATCTCGCTGAAGAGGTAGCACGTCTTGTGGGATATGACAAGATTCCGGTACGTCTTCCAGTTGCGCCTCCTGGCCGCGGTCTAACTCGCAGGCAGCAGTTGCGCCGAAGGGTTTTGGCTGCACTCTCGGGAGCCGGTCTCTCAGAGGTATTGAACTACCCGTTCCTATCGGAGCAACAAAACCAAATCTTCGACTCTGGCCCAGCTGTTCGTCTTGAGAACCCGCTGCAGGGCGACTTCCCTGAGCTACGCAAATCGCTTTTGCCCGGCTTGATCGTTGCGGCTCAGCGAAATCTCTCTCGCAGCAACCTTGACGTGGCAATTTTTGAAGAGGGTTCGGTATTTTTACCGACTGAATCAGATGCAGTCGCTGATTTGCCGGTGGGCAATCGAAGACCCGATGAATCCACGCTGGCGAAACTAAATGCCTCAATTCCTGAACAGCCTCGCATGATCGCCTCCGTGATGATCGGCAACTGGCTCGGCCAGGGCCCTTCGTTCTCGGCTCAGCCGGTTAGTTACTCACACGCGGTGAGTGCTGTCAATCTGGTTGCCAAGGCGGCTGGTTTGCAAATTGAGCTTGAGCAAGGTCAAATCCCCGGCTTCCACCCTGGACGATCGGGCTATGTCTTGGTTAGAGGAAAAAAGGTTGGCGTTGTGGGTGAATTGCATCCGAGCGTTGCCAAGTCCTTCCACATCACATCGGCAATTGCCGCCTTTGAGTTGAATCTTGATTTGATTCACGAGCTTGCGCCGTCGGTATTGCAAGCCGGCGAGCTTCGAGTCATGACCGCGGCTACACAAGATCTATCTCTGGTGGTTGAAACCACAATCTCTGCGGCCGATCTTGCAAACACCGTCGCTGAGGGTGCAGGGGAGCTTTTGGAGCGGGTGACTTTGGTAGATGAATATCGAGGTCAGGGGATTGCTGAGGGTAAAAAGTCGTTGACTTTCAGCCTGGTATTCCGAGCCGCAGATAAGACTTTGACGCAGCAGGAGGCATCCGTTGCGCGCGATGCTGCAGTAACGTTGGCGAATCAAAGACACGGAGCGGAGCTGCGGGCTTAGATGGTTTTCAAGGTAGCGGTAGCAGGTGCCAGTGGTTACGTTGGCGCGGAGTTGCTGCGCTTGATCGCGAATCACCCTCAACTTGAACTGGGTGCCGTCACAGCAAATTCAAACGCCGGTGTGAAACTCGGTGACATTCACCCCCACCTGCGCAAATACTCAGACCGAGTGCTAGAGCCCACGACCCCCGAGGTATTGGCCGGTCACGATGTCGTATTTCTGGGTCTCCCTCACGGAACCTCCGCAGAGGTGGCTGCGATGCTGGGGGATGACTGCCTGGTTTTGGACTGCGGAGCAGATTTCAGGCTAGAGGATGCTTCGGCCTGGGAGAACTTTTACGGCACCGCCCATGCGGGCACTTGGACCTACGGTATGCCAGAACTAACCCTGGCCTCCGGCGGAAAACAGCGTGGCAAGCTGCGAGGGGTTAGGCGGATCGCGGTTCCTGGTTGCAACGTGACCGCAATTACCTTGGCTCTGGCACCTGGTTTTACCGCCGGGTTGTTTGATCCTCGCGACGTGGTTTCAGTTTTGTCGGTCGGTACATCAGGAGCAGGCAGATCGTCAAAGGTTGAGCTGTCTCATGCCGAAATTCACGGCTCGGCCAAGGCTTATGGGGTTGGTGGTAGTCACCGTCACACGCCAGAAATCGAACAAAATCTAACTAAGGCTGCTGGCGATCAAGTTCAGGTTTCGTTTACTCCGGTCCTAGTTCCAATGTCCAGGGGAATCTTGGCTGTCAACACAGTCAAGACCAACTACCGGTTCTCACTCGAAGCGCTGGTTGAGGCGTATCGAGATGCATACGCAGATGAGTACTTCATACAAGTGCTTGATGCTGCGCAGCCAATGACTTCAAGTGTGCTCGGATCCAACTCCGTGCAACTGGCGTTGGAATACGACCAGCACGCAGGCAGAGTCGTGGTCACCTGTGCGATCGACAATCTTGTCAAGGGAACTGCCGGTGCTGCCATTCAGAGTATGAACCTCGCGCTTGGAATTCCGGAAGCCACTGGACTAGAGATCAATGGAGTTGCCCCATGAGTGTCACATTTGCCAGTGGTTTTTTAGCTTCCGGTGTCGCCTGTGGTCTCAAGTCATCGGGTAACAAGGATTTGGCACTGGTTGTGAACCAGGGGCCACTCAAGGCTGCAGCGGCAGTCTTCACAACCAACCGCGCTAAGGCAAATCCGATTCTGTGGTCTCAAGAGGTGATCAAAGACGGTCAGGTCGAGGCAATTCTCTTAAACTCCGGGGGAGCAAACTGCTACACCGGAGCACAGGGATTCCAGACCACCCACGAATCCGCGGAACTTGTGGCAAGAGCGCTCGAGGTCTCGGCTGGCGATGTGCTGGTTTGCTCCACTGGTCTGATCGGCGAGCAACTGGACCGAGTGAAGCTTTACGCGGGTATTAGCGATGCCACCTCTGCTCTTTCTGAGACCGGTGGTGAAAGTGCATCTTTGGCGATCATGACCACCGACTCCATTCCCAAGCGTGCACAGCGTCAGGGCGATGGCTACCGCATCGGTGGGATGGCAAAGGGTGCCGGGATGCTAGCCCCGGGACTAGCAACCATGTTGGTGGTGATCACCACTGATGCGGTGATGACTTCCAAAGAGTTGGAGAGTGCTCTGCGCGAGGCAACCAGGCTTAGCTTTGATCGACTCGACTCCGACGGCTGCATGTCGACCAATGACCAGGTGAGCCTTCTAGCATCGGGCGCATCGGCCGTGAAGCCTGATTTGGCTGAGTTCACACTTCTGTTGACCGATCTGTGCAAGGACCTCGCAATCCAGCTATTGGAGGATGCTGAGGGTGCCAGTCACTCAATTCACATTCAGGTCCAGGGGGCGGACTCAGAGGCGGACGCGGTTGAGGTCGGCCGATCAATCGCGAGAAACAATCTTTTCAAGGCTGCCATCTACGGCAATGATCCGAACTGGGGGAGAATCCTCGCAGCCATCGGCACCACCTCGGCCAAGTTCGATCCATACAACATCGATGTCTGTATCAATGGGGTTATGGTCTCATCCCAGGGTGGGCCGAAGGAAGATCGCAATTTGGTGGATTTCTCTCCAAGGCGAGTAGACCTGATCGTCAACCTGCATTCAGGTGAGGCTGAGGCAATCATTGT
>JBEENW010000003.1:0-179155 GCA_041191965.1 Actinomycetota bacterium
GGCCAGACTTGACAACTAGCACACCGGAGTCGATCAGCGGCTGTAGCACGCTCATTGCACCGTTGAAGAAGAAGAATGCGTTGTTGTCGTCTAGGGAACCAGCGAATAGCTCGATGTTCCATGGGCCTGCAGCGTTAGGTCCGTCAGCTGAGGTTGAGTCCTCAGATGCGTAAACGCCCATGCCAACTAGCATCGAAGTTGCCTGCTGGACACCAACCTTGAAGTTGTCGAAGGTTGCGTAGTAGTCAACGTTCTCGCTGTCACGAATCAGACGGTCGTAAGAGATAACTGGAACACCAGCATCCTTAGCAGCCTGTAGAACGTCAGTTAGCTGAGTTCCGTCGATAGCAGCGATGATCAGTGCCTTTGCACCCTTGGTTAGCATTGCCTCAAGCTGTGCAACCTGGGTTGGGATGTCGTCCTCAGCGTACTGAAGGTCAACCTGGTAGCCCTGGCCCTCTAGCTCGGACTTGATGCTCTCACCGTCAGAGATCCAACGGGTTGAGGACTGGGTTGGCATTGATACACCGATTAGACCGCCCTCAACGGCTGCGCCGTCGGTGGTCTCAGCTGGGGTTGAGGTGCTTGCGCAACCTGACAACACCAGTGCTGCAGCGACAGTAGTAGCTGCAATTCCTAGTAGTTTCTTGAACAACCTTGTTCCTTTCGTTCCGGCTGGACCAGCCGGGTCTTTTTATTCGAATGCGTCCAACTCATCCGATTGACCCCCGACTCAGAAATGGTTCTGAGCCAAGATTTACTACCGACTAGCTGCAAGCGGTTACAAAAAGTTACCGCTCACATTTAGTTCGTTGTTTAGTTTGCCATTACCGCACAATGCCCAAAACCGTTTTTCATAACTGTCCGTATACGTTTTGATAACGACTAAATAACGAGTCAACATCTGACTGGGAAATCTCGATTCCGCCCCCCAGTTGCTCCGCTAAATAAGCCGATTTTGCATTGTCTTCGCACATCACCGCAGCCTTTAGGGCATCCTTCGCGGAGTCTCCGATTGTGAAGACGCCGTGCTGTTTCATCAGCACCGCTTTGGAGCGGTGATTGTGCAAAGTCTCGACGATTCCCTTGCCGATCGAGTCATCTCCGATCTTGGCAAAAGGACCAAGTGGGATCTCCCCACCAAACTCATCTGCAATCGCGGTTAGCACGCATGGGATGGCTCTTCCCGCTGCAGCCCAAGCACAGGCGTAGTTGGAGTGGGTGTGCACCACGCCATTTACCTGTGGCATGTTGCGATAGACGTAAGCGTGTGAAGCGGTATCACTCGATGGCTTGTGCTTTCCCGAGAGCACGTTGCCATCTAGATCACAGAGCACCATGCTCTCGGCGGTTAGCTCGTCATAATCAAGCCCGGAGGGCTTGATTAGAAAACCACCCTCGATGCGCTGTGAGATGTTGCCGCCGGTCCAAACCACCAAGCCCGCACTCACGAGCGTTTGGTGGAGTTTGGCCAGGGTTTCTCTAGCCTGAAACTCAGTTGGTAGCATCCGAGGCCTCTCGCTTGAGTGCCTTCAGGCGACGCATGACATCGTTGGTGCCGCGACCGAAGTAGTCGTGCAAAATCTCGTACTCGGCATAGAGGCGGTCGTATTGCTTAGCTCTCTCAGCATTTGGCTTATAGAGCGCCTTTGAGACTCGGCCCATCTTCTCCGCAGCCGCATTTACCGTTGGGTATGCGCCTGCGGCAACCGCTGCGTGAATCGCAGAGCCAAGGGCAGGGCCCTGCTCTGATTCGAGCACGCTAAGCGGCAGGTTGATGATGTCGCAGTAGAGCTGCATCAAGAAGGTGTTCTTGATAAGTCCACCAGCCACTACAAACTCAGTCACAGGAACACCGGAGTTGTTGAAGGTCTCGATGATCTTGCGAGTTCCAAAAGCTGTGGATTCCAATAGTGCGAGGTAGCCATCTTCTGGCTTGGTGGTCAGAGTAGCCCCAAGCATTAGGCCGGAGAGCTCGTGATCTACCAGCACTGAGCGGTTACCGCTGTGCCAGTCGAGCGCGATGAGTCCGTGCTCTCCGACCTTTTGCGTTGCTGCCAACTCGGTTAGGTATTCGTGAATCGAAACACCCTTTGCTTTTGCCTTGTCGTAGTACTCGCCTGGAACCTGGTTCTTTACATACCAGGCAAAGATGTCTCCAACACCAGACTGTCCGGCCTCGTAGCCATAAAGGCCTGAAACGATTCCACCATCAACCACACCGCACATGCCCGGCACTTCGGTCAAAACATCAGAGTTCATCACGTGACAGGTTGAGGTGCCCATGATTGCAACCATTTGACCCGGCAGGGTCGCATTGGCAGCCGGTGCGGTGACGTGGGCATCAACGTTTCCAACGGCAACCGCAATACCGGCAGGCAAGCCGGTCCAAGAGGCAGCTTCCTCGCTTAGGTAACCGGCAGCAGCACCGAGTTGACCAATTGGGTGCTCGAGCTTGTCCTTAGCAAAACGAGCAAAGTCAGGGTTTAGAGCAGCGAAGTACTCCTCGGATGGGTAGACACCATCCTGCAGATTGCCCTTGTATCCGGCAGTGCAGGCATTGCGGACATACTCACCGGTTAGCTGCCAAACGATCCAGTCGGCCGCCTCAACAAACTTGTCCATCGCCGCATAAATCTCTGGGTCTTCTTCAAGAATCTGAAGTCCCTTGGCCAGCTCCCACTCGGAGGAGATCTGACCGCCGTAGCGGTTTAGCCAGGCCTGCTCCAGCTCTCGTGCTTTTTCGTTAATGCGATCGGCATGTGGCTGAGCGGCGTGGTGCTTCCAAAGCTTCACGTAGGCATGTGGTCGATCACGGTAAGCATCGAGGTTTGAAAGTGGGGTGCCATCAAGCTTGACCGGCACCATGGTGCAGGCGGTGAAGTCGGTAGCGACTCCGATCACGTCTTCTGGGTTTACACCGGAGAGCTTTATTGCTTCTGGCACTGCGGTCTTTAGAACCTGAACATAGTCATTTGGGTCTTGCAGGGCCCAGTCTGGCGGCAGCTTCTTGCCGGTGGCTGCGAGAGTTTGATCCATAACCGCATGTGGGTATTCACAAACTGCACTGGCTAGCTCACGACCATCTGCAACTGACACCACAACGGCTCGACCGGAAAGGGTTCCGTAGTCGATACCGACCACATACTTCTCTGCCATGACTTCCTCGTCTCTCCGGCATTTATGTTAGCGATAACATTAGCGTCACACCTAGGGTTCGGCGCAACAGTTTTATAACGCTGTCAACCTCGCGGTGGAGCTTCTAACCACAAGCTCTGGCACCAGTCGGTCAAGCTTTTTGTAGGACGTTCCCTTTATCTCTAACAACAAAAGCTGCATCGCTCTTTCCCCCAAAGCCCTGAAGTCTTGGCGAACTGTTGTGAGTGGCGGGTAGGCATACTGCGACTCTTCTAGATCATCAAAGCCAATGACACTCAGCTGCCTGGGCACCTCTACCCCGCGCTGACGCATGGCATGCAAAAAGCCCAGTGCCATGCGGTCATTGGCTATGAATACCGCCGTAATGCCCTTCTCTACAAAGTCGACCTCACTACCGATTCGATAGCCGGTGGATATCTCCCAGTCACCATCAATCACTCTGGGAACCAGGTTGGCATTCAACATGGTTGAGGTGTAGCCAGCTGCGCGGGTGGTGGATTCAAACCAGTCTTTGGGTCCTGAAATGTGAACGATTTCTTTGTGACCAAGATCCAGTAGGTGCTGGGTGGCGGTGACGCCGCCAGCAAAGTTATCGACTGAGACCGCAAGCTCGTCCATGCGATACATGCTGTCGAGGGTCACTACCGGAATCCCCGAAACAGTCGCCCTTACGTACTCAACCGCATTGGCATGTGGGGTGACAATCGCCAACCCCTCGATTCCTAGGCGCTGCAGGTGGTCAATGCCCTCGCGAACCGATTGGTTATCGGTTGGGTCGATGCCGCAGCTGACTACGAAGTAGCCCTGCTCTCTGGCAGCCCGCTCCATCTCGTGAACCATTGATGCTGGTCCAGTGAAATCGGTGTCGGATGCCAAGATGCCAATCATCTTGGTCTTTGAAGAGGCGAGGGCTCTAGCAGCCTGGTTTGGACGATAGTCCAAGGCCTCCATGGCTTTCAAAACCCTGGTCTTGGTTTCTGGGCGAATTGAAGAGTTGTTGTTGATAACGCGAGAAACTGTTTGGTGCGAAACCTTTGCCAGGCGCGCAACATCGTAGATGTTGGCCTGTCTTGGGTTAGTGGCTACCAAAGCGAACTCCTAAGGTCGCAACAATTTTCTCGCAGGCAGCGCTCCAGGTCGAGACCTCTTCTTCAAGCAACGCTTTTTTGACCTTGAGCTTGATAACGCTGCCCTTGCGTTCTTTGAATCTAAAGGCCACTTCGCCGTGAAGCTCGGTGAGCAAAATAATCTCTCGCGGAATATCAATTCTCGAAAAGGTGCCTCGATACTCCGCTTCAGCAACAAAGATGAGCTTGGCACCCTGCCGGAAATCCAGCTTGGCCAGCTTGTCAAAAACACTCTCGTAAAAGTCTGGGTCGTTGAATGCGGCAAAGACGGTCTTTAGGTCAGCGCTCAAAGTTAGCTCAGTCTCATAGGTTTTGACCTTGCGGTTTGGATCTGCCTTTGGTGACTGGGCAAAGCCGACAAAGTTGTCGCTCATTTCGGTTTACGCTCACGAGCCAGGTAGGTGTAGGCGACAAGTGCGAAGAGCAGTGCCATCACCGAGTGCGACAGAAACATGATGGGATTTATCGAGAGAAACCAGTCCCCGCCAAGTATTGGGTTTAGCCAAATCAAAGAAACTGGAAACACGGTCAGCCCAAACATGGCCTTGTGCTTTACGGCTGAATAGCTAGCAAAGGCTCCGCCCGCTAACACCGCTACTGACATGTAGAGCGGGTACTGAGCCTCAAGCTCCAAGAAGGTCTCTGCCGCCAATAAAAACGCCAAAACCACGTAGGTCCAACTCGGTGCCGGAGGCACCGGTCTTTGACCCAAAATGGTCCAGCTCTTATTCACGATTAGTAACCCTAGGGTCTTAGAGCCTTGCTGCCAAACGGTGGTAAGCGCTTGACCAAGCAAGCTCCTGACGGATCGACTTTGAAGTCGTGCTCTGGTCAATTGCTACGTGCTCAACACCGAGCATGCGGGCAAAGTCGTCAATGGTTTCACTTGAGACCGTGGTGGTCAGTGCGGTGTGGTGGCTACCACCCGCGAGCATCCAAGCTTCGGCCGAAACGGCCAAGCTAGGAGCGGGCTCCCATACCGCTCTGGCAACTGGCAACTTCGGTAGGTCCTCGGTTGGCTCGACAACCTCTACCTCGTTGCTGATGATGCGGAAGCGCTCACCGAGGTCAACCCAGCACAGCACTCGACCCTTTGCTGGAGTTGCGGTGAAGACCATGCGCACTGGGTCCTCTTTGCCGCCAATACCAAGTGGGTGGATCTCGATTTTTGGCTTGGCGGTTGTGATGGTTGGGCAAACCTCGAGCATGTGTGCACCCAAGACCTTTGGGGTTCCGGGTCCAAAGTGGTAGGTGTAGTCCTCCATGAAGCTAACGCCCTGACCCTTTGGAGCCATGGACTTCAAGATTGCAACCAGTGCCGAGGTCTTCCAGTCACCCTCACCGGCAAAACCGTAACCGTCAGCCATCAAGCGCTGCACGGCAAGACCGGGCAGCTGCTTTAGGGTTCCAAGGTCTTCAAAGTTGGAGGTGAAAGCCTTGTAACCGCCCTGCTCCAGGATTGCGCGCAGCGCAATCTCCTGCTTGGCGGCGTATACAAGTGAGTCGTGACGAGCACCGCCAGCGCGTAGCTCTGGCTGAACGTCGTAGAGCGTTTCGTATTCGGCGGCGAGTGCCTCGGCGGCTGAATCTGAGACCTTGTCAACTGCCTCAACCAAGGTGTTGACACCTAGGTTTTCAACTGAGATTCCGAGATCGATCTGGGCTGAAACCTTGTCGCCGTCGGTAACTGCGACGTAGCGCATGTTGTCACCAAAACGAGCGAGCTTGAGGTGCTGTGAGGTGTGTAGACCGATGGCCGCATAGCTCCAAGCATCAACCGCGCTCTTTACGTCTGCCTGAGTTGGGTGGCCAACCACAATCTTTCTCGCGATCGACATGCGGGTGAGGATGTGGGCATACTCACGGTCTCCGTGAGCAGCCTGGTTGAGGTTCATGAAGTCCATATCAATGGTGGACCATGGCAATGACTGACCGGCCTGGGTGTGCAGGTGAAGCAGTGGCTTGCGCAGTAGATCTAGACCGTTGATCCACATCTTGGCTGGGGAGAAGGTGTGCATCCAGGTGATGACACCGATGCAGTTCTTGTCAGCCGAGGCATCAGAGAGTGCCTGGCGAATCTCTTCGTTGGATTTCAGGGTCGGCTTCCAAACCAACTTCACCGGAGCAGTGATTCCGGCTGCCAGCTGATCGACGACCACCTGTGACTGCTGAGCTACCTGCTGCAAAGTTTCAGGACCGTAGAGGTTCTGAGAGCCGGTTAGAAACCAAATTTCCTGCTGAGACATTGACACTCCTCTGTGCGTATTGAAATGTTAGCGGTCACACCAGCGGCCAAAAAAGGGTCAGTCACCAACTGATTCCGAATTGTTGCAATCGCTAGCCGCGGTGTGGGGGCTTTGGTAACAGCTCCTGCGAATACTCGGCCTGTCGTGGCAGGTTTTCGCTCAGGTAGGCGAAGTCCTCATCGCTGAGGTCGATCTCCAGCGCTGAAACACAGTCCTTGATGGTCTCTGGCCTAGTTGGACCAGGGATCGGCAAAATCGTCTCCGAGTGCTTCATCAACCAGGCCAGGGTGAGGGCAAACGGTGAAGCCCCATACTTCTCACCGATCTCCTCAAACGCAGAGGAACCAGATATAACGCTCTTCTCGCGAGCGCCGCCAAGTGGTGACCAAGGCAGGAAGGTGATGTTGTTTTTCTCACATACCTCTAGGACGTCGAGGTCGTAGCGATACTTTGGGCTGAACTCGTTCTGCACCGAGACGATCACACCCTCTCCCGCCATCTCAACCGCCTGCTGCAGCTGCTTGGCGTCATAGTTTGAAACGCCAAGCTGATCGATGATGCCGCGCTCTTTGAGAACCAGCAGGTTCTCGACCTGGGTCTCAAAGTGCAGGCTCGGGTCTTGGCGGTGGTGCTGCCAGAGCGCAATCTTGTCTACTCCCAGGCGACCAGCAGATGCCTCGGCGGCTCTGAGTAGGTAGTCGAGGTTTGCACTTCTACCCCAGACCTCACCGGGTCTTCTGGTTATACCTGCCTTGGTTGCAATAACGACCTTGTCTTTTTGCTCCTTGGTGGCCGACCAGGTTCGCAGTGCCTCGGCAACAAAGATCTCGTTGTGGCCAAAAGCATCCCAGGTCGGGGCATAGATGTCTGCGGTATCTAAGAAAGTGATGCCGGCATCGAGGGCAGAGTGAAAAGCGGGGAGAGCTTCTTCAACTCTTCTCACTGGGTCTAGGGCTGAACCATTTGTGAATATCCAGGAGACATTCATGCAGCCGAGGCCGATCTTTGAAACCTGAGTGTGTCCGAGTTTGTGCTGCTTCATTGCGTGCTCCTGAATCTCTAATTCTGTGAGTCTCTCACCCAATTCAAACCCATGGAGAGAAGTTTTCTATCCGATGTGTAGAAAGTGGCATTGTGCCAACTGGCCTGACACATCAGCGCTCGATCCAAAGGATCGTGCTTCACAAGCTGCGGAAAGTCCCCCAACCTCTCTAACTCTGCGCCGGTTGGAGCAAGTTCCCGCAATCCAGCATCCAATGCTGCGCTCCTGAGTACCCTTTGAAGCGGCACCCCCTGATCAAAGAACTTGGCCTCAAGCTCGAGAATGCTAAGGCTCGAGAAATATAGGGTCTGGCTCGCTTTAAGCTTTTGTTTGGCTTGTGGTCCGAGCTTTGCATCACCGGTCAGATACCAAAACAGAGTCTGGGTGTCGAGCAAGATCATGTGAGTTTGTCTTGGTTGTAGCTGGATGCAAACTCAGAATCAGCTTTATCCCAGTCGAAACCCTCGAACACCCCAGAGAGAACGCCAAATCCGGTTTGAAGCTTCGCACCAAGCGGGGTCAGCTCAACCACGTCAATTCCGCGATTGGTCACAATCACCTCGTCGCCCTGCAGGGCCAGTTCGACGTATTTTGAGAAATTGGTCTTTGCTTCGTAAATACTCACTCTGTGCCTCATAGCTAAATGCTAAGGAACTTGACCAACTTGACCAAGTTAATTTTTATACACTCAGAGGCTATTCAAGTTGGCAGAAGTTCGCTGCCAACTATCCACAGCTAGATGGTGCTGGCGTCAATCACGAAGCGGTAGCGCACATCCGATGCCACCACACGCTGGTAGGCAGCGTCTACTGCCTCAGCGTTGCTGGCATCAACCACCTCAACGTCCGAGACGATGTTGTGCTCACCACAGAAATCCAGCATTTCTTGAGTGCCAGAGATGCTGCCGGTGTTAGCACCGGCAATGCTCTTCAGGCCACCAATGATCGAGAACGGGTCATAGCTTTGCTTGTTGCCTGGCAGGCCAACGTTTACCAAAGCACCGCCAACCTTGAGCATGCCAAGCAGTGCATCGACATCTAGATCTGCGGAGGTGGTGTTTACGATCACATCAAAGAAGTTCTTGTGGCTCTCGAATGAGTCGGTGGTGATCAGGTAGTCCTTGGCACCGAACTTGAGTGCGTCAGCCTTCTTCGAAGCTGAGTGACCCAGTACATAAACCTCGGCACCCATCGCAACAGCAAACTTCACGCCCATGTGGCCAAGGCCGCCAAGACCCAGGATGGCCACTCGCTTGCCAGGGCCAACCTGCCAGTGCTTCAGCGGTGAGTAGAGAGTGACTCCGGCGCAAAGCAGCGGAGCTGCGGCCGCCGGGTCCAGCGAAGCTGGAACCGAAAGAACGTAGTTCTGGTCAACCACGATGTCCTGGGCGTAGCCGCCGTAGGTTGGGGACTCGTCATAGTGGCGACCGTTATAGGTCTGGACGTTGCCCTTTAGGCAGTAGTTCTCCATGCCCTTTAGGCAGTATTCACACTCGCGGCAGGAGTCGACGTAGGTACCAACACCCACTCGGTCACCGACCTTGAACTTGGTTACCGAGTCACCAACTGCGGTCACCTCACCAACAATTTCGTGACCTGGCACCATTGGAAAGATGCCCTCGAACCACTCGTCTCTTGCCTGGTGGATATCGGAGTGGCAAATGCCCGAGAAAAGAATCTTGATTGCGACTGCATCCTTGTGCAGTTCGCGAAGTGGCATCTCTGCCTTTTCAAAGTTTGCGCCAGGTGCCTTTGTTACCAGTGAACGAGTGGTTTGCAATTGAACTCCTTTGTATGTCTCAATCCAACCAGATAACTACGGGCTGATTTCCCGCTTGCGGAACTGAAACCTACCCGGGTGTGGTTTGGTTGTGACATGAAGCTAAGAACAAAGCTGATCTTGGGCACCCTGGCCGCAGCACTGCTGCTCGGCCCATTTTTGGTGCCAGTTCAAAGCTCAGGGACCCTGACAAACAAAGAGGCTGCAGCCGAGCTGTGGCAGGGAAGGTCTAAGTTCGTAGAGATTTTGGATCACGAGGTTCACTACGTTGAGGCCGGAGATCCAAACTCAGACCACCTGATTCTCTTGGCACACGGCTTTGGTGCCAGCGCATTTTCATACAAAGAGGTGCTGGCACCGCTGGCAGCACACGGGCATGTGATTGCCTATGACCGTGCGGCGTTTGGCTTTACTGAACGCCCCACCGAATGGTCTGGCGTGAACCCCTACTCGGCTGAAGCACAGCTCGAGGTAATCGACGAGCTGGTAGACAGATTCGGTGCTGGCAAAGAGGTATTCCTTGTTGGGCACTCGGCCGGTGGTGCTTTAGCTGCTGGCTACGCACTTGAGCATCAGGAAAAGCTCAAGGGCTTGGTGCTTTTTGCACCTGCGGTCTACGGCTCTGGCGGAGCACCACAGTGGCTGAACTGGGTTTTCGACATCCCGCAGCTTGATCACCTTGGTCCGCTGGCGGTCGCGTCAATCGCAACCTCAGGTCTTGAGATTTTGGATCGTAGCTACAACGACCCAAGTCAAATCACTCCTGAAACCATTGCCGGCTACACAGCACCGCTGCAAGTAATCGGCTGGGAGCGCGCGTTCTGGGAGTTCAACAAAGCACCTCGTTCGCTCGATATCGCAGAGCGACTTGGTGAGATAACCATTAAGACCCTGGTAATCAGCGGAGACAACGATCTTGTGGTGCCGACCGATAACTCAATTCGACTCTCAGGTGAATTGCCAAACGCTGAGCTTGTGATTATCGAAACAACCGGGCACCTGCCAAATGAGGAGAAACCGCAAGAATTTGCCACCGCAATCATTCGCTACCTGGAGACCCAGGAGTAGGTTTTAGAACATGTATAAAGCGGTAATTGGTTCCCTTCGACTTGCCCTGGGGCTTGGGCTTTTGGGCAGCGTGGTCTGGCAGGTTACTGACCGCTTGGCAAACAACGTTTTTAGACCTGGCGAATACTTCGCCTACTTCTCTATCGTCAGTGCCATCGTGGCGGGTGCACTCTCGCTCTACTCGGCCTACATCCTCTTCTCGGGTAAAGAGGAAACCAAGTTTCACAACATCGCGAGATTGAGCTTGGCCGCAGCCATGGTCATCGTTGGAGTGGTTTACCACGCGCTCCTAGCGGATGCCGCGGGCGATGTTCGCGATGCGGGTTATGTCTGGCCGGTATTGCCAAACCAGATCATTCACACCTATGCACCGATTTTGATCGTCGTCGATTACCTGATCTCGCTTCGCTCCCCAAAGCTCAGACTTAGGGCAAGTTTGTGGGTTGCCATCTTCCCCCTTGCCTGGCTTGGTTTCTCAGTTGTCCGGGGGCTCATCACCAACTGGTGGCCCTACTGGTTTATTAACCCGAATGAAGAGGGTGGCGTGCCAAGCATGCTGATGTATGTGGCGGCCATCACCGTGTTCTTCTTCATCGTTGGCTACCTACTCCAAAGCATCAGGCTGACCCTTAGTAAAACCATCGCAAGCTAGCGAACGGTGGTTCCCACCAAAAAGTGCCAACCCAGCCACCACCACACCATAAACAGGGCAATGCGGGTGATGCGATGACGCATCACGTATTTCAATAGCTCTCCCAATGGGGCTAGTTTCTCGGGTCGCAATCTCCCGATTGCAGCCATTGCGATCCCTAGGACCACGAACCCTAAATACCCGCTCACGATCAAAAAATTGCTCATCGGCTGCGCCTAACGCCAAATAGGTAGACCCCGGCGGCAAGCCAAAAAGCGACAAAGACTGCCCGGCCCAGCGGAGTCTCTAAAACCGGGTCCAACAGCACCGAAATGGTTGGAAACTGAACTAAGTCCTGGGTGAGCTTTGACCCAACATAGGCAATGAGTTCTATCAACGCAAAGACCACCGCCCAGCTGCCCCAGAGCCAACGGGCTCTGACAACCTGGTCACTTGGCCCAGGTTGGTTCTCCTCATCAACATACAAAAGCAGCACTGCACCAATTGGAATGATGGCCAACAGCAGAACCAGGTTGGGGATTGAGTGCCTAGGTGCCAAATACAAGACTGCGGCAGCCAGGACAACAAATCCAGCAATCGCTGGAATGCCCAGCTTGGGCTGAGATTTGAAGCCGAACTTAGTGAAGCCGAAGACCTGGCTGAGAATAAAGAGTGAGGCTCCACCAAAGATCAAAATGTCCTCCCAGGAGCCTCTGAGAGTGTGAAAGATTGCGGTGCCCAAAAAGACCACGACCCAGGGGTTAAAGCTCAAACGCTGCTTGATGGTCTTCCCCCGATTTAGTGTTCGCCCAAGGTTAGTGAAATTAGTTTTGCATTGCACTGGTTATTAGCCATATGGTTTCTTTCTCGCACGAACTAACAATGCTCAATGGCTCAAAGCGCAGCCTCGCTGATTTTCAGGGCAATGTGATCCTCGTGGTCAACGTTGCATCTCGCTGCGGTCTTTCTCCGCAGTATGCCCAGCTCGAGGAGCTGCAGCGCAAGTATGCAGATCGTGGCTTCACGGTTTTGGGTGTGCCATCAGGTTCTTTCAAGCAGGAACTAAAAGACGATGAGTCAATTGGTGAGTACTGCTCCACCACCTGGGGAGTTAGTTTCCCTATGACCACCAAGAGTGATGTCAACGGTCGCAACCGTCACCCGCTCTACAAAGAACTTGTAAAGACCAAGGATGCGATGGGTCTTGCAGGTCCAGTGATGTGGAACTTCGAGAAGTTTTTGATCTTGCCATCGGGTGAAGTTAAGCGCTTCCGCCCGCAGGTAAAGCCAGACGATGAGTCAATCGTTTCTGTCATCGAGGCTAACCTCCCGAAGTAATAAAACCCGGCGAGACCACCGTCCGGAGGTCTGCCGGGATTTCCTCGGGCCACCTGGGCCCACTCTAAAACTCTAAGTCCAACTCACGACTTGTTGCTAGCCTTTTCCACCATGACACTGGTCGTGGCGGCAATCATTCAAAACTCCCACGGGGAGTATTTGTGTTGCAAGCGCGGGGACTGGAAATCGTCTCCAAATAAGTGGGAGTTTCCAGGCGGTAAGCCGGAGCTGGGCGAAAGTCTTGAAGCTGCTCTAATTCGCGAAATCCAAGAAGAGCTTGGGGTTCAGATCAGTGTGGTGCGGCAGTTCGATCGCTCAACCACGGGGGAGATCGAACTGGTTTGCTTTGTCTGCGATCTCGTAGACCAAGAACCAGCCACCTCTACAGACCACTCTGAACTTCGTTGGGTGAAAGAGCAGGATCTCTCCAAGTTAGATTGGGCTGAGCCTGACCTGCCAGCTTTGAAGCGGATCTTGATCCCTTTTTGCTAGAGCCCTAGCGAGCGGATTGGGAACCTTAGGTATTCCGCTTTCCAACTAAGGCTTGGGTTTCTCCATGCCAGATCATCCGCCAGCTCGGCCATGGCTCCCCAGAAAAAGACGTTGATTAGATCGACGCTCAGATAGCTAATGGTGTCACCCGGAAAAGCCTTACCTAGAAACCTGCGCATCAGCGATGGGACATCGCCAACGCCGTGTTCATGCAACTGGCTTCTCACCTCAAGCTCGATTTCTCTGGCTCGTCTCGGGTTCCAGGGAATCGCTGGGTTTGGGAAGTGGAGCATTTCACTGAGAGTCAAAGCTTCGCGATAGCGGACGTTCTCGAGGGCATCAAAAAGCGGGATAAATCTGTCGACCTCATAGCCCGCTCTGCGAAGATCAAGAATGTCTGGGTAGGCAAAGAATCTGTAGAAAGGAACGTGTGGTCTTACGGGTTGATACGGAGCAGAAGTGAAGCTTGCGAGTAGCGGATCGACACCAACCGCCGATGCACCCCAGGTGTTGAATGCCTCGTCCGGATAAGGGATTGAATCCAGATCCTCATTCTTTTTGCTCACCTAGTAATTCTCTCTGAGCAAGCTCGATTTAGGAATCAGATTGTCCTGCAAGATGCTAGCCACAGGCTGTCGAATTTATCGATATTTGCGATTTTTACGCTTAGGATTTCTTTATGCATGCAGTAGCGGTGCTCTCAGGCACGGAAAAAGGTCGTATCGCCCACCCGGAGGTCAGCTTAGATAGCAAGGTTGAGCTTCGGGTCGATGGTGCATTGATTGATATGCCGGACCAACTAAAGGACTTGCTAGTTATGACTCTGTCTGAGTTTTTTTCAGGCAAGGAGGTTTCGGTCAGATCGGAAGTTACCTTTCTGACGACTCAAGAGGCAGCCAAGATGCTTGGTGTCTCGAGGCCGACTCTGATCAAGCTGCTAGAAAAATACCGAACACCAATCTCGACATCTGGATCTCACCGTCGAATCAGGCTGTCGGATTTGTTTGTTTTAGAGGATCAACTCAGAAGCGAACAAAGCAAAAACCTAGATGAACTAATCCACCTGAGCGAAGAGTTGGGGCTCTACGACCTTACCGACAAAGGTTATAACCCCATTGCGAAGAGATAGCCCGCGGATTTTAGCTGGCAATCAATTCAACGATTGAGTTACTGATTCCAGCCGGTGCATTGCGAGAGCTTGAAGTCGTTCCTCTTCGAGAAGGCGTCCTTGGGAATGTCGCACCGAAGGTAATTGCAGAGAAGCTATCTATGTTTGAAGTCGCAGATGGCGATGAAGAGATTGCGATCAGACTTACAACTGACCCAAGAGATCGATTCATAGCCGCGACAACCATTGAGCGCGGCGCTACCCATCTCTTGACTTACAACACCAAAGACTTTGATCTAAGTCAAAGTTCAGCCCACTGTGCGACACCCGATTTCTTGTTAGCTCAATTACTCGACGAGCAGCCCATTGAGGTTGTCAGAGCCGTTCGGCAAGTACAGGAGCGGTATAGAAATCCCGCTATCGAAACTCATCAGTTTCTGAAGGTGTTAGAGAACCTGAGGCTCACACGATTTACCAGGGACTTGCGCAAGTTGCTCTAGACAGCTAGCCAAAACCTCAGCCTCGCTGGGACCAACGTCCACGCTGAAGCCAACTTCGTCAGCCTGCAACTCTTCAAGAGTATTTAGCTGAGACTCAAGAAGGCTCGGCGGCATGAAATGGTTTTTGCGATTCTGCAGTCGCTCCATCAACAACTCCCGCGAACCAACCAGGTGAACAAAGACTGCATCAGGCGCCACAGCTCGAATTCGATCGCGGTAAGACTTCTTCAGTGCACTGCAGGCAACGATCGCGCCCTCCGGCATCGACAGTGTTAGACCGACTAAATCAAGCCAAGGCCAACGATCGTCATCGTTTAGTGGGATCCCGGCAGCCATCTTTTCTTTGTTGGCGGTTGGGTGAAGATCATCGCCATCGGTGAAGCGAATGCCAAGAGCCTTGGAGAACAGGACTCCGATAGATGTCTTGCCGCAGCCAGACACCCCCATCACAACAATTTGACAGGGGGTCTTGGCTGGAGCGTTAGTCATCGGTTTACCAGTCATGCATGGTGCCATCAATCTTTAGGCGATTGACTGGCAGGTAGGCGGCTTCGTATTCAAACTGGGAGGCTAGCTTGTCATCGTAGGTAACACCCAAACCTGGGCTGGTACCTGGACGAATCAAACCATCGGTGAAGGTGTACTCAGGCTGGAACACATCGTTGGTGTCTGGCGAGTGCTGCATGTACTCGGAGATGCCGTAGTTGTGAATTGCCATGCCTAGGTGCAGCGAAGCTGCGTGACCAATTGGCGATACATCGGTTGGACCGTGAACACCTGACTTAATCTGGTAGACAGCTGCGTAGTCGAAGATCTTCTTCAGTGGGGTAATACCGCCACCGTGGCTGACCGGGCTGCGCACGTAGTCAATCAGCTGCTCTTCAAACAGATCCTTGTAATCAAAGATGGTGTTGAAGATCTCGCCGACAGCAAGTGGGGTTGTGGTGTGCTGACGGATTAGTCGGAAGGCGTCGGTGTTCTCCGCAGGAGTGACATCCTCAATCCAGAACAGGTCGTATGGCTCTAATGACTTACCAAGTCTGGCTGCCTGAATCGGAGTTAGACGGTGGTGAGCATCGTGCAATAGCGGTAGCTCTGGACCAAACTCATTACGAACTGCCTCGAATACCTTTGGAATGTAGTTGAGGTACGCGCGGGTGTCCCACTCTTCCTCTACTGGCACTGCGGAGCGTCTTGCCGGCTCGTAGTCGTAGCGAGCAGAGGATGCCCCCTTACCGCTTCCGGCACCAGCTGCTGCGTTGGCCGAAGCAGCAACTCCGTAGACGGAGTTGAGGCCCGGAATTGCCGACTGAACACGAATTGCACGGTAGCCCTTCTCCATGTGCTCACGAACCGAGTCAAGGATCTCCGAGATCTCGCGACCTGAGGCGTGGCCGTAAGCGAGGCAACCCTCGCGGCTCTTGCCACCGAGCAACTGGTACAGCGGCATGTTTGCAGCCTTGGCCTTGATGTCCCAAAGCGCCATGTCGATAGCTGCAATCGCAGTCATGGTGATAGGACCACGACGCCAGTAGGAACCGCGGTAGAAGTACTGCCAGGTGTCTTCAATGTTGTGCGCATCGCGACCAATCAACATCGGAGCCAGGTGATCGCGCAGGTATGAGGCGACCGATAGCTCGCGACCGTTTACGGTTGCGTCACCGTAACCAACTAGACCACCTTCGGTGGTGATTCTCAGGGTCACAAAGTTGCGACCTGGGGAGTGAACGAAGACCTCAGCCTTCGCAATTCTCATGTCCTTATCCATTTGTTTCTCTCTATCGCTTTGGCTTTTGGTTACCGAGCTTGGTCCAACGGTCTCTCAACTCGTAGGCGGCAGCCTTTGGCTGACGATCACGAGTGAAAACACCCTTCTTGTTTCCAAGCACTCGGAAGATTCCAGGCTTGGTTTGGAAGTCTGCAAAGTTCCACACGTGCTCACCGGCTACCGACTCAAACTCATCGTGAACCTGGTGGCTGGCCTTCAGGAAGTTGACCTGGTATTCCTCGCTCCAAGGCAGCGCGTGGATCGAGTGAGCTCCAGGCAGGGTATCGGCTCCATATTCGGTGATAACCAAAGGCTTTCCGAAGGTTTCGACCCAGCCCTTAAGTTCTGCGCGGTAACCCAAGATGGCGCTGTCTAGGTCGTTGTGGTTTACATACCAGCCGTAGTAGCGGTTGAGGCAGATGAAGTCGGCAAACTGTGCCAGCTTGCACTTGCTAAACGGTGCCATCATCACGTTGACATAGGTCACCGGCCTGGATGGATCCAGTTCCCGTGCCAACTTAAACAGTGGTTCGAAGTAGGTGTCTGCTCCTTCTTCTTCGCTAGCTGGCTCATTGGTAATAGACCAGGCAATAACGGATGGGTGGTTCTTATCCCTGGCGATTAGCTCACGGATCTGAGAAGCAAGTGCGGCCTGGGAGTTACCGTTGATGGTCTCTGGGGAGAAGGTTGTCTTTGGTGGAGTACCGAAGATTCCCGAGGTGAGTGCCAGGTTCATTCCAACCGCGGCAGTCTCATCAATCACCAAGATGCCGTGCTTATCGGCATAGTCCATAACTTCTTCTGCATATGGGTAGTGGGAGGTGCGGAAGGAGTTCGCACCTACCCACTTCAAGAGCTCAAAGTCATTTACTAGAATTGCGTTGTCGTGACCCTTGCCCTTGACCAGGTGGTCCTCATGCATACCGAAACCGGTGAGGTAAATAGGCTTGCCATTGAGAAGGATTTGGGTTGCCGAAACTTCGATGGTCCTGATGCCGACATTTAGGTTGTACTGATCTTCTCCAGAGGTTGCCACCAGTTGGTATAGGTATGGATGACCTGGTCCCCATAGCTTCGCATCCGCCACCTCAAGGTCTCCCTTGGATCCCTGGGCAGATGCAACCTCGTTGCCCTTGGCATCGAGGAGTCTTACGGATACTTCGCCAGCGCTGACCACCTCATAGGACACAACTCCAGTCGACCCCTTTACGGTGGTTACGACAGTTATGTCAGAGATTGCATTCATTGGGGTGGAGTAAAGCTCTACGGATCTAGCTAGACCGGCGTAGTTGAAGAAGTCGTGGTAGTAGTACTGCTCCTTGCGACCGGTTTGCAGCACCTGCACCTCTCCCGGTGGGATGGTCTCGTTGGTCAACACATTCGAAACTGCGATTGTTAGCAGAGCGACTTCACCAGGAGCAACCACATTGGTCAGCTCGGCCTCAAACGGCATGTAGCCACCAACGTGACTGACTAGCTCTTTGCCATTAATAAATAGCTTTCCCTCGTGGGTAGCAGCTGCTACGCGAACGAAATAGCGCTGACCAGCAAACCCCTTAGGGACAACCAGTTCTCGTTGATACCAAACCCAGCCGACGTGTTCGCGAATCTCTCGTTGGGTAAAGAGCTCGTTGTAACTCGATGGCACTGCAACATCCAAATCGGTATCCAGCGTTGAGCCAGCCCAGTTTTGATTGAAACCCTCGTCGTTGAAGTCGACTTTGAAATCCCAGATACCATCCAGGGAAATTAGCGATCGAGCTGGGTTTAGTTGTGGCTTTAGCATTGGGTCCCTTCCTACCTAGCTAATTGAGCACCGACGGTGCTGAGTGAGGTGAATTCTTCGGCCCGAGCCAAGACCGCATCGGCAAACTCTTTGTGGGCTGCAAGCTTTGGTGAAATCAAGGAGATAAGGCCCAGGGGATCGGCAGCCTCACGAATCTCGGCCAAGCGGGAATCCTTGATTTCAACCCTCGTTCCGACAAACCAGATCCAACTTGCGATAGCGGTCACCGCTGCACTTGGAAGTCTTCCCTGGGAGAGTTCGAGTAGTGCAACCGGTGCAACTCGCACACTGAGTTTGTTAAGTGAGTCCTGAGCAATTTGCGAGAGCTGATATCCAATTCGAGGATTCCTAAATCGCTCGAGCAATTGAGCTCGGTAAGACGCGATTCCAAGGAGTTGCTCATCGAGGTGACTTCCCGATTCGTCCCAGAAGGTATTCACCTCAGCCAAGACTTCAGGATCCTGAACCGCTTGGTCAACCCGCTCGTGACCCCTGTACTGGCCATAAAGCGCCATCAGGGTGTGAGCTCCGTTTAGTAGCCAAAGCTTTCGGTTTTCAAACGGCTCGATGTCAGATACGAACTTCGCCCCTGCGCTCTCCCAATTGGGTCTGCCAAGCGGGAATTCTCCCTGCAGCACCCAGTCACGGAATGGTTCCGTGACAACCGGGGACTGGTCCTTGAAACCGGTTTCGCTTTTGACCAGATCCAGATCTGACTGAGTGGTTCTTGGAGTGATGCGATCAATCGAGGTTGTTACGTAGCTGAGCGAACTGAGGTAATCGATAAAGCCAGGCTCTTGGTCTCTAGCGAGTTGCAGAAGCGCAGCTTTCAGCACAGACCCGTTGGCGGGAAGGTTGTCACAAGGCACAAGGGCAATTGCTGCGCCGTTTTGGTAACGTGCGCGCAGTCCCAGCAGCAGTCGACCCAGTGCGCTCTGCGAGAGCTCAACTTCAGCCGGCTGATAGCCAGCTTCGGTGATCGTCAGGGTGACTAGGGCAATGTTTGGATTCGCTAGAGTCTGAATCAAATCCTCGAGGTTAGAAGCAGGCTCCGCCCGAACTACAGAATCAATCAGTTCAAAGCTGTCTCCAGCTGATGCCCTTGTGATCAATGTGTACTTGCAATCCTGAGCATTCAAAAGATCGGCTTGCTCGCTCGATCGTCCGGTGTAAGCGACAATCCCCCACTGTGCAGCATCGCTGGCGTGCTGAGTATAAAAAGCCTGGTGTGCTCTGAAGAAAGCACCAAGGCCTAAGTGGAGGATTCGCTCAGGCTTCATAGCTTGAAGGCTCGCTTTGGAACGGTAGTAACCAAATCAACTGCCACCTTCTCGGCAGTCGCAAGACTGATGCGGCCCTGGTTTACGAGGTTTGAAAGATAGGAGCTATCCACCCTGCGAGCCATGTCATGGCGAGCTGGGATCGATAAAAACGCCCTGGTGTCATCGATGAAGCCTGATCCGCGGTAGAAACCTGCAGTCTCGGTGATGGCATCGCGATAGCGCTTAGCTGAGTCGGGAGCATCCAAGAACCACCATGGTGCTCCAATGAATACCGATGGATAGAAGCCAGCGAGCGGGGCAACCTCTCGACCCCAGGTGGTCTCATCCAAACTGAATAGCACCAGGTGCAGATTTGGGTGTAGGCCATAAGCCTCAAGAAGCGGTCTGAGGTTGTAGGTGAACTCCGCGCGAACTGGAATATCGTGGCCGGTGTCACGACCGAAAATCTCCAGGGTTTGGCTCGAGTGATTTCGGTAAACACCAACATGCAACGTGATTACCAGACCATCTTCACAAGACATTCTGGCCATCTCGCAGATCATGTTGCCGCGGTACTCTTCAGCCTCAGCCTTGGAAATAGTTCCAGCCACCGCCTTTTCAAAAAGTAGCTGAGCACGCGACTCGGTCAACAAAGTGGTGAAGGCGGTTTCTGCACCGATATCTACGCTTACGCAACCGTTTTGCTTGAAGAAGATCCTTCTTAGCCAAAGCGCTTGAACCAAGCCGCTGTGTGTGACTGGCTGCGAGGTCAAGGAGCAAAGGTTGTCAACTCTCTGCAGCCAGCCATCAGCATCCGGAGAGATGTAGAAATCTGGTCTGAAAGTCGGCGCGATTCGACCACCAAAACTTGGGTCGGCATTCAGCGCGATTTGGTGCTCAAGGCCGTCAGCAGGGTCGTCGGTAGTTGCCAAGAACTCGATGCCGAAACGCGTAAACAGGTCACGGGGTCTAAACGCAGGGTCTAGCAGCACAGCCTGGATCTGGTCATAAAGATCATCTGCCCCCTCAGCCGAGGGCTCCTGCTTAATTCCGAAAATAGTTTCAAGCGAGTGCACCAGCCAGTAACCAGATGCGGTGCCGGCAAATAGGTGCCAGCGTGAGCAGAAGATCTTCCAAGCGTTTCGGGCGTGAGCCTCGTCAAGCGGATCCTTTGGTTCACGAACCAGGGCGAGGTCAACACCATCGGCGTGTAACAGGCGGGTGATGTAGTGATCGAAATACAAAAACAGAGCTGCTGGATTGGAGAACGGCTCGTTATCACGCAGCAACTTCGGGTCGACGTGACCATGCGGAGAGATGATCGGAAGGTCTCGAACCAAGCTATACAGGTGCTCAGCAACCGCACGTTCACCATTGGAGGTTGGAAGCAATCGGTTGCTATCTGAAAAAACCTTTATATTCATTGGCTTTTCCGCCTTTCTAACTTAATTTTGTCAACCGATTGCCAAAAGGTCAAACAAGTTTGGTAACAATTTGGGTTCGTTTACTTTTTGGCTGCGGTTGAAGCGCGCATAACCAGGTGACCTGCGAGGCGCTTTGCCGTTTCTAGCGCTTGCTGCGCATCTTGATCTTCAATGTCGGCAAGCAGCGCTTGAACAGCGAGTTTCCCGGCACTTTCAAGCGGAGACTTGATTGTGGTTAGGGCTGGAGTGGTCAAGTCTGAGCCAAAAATGTCGTCAAACCCAACAACGCTCACCTGCTCCGGAACGCGAACACCTCGCTCGCTCAACCCGCTCATCAAACCAATTGCGATGAGGTCGTTATAGGCGATAACCGCGCTAACACCGGAAGCCAGAACTAGATCAACCGAGGCTTTGCCACCATCAACCACCGGTTCATTAGGCCCGATCTCAACGACTTTGAGGCCTTGCTTTACCGCTGCATCAAAAATCAGCTGCCAGCGGTGCTTTGACATCCAGGATGTGCTGGGGCCAGAGAGATAAGACACGGATTCGTGCCCAAGTTGCTTTAGGTGAGCTACCGCTTGCTCGATTCCAGCAGAGATGTCGGCAACTACATCCGCAAGCCCATCAATTCTTCGGTTCATCAGAACCACGGGCTTTCTGGAGGCAATCTCTTTCACTTCGGCATCCTCAAGACGTGAGGTGACTAGCACCACGCCATCTACCGATGGCATGATTCGCTCCACAGTCGCAGCCTCCAGGCTGCTCGATTCTTGAGATTCTGCAATCACCAGGGTGTAGCCAAGGTCTGATGCCTGGGCCTCAGCACCACGAACCGCATCGAAGAACATCGGGTTGGTGATGTCGGCAACTATGCAGGCGATCATCTTGGTCTTACCGGTCGGTAGCGCTCTGGCAAAGGGATTCACGTGATAGTTGAGCTTCTTGGCGGCATCTTTGATCTTGGCCTCGGTCACAGCATTGATGCGACCAGGGTTATTCAGTGCCCTAGAAACCGTTGATGGGTTTACGCCAGCAAGCTCGGCAATGTCGTAGATGGTTGGCAGCGAGTTCTTTCGCTTCCTGCCATTAGTCTCAGCCAATTTACTTCCTATCCCCAGTTATGTTTCCAAATTTGGAAACACAGTTGCCAAGCTTAGCTTGCTGCCTGTGCCTGAAGTGCAAGTAGTGCTTTACGCTCCTCGCGACGCTTTGCTTGGCGGTCTGGGTCTGGAACCGGTGACGCCATCAACAGACGCTGTGTGTATGGGTGGTCAGGGTTTTTGGAAACCTTCATGGCCTCCCCCTGCTCCACAATCTCGCCCTTATACATCACGGCAATGCGGTGCGATATGTGGCGAACCACATCAAGATCGTGAGAGACAAAGAGATAGCTAACCCCGGTGTCCTGCTGGATCTGAAGAAACAGATCCAGGATTCGGGCCTGAGTGGTCAGATCCAGTGCAGAAACTGGTTCATCGCAGACAATCAGTTTTGGCGACAGAGCAAGAGCTCGGGCAATCGCCACACGCTGACGCTGACCCCCGGAGAACTCTCGAGGCAGGCGGTGAAGGGCATCCTTGGGAAGGTTCACCTGGTCAAGCAGCTCCTTGATGCGCTTCTTGGCATCCTCGCCCTTCATGCCCTGAATCTCCAAAGGCTCTGAAAGAATCTGGCCAATTTCCATCGATGGGTTCAGCGAGGTGTAGGGATCTTGGAAAACAACCTGGATGTCCCGGCTTAAACGCTGACGCTCTCTACGCGATGCCTTCGAGATCTCTTCACCCTGAAAGCGAATCGAACCTGCGGTAACCGGAGCCAGGCCAAGAATTGCTCGGCCCAGGGTGGTCTTACCGGAGCCGGACTCACCCACTAGGCCGAGGGTTTCTCCCTTGCCCAGCTCAATTGACACCGAATGCAGTGCCTTGAATGGCTTGGCGAAGAATCCCTTGCCCGGGTATTCGACGTCTACGTTTTCTACCTTTAGAAACTCAGACATTTAGCTCTCCTTGGTCTCGGAGGTTAGGAAGGTCATTGGGGTCTTGTCCTCAAGCATCGAACTGAGCAAGACCTGGGTGTATGGGTGCTGCGGGTTACGCAGGATGGTTCTGACATCACCGGACTCGACGATCTTGCCATACTGCATGACCACGATCTTGTCCGCAAGGTCGGCAACCACACCAAAGTTGTGGGTAACCAGCACCATGCCCATACCAAGGCGCTTCTGCAGATCACGAAGTAGATCCAATACCTCAGCTTGAACAGTCACATCCAAAGCCGTGGTCGGTTCATCAGCGATCAACAGGTCGGGCTCGCAGCTGATTGCACCAGCAATCAGAATGCGCTGTGCCATACCACCCGAAACCTCGTGAGGATAGGCCTTGAAAACGCGCTCTGGGTTCACAATGCCAACCATGTCCAGAAGCTTGAGCACACGCTGCTTAGCTTCCTTTTTTGAGATACCAAGGATCTTGACCATTGGGCGAACCAGTTGGTAACCAACTCGGAAGTTAGGGTCCAGGTTGCTCATTGGCTCCTGGGGGATGTAGGCAATGCGCTTTCCCCGAAGTTCGGTCATTCGCTTTTGGCTGATCTTTCCTCCAGAGGCAGATACCAGCTCGACCCCATCGAAGACGATGTGGCCGGAGGGAATCTGGGCGTTCTCGGGAAGTAGGCCAAGGATAGAGAATGCGGTCTGGGTCTTTCCAGAGCCTGATTCACCAACGATGCCTAGAACCTCGCCCTTCGAAACTGAAAGCGAGACTCCCTCAACAACTCGGTTCACAGAACCATCGCCCTGCGGGTAGCCAACCGAGAGGTTTGAAACAGCGAGCAGCTTGCCCTCTGCGTCCATCACCTTTGGGTTCACAACGGTCTCGGTGCCCTTGGCAGCCTTGAACTTGGACTTCTTGGTGACAACCTTCTGAGTGTCTTCGAGCGCATCACGCAGCGAGTTACCCAGAAGGGCAAATGCGCCGATGGTGAGCGAGATCACAACCGAAGGCCAGAGCACGAGGTTAGGCGCCATCCAGATGTTCATGAAGCCCTCGTTGAGCATGACACCCCAGCTGATCATGGTGGTGTCGCCAAGCCCGAGGAACTCCAGTCCAGACTGAATCGAGATGGCAATACCGGAGATGATTGCCGACTGGATGATGATTGGTGCACGCACCACGGTGAGGATGTGGCGAACCATGATTCGGAAATCACTCAAACCGGAGACCCTCGCGGCATCAACGTAGAGCTCATTGCGAACTCCCATCACTGCGGTGCGGGTGAGGCGGAAGAAGCCCGGAGCAATCAGGACTCCAAAAACCACCATGGCGATGAAGATCGAGGTTCCGAATGCCGAGGCCACGGCCAGCAGGATGATGATGGCTGGCAAAGACTGAAGCATGTTCGAGATCCAGCTTGCGATGCCATCGAACTTGCCGCCGTAGTAGCCAGCAAGCAAGCCAGATGGAACACCGACCAGGATCGAAGTCACAACAACGATTACCGCAGAGAGCAGTGTGGTCTGTGATCCCCAAAGGATTCTGGTGAAGATATCACGGCCAGCCGAGTCCGTACCCAAGAGGTAGGTGGAATCCGGTGGCAGCAAAGTGGCCGATAGATCGGTGGTGTTTGGGTCGAATGCGGTGGCATATGGAGCGACCAGAGCAGCGACCACAATCAACAGAATGTAAAGCGCTGAGAGTACAGCCAACGGATTGCGAACCAGGCGGCCCAGCAAACTGCGGCGCACGATTGGTCTTGCGTGACCTGATGGAATTTGGGCTTGGGTACTCACTTCACACGCACCTTAGGGTTGAGCCAGCCGTTGGCTAGGTCAACGATCAGATTTACCAAAATGACGATGATTACGGTTACAACAACGACACCCATCACTACTGGGGTGTCACCGACACCAGTTGACTGCAGCGCAAGGAATCCCATGCCTGGCAGGGCGAAGATCTGCTCGATAATCACTGCACCACCGAGCATGCCCACAAACTGAAGGCTCAAGATGGTTAGACCAGCAGGAGCTGCTGCGCGAAGCACGTGCTTGGTAAGAATCTCGCCTTCAGAGATACCGCGAGAACGCAGGGTCCTAACCCAGTCCTTCTCCAGTACCGACTTCACTGCCGAGCGAATCTGCGCTGCAGAAGAAGCAACTGCTCCGATGAAGATTGCGGTGACTGGCAGCACTAGAGACTGGAACCAGAGAACCGGGTCCTCTTCGAATGGAACCCAGCCGGTAGCTGGGAAGAGGAAAAGTTGGATTGCGAACACGGTCACCAAGAAGATAGCGACCACGAAACCTGGGACTGCAAAGCCTGCAATGCCCAGGATCTGAACGATGCGGTCGATGATTCCACCCTTGACCGCCGCAGCCATACCCAAAATGGTTGCCACGATTGCGGTTAGGACGATGGTTGCGATAACCAAAGTCAGAGTGACCGGAAGTCTATTTAGAAGTGCGGAGATGATTGGCTCTGATGAGAACCATGAGGTGCCGAGGTCGCCCTGTAGCGCTGCCCCTAGCCACTCAAGGTAACGGTCGAGGATGGGGCGGTCGAGACCTAGCTCGACTTCTTTGGCCTTGAGCTGCTCGATAGTGGCAGAGTCACCAAGGATGTTGATGGCGATGTTCGATGAAGAAAAGAACATCAAGAAGTAAGCCAGGGACGAGATCACCAACAGAAGCAGTGCTCCTGAGAAGAGTCGTCTCGCGATGAAAGCCAGCATCTTGAATCTCCGGTTGGGGGGTTGAGGGTTGGTGCCTCGGGGCCCCCGAAGGGGCCCCGAGGGGTTCATCTACTTACCGCTAGGGGCGTAGTTGTAAAGGTACGGAATTGCGTTCTGTGCCTGAGGAGTTACCTTTACCCCCTTTGAGCTAAACAGCAACTGTGGTAGGCGGTAGAACGGAACGAACCAGGCCTGCTTTACAATCTCGCGGTTCACGGCAGTCATCTGAGTGCTGACGTTCTTTGGAGATGGATCAGCCAACACGTTCTTTAGCGCGTTGTTGATCAGACCGTTTGTGCTCTTGAACACGTTGCGTGCACCATTTGGAGCAACTGCAAGGTTGAAGTTCACCCATGCGGTTCCCTGGAACAGCTGGAATACAGAGGCTTCGTACTTACCGCTGAGCATCGCGTTGCGGAACTCGATAGCAGGAACGTTGTCCCAGTTCAGCTTGATGCCTACTGCACCCAGGTAGTCAGACAGAGCCGCACGCATGGTGGCGTCTGGCCAAGCTGGCATGTTTAGGGTAAAGCCGTTTGCGTAGCCAGCCGATGAAAGCAGGGCCTTTGCCTTAGCAGGGTCGTACTTGTACATGCTGTCTAGTGATGGAACATAGGCGCCAGATGCCTTCGAGAAGATCTGGTTGGTTAGCTCGCCGTAGCCACCCTGAACGGTCTTTAGCAGTGCAGCGCGGTCAATTGCGTGAGCGATTGCCTGGCGAACGCGAGCGTCACCTAGCGCCTTGTTGATCTTTCCGGCACGGTCGAAGAGTAGAAGTCCCTGCCAGTCAACGTTGTACTGAGTAAGCGTTAGTCCACGCTTCTTAGCGGTGTCTGCGGTGCGGACATCTAGCAGGGCAACGTCAATCTGGCCTGACATCACTGCGTTTAGACGAGCGGTGACATCGGTCATGATCTTTAGGGTGATCTTGTCGAACTTGATCTTGGACTTGTCCCAGTAGTTCGGGTTCTTCACAAAAACAACCTGTGAGCCTGGAACAGTTGAGCGGTCAAGAAGGTATGGACCAGAACCAACTGGGGTGGTCTTTACACCTGCAGTGCCTACCGCGTTACCAGAAGTCATGAAGGAGTTGGTGGTTGCCAGGTAGTAAATGATGTCTGGGTTAGGGGTGGCAAGAGTGATCTTGATCTTGGTTGGAGAGACCACGTCAATCTTGGCGCCGGTCATGGTTGCACCCTGTGGGCCATTTGCCTTTACAAAGTGGTCCAGGTTCTTCTTGGCAACATTTGCGTCGAACTTGGTGCCATCGGTAAAGGTGACCCCGGTGCGAAGATCAAGCACAACCTCGGTTGCGTTCTTGTTTACGGTCCACTTGGTGGCCAGGTTTGGCTTGTAGCTGCCATCTGGTGCACGAAGAATCAGGTTGTCGTAGACACCCTGGTAGAAAACGATTCCGTGACCGATGTCTGCGGATGCAGGATCCCACGAGGTCACGTTGATCACTGAGCTAAGCGTGAGGGTCTTTTGGTTGGCAGCCTGAGCTGGAGCAACTGACCCGGAGGCAATGAGGGCAAATGAAGCAACAGCGGTAACAGCTGCCCTCAGAGTCTTCTTGAGGTTCATTACAACTCCTTATGTAGTGGCTTGAAACTTCATTTGTTTCAATGTCCCACATTCAAGCTAGATTGTCCAAACTATTTTGGCAACCGATTGACAACATTTTCCGATAACAAAAGTGTAACGCTTTGTTTTCCTAATGTTTATTGGGATGTTGCCCTTTGGCAATTGGTTGGCAAAGACTCAGATTTGACGCGGATTTTGGACGCGTTTTGGCAAGTTAGTGCAACCGATTGTCAAAAACTAGCCAAGCATGTCGTGGCGGACGATGGTCGCGTTGCGATCAGGCCCGACACCGATTGCGGAGATTCTGGTGCCGCTTAGCTTCTCAAGAGCCAAGACATAGTCCTGGGCATTCTTAGGTAGGTCATCAAAAGTCTTGGCGGTAGAAATGTCTTCCTCCCAGCCTGGGAACATCTCATAAATCGGCTTCGCGTGGTGGAAGTCGGTCTGCGACACCGGTACCTCTTCTACGCGCTGGCCATCAACCTCGTATGCCACGCAAACTGGAATCTCTTTGATGCCGGTAAGAACGTCCAACTTGGTTAGGAAGATGTCAGTTAGGCCGTTGACGCGAGTTGCATACCGGGCAATAGGAGCATCGAACCAACCGCAGCGGCGGTTACGGCCGGTGGTAACACCAACCTCACCACCGGTCTTGCGCAGGTACTCGCCCCACTCGTCAAACAATTCGGTAGGGAAAGGTCCAGAGCCAACACGAGTGGTGTACGCCTTGAGAATTCCGATCACTCCGGTGATCTTGGTCGGACCAATACCGCTACCGGTGGTTGCACCACCTGCGGTTGGGTTCGAGGAGGTCACGAACGGATAGGTTCCGTGGTCAACGTCCAAAAGGGTTCCCTGACCACCCTCGAGCAAAACCGTCTTGCCCTCGGCCAGTGCGTTGTTCAGAACCAGCGCGGTGTCGGCAACCATTGGCTTTAGTCGCTCCGCGAAGGAGAGAAGGTGGTCAACGACCTCCTGAGGTCTAACCGCTGCGCGGTTGTAGACCTTTACTAATAGCTCGTTCTTCTGGGTGAGTGCGCTCTCGACCTTCTGGCGCAGGATGCTTGGGTCAAACAGATCCTGAATACGAATGCCTAGACGTCCCATCTTGTCGCCATAGGTTGGGCCAATGCCGCGACCGGTAGTGCCGATGGCACGCTTACCCAAAAAGCGCTCCGAAACCTTGTCCACGGTGACGTGGTAGGGGGTGATGACGTGAGCGTTAGCCGAAATCAGTAGCTTTGAGGTGTCAACGCCCTTGTCGTTCAGACCATCAATCTCACGGAATAGGACCTCTAGGTCAACTACAACTCCGTTACCGATAACTGGTACACAGCCCGGGGTCAAAATGCCTGATGGCAGTAGGTGCAGGGCAAACTTCTTGTCACCGATAACTACAGTGTGACCGGCGTTGTTACCACCCTGGTAGCGGACTACATAGTCGACGCGATCTCCAAGTAGGTCGGTTGCTTTGCCTTTACCTTCGTCGCCCCACTGGGCGCCAACGAGGACTACTGCGGGCATGACTGCACCCCTTTCAGTTATGGGGGTTCTCGGGCGATTCGCCCTTAGGAGAGTCTAACTAAAAACATGCTGCATAACCCAAGTGTGCATGGTTATTGCAGCGGCCGCGGAGGCATTGATTGACCTGGTGGATCCAAACTGCGTGATCTCCAAAACCACATCGGCGGCATCAAGTGCAGCCTGAGATAGACCAGGCCCTTCCTGACCAAACAAAAAGACGCAGTGCTTGGGTAGTTCGAAGTTTTCCAACTGCTTGCAGCCCGGGACATTGTCAATTGCAATGATTGGCAGCTTGCTACCGCCAGGGCCTGCAGTTTTTGCCCACTCGATTAGATCTTCAATTTGCGGCAGGTGGGTGACGTGCTGATATCGGTCCGTCACCATCGCTCCGCGACGATTCCAACGCTTATTGCCAACGATTTGAACACCCTGAGCTAAGAAGGCGTTTGCAGTTCTAACGATTGAGCCGATGTTTAGGTCATGCTGCCAGTTCTCGATAGCAACAAAGTAAGGGTGTCGCTTGGAATCTAGGTCGGCGACGATTGCCTCCATGGACCAGTAGCGATACTGATCAACCACGTTTCTGGTATCACCCTCGGCCAATAACTCAGGGTCAAACTTTGAAAAGTTTGGGTCTTTGCTGGCATCACCCTGATATGGGCCAACCCCCCAGGTTGATTGCTCGGTTGGGCGCTCTGTGTCTTCACTCACGCGCTACAGCCTAAAGCTAGGCTAGGCAACATGGTCGATCGCTCACACATCAATAACTGGCTCACCGACATGGATGGCGTGCTGTGGCACGAGGGTAAGCCCATCGCTGGAGCCCCAGAGCTAATCAAAAAGTGGACCGAGCAGGGCACCAAGTACCTGGTGCTGACCAACAATTCGATTTACACACCACGTGATCTTGCCGCCAGGTTGCAGGCCGGTGGGCTGGACATCCCAGAAGAACGCATCTACACCTCAGCTTTGGCAACCGCTGACTTTATAAAGTCTCAGCTGCCAGGGGGCAAAGCTTTTGTTATTGGTGAGGCTGGACTCACCACCGCGATGCACGAAATCGGTTATGTCCAGACCGAGGTCAACCCTGACTACGTGGTTCTGGGTGAAACTAGAAACCTGAGCTTTGACGCTCTCACCAAGGCGGTGCGACTGATCAACAAGGGTGCAAGGTTTATCGCGACCAACCCGGATGTAACCGGCCCATCGAATGAGGGTCCGATCCCAGCGACCGGTTCGGTCGCAGCACTCATTACTGCAGCCACCGGCAAGAGTCCATATATCGTGGGTAAGCCAAACCCGATGATGTTTAGAAGCGCGATGCGCAAGATTGATGTCCACTCCAAGGACACCGCGATGATTGGGGATCGCATGGACACCGACGTGGTGGCGGGCATTGAAGCTGGACTTCACACCATCTTGGTGAGAACCGGTATTTCGGATGATGCCGAGATCGCAAAGTATCCATTTAGACCGACCGAGATTCTCGGCTCGGTGGCTGATCTGGTTTAGCGACGAACCCTAAGGCCCGGTAGGTCTTGAAACATGGCGGCGCTGTCTAAAGACACCAGCTCTGCCTGGTATTGAATAGCGGAGGCGGCTATCCAAAGGTCGTTGATACCCCTTGGTCTTCCTGAAACCTTGGTGAACTCCTTCAAAACAGCATAAATATCAGCTGTCTTCTCATCGATGGGTAGAAATGTCGAGGCTCGCAAAAAGGCTTCAACCACATCCTCTGACCAGCGTCTAGCTTCGACAGTTCTATTTGAGTACTTGGCCGCCAGTTTCAACTCTGCCAGTGCTGGGGCCGTCATGAACAGCTCGTCATCTGGGGACAGGAGGGGGTGCAGGCTCTCCGTTCTCTCCATCTGAATCCAGACGGAGGTGTCTAGGACTACTCCCGCCATGGTTCTCTGTCTAACTCCCCACCAACAAGGTTGTATGGAGCGTGACGTTCGGCGAGTATCTCTTGATAAACCCCATAGGCTTCATCGTCCATCGGACCATGTTTCTCGTGGCGTTCTTTGATCAGTTGCAACAGAGCCCCAGCGGTCTTTTTGTGCTCAACATGGCGGATTGTGGCGATCACTTTCTTACCTCGCGTGATCTCAATCTCTTCGCCGTTCTCAACCTCGTCCAGCACGGCGCTGAAATTTCGCGCCACCTCCGTTGCTGACATTCTCTTCACAGAAATCAGATTATCTGATTCCCATTTGTCCAGCAATAGCATGCTTGCATGGTGGCAGAAAAGGAGTCACTGGATGTTGGAAAGCCGTCGAGCTGTGGATAACTAGACGTTTAGCTCTTTAAGGTGCTTGCTGGTTGAAACAAAAACCGCAGCAATGCAGACACCCACGGCCAAGACGGTGTAGACGCCCTTCACGCCGAAGGCGTCCACCGCGTTACCAACTGCAACCATCGAGATCAAAGGTCCCGCGTTCCAAATCGTCATCTCGAGCGCAAACACTCGACCGCGCTTATTTGCCGGGATTCGGGTTTGGATGACGGTGTTCAGAAGCGGTAGTAGCGGACCCCAGGCAAGACCCAGCAAGAAGAAGAAGGTGACCAGCACCCACTGCTCTGGCAGTTGGCTCATCGGCAGCATTGAAAGCCCAATACCGATAATCGCGATCCTCAAGATGTTGGCATAGCTCAGGCGCTTGTGGATCTGCTCAAACCCTAAGGAACCCACCACCGATGCAGCTGCGGCGGCAGAAACCGCAATGCCCAAACCCTCGGGGTCGTTCAGGGCGTTGTAGTAGGCGGGGAGAATCACCATCTCGGTTGGCAGGTAGATCACGGCCAGGGTCATGATGGTGACCATCATCATCAAGACCGGCTTGTTTGAAAACAGAATCACAAAGCCCTGAATAGCGAATTTGAAGAAGCTGCCAGAGTCGCTCTCGTCTTTCTCTTCGTGCTGCTCGGTGACCTTGATCATCGCCGCCGAGATAGCGGAGATCAAACCAAAGCTCGCCACCACCAAGAAGGTGTTTGAGATTCCGATCCAGGCAATGCAAAAGGTTGAAAGCGCTGGGCCAACTGCAAACCCTGCAGCAAAAAGACCCTCGTGGATTGAGTTGGCGCGATCGAGAGTCATGTTTGCAGGTCCCGCGACATCTGGAACCAAAGACTTTCTAGCCGTACCTCCACCTGGAGCAGTAAGTGCGCGCAGCACTCCGATTGCAATAAGCGCAGGCAGCGTGAGCTGCCACAGCCAATCGACCAGTGGAATCAGAAGAGATACGAATACGGTGAGTAGCTCAGCAAGAACAGCAATGTTCTTGCGACCAAAACGATCGATGATTGACCCGATAACCGGAGCCATTAGAAGACCTGGGATTGCGGTTGCGGCAATCACCAAACCGGCACTGGCTGCATTACCCGTGATCTCAAGTGCAATCCAAGGGATTGCAATAAACACCATGGAGCCAGAAATTACGCTCGAGACATTGGCGAACTGGCTGAAAACAAAAGGCGCTAACCTGCGCTTCACGAAAACCTCTTTAGCTAAGGCCAAGATCCTCAAGGGTGATGGCCGTCAGATAAGGATAACCCGCAGCCTCGATAGCCTCTTTAGCACCAGTGTTTCTGTCCACAACCGTTGCCACTGCAACCACGATTGCCCCTGCTGCCTTCAAAGCCTCAGCTGCGGTTAGTGGTGAGCCACCGGTGGTTGAGGTGTCCTCGAGAACAACTACTCGCTTGCCCTCAACCGATGGGCCCTCAACCTGACGTCCCATGCCGTGAGCCTTGGCTTGCTTGCGAACCACGAATGCATCGAGCGCAATGCCCTGGCCTGCAGCCTGATGCATCAGTGCCGTGGCAACCGGATCTGCACCCATGGTCAAACCACCAACTGCATCGATGTCATTGATGCCGTTATCGGCCAGCAGCTTAAGCATGACCTTGCCAATCAGCGGTGCTGCCTCGTGGTGCAAAGTGGCTCTGCGCAGATCCACGTAGTAGTCGGCCTCCAGGCCAGATGAGAGTGTGACTCTGCCGTGCACCACAGCCAGCTCTTTGATTAGTTCAACAAGACGTGGTTTTTCAGGTGCGGTGAAAGTCATGGGTTCAGGCTAGCAACTGGCTTTAGATAATGCCCACTAGCTGGAGGGTGAAGTACATCATCACCGCACCACCCAGTCGGTAGACCCACTTGAAGCGTTTGACTGGACGATCCTCGTCCTCAGTCATGCCGTGACGAGCAAACATTCCAAGCAAGCTGTAGACCAGCATCGGAAGTGGCAGCAACACGAACGACCACTGCATCAGATCCTCACTGATGCCGATGAAGTTCGTAACCAAGGCGGTGGTAAAAGAAGCCAGCAAAATTGAGAACGCAAGGCCTGGGATACCGGTAGGTAGCACTCGCCACAGAACTGGGAAGTTAGGGAATCGGTCCTGGAACCAGGAGATCACAGATGGCAACAAGAACAGGGCAGAACCAACCCAGACCTGCCAACCGGGACCGACCAGTGCACCGGTGAACACAATCCACATCGCGTACTTCACGACCAGGGCAAATATCTTTTGGGCCAAAGGTGGATCGGGGATTTCGTCGGGGTTGATGGTGTTCAATCGAGCCGGGTAATACCTAGCTGCAAACTCCTCAATCAACACTCGAACCGCAGCCGCAACCGCTACCCAAACACCGAAGTCGATGATGTGGTTCGCCGAATTCACAGTCATACCAGAGACCGCAGGCAACACGCTAACCATGGTGGCAACCGACCAGCCAGCCATGAAAGGGGCAACTGCGAGGTCGCTGATTCGCTCCCACCAAGATTCAGCATCATGCGCTGGCTCTCGACGGAGAGTCCTGAACGCGGTTGTGAGAAGGGCCGGACCGATAGCAATCACAACAACTGCCAACAGCATGCGAACCTCGCCGAGTGATTCAATACCGCCAGCTGCAATCACTGAACCGACCATAAACACGGATGCAGCAGCCAAGCCTGCAAATGCATCGAAGACACCCAGTAAAGCAATCACAAGCAGTAGCTCCCAGGTTGGTACCAGGATCTGGTCACCGTTGTCTGCAACCGCCATCAGCGCTGCGGCGACAGCTGCACTAGGAGTCAGCAAGGTAAGCGAGCCGGTGATAGCTCTGAGATAAGCACCATCGTTTACGACCTTCGCGAGCATCGGCGAGAAGGGTGCGAGCTTCAAAACCAGATTGTGTGAAAAGCGATCTAGGAAGGTTATGAACGGCAGTGCGAATATCGCAAGCCTGTCACCCCAGTTTTCCTTGTCGAGCGTTAGGTGTTCGTGGGCGACCTCGAGCTCTGAGATTTCACCTTCTTCACTGGTTTCAGCAGCCCCCGCAGAACCAGCGGCGTTTGAGCTGTTGGCACTTGAGCTAGATCCCGACGCTGATCCTGCGGCAGATCCTGCAGAAGCTGCACCGGCCGCGGCTCCTGCAGCTGCGGCTGCACCGGCGGCGGCTGCGGCGGCGGCTGCCACAGAAGCGACAACCGCAACGGTTTGGGTAGTTTTCTCAACCACGGCCGCGATTGATTCGGTAGTTGCCATCGGGTCAAAGGCGACCGGCTCGGCATCGTCATCGCCGGTTGCACCCAGTGCTGGGTTTGCCACCGGTGCTCCGGGATCAAAGCTGATCTCAGGCAGGAGCTCTGCCACAAAGACAGCGGCGGGCAAGTTATCAAATACAGATGCCTGAGCGGTCGGCTCAGGATTGGCCTGCGAGGTCTGAGTTGGCTCAGGCGCAGGAGCCTGAGTTTGAGTTGGGGAAGGCGTTGGGGTGGGTGTGACACTCGGGGTTGGAGTAGGAGTGGCAGAAGGCGTTGGCGACGGTGAAGGAGTCGCAGTTGGGCTAGGGGTTGGCGAAGGCTTAGGGATCTGAGTCGGGGTGACCGTTGGGGTCGGGGTAGGGGTTGGCGTTGGGGTGGGTGTGACGGTCGGGGTTGGAGAAGGAGTAGGTGTGACCGTTGGGGTAGGGGTTGGGTTTGACGGCCGTGAGGGAGCCTGAGTTGGAGCTGGGGCGGGAGGGTTGGTCACGCTCACCGTGTCCCCTTGCTCAATTATCAGGACAAGCTCCAAGGACTGCTTCGCGTTGATGCTCGAAAGCTGAGTTTCCGAAATCGTTCCGGTCGAGAAGGTTTGCGCTGCAAATGCAAACAGCCTGGTTTGCATTGGGAAAAGCGAAGCTCGGGGCTGGGAAAGCGAAGCCACTGGGAATCCAGACCCGGCAACCGCGGTCGACGGCACCACATACATGCGCTTGATGTATTCGCCTGGTTGGGTGAATACCAATGGCTCTGAGCTCACCTCTCCGGAAGGTTCAAAAGAACGTTCACCTGCATAGAGGAAGCCAGATCCAAAGTTGATGTAGGTGACGGCCTTGAAATTTGCTGACTCTGAGCTCGGGATCATCAGGGTCGAAATCACCTTTTCGCCGGCACGGACCACCTTCTCCTTGCGCGCGGTCACCACCTCGACCATGTTCGAGATGGACCTAAAGTCGCCGCTGATCTTCACCTCTGGCAGCACCGCGTTACCGGGGTTCAGCACATTTCTATTTGCCATGGCATCCGCCGCGGCAGCTGAACCGCCAGGCATAACGCTCGCCGCGGGGTTTCTGGTAAGTGATGCGGGCCTGTTTCGATTTCGGTTTGACTCATCGAGAACTACTTCGCCCTTACCCGGGTCGGCTGGGTTTGTCACAAATACCGAGTTCGAGGCGATGATCAAGTTGGAGTGGGTGGAGCTGTCTGCGAGCGTGATCTCAAAAGATGTGCTGGGTGCCAGGAGTGCGGTGGCGAAGGCTGCCTTTGGAACAGAGTGGTTCACTGAGATAGTGCAACTTGTCGAGTTGCCCGCAGGCGAGATTGCAAACGATGCGGAATTTAGGTTTTGGTATCTAAAGTCTGAGGTCGTTAGTGAAGAACAATTCATGTTCACGGCTGCGAATACTCGGAACTGGAGTGTGGCTTGAGAACTTGCGGTTACAGCGCTGCTTAAACGAACGCGCAAACTGGTGCCATCCAACACAACGTCCGATCGATAGACCAGTGACCCGGTGGCCCCAGGAGCCGGCAGAGTCAGATTCGCAGTATTGCCTGCCGAGTCTTTGATGGTTTGAGATCTGATCTCGAGGCTGGAGGTGGAGACATAGGAGAGGTCGGAGCTGGTAACGCCACTTTGCACTGTGTACCTATAAACCAAGGTGTCTGTGCCGCTACCGGAGACATACTCCGCGTATACACCTGGCAGGATCTCAAGGCGCGAAACCGGGGACCCGGCAACGGAAACAATCTCCGAGAACTTGACCGAGATATCAACGCTCTCGCCGCGGCCGTAAGTTTCAGAAACTGCGCTCACCTGCAAGATTGTTGGACCCGCAAGGTCTACCTGGTGAGACTGGGTTTTGGTGAGAAGCGCAGGGAGGTTATCCGTGCCTCGGAGGCCATACTCGATGAAGTAGCCCTTGGCGTTTGCATCTGGAGAAAATGCGTCGTGCCAGGTTCGGTTTCCACCCTGCTCAACAAAAACAAACGTTTCGTTTGGGTTCATCTGGGGCTGCCCTGCAGTCCAGTAGATAAAACCATTCTCTGCTGCTGCCAGATCTCTTGAGATCCCAGAGTCGTTAGTCACCGAGGTGCCACTTGGGCGCATCAGGTCGACCCAGAGGAAAAACCCGGGCGTGCCAGACAGAGTTGCGTCTTTCAGGGCACTCATCTGAGACGGAGAGTCTGGTGTAGCCAGGTAGCCCTGAATGCCAAATTTGTAGTTCGTTGAAGCGGACGTTTCGGCCTGGGCGTGGCTCAACGCGTTTGCCACATTTAGACCCTCAAACAGGGTTCCTGTTTCATAGTCATAACCAGGGGCGGGCTTCAGGTGGTATTCGAAGTTACGAAGCACCGGAGCATTGTTCGTAGTACTGAACTTGACTGAACGAATAGCACTTTGCCAGTTCGAATCGGAGATGCCTGCAGCACCACTTAGATAGAGCACCGAGTTAGAGGCGGTAAGAGTCCCCGTGATACCAAGCTGGTTGGTAAAGCTAAGCGCATCCCCTGACTGGGGGTTGGTGAGCTCTATTCGGATACCAGCAATTCCACTACCGCGCGAGTTCATAGTGAACTCAGGGCTGATGGTGCTCGGGATACCGCCAAGCGTCCGCATTGGGCCGGGATCAAAAGTGGGAACAAACGAGATGTCAACGGCGGAGGAGTCTGCAAGTCCGATGTTGCTAAAAGCGTTACCGGCGACATCTGTGACTCCAGCCGAAAGGCTGAAGCTCAAAGATCCGTTCGCAATTTCTGGCAGATGAAGATTAAAAACAAAGATGTTTGTATTCGGCTGTCGGACAATCGCACTGACAGTCCAACCGGTTCCCAAAGCTCTGGAGAAGCTGAGTTTGTCCGCGGCGAATCCTGCGACCTCTTCGGAGAAGAGAAGCTGGAACATCACCGTGTTTCCAGACACTTGCTTCGAAACCACACTGGCTGTCGGCGCCTTGTTATCTAGGAAAACTAACTGAGAGCTGACCGTGCTGGCAGGACCGGCAATACCCAAGAGGTTATTCGTGGAGTCGGGCTTGAGGTTCAACCGAACATTGCCCTCAGAGTTTGCGTCACAGGTCCCAACAGTCAAATCAAATGCCGACGGGGAGATTGCTGCTGAAGAGAGTTCGCAACCAAGGTTTGGGCTTATTGAAATATCTCCATCACTAAAGCCAAAGACGCGCCCATCAAAACTGAGTCGAACGGTTACAGACTGGGAGAACCGGGTTGGTTCACCAGAAAAATAGGGTTGGGTTGCCACGCCCAGAACACCTTCGATGGGAATCACCGACTGTGTAAGCGCATTGCCTGCGGTGTCTCGAACCGCATCTGACAGCAGAACTATCTCTAGCTCACCGGTCTGAACCACTCCGGGCTCCAGTACCAGTCGAAGCTGCTGACCCACGATGCTGTGAGAAATCAGCTGCCAGGAGAGAGTTGAGGGAGAAATTGAAAGGGAATTTGCCACAAAGCTCTGCGGATCCAAAGTCTCAGAAAGCGTGATGATCGCCAACACCCGGCCAGAGCTTGTTGGCTCAAAGCTCGTCTCGGCCACAACAGGTGAGGTGGCATCAATCACCAACGAACGCGTGGTGGATACCGAGCTATCAGCTTGGTTGAGGGTTTGTTTCGCCGTGACGCTCCAGGTCCCATCGGTAAGACCCACGAGTTCGCAACTACCTGCATTAGTAGTTGCAACGAAGCTGCAGCTGACAGCGCTTGAAGCAGCTTTAGTCGCGGTTATGGTTACCAAGGCATCAACAACAAGGGAAGAAACTGAAACCACCGGAGCAGTTGTAGAGGTTCGGAAATCAGATGCGCTTTGCCCTAAATCAGAGCCAGCGGCGAGATCGACTTGACTGGTTGACTTTGGACGAACCATGGCCGTCGCGGCCGAGGTTCCGGTGGCATTACCCGATGCATTTGTTGCCGTGGATTGCATTCTTAGCTCGTAGCCAATGTCCGCTGAAGTCGGAGTATAGGTGTTTGAGTTTGCTCCGGAAATCGTGGTCCACGAATTCGACCCGGGCACCGAACGTTGCCAGATGAAACTGCCCTGTGTCGGGGTAGGAAGACCGGAGTAGGTGAGTTGTCCAGTCAAGGCATCGCCGGCAAGGGCGGTTCCGGTTGGGGCTAGCGTTCCGGTCGATGATGGGGTGATTGCATTGACTGTTCGGCAACGCATGTACCCCTTGTCAACGGAGCCACCAGTTTGAATTCCAAATCCAGAGCCGACCTGTCCCGCCGAACAAAATGCTGAGCCCCAGTTCCAACCAACATTTGGGTTGACCGCTGTTGTGTTGGTAGCCCAGGAGTAGTTGCTCGGTGATTGAGGAGATGCGCACGCCAACCCAACCGCAGAAAGGTAACTCCCATAGTGCGTGGATGCCCTGAAACCGACCGCTACCTCGCCAGAGGGACAGCGAGAGCTGAAGTTGATCGAATAGCTCCACAAACTCACGTGTCGAATCGATGGACCCACGGATCCGTCTGAGGACACCAAAGCACATTCGAAAGAGAGATGCGCTGCACCGCCCGTGTGGATTGCAACGATTGCCTCATTTGTGCCGCAATCACTTGCTGCCTGGCTTGAACCGCCCTCGTTACCACGCCAGATGGTGTTTGATGTTGGCGACCCAAGGACGTTTGCATTTGATGATGCAGGGGTGAGCAAAACATTTCCGAATGCTATGAAAAGCGCAAGTAATCCCGCAAAGACTCGATGTCTTGAGGATATGGAATATGGCTGGGCTTTTCGGAACATGACTAAGACTCAAGTATTGAGTTGGGCTCCAATCACAACCCCAAGAAGTTCCCTCTTTGGAACTATTCGGGGGACAGGCTAGCGGTTTTGTAAGCGCATACAAAGCACATTCTGAGTTAGCCTTCCTGACATGAAACTAGCCACCTGGAATGTGAACTCGATCAGAGCCAGATCCCCCAGGGTCATTGACTTCCTAAATCGCACCCAGGTCGATGTTCTAGGTATGCAGGAGATCAAGTGCAAGCCGGAACAGTTTCCGGTGGCCGACTTTGAAGCCATTGGGTACAAAGTCGTGGCGCATGGTTTGAACCAATGGAACGGTGTTGCCTTTGCCTACAAGGCCGAGCTTGAGCCCGAGGACATCGAATTTGAATTCTCGGCGCAGCCGAGTTTCAAAGATGTGGTCGAGGCAAGGGCGATCGGTGCAACCTTTGCAGGAGTTCGAGTTTGGTCACTATATGTCCCTCACGGACGCGGGCTTGAAGACCCACACATGGAATACAAGCTGGAGTTCTTGGATCGCCTGGCTTCTTTATCGGCCGAACAACTTGATATGAACCCAGATATGGAGATGTGCCTGATGGGTGATTTCAACATCGCACCACTGGACTCAGATGTTTATGACATCCACATGTTTGAGACCCATGTCTCAGAACCAGAGCGCCAAGCCTTTGAAGCTTTCGAGCAGATTGGTTTTAGTGACAGGGTTCGTGAGCTAGTTCCAAACCAATACACCTACTGGGACTACAAAGACCTGTGCTTCCCAAAGAACAACGGCATGCGAATCGACTTCGCGCTAACCTCACCGGCACTCACCGAGCGGGTCACGGGAGCGAGTATTGAGCGCGATGAGCGAAAGGGCGAAGGTCCAAGCGATCACGTTCCAGTGATTATCGAACTATCTGAATAGCCAGGCACTTAGCCAAGCACCACAACCAAACCATCTCCAGGTCTTGGAGTGAACATCGAGTTCTTCGCTGGGTTCAACCTCGCACCATTTGCCGAGTCACCTGCAGTCAGGTTGGCGTGACGGTAACCAATTGCAGACTCACCCATTGCTGAGGCGTTGGCCACCAACTGCGCATAACTGGTCTCCTTGCCCAACGTGGCGTAAAGCTCAATCGGGACAACGCTGATCGACGCGCCCTCGGCGTCAAACAGGTCATCTAGCACGACACCCAAGCTCGGGTTTTCAGATAGCTGAGCAATCGCGAGCGCCGCTAGATTGTCGCTAACCACAAGGTCGTCAACAGCTGCAACGCGTGCAATCTCGGCCTTGCGACCATCGAGAATCTCTGCCACCAAACGGGTTGGCTCAACACCATTGCCATCTGCTTCGAACAGCTGGTTCAGCTGAAGCATGGTGAGCATGGTTTGGGCATCGGCTTCAGCCTCGCTAATTGCATTGCGGTAGCCGAGGACGATGATCTCGTTGAAATACTTAGCCGAAGCGGCTGCGGTTAGATCTGCAATGTCTCCGGAGACCGAAGCAGCGGTGACCTTCACATTTGGACCAAAGTCAAGGTCTTTCAGCTGCTCAGGATCAACCAACTTCTTCTGGGCAACAATGTGAACGGTTGAACCCTTTGGTAGGAATGCAGATAGCTCCCCAATAACCGAGCGTCCCATTTCAGACCAGCCAATAACCAAAAGGTGCTCTGGCTTAGCTGCAGGCTTGGCGGTCTTCTTCGCCTTGCCTACTAGCTCAGCCTGAATACCGGTGTAGACGACCTTGTCGTCATCGCTTGCGATGGCGATTAACTGTGTTCCCTTTGCAAGCTTGGTCTTGGCAGGAGGGTTGAGGTCAACCTCACCATTTGCCTTGCGAATACCGATGATCGATGCAGTATTGAAAGAGAGCAAGGCATCGCCATAGGTCTTGCCCTCTAGGGCAGGAACATCGGAGAAGTAAATCTCATCACCCTCAAAATCAAGAAGGTCGAGCATTACTGCTGCCAAACCAGGTTGGCGTGATGCCTGAGCGGTAACCCTTGCGATTACCTCGTGTGAGCGAACCGGAATCACCTGACCCTTGGTCGAAGTAATCAGCGCTTTAGCGGTGTCCTTGTCATCAAGTTCGGCAATAATCTTGAGGTTTGGGTTGGTGTTTATCGACTTGATAGCCAAAACGGTGGATACCACGGTTGCGTCACCGGTTGCGTCGGAATCCAAGACGACGATCGACTTGGCAGCACTTAAGTTGGTGCGCTTTAGGTCGGTTGGGTTCGTTGGGTCTCCAGTGCGAGTGACGATTCTGAGCTTGCCCAGATCCTCAACGCGAGACTCGATCTCGTCCTCCATAAAGTCGCGCTCATGGTTGGAGAAAATCACAACCAGTGGCTTGCGAACGTTCTGATTTGCAACCGCTAGTTCTTCAAGAATTGGGAAGATGCGGTTGGACCAGCCCAGGATCAGGGTGTGGCCGGAGTCAATAACCGGGCTGCGGCCCTTACGCAATCTGGCGAAGGTGCGCTGAATTGCGCCAACCACATAACCGATAACGCTGGCGGTCAGTGCTGTGGTGGTGGCCCAGTAGAGGATGGCGATGATGCGCTCACCCCAGGTTGGCTCACCGCCCAAAGACAAAATCTTGGTGAAGGATGCCCAGAAGAGATCAAATAGGGTGAGGTTCTCTGGGTCTGCAGCCTGAGTCAAGGCCGGCACCGAAGTAATAAAGGCTCTAACTCCCACCATCACAAGCGCGATGAACATCATCAGCAGCAGGACGTAGAAAACAAACATCCCGCCCTGGGCGATTGAGTTATCGAAGTTGTAGCGAAGCTTGGCCCAAAGTCCGACCTTCTGAACCTTAGGAGCCTCTGGCTCCCCCTGAGCTCCCTGACCGAACGACCGCGTTGTCTTATTCACTGGCATGTGCGCGAGTTTAGTGATTTGGCACCCGCCAGAGAAATAAGACGGAAAAAGATTCTCTTTTGTCTACTGATTCAGCTTCAGCACCAAGGCCTCGCGGTCATCTTGAACGTCAACAGTTACAAAGCTGCCATCGACCACTTCACCGGCCAACAACAGGTTGGCCAATCGATCCTCTACCTCGCGCTGGATCAGCCTGCGAAGAGGCCTTGCTCCATATACCGGGTCGTAGCCGTGATCTGCTAGCCACAGTCTTGCAGCCGGTGTGACACCAAGGGTGATTCGCTTTTGCTCGAGCCTTGCGGTCAGGCGGTCAATGTTTAGATCAACAATCGAACCAAGCTCTTCTTTGCTAAGCGCATCGAAAATCACAACATCATCGAGTCGGTTTAGGAATTCCGGCTTGAAGCTGGCTCTAACCGTGTCCATCACTAACTGACGCTTTTCAAGATCAGAAAGTTCTTGATCAATCAGGAACTGGGATCCGAGATTCGAGGTCAAAATCAGGATTACGTTCTTGAAATCCACGGTTCTGCCCTGTCCATCGGTTAGACGACCGTCATCCAAAACCTGCAGCAGGATGTCGAAGACCTCAGGGTGAGCTTTCTCGATTTCATCGAGCAGTACGATCGAATAGGGTCTGCGTCTAACCGCTTCGGTTAGCTGACCACCCTCTTCATAACCGATGTATCCCGGGGGAGCACCAACCAGCCTTGAGACGCTGTGCTTCTCGGAGTATTCCGACATGTCGATTCGAACAATCGACTTCTCGTCATCAAACAGGAAGTGCGCCAGGCTCTTCGCAAGCTCCGTCTTTCCAACACCAGTTGGACCGAGGAACATGAATGATCCAGTTGGCCTATCTGGGTCTGAGATTCCAGCCTTGGTTCTACGAACCGCGTCGCTAACTGCTTTGACCGCAGCCTTCTGGCCAATGAGTCGCTTACCTAGTTCGTTTTCTAGGTGAAGCAGTTTTTCGCTCTCACCAGCCAAGAGCCTTCCGGTTGGAACTCCGGTCCAGGCCGAAACCACCGCGGCAATCTCGTCCTCGGTAACCTGCTCACCAACCATTCGCTCTTTGGTCTCTGTGTTCTGAGTTTCTGCGGCTTTTAGCTCTTTCTCCAGCTGGGGGATTTCGCCATAGAGGAGCTTGGAGGCAAGCTCCAGGTTTGCTTCGCGCTGGGCCTTCTCGGCCTGAATTCTCAAAGCGTCGAGCTTGGTCTTAATCTCACCGATCTTGTTTAGTTCGGCGCGCTCCTTTTCCCAGCGCTGGTTGAGTTCGTTGAGTCGCTCCTGCTTCTGAGCGAGGTCCTCCTGGAGTTTCTCTAGACGCTGCTTTGACGCATCGTCTTTCTCCTTTTTCAGGGCAAGCTCCTCTAGCTTGAGTCGGTCTACTTGCCTACGGAGCTCGTCAATCTCAACCGGAGCGGAATCGATTTCCATGCGCAGTCTCGATGCTGCCTCATCAACCAGGTCAATGGCCTTGTCTGGGAGTTGACGGCCAGAGATGTAGCGGGAGGAGAGTTGGGCAGCCGCCACCAGGGCTGAGTCCGCAATGGTGACTTTGTGGTGAGCCTCGTAACGCTCTTTCAAACCTCGGAGGATTGCGACGGTGTCCTCAACGCTTGGCTCTCCAACATAGACCTGCTGGAATCTTCGCTCCAAGGCGGAGTCCTTTTCGATGCGCTCACGATACTCATCCAAAGTTGTAGCGCCGATGAGCCGCAGTTCGCCCCTGGCCAGCATGGGCTTTAGCATGTTTGAAGCATCCATTGAGCCATCGGCTGCTCCCGCTCCTACAAGGGTGTGAAGCTCATCGATAAATGTGATTACCTGGCCTTGAGCATCCTGAATCTCTTTCAGCACCGCCTTTAGGCGTTCTTCAAACTCACCGCGGAACTTAGATCCCGCAACCATCGCCCCCAGATCAAGGCTGATCAAGGTCTTGCCCTTGAGACTCTCGGGAACATCTCCAGCAACTATGCGCTGAGCGAGCCCCTCGACCACTGCCGTCTTACCGACACCGGGTTCACCAATCAGCACCGGGTTGTTCTTAGTTCGACGTGATAGCACCTGGCTCACTCGTCTAATCTCGGCATCGCGGCCAATAACTGGGTCCAGCTTTCCCGCTCTTGCGACCGCGGTTAGGTCAATACCAAACTGCTCGAGAGCAGACTTTTGCTCTCGGTTTTCTGGCTGCATTTAGCGCCTCCTCCATAACACCACCGAACCACTTCGCTCTGGTCGTTGTCCGGGGTTGAGTCTGATGACTCCTTGGTCTCCAGCGGCAAACACTCGGTTTCCTGGCTGGTTCATAACTTGGTTTGCGAGCTCGCGTTCAAGGTCCCTCACTCGAGATCTGAGCTCAAGGTTTTCATCTACCAGCGAGAGCACGCGCTTGATGCCCTCTAAAGAAACGCCCTCCTGGCTCAAGCGAGCAATCTCGCGAAGCTTGGCAACATCCTGCATGGTGTAGCGACGGGATTTACCCATGGTTCTAGTTGGGCATACCAATCCAAGTCGGTCATACTGCCGCAGGGTCTGCGGGTGCATACCGGCTAGCTCGGCCGCGACCGAGATCACAAACAGCGGTGTGGTCTCGTTCAGCTCCATGGCTACTCCTAGAGAAGTCCAGCCCTGAGCAACAGGTCTGCTCTTGGGTCTTCCTCGGGCAACTCGGCCTCGAACTGCTCCAGCAGCTTTCTGGCCTTGTCGCTCACATGGGCGGGAACCGCAATTTCCACGGTTGCCAAGAGGTCACCCTGCTTGGAAGGTAGTTGCACGCCGCGACCCTTGACTCGCAGGGTTCTGCCATTTGGCGTTCCCGGTGCAACCTTTAGCTTCACCGGCTCGGCACCCAGGGTTGGAACCGAAATGGTCGCCCCCAAGATGGCTTCGGTAATGGTGATCGGGACTGTGACCCTTAGGTTTTCACCATCGCGAGTGAAGACCGGGTGTGGCTTGACCTTGATGGTCACAACCAGATCACCTGCGGGACCACCATTTGGTGATGGCTGGCCTTTGCCTTTGACCTTTAGCTTCTGGCCGTCTTGAATGCCGGCTGGAACCTTGACGTTCACACTGTCTCCGTGAACGGAGAGCTTTAGCTGAGTGCCGTTGATTGAGTCGATGAAGTTGATGGTCGATGTCGCGGTTAGGTCAGATCCGCGCTGCGGACCAAAACCGCCAAAGCCGCCAAAGCCCGGGAAACCCTGATTTTGGAAGCCGCCACCAAACAGGTTGGAGAAGACGTCCTCAAACCCAGCACCCTGACCACCGGAGGTGAAGCGAGCTCCACCACCCATGGCTCGGATCGCGTCATACTCCTTGCGCTGATTGGCATCGGAGAGCACGTCATAGGCCTCGGAAATGTCCTTGAACCTAGCTTCTGCCTTGGCATCACCGGGATTTCTATCCGGGTGAAACTCCTTGGCTAGCTTGCGATAAGCCTTCTTGAGATCGGCATCAGAAACGTCCTTGGAAACGCCAAGGATCTTGTAAAAGTCCTTCTCAATCCAGTCTTGTGACGCCATCTACCTCACCCCTTTCGAACTATTCGCTTGGAACAAATACCGCTACCTTGGCTGGGCGCAGCATGCGCTCACCAATTCGGTAGCCCTTTTCAACCACATCAGCAACTACAGGTTCACTGACCTCAGGGTTAGGGGTCTGGACCAGAGCATCGTGATGCTCTGGGTCAAACTTTTCACCCTTTTCGCCAAAGGCCACAAGCCCTAGCTTCTCGCCCGCAGTTCTAAGCTTCTGAGCGATAGCAGCCATCGGAGTTCCCTCCTGGAGATCGCCATGCTGTTCGGCTCGGGTTAGATCATCTAGCGCTGGGAGGAAAGCTCTCACGGTGTCGGCCACAGCAAGCTGTCTTTCGACTCCGCGATCGCGATCAACCCTGGCCTTGTAGTTCACAAAGTCAGCCTGGAGGCGCTGGAGATCTTGGAAGATCTCCAGCTCGCGGTCGATCGGATCGGTCGCCTCAGTCTCTTCGACTGGAGCGCCCTCCTCAACCATCTCCTCGGACTGATCCCCCTCGTGGTGCTGGGGGTCGTTGTGTGACTCGGTCATTACTTCTTGTCCTCGTTCTCGTCGTCGACAACCTCGGCGTCAACTACGTCTTCAGCATTTGCCTCAGGCTGTGCTTCGCCCTCGGCAGGAGCTGCCGCATAGATGGCCTCACCAAGCTTTTGCTGAGAAGCCATGAGCTTCTCCTGCGCAGACTTGACTGCCTCAATGTCATCGCCAGCGAGCGCCGCCTTCAGAGCATCGACGTCGGCCTGGACCTCGGTCTTTACCTCTTCTGGGAGCTTGTCCTGGTTGTCCTTGATGAGCTTGTCGGTGGAGTAGGCAAGCTGCTCAGCCTGGTTGCGAAGCTCTGCCTCTTCACGACGCTTCTTGTCCTCGGCAGCGTGCTCCTCGGCATCCTTGACCATGCGAGCGATGTCATCCTCAGATAGTGAGGAGCCACCGGTGATGGTCATGGACTGCTCCTTGCCAGTGCCCTTGTCCTTTGCGGAGACGTGCACGATACCGTTGGCATCGATGTCGAAGGTGACCTCGACCTGTGGGATGCCGCGTGGGGCTGGGGCAATGCCAGTTAGCTCGAAGTTTCCGAGTGACTTGTTGTCACGAGTGAACTCGCGCTCACCCTGGAAGACCTGGATCGAAACGCTTGGCTGGTTGTCATCTGCGGTGGTGAAGATCTCGCTGCGCTTGGTTGGGATAGCGGTGTTGCGCTCGATCAGCTTGGTCATGATGCCACCCTTGGTTTCGATACCAAGCGATAGCGGGGTCACGTCGATCAGTAGCACGTCCTTGCGCTCACCCTTGATAACACCGGCCTGCAGTGCTGCACCAACCGATACCACCTCGTCAGGGTTTACACCCTTGTTTGGCTCCTTGCCGCCCAGCAGGCTCTTCACTAGCTCAGAGACTGCTGGCATACGGGTTGAACCACCCACTAGAACTACGTGAGCGATGTCGGCTACCTTTACTCCGGCCTCCTTGATGACATCCTCAAATGGCTTGCGGGTGCGCTCTAGAAGATCGCGGGTTAGGTCCTCAAACTGAGCACGGGTCACGGTCTCGTCTAGGTTTGCAGGACCTGACTCGGTCAGCGATAGGTATGGCAGCTGAACCTGAGTCGAGGTTGACTGGCTCAGTTCCTTCTTGGCCTGCTCAGCAGCCTCCTTTAGGCGCTGAAGTGCAATCTTGTCGTTAGCTACATCAACACCGGTGGTCTCCTTGAACTTCTTGACCAGGTGGTCCACTAGGCGCTGGTCCCAGTCGTCACCACCCAGACGGTTGTCACCTGAGGTGGAGCGAACCTGGATGGTTGAGAAGTCATCGTCCTTGCCAACCTCGAGTAGAGAAACGTCGAAGGTTCCACCACCGAGGTCAAACACGAGAATGAGCTCGTCTTCCTTGCCCTTGTCAAGGCCGTATGCCAGTGCAGCAGCGGTTGGCTCGTTGATGATGCGGAGCACGTTTAGGCCCGCGATCTCGCCGGCCTCCTTGGTGGCCTGACGCTCGGCGTCGTTGAAGTAGGCGGGGACGGTGATTACGGCGTCGGTAACGCTCTCACCTAGATAGGTCTCAGCATCACGCTTTAGCTTCATCAGAATGCGAGCGGAGATCTCCTGAGGGGTGTAGTCCTTGTCCTCAACCTTGAACTTCCAGCTGGTACCCATGTGACGCTTTACCGATGAAACCGTGCGGTCAACGTTGGTAACAGCCTGGCGCTTAGCGGTCTCACCAACCAGGATGTTGCCATCCTTGGTGAATGCCACGACCGACGGGGTGGTACGGAATCCCTCCGCGTTTGCAATTACCTTTGGCTCTCCCGCCTCCAGCACGGTTACCGCGCTGTTGGTGGTACCAAGGTCAATACCTACTGCTCTACCCATTGTTTTCTCCTTCTTCCAAATCCTGTTTGTGTCTCAAAGTTGAGTCACCTGCGCTCAAGTTTCAAATAAGAAAACCCAGATGTCAAGAATCCATTCCTGAAAGTTGAGTGTGAATGACTCAACTTTGCAATCTCAGTAGTCTTTCTCCCATGCATGAACTCACCGCTGAGGGTCTGGCCCCACTCGCAATCATTCGACGCGATGGCCTAAACGAGTCATTTCACCTAGGCACCGCAGCCTTGGTTTCCCCAACCGGCGAGGTGCTGGAATCACATGGCGACTGTGATGCTCTGATCTATCCAAGGTCCGCGCTGAAACCGATTCAGGCCATGGCCATGCGAAGGCTGGGTCTAAAGACCACCAGCCAGCAGGCAGTTATTTCGATGGCCTCGCACTATGCCACCGAAAAGCAGGTGGATTTGGTTAGGCAGCTACTGTCTGAGCACGGTAACTCCGAGCACGACCTATCCTGCCCGAGCGCCTGGCCATGGAACCCGGCCGCTAAAGCCGCGGCAACAGCGGAATCACGTATCTATATGAACTGCTCGGGTAAGCATGCTGGCTTTTTGGCAACTGCCAAACTCAATCAACTTCCAATCAACAACTACCTGGACCCAAATCACCCGGTTCAGCTAGCGGTGCGGGATTTGATAGTTGAAACAAGTGGCGAGGAGATTGGTAAAACCACGGTTGATGGCTGCGGTGCTCCGCTATTTGCGATGTCAACTATCGCCCTAGCCAACGCGCTATCGCGATTGCCAGCCCTAGACCTTGAGCTTTTCGAAGCGGGACTTGCAAATCCTCAACTGATTGGTGATGAGAGCACTCCAGATGCGCTTTTGATGAAGCACGGGATCTTCTCCAAACTTGGGGCTGAAGGGGTTTTCACATTTGTCACCCGAGAGGGTTTCGCAGGGGCGATCAAGTTCGCCGATGGTTCACTGCGAACCGCGCTGAGAGTGAGTGCGGCACTACTGCACAAACACGAGCTAATCACCGATGCTCAAAAACAGGCAATCGAAGCCGAAGACACCCTGCAGGTCTTGGGCGGTGGCAAGGTTATCGGTGAGATAAACATTTGCATTTAGGTCATAAGAATTTGGTCTTTGGGGAGTAATCTCAGGCCATGACCGACAGTGCAGTTGCAGCGAAAAAGCCACGTGGAACCTTTGCCTGGGCCCTTTGGGACTGGGCAGAACAGCCGTTCCCGACCATCTTTTCGACATTCATCTTCCCTATCTACATCACTTCCTCGGCCTTTGGCCCAGAGGAGGACACCTCACGCGCCCTAGGCCTCGCGGCAACCATCGCCGGTATTGCGGTTGCCCTGGTGGCTCCGGTATTTGGTAGAAGGTCGGATGAGCAGGGTCGCAGAAAGCTTTGGCTTCTAATCAACACTCTGGTGCTGTCGGGTGTGATGGCATCGCTATTTTTCATAGCTCCAACCCCGGAAATGCTCTGGCTTGGGCTGATCATCTTTAGCTTCGGTGGCTTTGTGCAAGAGATTGCCTTCATCAACTACTACGCGATGCTGAAGCAGGTTTCCACTGAAAACAACATCGGTAGGGTCTCCGGTTTTGCCTGGGGCTTGGGCTATGTCGGTGGCATCATCCTGCTGCTGATCTCGCTTGTCGGCTTTGTCCAAACCGACACCCCTTGGTTTGGTATCCCGACCGAGGATGCGCTAAACGTTCGAGCCGTCTTCCTCTTCAGTGCGGTCTGGCTTTTGGTGTTCTCAATCCCGCTGTTCCTAACTGTTCCTGAGGTAAAGGCGAAAGAGAACCTTGAAAAAGAGAACATCATCGAGAGCTATTTCAAGCTCTGGTCGCAGCTGAAGTCACTGCGTAAGCAGGCCCCGGAGACCTTCAAGTTCTTGATTTCCTCGGCCATCTACCGCGACGGCCTGTCAGGAGTCTTTGCCTTTGGTGGTGCGCTGGGTTCACTAGCTTTCGGCTTTGAACTGGCCGAGGTAATCATCTTTGGTATTGCAGCCAATCTGATGGCGGGTATCGGTGCAGCAATTGGTGGCTTCCTCGATGACAAGGTCGGCGGCAAGAAAACCATCATGGTTTCACTACTTGGCCTGACGGTTGCTGGTTTTGGAGTCTTTGCTTTCGCGAGCGCCGGACCAATCACCTACTGGATCGGTGGCTTGGCACTAACGCTGTTCGTTGGTCCAGCTCAAGCAGCATCGCGTTCGTTTGTAGCTAAGTTCACCCCTGAAGGTCGCGAGGGTGAGGTCTTCGGGCTCTATATGACAACCGGTCGAGCAGTTAGCTTCCTAAGTCCGCTACTTTGGACCACCGCTATTTCGATTGCGCTTTCGGCAGGTATTGGCAATGCCCAGGCCACCGTCTACGGCATCCTTGGTCTGATGTTGGTTTTGGTGGTTGGCATCCTGCTACTGGCTCGTGTTAACCCAACTCCGCAGGTAATCAACGACTAGGTAAATCAAAGGTAAAACTTAGGTTTACGCTTATCGGGTGTCTAAACCCAGTGCATTCCGAGCGTTTGGACATCGCAATTACCGGGTTTTGTTCCCTGCCAACGTGCTCTCAAACATCGGCACCTGGGCGCAGCGCATCGCGCAGGACTGGCTGGTCCTCGAACTAACCAACTCGGCTCAGCTTCTGGGCATCATCACGGCCCTACAGTTCCTGCCCTCTTTGCTCTTGAGCCTCTACGGCGGGGTTTTGGCGGACCGCTTCGATAAGCGCAGCCTCTTGGTAATCACAAATGTTGGCGCTGGGCTTGGGTCTTTGACTCTGGGTCTATTGGTTCTAAGCGGCCAAGTTCAGGTTTGGCACGTGGCTCTGTTGGCCTTCACGGTTGGTGTCTTCTCGGCCTTGGATGCCCCAGTTAGAACCAGCTTCAACTCTGAGCTCGTGGGGCAGAAGGACATCCCGAGCGCCATCAGCCTCAATAGCGCTAACTTCAACGCGGGTCGATTGATTGGTCCCGCGGCCTCGGGCTTTTTGATCGTGCTATTCGGCACCGGGCTGTCCTTTGTGATCAACTCCTTCACCTACCTGGCGGTAGTGATTAGTCTTTTGATGATTCGAAAGAGTGAGCTATTTATTTCGGTCAAGCCAGAGCGAGGGGCGAAGCTCAAAGAGGCCGTGAACTATGTCCTCTCCCACGCCGAGATTCGCTTGGTGATGATCGCGGTCTTCTTTGCAACAACCTTTGGTCTGAACTTCCAGATCTTCATGGCGGTTATGGCCACTCAGGAGTTTGGCAAGGGCCCGGCCGAGTTTGGCATCTTGGGCAGCATCCTTGCCATCGGCTCCTTCACCGGAGTCTTGGTCTCAGCAAAGCTTGAACACCTCAGGGTTCCAAAGTGGGTGATGCGCTTTGGCATGGCTTTTGGTTCGCTTCTGATGGTCACCGCCTGGATGCCAACCTATGGCAGCTTTGCGGCTATTTTGCCCTTGGTCGGTGGGATGGCCCTGATGATGCTGATTGGCGCAAACTCGTTTGTCCAAACCAACTGCGAGCCAACCCTTAGGGGCAGGGTCATGGGCATCTACCTACTGATCTTTATGGGTGGAACGCCGATTGGATCCCCGGCGATTGGTTGGTTTGCAGAGAACTTCGGAGTTCGCATCACGGTATTCATCTGCGGTCTGATTGTCTTGGTTGCAGCGGTTGTAATTGCAATTGTCATCAAGCGCTCCCCAGGCCCTGAGCCAAAAACCGAATCTCTACCGGTTATTACTGACCCGCAAAACTAATCTCTACACCACGTAGAATTGCGGCATGTCCAAGCGCAAACAGGGTGAGCTCGAAGCCGAGGTGCTGGGCTGTCTGTGGGATAGGCCAGATGGACTTAGTTCCCAGCAGATCCTTGCGCTTTTGGGCGATGACTCACTGGCCATCACCACCGTGCTGACGGTGTTATCCAGACTCACGGACAAAGGTCTTGTCACTCGTGTTCCTGGCAGTGGGCGAACTTTGATCTTCAAGGCAGTGCTCTCGCGCGAAGAGCACACCGCAAAACTGCTCTTAGATGCCATGGGCCAATCAAATCCGGCCTTGGTCTTCTCTCACTTTGCTGGAGGGCTCTCAGCCAAGCAGCTGGAGCAGCTTAGAAAAGCGTTGAATCAGTAGTTTTCCAACAGCTTTTTCATAAGGTCGATCTCGGCCTGCTGGACCTCAATAATCTCTGCTCGAAGCTTCTGCGCTGCTGGGTAATTGGAGTTTGAGAGCATGTCTGCCATATCCAACGCTCCCTCGTGATGGGCAATCATGCCGGTGAGGAACAGCTTCTCAAACTCCGCTCCGGTTGACTGCTTCAATTGAAGGAGCTCATCCTCGCTGAGCATCCCGCCCATCGAGTGACCTGAGTGATCCATACCAACATCACCGAATTCATCAATCCAGCTCTGCATCAGGTCGATCTCTGGTTGCTGAGCGTTGAAAATCTCGGTTGCGAGAGCATTGATTTCTGGGTTGTCGGTGCGATCTGCGACCATGGCTGCCATCTCAAGAGCCTGTTCGTGGTGGGGAATCATCATCTGAGCAAACATCACCTCATTCGCAGTTAGCGATGTGCTCTGCGAGATGGTTGGGTTTGGGTTCAAGAGTGAGCAGGCGGTCAGCAACAGTGCCACCGGCAGCAAAATCAGAGTCTTCAAGACGCGCATGCCCGCAATTCTAAGTCATCTAAACTCAGCTCGAGAGGGGCGGTTTTGGATACTCAGCTAATTGGCATAGTGCTCTTGGTTGAGTTGGTTCTGCTCGTTTCCACCGCCGCACCACTATCCCTGAGCGGCAGGTTCAACAGGGCTCCAAGCCTCGGGATCTTGATCTGGTTTTCACTCTTTTTCATAGCCGTTGCGGCAACTGTCGTTGCAGTTGTCATCGCATTTGGCTTTATCTTTCAAAGCTACTTCGAACTACAAAGTGGTGGGGGTTTATTTGAAACCCTGGCCGTGAGCTTTGCCCCTTGGTTATTGCTTGGGTTTGGTGGTGTCCTGTTGGCAATCACCAACCTTCGCTTGGCTCCATATTTTGAAGCCAAAGATCGAGATCTAGACCTCGATCTTCTGGCAACGAAGCGCAGTGAGGAGTTTGAGGGTATTCAAGTGAAGGAGTTGGCACTGCCTGGTTACTTCGCGATAGCGCGAAAGAATCAGATTTTCCTTTCAACCGCAGTGCTTGAGCTGCCGCACGATCAAAAACAGGCAGTGCTGTGGCACGAAATCGGGCATCTAAGACTCGGGCACCCCAAGCTTCGGGCGATCAGCACATTTGCGCTGACGGTTGCTCCGTGGTTTTTAGTTTCGCGAGTCTTTGACTTTGAGTTGCAGCGGCTTTGTGAGCTGGCCGCTGACAACTTTGCCCTTAGAAAAGTAGACCCGAGCGCGCTGAAAAGCGCTCGAGGGCTATTTGTCTAGCGGTGCGTTACCCACATCGGTGATGTGGAAGTTTAGGTAGCTGCGGGATGCGGTTGGTCCGCGCTGACCCTGATACCTGGAGCCATACTTTGCAGAACCATATGGGTTCTCACTAGCCGAGGAGAGCTGGAAGAAGCAAAGCTGACCGATCTTCATGCCCGGCCAAAGCTTGATTGGCAAGGTGGCGGTGTTTGAAAGCTCTAGCGTCACGTGACCGCGGAAGCCGGGATCGACAAAACCTGCGGTGGAGTGCGTTAGAAGTCCCAGTCTTCCAAGTGACGACTTGCCCTCTAGACGAGCTGCGATATCGTCTGGCAACGAAACGAACTCGTATGTAGAACCTAGGACAAACTCGCCCGGGTGAAGGATGAATGGCTCATCAGATGCGACCTCAACGAAGCGAGTCAGGTCGTCCTGCTGCTCCCTTGGGTCGATAAACGGATACTTGTGGTTATCGAATAGGCGAAAGAATCGATCCAAACGAACATCCATGCTCGAGGGCTGGATGAGCTCGATGTTCAGCGGGTCAAGGCCAATGCGGCCGGACTCAATCTGGGAGCGGATATCGCGATCTGATAGCAACATGTCAAAAGGTTATCGGTTAGCTTTGAACACATGAGCCAATCCGTTGACGCATTCCTCAGGTTTCAAGCCAGGTTGCTATCCAAGGTCGAGAATCGCACGGATGTTTTAGGGCTGGTCTTCTTGGGTAGTTCGGCAGCAACCGACAGGGTAGATCAGCACTCAGATCACGACTTCTTCCTAATAGTTCAAAAGGGTGTCGGTGAGAGCTACCGCAAGAACCTGGACTGGCTCCCCGACCACACCGAGATCCTGCTGTCCCCACGCGAAACTGCGCACGGACTCAAGGTGATCTATAAAGATCTGCGGCTACTGGAGTTTGCAGTCTTTGAAGACGATGAGCTCGAGCTCGCTTCAGCCAACGATTATGCGGTTGCGCTTGATAGGTCCAACATCGCTGAGCGCATGGCAGCCATCGCGAAGCGATCGGTTCCAAGGGCAATCGATCCCTTGGCTGAGTTTGAGCTTTTTCTGGCGCTAATTCAGATTGGTCTTGGGCGCTATCGCAGGGGAGAGGTGATTGCCTCAGAGCAGCACCTGAAGAGCTATGCGGTGGAGAAGCTAATCAAACTAATTCGGCACTACAAACCAGCCGCTGAATCTCGCGCCGATTCACTCAATGCCTTCAGGCGATTTGAACAGGATTACCCAAATCTGGCGCGCGATATATCCGCGCTCCAGTTACTACCCGGCGATGAGTGCGCCAGAGGGCTGCTAGGTCTTGCCGAGAGCCTGCCGATATCACCCGACGAGATAAACAAACTCAGCGCTATTAGAAAGGGACTGGGCATCTGATGCTAAAAGCTTCGATCGCCAGAGAGCGTTTTTACTTTGTATTGGCAGCCCTTGGGCTAATCACCGCCTGGTGGCTCAATGCCCTGGCGGTGTTTGAAAATGCCGACTACCTAAAGGCCTGGTTTGGTTCAACCGTTGATCTGGTTATCTCGGTTGATCTCAGCATCGTGGCAATCACGGTTGCGGCATGGATGATCTATGAGTCCAGACGCCTGGGTATGAAGCGGGTTTGGCTCTACTTCTTAATCTCCGGGATAACCGCCCTCGCCTTCACCCTGCCGCTCTTTATGGCATTTCGAGAGCGCAAGCTCCGTGATCAAAGACTCGCTGGTGGCAAGCTTGAGCGTTTTGAGTTTGACGGGCACCTGGTGGACATCTGGTCTCCCAAAACCTTGAACCCAAAGACCCCTGTTTTGATGATGCACGATGGGCGAAACATCTTCGATGAGAAGGACTCTTTCACTGGCAAGACCTGGGAGGTGCTGACCGCGATTCGCGATGAGGTTCGTGGCGAGCAGCCTTTGGTAATCGCGGTCTGGGGCCTAAGTGATGAGACCAGATTGCGAGAGCTTGCACCGCAGGAAGTCTTAGATGCTCATCCAGAGTTCTGGGATGCACTGCCTGAGGACTTCAAGAGACTTCGTGGTCCGGGCTTTGCCGACTCATACGTTTCGCTCTTATCCGATGCCATCTTGCCGTTTGCATTGGAGCGCTATGGCATTGACCACAACCCCGAACGCACGGCCGTGATGGGCGCTTCGATGGGTGGTTTGATCTCTTTCTACACCCTTGCGAAGCGACCAGGCATTTTTGGCACCGCCATTGGTTTTTCAACCCACTGGCCATTTGGTGCTGATGTCATGGTTGATGAGCTCACCGCCATGCTGCCACCGGCCGGATCGCATCGGATCTGGACCGATCGAGGGGATCTGGAGCTAGATGCGATGTATCGGCCCTATCACGAGCGGGCTATCGAGCGACTAACCGCAAAGGGCTATGCCTCGGAGAGAGAGTTTGTGGCAGCGCACTACCCATACACCGGACACCACGAGAGTTATTGGGCTAGAAGGGTGGCAGATGCTCTGAATTGGTGGCTACAAGCTCCGGGTCGTAGCTAGCACCTGACATGAACCTGACCACGTCTTTATCAACCATCACATCACGCATGGTGATGGCTCGAGTTAGGTAAAGACCATCGAGTGATCGAACCCTAGATAGCGCAACATAGGTTTGACCAGGAGAGAACGCTCCACGACCCATGTCTATCTGCACCTCGTCATAGGTTTGGCCCTGTGACTTGTGGACGGTGACGGCCCAAGCCAGTCTCAGCGGAATCTGTTTGAACTCGGCCAGAGTGATCGGAACCAGCACTTCTTTCACCTTGCCAGTTGCCTCGTCAAAGTCTTCCTCAACCTCGTAGCGAACCTTCTCCCAGGTTGCAGGGCCAACTTCAAACTCTTCACCGTCAACCTCGACCACCACCAGTCCAGATTTCTTGAGATCGACAACGTGTCCGATGGTGCCGTTGACCCAGCGCTTGCCGCCGGTGCCATCGTCGTTTTTGATGAACATCACCTGAGCACCGACCTTGAGGTAGAGCTCGGTGTCAGCTGGCAACACCCTGCCGAAGGCATTTGAGGCACCTTCTGAATAGGTGGCTTTGAATAGTTTTGGCTCGGAGGGGATCAGGCTCATGCGCTGAGCATTCACCGAGTTCACCGTCTCATTGATGGTGGCTAGCTTGATGACATCGGGATGCGGGGGGAACCTATTGCCCGCGCGGTTGATGTGATCAAGCATCTCCTGGGTCACTGAGCCATCGCGAATGGCATTCAAGATTTCTTTGAACTGCGAATCGGATTGTCTAAAGATCTCACTAAGTTCGAAACGTTCGAGTCCGGCATCCCGAAAAACGTGGGCGTCAAAGAACCAACCAGAACGGTAGTTCTCTTCCATATATGCTCGCTCCTGCGGATCGCGCGGAGGTACCGGTGCAAGCTGGTAAGGATCGCCAAACATGACGACCTGAGCACCGCCAAAAGGCACGTTGCGCCTGCCTCTGGCGATTCTCAAGGCTCTGTCAATCGCGTCCATGAGATCAGCCGAAACCATCGAGACCTCATCGATCACCAACATGTCTAGCGCCTTGAGAACGTCTCTGGTTCTGCGCGACAGGTGCTTCGCGATATCGACCTCACCCAAGAGACCAAGGGGGAAGGTGAAGAGTGAATGAATCGTCACGCCACCAACATTCAAGGCTGCGACCCCAGTGGGTGCACACACCGCAAACGACTTCTCTGTTTTTGCGACTAGGTGTGAGAGCAGTGTTGACTTCCCGGTGCCGGCTCGTCCCGTTACAAATACGTGGGCATCGGTTTGCTCGATGTAATCAAAGAGATTGCGCTGCTCTTCGCTGAGTTCAATGATCATGAGCGCTCGCTCAGTTTCTTCAACATCTCGTTGTAATCGGTTAGATCCTGGTTTCCGGTGCGATCCGAGGCACGATCAAGCCGCTTACGCTCTCTATCGTCCGAGCGAGACCACTGAAACACGACGTATAGCGTGATCAGAATTGTTGGAATCTCACCGACGCCCCAGGCAAACGCTCCGCCCACCGCTTGATCTGTCAGCGGGTCATCACCCCAGGTGCGACCCATTGACCCAAACCAATCGGCCAACAAAAGGCTCTTCTCGTTCATCAACCCAAGGCCGAAAAAGGCGTGAAAAGCCATGGTGCCGATTAGAAGCATGAGCTTGAGTGGATAGCCATGCTTGTGTGGTTGCGGGTCAACGCCAATCAAAGATTGAACAAACAGGTAGCCGGTAATCAAGAAGTGCACGATCATCCACTGGTGGCCCAGATGCTGCTCAGTAGCCCACCTAAAGGCTGGCGTGTAGTAGAACAGCACCAGCGAGATGGCGAAGTTGAACCCTGCAAACAATGGGTGTGACAAGAACCACGCGTAAGGGGTGTGGACTGCCCACAGCACCCACTCGCGAAGACCTCTTGAACCATCTTTTCTGGCTGCCGCAACCCTAGACAGCAAAGTAACTGGCGCTCCGGGAACCAGAAGCACCGGCACAAACATCGACAGCAACATGTGCCCAACCATGTGAACCGAGAACAAATACTCCTGATATGCATTTGGAGCACCGTTGGTCACATAGAAAAGCAGCAGCATGCCGCCAAGCCAAGATGCTGTTCTACCCACTGACCACTTGTCACCCCGGGCGCGGAGCTTGTAAACGCCAATCAAGTACAGCGCGATGCCAAAGCCGACAACGGTCGCCCAAAGCGGATCAATGTCCCAAACTCGAATCCAACTGAGTGGGGTCAGTTCCTCAGGGAGGGGGTCTCCAGTGAGCAACTGAGCTGGTGTCGGTGGCACAAACTCTGCATCAGAAACCGGGGTTGGTGTTTTGGCCAAGGCAGTTCCCAACCCGAAAGCCAGTCCCATCACAAAGAGCTCGAACGCAACCAGTCGCCAGAATCCATTCGCTCGCTCAGCAAACTTTCCTGCCAGGATGACCCGATGGCGAGCGCCGAAGGCGCCCAGCGCAATCAGCAAAACCGCCTTGCCGATCAGCATTAGACCGTATTCGCTCAGCAAATCTGCTGGTTGATAAAGCCTTATGTATCCCGAGGTCAGACCCGATATCGCTACCAAGATAAAGCTCACAAGAGCGAGCGTGGAATAACGACGAGTTAGCTCACCGGAGCGCTCTTGGTCCGAAAAGAAGACGGCATACAGAGCAAAGAGCCCTCCCAGCCAAACCGATACCCCAACCAGGTGCATCAGCATCGAGTTCAATGCGACCGCGTGACCCACATCGCTTGATGCGTGCCCCGATTCGGCCAAAGGATAGAGACCTGCGATTGCTAGCGCCGCGTTGATTGCGACCCACAGCGGTGAGCTAAGCGCAATGGTGGTCAGACTCAGCACCATTGCAAACACCAGATTCCAGGCAAGCAGAACGCCGAGTTCAATTTCGGTGGCAAAGAGCCAAAGGCCTTCAGAGAACTCAGGGCCAAAGGACAACTGAGTCCCCGAAGCCGAAAGGTAGGTGAGGACAAAGTATGCGAATCCGGAGAGTAACCAAAGTGATGCCGCCCAGGCGGCAACGGGTCGAATTTGATTTCTCTCGGACTCGTTGGCTGAATAAGCAGAGAAGACCAAGGACCCAACCGTCACTGCCATGCTCAGGTTCATGATCAGCTTGGCAATTGGGCTCCCCCAACGAACCACTGGCCCAGGGTCAGATAACGGAAGCGGATCTATCGCACCGCCATAGATGAGAGCAACGAAGATGCTCAATACCGAGCCGAGTGCGACCAGAGCGACGGCAAGTAGAGATCGTTTGACTAGATCTTTCGTCAATTACCTAAACCTCGGGAAGAACCTGGGGGTTTTGGCAGCATAGGCGGCATATCCGGGGTACTTCTGTTTCAGCAGGTACTCCTCAAAATTGGCTTTGATGTTGAGCTGGATGTAGAGGAAGATCCAAATGATGATTTGCGGCCAGTAGCCCGCATCAAGGACCACCCCTAGACCAAGCAAAAGCAGACCGAAATAGATTGGGTGCCGAACCCTCGAATAAAGCCCGGTGACGACCAGTTCAGCATTGTCTTTGGGAACAGGGTTTGCAGTTAGTGACTTACCCAGTCGCATAAAACTGGCTAGCAATACGGTAATCCCGGCGGCCATCACTGCAAGGCCAAGGATGCCCATGAGGGAAGTCAATTCGCCGTAGGGGTTTTCCATGCGGGGGGCGGTGAACAAAAGGGCTAGCAGCAGAAACTGGCCAGCCACATAGATGTATCCGCGAGAGCGATTGTTCACGCTCTAACCCTACCGTTTGGTTAAGACAAAGGCGGTGGCCCGAGGGCCACCGCCTTGTTGTTTGGCTTTAGTTACTTAACAGATGCCTTTAGCTTGCTACCTGCAGATACCTTTACGGTTGCTGCTGCAGCGATCTGGATGGTTGCACCAGTCTGTGGGTTGCGGCCGGTGCGTGCTGCACGGTGGCCCTTCTCAACGCTTAGGTAACCAGGAATGGTGACCTTGTCACCCTTCGCGATTGATGCGCCGATGGTGTCAAACATTGCGTCGATAACACGGCCAACAGCGGCCTGTGACTCGCCGGTGTGCTTTGCGACTGCTGCTACGAGCTCGCTCTTGTTCATTTTGGTCCTCCTGGACGTCTAGGGACAGGAATGTCTCCATCAACCTATAGCGCAAGGGCACATCTCAACGTTCATAACTCGGCGTGTTGCGGGTGAGTTTTCCTTGAATTTACGCGGTTTTTGGCACTTTCTAGGGCTAACCGAATCAAATTTGCCCGAACCAGGCAATTGCCCGCTTCCCCAATAGTGACGCGGATTAGAGTTGTCGAGCACTTTCAAAGTCGAAGCCGAGGGTCAAAATGCTTGATAACCAAGCCGCAAAAGCGATTGTGCTCGGTTCCCTTGGCATCCATCGCCCAATCAATTCCATTGATCAAGCCCTCGACACCCTGCACCTTTTTCAAATCGATTCGGTCAACGTCTTTGCCAGAGCCCATCTGATGCCAGCCTTCTCAAGGGTCGGCGCCTATGACCTTGGAGAGTTTGAAGCCAAGGCATTTGGTGCGGGGCAAGCCCCGAACTACCGAGAGTATTGGGCTCACTGCGCCGCCTTGATAAAGCCGCAAGACTGGGACCTATTCGAGTTTCGAAGAAATGAATACCGAGGGCGCGAACGAGTCAAGGAAGTTCTCTCACCGAAACACAAGCTAGCCGGTTGGATCAAAGCGGAACTGAACAACAACGGGCCCATGACCATTGCCCAGTTTGAGCACGATGCCAATAAGCGAACCGGTAATTGGTGGGGTTGGTCCGAGGTAAAGACGATCTTGGAGCGACTTCACTTCGCGGGCGAGGTGGTGAGTGCTGGTAGAACCAACTTCTCGAGACTCTATGCCCTCCCTGAACAGGTTGAGCTACCTCGCCTAGGCATCTCAGAGACTGAGCAAAAGCTTGAGTTGATGCGCCGCTCAGCCAAGGCGCTCGGCATTGCAACCGAGGGCGAGCTTGCTGACTACTTCCGCTTTTACAAGACGGAGGCTCGCCCCTACATCAAACAGCTGCTTCAAAAGGGGGAGCTCGTCGAGGTCAAGGTCGAAGGCTGGTCTGAAGCGGGCTATGCACTGCCGGAAACTCTGGAGAACCCCATGGATCTTGACTACTCGAGACCGCTTCGTTTGTTCAATCCCTTTGATCCGCTGACCTGGCACCGCGATCGAACCAGAAGAATCTTTGATTTTGACTACATGATCGAGATCTACACCCCCGAGCAAAAGCGCAAGTATGGCTACTACACGCTGCCGATTCTTTACCGGGATCAATTAGTTGGTAGGGCGGATCTAAAGCACGATCGTAAATCTGGTTCGCTACTTGTTCAGTCGCTTTGGAAAGAGCTTTGGGTTAGCAAGTCTTTGGAAAAGCAGATGGCTCCCTATTTGAAGACTGAGCTTGAGCTTGCGATGAAGTGGGTTGGCGCAAAAAAACTAATCCCGCCATCGAGAGGTAATTGGCCTCTCTAGGCGGGATCAGATTTAGAACTGATTACCAGCTGGACTTGGTCACACCTGGAAGCTCACCTGCGTGAGCCATCTTGCGGAAGCGAACACGGCTGACACCGAACTTGGACAGCACACCACGTGGGCGACCATCGATTAGGTCACGGCTGCGAACGCGAACTGGGCTTGCGTTGCGAGGAAGCTTCTGAAGACCTAGACGTGCCTCTTCGCGCTGCTCAGCGGTGGAGTTTGGGTCAACTAGCGCCTTCTTAAGGGCTAGACGCTTCTCTGCGTAGCGCTCAACAACAACCTTGCGCTGCTCGTTACGAGCAATCTTGCTCTTCTTTGCCATTCTTAGCGCTCCTCGCGGAATTCAACGTGCTTGCGCACTACTGGGTCGTACTTCTTCAAAACCATGCGGTCTGGGTCGTTGCGACGGTTCTTCTTGGTCACGTAGGTGAAGCCAGTACCGGCGGTTGACTTGAGCTTGATGATTGGACGGATGTCCTTGTCCTTGGCCATCTATAACTCCTTAGATCTTCTCGCCGCGAGCTACTAGCTCGGCAACTACGGACTCGATGCCGCGAGCGTCAATCACCTTGATGCCGCGAGCTGACAGGTTAAGGGTTACCTTGCGACCCATGGATGGGACGAAGTAAGTCTTCTTCTGGATGTTTGGGTCAAAGCGACGCTTGGTCTTGTTCTGCGCGTGCGACACATTGTGACCGAACTGCGGACCCGTCTGGGTGACCTGGCAGTAGGCAGCCATTTTTCCTCCTTGGGGCGCGATGACCCGAAGCATAAGTTTGGGATTGTTGGGGATGAACCCAACTCAACCCCGCAAGTTTAGGAGAAAGCCAAGGGCAAAAGCAAGTCCCGTTTAGAAAAAATCAACTGGACACGCCACACTCGGCACAAGTTCCAAACAACTCGATGCTGTGTGAGACCGCAGTAAAGCCGTGGCTTCGGGCAAGTGCCTCGGTTGCAGCCTCAAACCCAGTGAGCTCAAACTCCACGGTTTTGCCGCAATTTTGGCAAATTAGGTGATGGTGGTGGTCGGTGCCACAGATCCGATAGCGAGTCTCGCCATCGGATCCTGTCAGGGCATCGGCCTCGTTGCTCTCAACTAATTCAGTGAGCGCTCGATACACGGTTGTGAGACCTAGCTTGTTCCCACCCTGGACCAAACTCGCATGCAGCTGTTGAGCAGAGACAAAGCCCGGGGAGAGGCTCAGTGCCTCGCGAACCGCAACTTTTTGCCAGGTATTTCGCTTTTGGGTCATGCCTTGACCTCCAGCCTGGATTTGGCAAAGGCGATCACGCGAGCGCTGAGGTAGATCAGGAACGAAATAGTGGTGACGTAGGGGCTGATCGGCAAGGTGCCGCCTAGCGCGAGCAGGGTGCCACCGAGCATGGCGATGAGAGCAAAGATCACGCTCAAGATCGGCACCCAAAGCTGAGAGCTAGAAAGTCTTAGAGCTGCGGCGGCCGGTGTGACTAGCAGAGCGAGCACCAGTAGCGCGCCGACGACCTGAACCGCAGCAGCAACTGACAGCCCAAGTAGCAGGACAAATGCAACACCGAGAATCTTTGTTGGGACTCCCCTCGCAGCTGCTACCTCTGCATCCAGCGACGCAAAGCTCAAGGGCCGCCAGATCACCAGCATGGCGATCAACACCACCAGTGTGATTACAGCCATGGACGCTAGTTTGGGGTCATCAACCGCAACGATCTGCCCGGTCAGAAGTCCGAACTTATTCGCAGCCCTACCGGGATAAAGCGAAAGCGCAAGGATTCCAATCCCCAAACCAAAGGGCATCAGGACCGCAACAATCGAGTTTCTATCTTTGGCACGTTCACCCAAAAAGGCGATTATTGCCGCGGCGATGATGGAGCCAAAAACCGAACCTAAAACCACGTCCAGGCCAATTAGCAAAAACACTGCGGCCCCGGCAAAGGAGAGCTCGGCAATCCCGTGCACGGCAAAGGAGAGCTCTCTAGTCATCACGAATACGCCGACCAAGCCGCCGATGAGTGCCAGAAGTGCCCCGGCAATCAGTGAGTTGGTGACTAGGGGAAGGAGCTTGTCGTAATCGGAAAAGTTGAAGACCTGTGACCAATCCATTAGCGCCACTCCTCGTCTTCATGATGGTCATGATCGTGAGCCCCGAGAACCACGATTCGACCCTGGTTCCTCACAACATCGATCTCCGCACCGTAGAGCTCGGAGAGCACATCGGTTCTAAGCACCTCGTCCGGGGTTCCGATTGAATACCTGCCCTGAGCCAGATAAAGCACTCGATCGACATAGTCCATAACCGGATTCACATCGTGGGTGACGAACAAAACACTGGTGCCCTCTTGCCTTCGCTCCGCGATTAGCGAGCTGACAACCTGCTGGTGATGCAGATCCAGTGCACTCAAAGGCTCATCGGCCAGTATCAGCTTGGGGTGAGAGACCAGGGCTTGAGCCACTCGAACTCGCTGCATCTCACCACCAGAAAGCGAACCAACCGGCTTTTGAGCCAAATGCTCGGCATCCACCGACCGAAGTGCTTCAAGAGCCAGCTTTCGCTTGCTCTTTGATGGCATCGGGATTCCATAGCTGTGGCCATCAAGACCGAATCTCACCGTGTCCAAAACTCGAAGCGGCAAACCACTATCAACTGCTCGGTGTTGCGGGACATAGCCGATTTGTGTGGTTCCGTGGCCGACTGGGTGATTCAAGAAGCTGATTGATCCTGAGCTCAGTCGCTGCTGACCAAGGATTGATTTCAAAAGCATCGACTTACCTGAGCCATTCGCACCAATTACGGCAACGAATTCTCCAGGTTGAATCTCAAAGTTGAGGTTGCTCCAAATCGCCCGCTCACCAAGGGTGAGCGAGGCGTTTTGAAGTCTTAGAACAGCTGACAATTAGTAGATGGCCTCTTGGAGCTGGTCAACGACGTGGTTGAGCCAATCCAGGTAGTCGGTGGTTGCCAACGCGTTGGCTGAAGGGGTCTCGGCAACCGCAACAATTGGTCTGTTGCCAGCTGCGGCGGCAGCCTTTAGCTTCTCTGAGGTCTGATCCTCAGTTCCGATGTTCACCACCAAAATCGCAGCAACCTTGTTCCTTAGCAGCTTCTCCGCTTCATTCAAAGCCGCAACTGGGACATCGCGCTCCTCTTCGATGGCATCAGCTAGCGCCTCAGGAGTCATGTTTTCAAAACCTGCATCTTCAAGGAGCAGGTTCGCTACGCCCTCCGAGGCCACAAACCCTGCACCTAAAGAGCGCTCCCTGAGGGCCTCAACCCTGAGTTCGATGTTTGCCATCTCGGCCTTGAAGAACTCGAGGTTGGCGGTGACATCAGTCTTGGCCTCTGGGCGCAATTCGATGATTGATTCGGCAATGTGATCGGCAGCTTCGACAGTCTTTGCAAGGTCAAACCAGATGTGCTCGTTTTCGTGAGCATGGGCATCTTCGGCGTGAGTCTCCTCAGTGGCAACCTCGTCACCGTGAAGGTGCTCACCCTCGACCAGCTTGAGGAAGATTGCCTGCTTCTCGGAAGCCTCGTAAAGCTGGATCATGAAGTCGTCGTAACCGCCGCCATTGGCAATCGCCAGCTCGGCACTCTCGAGCGCGAGCTGGTCACGAGCCGATGCCTGATATGAGTGAGGGTCTTGATTGCCAGGGACAATCGAGTTGACCTCAACCCAGTCACCACCGATGGTTGCGGCGATGTTTGCCCAGACCTCGGTTGAGGTAACAACCGCTACCTTGCCGGTTTCACCATCGCGAGTGAGGGTCGGCGATGAGGTTGGGCTTGGGGTTGGACCCTGGCCAAAAAGCTGTGGGGCCAAGAAGAATGCGGCCAAAATACCCGCTGAAACCGCTGCAACAACGCCAATCACAAATTTCTTCATGGCTTGATGCTAACTCTTATTGAAAATGATTGTCAATTCCAATTAGTCAAGTAGCAGTGCAGGTTCCTCGATAACGCTCGCTACGTCCTGAACGAACCTGGATGCCACGTCACCGTCGACCACTCGGTGGTCGAAAGTTGCTCCGATGGTGGTGATCTGACGAACCACAATCTCGTCATCGACCACCCAAGGCTTTTTACGAATCGAACCCAGCGCGACAATGCCGACTTCACCGGGGTTCAAGATTGGGGTTCCGGTGTCAACACCAAAGACTCCGATGTTGGTGATGGTGATAGTTCCATCCCGCATGTCTTCAGGGGTGGTCTTGCCCTCTCGAGCAGTCGCGGCCAGCTGTTCAATGGCTTGAGCAAGCTCAATCATGCTCATCTGGTCGGCATTTTTGATGTTGGGGACAATCAAACCTCGAGGGGTGGCAGCAGCGATACCCAAGTTCACAAAGTTGTGAACGATGATCTCCTCATCGGTCCAGGTCGAGTTCACCATGCGGTTTCGTCTGACAGCCCAGATCATGGCCTTTGCCATGATCAAAAGCGGAGTCACCTTGATGCCGGCAAAGTCCACCGAGTTCTTCAGGCGCTTGACGTATTCCATGGTTCTAGTGGCATCAACGTCAACAAAGATGCTGACGTGAGGGGCGGTAAAGGCGCTCTTGACCATCGCGCTAGCGATCGCCTTGCGCACGCCCTTGACAGGAATTCTCTCCTCGCGCTCCGAAGGGGCGTCCGGGGTGGTGAGGTTCTTGAAGACACTGGCCTGGCTTGCGGCTCCGATCACGTCATCTCGAGTGATGTCGCCGTGTGCTCCGGTGCCAGAGACGGCATTTAGATCAACACCGAGCTCTTTGGCCAGTTTTCTGATTGGTGGCTTGGCTAAAACCGCATCGGCCGCTGTGGTGGCTCGAACCATGGCAACTGGGATCGCGGTAGTGATTGGCGCTTGTCTAACTGCACGATTGCGCCTAGAGCTGGCCTCACCGGTGTCGCCATAGCCAACCAGGGTTGGAAGCTTGTATTCGGCTCCGGTGTCCGCCTCAACTGCAACCGCTTCGGCCGGTGCATCGAAGGTTGCCATGGTTGGGATCAAACCGGAGGTAACACTCACCGAGATGATCGGGGTTCCAACCTCAACGGTTTCGCCCTCTTGGGCGAGTAATTCTTCAACCACTCCCTCAAACGGGCAGGGTAGTTCGACGATGGATTTTGCGGTCTCAATCTCACAGATGGTCTGGTTCACCTCGACCTTTTGGCCGGGGGCAACCTTCCAGGAGACGATTTCGGCCTCGGTTAGACCTTCACCGACATCTGGCAGCGGGAACTTAGCGATGCTCATCCAAATCTCCTAGTAGGCCATGATTCTGTCGACTGCCTCGAGGATGCGGTCTGCATCTGGGAGATAGGCCTCCTCGAGCTTGGATGGTGGGTAGGGGGTGTCAAAACCACCGACCCGAAGCACTGGGGCCTCTAGGTTGTAGAAGTTGTGCTCCGCCACGCGAGCAGCAATCTCGCTTGAGAGCGAGACGTTGGTTGGAGCTTCATGGGCAATTACGAGCCTTCCGGTCTTCTCAACCGAGGCAAAGATGGTCGGGTAATCGATTGGAGAGAGCGATCGCAGGTCAATAACCTCGATGCTGACACCCTCTTCGGCACCAATCTCAGCCGCCTGTAAGGCGGTGGTCACCATCGGTCCATAGGCCAAAAGCGTGACTTGGCTGCCCTCGCGCAACAATCGCGCTGAGTGCAGCGGCATTGGGGCGACATCTAGATTCACCGGACCCTTTTGCCAGTAGCGGCGCTTTGGCTCAAAGACGATTACTGGGTCTGGGCTCTGGATGGCCTGTTGAATCATCCAGTAGGCATCGTTTGGGTTTGAAGGCGAGATGATTCTCAGACCTGCGGTGTGGGCAAAGTACGCCTCCGGACTTTCGGAGTGGTGCTCCACGGCACCGATACCGCCACCGTAGGGAATTCGAATTACGACCGGCATCTGCAAAAAGCCCTCGGAACGATAGGTCAGTTTTGCAAGCTGCGAGGTGATCTGGTTGAAGGCGGGGAAAACAAAGCCATCAAACTGAATCTCAGCCACCGGTCGGTAACCGCGCATGGCAAGACCAATTGCGGTACCAACAATGCCCGACTCAGCAATTGGGGAGTTGAAAACTCTCTTCTCGCCGAATTCCTTGTGTAGGCCCTCAGTGACGCGGAAGACGCCACCGAGCTCGGCAACGTCTTCACCAAAAATCAAAACCTTTTCATCGTCCTGCATTGCCTTTTGAAGGCCGGCGTTTAGTGCCTTGGCAATTGCCATGTCTTTATAACTACTCATGGCCACCCATCTGCTGCTCATAGGCCTGAAGCCACGCCTTTTGTCTATCGATATCTGGATGCTGATCCGAGTAGACGTTGTGGAAGATGTTTTCAAGCGGTGGGGTCTGAAGCGCAAAGGTTTCGGCGCGAATCTGAGCTGCTAGCTCATCACCTGCCTGCTTGACCTCTTCAAAAAAGTCATCGCCAATGCCCTGGCGGCGCAGGAATTTCTCAAACCTGGTTAGCGGATCGCGAGCCTTCCAGTATTCAACCTCGTCATCGGATCGGTACTTGGTTGGGTCGTCACTGGTGGTGTGCGCACCGATTCGGTAGGTGAGGGCCTCGATTAGGTAGGGGCCCATTCCGGCTCGTGCCTGATCCATGTGGAACTTTGTTGCTGCATAGCAGGCCAAGACATCGTTGCCATCAACGCGCATACCCGGCACACCAAAGCCTTCACCGCGCCTGTAGAGCGGCACCTTGGTTTGTTTCTCCACCGGAGAGGAGATGGCCCACTGGTTGTTTTGCACAAAGAAAACAATTGGGGAGTCGTTGATAGCTGCGAATAGCAGTGACTCAGAAACATCGCCCTCAGCCGTTGCACCATCACCGAAGTAAGAGATAACCGCTAGGTCCTTGTCTTTGTCCCCGGTGCCAACCAGGCCATCAAACTTCACGCCCATGGCATAGCCGACTGCATGCAAAACCTGGGAACCGAGGACGATTGCGTAGAGGTGATACCTGGTCTCTTCGGGATTCCAACCGCCGTGGTTCACACCGCGCATCATCTTGAGAATCGACATCAGCTCAACGCCATGTGTGATTGCCACACCGTGTTCGCGATAGCTCGGAAAGATGTGGTCATTAGGACCAACACCGTAGCCGGATCCGATCTGCGCGCCTTCTTGGCCAATAGCGGGGACCCACAGGCCCAGCTGGCCCTGGCGTTGCAGTGCAATCGCCTCAATATCGAAGCGGCGAATCCTCGCCATGTCTCGATAAAACTTGGTCAGATCGTCAATGTTTAGAGCTTCAACCAGTTCCCCATACTGGGCGTACTCCTTTGGCACACCGAAGGTGCCGTCTGGGGCCAAAAATTGCATCATTGGCTGGGAGTCTTGGGTCACGAAAGCTAATTTAGTCTCTAGCTGAGAGAATAAGGCCATGTTGCGTTTTCTTATCGGCACAATCGTCAACGCTGTAGGCCTTTGGGTGGCAACCCTGGTCGTCCCTCAAATCCAGCTCACTCCATACGGCGGAGATGGTTTGTGGGAGACAATCGCCTCCTTCTTGCTAATCGGAGCGATCTTTGGCCTAGTAAACGCCATCATCGGACCAGTAATCAAAATTCTGGCTTTCCCGCTCTACATCATCACTTTTGGCTTGATTTCATTCGTCATCAACGGCGCACTGCTTCTGATGGTGGCGTGGTTGAGCAACCTAATTGGCGCAGATGTCTTCACCATTGAGGGCTTCAGCTCCGAGGGACTTGAGATCGCATCTTTCGGTTGGGCGATTCTTGCGGCGCTAGTCATGAGTGTTGCGAGCTTCCTAACCAGAACTGTGCTGAAGATTCTGAGAATTCGCTAGTCACGACTGAGCTCAAACACGTACCTCATTCCAGGCTTGTCGGGCTGAATCCCCAGCTGTTCGTGGATTCGGCGGAATCCAGCATCAGAACTTTGGTCTAGTTCTTTAGCCGATTCGACATAGCTGGCCATTTTGTGAGCATCGATAACCGAGGCATATTCACCCGGATTTGAAGCCGTTACCCAGTTGGCTGCCAGTGGATTGACCTGTCCTGATAGGTGAGGAACTGGATCGCCGTGATTTTGTAGCGATATCACCGGAACCTCTAGACCAAATTGCGAGATTGGGCCACCGAAGCTGATTAGACCAGCAACTTGGTAGGGCTGATCGGAAGTGGCGATTTGCGCACCAACCAGCGCACCTTGGGAGTGACCAACCAAAAGCACTGAATCCGAGGGACCAGCCTTGAGCTGCAACAGAGCATCATCAATCGCAAGTTGTGTGGGCGACTTATCTATTCCGCCGAAGGCGGTCAAGTTTGAACGGATGTTCAATGGGTTTTCCCCACCAAAGTTCAAGGACTGGGTGCCAGGTATGTAAACGACTAGGTTGCGCCCATAACCGTTTTTGTAGACATCAATCAAGATTCGAGAACCCGGTTTGTCATAGGCCTTCGCGACCGCAGCGGCGTGATCCCCAATCGCATTGACCGAGGAAATCTTGGAGAGGGTCACGAGCTTGGCGGACCCGTTGACATCAAGTTTGACTTGGGCCAACTTGAGGTTAGCCTGCTGCTCACCCAGTAGGTGCTGCGCTGAGTTATAGCCAAATGCTGCCGTTGTCATTCGAATAGAGCCGGCAATCATCGCGGTCTTTGCCAAGTTTGCCTTGCCGCTGAGCCCTGCGACGGCAAACACAGCACCAAGATTTGCAAGCAGCTTGGTGCTGCCATCCATGATCGCGATAGGTTGCCCCATGTAGGTGGAAAGTGTGCTCAAGGGGCTCAGGACTTGGTTAATTAGTCCGACAACTCGACTCTCTGCGCTGAAGTATGCGTCGGCAGCCATTTCCGCCTTGATTGCCAAATCCTTAACTCGATCAACTAGGCCCGGCAGCAGCATCGAAAGCTGAATCTGAGGTGCAAGCTCGGAGATTGAGAACCCAACACCAGCAAAGCGGGCGTGATCCAGATTGCTGGCCGCGAGCTGCAGTGCCTTCGAAACCCGGACCAACTCGTTGTAATTCGCCACCACAACCGGGTTTCCGCCATAGAGATCTAGTCCCATAGCAGCTCCCGGATGGCTGCCAACTCGGCCATCAAGGCCCTGACCTCAAGCTCGAAGGCAAGAGCCGACGGACCTGACCATGCACCTGGTCCCGGGAGGGCGTCAACCAACAAATAGCGAGCGTTGTCTAATTCGAACATGGGGCTAGTTTTCAAAGTTGAACGGGGTAAGACTCCGAAAAAGGCTGGGCTGTGCAAATCAAAACCTGAAATTGGTCTGTGGATGGGGCAAACTAGGCGGGTGAGCAAACTCTCCGTGCAGCCCCTAAGTCCGCTAGATGGTCGCTACCGCAACCAAGTCAAAGAGCTTGGCGAGTACCTAAGTGAAGCCGGTCTAAACCGCGCCCGAATCCAGGTCGAGATTGAGTGGCTGATTTGGCTTGCCAATAACGACCTGCTCAAAACCGGAACCCCAATTTCTGAGGTAGAGGCAGTCACCCTGCGCGAGCTTGGTGGCGAGGGGTTCGATGACGCATCCGTTGAAGAGCTGGCGTCGCTAGAGGCCACCACACGCCACGACGTGAAGGCCGTTGAATACTTCATCAGAGCCGCCCTGACCAAACTCGGTCGTGATGACCTAGCCGAGTTAGTTCACTTTGGTTGCACCTCCGAGGACATCAACAATCTCTCCTACGCGATCACGGTCTCTGAGGCGATGCAGCGTGTTTGGTTGCCTAGAGCTAAAGACCTAGTGGCAAAGCTGAGGCGTATTTCGCTTGAATTAGTTGATGTTCCGATGCTCTCCAGGACACACGGACAACCAGCTACGCCATCAACCATGGGTAAGGAACTAGCGGTGTTTGTTCACCGCCTCCAACGACAGCTAAATCGAATCGATGCGCAGGAATACCTGGGTAAGTTCTCCGGTGCGACTGGAACTTTCTCTGCCCACGTGGTTGCCGCTCCGGATGTTGATTGGGTCTCCCAGTCCAAGGCCTTTGTTGAACACTTAGGCCTGAGCTGGAACCCGCTAACTACCCAGATCGAGTCTCACGACTGGCAAGCAGAGCTTTACCAGGCTGTTTCACACTTCAACAGGATTCTTCACAACCTAGCAACCGATGTTTGGACCTACATCTCCTTGAATTACTTCAAGCAGATTCCGGTTGCCGGGGCCACTGGCTCTTCGACCATGCCTCACAAGGTAAACCCGATTCGCTTTGAAAATGCAGAGGCAAACCTGGAGCTCGCGAACGCCGTCTTGGACTCACTCGCCCAAACCCTCGTCACCTCAAGGATGCAGCGCGATCTGACGGACTCTTCGGCCCAACGCAACATCGGTGTCGGTCTGGGTCACTCACTGCTTGCCATCGACAACCTCTCTAGAGGTCTAGATGAGCTTGCAATCAATGAGTCGGTACTTCTGTCTGACCTGTTGGAAAACTGGGAGGTTCTGGGCGAAGCGATTCAGACCGCAATTCGTGCAGATGTCGCTCGCGGAGAATCCAAGATTGCCGATCCATATGCGCTTTTGAAGGAGCTGACTCGCGGAAAGCGAGTGGGCGAGGAGGATTTGCTGGCTTTCGTGAACGCTCTGGAGGTTTCCGAGGCGACCAAGGCAAGACTTCTGAAGCTAAAGCCGCAGACCTACGTGGGCTTGGCAGCTGAGTTGGCTAAAAAATACCTTTAGCGAAGCTTTGGCAGGTTTGGATCAGAATCGTCAGGCTTATAGCTGAGGTCCAAGGTGGCGATGGTCACCAACGCCAAGATAAATGCGCCCAGTCCCCAGGCGATGGCAGTGTCCTCGAAACGAGTCCCGAAGTAGACCAAAACCCCTACAAATAGGCCGGTAACGGTGGCGACGATCATGTAGGAACGGAGATTGGCGAACTTCTTCACCCGAAAAGCCTACTTCGGCTTCTTGGATGATGCTGCCGCGATGCCCAAATGGACTCCCGACATTGCAAGGTATGCGCCAAAGAATCCAACCGCGCTAACGCTGTCTAGCTGGACTGCGAGGAACAAAAGTCCAAGAAGCAGCCCAAAGATTGCGGAGATCAGAAAGTCTTTGCCCTCTTGGCTCTTGAACGAGCTGCGTCTTGCTTGATAGAGCTCAAATGCGCCCGAGATCAAACCCCAGGCGGAGACCAGTGCTAGGAATGCTGGTAACTGAGTCTCTTGGTTTGCAAGTGCCAAAAGAGAGAAAAGACCAACCAGTAGCGCCAACACCGCGACTGGAAGCTCTTGCAGCGCAGAAAGCTCCGCTTTCTTGGTGAGAGTCAGGGCACCCAATCCGATGCCGAGCACGATGCCAAAGATTCCAAGTACCAGAAGGCCGGTATCAGGACCGTGAGCCTGATTGAAAGTGACAAAAACACCTAGGCCAAAGCTGACCGCTGCCCTAAAAGCCTGCTTGAGATTCACGTTCACTAGCTTGGCATATTCACAAAGCGCGAATACTGGCCATGGAAGGCAACGACAACCGTTCCAGTGGGACCGTTTCTTTGCTTAGCAAGGATTAGATCCGCCTCGCCTGCTCGTGGGTGATCCTTTTCGAAGATTCCCTCGCGGTGGAGCAGGACGACAACGTCGGCGTCCTGCTCAAGCGATCCAGACTCTCTCAGGTGAGAAAGCTCTGGGCGCTTGTCCTTCGACTGCTCAGTCTGACGATTGAGCTGCGATAGAGCCACCACAGGGATTCCGAGCTCCTTTGCAAGCAGCTTCAAAGCTCTGGAGAACTCTGAAACTTCTTGCTGGCGGGACTCAACCTTCTTACCGCTAGACATCAACTGGATGTAGTCAATTACAACCATCTTCAGATCGACCTGCTGGGCAAGCCTGCGGCACTTTGCCCTGATCTCGACCAGGGACATATTTGGGCTGTCATCGATGTACAGCGGAGCGTCATTGATCTTGCCTCGAATGGCAGCCAGTCTGGTCCAGTCGGCCTCCGAAAGGTTTCCCTTACGCATCGACTGCAGGTAGATGGAGGACTCGGCGCTGAGCATGCGCATGGCAATCTCGGCGCGACCCATCTCGAGGGAGAAGAAAATGGTGGCCTTGTTGTGCTTGATTGATGCTGCACGTGCGATATCGAGGGCAAAGGTTGACTTACCGACCGCAGGTCGCGCTGCCACAATCACCAGCTGGCCGGGGTGCAGACCGTGAGTTAGCGCATCCAGGTCGGTAAAGCCGGTTGGAATACCGGTGAGCTCGCCACCGCGCTTCTGAGCCGTTTCAATTTCATGAATAGCGGCTTCAATGGAATCGCTCAGCCCAACATAATCCTCTTTAGAGGTCTGGCTAACAACCTTGTAGACCTCGGCCTGGGCTTGGTTAACCAGGTCGGTGACTTCACCTTGGCTCTCATAACCGGACTGAGCAATTCTGGTTCCAGCCTCGATCAGCCTTCTAAGAATGGCTTTCTCGGCAACAATCTGCGCGTAGTAGCTGGCATTGGCTGCGGTTGGCACGTAGGTCGTGAGCGAGTGCAGGTAGTCGGCTCCGCCGGCCTTCAACAGGTTTCCCTGCTTGTTCAGCTCATCTGAGACAGCGATTACGTCGGTTGGCTCACCCTTACCGAATAGGTTCAGGACAGCGTTGAAGATCAACTCATGCTTGGGAGCGTAGAAGTCTGATGCCGAGACGATCTCGAAAACCTCAGCAACCGCCTCCTGGCTCAATAGCATTCCACCCAAGGTGGACTGCTCGGCATCGAGGTTGTGAGGTAAAACCCTCGGATCCGATGCCGGAACTGGCTGCAACATAGTCATGTGCTACTCCTTCCAAGCAATGAATCCTGTATAGCTTGGGGCACTGACAACTTGGTTTCAACACCAGTTGTTAGTAACTGTGGATAACTCTGTGGAAACACGCCGAACAAAACTGTGTATAACTGTGGAAAACCTGTGGATAAAAATCTCAAATGCCTCTACAGGTCAGTAAATAAGCGGTTTGCACCTGTGGATAAATTTAAGTGGAAAACTCTCAAGTTGAACCTGAGGGTTGTGGATAACCGAACAAATGTATGGTCAAAAACTAAGGGCCCGCATCGCTGCGGGCCCTTAGTTGTTTAGTTTCTGTTTACTTAGCAGCCACTACCTGGAGCTTGAGGTTTGCAACTAGCTCGCCTACGCGAACGGTTGCCTCATACTCACCGGTTGACTTGATGCTGCCTGCGAACTCAACCTTGCGCTTGTCTAGAGCACCTAGGCCGGCAGCCGCAGCTGCGTCGACAACATCGCTGGTCTTGACGGAACCGAATAGACGGCCGTCCTTTCCTGCCTTGACGGCGATGCGGATTGCCTTCTCCTCGAGCTTGGCCTTCAGCGCCTTTGCCTCTTCCTCAGAGGCGATGGCGCGGGCCTGACGAGCGGCGCGGATTGAGGTGACCTGCTTCTCGCCACCACGGCTCCAGATCACAGCAAGGCCGTTTGGGATCAGGTAGTTACGTGCGTAACCGTCCTTGACCTCAACAACGTCGCCTGCAGAACCTAGGCCAGAGACCTCATTGGTCAGAATTAGCTTCGACATGGGGGTTCTCCTTAGCGTCCTGCACCGGAGTATGGCAATAGTGCCATCTCGCGTGCGTTCTTGATTGCCTTGGCGATCTTGCGCTGGTCCTGCACGGTTGCTCCCGTGATACGACGAGCGCGGATCTTGCCGCGGTCTGAGATGAACTTGCGGAGGGTAGCGACGTCTTTGTAGTCGATAACCTCGATCTTGATGGTCTTGACCGGCGCTAGCTTCGCGAACTTAGAGTTCATGCGAGGCTTGCGGGCCTGTGCTGACTTTCCAGCCATTTATTTCTCCTGAATCTTTCTAAAAAGGTGCTTCATCAACGCTTGGGTCAACCGCAGGGTTTGCCCAGGCATTAGCGCCTGAGACCTGAGGCTTGGCATCCTGCCATGGAGACTCCACCTGGCCACCCTCGCGTGAGCGACGAGTTACCGAAGCGGTTGCGTAGCGCAGCGAAGGGCCGATCTCGTCAATTTCGAGTTCGAGAGAGGCACGAGCCTCACCCTGCGCGGTTTGGTAGGCAGAAGGTGCCTTGAGACGACCGGTAACCACAACTCGGGTTCCCTTGGTCAAGCTCTGAGCAATGTTCTCTGCCGCCTCACGCCATGCGGTGCAGCGAACCCATACGGTTTCGCCGTCTACCCATTCGTTGGTTGAGCGGTTTAGGGTGCGTGGGGTTGAGCCGACGCGAACTGATACAACGGCAACACCCCCCTGGGTGTAGCGAAGCTCCGGGTCGTCAGCTAGGTTGCCGACGATGGTGACGCTAACCTCGCCAGCCATTTAGGACCTGTTGCCTGCTGGACGCTTGCCTCCAGGGCGAGGACCACGTGGTGCACGGGTCTTCTCCTCAGGCACAAACTCAATCGGGTTGATGCTGAAAACAGCCTCTTCGAGACGTAGCACCTTGGTGCGTAGCACGTTCTCGTTCAGCTTCAGCTGGCGGTCGACCTCGATCACAGCAGCTGGCTCGCAGGTCATGTTGACCACTGCGTAAACGCCTTCTGCCTTCTTGTTGATCGGGAAGGTCATGCGACGGCGTCCCCAAATGTCAACCTTGTCCACGGTGCCACCCTGTGCAGGGATAACAGCTAGGAACTTGTCGAGCATCGGGGCAACTGTGCGCTCATCAAGAGCAGGGTCAAGAATGACCATTAGCTCGTAGTTATGCATAGCTAACCCACCTCCTTCGGTCTAAACGGTCACGGTCCTTCCGTGACAGGAGGGTATTTTGCATAGTGTTGCCTTGGGCAACCTTGGAAGTCTAACGAGACTGCCACCAGCTAAGCAAGCGTTTTTCCGCTTCTGCTCTGCCAATTTCGCCCTCATCAAGACGAATTTCCATCAAATACTTGTAAGCCTGTCCAACCTCGGGCCCTGGCTTCAGGCTGAGCAGCTCCATGATTGCTGCACCATCAAGCTCAGGTCGCAGTGAATCAAGCTCCTCCTGCTCCTGCAGGACTTCGATTCTCTGTTCAAGATCGTCATAGGCATGAGCGAGACGATCTGCCTTGCGGCGGTTTCTGGTGGTGACATCTGCTCGGGTCAGGGCGTGAAGCCTCAGCAGTTGGTCTTCGGCGTCTCTGACGTAACGCCTGACCGCGCTATCGCTCCACTGCTGATCCGAATAACCAAAGAATCTCAGGTGCAGCTCGATTAGCTTGGCGACAGCCTTGATGGTGTCGTTGTCAAAGCGCAGCTCTTGCAGTCGCTTCTTTGCAAGCTTGGCTCCAACCACATCGTGGTGGTGGAAAGAAACAGCTCCACCTGGTTCCAGCCTTCTGGTGGCTGGCTTACCGATGTCGTGGAGCAGGGCCGCGAGTCGAAGCACCAGGTCGTTGGAGAGACCGTAGTCCTTCTCGTAATCGATAGCCTGCTCAACAACCGTGATGGTGTGCTGGTACACGTCTTTGTGGTGATGATGTTCGTCGAGCTCCAACCGAAGTGCAGGTAGTTCTGGGAGCACAATTGCTGCAATGCCGGAGTCAACCAGGGCCTCGAGGCCCGGTCGAGGGTTTGAAGAAAGCAAAAGTTTTGAAAGCTCATCCCGCACTCGCTCCATCGAAATGATTGAGATGCGTTCGCGCATCTGAACCATGGCTTCGAAGGTCTCCGGTTCGATTTCAAAGCCCAGCTGCGAGGCAAACCTCGCAGCTCGCATCATCCTAAGAGGGTCATCCGAGAAAGAAATCTCCGGGCGAGAAGGGGTCTTCAGGGTGCTGAAAAGCAGGTCACGCAATCCAGAGTGCGGATCAACAAAAGTTCTCGATGGCAACCTGAGCGCCATGGCGTTGACCGTAAAGTCTCGGCGAACCAGGTCGTCTTCCAAGTTGGTACCAAACTCAACCGTTGGTTTTCTAGTCTCGGAGTCATACGAGTCGGCGCGGTAGGTCGTTATTTCGACCTTTTCATCGCCAATCTGGGCGGCGATAGTGCCAAAGGCACGGCCGATGTCCCAGGTGGCCGAAGAGATTGGCTTCAGGATCTTGAGGATCTCGTCGGGGCTGGCACTGGTTGTGAAATCAAGATCTGGCGCGACCCTGCCCAAAATGGCATCTCGCACCGGTCCACCCACGAGTGCCAGTTCAAAACCGGCCGACTCAAACAGTGCGCCAAGCCGCTCCAGCAGGGGATTTTGGGTATTCCGCTGCAAGTTCTCTAAAGCTTTAGCTACGTCTTGCACCGCACTAGCTTGCCACAGAGGTTTTGCTATTCCGCAAGTAGAGTTGCACCATGAAAATCATCCGCCCGCAGACCCAGATTGAGGTCTCTGCCGGCGGCTTGGTTTTGCACCGCGAAAACACCTCGTTGGTCGCGCTAATCAGCCATAAAAACCGCGGTGGCAAGGCAGATTGGTGCATCCCAAAGGGGCATATTGAATCCGGTGAAGAGCTGTCGGTGACCGCAATCCGAGAGGTCTACGAAGAGACTGGTCTTGAGGCTGAAATCATCGACAAACTTGGTGAAATCACCTACACCTTCAAAATTGGTTCACAGCGCATTCGCAAGACGGTGCACCACTACTTGCTCAGACAAATAGGCGGAGAGCTCTCCGGGGATCATGACCCAGCCGGGGAAGTGATTGAAGCCAAGTGGTTTCCAATTTCAGAGCTAGAAAATGTCCTAGCCCACGAGAACGAGCGCAAGGTTGCGCTGAGGGCACTGGAGCTACTGAGTTGAAGCGACTAATTGCTGTTTTTTTAGTGCTTCTTGGGCTCGGGGCACCCGCTCTAGCTTCGGATTCGGTACACATCGTCCCCGGCAGCAGCATCAACCTGGTTGCTCGTGATGGTCGAATCCCAGTTACCGTCATGAACCCAAGCTCTATCCCACTCGAGGTCACGGTATACGGTGCAGCAACGAGCTTCCGGTTAGAGGTTTTGGAAAGCCAAAAGCTCACAATCCCGGGCAATACCTCTGCGGTTGCAGAGTTACCTGTGCGGGCAATAGCCAACGGCCCGGTATCGATTCGAGTCTGGCTTGAGATCAACGGCAGGCAAATCGGTGAGGAGCAGCTAATCGACGTCTCGGTCAACTACGACGTTGAGCTGTTTTTATTGGTTTCGCTGGCTGTGGCCATGTTCTCGCTGATTGTGGTGGGAGTGGTCAGAACCGTAGTCAAACTTGCTAGGAGCCGGGGTGAGTGAGCAAGAACCTTCGGTAACTAGAAGCTCGCTACTTATGGCTTCCGGGACCATCGTCTCTAGAATTTTGGGCTTTCTGAGGGCGGTGTTGCTCGCGGCAACCATTGGCGTGACCACAGATGCCGCCGATGCCTTTGGCGTCGCAAACCAACTTCCTAACAACGTCTACGCAATCATCGTCGGCGGAGTCTTAAACGCGGTTTTGGTACCGCAGCTGGTTAGGGCGAAAGCACTCGCCGATGGGGGCAAAGGTTACATCGATCGTTTTGTGACCTTGGCAATCACAGTCTTTTTCATCCTGACCATGATTTTTACCCTTGCTGCACCACTTTTGGTTCAGCTCTACACCTCGGGCTGGAGTCAGGACCAGCTAGCGCTGGCAACCGCGTTCGCCTACTGGTGCCTACCACAGCTGTTCTTTTATGGCTTGTATTCGATCCTGGGCGAGGTGCTGAACTCCAGAAGCGCCTTCGGACCGTTTATGTGGGCACCGGTTCTAAACAACGTGGTTTCTATCCTCGGTTTAGTTGGCTTTGTGCTGATCTTCGGTGCTGACCCGACCGGAGAGCGCTCTGTTGAGAGCTGGGGACTAGACAAAGTTTCACTTTTGGCTGGCAGTGCAACCCTTGGAGTTGCCGCCCAAGCCCTGATTTTGCTTTTGAGCTGGAAAAAGATTGGCCTGAGCCTGTCTTTGAACTTCAAGTGGCGAGGGTTTGGTCTCAGGCCGGCTCTGAGGGCAGCCAGCTGGTCTCTGGCTATGGTTCTCGTGACTCAGATCGGTGGCCTGGTCCAGACTGCGGTCGCCTCCACCGCGGCCTCGGCCCGTGAAACCGCTGGAATTGGGGTTGCATCAGTCGCCGCTGCGGCAATCGCCTGGTTGATCTTCATGCTTCCCCACTCGGTAGTGACCGTTTCGGTCGCGACCGCCTACTTCACCCGCATGGCCAAGCACGCCAGCACGGGAGAAACACAAAAATTCAAGGCTGACCTCACCTCTGGTCTAAAAGTGATCGCGCTGGTTAGCGTGATTTCTTCGTCTCTTTTGATGGTTTTGGCCTATCCCATTGCAAGAGTTTTTGCTGGGGAGTACCCGGCCACTGCAGCTCTTGGCAACGTAATCATCGCGTTGATGGTTGGGCTCGTGCCTTTTAGCTTCGTCTACATGATTCAAAGGGCATTTTTTGCCCTGGAAGACACCAAAACCCCGTTCTACTTCACCACGGTTCAGATTGCCCTGCACATCGTGGGTTCGGTGACCTTGGGTGCACTGATGCCCAAGCAGTGGTTGGTGGTTTCGCTATCGCTTTTGACCGCTACAACCATCATGGTTCAAGGAATTCTGGGCTACTACCTGCTGCGCAAGAAGATTGGTGGTTTTGCCGGGTTTGGAGTCGGTGTAGCGATCTTGAAATTCGTGATCGCCGCCATCCCAGCCACTGCCCTGGCACTTGGAACGCTATGGCTCTTTGGTTGGGTTGGACCGGGCTCATTTGTTCTAGACAAAGTTCTCACCTCGCTTCTAACCAGCTCGGTCGTCGGTGGAGTGGGGCTAGCGAGTTACCTAGGGATCCTCTGGCTAATGAGAGTTCCACAGCTCAGAGAGGTGAGCGCGGCCCTTGGCGCTAGGTTAAAGCGAGGGTAGAAGCTGAATTTTTGGCAAAGTTTTCCCGTCAAGGGGCGGAATACATAGATAACCATCTATGTTTGGTTTTGTAGGTAAGGAAGTGCAATGCGCGAAGTAATCATCATCGGATCTGGCCCAGCGGGCTACACGGCAGCAATCTATGCGGCCAGAGCACAGCTCAACCCACTGCTAATCGCATCCAGCGTTGAGCCAGGTGGCGAGTTGATGAAGACCACCGAGGTGGAAAACTTCCCTGGCTTCCCAGAGGGGCTGATGGGTCCTGACCTGATGGATAACTTCCAAGCCCAGGCTGAGCGCTTTGGCACCGAGATTCTCTTTGATGACGTGGTCGAAGTTGATCTAAAGGGCGATGTCAAGATCGTCAAAACTGGCGGCGGGGAGACCTTTGAAGCCAAGGCAGTGATTATTTCTACCGGTGCCGCCTACCGCGAGCTTGGTCTTCCAAAGGAGAAGGAGCTTTCCGGTCACGGTGTTTCCTGGTGTGCAACATGCGACGGCTTCTTCTTCCGTGAAAAGACGATTGCAGTAGTTGGTGGTGGTGACTCGGCCATGGAGGAGGCAAACTTCCTAACCAAGTTTGCGTCCAAGGTTTACATCATTCACCGTCGCGACAGCCTAAAGGCCTCCAAGATCATGCAGCAGCGTGCTTTTGACAACCCGAAGATCGAGTTCATCTGGAACTCAGCCGTGGCCGAGCTCAAGGGTGATGCCAAACTCGAGGGTGTTGTGCTGGAAGACACTGTTACCGGAGCTAAGTCCGACCTGGCCCTAGACGGTCTGTTCATCGCCATTGGAAATGACCCGAGGGTTTGGTTGGTTGAGAATCAGGTAGAGCTAACCGAGGAGCGCTTTATCAAGGTTGAAGGTCGCTCATCGAGAACCTCGCTTCCCGGCGTCTTCGCCGCTGGCGATGTAATCGACCCGACCTACCGTCAGGCAATCACCGCGGCTGGCTCTGGCTGTGTAGCGGCACTCGATGCCGAGCACTACCTGTCATCCCACTAGGAGGTTTTACGTGAAACCAGTTAACGCCACTACCGACAGCTTCAAAACCGATGTTCTGGAGTCCGATATCCCAGTAATCGTTGACTTCTGGGCGGAGTGGTGCGGTCCATGCCGCATGGTCGCGCCAGTTCTCGATGAGATTTCTGCCGAGTACGACGGCAAGCTAAAGATCGTCAAGGTAAACGTTGACGAGCACCCACAGCTCGCCATGGACTACCAGGTCACCGGTATTCCGCTTCTTGGAGTGTTCAAGGACGGCAAGATCGTCAAGCACCTAGTTGGTGCTCGTCCCAAGGCAGCGATTCTCTCTGAGATCTCCGAGTACATCGCTTAGTCCCCCGAATTTATTGGGCAAAACCCCCTACTTCGGGCTAAGCTAACCCCTAAAACCGGGGAGCTGATATGACTCAGACGCGCGCAAGCAGTGTTACCAACTTTGACAGTTGGAAGCATGCGTACGCGGCGCGCGCGGCAAATCTCTCCGTTTCCGAGGTTCGCGCACTCTTCGCCGTGGTTTCAAGACCCGAGGTGGTTTCGCTAGCTGGTGGCATGCCAGATGTTTCGGCGTTAGACGGCGCCCTCATCGAAGAAGCTTTCAACTCAATGATGGCCACCAAGGGCAACTACGCCCTTCAATACGGCGGTGGCCAGGGGGTGCTGAAGCTTCGCGAACAGATCCAAGAGATCATGCTGCTCGACGGTGTTCAGGGTTCAGTCGACGACATCATGATCACAACTGGCTCCCAGCATGCTCTCGAGCTACTCGCAGACTTGTTCCTGGATGCCGGTGATGTTGTTTTGGTCGAGGCGCCCAGCTACGTTGGTGCAGTGGGCATTTTCCGTCACAAGGAAGCCCACATTGAGCACGTTTTCACCGATAACGACGGTATTTCTCCAGAGGCACTTGCCGAGGCTGCTGATCGCATGGCCGAGGCTGGCAAGAAGGTAAAGCTGCTTTACCTAGTGCCAAACTTTGCCAACCCAAGCGGTGTGACTTTGTCAGCCGAGCGTCGCCAGCAGGTCTTGCAGGTCTGCCAAGAGCGTGGGATCTTGATCATTGAAGACAACCCATACGGTCTTTTGTACTTCGAAAACCAACCACCGAAGGCTTTGCGGGCCTTTGATTCGGAGGGTGTGGTTTACCTCGGCTCATTTTCAAAAATTCTCTCCCCTGGACTCAGAGTCGGATATGTGCTCGCTCCACCCGCAATTCGAGACAAGCTGATCCTCGCCAACGAGTCGGCGATCCTCTCACCAGCCACCTTTGCGCAGATGTTGGTTAGCGAGTACCTATCAATCGCTGATTGGCAGGGCCAAATAGACCGCTACCGCAGCTTGTATCGTGAAAAACGCGATGCTGCCCTCGAGGCATTGGAGCAGTACTTGCCTAGGGTTCAGACCACCAGGCCTAACGGTGGCTTTTTCCTTTGGCTAACCCTTCCTGAGGGGCTAAACAGCAAGGAGATGCTGCCTTTGGCAGTCACCGAGCTAGTCGCCTACACACCAGGAACCGCCTTCTACGGTGATGGTCGTGGTGCTAACAACATTCGAGTTTGCTACTCGCACCCAACCGCGGAGAACGTGAAGGTCGGTATCAAGCGACTTTCCAACGTTGTGAACCTACAGCTCGACCTCCTCGACACCTTCCGAGCGGAGTAATCGTGGTGCTTCGGGTCCTAGTTCTCGCCGGCGGCATCTCCCACGAGCGCGATGTTTCACTCAAGTCAGGTCGACGAGTCGCCGATGCGCTCTTAGAAGCGGGCGCTGAGGTTGAGATCCGTGAACCCGATGCGGATTTGATTGGTCACCTGATTGCCTTCCGTCCAGATGTGGTTTGGTCCACCCTGCACGGTTCTGTAGGTGAGGACGGCACCATTCAGTGTCTGCTAGAACTCGCTGGAATCCCTTTTGTGGGCTCAGATGGTGCAGCCGCTCAGCTGGCTTGGCACAAACCAACCGCAAAAACGATCCTGAGACGTCACGGGGTTCAAACTCCAGACTCGATTTCTCTGCCGCGCGCCACATTCCGTGAGCTAAACGCTGAGTCGGTGCTTGCCATGGTTGGCACCCAACTTGGATTTCCACTCATTGTGAAGCCAGCGGAGAGTGGTTCTGCTCAAGGTGTGACCAGAGTTGAATCAGCCGCTGGCTTTGCCAAGGCCATGGTTGATGCCTTTGTTTACTGTGACACCGTAATCATCGAGAAGTTCATCGCCGGAACCGAGCTGGCTGTCTCGATAGTCGATCTTGGATTTGGACCTAGGGCACTCCCTGCGGTCGAAGTTGAGGTTGAGGGTGGCAGCTTTGGTTACAACGAGCGCTACAACCCCGGGGAAACCAACTACTACGTACCCGCGAGATTGAGTCCAGCGGTCGTGGAGCGGGCAGCTGAGGTGGCGCTCACCGCGCACAATGCCTTGAGATTGCGCCATTTATCGCGAATCGACCTAATTGTTGACCCTGAGGGCACTCCCTGGTTCCTGGAGGCTAACGTAACTCCTGGAATGACAGAAACTTCACTTTTCCCTCAGGCAATCGTTGCCGATGGTTCGGAACTAGCCGAGTCCTATCTTTCAATAGCTCAAGCAGCCGCTAGAAACTAATCCTTTTGGATCTGCTCAACAATGCGACGCAAGTCAGCAATGTTGCCAAATTCGATGACCAATTGGCCTTTTTTACGTCCCAACTGAATCTTTACAACCGTGTTTAACTTTTCGCCGAGGGAATCTGACATCTCCTTGAGCATGTCTTGCTTGCCCCCAGGCACGATCTTTGCCTTCTTTGGCTTAACTTTGATGCCACCGACCAGCTCTTCAAGACCCCGAACCGAAAGGCCCTCTTTGATGGCACGCTCTGCAAGGGTTGCCATCAGCTCTTCGCTCGGAGCTCCGAGCAATGCTCTGGCGTGGCCGGCGGAGAGAACACCGGAGGCGACCTTGGTTTGGACAGTCAGTGGAAGCCTCAAAAGACGGAGAGTATTTGTGATCTGCGGTCTGGAGCGGCCAAGGCGATCTGCCAACTGCTCCTGAGTGGTGCCAAAGTCTTCAAGCAGTTGCTTATAGGCGGAAGCCTCTTCAAGCGGGTTGAGGTTTGCACGGTGCAGGTTTTCCAAGAGTGCGTCTCGAAGCATGTTCTCGTCAGCTGTTTCGCGCACAACCGCTGGAATGGTGCTTAGACCCGCCTCTTTGGAAGCCCTTAGACGTCGCTCACCCATGATCAGCTCATAGCCAGCACCCTTAGGGCGGACCACGATTGGCTGTAGCACTCCAAACTCACGGATTGAGTGCACGAGTTCGGCAAACTGCTCGGGTTCAAAAACACTTCTTGGCTGCTGTGGGTTTGGAACAATGCTGTCGATTGCCAGATCACTAAATCTTGCCCCAGGCACCGGTGAGAGCGGGTTTGGGGCGGTCGAACTAAAGAAGACATCCACTGCATCTCTGTCGCCACCTGGGATCAGGGACCCGATACCGCGACCTAGGCCGCCACGTTTTTTGTCTTCACTCATCTGATTACTCCTCTTTGAGCTAATTCGATTGCGGCCTCCTGGTAGGCCAGAGAGCCTGAATTCTTGGGGTCGTAGCTAATTGCCGTTTGCTGGTAGCTGGGTGCCTCAGAGAGCCTTACAGAGCGCGGAATTGTTGCATTCAGCGTCTCTTTAGGGAAGTACTTGCGAACGTCCTCTGCTACATCGCTACTGAGGTTGGTTCGGTTATCAAACATGGTGAGCAAAATGCCGCCGATTATCAGGTTTGGATTTAGACCCTTGCGCACCCTGTCAATGTTGTTCATAAGCTGCGTTACACCCTCGAGCGCGTAGTACTCACACTGGATTGGAACCAGGACCTCGGTGGCAGCAACGAGTGCGTTCACAGTCAAAAGCCCGAATGAAGGTGGGGAGTCGATAAAAACGAAGTGGATGGGGTGCTCTTGAGACGCCAAAAACTCTTGCAAGGACTTGGCTAGTACGTACTCGCGGCTTTCATAGCCAACCATCTCAATCTCAGCACCGGCAAGATCGATGGTCGCCGGCAAACAAAGCAGGTTTTGGTGCTCAGGGCTTTGCTTTACGGCGTCTGCCATGGCTAAGCCGTCTACCAAAACCTCGAAGCTGCCAACCACGCCATTGTGATGCTCAACACCGAGCGCAGTGGAGGCGTTGCCCTGTGGATCTAGGTCAATAACGAGAACTCGCATGCCTTTTCTAGCAAGAGAGGCCGCGAGGTTTACCGCAGTAGTGGTCTTACCAACCCCACCCTTTTGGTTAGAAATGGTGAGAATTCGGGTCTTCTGTGGTGGAACCAAAACAGTTTCAGCAACTCGCTTAGCACGCTCGTTGTTGACCGTCATCTCCCTTAGCAGCGGAGTATTTTGGCCAGCGAGGCTCATTCGGACTCCAATGTTTCACGTGAAACATGTGTCACATTGTTTAGTCCGAGTCCCTGCCAGCCAATTGGGGTAGGGGATTGCTCTTCGCGATCGTTTGGGTATCCCATACCGCTTTTCACTGTTGCAGGTGTAGTTGCGGTGACATCGGCCGGTTGGTTGGACATTTAGCTCTCCTGACCCTTCAGCCTAATGCGGACCACTGTCGCGGTTTCTGGCGCCTTGTCCACCCCAAGAGTCAAAATTTCCGGCTCTAGATAGCCCAGACGTTGCAGTCTGGGGCGAGCCAGTTCGATTTCCTCAGGAGCACGTGAGCCCTTCATGGCCAAAACGGTCTTGAGTTCAGAGCCGCGGGTCAACGGTGTTAGCAGTCGCACCAGTTTGTCCAAGGCTGCAACTGCGCGTGCGGTAACGATGTCAAAGTCGGTGCGCTGAACGTCTTCTGCTCTAGCGCGAATCACTTCCACGTTATCTACACCCAAATCCGACACCACCTGGGAGAGCCAGTTTGCGCGGCGTTCCATTGGTTCGATAAGTGTGAAGTGGGCCTTTGGCTGAGCGATTGCCATTGGAATTCCTGGCAGACCCGCTCCAGAACCAACATCTGCAACCGTGGCACCATCAGGGACTAGCTCTGCGAGCAAGGCGCTGTTCAGAACGTGACGACTCCAGATCTTCGGTAGTTCGCGTGGGCCAAGCAAACCAAAGGTTTCTGAGTCGGTCGCTAAGCGGAGTGCGTAGCCACGGGCTTTTTCGATCTGACTTCCAAAAAACTCGCGTGCGAACGCTGGCTCTGCTTCCAAAGTAGACAAATCAGCCATTTCCGCCCCCTAATGTTTCACGTGAAACATTAAGCCTTGTCGATAACGATGTGGCGGTCTTTGCCCTGGCCCTCAGACTCTGAGCTAAAACCAGCTTCTGACACCATGTCATGAACCAACTTGCGGTCATAGGAACTCATCGGCTTGAGGTGCTGTGCCTTACCGGTCTCCTCAAACTTTGCGATTGCCTTGTCGACAATTACACGCAGCTGGTTGTTCTTGATTTCACGAGATCCGCCAATGTCAAGAATCAGACGCGAGTTCTCTCCGGTCTTAGCCTGCACTGCCATGCGGGTAATCTCCTGCAGCGCCTCTACAACCTCAGGGTCGGAAACCTTACCTAGGTTGGACTCACCATCGCTGGTGACGGAGATGTAGGCGCGGTCCTGACGAAACTCAATCTCCAGATCACCATCAAGGTCGGCGGTGTCCAGGAACTCCTCGATGAAGTCTGCGGCGATTTCGCCTTCTTGCTCTAGTTCTGCTTCTCTGCTCATGGTTTATTTCTTCTTCTTTTTCGCGCGCTGCTTGCCAACCGGCTGCTGACGCTTCTTGGTCTCTTCTTCTACTGCCGCGGTTGGCTCCTCAATCTGGAGCTTGCCCTTGCGAGCTAGTCGCTCCTCACGTGCCTTGAAGGCGGGGGAGCCAGGGGTTGGCATGTTTCGGATAACCAGGAACTGCTGTCCCATGGTCCAGAAGTTTGATACCAACCAGTAGGTCATAACTCCAAGCGGGAAGGTCACGCCGGAGATCAAAAATACGAAAGGTAGTACATACAGCAGAATCTTCTGGGTCTGCATGAACTGGCTGTTCTGCACATCAGGATTCTGGTTCTTGGTCATGATCTGCTTCTGAGTGATGAACTGAGAAGCGGTCATTAGGAAAATCATGGTTCCGGCGAGGATCTTGACGTTGAGGTCATCGCTACCAAAGAAAGTGTCAGAGAGTCGCGCCCCGAAGATTTCTGCCTGAGAGAAGGACTGGGCCAGGGCTGCGTCCAATAGACCCACGCCAGCCTTGTTCTGCTGGGCGTCGTTTAGCACGAAGAAAAGACCCATGAAGATAGGCATCTGCAGCAGAAGCGGTAGACAGGAGCTCAGCGGGTTTGAGCCGGTGCGCTTGTAGAGGTCCATCTGCTCACGAGCAAACTTTTCACGAGATTCGCGGTCTGTCTTGCCCTTGTACTTCTTCTGAAGCTTCAACAGCTCTGGCTGAACCAGCATCATGTTGCGCTGGCTCTTGATTTGCTTCACGAAAACTGGGATTAGTGCGGCTCTTACTACCAGAACCAAGCCAACGATGGCCAGCACCCATGACGCACCTGAGTTAAAGGAGAAACCGATCGAGCTGAATAGGGTGTGGAAAGAAACCAGGATTAGCTCAATTAGCCACTTGATGGGCCACAACAGGTCCATTGGCTTACCTCGACTTTTCTTCTATTGCGGGACTTACAAATCCTAGCCTGCCGACCCTTATCCAGCGTGGGGCAGTTTTTGGGTCATCAATGCCGCCCTGAGACCAAGGATTGCAGCGCAAGATGCGCCAAAGAGTCAGGGGAACCCCCTTGATCACACCTTGATTCTGCAGCGTTTGCAAACCGTAATAGGAACAGGATGGGTAGTAGCGACAAACATCTCCGTAAAGCGGAGAAATCAGTTTGCGCCATAACAGCACCAGAGAGATAAGTAAGTTGCGCGGCACCAGCACAAAAACCAAAAGGTACCGGGGACTCACTTCAACCTCTGTAAAAGACCGAGGAGTGCAGCCCGCAAATCTTCAAAATTGGCCTCAGCGGAGGCAGGGTGAAGTCTGACCACTAGATCAAATCCAGAGAGTGACTCGATTTGCTCTCGAAGTATTTCTCGGCTTCTCCTGCGGACAAGGTTGCGCACAACCGCGTTACCGATTGTTTTGGGTGTGACAAATGCCGCCCTGGAAGAGCCGGTTACGTAATGAATTGTCGCAAGGGGAGACGAAGCTCTGCGACCCTCGCGAATAACTGCCCTTATTTCATCGGACTTGGCAAGCCGATGAGCGCTAGGCAGCAAGAGCGGCCTAGGCGCTTAGCTCAGTGCGTCCCTTTGCACGACGGGCAGAAAGGATTGCACGTCCGGCGCGGGTGCGCATGCGAGCACGGAAACCGTGGGTCTTTGCACGACGACGGTTGTTCGGCTGGAAAGTGCGCTTGCTCACTTGAAACTCCCTGAATTCTTCAAGACCGCTTGGTCCTAGACAACCTGAGTAATTTACGCCATGTCATCGGGGTGAGTCAAGCCTGGATTCCGAACAATTTCACTACCTGATCTCTCTCTCATACTTTTTGTCACCTTTTGGGAATGACACGCCGAAAGAATTTGATATCTGCCCGACTTCTATGTTGAATGTCCCAGTTGAAGTTTTTTGGGGAATCGCTTTGCAAGTTATCCACAGAAAATCTAGGGTTTGTCCACAACTTCTAGATCTGTGCAAAAATCTGTGGATAACTTTCAGTTTTTAGGAGCATCGTGGCCGACGCAGCGCTAGTTACCGCCTGGGACAGGCTGGTTTCTCGAGTAGCGCTTGACGAATTGGTAACCCCACACCTCAAAGGTCATTTAGACCTAGCCGTTCCTAAAGGTGTGCTCGACGACACACTTTATTTAGAGGTACCCAACGAAACCACCAGAGTCATGCTGCAGCAGCGCCTTCGTGAGCAAATCCTCGGTGCTCTCGATGAATTAGCTGAGTTTGGCGGTCCGACGAGTTTCATCGCGATCACAAATGAGCAGCTCCAGGTTCCAGTAAAAACCGAGGTCGCTTTTGAGCCAAGAGTTGTCGAATATGAGCGCGATCCAGCAACTGGACCAGTACCCAGCGCAGTTGCCTCTGGGCTGAACCCAAAGTACTCGTTTGAGAACTTCGTTACCGGTGGATCAAATCGCTTCGCTCATGCCGCAGCCTTCGCGGTAGCAGAAGCTCCGGCAGAGGCTTATAACCCTCTGTTTATTTATGGATCTTCGGGCCTTGGTAAAACTCACTTACTTCACGCCATTGGCCACTACGCCATGCATCTAAAGCCCAAAACCAAGGTTCGTTACGTCTCATCAGAAGAGTTCACAAACGATTTCATTAATTCGATCCAAAACAACAGAACTGCGGAGTTCCAGGCTCATTACAGAGATGTCGACATTTTGTTAGTGGACGATATTCAGTTCTTACAAGGTAAAGACCAAACTCAAGAGGCCTTTTTCCACATCTTCAACGCACTACATGATCACTACAAGCAGGTGGTCATTACCTCTGACCTCCGGCCTAAACAGCTTGCTGGGTTTGAAGAGCGCATGCTTTCAAGGTTTGAGTGGGGTCTAATTACCGATATTCAGGCTCCTGAGTTTGAAACTCGAGTTGCGATCCTTAGAAAAAAAGCTGCTCAGGAAAAGATTTCAATTCCCGACAATGTCATTGAGTACATGGCCACCAGGATTTCTTCAAATATTCGTGAACTTGAGGGAACCCTTATCCGTGTAACTGCATTTGCGAACCTGAATCGACAGCCAATCGACATGGATCTAATCCAGCTGGTTCTAAAAGACAGCTATTCGGCATCTGATGGAACCCAAATTTCACCTATGTCGATCATCACAGCGACTGCCAGGTACTACAAGCTAAGTCCGGAAGAAATCACTGGATCTGGAAGACAGCAAGCTGTTGCCCTAGCCAGACAGATCGCTATGCACATATGTAGAGAACTAACCAACCTTTCCTTACCGAAAATTGGTACTCACTTTGGTGGTAGAGACCACACCACAGTGATGTACGCGACCAAAAAGGTAAGTGAGTTAATGCGAGAGCGTCGCTACATCTATAACCAGGTATCTGAAATCATCGAAAAGATTAAAGAAGAAACTAAATAGTTTTCAAAAAAGTCTGTGGAAAGAACCCTGCTTACCTGTGGATAAGTGGGGTTTTATTGTTACTAACGCCAAATGCATTGTGAAAACACAAAAAGTTATTCACAGGGACAATAGTTATTCACAGATTTATACACAGAGCTGTGAACAACTTACACGGTTGTAGTTTTTAGTAATTACGAGAGCAGTTTGAAGTTATGAACAGTTTCAACAGTGGTTAATGTTGTTTTTATAGAGATATAAAACTTTTTGAAAATCACAAAACTTTGCTTTTCATTAGTTGTCTGCTTCTTGTGACAAGATAAAGAACCGTCCTAGGAAGAAACTATGAAATTTCAAGCTGATCGAGAAGTTCTCTCAGACGCAATCTCATTTGTGGTTCGAATGCTTTCCCCAAAACCACAACTTCCCCAGCTATCCGGTGTGATGATCTCCGCAAAGGACAACACAGTTGTTCTATCGGTGTTTGATTATGAGGTCGCCGCCAAAGTTGAAATCTCAGCAGCCGTTGACCAACCAGGCAGTGTTCTAGTTCAGGCCAGATTGCTTGCTGAAATCGTGTCTAAACTCCCGGGCGACACCGTTTCTTTCAACCTAAGTGAATCAAGACTTGGTTTGAGCTCAGCAAGTAGCAAATTTACCCTCTCTGCCATGTCAACCACTGACTACCCAGATGTTCCTGCTATGCCAGCTGCTTCCGGAAAGGTTTCAGCCGCAGACTTTGCGCACTCCGTTGCACAGGTTGCAATCGCCGCATCAAAAGAAGAAGTAACCCCGGTTCTAACTGCCGTAATGATTAGCGCAACCGCGAAAGACCTGACTCTTGTTGCAACAGACCGGTTCCGCGTTGCGGTCAAATCACTGCCATGGCAGGGTGCTGCCACAGAAAAAGAGGTTCTTATCCCGGCACGAGTTCTCCAAGAGATAGCAAAGACTTTCTCACATCAGGGAGACCTTGAGATTGCTTTCTCTCAAAACGAGCGCGATCTGGTTGGTTTTAGTGCTGGCTCGAAGAGTGTTTCAACAGCAACTATCAAGGGTAAATACCCGGCTGTATTGCAGCTTTTCCCCGCACAGTCAGAGCACTTTGCAGTTTTGAAGACCTCGGATGTAGCTGACGCAACCAAGCGTGTTGCACTAGTAGTTGACCGCGAAAAGCCATTGCGTTACAAGTTCACTGAGTCTGAACTGAGTCTGGAATCGATCGGGTCAGATGTTGCGGAAGCGTCTGAGCAGGTACCAGCCTCTCTCAGTGGTGAAGAGACCACAGTTTCTCTGAGACCACAGTTTCTCTCCGACGCACTTTCCGGTGTTGATTCACAGAATGTGAAAATTGCGTTTACCCAGAACCCATCGAACCCAAATAAGCCCGGTCCGGTGTTGATTACAGCTGCAAATCAAGAGAACAACTACAAGTATTTGCTTCAGCCAAACCTGCTTGTCTCCTAGTTAGCTCCGGCGGTGTGGGTCAAATCTCTAAAGCTAGATAGGTTTAGAAACTACGAAAACCTAGAGATCAATTTTTCTCCGGGGATGAACCTACTCTTTGGTGACAATGGAAACGGCAAAACGAACCTTGCTGAAGCCATCTACTTCCTATCCGATCTGCAATCTCACAGAAATTCAGATAACAAAACCCTGCTACAGACCGGACAGTCGAAGGCTGTCGTGGTTGCTGAGGTTGTGAACCAAGAAAGAATCTTGTTACTTGGTGCAGAAATCAATGCTGGCGCCTCAAACAAGTACTTCATAAACGGTAACCAGCAGAAAAGAACCAGTGATTTTCTAGGGCTGGTAAAAACCGTCATATTTGCCCCCGAAGATCTGGATCTAATAAGGCGCGACCCGTCCGACCGAAGAAAATTTCTAGATCAATCAACCTCGCAGCTAAGACCCCGCCTTGCCCTCGTGAAATCCGATTATGACCGGGTGCTAAAACAAAGGAACGCCTTACTGAAGAGCGCTAAGGGGCAACAAAACGTTGACCTGACGACGCTGGATATTTGGGATCATCAACTTGTAAAGCTGGGCGCACAAATTTCAATTGCTCGCCTTGAGCTACTAGAGCTAATTTCTCCCCTCCTGCAACGCTTTTACACAGCCCTTTCCGGGAGTAACGAAGTAATCGGCCTCCAGCTCGAACTAAACATAGGAAGTGATGAGAGTGGAGAAGTTGTAGGTCAGGTACAGGCTTCCGAACTCGACAAGATGTTTCACGAGAAACTAAAGGCTGTTCGAAGCAAAGAGATAGAGCGGGGATTGACCCTTGTGGGTCCTCACCGTGATGAATTGTTGATCACGAAATCTAATCTGCCCACTCGAACCCACTCCTCTCAGGGAGAAGCATGGTCTTTGGCGCTTGGCATGAAGCTTGCTATGGCGGAGCTACTGAGACAAGAAACGTTGACTGGGGATCCGGTTCTGATCCTGGACGATGTTTTTGCCGTTTTAGATTCAGGTAGAAGAAAACGGCTCTTGGAGTTTGTATCCGACTACGAACAGGTAATCATTACCAGCGCGGACCGGGACTCCACCCCAGAAATTAGCTGGGCCAAGGAATTTCAGGTTTCGAAGGGTGGTCAGATTGCTGAACTTTGAACCCATAGAACGCTACTTCAGAGAATTTTTGGGTAGTTCAAAAAACTTTGTTACCCGAGACCAAAAGCGCCGTGACTCTAGATCCAAGGGGTCCCAGCCGTTTGATAAGGGCAGAGATCCGGTCATGGCGGGCAATTCGGTCGAGCAACTGTTTTCAAATTTCAACTGGGGCTTAAACATCACTAAAGCCGAATTGTTTTCGAACTGGGAGAGGGTTGTTGGTAAGACCAATGCTGACGCCTCTACACCCGAGGAACTAAGTGAGGGTGAGCTCACAATTCGCTGCCGTAGCACCGCTTGGGCAACCCAGCTAAGACTCCTAGAAACTCAACTTTTGGAGCGAATAAATTCCGAATTTCCAACTCTCGGGGTTCAAAAACTTAGGATCATCGGGCCCAATGTCCCGAGTTGGAAAAAGGGCCCCAGATCTGTCCCCGGAAGGGGTCCTCGCGACACTTACGGATGATCGCGATATCCCAGCATTGTCGGTGCTCGAAGGTAGAATTCAGGGGTTAGTCAACCCGAATATCAGTCGGTCCCTGGGGCCGCATTTCACCGGAACTAACCCAGACCGGAAAGCAACTTAATATGTCAGAACCACAAAAAAATTATGACGCTGGCGCCATCCAGGTCCTTGAGGGACTAGAGGCTGTTAGAAAACGCCCTGGAATGTATATCGGGTCCACCGGACCGCGCGGCCTTCACCACCTCGTTTATGAAATTGTCGACAACTCTGTTGATGAAGCACTAGCTGGCTACTGCGACAACATCCAGGTTGTAATTACCAAAGAGGGTCACATCAAGGTGACCGATAACGGCCGCGGTATCCCGGTCGATATGCACCCGGTAGAAAAGAAGCCAGCGGTTGAGGTTGTTCTAACCGTGCTGCACGCAGGTGGAAAATTCGGAGGCGGCGGTTACGCCGTATCCGGTGGTCTTCACGGTGTTGGAGCTTCGGTTGTAAACGCGCTGTCTACACACCTGAATGTAGAAGTACACCGTGAGGGCTTTGTCTGGAGGCAGAGCTACACCATCGGTGTCCCAGATGCGCCACTAGCCAAGGGTGAAAAGACCGATAGAACCGGAACCACCATCGAGTTTGTCCCATCGGCAGAGATCTTCGAAACCGTCGAGTTTGATTATGAGACGCTGCGCCAGAGATTCCAGCAGATGTGCTTCCTAAACAAGGGTCTAAGGATCTCGCTCATGGACGAGCGAGATGGCCAAAACGACACCTATCACTATGAGCGTGGTCTAAGTGACTATGTCGAATACCTAAACGCCGCTAAAAAGGTTGAGGTAGTTCACGACGAGATCATCTCTATTGAGGCCGAGACCGAAGAAAAGAACCTCTCGGTTGAAATTGCGATGCAGTGGACCACCGGTTACAACGAGGGTGTGCACACCTACGCAAACACAATCAATACTCACGAGGGCGGTACCCACGAAGAGGGTTTCCGTGCCGCACTGACCGGTCTTCTGAACAAATACGCTCGTGAAAAGAGCTTGTTGAAAGAAAAGGACGACAACCTAACTGGTGACGACGTTCGTGAGGGTCTAACTGCAGTTATCTCTGTGAAGCTGACTGAGCCACAGTTCGAGGGTCAGACCAAAACCAAGCTTGGAAACACAGAGGCCAAGGCCTTCGTTCAGCGAGTTGTCAACGACAAGCTAGGTGACTGGTTTGAGCGCAACCCAAACCTAGCCAAAGAGATTGTTCGAAAGGCAATTCAGGCTGCAACCGCTCGACTTGCTGCCCGAAAGGCCCGTGAAGCGACTCGTCGCAAGGGACTTTTGGAGTCCGGCGGAATGCCAGGAAAGCTTCGCGACTGTTCCTCACGCGACCCTAAGGTTTCTGAGATTTACATCGTGGAGGGTGACTCGGCGGGTGGTTCCGCCGTTCGTGGCCGTGACCCAGAGACTCAGGCGATCCTTCCACTTCGCGGCAAGATCTTGAACGTTGAGAAGGCAAGACTCGACAAGGCTCTGGCAAACACCGAGGTCCAAGCACTGATCACGGCGTTTGGAACCGGAATCGGTGAAGATTTTGACGTTGCGAAGATCAGGTATCACAAGTGCATCCTGATGGCTGACGCAGATGTCGACGGTCAGCACATCCGAACCCTGCTGCTTACCTTGCTTTTCAGGTACATGAGACCACTGATCGAGCATGGCTACGTTTACATGGCCCAGCCACCGCTTTACCGAATCAAGTGGTCTAACGCAGAGCATGAATATGTCTTCTCTGATGCCGAACGTGACCTAAAGCTTGCTGAGGGTCAGGCATCTGGCAAAAAGATCCCGAAGGAAAACGCGATTCAGCGTTACAAGGGTCTTGGAGAGATGGACTACGACGAGCTGTGGGACACCACCATGAACCCAGCAACCAGAACTTTGCTTCAGGTGACCCTTGATGACGCGGCCCTAGCCGACGAGATTTTCTCGACGCTGATGGGTGAAGACGTAGAGTCCCGCAGAAACTTCATCCAGCGCAATGCCAAAGACGTTCGATTCTTGGACATCTAGGCCTTAGGAGATTTGAAAAATGACTGAAAATCAGATTGACAAGGTAGAACAGGTCGACCTTCAGGTCGAAATGCAGCGCAGCTATCTCGACTACGCGATGAGCGTTATCGTAGGCCGCGCCTTGCCAGACGTGCGTGATGGCCTAAAGCCGGTACACCGCCGCGTTCTGTATGCGATGTATGACGGTGGTTACCGCCCCGAAAAGCAATTCTCAAAGTGTTCCCGTGTTGTTGGAGACGTCATGGGGCAGTTCCACCCGCACGGTGACGCGGCCATCTACGACACTTTGGTTCGTATGGTTCAGGACTGGAACCTCCGCTACCCGCTGGTCTCCGGTCAGGGTAACTTCGGCTCTCCCGGAAATGACCCTGCCGCTGCTCCTCGTTACACCGAGTGCAAGATGGCACCGTTGGCCATGGAGATGGTTCGAGACATCGACGAAGAAACCGTTGATTTCCAGGATAACTACGACGGCCGTACCCAAGAGCCAACCATCTTGCCATCCAGATTCCCAAACCTACTGGTCAATGGATCAATCGGTATTGCTGTTGGTATGGCCACGAACATTCCACCGCACAACCTTCGTGAAGTTGCTCAAGCCGCCCAGTTCGCCTTGAAGAACCCTTCTCTAGAGGGTGAGGCACTGGTTGAAGAGCTGCTAAAGATCGTCAAGGGTCCAGATTTCCCAACTGGAGCTCAGATTCTTGGTCGCAAGGGTATTGAGGATGCCTACCGCACCGGTCGCGGCTCAATCACAATGCGTGCGGTTGTAAATGTCGAGGAGCTTCAAGGCCGCACCTGTCTCGTTGTTACCGAGCTGCCATATCAGGTCAACCCGGACAACCTCGCATTGAAGATCGCGGAGCTTGTGAAAGAGGGCAAGCTTGCCGGTATCGCTGACATCCGCGATGAAACCTCGGGTAGAACTGGTCAGCGACTTGTAATTGTGCTGAAGCGAGATGCTGTTGCACGTGTGGTTTTGAACAACCTCTACAAGTACACCCAGCTACAAGAGAACTTCGGAGCCAACATGTTGGCTCTAGTTGACGGTGTTCCACGCACATTGGCGATCGATGGCTTCATCACCCACTGGGTAAAGCACCAGATCGAGATCATTGTTCGCAGGACTCAATTCCGACTTCGCAAGGCTGAGGAGCGAGCCCACATCCTTCGCGGTTACCTAAAGGCACTTGATGCACTGGATGAGGTAATCGCGCTGATCCGCAAGAGCTCAACTGTTGAGGATGCTCGCGATGGCCTAATTAAGCTTCTGGACATCGATGAACTGCAGGCCAGAGCGATTCTAAACATGCAGTTGAGACAGCTTGCTGCTCTGGAAAGACAGAAGATCATCGATGAGGCGGCCGAGCTTGAGCGCCTGATCGGCGAGTACAACAAGATCATCGCAAGCGAAGAGCTACAGCGCTCCATCGTTTCCGAGGAGCTTGAGGAGATTGTTGCTAAGTACGGCGATGAGCGCCGCACCGCGATCATGCCTGGTTTTGATGGTGATGTGAGCATCGAGGACCTGATTCCTGAAGAGGAAATGGTCGTCACGCTCACCGCTGGTGGCTACATCAAGCGCACCCGAAGCGACAACTACCGAGTTCAGCACCGTGGTGGCAAGGGTGTAAAGGGTGCAACTCTCCGTGCCGACGATGTCGTTCAGAACTTCATCGTTTCTACCACTCACCACTGGCTAATGTTCTTCACCAACAAGGGCAGGGTCTACCGCTCCAAGGTTTACGAGGTGCAAGAGGGTGGAAGAGACGCCAAGGGTCAGCACGTTGCTAACCTCCTTGCACTGCAGCCAGACGAGCGCGTGGTCGAGGTGCTAGATCTGAAGGATTACCAGCAGTCTCCTTACCTAGTACTCGCAACCAGGTCTGGTCTTGTAAAGAAGACCGCACTAGAGCTCTACGACACCCCAAGATCCGGCGGCATCATCGCCATCAAGCTGCGCGAAAGCGATGAGCTAGTAAATGCGATGCTTTTGAGCGAGGAGAATGACCTACTCTTGGTCTCTCGCAAGGGAATGTCGATTCGTTTCAGTGCAGGCAATGATTCACTAAGACCAATGGGCCGTGACACCTCAGGTGTGATCGGTATGGCCTTCCGTGAGGGCGACGAACTACTCAGCGCCAGCGTTATCGGTGAGGCTGGCTTTGTATTCGTTGTCACCGAGGGTGGTTACGCGAAGCGAACTAGTGCGGATCAGTACCGAGTTCAGAAGCGTGGCGGTCTTGGTATCAAGGTTGCCAAGCTAGATGAGAAGCGTGGCGATTTGGTTGGAGCCCTTATCGTGGATGAAACCGATGAGGTTTTGGTTGTGCTTGCCTCGGGCAAGGTAATCCGCACCAACGCTGATGAGGTGCCTGCCAAGGGCCGTGACACCATGGGGGTCGTATTCGCTAGATTCGATGAGTCAGACTCTGTACTCTCGTTAGCTAGGAATACCGAGCGAAACCTTGAAAGCTCGGGGGATAACGAATCCGAAGGAGTAGCCGATGGCGTCGATGTTCAAGCGGAGTAGCGCCCCAAAGCAGCCGGTCAAGAAAGTAAGCCTCAAGCTTTACTCGATTGACGTGCTGTCCGCGGTCAAGGTTGGCTTCTTCGTTTCATTGGCACTCGCAATTGCAACGCTGGTCGGTGCCTTCTTGATTTGGGCAGTTCTATCTAACAGCGGCATCTTTGCCTCTGTTGGAAGACTACTTTCCTCAATCCTTGGTGAATCCACTCCGGTCAACCTGGAGTCGGACTTCTCCCTAGGAAATGTTATGGGCACCGCAGTCTCGCTGGCACTGTTGAACATCGTCCTCACCACCGCACTGGCGGCGGTCTGGGCAGCGATTTTCAACGTGATTGGCAAGGTTGTTGGAGGCATTGCTCTGACCTTCACAAACAACTAAAAACTTTGGTTTGTCACTTTTGACAATCTTTAGTAATGTTGTGATGCTCTACGGGCCTATAGCTCAGGTGGTTAGAGCGCTTCACTGATAATGAAGAGGTCGGAGGTTCAAGTCCTCCTAGGCCCACGGTGAGCACTTTCCACTGGGAAATTGCTCGCTATGGGGACTTAGCTCAGTTGGTAGAGCACCTGCTTTGCAAGCAGGGGGTCAGGGGTTCGACCCCCCTAGTCTCCACAAGACCCGCCAGAAATGGCGGGTCTTTTACTTTTTATAGCTTTGCAGCCGCCGCAACTAAGCGACCTAGGGCCTTTTCGTCAATCACTGCGTTCTCCGGAAAATCAATCCCACGCGCCTCTTTGCTGTCCAGGCGACAGTTGAAGAGACCATCAACATCATCTAGCAAGGCACCTTTTCGAAAGGTCAACCTCACTGCCCCCTTCAGGTAGTCGGCCACACATATGATCCCGTTCAGCTCCCAAGTTGGAGATCCGAGAGGCTTCGATGGCATCTTCCACTTGACAGTCTCCTGAATGCCGGGGGTTGAATCTAGGATTATTCGCCGAAGCTGCTTGAGTAAATCGCCTCGCCAGTTTGGCTGGCTCTCAATGATTAGATCAATTTCCCTAGGTGCATCAGTCATGAATTCCCCAAGCTTTAGACACCGGACACATGTGCGGCAAAGTTATTCAGAATGGACTGCCAGCCTGCTCGCTGCATTTCAGCAGAGTTGATATCTTCCGTGTCGAATTCAACCCTTACTCTGACCCCCGTAGGTTCCTGCACAAATTTCACAGTCGCTGACCTATCCCCGAAGGCGTAACTCAAGAGTTCATGTTCAACAATTTCAGTGTAGACACCCTCAAAATCGAAGCCCTGACTTCCATCTCGAGCTTCCATGCGAGAGGAAAACTTACCGCCTACCCTCAGGTCAACAACAGAGGATGGGCAGCACCAGTCATCAGAGGCAAAGTTCCATTGAGTGATGTCCTCAGGAGTCACGTAAGCATTCCAAACTTTTTCAACCGGAGCATCAATCAATACTTCAACGCTAATTTGCATAACTGAATAGTAGGGCTGCAACGGACTTGAACTCCGACCATTCGGTGGCTATCTGACCCAAATCTCAAAGGTGATTTGGCTATTTGCCAACTTCGAGACTTATACTCCAAGAGGAGGTGGTAATTATGTTGAGTATGACTGATTGCTGCGGAGGAAGCTGCAAGTGCAAGGACCAGGCAAAGCCAGGTATCAACTAGTTTTTGACCGCATCCAAACCCCTGGCTAGCCAGGGGTTTGGTTTTTATGGAGGTTTTGTGAAGGCTTGGCTCTGGGCGTTGCTTGCTCTAAACATTGGCCTGGGACTGCTGTTCTTGGTCTCCCTAGGATCCGATGTTTGGGAGTTCTACCTGACCCTGTTTCTTGGGTCACTTGCCCCACACCTTTTCCTCTTATTTAGTCGGAAAAACAAGGGTTAGTTAGGACAGAATCTAGGTATGGAATCCTTAGCCGCTCTCGTTAGTGCGATTTTTCTCGGTCTAATTGTCTTCAGTCTTCTGACTGTTGCGATGGCTGTTCTGACCAGAATCGGCAAGGTTCGGTTCTGGGTCTCAATGATCTTCAATGTAATCACTGGTCTTTTGGCAGCATGGGGCATCAGCGTCACTTGGGCCCTTGGGATAATCCCGTTTCTGGGTCTTGTAATCAGCTCAATAGTTCTGACTTGGCCCAAGAAAAAGCGTCAGTAGCGCTCGTCTCTCAGAACTTCAACCGCACTGACCCAACAGGAGCAGGCATAGTGCGGGAAGTAGTTGGATTCCAAAAGTTCTAGCACTTTGCTCATGACATCGTTGTTCACGACTATCTCAATCCTGATGTTGCCGCCTTCAAGATCGCCATTTCTCTGATTTCTAGGTCCCGCACCATGGGCGGGGGAGATTGTGTAGCCCTTGGCTCCTAGAGCTGTGATGTCGCGGATCAATCTCGGCTCGAGGGCTGCCTCAGCGACCACTGTCACCAATTTGCGCTGCTTTAGATTCACAGGCCCAAACCTTCCACTAGCCCGCTAAGTGAAACCATAAGCGGGATCCCAACAATCAGATTAAACGGAAACGTAATGCCCAAACTAGCTGTCAGATAGATTCCCGGGCTGGCCTCTGGCAAGGCCAACCGAACTGCGGCCGGAGCCGCAATGTATGAGGCAGATGCCGTCAGAACTCCAAGCACGGCGCTACCACCTAAACCCATTCCGGTCAGGTGACCGGTAAGTACACCGAGAGATCCCGCCAAGAGCGGGAAACCTAGGCTGAAGCCAACCAGACCGAGACCCGCAGATTTGATGTCTGGGATTCTTCGTCCCGCAACAATGCCCATCTCGAGAAGAAACAGGGTCAATACACCCGTGAATAGCGCTCCGAAGAACGGCTCGATCCTCGCGTAACCGGCAGTGCCCGTTACAAGCCCAAGCCCAAGGCCACCAGCCAAAAGCACGATGGACCTGGCGGTCAGCACCTCCCGCAGCGATTCACTCCAGTTAACCGAGCGGCCAAGTCCCCTGGATGCCAACATCAATCCAACGATGATTCCGGGAATCTCCAAGATGGCCAGCAGTGTTGTGACATAGCCCTCAACAAAAATCTGCTGAGCATCTAAAAAGATGAGTGCCGCGGTGAAGGTGACCAGAGACGTCGAGCCGTAGTGGGCTGCCACCGCGCCACGATTGATTTGGTCAAGCTTGGTTGTTAGCCCAAGCACTTGAAAGGCCAGCCAAGGAACAACGAGACCTAAGCCCAGCGCCCCCAGGATTGGCAGCCATATTTCACCCGGTGTGGACTGAGATAGTGCCACCCCGCCTTTGATGCCGATGCCAAGTAGCAGGTAAATGGAAAGCGCTTGATACACCGCTTCGGGAAGGCGCAAATCTGACTTTATTGCGACAGCAATCAGTCCTAGCGCGAAGGCCAATACCGGTGGGGAAGTCAGGTTTTGAAGCGCAACCTCCCAAAGCATTAGCTCTTAGTCCGCTTTCCAAACACGGGCTCGAGTTGCGCCATCTCTTCTTCAGTCGCAACCTCAAACACCTGCTTGTGTTCTATTTCAGCTTCGTGGCGAGCTTGCCCCTTGGTCTTGATCAAGGAGGCAATCACAGCGATGGCAATCACACCAATAATCACAGCCAGTGACAGCGTGGTTGGGACTTTGTAGACATCATGAAGTGCCATCTTGATACCCACCCAGATCAGAATCACAGAAAGTCCAACCTTCAGGTAGACAAATCGGTGAATTAGATCAGCGAGCAAGAAGTACATCGCCCTGAGACCCAAGACCGCGAAGGCGTTAGCAGTGAAGACTATAAATGGCTCATCTGTGACGGCGAAGATGGCGGGGATGGAGTCAACCGCGAAGATGATGTCGGTGAACTCAACAAGGGCGAGAACCAATAGCAGCGGGGTAGCCAAGACCACGCCGGCCTTTCGGACCAATAACCTCTGACCGTAGAACTTATCGGCAGTGGGGATAAAGCGCTGGAACAGCTTCAAGAACTTTGACTCGGTCGGATCCATGTGCTCATTGCGCTTGAGCATCATCTGAATACCGGTCCAGATCAAGAAGGCTGCGAACAGGTAAAGCACCCAGCCAAAGCTCTTTATAAGGGTGTAGCCGAGAGCGATAAAGATGCCTCGGAAAATTAGCGCTCCCAGGACACCGAGGAATAGCACTCGGTGCTGGAACTGTCTTGGCACCGAGAAGGCAGCAAAGATGATGGCCCAAACAAACACGTTATCGACAGCAAGAGACTTTTCAATCACAAAGCCTGCAAAGTATTGCTGCCCAAGCTCTGCCCCATAGAGGTACCAGATCAGTCCTCCAAAAGCGATTCCTAGAGACACCCAAACCACTGACCACCATGCGGCTTCCTTCAAAGAGATAACCGAAGCGTGACGGTGAGCGAATAGGTCAACGGCAAGCATGCCGAGAATCAGGCCAAAAACGGTCAGCCAGAGCCAGAGTGGGACGTCCAAGAGTCTCCTTATTAGAAAATAATTACTAGAAATATATTTCTATTATTTTCTAATTATTCCAAAATTCCAAGATTTATTCGAATTTGCCCAAATACTCGATGAGGTCACCAACCGTTTTGTTTGCGCTGGTCAGGTGCCGAAGTGGCTGAGAACGATTGATTTCATAGTGGTTGCGACGACCATCTTTGGACTTGTCCAGGTAGCCACCTTCGACCAGGTCGTTCAAGACGTTGACTACTGAGCGTGTGGTGATACCCAAAATCTGAGCCAGTTCCTCAATTTTGTAATCAGGATTGGCGTCAATTGCAATCAAAACGTGAGCGTGGTGGCCTAGGAAAGTCCAATTTTTACTCACGATCACCCTCCCTTTGTCAGATGAAGTTTGCCAGATTAAATGAAAAAGCGGGTCGGTTGACCGACCCGCCGTTTCGATTCCCTAGATCAGGGTTAGAGCAAACCAGCTACCTGCGGTTACCAGAGAGGCGACCAGTAGGTTGAGGTTCATCTTTAGGGTGTACTTGGTCTCACCGCGAGCTGCGTGAACCCAGATAGCACCAACCATGGTGAGAGCCAAACCAACGGCAGCGGCAATTGCGAACCAGATAGCCCACGTGTAGCCGAGTAGGTAACCGATAGGAGCAACAACCACGCCAATTGCACCAAGGATTTCTAGCCAGGCAATCAGGCGGACAACACCGAATGGGATCTTCTCAATCCAGCCGAAGCCTGCCTGAAGCAGGGTTTCCTTGCTAGAGGTGGCCTTGAACTTTCCGGCCTTGAAGAATGCGAATGCGGTAAACGCCGAAACTGCAAATCCGGCGATGATGATGAAAATGTCCACTTGGATCCTTTTTATCTAGAGGGGCTTGATAATTCTTGACAACCCTACATTATTTTTTCTTGTTTTGATACTCTTTTCAAGATGGAAATCAAAGCAGAGTGTGAACGCAAGGCGGGTGCCTGGCGCGTTCGCGTCCCAGAGCTAGACAACCTGCTGATTTCAAGCAAGCGCTTAGACCTTGCAACCGAGCAAATCAAGGATCTGGTTCACGAGTATCAGGGCATCGATCGCTGCGATGTGATCGTCAAGGTAGAGACCTCAATGCCTGGCATTATGTGTGATCTTGAGACCGCTCAGGAGAAAATGCGCGAGGCAAGCCGCCTTCAGGAAGAAGCCTCGAGAGAGATCCGTGATGTAGTTTCGAGACTTCGTGACGAAGGCTTGAGCATGCGCGACATCGGTGTGCTGCTTCGCATCTCGCCACAGCGAGTGGCTCAATTGGTTGAAACCGCCTAAAAAGGACTGGCTCCAAGCTGGTTTGTGATCTCCAGCGCAACCTCAATGTTTGCCACGGTGTCCTCGTGAGTGTGAACCGGGGACTCGGTTCTCCCCTCCGCCACATACCTGGCAAATTCTGTTGCCTGGTAGCTCAAACCTTCATGACCCTGGATGGCGGAGCTGTCTTTGACCGCCCGCTCTGAGAAATAGAACTCTTTGTCTCTTACTCTGATACCAGATGGGGCCAAGAAGGGTTCATCTATCAAAACCAGGCCCTTCTCAAAGGAGCAGGCTGCTGCGATTGGCAGGGATGCAATTCCTGACATAACTAGGTTTGCCCGAGCGCCGGAGGCATACTCCAGAATCACGTGAGATTCAGCGTCCATGCCGCTATCGGTTACGGTTCCTGAGGCGGATATTGAGGTTGGATTGCCCAAAAACTGCTGGGCGATAGCAATGGGGTAAATGCCCATGTCGAATGCGATACCACCACCACCTTTTTGCCAAAGTCTTGGAATGGCCCGGTTGTCAGTTGCAAAGGAAGCGATTAGAAGCTCAGGTTCACCCAGCTCACCGTTGGCAATCAACTCTCGGATTAGATAGGACTGGGGTAGATACCTGGTCCACATCGCCTCCATTGCCAGAAGCCCCTTGGCCTTGGCGGTCGCGAAGATCTCTCTGGCCTCAGCTGGTTGGTAGGTAATCGGCTTCTCGATCAGCACGTGCTTATTGGCCTTGAGGGCCAGCATCGCGTGCTCAAAGTGGTCTTTCATGTGGCTCGCGATGTAAACGGCATCCACCACTGGGTGAGCCACCAACTCCTCGTAACTATCAAGAACCAGTGGGATATGAAACTCATCGCTGACACTCTGGGCAAGACCCTCGGTTCTGGAGGCAACCGCATGGATTTGCTGCTTGGTGTGCTTCTGCACGGCAGCCATAAACACCTTGGCAATGCCGCCTGGTCCAATGATTCCCCAACGCAGCGAGGGCACGGCTTCAGGATTAGTTGTAGCTGGGAATTTGAGGTCCATGTCCAAAGTCTATGGCGGTATTCTTAGCTAGCCCATTGGGCAGTTAGAGATTATGTCAGCGAAGTCAATTACCTCATCGATCCCAATCACACAGCCGATTCGGATCCCCTTTGACCGCACTTCGAAACGCTACAAAGTAGCCGCACTTCTGGCGTACCTTGGGCTATTCACAGTATTAGCGCCTGATGCCATTCGCTATTCCATGAGCTGGTGGGGTTGGTCCGCAGTTGTAATTGCTTTGACAATTTGGACCGTGGTTGCACTGGCGATCAAAAGTCCGGCAAAGACCCTGGCAAGAATCCCACTGCCATTAGCGCTTCTCATGCTCCTAATGCTGTTGAGCGTGTTTTGGTCTCAATATCAAGCGATCACTTTGGTCACTCTTGGTCTTCAGATAACCGCAAGCCTCTTCGCGCTGTTCTTAGCAAATCAATTCAGTTGGAGGCAGCTACTTCATATCCTCAGTAACACCCTTCGGTTTTTGCTAGTCAGTTCGCTGCTTATTGAAATTTATGCGGCGATCGCGGGGCCAATCGCACCGCTGTTTCCTAACTACACGGGTTCGGAACCGCCACATGCCAGCTATCTGTGGGTGCAGGGAAACCTTTTTGAGTTTGAGCGCATCCAGGGAATTATGGGTAATGCAAACCTGCTTGCCTTCACTGCCGTTCTCGGGGCACTGCTGTTCTTGATTGAGCTAATTGTCACCGACCGATCAAAGTGGTTGCCTGGTCTCTCGCTTGCGCTTGCACTGGCCATGGCATTTTTGGCAAAGAGTGCGGGTATGACCGTCGCCGTTGGCTTGATCGCCTTTGCCGCACTGGTTGCGATCCTCTCCGAGGGTCGCCCCAAACCCACTCGTCACCGCATCTATCGGATCGCACTTCTGGTTTTAGGCATCGCAACTCTCTTCGGAGTCATCTTCCGCGATTGGGTATTTGATCTTCTTGGCCGCTCCCCGGATGCCACCGGAAGGTTTGAAATTTGGGAGAAGGTTTTCGGTCTAATTTGGGAGAAGCCTTTGGAGGGCTGGGGTTGGACCGGTTACTGGATCCCAGGGACCGAACCGTTCGAGGGCTTGATCGCCATCAACGGAGTCCCGATGTATCAGGCCCACAATGCCTATCTAGATATCTGGATGCAGTTGGGAATCTTGGGCCTCGGACTATTGATCTGGCTCATGATTGCGGTATTTGCAAGGCTCTGGGCCGTCGCGGTTCGTCACACCAGTCCGCTTTATCTGTACCCACTCTTTGGCTTTTTGGTAATTGCAGCACAGTCACTGACTGAATCTCGACTGTTGATTGAGGCTGGTTGGGTGCTTCTGGTTCTGCTAGCAACTAAATCCAGAGAGCCCTTTGCTGAATTGGAGCCGTTGGGCAGAACCCCGAAGCGCCTAAAGTTACTTCGACTGCCCCTGCGGATCCTGGGGCGTTAGCGTCGGGCTTGAATCAATCCCGTGTAGATGCCGACCATCTTTGCGGTGATTCGAGATTGAAGTAGCCAACCTGGATCTGAAGAATCACGCTTGGCATTTCCCGAGGAAATATCGTTGTGGACCTGCTGCATTGCTCCGGCCAGTGCTTCGATGCTCTCATCATCTGTCACCCAGTAGTGCCCAGCCTTGAGTTCTGAAGCCACTCGCTTATCGCAGCAAAGCGCGGGAGTCCCGAATGCTGCTGCTTCGAAAACCGTCATACCTTGAGTCTCAAAACCGATAGAGGTTTGCAAAACCACATCCGAGTCAGCGAATGCCTGCATCATCTGGTCTCGGTCAACCCTGCCAAAAAAGCTCACCTTGTCTGAGATTCTTAGTGTGCGGGCAAGACTCTTAGCCGGCTTTTCCAGCGGACCGGTGCCGTAAATGTGAAGTTCTGCATCTAAACCAGCCTTTTTGAAGGCTCTAATCGTTTGCAAGAGGCGCTTTTCTCTTAGAAAGCGACCGGCCCAGATAAAGCGAATTGGCTGTCCTGGGACGGGCAATTTGCGAGAAATGTTTGCAACCGCATCATCGTCAACGCCGTTGGGCATCACCTCAACCTTGCTTGCGATGCCTTTGTCTTTGATGGTTTGAGCAAAGTGGTTGCTAGGAACCATGACCAAGTCGGCATTTGGGTAGGTGAGGGCCATGTACTCCCAACCGTTATCGACCGAGGTCTTTGGCAGCCCCGTATTTGAGGTGTAGAGCCTGGCGGCAAAGTTGAAAAGTCGGGCGTTTAGCCTCTTGCCTAGGATTCGCTCCAACACCACATCGATGTTGGTGTGGGCATGGTGGATAAGTGGGATGTCAAATTCCCTGGCCAACTTCAGCGCAATTGCCGCGGTAGCAAAGTCACCCTGAAGGTGAATGATGTCGAACTTTCGACGATCAAACTCACGCTTGGCAACCTGATATGCCTTTTGAACATTGAACATGGTGGCGTATTCGCCATCTGGCGAGACTTTGCGCGAGGGAAGAATTACGGTCTTGTCGCTAGGTTCGGCTTTTGAGCTCTTGGAGGAGAAGATTGTCACCTCAACTCCCATGCGCTCGAGATACTTGCGCTGGAGTCGAACGGAGGTTTGTAGTCCACCAAGGCTCATTGGGTGCAGATCTGTGAAGATCGCTACGTGCATCAGCCCACCTAAATTAGTTAGCTAACGAATGCTAGCAAGCAAAGCGAAGGCCCCTGGGATTCCAGGGGCCTTGCTTTTTGAATTAGTGCTTAGGCGTTTGCCTTGTTTCCGATGCCCTTGGCAACTAGGACCAACAGAGCGGTCACTACGGTACCAATGGCGATTGCGAGAACATAGGTGAACCAGTCGCTAACCAGTGGGAACACGAAGATTCCACCGTGAGGTGCACGTAGCTCGTTGCCGAATAGCGCAACGATTGCACCGGTCACACCGGAACCAATCATGATCGATGGGATAACGCGAGCTGGGTCAGCAGCTGCGAATGGGATTGCACCCTCAGAGATGAAGGATGCACCAAGTAGCCATGCAGCCTTGCCGTTCTCCTGCTCGGACTCGCTGAATGCCTTCTTGCGCAGGGTGGTAGCAAGAGCTAGACCTAGCGGAGGAGTCATACCAGCAGCCATAACGATTGCCATGATCTGGAACTCGGTTGCGGATGCGGCAGCACCAGCAGAAGCAAGACCAGTAACGGCGAAGGTGTAAGCAACCTTGTTTACAGGGCCACCCATGTCGAATGCCATCATCAGACCAAGGATTAGACCTAGGACTGCAAGAGCACCACCGGATAGACCGTTAAGCCATGAGGTTAGGCCGTTGATTAGAGCTGAAACTGGTGCCTTCAGAACTAGAACCATTGCAAGGCCGGTGATTAGTGAGCCAAGTAGTGGGATAACAACTACTGGCATAACTGGACGAATCCAGTTTGGTACTGACCAGCGGCTGATCCATAGAGCAACACCACCGGCGATGAAACCACCGAGGATTGCGCCGAGGAAGCCGGTGCCGGTGCCAAGTGGGTTTCCGTCAAGACCGGTAGCAAGTGCACCGGCGACGAATCCTGGGACCAGACCTGGGCGGTCAGCGATTGCGTATGCGATGTAAGCAGCTAGAACTGGAACGAAGAATGCGAATGCAGCCTTACCGAACCAGAAAATGACGAATGCCCAGTAACCGATGTTTAGAACGTCGTAGTCACCTGCAATCTGCATCTTCTCTGCGTCGTACGCGTGAATACCGTCAGTTCCGAACCCGATAGCTCCGAGTAGGAATCCGATGGCAATGAGAATTCCACCTGCGGCAACAAATGGAATCATGTATGAAACACCGGTCATCAACCATTGACGAACCTTGGTGCCCGTGCTTGCGCTAGTCACGATGGGCCTCCTATAGCTCCATTGCGTTTCCCAGCCGGCGGTTGCCGACCAGGGATTTCTTTACTTTTTGCCAAATAGGCTTCCGAAGAAGCCACCCTTCTTCTGGCTTGGTTCTGAAGAAGGAGCCTTTTCTGCTGACTTAGCTGCTGAGCCCTCGCCAACCTTTGGTGCGGTGCCATCTGCTGCCATGGCCAAAACCTGCTCTACAAGTCCAACACCGTCCTTCATTGCCTTGGCAACTGGGACCTGGATGTATGGCTTGCCGTTGAAACGGTTGCGGTCCTTGACCTCAAGGTCAACCGCGAAGATAACTGCATCAGCTGCGTCGATGACCTCTTGCTTTAGCGGGTTTGAACCTGCTGAGCCCTGAGTCTCAACGAGAACCTCGTGGCCGAGCTTCTTGCCAGCCTGCTCTAAAGCCTCGGCTGCCATATAGGTGTGCGCGATTCCGGTGATGCAGGATGTGACGCATACGATCTTTGCCATTTACTTCTGTACCTCCTGGGTGACGATTTCTGCGATTTTAGATCCGTCAGTCTCCGCACGTAGGCGGTCACGGAATTCCTCGTGCATGATCTTGCGAGCCAGTGAGCCAAGAATCTCAAGGTGAGTGTTCTCGCCAGAGGCTGGCGCGGCAATCAAGAAGATCAGGTGTGAAGCACCGTCATCAGCTCCAAAGTCAATGCCCTTCGTTGTCGTTGCAACTGCAACGGAGGGGATGGTGACAAGATCACTCTGGGCGTGAGGGATTGCGACGCCACCCTCAATGCCGGTTGGGAAATGCTCCTCACGAGCGGCAACTGCTGCCAGGTACTCATCTAGACCGGTAAGACGTCCGGCTGCGAGCAATTTCTCGGCTAGCTGGCGAACCGCCTGCTCTTTAGTCTCAGCATCGATTTCAACGATCACGATTTCTGGGGTGGTAATTGGGTGGGCCATAACATTCCTAACGCTGGCGTAGTCAACCGTCGACCTAACGCATCTTTGCGTTGAGCCCCCTTTCACTGAAAGCGGTTACTGCTTCAGATTACTCAGGTGGTTATCAGTTAGATGGCATTTGAGGTGGCTAAACGTCTAAATTTTCGAGTTTGTTTTTGTAGCAATCCGACAAAACTGCCTATTTTGTGGTTATTCGGTAATCCGAACACCAGATTTAGTTGTTGTTCTAAGTGCCGGTTGAAAAGAAACTTTGCCTCAAGCCTTATTCACGGGGTGTCGCCACGCCCAAAGTATTAGCGGTATCTGCAGTGGAAGCCTTAGCCATGCCACGACCGCTAACAGCGGATCTCCGGCTAGTGCATCGATGGCGAACCACCAGTTCGCTGGCCAAACTGCCAAGAGGGTAGCGATTGTGAGGTAGCGAGCCCCGTCTTTCCGAAGCAGTAATCCAATGGCGGAGGCTAGTTCCGCAATACCAGATAGGTAGATCAAAAGGTAGGGCTCGGGAGTCCAACTGGGCAAAAGGAACATAAAACCAGCTGGGTTCACCAGGTGTAAAACCCCAGAGGCCATAAAGGCCACAATTATTACCCAGCTCCCGACCGGGAGCTTTAGTGCTTGGCTAGCCAAAGCACTACCGAGTCAACGATGCGGCGACCAAAGGCGTAAAAGACAAATTTGAGAGCTTTCACGTCCCAGCTGGCTGGATAGATAGGACGCGGGTTCTTTGCAGTTGCAGCTCTAACCATGGTCTTGACTACCTGTTTAGGTCCCGGCGAGTTTCGATACAAGCCACCGAGATATTTATTGAACCCGTTCATAACGGAGTCATAGTCGCTGATGGAGCGAGAGTCTCGAAGGTGTCCAAACGCCACCTGATCAAAGTTGGTTCTTACCGTTCCCGGCTCAATTACTGAGACCTTGATGCCCAGAGCTTCCACCTCTTGTCTGAGCGCATTTGCGATTGAGCGAACTGCGTGCTTGGTTGCTGCATACCAACCGAGTCCAACAAGTGAAACGTGGGCGACAACGCTCGCAGTCATCAAAATTCGACCACTGCGTTGAGCTCGCATCTGGGGCAAGACCGCACGAATACAGCGCTCGACTCCAAAGACGTTAACCTCAAAGAGTGCCCGCACTTTTTCCGGAGTGGTTTCTTCAATGGACGCAAAGTTTCCAAATCCAGCATTGGCAACCATAAGGTCCACACGACCCTCAGTCTGAATTACCTGTTGAACTGCGCTTTGGACGTCCGAATCCGAGGTGACATCCATGCGCAGGGTTTTTGCTCCAAGCGCTGCAGGTTTTGAAAGTGCAGCCTCGTCCTTGTCAGTGGCATAAACAATCCAGCCGCGCTGAACTAGCTCTTTTGAAAGGTCAAGGCCGAATCCTGATCCGGCCCCGGTGATGATGGCGACATTGCTCATGCGACCATCTAACCACCAGGGCCAGCGGAATTACTCGATGTCTCGCTTTAGAGATGTCGCCCAGGCCGTAGCCGCAAATATTGCTCCGTAGCCAATCAAGACAACGGTTGCCACCCATGGGGTTAGGTAGGCACTGGTATCGATGCCCAATTCGGGGGCGTTCACGTCAATGGCAAGCATGGCGGTGATTAGTCCACTCGGTAGCCACTTACCAGCATCTGGAAGCAGTGCCAACAGCACAGGATCGATGATGAATAGGTAAACCAAGGCTCCGACGATTGCGAGCATTTGGTTTCTGACAAGGGTTCCCAGTGCGACGCCAATGATCGCGAGGACCGCTCCACCGATCACAGATGCGGTGATTGTGTTCAAGAACAACGTTTCGGATGGGCTGGCTGCCTCAGGAAACTGCAGCATTGCGATGTATCCGGCTAAGAAGGAGACCAAAGCCGAAATCAGCATCAACAAAATGCCTCCAACCGATGCGATAACAAGCTTGGCCAGCACAACGGAGCCCCGCTTGGGAGCAGTTAGGAAGGTTGCAACAGCAGTCCCGTGACGGAATTCACCAGCCATCAGCATGATTCCGAGGATGATGGCGAACACGTAACCAGAGATTCCATTGGCATAAACAGAGTCAATCGCCTCTTGCGAATCAAGACCGAAACCAAAAATTTCGCCCTGGGAGTCGATGATGAATGGAGTCACCGCCACCGAGAGAGCGGAGATAAAGGTGGCTGCAATCACCAGGCCCCAGTTGGCTCGAACATAGATGAACTTGCGCCACTCAGATTTCAACAGATTCACTTTGAGTCTCCCTCGGTTAGACGCAAGAAGGCTTCTTCAAGAGTTCCCTCACCCTTGACTTCAGACATCGAGCCCTGCGCTATCAACTTGCCCTTGTTAATGATCAGAACGTCATCAACGGTGTTCTGCATCTCAGCCAGTTGATGTGATGAGACCAGGATGGTTTTTCCTTGTTCGGCCATGGAGCGCAGGAAGCGTCTCAGCCAAGCGATTCCTGCCGGATCCAATCCATTGGCCGGCTCATCAAGTATGAGAATTTCTGGGTTTCCCAGAATCGCTCCGGCCAGAGCCAGACGCTGCTTCATCCCTAGGGAATAGTTCTTCATCCGCTTGTTGGCGGCATCAGTCAGCTCAACGAGCTCGAGAACCTCATCTACGCGAGAGTCCTCAATCCCTGCGGCGGCTGCAACCACCTTTAGATTCTGTCTTCCAGTTAGTGCAGGATGAAATCCGCGGCTATCCAATACTGTTCCAACTCTTGAAAGCGGGTTCTCGAGATCCCTGTAGGGAGCCCCCAGAATCACAGCTGATCCTGAGGTTGGATCACTAAGTCCCACCAAACAACGCAGAGTCGTTGATTTGCCAGCACCGTTCGGACCTAAGAAACCAGTGATTCTTCCTGCCATGATGCTGGCGGAAAGACCCGCAACGGCCTGCTGCTTTCCATACTGTTTGACTAACGCGTCAAACATGATTGCGACGGTCACTTTTTGCCCGCTTTCTTCTTCTTGTTGGATTTGTAAATACCCTTTTTGTAAATCTCTAGGTTCGCTCCAGCCAATCTGGCCCCCAGTACTGGGTCGTAGAAGCTACCTCCTAGGTAAGAATTCACCTGATCTTGCAAAACCAGTGGACCTAGTCCGTGAAGCGTCATGATCAGCGCAAGGTCGGAGACGTTCTCCGTCTTGCGCATGGTCCCCTTGGCCTGTTCGGTTCTGATCATGATTTCGGCCTCTTGCACCATGCGCCGGAACAACATGTCAGCAGCTGGACCACCAGAGAGCAGCACCTGTCTGAAGAATTGCAGCTTCGGCCCATGCTTATCGATCGCACCTTGCCACTGCGCTAGCGCGGTCGAAAGTGAAACATCAACGAAGCCCTGCTTCTCAGCTACCCATAGACCTAAGCCGCGCATCACGCACTGCTCGATGAGGCCATCTCGAGATCCAAAGTGATGGACAAGTAGTGCGGGACTTACCCCCGCAAGCTTTGCAATTGAACGTAGCGAGGTGGTGGCAAAGCCGCTTTCAGAGAACGCCTTAGTGGCGATGTCAATCAATCGCTTTTTGGTGTTATCGGCTGCCATAATTCAAATACTAAACACCTGTTCAATAATATGCAATTACCTTTGCCGTGGCAGAATGTCAGCATGACTTCACACACTTCAGTTGCAACCCTGCACACCAACCACGGTGACATCAAGATCAACCTCTTTGGTCTTCACGCACCAAAGACCGTAGCTAACTTCGAGGGTCTTGCCACCGGCGAGATCGACTGGAAGGACCCTCGCACTGGTGCAGTGCAGAGCGGCAAGAGCCTTTACGAGGGCGTCATCTTCCACCGCATCATCGATGGTTTCATGATCCAGGGTGGAGACCCAACCGGAACCGGTATGGGTGGCCCTGGCTACCAGTTCGGTGACGAGATTCACCCAGAGCTCACCTTCCAGGATTCCTACAAGCTAGCCATGGCAAACGCAGGCCCAGGCACTAACGGCTCACAGTTCTTCATCACCGTTGCACCAACCACTTGGTTGCAGGGACGCCACACCATCTTCGGTGAGGTGGCGGATGAGGCCAGCCGCAAGGTAGTTGACACCATTGCAACCCTCCCTACTGATGGTCGCGACCGTCCGATGGACGATGTCGTGATTTCCAGCATCACCATCGAAAAGGTCTAATGCTCCGCCTCAAAGGCGCTTCAACCCCAATCACCAGCGCGCTGCTGGTGCTGAATGGTCTGATTTGGCTTGGACAGATATCCCCGCTGGGATATCTGTTCACCAATCAGTTCTTCTTTGCGCCGATCTTTGCTCCCTTTGAGCCATGGCGCATGCTCACCTCCGGGTTCGTGCATGACTGGAGCGGTCCCTGGCACATCCTTTTGAACTCGTACGCGATTTGGATTTTCGGTCGTCAGCTTGAGCCGATGTTGGGAGCGCTTCGCTTCCTAGTTCTTTATTTGACCTCGATCATCGGTGGCTCGGTAGCGGTCTTGTGGCTATCTGATCCAGCGGTGCCAGTGGTGGGAGCATCCGGCGCTCTGTTTGGTTTGATGGGTGCCTACTTCATCATCCTTAGAAGCCTGGGCGGCAATCCCTCACAGATCTTTGCCCTTATCGCTATCAACTTTTCGATGGGGTTCTTTGTCTCGGGCATCTCTTGGGAGGGCCACCTCGGTGGTCTAATCACAGGGCTTTTAGTTGCCTTGGTTTACGCGTCAAATAGAAAACCAGGCTTCAGCGCTCAAAGGGCGATTGGCCTGGTTCTAATTTGGATTGGTTTGGCAGCTGCAACGCTGCTCAAAGTTGATCAGTGGATCTAATTATTTCCACTTGGTGGTCATAACGAAGCCAACCATTGCAATACCGAAGCCGATCAGGATGTTCCAGTTCGACAGGTCTAGCGGAGTAGCGCTGCCCAGTGGGTAGCGGGCGCTGGAGATGTAGAAGGTCAAGATCCAGATAAGACCGGCAATCATGAAACCAAACATGGTCGCTTTGTACCAGGTTGGGTTCTCAGCATCTTCCTCGCCAACAACTACTGGGCGTGCTGGTGCTTCGGACTTTGGCTTGCGTCTTGAACGTGATTCAGGCATGCGTAGAAGTTTACCTATCGGGGCTGGATTAGGCTATTCCGCAAATGGTCCGGATTCTTGTTTTAGATAACTACGACAGCTTCGTCTACACGCTCAACGGCTATCTTCAGCAGTTGGGTGCTCAGACCGAAGTTGTCAGGAACGATGCTGTCTCCGAGGCCGAACTCCCAGATTTGATCGCAAAGTTTGATGCGGTTTTGATTTCCCCGGGACCCGGCACTCCCGCAGAGGCCGGACTCTCCATCCCAACTGTGAAGCTGGCTCTGGAGAGGGAGTTTCCAGTATTTGGGGTTTGTCTAGGACACCAAGCAATCGCCGAGGCCATGGGGGCAACGGTTCAAAGCGCTCCCGAGCTAATGCACGGCAAAGTCTCCAAGATCAACCACCAGAACAGCACTATTTTTCAAGGACTGCCCCAGGGCTTCAATGCCACCCGGTATCACTCGCTAGCGGTAGTAAAAGACACCGTTCCAGAGGATCTGGTTGTCACGGGAGAGACTGAGTCCGGCGTCATCATGGGGCTGCAGCACAAGAGCAAACCTATTTACGGAGTGCAGTTTCACCCGGAGTCAGTGATGACCGAAGGTGGTTACCTCATGCTTGCCAACTGGCTCGAGACTCTAGGGCTCGAGGGTGCTTTGGAGAAGGCAAAGACCCTCTCCCCAAGAATCTCTAACTAGCCCTGCGTGGTCTCAGTCGGCGAAGGCGTCGGACTTGGAGCTGGGCTCGCACCCACACACTGCACATAAAGCACCATGTTCTGAAGCTGCGCTGCCTCACCGGGCAAGATCGACTGCTCGATAACCACGTTGCCGGGGGTTCCGGTGCAGGTGGCGGAATCGATGATCTCAATCGACACGGTGTAGCCAATGGTCGCTGCGGTCAGGATGCTTCTAGCTTCAAGAACCGAGAGGTTTCTCACATCCGGGACCAGGACCTTGCCGTTAGACAAAGTCAGGTTCACGACACTGCCAAGTGGTAGTCGACCGCCGACTGCTGGGTCGGTAGCGATAACTACACCCTCAGGCACCGTTGCGGAGGAGACGACGGTAATTGTGCCAATGGTTAGACCCTGACCCTCGATCATGGCCACAGCTTGAGCTTCAGCCACATTCAAAACGTTTGGCACCACGACCTCGGTTGCGCCGCTTGAAACGTAGAGCGTGATTGGAGTGTTGGCCAAAACGTTGGTGCCAGCAATTGGCTCCTGACGAATCACAACACCCTCTGGCACGGTGTCACTCTTTTCATAGACGCGCAGAACCAAAAGTTCTTGCCCGATCAGGGTGTTGTAAGCATCGTCGTAGAGCGAGCCCTCAACATTTGCAACCGTGATACCACCAGGGTTCACGGATGGGTTTGAGGCACCACCCAAAGAGAACAGCCAAACCAGTAGACCAACCAAGATCACGGCAACGCCGGTGCCGAGGCCCCAGAGCACTCCCGCGTTCAACTTGGTTGCCTCGGTCGTGACAGCTTGAGTCGGTGCGGTTTGCAATGAGCCAAAAATCTCATCGACCGCGCTCTGCTCTGAGGTAACTGGAGTGACAGGGCTGGTGATTAGCTCGGTCTTCTCAGCGACATAAACCTGAGTTCTAGGTGCGGTTGGAGTCGCAGCGCTCGCTGCCAAAAGGTGTTCGCGGAACTCGGCAGCTGACTGGAAACGCTCTTCCTTGTTCTTGCTCATTGCGCGCAGTACAACGGCGTCCAGCTCTGCGGAGACGCTTGGGTTGAACTGCGAAGGTGCAGCAGCAGCTTCGGATACGTGCTGATAAGCAACAGAAACCGCACTTTCTCCCTGGAACGGAGGTCTGCCAGCGAGCAGTTCGTAGAGTATTACGCCGGTTGAGTAGAGATCGGTTCTGGCATCGACTCCTTCACCGCGAGCTTGCTCGGGGGAGAAGTACTGGGCAGTTCCGACAATCCCGGCGGTGGCAGCCTGGGTTGCAGAGTTGTCTGACACCGCACGTGCGATGCCGAAGTCCATCACCTTGACCTGGTCGCCCTCCACAACCATCACGTTCGCAGGTTTGATGTCGCGGTGAACTACACCTGCGGAGTGTGAAACCTCCAGTGCGGTCAGGATGCCTGAAACGAACTTCACGGCCTTGGAAATCTCTACTGGCCCCTCGTGAATCAGTTCGCGAAGTAGGCGACCACGGACTAGCTCCATAACGATGAACGGAGTCTTTCGAGTCTGGCCATTTTCATCGACAGATTCCTCTTCGCCGGCGTCATAGACGCGGACGATGGTGGGGTGAGCCATGCGTGCACTGGCCTGTGCTTCCTGGCGGAATCTGGATTCAAAGTTTGCGTCGTTGGCGAGATCTGACTTCAAAAGCTTGATGGCGATGGTTCTACCAAGGCGAGTGTCATAACCCTCGAATACCTCAGCCATGCCGCCGCGGCCCACTAGTGCCCCGAGACGGTAGCGCCCCGCTATCAGTCTCTCGTTTTCGTTCACAACAGCTCTTTCTGCCTTGGAAAAGTTTAGTTTTAACTCTGAGTTATTTGGTTAGGACTCGTCCATCATCAACTTACTGGTCCCCCGCCACCGGCTCACTTTGAGTCTCACCCTCGATCACGTTTCCTGACTCAGATGCAGGGTCTGCAGGGTCCTCAGGAATTTCAACCGGAAGGTTAGAAACTTCACCAACGTAGTAGGTGACATCAACCACGGTGCCGCGTTCGATGTTCCCCGTTGGAGACACCGCATACACGGTTCTAACTCTTGGATCGGTACCTGGGATTAGCTCACCCGGAATGGCATTCACCTTCATGCCAAGTTCGGTAAGGCGTGCAGTGACATCCGAGAGGTTTTCTCCGATGATGTCTGACCTAAGAATCAGCACCGAAGCAGGTTCGACCGGTTCACTCTCCGATGGAGTTTCTTCGGCACTGGGCTCCTTGGTCTCAGACTGAGTCGGGCTTGGACCAGGAATTGAGCCTGTATCTGGCTCAGAGAGGATTGCGACAATTACGACGATCGCAGTCACCAGCAGTAGACCAAGTGTTGCCAACCAGGGCCAGACGATCGGTGCCTTTGGAAGCTCAGCGGTGTCGGTTGGGATGATCTCGGTTGCGGTGGTTTCGTCTTTACCCACCGGGTAGTTGGGCGAGCTGTAGCCAGGACGGCGCTTTTCGCGAAGCAGAGCTTCGGCTCGGATCGCCAGCGAACTTGCAGACTCGGGTCTTTGATTTGGCTTCTTCGCTAGGCAAGACAGCACCAGGTTTTGCACCCTAGGGTCAATGTCCTCAGGGAGAGCCGGCGGCATCTCGTTGATGTGAGCCATCGCGATGGCCATTTGGTTTTCGCCACCGAAGGGCCGCTTTCCAGCAAGCGCTTCGTAAGCAACAACGCCCAGGGAGTAAAGGTCAGTGGATGGAGTTGATGGCTTGCCCGTTGCCTGCTCGGGGGCAAGGTATTGCACGGTGCCCATGACCTGACCAGTTTTGGTCAGCGGCACCTGGTCACCAACGCGGGCAATACCAAAATCGGTGATTTTCACCTTGCCCTCTGGAGTAATGAGCAGGTTTCCAGGTTTGATATCGCGGTGGATCAGGCCCCTTGAATGCGCGGCCGAGAGTGCCCTTGCGGTCTGGGCAATGATGTCCAAAACCTTCTCTTCGCTCAGGCGCTTCTCTCGCTCAATCAGGCGAGACATCGATTCGCCTGGAACCAACTCCATCACAAGGTAGGCACTGCCGGTGTCTTCGCCGTAGTCGTAGACGTTCGCAATGCCCTCATGCTCAACCAGTGCCGCTGACTTTGCCTCGGAGCGGAAGCGCTCTAGGAAAAGCGGATCACCAAGGTATTCCTCTTTCAAAATCTTGATGGCAACCTGACGCAGGATCAGTTCATCCTCTGCTTGCCAAACTTCACCCATGCCGCCGATGGCAATGCGAAGCCTTAGGCGGTAACGATCGCCGTAAAGCTGTCCAACTGCAGGCTTCATCGCTCCAACACCGCCTTCATTACAGCTCGTGCAATAGGCGCTGCAATTTGATTACCGGTGCCGTTTTGACCAATGCCGCCACCGTCTTCAACCACGACTGCAACTGCCACCTTAGGTGCCTCTGCTGGGGCAAAGCCGGTGAACCAAAGGGTGTATGGATCGGTTGGTCCATTCTGAGCAGTGCCAGTCTTGCCAGCCACTGCGAAACCGGAGATGCCAGCTCGGGTGGCCGCTCCAATCTCCACTGAATCCACCATCATGCGAGTTAGATAGCCCGCGCTGAGTCTGGATAGTGGAACAGATAGCACCTTTGGTTCTGGGTCTTGCAAGACGTTTAGGTTGGATGCAACCACCATCTCAACCAGCTGCGGCTGCATCATCACACCCTGGTTTGCAATAGCTGATGAAACCATCGCCATCTGCAGTGGGCTCACCCGAACATCGAACTGACCAAAGCCGGTTAGTGCGGTCTGAGAGAGATCCGGGTCTTCTGGATAGACGCTCGGTGTCACCTTCAGTGGGATACTCAGATCCGCCCCGAAGCCCATCAGCTCGGCCATCGCACGAATGCGATCATCGCCAAGTTCTGTGGCAAGCATTGCAAATGGGATGTTGCAGGACTTTATGAGCGCAACCTCAAGAGTCACGGTGTCACCCTTGCCACAGGTTGAACCACCGGAGTTGCGAATTGCGGTCTGGGTTCCAGGCAGGGTGTAGCTCTTTAGGTTGCGGAACTGAGTGGTGGTCGAGAACTGCCCAGACTCTAATGCTGCTGCGGTGACAACCAGCTTGAACACCGATCCCGGGTGATACAGGTCTCCCGCAATCGCCTTATTAATAAGCGGCTGATCCTCATCTTTGTCATAGACCTGGTAGGCATCGTTGACAGGCTCATAGAGATGACCGGCCAGTTGGTTGGCATCAAATGTTGGCTTTGAAACCATTGCCAAAATTCTTCCAGTGCTGGGTTCGATTGCTACCACAGCCCCTTTTCGATTACCCAACGCATCCCAAGCAGCCCTTTGAATGGCCGGATCCAGGGTCAGTTCAACCGCAGCACCGATCACTGGTTTGCCATCCAGCAGAGCATTGATTTGTTCGAAAAACTGAGCCGAGGACTGCCCAGATAGGTAGGAGTTCATAGCGCGCTCTAGCCCGTTTGATCCAGAGAACAGCGAGAAGTAACCAATTACTGGGGAGTAGATAACCGACTCATAGTTTCGAAGGAATCGGTAGGCATCGTTATATGGCACCGATTCGACTACCGGAACCCCACCGACCAAGATTGGTCCGCGCTGAGTCTTGTAGGTCTCATACGAGGTTCGAATATTGCGCGAATCCGAATAGAGCGAATCGGCCCTCAGCACCTGAATCGAGCTGGCCATGAGAAACAGCGCCAAGAACATGACAACTAGCGCTAGTCCAACCCTTCTCACCTGTCGATTCATGCGGGCCTCCTGGTTGAGGAGTCAGAGATCACAAGAAGCAGTGCGACCAATGCCCAGTTGGCTAGCAGCGAGGAACCACCAGCTGCCAAGAAAGGGGCGGTGAGACCGGTCAGTGGGAGCAATCCCATAACTCCACCAGCCACCACAAACACCTGCAAACCGAGAACGAACGAGAGACCGGTTGTGAGTAGCTTTGAGAAATCATCGGAGTGCGAGTTGGCAATTCTCAGACCGCGATAGATCAGCAGCAGGAAAACCGCGAGGATCGAGAACACGCCCGCAAGTCCTAGCTCCTCGCCGAGTGCTGCAAGTATGAAGTCGCTCTCAGCCAGTGGAATTAGCTGTGGGAATCCTCCGCCCAGACCAGCACCGATTACATCGCCGTTTGCCATGCCAAACAGCGCTTGAGCCAGCTGATAGCTACCGCCCGCGGCGTTGTAGTTGTCAACCGAAAGCGGATCGAGCCAAGAGTCAAAACGCCTTGATACGTAGTCAAAAATTCTTGATGCCACCAGGGCTCCGGTGAGCATCATGGTGACTCCGACTCCGACATAAAAAGCTCTGCCGGTTGCGGTGTAGATCATCACTAGGAACAAACCGAAGTAGAGCACCGAGGTGCCAAGATCGCGCTGCAACACCAAAATACCTACGGTTGCAAACCACACCACTAAAACCGGACCCAGGTCCTTGGCTCTTGGTACTCGCATCCAAAGCACCCGGGAGCCAATCTCACTGAGTGAGTCCTTCCGAGAGACCAGGTATCCGGCAAAGAAGATGGCGAGCAAGATCTTTGAAATCTCACCGGGCTGGAAGGTGAAATCACCAATGCCAATCCAGAGCGTGGCACCGTTTCTGGTTTTTCCAATCACGGGAAGGGCCGGAAGAATCAGTAGCACGAGCCCAGCAATACCAGCTATGTACGGGTATCGCCTTAGCACCAGATGGTTCGGGACCAACCAGATAACCAGCGCGGCGATACCCATCGCCAAAACCGATAGCCAAACCTGTCGCTCTGCAAATAGTGCCGTTCCGCCTCGGGCGGCCTCGGCTAAATCAAGGCGATAGATCATCGCGATACCCAGGCTGTTTAGTAAAAACGCCAGCGGCAAGATCAGTCCATCGGCGCTAACTGCGCGCTTTCGAAGCACCAGGTGGACGGCGAGAGCACCCAGGGTTGGTAGCGCCCAGTAGAAAAGCAGTAATAGCTGCATTTTTTGCAGCACTGCTAGCTGAATCTGAGCAAGTGCAAAAGCCAGGATTCCAGAAACCCAAAACAGCAGCACCGCTTCAAAATTGCGGGAGCGGGGGACTGCCTTAAGGAGCTTTGGTATTGCGGAGGTGAGGGAGGTGTTACTCATTTTGGGCCTCACGCAGCTGGTCCAAAATTCGCTGGGCATCCTCCAAGGACTCAGCGGAGATTGAGCGCTCAATCAGGTCTTGCTGGAAAACCGAGAGGGTTCCAACTGAGATGTCGGAAACAAGGTAGGGCTCAGAGAATTTGAATGGTCCGAGTGATTCTCGAATGCCCTGGTAGATGGTGACATTGCCCTCGAAACTCGAGACGTAGTAGCGAGTCTGGGTGTATTCGTAGGCGATGTATCCGATGCCCGTGAGCGCAGTGGCTAGCAATAACCAACTTGCGATGATGCGGGCCGACTTGAAGCGAATCTTGCGTCTGGTTTCGGAGAGGATCTTGTTCAACAGCTCTTCGGACTCTGGAGCGTATTGCGTTGGGTCCTCTGGGGTTTGCAACAGATCTAGCAGGCTTCTTGGTGAGAACAGGCGCAGAATCTTGCTGCCCTTGCGCTCCTCGATAACGACCTCGTTGGCAGCTGAGCCAACAAACAGTGCTGCTGGTTCGATATCGGTCTGCACCGCAGATCGAACTACGTCTGTGATTACAACTGTGACGTTGTCGGGTGCTCCAAATTCGAGTGCCTCTCCAACCAACAGCTCAGCTGCCTCTTCGGTGGGGACCTTGGATGTGAGGATTCGGTTCATGACGCCATCTGGCACCACACCAGATAGACCGTCGCTGCAGAGCATCCAACGATCGCCTGGCATCGCGTCGTAAATTGCGATGTCGACCTCTGGGTCGGAAGAAACATCTCCCAGCACGCGCATCAGGACGCTGCGGCGAGGGTGCACGAGGGCTTCGGCAGGAGTTATGCGACCCATGTCCACAAGCTTTTGAACAAAGGTGTGGTCATTGGTGATCTGCTTCACTTCGCCGTCACGCGCAAGGTAGATGCGGCTGTCACCGATATGGGCGATGATCATCTGATTGCCGTGGCGCAGCATGCCGGAGAACGTAGTTCCCATGCCCTCGAGCTCTGGGTGGTCTATCACGGTTGCCGAAAGCATTTGATTGGCTTCCAGAATTGCTCGCTTTAGTGACTCGATAGCCTCTTCGACCGTTTCACTCTTGGCATCAGCCAACGCGATTCGTTGAGAGGCGATTGCCGAGGCAATATCGCCACCGGCGTGACCACCCATGCCGTCGGCCACGAAGAAAAGCTGGTAGCCGCAGTAGCCGGAGTCTTGGTTGGAGCTGCGGTGCTTACCAATATCGCTTGCCGCATAGCCCACGGTTTTGATGGCCAAGGTTTATGACCTCAACTCAAAGTTTGTGGTGCCGATTCGGATTGTCATACCGGCCTTGATGGTTGCCGGGGTGGTTACCTTGCGGCCATCTAGGAACGTGCCGTTGGTTGAGCTCAAATCCTGCAGCACCCAATCCTCGCCAACCTTGATCAGCTTGGCATGGGTGTTAGAGGAGAACTCGTCCGACAGCACCAGGTCACAACCAGCGCTTCGACCAATCAGAATCTCGGTCTTGTCTTCAAGCTCCATGCTCGTGCCAGCGGTTCGACCGGAGAGAATCGCAATTTGAGTCGGCTCAAAACTGTCAGAGTCTTCGAGCCCCAAAGATGCCACCGAGCCAGGCAAACCACCCGGGAGTTTGGGGGCATTTTGTTTAGCGATCTTGCTGATAACTCGTCGGCCATATAGATCTGCACGAATAACGGAGAGCAGGCTGAGGATGAAAATCCACAGCACCGCTACGAAACCAATTCGAACTAGAAAGAGCGCAAGTTCACTCACTGAGACTCCCTCGCGATCAGTTCAAAAACAAATTCACTGCGTCCAGCTGAAATCTTGTTGCCGTTTACCAGCGCAACTTCTTGAACTCGGATGCCATCAACGAAGGTGCCATTAGTCGAACCTTTGTCTCGAACCGCAGCACCCTGATCATTCCAGGCAACCTCAAAGTGAACTCTGCTCAGCCCACGATCATCAATGGCAATATCTGCACTCTGGTCACGACCGATGGTGGTGGTGCCCTTTTGAAGCGGCAGCCTCTTGCCTCCCACAACCAAAGCCGCAATCCACTGGACTGAGCTTCCAGAAGTTGCACTGCCAACCCGGACCTGACCCCTTGGGAGCTTTGGGTCTACCTCTAACTTGAGTGTGAGTTCACCGGCTAGGCGATAGCCCTGCTTAGCAGCATGCATTGCAATTTCGGTTTTGATTGATAGCAGCATGGCCGGTGAGATGCGAGCGGAGTCGTTACCCGACACCAAGATCAGGTAGCGGTGGGGAACTAAGACTCGGGTGAGATCGATTTGTTTTGCCGCATGATCCATGGACCTGCGCACAGCCTGGGTGATTTCCACCGGCTGCAACTCGGCTTTAGATAGCCGAGCGAACACCGAGCCAAATGCCAGCTCAATGCGCTCCTCAGCCTTTTCTAAAAAGCTCAACCGAGACCTCTTCCTTGCGCGCTCAGGTGTTGGTTAGTCTACCCAGCGACCCTTCCCGAGACCGCTATTTCTCTGCTAATCTCAATGCGCTCGGCCAACTAATTGCTGGCTTAGCGCGAGTGGCGAAATGGCAGACGCGCTGGCTTCAGGTGCCAGTGTCCGCAAGGACGTGCGGGTTCAAGTCCCGCCTCGCGCACGTAAGGGGGAATCCCATCACTACTCAATTCCTAATCATTAGCCTCGAAATCATCGGGGTGATCGGATTTGCTCTCTCCGGCATCATCGAGGCAGCTCGTAAGCAATTCGACCTGGTGGGCGTTGTGATGGTCGGTTTCATTGCCGCTTTTGGTGGCGGAACAATTCGAGATGTGCTGCTGGATCGCCGCCCCTTTTTCTGGGTTGAGCAAGAGTTTTGGGTTTGGGCACTGATCGGAATCGGTTTGGTCCTTCCGTTCTTTTTCAAATCTCGTCACATTGACCTGACCGAGCGAGCAATTTTGATTCCAGATGCCATTGGACTTGGAGCATTTGCAGCCGGTGGCACGCACGTCGCCCTGCAGGCTGGGGCCTCTCCAATGGTTGCCGTGCTGATGGGTGTCATCACCGCAACCGTCGGTGGTGTTCTTAGAGATGTATTGGTGAACGAAGTTCCGAGAGCTTTTCATGATCACCAGCCCTACGCTGTTTTGGCCTTCACCGGTGGCTGGCTAGTGGTGCTACTTAGCTATCTAGATATCCCTGATTCGCTTGATGTTCTCATCGGTGCGGTCGCCATTGTTTTGCTGAGACTTCTATCGATTCGATTTGGCTGGGAGCTCAAACGCTGGAAGTTTCTCTAAGCCAACTATCAGACAAAGCACTTTTCTGGGTGCTAGCTGGCAGTTAGGGCAAGGCATCCTGACTTTGCGCTCTATCTCAAACATTCCTCTCTAACTTCGTCCCTGTCACCAAAGACAAGGAGAATCATGAAGAAAACAACCGGTGTAGCAATAGCACTAGCAGCAGCAATCACAGCCGGCGGTGTAGCGATGGCTATCCCGTCTCAGGCAGCCAGCACAAGTTCTGCAACCGTTGGTAACCAACAGCACGAGCGCGGCGATCACTCCCACGCAACCATCTCTGCAACCATCACCGGAATTCCATCCACTGTGACAAGCTCAAGGGCAGTGTCCATGGGCGCGTACTTCAGTGCTTACGTTTTGGCCGATGGAGCAACTGCTCCGGCGACCGCTCCATCTGAGAGCCACCGAGTTCACCTCGGTCTTGGGCGTGGTCACGATGACACCGCAGTCAGCGGATCTACTTTGACCCAGACACTTCGCCTGCCAGCAGGCGAAGCTGGCAGCACCACTCGGGTTGCGCTATACCCATCCGATGGTTCAGTCCCAGCAATTGTCACCATCAAGGTTGATGATGCAGGAGTGGCAACTGTCACCTCTTCCAAGCCACTAACCGTTGCCTACTCTGCAACTGTGGCAGCTGAGACCAAAGCCAACATGCCTGATCACAAGGCAGGTAAGGGCGAGGGTCGAGGTCACGGCCATGAAGGTAAGGGTAAGCGCGGCGGACGCGGCGGTCACAACCACTAATTAGGCCGTAAAACTAAACCCCGTCCGGAATCGGACGGGGTTTAGTTCTAGCCAACTTCTTGAAGTCGTTTGCCTCTGGTGTGCTGGGGCTTGCAGGCGAGGTTCGCTGGATCCTCGTTGCAATGATCGCAAAGCAAAATCAAATCGCGACAGCCAAGGTCCGAGCAGTTTCTGAAGCTTGAGGTTGGCTGCGCACAGCTCTCGCATTCGCCGATGGTCTTGGCATCATCCGAGAAATTCACATTCATGCGTCCGTCAAAGACGTAGAGCGAACCTTCCCAAAGACCCTTATCGCGGAAGCGCTCTCCATAGCGGACGATGCCACCCTCGATTTGGTAAACCTCTTTGAAACCGCGATTGATCATCACGGCTGAGAGAATCTCGCAGCGAATGCCTCCGGTGCAGTAGGTGACAATCGGCTTGTCCTTGAGGTGGTCATACTTGCCACTCTCGATTTCTTTGATGAAGTCATGGCTGGTTTGCACATCTGGAACAACGGCATTCTTAAACTTGCCAATCTTGGCTTCGAAGGCGTTGCGACCGTCGAAGAAGACGACGTCGTCGCCCTTCTCCTGAACCAGGGCGTTCACCTCGTGAGGCTTCAGGTGCTTGCCTCCGTTTACTACTCCTGCCTTAGAAACCTTTACCTCTTCCGGGGTGGTGAAGGCAACGAGCTCATTTCTAACCTTCACGCTCAGGCGAGGGAAATCGTTACCGGTACCTTCTGACCACTTGAAGTCGGTCTTACCAAAACCCGGATACTCCTTGGTTGCCCTGCAGTACTTCTTGAGGTCCTCCATGTCGCCACCGAGGGTGCCATTGATACCGTGCTTGGAGATAAGAATGCGACCCTTGAGATTCAAGGATTGGCAGAGCGTTTTCTGCCAGAGCATGACTGCCTTGGGGTCTTCCACCGGAGCAAAAGAGTAGTAAAGGATGATTTTGTTCAGAGCCATAACCCAAGTCTAATCAGCTAAAAGGTGCTTAGACTAGGGGCTATGTCGATGAAGCCAGGCCTAGATTTAGGCGCAATCAAGCACGAAGTTAAGCCACACGATGACCTCTTCCGCCACGTCAATGGACGCTGGTTGGACGAGACCGAGATCCCCGAGGACCAAGCCCTCTACGGATCCTTCCACATGCTCAGAGATGACTCCGAGCTAGCGGTCCGCGGAATCATCGAGGACGTTGCGAAGAGCCCAGCGCCTGGCGTGGCCCAGCAAATCGGTGACCTGTATGCATCGTTCATGGACGAGGAGCGCATTGAGAAGCTCGGTTCGGATCCACTGAAGCCAGGCCTTGAGCGCATCTCCCAGATCAAGGACTATTCAGAGTTCTTCCAGATGATTGGTGCTTTTGAGCGAGCAGGAGTCTCAGGTCTATGGGGTTCCTACGTCGATAACGATGCCGGCAACCCAGAGCGCTACCTAGTGCACCTTTATCAGGGTGGCCTTGGTCTTCCGGACAAGGACTACTACACCGACGAGAAGTACCAGGAGATTCGCGAGGCATACCTACCTCACCTGGCCAAGATGTATGAGCTAGCCGGTTGGGAAAAGGCTGCTGCAGAATCTGCTGCAAAGACTGTCTATGCCCTTGAAGAGAAGATTGCTGCGGTTCACTGGAACCGAGTGGATGCTCGAGACGCTGAAAAGACCTACAACCTCAAGACCATCGCAGAGCTCAATGCTTTGAGCTCAAATATTCTCTGGTCGGAATACTTGGCTGGCGCGACTTTGAAGCCGACCCTACTGGACAACAACGTTGTGATGATGCCTTCTTTCTTCGAGGGCCTATCCGCTTTGATGACCGAGGAGAACTTCGAAGCGTTCAAACTGATGATGGCATCAGATCTGATTCGTTCCTACGCTCCATACCTATCCAGTGAATTTGTAGAGGAGCGCTTCTCCTTCTATGGTCAGAAGCTGACTGGTCAGCCAGTTAACCGTCCCAGATGGAAGCGCGGAGTTGCCCTGGTTGAGGGTGGCTTGGGCGAGGCAGTCGGACAGCTTTATGTTGACAAGCACTTCCCTGCTGAATCCAAGACACAAATGGATGAGTTGGTCAGCTACCTGATCAAGGCCTATGAGCAGAGCATCAAAGCCTTGGACTGGATGAGTGATGAGACCAAGGTCAAGGCCTTAGAGAAGCTATCCAAGTTCAACCCAAAAATTGGTTATCCATCGAAGTGGAAGGACTACTCCTCTATCGAAATCTCGCGTGATGACTTGGTCACCAACGTGGCAAATGTCAACAGCTGGGAGTTCGACTACCACGCCAACAAGATCGGTTCCAAGATTGATCGTGAAGAGTGGCACATGACCCCTCAGACCGTGAACGCTTACTACAACCCCGGACTAAACGAGATCGTGTTCCCAGCCGCAATTTTGCAGCCACCGTTCTTCTCTCCAGAGGCGGACATGGCCATGAACTTTGGCGGTATTGGAGCGGTTATCGGTCACGAGATCGGCCACGGCTTCGATGACCAGGGTTCAAAGTATGACGGTGATGGTCGACTGGTTTCTTGGTGGACTGAGGCAGACCGAAAGGCATTCGAGGCTCGGACCCGCTCACTGATCGAGCAATACAACGCTTTGTCACCAGCTCAGCTAGACGATAAGTACAAGGTCAACGGTGAACTGACAATCGGTGAGAACATCGGTGACCTTGGTGGTCTTGGTATCGCCTGGAAGGCATACCTACTCTGGCTAGGAGACAAAGAGCCAGAGGTGATCGATGGTTATGACGCCAAGCAGCGCTTCTTGATGGCTTGGGCCCAGTGCTGGAGAACCCTGAGTCGTGATGAGATTGCAATCCAGCGTCTTGCTACCGACCCTCACTCACCCGCCGAGTTCAGATGCAACCAGGTAGTAAAGAACCTGGACATCTTCTATGAGGCATTTGGTGTTGGTGAGGACAGCGAGATGTATCTCAAGCCTGAAGAACGTGTAGTGATCTGGTGAAACTCTGGTTCCGCATACTGTATGTCGTCCTGACATACAGGCGCAGATCAAAGCTGCGCATCGATGAGGTATCGAGCATCAGTCTTCGGGTTTGGCCAACAGATCTGGACATCTACAACCACATGAACAACGGAGTCTTTTTGACTCTGATGGATATAGGTCGATATGACCAGGGATTGAGAACCGGGTTTTGGCAGAAGTGGCGCAAGCTTGGTTGGTATCCAATCGTTGTGAACTCAACTATCACCTACCGCAAGTCACTTGAGCCTTGGCAGAAGTTTGATCTGGAAACCAAGGTCATCGGTTGGGATGACATCGCCTATTACATCGAGCAGCGCTTTGTTCGTAACGGTGAGATCTATGCCAGAGCAATCATGCGTGGACGATTCCTCAAGCGAAGTTGGGGCATCCTGACTCCTAAAGAAGTTATGGAGGGATCCGGTGGCTGGCCTGGTGAAGAGCCAGTGCTACCAGAGTGGGTCCTCAGATGGGCAGCCGATGTTCAGCTACCGAAGGGCAAAGAGCCAGCACCGAGCACCTGGGACTAGTTCTTGGCTCCAGGCCAGCGACAGGCTGCAATCGCATCCTCGATGGGGTTTAGTAGCAGGTCCTGAGTTTCGGGGTGCTTCTCCATGTATTTGACGGTGTAAGAGCAAACCGGAACAACCTTGCCCAACTGCTCCGAGCGGATGGTTGCTAGCGATTCCCTGAGCAGTATCGCGGCAAGGTTCTTACCTTGATGTTCTGGGTTTACCTCAGTGTGAACCAGGTGAATCTCTCCGGGACGAAGGCTGTAGTCCATCAGCCCGACTCTCTCATCACCAAGGTGAATCTCAAACCGATGGGAATCTGAATCGTGAGTAACCTTTGGCTCCATGCTGTTAACCTTCTAACGTGTCAGCGAATCGCGTTTTGCAGGGAGATAACCTCCCGCTTCTCAAATCTATGCCTTCTGAGAGCGTTCAGCTGATCTATATTGATCCGCCTTTCAACACCGGTCGCGAGCAGGTGCGTTCAACTGCAAAATCTCGAGTTAGTGAAACTGGCCGCTTAGGTTTCAAGGGAACTAGGTATGAGCAGGTTGTTGAAAAAGTGCTCTCCTACGATGACGCTTTTTCAGACTATTGGGAGTTCCTGGAGCCCCGACTCGAGGAGGCGTGGCGGATACTCAAGACCGACGGGACCTTGTATCTACATTTGGATTATCGAGAGTCCCACTACGCAAAGGTGCTTCTGGATGCGCTCTTTGGCAGGGAGTGCTTTCTCAACGAGATCATCTGGGCTTATGACTACGGCGCTCGCAGCAAGTCACGCTGGCCAGCGAAACACGACACCATTTTGGTTTACGTCAAAGACCCCAAGAATTACTTTTTCGATTCAAGTTCCGTGGATCGCGAGCCATACATGGCTCCGGGTCTAGTAACAAAGGAAAAAGCAGAGCGAGGCAAGCTCCCAACCGATGTTTGGTGGCACACTATCGTTTCACCAACCGGTAAGGAGAAGACCGGATACCCAACCCAAAAACCAGAGGGCATTCTTTCGCGCATAGTTTCCGCTAGCTCGAAACCAGGTGATCTGGTCTTGGACTTCTTTGCGGGCTCCGGCACCACGGGTGCGGTGGCTCATAAGCTCGGCCGGAACTTTGTGCTCATCGATCAAAACCCTGAATCGATTGCAACAATCGAAGCTAGGTTGCAGAAACTCGATTGTCAGTTTTCGAAGGCTTAGCCAAAAGCCAAACAATAAATGCGGTTAGCAGAATATAAATTGCAGAGGCAACCATAACCATTCCATAGTTATCGCCCCCCGGACGGCCTTCCAATTGATACATGACTATCGGCAAGGTCTCATTAGATCCGAACGCCAAGAAACTCGCCGCTCCAAATTCGCCGAGTGAGGTTAGGCCAGCGAATGAGGCAGCGAGGGCAATCGATCTTCTAAGTTGTGGGAATTCAATCGACCAGAAACTCCTAAGTCTCCCTGCACCATCTAACGCTGCCGCTTCGAGTTGCTCGGCATCGAGACTCTGCCTTGCAGGCTGAAGCACCTGATAGCAAATGGGTAGCGCAAACAAAACCTGGACCAGAGGTAGCAATAGCCATCCGCTTGTTATCTCCCTGGGTAGGTAACCAGAAATGGCGAGTGCAGCCAAGCCGAGAACCACTGGAGATAGACCCGCAGGCAGAATCGGGAGCAACCTTGTCGATTTTCTTCTAGAAAGCATCCAGGCAATTGGAGTTACTAGAAGCATGACGAGAGCAGCGTTTCTCACGCTATTAAATGCTGCTTCTAGAACCGAGATGTTGAGCATCGACCTAGTGCCTTGTGAGCCCAGGTTGATGAGGTTTATAAAAATGCCCTCTCCCCAATTGGATCGAAGTAACACCCCAAGTAGGACCATCAGTACTGCAGAGGAAAAGACCACCCCTGATAACCGTGATGGCAATCCCGCTGCTATGGGACTCTGCTCAATCTCGGACAGTGAGCCCGGATTTGCGCTAAGCCGCGTCGCGGTTAGAAAGAACAGGATCGTGAGCGCATTCTGCATGAGCGCGAGTAAACCGGCCTGTTCCAAATCCAAATATTGGAGTGCACTCATTGAGATTTGCGTCTCTAAAGTCTGAACCGTGCCATCAGTTAGCGTCAGCACGAGACCGTAGGAGGTTGAAGAGTAGAGGGCGACAAGAAGTGCCGAGCTTGCGACCGATGGCAATAACTGAGGAATCTGTATGAACCTACGAAGTTGCAAGCCGGAGGCCCCGTCTAACCTAGCCGCATCAACCTGGTCACGCGGTAAGGATTTTGCAGCCACGACCCTCGCTATAAAACCTGCGTTCATGAGCGTGTGAGCAATTACAAGAAGAAGTATTCCTAGTGGGGAATTTACTTCTAGACCGCTTGTGTAAATTGACACCGAAATGCCAATCAAAAATGGCGGAAGTAAAAACGGGACCGTGACTAGGGTCGCCACAAATCTTGCATAGTTTGCGGGCAAGCCTGATAGCCAAAATCCGACGGGCAGACCCGCTGCCACACTCAAGCCCGAACTCACCACCGCAATGAATGCGGTGGTGAGAAAGAGCTCGAGGCTAGTTATCAAAGACGTCCGACCAGTCTTCGAGCCACCTATCGCGATTGGCTTGAATGTCTAGGTCCTCACCAATCGTGCTGTTCGCTGGTGCTCCGGTGGTTTGGAACTCGACCGGAACCTCAACATCTGCAACCGGGTAGACGAACATGTTCCACGCAAGTGAAGACTGGAACGCATCGGATTTCAAAAACTGAAGGATCGCCTCTGCACCAGAGGGATTCTGTGACTTGTTTAGGACGCCTGCGTACTCGGTCTGACGGAAGCACTCATCACGAAGTGCCTTTGATCCTTCAACACCGTCAACCAACTCTGCGGCAGGCGAGGATGCGTAGCTAAGCACGATCGGATACTTGCCTCCGTAGCGGGTGAAGTCCGTGAAGTATGCATCGGTCCAAGAGGCAGCAATCTTCAAACCGTTATCACGCAGGGATCTCCAGTATGCAAATACCTCAGCACTTGTCTCGAATCCGGCGTGGGTGGTTGCAAGGAAGGCCATCCCTGGAGAGGAAAGGATTGGGTTTGAGATCACGGTGAGGTTTTTGTACTCCTCATTTCCAAGGTCACGCCATGAGGTGGGCGTAGTCACCTTGTTTGCCTCGAACCACTCAGCGTCATAGTTGAAGCAGACATCTCCGTAGTTGATTGGCGCAAATTCATCAGCAACCTTGTTCTCAGTCGCTACCGATAAGAAGGTGTTGTCGATTCCATAAACCGCGTCGGCAATTGGAGCATCTTTGGTGAGCACAAGTTGATTGGTAAGAGTTCCGGTGTCACCGACCTTGACTATTTCAAGTTCATAACCAGTACTTGCCTCGAACTCGGCGATTAGCTCGTCGGTCATCACGAAGGAGTCGTGGGTTGCAAGTCGAACGGTTTTGATTTCTGCAGGTTGGCTGGCGCATCCCGAGAGAGTCAGGAGCGAGATTGCTAGTGCTGCTATTTTCTTCATTACGTGCCTTTCTTCTCAGTTAGGCACGGGATAGAGATGTCTCCCTGCGCTGGCATTACCCAGATCAGGTTTGACGGTCGAAGACTTACAGTCTTCCTCTCAGTCCGGTTTACCGAACTCCCGTGTCAACACTCAGTATAAGTAGCTTTGAGTTTTAGTGATTCCCTGCAGCAGCTTCAGCTGATGCGCTCTTGGTTCTCAGCGGAACCTCTTTGATAAACCAGCTCAGCACGAATGCCACCAGGACAACCCCGCCCGCAATCAGGAAGACGTCGAGCGATGACTCGACAAAACCGATTCTGAATGGAGCTGTTAGTCGATCGTCGGCACCAATCAAGAATGAGGAGTCTTCCGAAATTGCATCGGCTCCAGACTGGTTGCTCAGTAGCTCGAGAATCTTGGCATTTTGTGGGTCGGCCAAGATCTCCTTATCTGCCAGAGCGTCCGCGAAACCTTTCTGGACCTCAGTTCTTTCAAATGCTGCGAGCACCTGATCTTTCAGCTGGCTGAAAAGAATCGACATGAATACTGCAACACCGAGGGTGCCACCCATCTGTCTGAAGAAGGTGGTCGTGCTGGTGGCAACACCGATGTCTTTTGCCTCAACTGAGTTCTGAGAAGCAACCATCGTGGTCTGCATCAACTGACCAAGACCAAGACCAATCAAAACCATTCCAATCGAGACGACCCAGATTGGAGTTTCGGCCGTCAACAATAGGAACATGTACGCGTAGCCCAAAAATAGGGTTGCGGTTCCAGTGTTAAAGAAGATTCGGTACTTGCCTAGTTTCGAAGTTACTCGACCAGCGGTGATGGTTGCAGTCATCATGCCCGCAACCATTGGCAACATCAGTAGACCGGCTTCAGTTGGTGATGCTCCGTAGGCAACCTGAATCACCAGGGGTAGCACGATCATGCCTCCGAACATGCCGATGCCGATCACAAAACCAAGCACCTGAGTGCGGGCGAAAGTTTGACTCTTGAAGATCGAAAACGGAATCAGGGCTGCATCGCCCATTCGCTTTTCCACGATCAGGAAAGCAATGATTCCCACTACTCCAACTGCACCGAGAGCGATTGTTGGGAACGAGGTCCAACCCCAAGTTCTTCCCTGCTCTGCAACTAACAGAACCGGAACGACAGCCAACACGATGGTTACAGCACCCCACCAGTCGATCCTTTGGGGTCTTGGGTTGTGAGGCACGTGCAGGAATTTGAACACCATGAAAAGTGAGATGGCACCAATTGGGATATTGATAAGGAACACCCAGCGCCAACCATCAATAAACAGCAGTTCATCAAAGCCGGCGAATGCCCCACCGATGATTGGTCCTAGCAGTGATGATGTTCCAAACACAGCTAAGAACATGCCCTGGTATCGAGCTCGCTCTCTTGGCGGAACAATGTCGGCAACGATCGTGAGTGCGAGGGAGAACAATCCTCCAGCACCAAGCCCTTGCAGGGCTCTGTAGAGCGCAAGTTCAAACATGTTGTTAGCAAGACCAGTGGTTACGGAGCCAATAACGAAAATCGAGATGGCAACCAAGAACAGGGGTCGACGACCAAAGATGTCGCCGAGCTTGCCGTAGATAGGTGTGCTCACTGTCGAGGTGATGAGGTAGGCAGTGGTTGCCCAGGCCTGCATGGAAAGTCCACCCAAGTCATCAGCGATGGTTCGCATTGCAGCTCCAACAACTGATTGATCCAATGCGGCAAGAAACATGCCTGACATGAGTCCGATTAGAACGATCCACACTTCACGGTGAGACATTTCACCAGTGCTTTGATTTGCGGCTTCCCGCTTTGGTTTCGAAGCCAAACCTGCTCCAAGTTTTAGGGTAATTAGGTGCATCAGTCTACGCCTCTATACCGCCGACCAGCCTTCGTGTTTGGTCCGCCTTTGGTGATGGCGATAGCGGGCGTCACACTTCTGATCCAAGCCGCTTTTGGAGCTGGATCTTTGGGGGTTGTAAAGCAGAAGTTAGAAGCACTAGCGAATGTCGAGACCCCGTCATTTACTATTCGAGAATCTGACTGGATTCGGTCAAAGTTAGATGATCCAAACTCAGTCTTTGTGGTGGTGAACAAGCATCGGCAAATCAACCCCAAGAGCTTTGAGCCAAACGATCTTGTGAGGGTGGAGAGCTCAAAGACCCTCGACAATTCAAGGAAACTGGTGCTCTCTGAAGAGGCTGCCGCAGCATTGGAGGAGATGGCTAGGGGCTTGAGTGCCGCAGGAGAGGGCAAGCTATTTTTGAACTCCGCCTATCGCTCATACGACTACCAAGCAGAGCTATTCATCGGCAAGACCAAACAGTATGGAAAAGCCGAAGCGTTGCTCAAGAGCGCGAGGGCCGGATTCTCTGAGCACCAAACCGGCCTCGCTGCTGACGTGTCAGTTCCCGAGCAGGGCTGCGCAATTCTGGCATGTTTTGGAAATACACCCGCCGGTAAGTGGATCGAAGAGAACTCATGGAAGTACGGCTTCATTGTTCGCTACTTAGAGACCACGACAAACATCACCGGCTATGCCTACGAGCCCTGGCACCTCAGGTACGTTGGAAAAGAAGTGGCACGCCTGTATCACGCAAATGGAATACAAACTCTTGAAGAGTTCTGGGGGCTTGCCCCAGCGCCTGATTACTTGCCAGCCACCACTGAATCTACAAGCAACTGAGCCTCGCTCAAAACCTGATCAAGGTGATCGTCACCCTTGAAGGACTCTCCGTAAATCTTGTAGACGTTCTCAGTGCCAGAAGGACGGGCAGCAAACCAAGCTGACTGGGTTGAGACCTTTATACCGCCGAGTGCACCGCCGCTCGAGGCCTGCGCTTCAATTGCGGTAATAGCTTCCCCAGCAAGCTGTGATGCCGCCACGTCAGACTCAGTCAACTTGGATAGCCTCGCCTTTTGATCAAGCGTTGCTGGTGCGTCAACTCTCTTGTAGCTTGGCGGACCAAACTCCTCGGTGAGTATTTGGTAATGCTCAGATGGAGACTTGCCGGTCTTGGCCTGAATCTCCGCAGCAAGAAGGCACAGGATGAGGCCGTCCTTGTCTGTTGACCACGCTTGCCCATTCCGTCTGAGGAATGAGCCACCTGCGGATTCCTCACCACCGAAACCTAGGGAGCCGTTTGATAGCCCCTGGACAAACCACTTGAATCCCACCGGTACTTCAAGCAGTTCACGACCTAGGCGGTTTACAACGCGGTTGATCATTGACGAGGAAACCATCGTCTTTCCGACAGCGGCACTGCTTGACCACTGCGGACGGTTCTGGAATAGGTAGTCAATCGAAACCGCCAGGAAGTGATTGGGGTTCATCAATCCGTGGTCGCGGGTAACGATGCCGTGTCGATCGGCGTCTGCATCATTGCCGGTTGAAATGTCGTACCTGGTTCGATTTTGAATAAGTGACGCCATCGAGTGGGGAGATGAGCAGTCCATACGGATCTTGCCGTCCCAATCCAAGGTCATAAAACCGAATTGGTAATCCACATTTGGGTTTACCACAGCGAGGTTTAGTTTGTAGCGGTCCGCAATCTCTCCCCAGTAGTGCACTGAAGCTCCACCCATCGGATCCGCACCAATCGACACCGAGCTTTCCGCAATCGCCGCCATGTCCAACACTTCTCCCAATTGGGAGATGTAGTGCTCGCGATAGTCAAATGGGATTGGCTTAGGTGCAGCTCGCTTGACCTCCGCTAGTGAGTTTGCGATTAGTTCGTTAGCCCGCTTTGCAATCACAGATGTTGCATCTGAATCTGCAGGTCCACCGTGAGGAGGGTTGTATTTGATTCCTCCATCTGCAGGCGGGTTGTGGCTTGGGGTGATGACGATGCCGTCAGCCAAAGAGGTCGAGTTGCGGTTATGGTCGATGATTGCAACCGATACCGCAGGAGTCGGGGTGTAGCCGTCGCGAGAATCAACCAAAGCGTCGATGTCGTTTCCGGCCAATACCTCGAGGACGCTCGCTTGGGCAGGTTCGCTCAGTGCGTGAGTGTCACGACCAACATAGATTGGTCCGGTGATGCCCTGAGACTTTCGGTATTCAACGATTGCTTGTGTAATGGCGAGGATGTGCTGCTCGTTGAAGGAGGTCGAATCCGCACTGCCTCTGTGGCCTGAGGTGCCGAAGCTCACTTTTTGTTCCGGTACCGAAACGTCTGGAACCAGATCAAAATAATTTGAGATCAGTTTTTCTACGTTGATTAGGTCCTGGGCCCCAGCAGGCTGACCGGCACGTGGATGCATTACTTACCCCTTGCGTTTTGTGTAAGAAAAATTGCGTAGCCTGAAGAAAATCCAAATCCCACCAGCGCATACACGACCGTGAACCAGGTGTACTGGGCGGGAATTAACAAGGTCAAAAGACCGAGGGCAAAAGCACTCACCAGCATCACTCTGGCTGCCCATAACACCGCTTTATCGGTGCCGATTCTTGATGTGATAACCATGTTGCCTGTCAGGGCAACAAGAGTTATGGCAATCATGCGCAGCGACCAGCTCAACTCATTCGATGCAGGTAATCCCAGGAGTTGTGCAAATAGTTCTGGGGTAATTAGAAGCGCGAGCGCACTGAGTCCAAAGGTGATGCCACCTAAGAGCAACACCGTCCTGAGCTTTGTAATGCCAGAACTATTGGACATAACAGCATGGTATTGCTTTTGCTCGCTATGCGCCTCCCCTAATCTTTACCTATGTCTAAGGCAATTCGCATCGCTTACCTAGGTCCTGCCGGCACCTTCACTGAAATGGCTGCTCGGCAAATCCCTGGAGCAGAAACTGCTGAGTTTTTGCCAACGGCATCAGTGCCAGAGGCATTGGACATGGTTTTGACTGGAGCGGCCGATCGTGCGGTGGTTCCGATTGAAAACTCAATAGAGGGCGGAGTATCTGCAACCTCAGATGCGCTCGCTCAAATGCCTGGTGTTCAGATTTACGGAGAGTACCTAGTTCCGGTTCAGTTCCACCTGATGGCAAAACCCGGAACGACTCTTTCTCAAGTGAAGGATGTTCTGACACACCCGGTGGCCTACGCACAGTGCAGAAATTGGCTAGCGAAGAACTTGAGTGAACACAGCCACATCCCCGCATCTTCGACGGCTTCAGCCGCCAAGAGTTTGTCTGGTGGATTCGCAGCGGATGCGGTTATTGCCGCAGAGGCTGCCGCAGAGCTTTATGGGTTAGAGATTCTGGTTTCGGACATCGGTGAGAACAAGCACGCTCAAACCCGATTTGTCGAACTTGGTCTCAGCGGAAAGCCAGCTCCAAAGACTGGATCCGATAAGACCAGCGTGATTGTTGAACTGCCGGATGACAGGCCAGGTGGTCTTCTTGAAATGTTGGAGCAGTTTGCAGCTCGTGGAGTGAATCTCTCTCGCATCGAGTCAAGACCAGTTGGAGACCGCTTTGGTCGTTACCGTTTCAACATAGACGCCCAGGGTCACATCGAAGATGAGGCAATCGCGGAGGCGCTTATGGGTCTGCACCGCTTCAGCCCAAGCCTGATATTCCTGGGCTCTTATCCAAGAGCCGATAAGAGTGAATCAAAGCACGAAGGCAACAACACCAATACTGCCTATGAGCAGGCTAAGAGCTGGTTGGACTCGATCCGCTAGTTCGATATGGAACCGTGGCTTTGACCATCACGCCACCTGCAACATTCGTGATGCTCCAGCTTGAAGAGAGTTCGTTCAAGAGATCCGAACCCAAACCTTCGGTTGCCTTAGTAACTTTTACGCCGTTGTTTTTGGCCGATATCTCAACGTTTCCGTTTTCAAACTCAATTGCAAAATCGATCTTTGAGGCTTTGCCATGGCGAAAGGCATTCCCCACAATCTCTTTCATGATTTCGACCGTGCAGATCTTCGCGGTCTCATCAACAGCTTCTAACTTCTCGCCATCAAACTGAATCTTGACCGAACAAACCCCATCCCAGGTTGTAATGAGATCTTGAAATTCTTGGTCTAGTGACTGTCTTTGAACGAGTCCGATTTCTAAAGCGGACTTTGCCTTCTCGATATCGGCTGCCACCAATTGCAAAACAGCTTCTTGGTTTTGGTCTTTCAGTTTCAGACGAGAGTGGGCAACCGTCAGGGCTCCCTGGACAGTCCCGTGGATAACGAACGACCAGTTGCGCTTGGCGATCCAAACCGACTGTTCGACCAGGGCAATCTCTCGGGCAAGTTCGTCGTTGAGGTCCTGCAGCTTTTGCAAAGCCCGCTCTTGGCTAGTGACATAGCTGGCTCGGATGGCAATCCCAAAGCTGACCAAAACCACCAACCCTGCACCAGTTTGACGAAGTCCAACCGCGCCGGGGAACAGGTCCGCAACGCTAAAGAGATAGACCCAAGTTGGCAGCAACATCAACCCGGTAAGGAGCAGCGTTATGACCATGCCAACTGCAAAACGTGGCTCGAACCGATCGGGTATTGCCGATCGAAGCAGACCACCAAGCGGCAGCATTGAAAAACTGAAAAGTAAAAGTGTCAGTGCAAATTCAGCACCACCCAGAGCGTTTGCGGTGGTGATCAGGTTTAGGTTTGCGAACAGGAACACAAGGCTGGGACGAAAGCCTCGCTTTAGGGGTAATGTTCGGGGCCAGCGAGGTAATGCCGAGAACTTCGGAGTTGCAGCCTCCTCCCTGGCTAGCAACTCGAATCTGTTCCAGATTTCTTTACTAAGCGGTCTGACCTCAAGTTTTATCAGCCGCCTTAGCTTCTCGGCACTCTTTGCGACATCGGTTTTAGCCAGAAGCTTTTGAATCTCATCGAGTTTTGCAAGGAGTGCTTCTTGGGCACGGTTTCGAAGGAGCTGTTCGGCTTGCTGCGCGGTTTGAGCCGCGAGTTCACGACGCTGCAGTAGTTCTGCCCTAACACGCTCAATTTCACTTGCGCTTTGAACGAAAAGTGTTCTTGCGGTCATCACGTAGGCGACCACCATGGCAACCAGCACGCCAACCGTGAAATCACCTGGGAGTCGTCTGGTGTCTATGGCTGTTGTTACCTCGGCGAGCTCAACCAAGCTTGCTTCCAAGGCAAGTCCTCTAATCAGCTGCGAGCCACCGACAAGCACCAAAAGTTTTCCAGTGCTGCCGTAGAGGTCAGGGTTGAGTTTTGAGAGCAACCAGTGACCAGCGAAGTAGCTAATGAAGAAAACAAGTTCAGAAATCAAAAGTGCGGGAAGTAGTTCTGAAAACTCAATCCCGAGACGAGATTGCTCGTAGGCAATTCCAGACATCAGATGTAGGACTGGAAACCAGACGAAGAACTTCCAACTAAGCGGGTTTGCCCCAGCCAACTGATTCCAAGACAGGCCCAGGCCCCTTGTGAAAGAGGTGAGTTGTTTTGGCAGAGCAATCACTTGGGCAAACCAGATGCCTTTATGTATTCCAGCGCGGCCTTAACTCTGCGCTCTGAGCCACCCTGCTCTTCTATACCCAGGGCCCTGTACGCGCGAACCAACAAAAGTCTGACTGCGCGAACCGTGGTGCCTCGCAGCTGAGCAATCTCCTCGTTGGACTTTCCTGCAGCTAGCAATCTGATGGTTTCAAGTTGCGAGTTACTTAGCTTGCGCAGGTTGTGACCACTCGATAGATCGTCCCTGAGGTGTCTGGTCCTACCCCGAGCGGTTTCTTCAATTGCTCTAAGCAGCACGTCAGGATCGGTGATCCTGTCTTTGTGCAGGTATGCACTACCTGCTGGTAAGTGCTTGGCTGATTTGCCTGCGAGTCTTGGCTCTGAGACGTTTGTCAAAAAGGCAATCGAAACTGAGGGCGACTGGAACTTGATTGAGCTTGCAACGTCGATGCCATCGGGTCCCGAACCAAGATCGACATCCATCAGGACCAGGTCGGGGTCAAAGCTCTTGGCTAACTTGGTGGCCTCTGCACCCTTGTTCGCAACCTCGACCTCATGACCGGCTGCCTCCAGGGTTTGTCGTAACAGCGCAGATATAAGTGGCTCATCATCAACCACTAGAACTTTTAGCCTGTAATCCACAGCTACAGCATGCCACCGCACCTCAGTTATCAGTTCAAATAGTGTTCCCTGAAGGGAACATTGATCGAGTCTCCCAATCCACAGGTGCGGCGGCATCAAAGTCAATAAAGGTAGGCTTTAGAACGTGATTGACCTAAATTTGCTGCGCGAAAACCCAGAAGCAATTCGAGCCTCTCAGCGAGCTCGTGGAGCGGATGTCGAGCTTGTAGACCGAGCCGTTGAACTCGAGTCCCAGCGTCGTCAGTCACTGAACGATTTTGAAAAACTCCGTGCCGAGCAAAACGCGCATGGCAAGTTGGTTGCAGCCGCTCCGAAGGAGCAAAAAGCAGAGCTGGTCGCTCAAGCTCAGGAGTTGGCGGCCAAGGTAAAGGCCGCTGATGCAGCCGCCACCGCAGCACAGGAAGAACTAGACAAGATTCTTCTGAAGATCGAAAACGTAGTTATCGAAGATGTACCCCAGGGTGGCGAAGAGAACTTTGTAGTCATCAAAGAGGTAGGCACTAAGCCACAGTTTGCATTCGCTCCCAAGGAGCACTCGGATCTGGGAGAACAGCTCGACATCATCGACCTAGCTCGCGGAGCCAAGATCTCCGGGTCACGTTTTTACTTTCTGAAGGGACTTGGAGCGCGTCTTGAGCTAGCACTCATGCAGCTAGCTTTAGACCAAGCAACCGAGGCTGGCTTCACCGCACTTATTACGCCGACCTTGGTTCGACCTGAGGTCATGCAGGGCACCGGCTTTTTGGGTGAGCACTCCGCAGAGGTTTACTACCTTCCTGCCGATGAGCTGTTCTTGACCGGTACCAGCGAGGTTGCCCTAGCCGGATACCACAGCGACGAGATTTTGGATGACCTATCTACTCCGGTGCGTTACGCGGGTTGGTCAACCTGCTACCGACGTGAGGCAGGTTCACACGGCAAGGACACCAAGGGCATTTTGCGTGTTCACCAGTTCAACAAGCTGGAGATGTTCAGCTACTGCAAGCCAGAGGATGCAGAGCAAGAGCACGCGAAACTATTGGCTTGGCAGGAGCAGATGCTCCAGAAGTGTGAGCTTCCATACCGAGTGATCGATGTTGCAGCCGGAGACCTTGGATCCTCAGCTGCAAGAAAGTACGACATCGAGGCCTGGGTGCCATCGCAGCAGACCTACCGAGAGCTCACTTCAACCTCGAACTGCACCACCTTCCAGGCAAGACGTTTGAACACCAGATATAGAGATGAGTCTGGCAAGCCAAAGACGGCAGCAACTTTGAATGGCACCTTGGCCACCACCAGGTGGATGGTTGCAATCTTGGAGAACCACCAGCAGGCAGACGGATCAGTGGTGATTCCTGCTGCCCTTCGCCCATACCTCGGTGGCGTTGAACGAATCAGCCCCAAGGCCTAGTGGCATGCAAGCACCCTGGCTGATTGGCCTAGACATCGATGGCACTCTCGTGCACGATGACGGCTCGCTATCTGAGCGGGTCAAGCAAGAGGTCAGGCGAGTCCAGGCTCTAGGTCACAAGGTTGTGATTGCAACCGGTCGCGCTGCAGCCAATGCCTATCCGGTAATCAAAGAGCTAGGTCTCGATGAGGGCTTTGCTGTTTGTTCTAACGGAGCTGTGACCATCGAACTCGGCGGCGCTCGCGGGTATCACGTTGTCGAGGTAAAAACATTTGACCCAGCGGAGATTCTCGGGCTGCTAATTGAAAAGCTTCCCAACGCACACTTTGCAGTTGAGGATGTCGATGGTAGCTATCGCTTTAACAAACCTTTCCCCACCTACTCCCTGGGTGATCAAAACTATGAGGCGGATTTAGACACCCTCTCTCACCACCCGGTCTCTCGAGTCGTAGTGCTATCGCCAGATCACGACGTTGAGGAGTTCCTCGGCATCATCGCGGATATTGGTCTGCAGTCTGTTTCCTATGCCATTGGTTACACCGCTTGGCTCGACATCGCACCCCAGGGCATCGACAAGGGTCATGGACTAGAGCGACTTCGTGTTCAACTCGGCATTCCGGGGGATCAGGTTTTGGTCATGGGCGATGGCCGCAACGACATCGAGATGTTCCGCTGGGCAAAAGAACTCGGCGGCTATGCCTTCGCCATGGGCCAGGCACCAGATGAGGTTAAGGTCGAGGCAACGGCAGTCACTGCCGCGGTTGATGACGATGGCGTGGCTCAAGTGCTTAGCTCAATTGAGGGGCTGCAGTTTCTCAATTAGCCCACTAAACTTCCATGCGGAGGTCTGTCCGAGCGGCCGATGGAGCTGGTCTTGAAAACCAGTGGACAGCAATGTCTCGTGGGTTCGAATCCCACGGCCTCCGCCAGCCAAAACCCGCCATCAGGCGGGTTTTGTTTTTCCTAGGGACAACTCAGCCTTTTATCTTTAGACTTCTACGGTGACTCAGCCGGATTACGATTTTTCGTCAACGCCGAGACCAAAGCGAAGAGGCTGGCTCAAGAAATCTCTTATTGCTATGGCCAGCGTTGTTGGTCTCGTGATTGCCCTATTGGGCGGTGGCTACGTCTACCTAACTTCAACTCTCAGCGCCTCAGGTATCGATGTTTTCTCGACCGATGGTGAGCAGTATCAGCTTCCGACTGCTGAAGAGATCAACGGCCCTATCAACATGCTGCTGATCGGTTCTGACACCAGAGCTGGCCAGGGTTCAACTGCCTATGGCAATTCAACTGCCAACCTTGCCGATGTGATCATCCTGATTCACGTCACGGCCGATAGATCCAACGCGGTTGCAATCTCTTTCCCAAGAGACCTAATGGTTCCGCAGCCGGAGTGTAGAAACCCAGATGGCGGGGACCCATACCCAGCCAAGGACCTGGTTCAGATCAACGCGACCATGAACTCCGGTGGCCCCGCCTGCACCCTGCAAACAATCCAAGCTCTAACCGGTATCAAGATCCCTTACCTTGCGATGATCGACTTCAAGGGCGTCATCGCAATGAGCGAGGTTGTCGGTGGAGTGACCGTCTGTGTTTCTGAAGACATTAACGATGACAAGACGCAGCTTTATTTGGAAGCTGGTGAGCACACCCTTGAGGGTCAGAGCGCACTAGCTTTCCTAAGAACCCGCTACGGAGTTGGAGATGGCTCCGATCTTTCGCGAATCTCCAACCAACAGGTCTTCCTTTCAGCTCTGGTTCGAAAGCTCAAGAGTGAAAACGTTCTAACCAACCCCTTCCAGATGTTCCGCATCGGAACCGCGGCGCTAGAGAACATGCAGCTTTCTAATTCACTCACCAACATCGGAGTGATGCTCGGTTTGGCTCGTGAGGTTAATGATGTTGACCTCGACATGATCACCTTTATTAAGCTCCCCGTCTACAGCATGCAGGGTGCGTATTCGGGTCGAGTCGGATTGATTGAAGATCAGGGGCAGTTCCTATTCGACAAGATTTCCGCAGATGAGCCACTGATTTTGGCAAAGGCAAACTTCGGTCAAGGTGCCGTTGTTGCAGAGGGCGAAAATGCATCTGGCGAGACCACCAGCACTGAAGGTGAGAGTGCAGCTAGCTCAGAGAGTGAGCCTGTCGAGACTCTGCCTGAGTGGGTTCAAGGCACCAAGGCATCGGTAAAGAGCTGCTCAAAGTAGTGGTCGAAGACCAGATACTTTTCTTGTAGGCTTTCCTAGCACCAAGGAGACGTCGCATAGCCCGGTCGAGTGCGCCTCACTGCTAATGAGGTAGGGGTCTTAAAAGCCCCTCGGAGGTTCAAATCCTCTCGTCTCCGCTCTTGCTCGAAGGTGAGGCCCACAACTTGTCGACTATCGTCTTGTGGGTTTCAGACCTAGAGGCCCAATCTGATTTCTACGCTTCTCTATTTGATGTTGATGCGCCGACAGTTCAGGGTGATTTTGTTTCAATCTCCTCCGATCTAAATACCGTCCTGCTGCATCTTTTGCCATCGCAATATGCGGCGCAAACCCCGCTCACCAGCCAGCTTGCTGCAAATGAAGAGGTTGCCATCAAGCCTGTATTCACGGTTGATTCGATTGATGCGGCTATGTCCAGGACGAGCCACACACTCGCAAGTTTCGGATCTAATCTTGGTCAATACGGTGGCTTTAGCTATCTCGATGTGATTGACCCCGAGGGCAACATAATTCAAATTCAAGAGCGCCTCTAGCCACACGGTTCAAGGCTTTAGATAGCTAGTTTCAGCCAACTATTCACAGCTGACTTAGCGTCTGTTCGCAATCTGGAAACCTGTTGGTTAGATTGCGAGAGCTGAATGTTGAACATGAAGAGACTCGTATCAATATTTGCTGTCCCAGCCCTAGTGCTGGGCATTGGACTTTCAATTCCTGCGCAAGCCGCGGAAGATTTTTCCATCACCAAGTTGGGTGTATTTGACTCGCTGTCCGGCGCGGGTGGAGCTGAAATTGCCTCCTACCACAAGGGAACCAAGCAGGTATACATCACCAACGGTGCCAGAAACCGAGTGGACATCGTCTCCATCACTAACCCTGCTGATCCACGCTGGGTTGGCTCAATCGATGTGAACCCATTTGGTGACAACATCACCTCGGTAGCAGCGGGCAAGTTTGTGGTTGCAGTTGCGGTCCACCGCTCACCTACGTTTGCAACCGATGGCACCCCAACTTTGAACACTGGAAAGCTAGTGATTGCCAGACCTTCAGGCAGCATCATCCGTGTAATCGACCTGGGTAGCTCGCAGCCAGACTCAGTCACCTTCACCCCTGACGGCATTACCGCACTAGTTGCCATCGAGGGAGAGCCAATTTGTGCGAAGGACAACTCTGCAACCCCAGCGGATGAATCCAAGGACTATGCCTTCGCCAAGGATCCGCGTGGTGCGATTGCAATTGTGGATCTCAAGAACCCTCGCAATGCCAAGCCACGACTTGCTGGTTTCTCTAAGTTCAACGCAACTGAACTCAAGTCAAAGGGTCTTGTGATTTCGCTGACCAGCAAGAATCCCGCAGTTGATCTTGAGCCTGAGTACGTATCTCCTGTCGACAACACAACTGCCTACGTTTCACTTCAGGAAGCAAATGCGATCGCCGTCGTAGACCTGAAGTCTGCCAAGGTGAAAGAGATTTTCTCCGCAGGCACCACTGACCTGAGCACCACCGCTTTTGACCTATCCGACCGCGACTCCGGTGCCGGTCCTGCTACCTACAGCAACGTCGTCGCCCTAGCGATGCCAGATGCATTAGCCGCATTCAAGTCAGGCAAGGACAACTTTGTTGTGACCGCTAATGAGGGTGATGACCGCGCTGACTGGAGCTGCTTCACGGCGGTTGATGACAAGCGCGCGAAGGACATGAAGGTTGATGCGTCGGCCTTCCCAAACTGGGATGCACTGAAGGCAGATGCCAAGTTGGGTCGAGTCAAGGTCAACCCGAACATTGGTGACGCAAACGGTGATGGAAACTACGAGAAGTTGCACCTGCTCTCCAACCGATCTTTCTCCATCTTCAAAAATGGTCAGCGAATCTACGACTCTGGTGATCTTCTGGAGCAGCTGCAGATTTCAAACTTTGGTCTTGCCAAGATCAATGGCGAGTGGAACACCACCACCGGTGTTTATTCAGCCCAGTCAAGATCCGATGACAAGGGACCAGAGGCTGAGGGTGTGACTGTTGGAATGGTCGGATCTTCGCGAATTGCAGTGATTGGCATGGAGCGTATGAGTGCCCTGCTGTTCGCAGACATTACAGACCCAGCGTCACCAAAGGTAATCAAGTGGGAGCAGATGCTGCCACTGAGCAATGTGACCCCAGGTGCTTTGATGCAGACTTGGTCCCCAGAGGGCCTGATCTTCATCGACGCCAAGGATTCGCCTAATGGCAAGGCACTGGTCCTCACCTCATATGAGGTTTCTGGATCATTGTCTATCCACCAGATCGAAAAGTAGAAACTGAACTAACCCCCAAGGCGCAGGCCTTGGGGGTTAGTCATTTCTGTCTTCGAGACCAGCCGCCAAGCTGTGTGGGGCTGGTGAACGGAAAATGAACAAATTGTCCGTGTTCTGTTTGCACTCTGAAAGCGTTTTCTACTACAGTCCCCATTACTGAGGGAGTATTCCTAGGCAGCCAGTTCGTCATCACGGCCCAAAAGCCCGGATTGGTTGGTCACCCAAAAAGTGGCGGGAGAGACTCAGTCTTCGGTTGACAATGGGGTTAACTGTCTGACGAGCCCCCTCGTCCTCCGAAGCCGATTTCCAAACTGGAAATCGCCCACTTTTATTTGGAGGACAAATAGTGAAGAAGATTGCTATCGCAGCAACGACGCTGGCGTTGGTTGCTTCTACCATCACCCTGGCCCCTGCGGCCAATGCAAACACCCGCGCCGAGAACGCACGCTATGGACTAGCTTGTGCGACCTCTGGTCAGGTTGCTGCAAAGCGTGGTGCTGACGGTAGTGACCTTATTTGTAAGGTCGCACCGCAGGGAAGTTACAAGGGCAAGCGCGTTTGGCAGTATGCCAAGTGGCCAACCCTCAAGGGCTTGGATGTTCTAGTTCCAGCAGGTGCTGGTGGTGGTTATGACACCACTGCTCGTCGCATGATGGAGTCGATGAAGGCTGAGGGTGTTCTACTCTCTGACGCCACCTACCGCAACCTTCCAGGTGCTGGTGGAACCACCGGTCTATCGAGCTTCCTAAACAACGACACCGGTAAGGCCGGCAAGATGTTGGTTATGGGCTTCGCACTTGTAGGTGGAGTTCAGTCAACCAAGGTTTCGTTCAAGAACTCTGACACCGTTGCAGCTGCTCGCCTGATGGGTGAGTACGAGGTTGTAGTTGTGCCTGCAAACTCTCCATACAAGACCCTTGCGGATCTAGTGAAGGACATCAAGGCCAAGAAGACTGCACTGCCAATCGCTGGTGGAAACCTCGGTGGTATTGACCACTACACCGCAGTTCAGATGTACGAGAGCATCGGTCTATCGATCAAGGACCTCAACTACCTCGTTTACTCCGGTGGTGCTCAGGTGACCACTTCACTACTAAACGGAACTGCTAAGGCCGGTATCTCCGGTTGGGGTGAGTTCCAGGCTCAGGTTGAGGCAGGAACTCTACGTCTATTGGGTATCAGCTCCGCCAAGCGCGTTGCTGCCATCCCAACCAAGACCTTCACCGAGCAGGGCGTAAAGATGGTTTCCGTTAACTGGCGTGGATTCATGCTGCCAAAGGGAACCTCTGACGCTGACCGCAACCTAGTGATCCGCGCCCTGGACGTTGCCCGTAACGGTGACGCCTGGAAGGCCAACCTCAAGAAGTACGTCTGGAGCAACAACTGGCTAGCCGGAACCGCTTACCAGTCATGGCTTGAGGGCGAAGAGGCCAAGATCAAGAAGCTGTACACCGACCTAGGACTCTAGTTCTGTGACCCAAGCTTCAAAGAAGGTAGCAAAGGGGGAGCTGGTATTCACCAGCTTCCTCTTTGCAACTTCAATAGTTGTATTAGTTGACACCACCAACATGGTTGAGTCCAACGCAGTTGGATTCGTTGGACCAAAGGTCTTCGCCTACATCGTTGGTGGCCTGATGTTCTTCCTCTCTGCACTCCAGCTGATATTGGTTTTGCGAGGCGCGAAGGGTGAGCCTGAGGGTATTGAGGCGGGAACTCAATCCGATAAGGCCAACTGGAAATCCTTTGGAATCGTGGTCCTTGCTCTCGCGCTTTACGCAGCGCTGATTGAGCTTTTGGGATTTTTGATTATGGGACCAGTTCTCTACTTTTTGGTCGGTAAAGCAATCGGAGTGAAGCGCAATCTCATACTTGCGATCGTCTCAGTGATTGTCAGCGTGGTGGTCTTCATCGGATTCACCCAGGGACTTCAGCTTTACCTCCCACTTGGATTTGACTTCCTAATCCCCACTCCCACCGAGAACGTTGAAGATGGTGGTTGGTAATGGATTTCGCAAACTTTGCTGAAGGCTTTGCCGCCTCGCTAACTCTCACAAACCTGATGTTTGGTTTGTTGGGAACCATTTTGGGAACCTTGGTTGGTGTGCTGCCGGGCATTGGACCCGCACTCGCAATCTCACTACTTTTGCCAGTGACGTTGACCGTTGACCCAACCGCGGCATTGATCATGTTCGGTGCCATCTACTACGGAACCATGTTTGGTGGTTCGACCACTTCGATTCTGCTAAATGCCCCTGGCGAATCTGGTTCAGTGATGACGACGCTCGAGGGAAACAAGATGGCCCGCAATGGTCGCGCGGGTGCTGCGCTTGCCACTGCAGCCGTCGGTTCCTTCGTGGCCGGTGCCATCGCCACCGGAATCGTTGCAATGGCCTCGCCTGCGATTGCCTGGATCGGTGTTCGCATGACTCCGGCCGACTTCTTCGCGCTGATGGTTCTTGCTTTCGGAACCGTGGGTGCAGTGCTTGGACAGTCAGTGATCCGAGGTCTACTTTCACTGTGCATGGGTCTGGTTCTTGGTCTTATCGGTCTGGATCTGCAAACCGGTGCCGCTCGATTGACCTTCGATGTTCCAAAGATGACCGATGGCATTGAAACCGTGGTTTTGATCGTCTCGCTCTTTGCGCTAGGTGAGGTTCTATACGTTGCGCTTTTCGGTCGCCTGAGTCCGATCGACAAGAACTCCTTCAAGGGTTTTGCCACCATGACCAAGTCCGACTGGAAGCGCTCCTGGGGCCCTTGGCTTCGTGGAACCGCGATTGGTTTCCCAACCGGTGTCTTGCCAGCAGGTGGATCTGAGCTTCCAACCTTCTTGAGTTACAGCCTTGAGAAGCGCCTTGCGCGCAAGAAGCACGATGAGTTTGGCAAGGGTGCGATTGAAGGTGTTGCGGGTCCTGAGGCTGCCAACAATGCGAACGCTGCCGGTGCGATGGTGCCACTTTTGGCGCTAGGTCTACCAACTAGCGCAACCGCTGCGGTGATGCTCGCTGCGTTCCAGCAGTTCGACATCAAGCCTGGACCACTGCTGTTCACCGATCAGCCGGTATTGGTCTGGACTCTGATCGCATCGCTGTTTATCGGCAACCTATTGCTCTTAGTTCTAAACCTCCCCCTTGCTGGCGTTTGGGCCAAGATGCTTCTGATCCCTGCCCCCTACCTATACGGCGGAATCGTGCTGTTTGCCTTGGTGGGTGCGTATGTGCTCAACGGCGATACCTGGGAGATCTGGGTTGCTCTGGTGATTGGTTTGCTTGGTCTTCTGTTCCGAAGATTTGGTTATCCGGTAACACCGTTGATTCTTGGTGTGATTCTGGGTCCAATGGCGGAGCAGGAGTTTAGAAGAGCGCTACAGGCATCTTCCGGTGATCCAAGCATCTTGATTGCAACCCCGTTCTCAGTCACCGTTTACGTGCTGCTGGCAATCGTGATCGCAGTTCCCAAGCTCTATGCACTTTGGAAAAACAAGACCGCATAAATGAACGCTGCAAGAACGAGCGATAGCCGCTGGCTATTGCTCGTTTTGCTTAACTCGGGTTTTATCCAAGCTGGTGTTTACGTCGTCAGACCGATGATCACCTACCGAGCGGTTGACCTCGGTGCCGATGCGGCTTTGGTCGGACTGGTTGGATCGGCCTTTGCAGTTGCCCCATTGCTGTTTGCAATCGTGATGGGAAAGTGGGTTGATAAGGGTCGAGACGGAACGGCTTTGGTAATCGGCTCTGTGGTCTCCCTGGTTGTGACGCTAGGTCTGATCTTTTTCGAGTCACTGCCGTTTTTGTTTATTGCGATGCCTCTTCTAGGCATTGGTCATTTATTTGCCATGCTCGGTGGTCAAACCATGATTGCCAACCGCTCACCCGATCCGAAGTATGAGCGAAACTTCGGACTACTAACTTTCTACGCTTCAGTTGGTCATGCGGTGGGACCATTCTTCGGCGGGGTGCTTGCAGATAAAGGCGGCATCGAGGTTGATGTCAATGCAGCGCTCTGGTTTGCGATCGCTCTGTTTATTGGTGCTTCACTGAGTGTCCTGTCGCTCTATCCAAAGACTCAAAAGGTTCGGATCGGAGCTTCGCTGGATGCCGGTGCCGTGCGCAAGGTGCTGGCGGTGAAGGGCTACAAATCCGCGATCTTCGTCGCAGGCTCAGCCACTGCGGTGGTGGACGTGATGTTGATCTTCCTCCCGCTGCTTGGTCGACAGCTCGGCTTTGGTTCCACGGAAATCGGAATCCTATTGGCGGTGAGGGCATTGGCTTCGATGGGCGTAAGGGTTGTGCTTGGGCGGATAAGCGATCGGTTTGGGATGAAGCGGATCTTGAACTCTGGTGCTTTAGTGACTCTGCTTGGCGTGGTGGCGATTGCCTTTGTTACTGATTTCTATTTGCTTGCTTTGGTTATTGCCGTCACAGGTTTTGCGATGGGGATTGGACAGCCGGCAACAATGGCTTGGGTTTCAAGAATTTCTGACCCGGATCACCGAGGCTTGGCCATCTCCATTCGTCTAACTTCGAACCGACTTGGACAGGTTGTAGTCCCAGCGATTGCTGGTTCCATTGCAACAGCAGGTCTGGGTTCAGTCTTCTTCTTGCTCGCTGGTTTGCAGGCAGCCTCGATCGCAGTCACCTCCAAAGCCCTGGACAGGTGATTTAGCGAGAGAGCGGTTTGAGGGTTACCATTGGGAAACATTTGAAAGCTTGATCGTGGGGGACGAGAGAGGAGGAGTCGGTAATCCGAGCTATCGCTCGTCCGCGCCTTCGATGAAAAAGACTCTCAAGCTCATTTCGTTTTGGTTTCTCATCCCAATCCTCGCTCTGGCCGTAACCGCGTTTTCGTTGACTCTTGTGGTTCGATATCCGAACCCGGTTGCCGCCTATCAGCTCGCCCAGAGCGTGCCATCAGAGCAACCCGAGTTGATGCCGACTCACGTTATTCCGGCCTCGGTTTTGCCCCATGAGTGGGAGGTTGCCTCCGAGCCCGAAACTTTGCCTGAGACCTTCGAGTTTGAAGGCGAGAGCTACGTGGTTGAAGACTTGCTGCGCGCAACTGCAACCAAGGCTTTTTTGATCATCCGAGATGGCGTAATTACCTATGAGCAGTACTCGGAAGACTTCTCTCAAAACGAGCTGATCAACACGATGAGTATCGGCAAGACCATGGTTGGTATGGCAATCGGAAACTTGATTGCCGATGGTCTAATCCGTGAGCAAGAGCCGGTCACCACTTACCTGTCGCAGTATGCGTCTATTGAAGGCCTCGACCAAGTAACCATCAAGCACCTGTTGGACATGCAATCGTGTATCGGTATTGATGAGGACTACCCATCCGGTCCTGCAGGCTGGGGCTATCCAGTGGCTCAGATGTTTGCAACTACAGACATGGACTTTGTTCTGAGCAACAACCTCAAGGTTGTTTGTGACCCAGGCACCGAGGAATACGAGTACCGGTCTGTAAACACTCAGCTGTTAGGCATGGTTGTCACCCAGGTTTCCGGAATGTCGCTTTCGAATTACTTTGGTTCCAGCGTTTGGGAGCGAGTGGGTGCTGCCAATGATGCAAGTTGGGCAGTGGATCGTGAGGGCGGCTGGGAGAAGTCATTCTGCTGCTTCAACGTCACGGCTCGTGATCTCGCCCTGGTCGGCGGAGTCTTTCTAAATGACGGCCGGGCTGCATTCGGACCGCAGGCAGGATCAAGAGTTATCAGCGAGGACTGGCATGCGCGCATGACAACCCCTGCCAAGGTTTGGTTTGGTGGCTTTGGATCCGAGCGCTTTGGCGCGAACATGTGGCACCGACCAGACGGAAGTTATTTGACCCAGGGTTATCGCGGTCAGTTCATGCTGATGAACCCAGAGACCAACACCATCATCGTGAAGTTGTCCGATGATGTTGAAAACAATTACTACGACCAGGTTCTGACCCTGCTCGATCAGATCTCTGCACAGCAGTAAATCGGGACTTTAGTTCTTCGATGGTTTTGCGCTAGACTCTTCCATCGTTGCCCAGCGCTCGTAGCTCAACGGATAGAGCATCTGACTACGGATCAGAAGGTTGGGGGTTCGAGTCCCTCCGAGCGCGCAAAACCCGAGAAGAATTCACGACTTCTCGGGTTTTTACTTTTCCGAAATTCCTTTTGGATTCCGATTGCCAGGGGCTGATTAGCCTGGAGTAGCACCGTTATCTACTCCTATTCAATGCCCACGTCACACGATTCATGATTTGTTGGACCCTAAAAGTTTTGGAGACTCGGTTGAAGCAAGACTTCTATGCAATCCACGAGAACCTGGTAGCCAATGCCAATCCAGAAATCCTGGAAGCGGTGGGGCGCTCTGTCACTGAGGAAATTTCGCTCCTCAAGCTTGCAATCATGCTGCGGTCATCAAGTGATCGTGCAGGGATGACTATTAGTCAGCCAACCAAGTGACACAATGTCACCATGGAGTCCCTGGAGCGTCACGAAGACTATGGCCAAGAGCTGCTGGACGAATCACATCTGCTCTCTGATCCAATTGAGCAGTTCAAGCTCTGGCTAAAAGAAGCCGAGCAGTCGAACATCTATGAACCAAATGCCTTCGTCTTAGGAACTGTGGACTCTGAGAACCACCCGCGATCAAGAACAGTCCTTCTGAAAGGTGTTGGGCCAGAGGGATTCTTCTTTGCAAGCAACTACCTCTCGCGTAAAGGTGAGGCATTGGATGCAAACCCTCACGTGAGCTGTGTTTTTGGTTGGTATTCGATTTACCGACAGGTCCTGATTCAAGGCGTCGCTCACAAGGTCAGCGCCGAAGAGTCCGATGACTATTTCAACTCAAGACCCAGAGAATCTAGAGTTGCGGCCTGGTCTTCACACCAATCTCAGCCCATTGAATCTCGAACGGCATTGGATGCCCAGTTTCAATCCGCGCTGGAGCGCTTTCCGGGTGAAGCGGTCCCACGACCAGCACACTGGGGTGGCTATTTGATTGTCCCAAGCCGAATCGAGTTTTGGAAGGGCCGGTCTAACCGCATGCATGACCGCATTGAATTCTCTCGAACAGTTTCCGATTCAGGCGAAGTCAGTGATTGGCAAGTGCAGCGACTGCAGCCCTAGCTACTAGGCGACCTCGGGGTATCGAGAGCCATCGGCGAAGTTGCCATAGAGGCGACCCTCACCTTCGGTGACTGATTCAACTAATAGGTCTCCACCAACGAAGCAGCCGCGCCAGCTTGCACCACGACCACCGAATACCTCAGCCTTATCGCCGCGGCTTCTTGGCTTATTGATTCCAAACTTGAAGGCTTGCGATTCCTCACGGACCCTCTCGGCAAAAGCCATGTCATCAGTTGCAACTGAGCTCACTAGGTTTCCGTTTGAGACGTTCATGGCAGCTAGTAGCTCAGCCTCGGTGTCTACCAAGACCACAGAATCAAGAGGACCAAAAGGTTCTGAGTGGTGAATCGACCAGGACTTCGGTGGCTCCAAAAGAGTCATCGGTGCTACGTATGCGGAGGTGTCTTGCCCATCCAAGAATGTGCCTGAACTTAGCTTGCCCCTATATAGAGGAACGCCACCACGATTCACTGCCTCATCAAAGGCTTCATTGAGCTCCTTTGCCTTTTTGGCTGAGATAACCGAGCTGAAGTGAAGATCTGGGTACTCATCATTTGGATCTTTGACCGCAAGTGGGTGACCAAAGCGAAGGTTTCTAACGACCTCGAGATACATCTCTAAAAACTCGGGGAACAGATCGCGCTGAACTACATAGCGTGGGTATGCAGTGCAGCGCTGCTTGCCGTATTCAAAACCCTTGGTTAGGTGCGCTGCTAGCTCAGACCAGTTGGAGTAGTTCCATATACCCCAGGAGTTCAAGCCTTCCTGCTCCAAGATATGACGCTTAGCCAAGGAGGTTAGTGAGCTCGCTGCCGCGCGACCGTTGTTGCGGCCACCGACAAAGGCGAGTGCTCCAAGCTCTGGTGAACTGACTAGCGCTGGGGCTAACTCCGAACCTGAACCTGAGATCAGGGTGACCGGTAGGCCGGCCCTTGCCATCAGAGCGTGCGAGAGGGTAAGGGCATGAAATCCACCCTGGCTTGGGGTCTTGGCGATAACCGCGTTACCAGCCAGTAGCTGCACCAACTCTGCGTGAACGAGAACACTCAGCGGGTAGTTCCAAGAGGCGATGTTAGAAACCGGACCAGATAGCGGAGTGCGACCTTGGATCTGTCGGTCGATTTCACCCAGGTACCACTCAACACCTTCGATGCAGCGATCGACATCGGCACAAGCCAGTTTCCAAGGCTTACCTATTTCCCAAACCAAAAGCTGGGCGATCGTGTCCCGGTTTTCACGAAGCAGCTCGACGGCTTTTGCCACTCGACTCTTTCGCTCATCGAGATTTACCTTGCCCCAGGCAGTGTGCATCCTGGCTGCCTTGTGGACTGCGTCCTGGGTCTGCTTCAAATTGAGCATTGAGGGACCAACAATGTTGGACTGATCTACCGGAGTGATGTGAGAAATCTGATTTCCCAACACCACCCATTCGCCACCGATGAGGTTTCGAACCGACTGCTGATCAAATGCTTCCGGTGCTGCTTGGCGTGCTCGATTGAAGACCGAATGAAAGTCGGTGCCCTGCTTTAGATGTAGTCCCATTCATCATCGAACGCTGTTTCGGGGTAACAGCTTCCCCGCGTAGCGCAATCGTTATAACACCCCAGCTAGCGAAAACTAATTCGCTTGGCGTTCATGATCACTTTGATGCGAGCGATGGATGACTTAGACATGCCTTCTAATTCGGTCAGCTCAGTCAGCGTTATCTTTCTTAGGTCGCTGACCTTAAATAGCTTGGCGTCGACAAGTGCCTTGCGCGCCGGTGCTGTTAGCCCAATCTTTCGCCACTCGGAATCAAGTGCCTCATACGCGCTCATGTCAATCGGGACATAGCGGCGTCTGGGCTGTGGCTTTACCATCTGCATAGTCTAAGAAGTATTCGTTCCACGAAGAGAAGTTCGAGAGGCTGGGTAGCCTTACAGGGGGAGAGGTAGTAAGTGAGGGGCCTAGGTGTTGATGCTGATTGAAGATCAGGCACTACTGCTTCAGCATGTTCCCGGTTTTGGTGCTTGGACCTACCACCTTCGAATTCCAGGCACCGAATCGCTCGACAATCGCTGGGGCCACCTGAAGGTTTCCGGAACGATTGATGGGTATCCGATAAAGGGCATAAACCTGGCTCCACGCAAGGGCGAAGACAAGCTCATCTCGATAAACAAGTCGATTCGAGATGCAATCGGCAAAGCCGGAGGCGATGTCGTGATCGTCACTTTGTATCTGCAGGACTAACTAATAAATCTGATTTCCTACTTCAGAAGAAGTGAAACGTAATCAAATTGTGTCTTTTTGTGACTAAATTTCATAAAGTTTTGGCAATCGGTTGCATTAGTATCTGCTTGATGGTCAGCGTTGCCCACTCGTTCTAGCTTGAAGCCAAACAGCTTTGGTTTCGAAACCTCAACTTTTCGAGAGGAAACGTTTTTATGTGGCACATAACCGGGTTCGCCGATGAAATTGCAAAAGATCTTGATGAGCAAATCGACCTGCTTACAAAGCTGAACATCAAGTTTGTTGAGTTCCGCAGCGCTTGGGGAACCAAGGTATTAGATCTGAGTCAGGACCAGCTAGAGCTTGCCAAGTCCAAGTTGGATGCCGCGGGTATCAAGCTTTCTTCGGTGGGTTCTGACCTGGGAAAGATTTTCATCACCGAGCCATTCGATGCTCACCTAGAGCGAGCTAGGCACGGTGTCGAGGTGGCGAAGTTCTTTGGCGCTCGCTACATCAGAATGTTCAGCTTCTTCATCCCAGAGGGCGATGACCCAACTCAGTATCGAGATGAAGTTATTCGTCGAACCAGAGCGATGGTCGAGCTTGCAGAGACTGGCGGAATCACCCTGCTGCATGAAAACGAGAAGGACATCTACGGAGATATTCCAGAGCGCGTTGTGGATCTGATGACCACCATCAACTCTGCAAACTACCGAGCCATCATTGACCCAGCCAACTATGTGCAGTGCGGCTACAAGCCTTTTGATGATGCCTACCCGATGGTTCGTGAGTACACCGACTACATCCACTGCAAGGATGCGTTGTCGCCAACCGCCGAGAACCCACTGGGTGAGATCGTGCCCTCCGGTGAGGGAGACGGTCAGTTCCAGCAACTGATTGCTGGTCTTAGTGACTCTGGCTACCAGGGCTTTTTGTCCATTGAGCCTCACCTCGGTGACTTTGATGCCTTTGGTGGGCTATGTGGACCAGAACTTTGGACCACCGCACACACTGCGCTAGTGAAGCTGCTTCGCGAAGCAAACGTCGATTTTTCATAAACCTAAAAAGTCAGAAAGGACTCAGAAGTGTCTCAAAAGATAAGACTTGGAATCATCGGAATGGGTGCTGAGGGGTCCGCCTACGCCGGCTTCATCTCCCAGGGCATGGTTCCCAACATGGTCATCGGAGCCATCTCCGATGTCAACCCAGTTTTCGAAGACAAGGCCAAAGAACTCGATGTCCCATTCTTTGCCGATTACAGGGAAATGATTACCTCGGGCACTGTTGATGCCGTGGTGACAACGGTTCCTCACTATTTGCACCCAGAGATTGGCATCTACGCTCTCGAGCACGGTGTGCACGCGCTTGTTGAGAAGCCAGTTGGCGTCTACACCAAGCAAGCCCAGCGTCTGATCGATGTAGCCAAGTCCAAGCCTGAGCTCAAGTTCGGTGTCTTCTTCAACCAGCGCACCAACCCGCTTTACAAGGACCTTCGTGCACTGGTGGCATCCGGTGAACTTGGTGCCCTTCGCCACACCTCTTGGATCATCACCAACTGGTGGCGCCCACAGGGCTACTACGACTCCTCAGCCTGGCGTGCGACTTGGGGTGGCGAAGGCGGCGGCGTTTTGGTGAACCAAGCTCCCCACCAACTCGATCTGTGGCAGTGGATTTGTGGTGTTCCAAAGTCAGTCTTTGCCAAGGCCCAGTTTGGATTCAGAAGAGACATTGCAGTTGAAGATGAGGTCAATGCCCTGGTCAGCTTTGCTGATGGTGCAACTGGTTCATTCATGACCTCAACCCATGACTTGATGGGTACTGACCGCCTTGAGATCTTGTTTGACAGCGGCAAGGTTGTAGTGGAGAACTCAAAGGACGTCACCATTTGGAGACTGACTAAGCCCGAGCAAGAGATCTCTAAGAACATGGGTCCTGAAGACGTTGCGAAGCTTTTCCGTGGTCAGCTCGATACCTCTAGCTTCCTATCAAAAGAGACCAAGAGCTATGCATCGGTTTGGGGTGAGCAGCACTCAGAGGTCATGCGAAACTTTGCGGCGGCCTGTCTGGGTGAGGAGGAGCTGCTTGCTCCAGGAGCCGAGGGAATCCACGGTGTTCGCTTAGCAAACGCAATTCACCTCTCCACCTGGACCGGTGAAGAGGTATCGATCGAGAACTTTGATGACAGCGAGTATCTAGACTTCCTCAACATTCGCATTCGCGAAGAGGGCAAGTATGCGGAGCGTGACTAACATGGCAAAACTCGGCGTACAACTAATGATGCTGAAGGACCAGGTCGCTCAGCAGGGGATGTACCAGGTACTAGAGCAGCTAGCTGCTCTAGATATCCACTGCGTTGAGGTCTCTCAGATTCCTATGGACGAGAAGAACACCGCAGACCTTGAGCGCGCTATCAGTGAGCTTGGCTTTGAGGTTGGTGCGCTCTCGGTTGCACTGCACCCAAAGCCCGGTATTGATTCACTATCTGGTGAATTCGACAAGGTGGTTGCTGACTGCAACAGACTTGGCACGCGCTACGTCCGTATCGGCATGATGCCTTTTGAGGCGATGGTCTCTAAGGAAGCAACTGAGGCTTGGGCCCAGGAGCTAAACCCTTACGCGCAGCGCTTGGCGCAGGAGGGCATCACCCTCTGCTACCACAACCACCACGCTGACCTGATTCAGTTTGAGGGCGAGCGCATCTTCGACATTGTTAGACGCGTAGCGCCTGATGTTTACTTCGAGGTTGATCTGCACTGGGTCCAGCGCGGCGGCATGGCACCGCTAGACATGCTCGAGCTTTACCAAGGTGTCTGCAAGCTCATTCACGTTAAGGACTACCGAGTAGCTGCACTGCCTCAGGAAGCTATCGATTTGTTCAACGCCGGCAAGTTTGCCGAGGGGTATGACAAGTTCGTGAACATCATTCAGTTTGCTGAGGTGGGCCAGGGCAACATGAACTGGCCAGCGCTGCTTCCGGCTAGTGAAAAAGCTGGAGCGGACTTCTTCTTCATCGAGCAGGACATGACCTATGGCCGTGACCCATTCGATTGCATCAAGGACTCTCGCGAATACCTCAAGTCAATCGGTTACTAGTCGCCCTGTCGTTCGATAGCGACGAATACAGATCGGTGTCTAGCACCAACTCCTGATGCCGGCCACGCCTTGGTGGTGTAGCTGGCGTTCGGATACATCAATCTGATTCGGTCACAGGCGGCCTTTGCTCTGCTCAGAGCTAGCAGGCGATCTGACTCGGTCGCTTTGGTTGCCGAAGTGGTTCCGGTGCAGACAACCTTGGACACCTCGGTCATACCAGCAAGCTTTGAGCGCAGTTGCTTCGCCAGCTCTGAGGTGAGCGTTGAGCGATCGCCCTGGAAGTTCGAGAAGCGCATTTTGCTCCAGATGGATTTAGGCGCTGGTTCTTTCACAACCACGGGGGTTTCAGTGACCACGATTACCGGCTTCGCCAAAACTGTGAACGCCTCTAAGAACGTGAAGGATCCACCAGCATCAATGACCATCTCCAGGTCGTACTTGCCAGCGCCAAGAGTCGGAGTTCGAAGCGTCAACTCTGTTGCCGATGAGTTCTCAACCTTCACTGGCTGACCTGCAATCGAGATCTTGTTGATTAGATTCAGTCTTCTTCCAAACAGCGTTACCTGTTCGCTGGCGCCCTCCTCCAAGACTCGCTTCGAGAATGAACTGATCTCTGGAAGTAGTGGTGTGGTGCGGATCGGATTGGACTGCGGAGCAGTCGCTGGGATTATCGAATTACCAGTCAGCGTGCCGGCTTGGTAAACCCCATTCAAAAATGCCTTCTGAGTGATTGTTGCCGACTGACCTGGGGTTAGTCCGGTCACGGTCAGCGGAACGATGCTGCCACTTGGAGTCCCTACCGACAGGGTCCCGGCCGTGATAGTCGGGGTGTCCCAGCTGTACTGCAGGTCATAGTTAGTGATGTTGACTGTGAAGCCGTCGACGGTTGCAACCGGAGCGCTAAACGCTGGAGCTGGCGGCACGTTGGCTGCGGTGATTACCGGGTCCTCGGTGAATTGGATCACCAGTTCGCCATTTCTAGTTGCGTTTCCGATCACCTTTACTGTGTCACCGACAATCTGCCACGCGGTTGCACCGGCGACGATGTCAGGATTGGTGATGGTTAGCAAAATTGGAACAGCGGCATCCACTACGTACTTGGGTGTACTGATATCGTCACCCTTAGCCCAGGTGATAGCGAGGTTTACGAAGTAATCCTTGGAGTTATTGATTCTGGCTTTCGCGAGCTCATCATTTAGCAATCTCCAGAAGATAACTTCGGTGCCGGGTGCGAGCGCACCATCTGGAATTTGGATTCTGACCGAGTTGCTAGAACCTGCCGCCACCGTGACATCAATGCTTTGATTCGCCGCGATGTTCCAAGTCAAAACCTTTGACGCGCCCTGACTTGTGTTTAGTCCAAGCAGCGAGTTCTGAACCCACTGAGCGGTTAGGTTCGGGTTAGTTGCACCGACCGTGTAGGTGGCACCTGGAGCGTAGAGCGTGCTTCCCTCTTTCCAGCCGGTGAAGGTGAAGTTGGTTCTGGTTGGGCCGGCTGGAATGGTGAAGGTTTCACCTGCGGCCAGAGTTCCACCCTGGGGTAGTGCACTAGTTTCGGCCAGTGTGCCAGAGAGGTAGGTGAGAGTTCTGGTCTGGGTGATTCCCGCTTTCACCGTGATTGGCAGGGATGCGGGACCTGCGCCAAAGGGGTTAAGGGCTCGCAATTTGACGTTATAGGTGGAGCCGTTAGTTAGGTTCGGGATTGTGATTGGTGAAGCCACAGAGGCTGGGTTTCGGGTGATCCAAGTTTGGCCATCATCAAGCGAGTAGGCGTAGTTGGTGATCGCCATGCCGCCATCGTTATCGGGTGCAGCAAAGTCAATCGATACCGAACCATCTCCGGCAGCATAGGCCTGGTTCGTGGGTCTTGATGGAGTGCCGGTTGGAACCACAGATCTACCCAGTGAAGAAGCTGATCCAGCCGAGTTTCGCGCGGACACTCGGATTGTGTATGCAGTTCCATTGGTCAAACCTGTGACGGTTGAGGTTCGGGCAGTGCCAGGCGCAGTGCCGAAAACTTTGTAGGTGGAGTCTGGTTGGCTGGTCTCTTTGTACTCGATCAGGTAGTCATCGACAGCACCGCCGGCACCTGGATCTTTCCAGGACACTGAGATTTGGCGATCGCCTGGAGAAACTGGAAGGTTGGCATTGCTCAGTGGGTAGCGGAATAGCACCGCGGTGCCATCTGGAAAGTCCCAAGCTCCATTGGGAATTGCTGGGGAGAATCGGGTTCCGCTACACGCCACGGTGCAGCTGTTGAACGGATCTGCAATTTGCGGGCTCGATGACCTCACTGCCTCGCCCCAGATCAGATTGCGGCTGGCAGGCTGCAAATCCTCCAAAGTAACGCTGAAGTCACCGTTTGAGATGTTGCCGCCGCTAGATGTGAACGCAGAGATGTGCTCGTTGAAGATCAGATAGCCGGAGTGGGTGATGTCCTTGGCGTCCGAGATGCTGCGGCCGACGGCGACTTCACCACCTGGGTAATCAAGCAGTGGGATGTTATTCAGTACCCCGGACCAGTTTTCTTCACCGCCATTACCTTGGCCGGGAGGAACATAGCCGTTTCCTCCCATCGGGAGGATGTAGATAAAGGTCTCACCGCTGATTGGGTAAACATCAAGGGTCTGAATTGCATCAACCTGTGCGTACCAGCTCACGTCGTTCTGGTAAAACAACCTGGTGATCTCTTGGTCATTGCCCATGAAGACCGCAAAGTCGTTGTCGGCCAACACCTTTAGCTGCACCTGGTTGAACACCGGCCCAGCGGGGGGTTGGGGTGCATTGGCCTGTGCTCCAAGTGGAATCAGGGACTGCACAAAACCAACTAGCAGTGATAGCAGTAAGACCTTGAGCTTCATCGGTGCCGCCTATCTAGCGCTCACTGAGATGAGCGCTGGTTAGCCGAAGGCTAAATTGCGGGGTTCCGATATGGGAATTTAGATACAGCTGTTATGCACATTGCATACACGTGTTACGTGTCAGCTAATTGATGCGTTGCTCTGGTAGAAGCGAAGTTGTGAGGCCATCGTGGTTCAGAACCTGATCAAACCGATCCGCTAGATCAACCGGGTAGACAATCTCAGTTGTGCTGGTTAGCTCAGAGTGTGACCACCACTTGAACCTGAGAAACGACTGTTGCTCAACCTCGGTTAGTAGCTTTGGGGCGGGTTCAAATCGAGTGGTTCGCAAGGTGAAAAAGAGTTCACGTTGGCGATAGAGCTGACCCATGAATTCAAAACTCGCTACTCGTTCCCAAAGCGGTTCACCAAAGACTTGACCCTGAAATCCAGTTTCTTCGAAGAGTTCTCGGGTTGCAGCCTCGTGAAAACTTTCACTCTCTTCAAGACCGCCACCGGGGGTGAACCACCAGTGACCTTTGGCTGGTTGGGCTGGGTCGCTACCTGCTAGCAGCAGGATCTCGTCATGCTCACTTAGCAGCAAGATCCTCGCAACATCTCTAACCAACTCCACTTCACAAAGCCTAGTCACGCTATTTCCAGTCGACTCGCGGTAAAGTCACAGGAACAGCCCATAGTGTGAACAGGTTGACTCTAAGGAGCGCCTAATCGCGCAGGAGAGGGCAGGATGCGTAAGAAGCGCTGGCCAATAGTTCTAGGTTTACTAATCGCAGTTTCCGCGGTGGCAGCGATATTTATCGCTCCGAATTTTGCACCCAAGCCAGAGTATGAAACCTATGAGGTCTCAAGCACTGAGGTAATCAAGACCGTCTCTGCAAACGGACAGCTGGCTGAGACCGAATTGCTTTCCTACGGCACTGCCCCGCAACCAATTCTCAGCTCCGTAAATGGATCGGTAGGGGCGCCAGCACAGTTTGGTGCAGCTCTTGAGGTCGAATCAATTTCCGTTGCCTTGGGCGACAAAGTTGAAAGCGGCGAGCTACTTTTCACCTACCTTGACCAAATGGGTAGTGAGGTTGAAGTTGAAGCTATCTCATCCGGAGTGGTGCGATCGATAGATACCTCCGCTGGTCTGAGAACCGCAACCTCCGTTTTGACAATTGGAAGTGATGAGCCGATTGTGTCGGTTTTTGTCAGTGAATACGACGCTGATCTGGTGAAGGTTAGTCAGGTTGCCAATGTCGAACTCGATGCCATCAACGCTGAGTTTTCAGGCGAGGTGCTTCGCGTAGGTCAGGTCGCACAATCGGTCAGCGGCATCAAGCAGTACGAGGTTTTGCTCAAGGTTTCAAAGCTTCCTGAGGGTGCTCGATTCGGTATGAGTGCAACCGCTGAAATTGAGGTTGAAACCAAGTCTGATGTTTTTGCAGTTCCACTTAGTGCACTGGTTGGTGAGGACGAACCACAGGTTGATCTTCTAAAAACAGACCAAGACGGCAACCAGAGTGTTGAGCGAGTGAGTATCGAACTTGGCCTCTTTGGCGATAGCTTCGCCGAGGTGACCGCTGGTCTTAGCCAGGGAGACCTTGTTGTCACCGGCGTCAGTGGGACCATCCCCGGACCAGTCAACTTCGGTCCTCCTGCGGGAGCGCGACAGAGTGACTAGCGCGGTTGTCAGACTCCAGGGAGTGCGCCGCGATTACCTGGTCGGTGACCAGATAACGGTCGCGCTTGACGGTGTGGATCTAGAAATTCAAACCGGAGAATACGTCGCGATTGTCGGACCCTCAGGTAGTGGCAAGTCAACCATGATGAACCTAATTGGTTGTCTTGATCGACCAAGTGCTGGTGTGGTTGAAATCTCCGGGTCTTCAACCCAAGAGCTCAACGATGATCAGCTGACCGCACTTAGGTCAAAGTCGATTGGCTTTGTCTTTCAACAGTTTCAGCTACTTCCCAACACCACCGCTATTGAAAATGTCATGGCCCCGCTTTTGTATCAGGGCATCCCGGCCAAGGTTGCCAAGCAGCGAGCGGCTGACATGCTCTCGCAGCTAGGACTTGGTGAGAGATTGAACTTTGATCGGAATCGACTCTCTGGCGGTCAGCAACAGCGAGTTGCAATCGCCAGAGCTCTTGTAACCGAGCCAGACATAGTTCTCGCCGATGAACCAACCGGAGCGCTTGATTCCAAAACTGGAGCACAGGTTATCGAGCTATTGCAGCAGCTTCACAGCGACGGCAGAACCATCATCTTGATCACCCATGACCTTGACATTGCCGCCAGTGCTCCAAGAAGAGTTTTCCTGCGCGATGGCAAAATCGAGCGCGATGAAAGAGGTGCCGCATGAATCTTCTTGGCACCGCGCGACTAGCGCTGAATCGAATCTGGGCGACCAAGACCCGATCGCTACTAACCATGCTCGGCGTGGTAATCGGTGTTGCCGCAATCGTTGCCCTGACCTCGATTGTTGATGGGGCATCGCAGGGCATCAATAAGTCACTTGCAACCCTTGGCACGAACCAGCTCAACATCTCAGCAATGGCTCCAGATGCTTTGACTGAACAAGATGCCGAGGCTTTGGCAAAGCTTGAGGGTGTGGCTGTGATGTTTATGCAGTCCCAGAACGAGGGCACGATTGCAACCTCGGATGCCAGAGTGAACGCTCGATTGGTTGGAGTTTCAAAGGACTACTTTGAGGCTGTAAAGCCCGAGCTTGCACTTGGTTCCTACCTTTCTTCAAACCCCGCTGCACTTCAATCAAGAGATGTTGTCTTTGGTGCGGATGCAGCCAATGACCTTGGCCTTGATGCGGGCATGCTGGGTCAAACTGTGAAGCTCAACGGTCAGGCATTTAGGTTGGTCGGAGTCTTGGATGACCAGGCCGGGTTTGGAACCTCGGGTCGGGTTTATGTGAGCCTCGATGCAGCGAGAAAGATCTTTAGTCAGTACCCCTACGTCTCCTCGATTGTGATTCAGGCCACAACCGCAGAGGGTGTTGATGCGTTGCAGGTAGCGGCCGACAGGTTACTGCGCGAGCGATACGGGCTCTCTGATTCAACCGATGCCCGCTACACAATTACAAACCAGGCATCGCTGCTTTCTGCAGTGAGTAGTATCACTGACACCCTGGGGTTACTCCTGACCGGTATCGCAGCGATCAGCTTGATCGTTGGCGGTATTGGAATTATGAACATCATGCTGGTCTCGGTGAGGGAGCGAACCAGAGAGATTGGTGTTCGAAGGGCAATTGGTGCCAAGCAAAAGGACATCCTCACTCAGTTTTTGATTGAGGCAGTTGTGTTGTCGCTGGCCGGCGGTGTAGTCGGTTTGATACTCGGTGAGATCGCAGCTTTCTTCCTCGCGATTCTTGGCGACTGGGAGTTCTCAATTCGTATGGACACCATTTCACTGGCTCTGGGATTTTCACTAGCGGTCGGAGTGCTGTTTGGAGTCTGGCCGGCTCGCACGGCCTCGCGACTGGAGCCAATCGACGCCCTGCGTTTTGAATAGCACTAGTCCTAAGCTTTGAGTATGGACAGACCACAGAACTCGCTCAGCTTCTTAGGAGCGACCGAGACCGTCACCGGTAGTCGCTACCTGATCGAATCAAACGGCAAGCGAATCTTGATTGATTGCGGTTTGTTCCAGGGTTATAAGAACCTTCGCCTGAAGAACTGGCAGGAGTTTCCGGTCCCGCCCGACGCCATTGACATGGTGCTGATTACTCACGCTCACCTCGATCATTCAGGCTACGTTCCAGCCTTGGTGAAGCACGGTTTCCGGGGTCAGGTTTTGATGTCCACCGGAACCGCAGAGCTATGCGAAATCATGTGGCGAGACAGCGCCCACCTACTAGAGGAAGAGGCGGAGCGAGCCAATCGCAAGGGCTACACCAAGCACAAGCCGGCGAAGCCGCTCTATAACCAAGATGATGTTGAGCGCGCGCTCGATTTGGTCAGAACCGTTCACTTCGACAAAGAGGTGGAGCTGGCATCAGGCATCCATGCCAAGTTCATCCATGCCGGTCACATCCTTGGTGCTGCTCAGCTGCAGCTAAACGTCAATGGCAAAGTCATTCACTTCTCGGGAGATATGGGTCGGACTAACGATCCTCTATTGAATCCTCCTGCTGACCTAGCTGAGTGCGACATCTTGGTGACCGAGTCCACCTATGGCGACCGCACCCACCCAAACATTGATCCAGAGCTTGAGCTAAAACCCATCCTCAAAGAGGTGCTCGAGCGGGGTGGCACAGTGGTGATTCCAGCCTTTGCAGTTGGCCGAACTCAAGCTCTGATGCTGCACACCTATCGTCTAATGCAGCGCGGCGAGATCCCAACGGTTCCTATTTTTGTGAACAGTCCGATGGCTGAGAATGTCACCGCGATGTATCAACGTCACCAAGAGGAGCACCGGATCAACCTCGAAGAATTCGAGGCCATGTATTCGGTGGCAAAGATGGTTCACAGTGTCGAAGAGTCAAAAGAACTCAACGATCGCAGGGGAGCGAAAATCATCATTGCCGCTAGCGGCATGATGACCGGAGGTCGAGTGCTTCACCACGTAATCGCCTATGGAGCGGACCCGAAGAATGCCATTGTGATTTCTGGTTATCAGGCGGGCGGAACACGCGGTCGACTGTTGGCCGAGGGCGAGAAAACCCTTCGAATCTTTGGCAAAGATGTCGAAATTCGAGCCGAGGTATTCCAGTTGCAAACTCTGTCTGGGCACGCCGATGCAGACGAGCTGATCGCTTGGATGAAGACTGCACCCAAGCCCCCAACCCAGACCTATGTCACCCACGGTGAGCCAACTGCGAGCGATCGGATGAGATTCAGGATCGAGTCCGAGCTTGGCTGGAGTGCCCGTGCTCCTTTTGACCGCGAAGTCATCGACATCGATAACCCAAGCTAGAAGAAGTTTTTATCTAAGTGTTGAACGAGATTTCTAGCGCTGCCAGAACGCTTCGCGAGGGCCATCTAGTCGCCATGCCAACCGAGACTGTTTATGGACTCGCAGCCGATGCGACTAACCCATCGGCGGTCGCTCGTATCTATGCGGTTAAGGGAAGACCAGCAGACCACCCGCTAATTGTGCACTTTTCAGATCCAAAGCTCATCAATAGCTGGGCAGCTGAAGTTCCTGACTACGCCACGTATTTGGCAAAGGCTTTTTGGCCAGGCCCGATGACCCTGGTGCTTAGCAGAACCGACCTTGCCGGGGATTTCATTACCGGTGGGCAAGACACCGTTGCGGTGAGAGTGCCTAGACATCCAGTTGCACTGAAGCTGTTGAGTGAATTTGAGCAGCTCGGGGGGTTGGGAGTTGCCGCTCCAAGTGCGAATCGCTTCGGCAAGGTTTCTCCGACCAACTCGAGCGCTGTCCGAGCCGAGCTTGGCGATTATCTCGATGCAGAAGACATGATCTTGGAGGGTGGAGATTCCGAGGTTGGAATTGAATCCACCATCATTGACTGCACCTCTGAATCACCAAAACTTCTTCGGCTAGGTGCTATTACCGCCGAGATGATCACCCAAGCAACCGGGTTATCGGTTTCGAGAGCGCCATCAACTATTCGAGTAAGTGGTTCTTTGGCATCGCACTACGCGCCAAATGCCAAGGTGGTGTTGGATCAGGCTGTTCTCCCCGGGGAGGGATTGATTGCGCTTGAGAGCGAACCGACCCCTGACTCAGTGATTCGACTGATTGCACCGGTTGATGTCCAGGGTTACGCCCAACAGCTTTACTTCGCACTGCGACAGGCTGATGCTCTAGGCCTTAGGCGAGTGGTTGCAATCACCCCAAAGGGCGATGGCCTAGCGGAAGCGATTCGAGACAGGCTGCAGCGCGCTAGTTACTAGGCGTTTTCACTCTCGGTGATCTTGCCCTGAAGGCCCACGATAAAGCGGAAGCCAATTAGCGAGAGCGCGAAACAGATTGCGCCGCCGACAAAGAATGGCAGTCGCAGATCAATGCTTGCAATCGCTCCACCAAGCAGCGAACCAATTGGCATCAGACCCCAAACCAGGGTTCTTCTGGTCCCGTGAATACGACCAAATAGTTCGGTCGGGATTACCTGGTGATAAGTGGCCATGAGCAACACATTCCACATCGTGATGATGGCCGTGCCAAGGGTGACTAGCGCCGCCAGCACCCAGTAGTTCGGGGATAGTCCCTGGAATATCACAAGTAGCGATGAGATAGACATTGATACTGCCATCACCTTGGTTCTTCCAAATCGCTTTGAGATTCGGTGCGAGATCACTGAGCCCAACAGCGCTCCTGCTGCCGGCATGGCAAACAACACTCCAAATAGAGCAACTGGAACATTCAGTGTTTCAGTCAAGAACAGCACCATGGTGGCGCTTGACGCTGAGAAGAAGAATCCAATGGATGAGGTCAGTAGGACCAGTTTCAACAGAGTCTTGTCTTCATAGAGGTAGCGAATACCAAATCGAACATCAGCCCAGAAGCTCTTCTTTTCTTCGGTCTTGGGTGCAGGCTCAGCATTGGCGTATTGCAGCGGGATACTTAGCACCAGCAGCACCGCAACCAAAACTCCAAACGCGCCAAAGAAAAATGGCAGCGTGATCGAAATTGCAAACAGCACACCACTTAGCGGTGCTCCGACGAACTCGCCCAGGGTCACCGAGGTGACCTGCAATCTGGCATTGCCCTGCTCCAGCTGATCTTTTTCTAGAACCTGAGGAATCATCGACTGCAGGGTGGTGTCATAGATGACTTCGCCAACTCCAAACATGAATGTGGTGAGCAGCAATAGCGGTAGCGATATGAAGTCAAAACCAACCGCGAATGCAAGTAGTAAAGCGGCAGAGAGTCTCACCGAGTTTGCAATTGCAAGCATCTGACGTCGATTGATTCGATCAACCAGGCCACCAACTGGAATTGCGAAAAGTAGCCAGGGCAGCATCACGATTGCCGAAATGCTGGCAATCCAGAAAGGGTCTTTGGTCAAGGTGGTGGCGAGCAGTGGAACCGAGGTTTTTAGAAGACCGTCTGAAACGTTGCTCGCGGCGCTCGCGGACCAGAGTTTTTGAAACGAGGGGCTGAATTTTGTTTTGCTCAATTACTGTCCTAAAAATGCGCGCAGTTCAACGCGACGATTACAGGCCTTTGACCCGGCCATTGCTAATTCTTTGGCTTGCTCTAGAGAGTCGGCATTGATAAGCCAAAACCCTGAGTAGAACTGGTTTCCATCAAACAGCGAGCCAGCCTCGATCTCTTCCTGGCCATGAGTGTTGTCAATCACGAAGGCGCGACTTGGCGCAGCAATCCCGGCCGCGTAGATCCATTGGCCACTGTTTTGAAGCTTTTCGTTAAAGGCGTCTATGGCTGCCATCTCATCCGAGGAGCCGCTGTTGGTCTGGTCGTCGATGACAAAAATCACAAAGCGCATCCCCTAAGCCTAGAGATAGCTCTGGGGCAAGATACTTAAGACATTGAATTTGGGAGAAACATGACTCGTTGGCACGAACATCCAGCAACCAAGCTTTTTGGCAGAGGCCAGCTATCTATCGGCCAGCGGGCAGCGGATGGATTGCGCAACGGGATGGGTTCCTGGACGTTTGTCTTTGCGTCACTGGTGTTCTTGGGTATTTGGATGTATCTAAATGGTGACTCAGGTTTTGACCCATTCCCATTCATTCTTCTCAACCTGGTGCTGTCCTGTGTCGCGGCGCTTCAGGGTGCGATCCTGCTGATCGCCGCAAAGCGTGAGGATCAGATCAACTCAGAGCTTGCCGTGCATACTTTTCAGGTAGATCAGGAAAACCTAGAGCTCACCAAGCAGGTGCACGAGCTATCTCTTCGCATCGAAAAGCTCACCCAAGAGGTGCACCAGATGATCAAGGAAAAGAACTAGTAGCTAGCTAGTCCCTCAACACCCTCGTAAACGGTGCTCTCACCGTTGACCAAAGAAGTAATTCGAAGCTGCGGGCTCTTGAATGCAAAGTTGAGGGTTAGCTTGTCAGCGCCCTTGGTCCAAGCAAGCTCCATGCTGTCTTCGCCGGTCACACTCCAGGAGAATTCACCCTCAAACGCTGGGTGCTTTCTCACTCGAGCCAGAGCGATGATTGCCTTCGTAACAGGCTGCTCCAAAGCCTCTGCAATCTCTGACGGGGTGTAGTTGTGACGGTTCACATCGCGACCCTGAGCAGTTTTGCGGAATAGCTCTTGGTCATCCATACCGTTGAACAGACCTACGTAGTAAACCTGGGGTTCGCCTGGCAGGAAGAACTGCACGGCACGCATGATCACGTATGCGGTGTCGTTGGCAACGATGTTTGGCAGGGTGGCGTTGATCTGGTGTGGCAGCGAGAACCACTGCGGAATCACGCTTGCGATTGCCGAGTGACCGCCGGTGTTCTTCTCCGCAACCTTGAAGATCTCTGCCATCTCATCCTGGGTGATTAGCCCTGGACGACCACCGATTGGCCCACCGTCGATTACTCCGTAACCATCGTGAGTGTCCAGCACGTTCAGGCAGTTGTTTGGTCGAAGCTTGAACCAGTTGTCCAGGCGGTCGACTGTTCCGGTGAAGAACGAGTGCAAAAGTAGCGGTGCAGTTTGGAAGTCGTAGATCAAATCAACCAGCGGTGCGATGTCTAGCTGCTGGGTGTAGTGGGCGTGAACCTCAACCAGCACTCGCATGTCGTAGGAGTGGATCAGGTCGGTGATCTCTTTCACAAACTCAAGGGTCTCCTTGGTCATGAAGGAGTCGGTGCCAGGAGTCTTCACCGCATAGCCAACGGCATCGAGGCGAACAACCTTTACGCCACCTGACTTCAGCGCCTCGAGAATGCGCTTGAGGTAGGCCATTCCCTGCTCGTGCTTGATGTCAACATCTACCTGGCTTGGCATAAACGTCGTCCAAACCAAGCGGCGCTTGCCAGCTACCTCGTAGGCGGTGAAGGGGAAGCCCGGGCGAGGTCTGTAGAAGGAAGTGATCATTTCCTCGGTGCCGCCGTTTGGAAAGACGGTGTCAAAGGTTAGAAATATACCGTTGTATTCAGACTCATCACCCTTTTGCTGCCAGTCCAAAAACTCAGGAGACAGGTTCGAAGCGTGGTTCACGATCAGATCGGCAGTCAGCTCGTGGGTCTGTGAAATGCGCTTGAAGTCAGACCAGGTGCCAAGACGAGGGTCAACGATGGTGTGATCGATTGGGTCAAAGCCGGCGTCGTCACCATCGTATGGGTGGAAAAACGGCAGCACGTGGATGCCATCAAAGTCTTTCAGGGGCCCCTGAAGTAGCTTCTCAATCTCAGAGAGATTGCCACCAACTCGTTCTGCGTAAACCAGAATGCTTGTGCCCGCCAAGAGTCCTCCAAGTGCTAAGTCACAGCTAAGAATAGTGCCAACTGTTAACGCTTACAGAGCCCGCTTCAGCGATACTTTCAACTCGGTTTGATCGTCGACTGAACCAAGCAACCAGTCGCCCCCAAATTGACTGACCCACTCGTCGATAATTGCAAAACCTGCACCGGGGACCGCTCCGGTTTCCAGCGGTTTACCATCATTTCTAACCACGATCCGAATGTTTTGATCCAACTCGCGAATCTCGACCATGACCTCGGCAGCGTTGCCGTGTTTAGCCGCATTCAGAAGTGCCTGTTCAACAATTCGATAGGCAGCTAGTTTTTCTAATGGCTTCAGGCTGCCCTTCTCAGACAACTGCAGTGAGATCTTGATTGCCTTTCGATAGCGCGAAAAAAGGTCATCCAAAGCGGGTCGAAGTGATGGGCCATCAAGTTCGGGCACCAGCTGCCTTGAGACATTGCGAACATCAAACTGTCGGATGCGTTCGATCTCATCGATATAGGCCTGGGCAATCGAGCGCTCTTGCTCACCGAGCTTCTCAACCGATTTCTGCATCTGCATGCCAAGAAGGACTAGGTCAGATTGCAATCGGTCGTGAAGGAAATCCGCAATCTGCCTTCTGACATCCTCTTGAGCCGAGATCAGCTTTCCGCGCTGGATTTCAAGCGAAGCTTTGGTAGCCTGCGCGGCACTGACCTGCTCGGCAAGTCGAAGGCTTGAAACTCCCAAGGTGATGTGGACCGTCAAATACAAAAGCACCGAGATGGCAAAAATGCGCACCAAAGATGCTGGGTCACGCCAGTAATCCGGGGTGTAGTCATTGATTGAGACCTTGCGAGCCAGCGCCATGGCGAGACCAAATATCACTGCCCCCAGCAGGTAAAACCGATTCACGTATTTGGGGAATCGCTCCCCGAGTTTCTTCAAGCCAAAAAGGGTTGAGAGTGCGAGCACAAATGCAATCAGAATCGATGGCACGGTCGCGATGAGTTGAATCGGTTGGGCAAACCGCCCAGCTGCTCTGGCAATTGCAATAACTGTTGCAAAGTTCACCAAAATCTGAAACAGCGTTAGAAACACTGACATCGGTAGCGGTCGAATTGGCCAGGCGCGAAAAACCAAATCGATGCTTCTAAAAAACCCAAACACTAGTCAAGGCCTCTGGTCTCACGCAGGAACCGCAGCACGGCTGCGGTTCTAAGGTCGGTGCCCGGACGTGGATTTGGAATCAAAATCTTGTAGCACTTGGAGAGCTCTTGTCTCACTGTCACTGGAGCCAGGGACAGCTGTTTTGCGATCTCAGTGGCATCCAGCCCGGTTGCCGCTAGCGAAATAACTTGACGCTGTCTTGGAGATAGTGCGGCAGCCAGATTGTCACTCTCGGCAGGCTCAAAGTGAGAGTTTGGATCTGAGACGTTTAGTCCCAGGGCAGTTGCCTGCAAAACCTGAACCAGGTAATCGATCGAAAGCGTTGCAGATTTTTGAATGGCCGACCAGCCATATCCAAACTGAGCGGGAAGCGAATTTAGGTAACCGGCCGAGATGTGCTGGGAGAGCAAGACAATGCCAAGGTGCTCATTCTTTTCTCTAAGACCAAGCGCTAACTCAATGCCTGAAATCGACTCTGGACCAAGCGAGATGTCGATTAGTGCCGCATCGAAGGATTGCTTACTCGCAAGGTCGAAGGCGGCGTCCGAAGAGCTGGCACTCGAGATCGAAAGAATCGCTGGGTTGAGGGCTAAAGAGTTACCGAGCAAGCCGAGCAGGGCTTCGTCATTCTCAACATAGAGAAGCTTTAGTCCTCTGGCCATGGCCGCCTCCTAGTCAGAAACTAGCAGCTGATAGAAACAACCGGAAAGCTGCGAACAGTTGTTAGTTGGCCCTAATGACCATGCGAGCGACATTGAGTGCGCCACCTAGGACGGCCGGTATGCCACCACCGGGGTGAACAGCGGCTCCAACTTTATAGAGCCAAGGCCTAAAGGGCGAGTGATACTGCGGAGAATGGAAGGGTCCCGACTGCCAAAGTTTGCGGGTCTTGCCATAGAGCGCACCACCGGGTCCACCCCAGGCAGAGAAGTACTCGGGGGTGAGGGTGATGTAGTCCTCGAAGAGTTCGTCGATTGGTCTATCAAGTCCAACCACATCACTGATTCGATCCAGTTCCGCTCGCACCCATTCGCTATTTAGGTCGTAGTGCTTGCCATCTGCTGGAGCGGTTAGCAGAACGGCAACCGTTGGCTTTTGATTGGGGTAAATCTCACCTGGTCGGTAGTAGTTCAAAAAGGCCATGGTCTGTCTTGGTGGCCTGGACTCCGAGAGAGCCTGATGCAGCTCATCACCACTGTCCGGCATCACAACTGAGTGGGTGACAAAGTTTTCGGGTAACGGCTCTTTCAAGACTGCGTAGATAGCAACTCCGGAGCAAGAGCGCTTGGGCCAAGGTTTGGGATCTTTACCCATCACAACTCTCAGTTGCTCGGGATCAAGACTGCTCACCACAAGATCAGGTTGGTATTCAGCTTGGTCAGTAACAACCCTGCCCTTTGTGAGGCTGGTCACGATTTCACCAAGACGTATCTCGGCTCCGGCTGCCTGGGCGAGTTTCGCCAATGACTGAGCGATCTCGTTCACACCACCCTCGGGAACCGAGATGCCCTGCGATGACATCACTGCGGTAATAGACGCGTAGAGGGCAATGGTGTCCTTGGGGGCGATGCCGGCATTGAGAGTGTGGATGGCGATTACCTCTTTGAGGTCTTCGTCCATCCAGCTCAGTGACTTGAGGTATCGGTCGGTGGTGAGATTCAGTCCATAGCGAGAGAAGATCTTGCTAACCGATGGCAAAGACTTTGCGCTGAACGGTGAGGTGGTCAACAGGTTCGTGATGTCCTGTGCGAGATCGGCATGTTCTTTTTCAAAGCGCTGCCACTGAGCGTGCCAGGGGTGATTCTCGGGAACTGGGATAGTCACTCGGTGGTCTTTATAGAAGTACTCCCCGACTTCGTTGAGCTTGCTTAGTCGCAAAGGAGCGATTTGGTTTGCATTTCCCCCGAGCAGGTCATACTCGGCATAGAGCTTTTCCAAGACGCCGGGGAATGTGACAAGGGCTGGACCGGTGTCCATGCGCTGACCCAAAACTTCAACTCTTCTCGACTTACCTCCAAGCCAAGTGTTGCGTTCGATGACTGTGACTTTGTGGCCAGCTTGAGCAATAAGCGCGGCGCTCGCTAAACCAGATAGGCCAGCACCCAAGACAACTACGTGCTTCATGGGTAGAGACCGAATACCAAACCAACTACCAGCTGGAACCCACCAACCGCTCCGGCGACGTATGGGAAAGCGATGGAGTACTTATATAAAGAGTGCGCCTTTTCAGGGGTCGGTTCTTTATAAAGAGGTGCAACTAGTAGGTAGGCGATAATCGCGTTGGCAATTGCAACCGGAATATTGACAACGGCAAACAGGGCAATCGAAATGGCCCACCAAATCGTTGACCAGATCGCAGTCTTTTTGACACCCAGATGAACGGCCGTTGTGACGATGCCGGTGTCGCTGTCTTGCGGGATGTCTTGAATGGCGTCATAGGCGTGCTTGGCAACACTCCATGCCATAAGGCCAATTACCAACCACCAGTTTGGTTCAACACCAAGAGCCAGCGGCACGAAGGCCAGTGGGAAGGCGTAGTCGGTGTTGGAGAGTGCGTCCAAGTACTTTCTAGCCTTGAAGCGAAGTGGTGGTGCTGAGTAAAAGGTAAAAAACAGCGAGTAGGCGACCATCCAGGCGGTGGCCTGCCAGGGCAGAGTGATTGCGAAGTAGATCAAGAACGGGACGTTGGTCAAAACCGTGGTGATCCAGATCGGTCTGACCTCGTTAGGGAAGATGTGAGCACCCTCATACCCACCCTTGCGGGCATTGATGTTGTCGGTCTCTTGGTCAAAGATGTCGTTGATGCCGTAGATCAGAAGATTGAAGGGGAAGGTCACCCAAATGAGAATCGGTAGTACTCGCCAATCCCAGAGATAGCCCGCAAGCCACATACCCACCACGGTGGTGCCAATGGTGTTGATCCAAAGCACTGGGCGGGATATTTCGATTAGGCGTCTTAGCACCCGACCAGCCTACGCTCACTTATCCACAGATGGAGTCTTGAGCCAAGTGGACTAAGCGGACTAACCTCTAACTTATGGTCAAGCAATACAACATGCACGAGGCAAAAACCAACTTCTCCAAACTCGCCCAATTGGTGGAGGCTGGCGAAGAGGTTGTGATCGCAAGAAATGGAGTCCCTGTCATGAAGCTGGTGCTAATTGAGAAAACTGAGAGGCCACCCAGGGACTTCAGCAAGCTGCAGGGCCTCATCTCTTATGTGAGCCCAGACGATTGGGAGGCCATGGACGCAGAGATCCTCGCCAGCATTGTCTATTCGGATGAGCTCGATGACTAACCGATTCTTACTCGATACAAGCATCCTGATTTGGCTTGAATCCGGACCACAACACATTGGCCCAAAAACCAAGCGAATTATTAGTGGATCTGACCTCTATTTCTCCACAATCTCGGTTGCGGAGCTGGTCTATAAAAATGCTCTCGGGAAAATTGAGTTTGACAACTCAACCCCAGGGGTTTGGCAGGAGCTGGGAATCGTGCCGGTTTCTTTCGATTTAGACTGTGCATTCCACTTCGGTCGGTACTCCGCTCAATGGGTGGCTGATCCGTTTGATCGACAAATAATCGCGACCGCATCAGCGCACAACCTGACACTCCTCACTTCCGACCGAGAGATCTTGAAGCGGGGCTTTACCTGGGTGTTTGACGCCACAACCTAGACTTATCTGGTCTTAGGAGTCCAATGACAGAGATTCGTCAGGTTAAGCCCCGCACCGAGGGCTGGACTCAGCGTAAGGACGAGAGCGGTAAGCCGCTTTTGCAGTTCAACGAGGTAAAGCGCGGTAAGCCACCGGTTCACCTTGCCGACCTAACCATCGAGGAGCGTACCGAGCGCATCAAAGAACTCGGCATCCCAGGCTTTAGGGCCAAGCAAATCTCAACCCACTACTTCACTCACTACACCCAAGATCCAGAGCAGATGACTGACCTTCCCAAGGAGGGTCGCGAGGATCTGGTCAAGAAGGTTTTGCCACCTCTTCTCACTGAGGTGAAAAGACTAAAGACCGAGAAGGGCGACACCATCAAGTTCCTTTGGAGGCTATTTGATGGAGCACTGGTCGAGTCGGTTTTGATGCGCTATTCAAATCGCATCACACTCTGTATTTCCTCTCAGGCCGGCTGCGGCATGAACTGTCCGTTTTGTGCAACCGGTCAGGCCGGCCTGACAAGAAACATGTCCGCTGCCGAGATTGTCGATCAGGTGGTCAGAGCCAACGAAGCGATCCGAGCTGGCGAGCTTGGCCCCCTTCGTCACGAAGATGAGCGTGTTAGCAACATCGTCTTTATGGGCATGGGTGAACCGCTTGCTAACTACCCCAAGCTCATGAGCGCTATTCGCACCATGGTTGAACCTCAACCCAACGGTCTTGGCATGAGTGCCAGACACATCACGGTTTCAACAGTTGGTCTAGTGCCAGGCATCGAAAAGCTTGCTCAAGAAGATCTTCCGTTGACTTTTGCACTCTCATTACACGCCCCCGATGATCAGCTCCGCGATGAGCTAATCCCGGTGAACTCGAAGTGGAAGGTTGACGAGGCACTCGATGCGGCAAAGGCCTACTTCGACAAAACCGGTCGTCGTGTCTCAATCGAGTACGCACTTATCAAGGACATGAACGATCACAAGTGGCGCGCAGAGTTATTGGCCAAAAAGCTCAATGACAGAGGTAAGGGTTGGGTTCATGTGAACCCGATTCCGCTCAATCCAACCCCAGGTTCGGTTTGGACCTCATCCACCAAAGAGCAGATGAACATCTTCTTGGACACTCTCGAGGCTGCGGGGATCCCAACCACACTGCGCGACACCCGCGGTAAAGAGATTGATGGAGCCTGCGGGCAATTAGCTGCAACCGAAGCCTAGCGAAAGTTGTCTAGACCCCCTAGACTAATCGCATGACTGAAATCAAGTTTGGGTTAGACACCTTCGGAGACATGACCGTTGATGACAGCGGTAAGCCAAAGTCAGCGGGACAGGTAATCAGAGACTTAGTCGATCAAGCCGTTCTCGCAGATGAGCTCGGCCTCAACTCAATCAACGTTGGTGAGCATCACCGCGATGACTTCGCAGTTTCAGCACCTGACACAGTCCTGGCTGGCATTGCAACCGTCACCAAGAACATAAAACTCGGTACCGGTGTGACCGTGCTTTCCTCAGAAGACCCGGTTCGGGTCTACCAAAGATTTGCAACCATCGACGCGCTATCTAATGGTCGTGCCGAGATCACCGCAGGTCGCGGATCCTTTATCGAGTCATTCCCACTTTTTGGCTACGAACTCTCTGACTATCACGTGTTGTTCGAGGAGAAGCTTGAGCTTTTGGTTGAGCTTCTGAAGGAACAGCCGGTCACCTGGTCTGGCACCACCAGAGCGGGACTTCAAAACCAGCAGGTTTATCCAAAGACTGAGCGCGGCAGCATCCCGCTGCGAGTTGGTGTCGGCGGCTCCCCAGAGTCGGTGATCCGCGCTGCTCGATTGGGTATTCCAATGGCTCTTGCAATCATTGGTGGCGACCCTGCTAGGTTCGCTCCTTTTGCAAGGCTCTACAAAGAATCACTGGAGAAGTTCGGACGCGCAGAGCTTCCAGTTTCTATCCACTCACCAGGTCACATCGCTGACAGCGACGAGCAGGCAATCGAAGAGCTATGGCCTCACTATGAGGCGATGTTTGGCCGTATTGGTCGCGAGCGTGGCTGGGGTCCAACCACGAAGGCGCACTACCTGCAAGAGGTTCACCACGGTTCGCTCTACGTCGGATCGGTTGAGACCGTGGCTCAGAAGATCGCCTATGCGATTCGTTCTGTTGGTGCTGAGCGCTTTGACCTCAAGTACTCCAACGGCCCACTCTCGCACTCCAAGCTGATGCACTCCATCGAGCTCTATGCCACCCAGGTGGTCCCCAGGGTTCAGGAGCTTTTGGCTGTTGAGGACGTTTGGGTCTAGCTCTCTAAAACGGCCATCGCGGCATTGTGACCGCCGATGCCGCTGACTGCCCCACCGCGTCGTGCGCTGGAGCCACAGAAGAACACTCTGTCCACGCCGGAAGCCACACCCCAGCGCGACTCCGGTGTGGCCAGCTCCTCGTCGTCTTCGACAAACGGCCAGCTCAGTGGTGAGTGAAAGATGTTGCCGCCGGGCAGCCCCAGCGCATCTTCTAGGTCCTGAGTGGTCTTGGTCTCAATACATAGTTCGCCGCTTGGTGCTCTGAAAATCAGGTGTTCAATTGGCTCGGCCAAAACCGAGTTGAGAGATTTCAGCACTGCCGCCTGAGCCTTTTCCCGAAGCTCGTCATTGCCATGTTTTGCGACCAGGGAGTGCGGCATGTGCAGGGCGAAAACCGTCAGGGTCTGTGCTCCAGAATCTCTAAGTTCCGGACCCAAGATGCTTGGGTCGGTAAGAGAGTGGCAGTAAATCTCACACGGCAGTGGATCTGGGATCTCGCCGCTCTGAGCCGCCTTGAAGGCGGCATCGAGCTGGTCGAAGTTTTCGTTGATGTGGAAGGTGCCACCAAAGGCTGCTTCTGCAGATACAGATGAGTCTTTTAGTTTGGGCAGTCGGGCGAGCAACATGTTCACCTTCACCTGCGCCCCCTGGACCTTCTCCGGCTCAATGTTTGGGGTCAGTTTTGAAAGCTGATTTTTAGATATTCCGCTGAGGACAAATTCAGCTGAAACCTTCGTGACCTCACCGGCTAGTTCAAACTCAACCTCGCGAGCTGAGCTGATGGAGAGCACTGTTGCACCGGTTACTAGCTCAGCACCGAAGCGCTTAGCAGCTGCGGCAATCGAACCAGAGACCTGACCCATGCCTCCGACCGGGATGTTCCAGTCCCCGGTCCCACCTCCAATTACGTGATACAAAAAGCATCGATTCGCATCAAGCGAAGCGTCGGAGTTAGGAGCAAAGGTCCCAATCAGGGCATCGGTTAGCACCACGCCTCTGACCAGGTCAGATTCAAAGCCCTCTGCGATCACATCGCCGATTGGCCTTTCAAAGAATGTTTCGAAGTCTTTGCCGAGCAGAGCCTTGACCTCAGACCTTTTCTTCAGGGGCTCTAAGACGGTGGGGAAAAGCTTCTGAGCGATGTGTTCGGTCCTGGCATAGAACTCATTCCAGGCGGCAAAGTCCTTCCTCGAAAAGGCATCAAATGACTTACTGGTCGCGCCCTGATCAGCCTTATCAACCAAAAGGCCGGTGGTCCCGTGAGGGTCTGGAGTGTATGAGGAGTAGCGCCTTGGAGCGAGGGAGATTTCAAGACCTAGGTCGTCGATGATCTGCTTTGGCAAAAGGCTCACCAGATAGCTGTAGCGGGAGAGTTTGACATCAATACCATCGAAGGTATAGCTCGAAGTTGCGGCACCACCTAGGTAGTCGAGCTTTTCCAGAAGCAGCACGCTCTTGCCTGCCTTGGCTAGGTAAGCCGCCGAAACTAAGGCGTTGTGTCCGCCACCAACAATTACCACGTCGTAGTGCTGCATGGCCCGAGTTTATTGGGTTCTAGGCGGGTTGAAGGCTGCTTTGACTGATGAGAATTTGAGGCAATGTTGTCTGTTTTGTTTCTTTTTTGTCTTTTCGTGATAATTTCGTTACGAGAATCTGCTGTTTTAGCAAATTCCCAGGGCTACTCTGTTCGCAAGAGTCCATTCTTAGGAGGTTCAATGCTGAA
>JBEENW010000004.1:0-137628 GCA_041191965.1 Actinomycetota bacterium
TTCGCATAAATCTTGCTGTTGCTCTTTCGGGCGCGCGGCTTGACCTAGGCGATGCGAAGAATGCAAAGTTGGAACTAGAAATTCCAGAACTCACACCGAAGCAGGTCTTCCCACAATCTCCACTGCTTTTCCGCGCCTATGCTGAGGTCCTGAGGGAGCTTGGTCAGGATGGGGACTCTTGGGACGAGCTTGCGGACAGGGCCGAGGTCGCCCTATCGCAAGTAGACGGTGAGATGTTCGAGCTGATCGAGGAGATCACCATCCCAACAAGTGCTGACTTTGAGAGAAAGCCAGCCAAGCGCGACTTTGACTCAGCAAAGCGCGATGGCAAGACTTTCGAGCGGCGTCCACGCCCCACAGGCGGCGATGATCGTAAGCCTCGCGGTGAGCGCGCTTCCGAGTACAAGCCTCGCGGTGAGCGTAGCTCGGAGTTCAAGCCTCGCGGTGAGCGAAGTGCGGATTACAAGCCTCGCGGTGAGCGTAGTTCTGATTACAAACCCAGAACCCCACGACCCGAAGGTTCAGACGGTAAACCTGCACCAAAGCGAGATTTCGATTCTCGAGGTCGTGATGGCAAACCTAGGGGTGGTGCCAGTTTCGGCAAGGGAGCCCCAAGACCTGGAAGGCGTGGACCCAGCGAGGGAGGCGGCCGTGGCAAGGCTCGTTGATTCATACGATTCCGTCCTCTTTGACCTTGACGGTGTTGTTTATCTTGGTGAGCAGGCTGTACCGCACGCTGTTGAATCCATAAATCGAGTCAAGTCTGAGGGTTTCAAGATTGGGTTTGTTACCAACAACTCATCTCGAAGGCCTGAGGTCATTTCTGAACAGCTGGTGTCACTTGGAATCGATACAGACCCTTCGGAAATAGTGGGTTCAGCCAAGGCTGGAGCAAAGATGCTTCTTGGGCGCATTCCTCAGGGCTCTAAGGTTCTCGTTGTCGGGGGTGAAGGTCTTGTCTTCGAGGTGCAGTCCCTGGGTTTTGAGATTGTGAGCTCAGCAGCTGAAGCTCCTGCTGCGGTGATTCAAGGATTTTCCCCGGATGTTGGCTGGCGTCAACTTGCCGAGGCCGCATATGCAATCCAGCGAGGAGCGATCTGGTTGGCCACTAATCAGGACTGGACCATTCCCCGTGAGGACGGAATAGCTCCTGGCAACGGCACCTTGGTCTCGGCAGTTCATACCGCAGTTGGAATACTTCCTGATTTCGCCGGTAAGCCATTTGCACCTATCTACCAGGCGGCCATTGAGCAGCTTGAAATAAAGCGTCCACTATTTGTTGGTGATCGTCTGGATACCGACATAAAGGGTGCAGTGAATTTTGGCCTTGACTCCGCTTGTGTAATGACGGGGGTGGCCACTTACAAGGAGCTCATTTCGGCTAAGGCAGATGAGCGGCCAACTTTTGTAATCTCGGATTTGAGAGATCTGTTCACGGATTATTTGCAGCCCAAGCAAACCAAGCGAGGTTTTGAGCTGAGGAAAAGCAGCGTCGAATTGCTCGGCACTCGCGTTGTCTCGGTCGATGGAGATCCGAAGTCTATTGACACCTTGCGCTGCGCCTGCAAGGTAGTCTGGTCCAGCCAGGTGCCAATCTACGGTCTCGATGTTGAGCCCGCTCTTTACAGCTAGGAAACACATGAACCTAAATGAGATGGCGGCCCAGATTGAAGGGCTTGACTCACTTGATGAAGCTGAGCAAATCGCGGCAATCGAAGCGATCATCAAATCCCTTGAGGAGCTTGTTTCCTAAGTGGGAGAGCGCTTAGACATAGAGCTTGTGCTCAGGGGGCTTGCCCGGTCGCGCTCACAGGCTGCGCAACTAATTGATGCTGGACGAATCAGTGTCAATGGCAAGCCTGTCACAAAGGCTGCCCACAAGACTGATCCCTCAGACCAGGTCGAACTGAGCGCTGGAGTGGATTACGTGTCTCGAGCAGGTGCCAAGCTCGCGTTTGCTCTCACAGAATTCGCGATAGATGTGCCGGCGACGGTCTTGGACGCGGGTGCATCGACAGGCGGATTCACGCAAGTTCTCCTAGACCGAGGGGCTCAAGAAGTGTTCGCGGTTGACGTTGGTCACGGGCAGCTAGCCTCAGAGCTTGCCAGCGACTCGAGGGTTCGCAACATCGAGGGAGTGAACCTTCGAGACCTGACCTTTGAAGAGCTGACAAACCTGGTGGGACATGAGCCCGCCATAGGTTTGGTGGTGGCAGATCTGAGCTTCATCTCCATAACTTTGGTTCTTGAGAACCTCGCTCGCCTCGCCCCCTCGGCTCCTATGGTGATCTTGGTAAAGCCACAGTTCGAAGTTGGGAAGCACTCTCTAAACGCATCCGGTGTGGTGACTGATTGGCGCGAGCGGGCCAGGGCACTGGATCAAGTGGTCGACTTTTGTTATTCAATTGGATACTCGGTAAAAGCGATGGCTCAATCTCCGGTTTTAGGAACCCATGGAAACGTGGAGTATCTGCTGTGGATAGTTTCCGATGAGCCCGGTTATCGGGAACAATGGAGTGAAGAAATTATTCAGCTGGCGAAAAGGGTGAAATGACAAGAAGCGTCTTGTTGGTTACCAACGCCCAAACCCAGCAGCAAGCGAACGTGGTCGAGCGGACGGCGAAGAAGTTGCTGGCCAGAGGTCTCCACCCTGTTCTTGAGGCGGCCGAGCTGGATCGAATTTCCAAGCTTGGCGCGGACTTGAATGGCGTCGTCGAATTCACCACTCAAATTATTGAAATTGGCATTGTGCTGGGCGGGGATGGAAGCATCCTTCGAGCCGCAGAGCTGCTGCGAGAGCAAAAGGCTCCAATTCTTGGAGTCAATACCGGTCACGTTGGCTTCATGGCAGAGGCGGAGCTTGATGCCCTAGCTGCAGTCATGGATCGAGTGGCAGCAAAGGACTACGAAGTCGGCCACCGATCTGCGTTGGAGGTGGAGGTTTACCAGGCAGGTGACCTAGCTTTTAGCTCATGGGCTATGAATGAAGTGACCGTTGAGAAATCTGCCAGAGAGCGCATGTTGGAGCTCGTAATTGAGGTTGACCGACGCCCGCTCTCGTCATTTGGTTGCGATGGCATCTTGGTTAGCACTCCAACTGGATCAACCGCCTACGCATTTAGTGCTGGCGGCCCTGTGGTCTGGCCGGATGTTGATGCGCTTCTAGTTGTGCCACTCAGCGCGCATTCGCTTTTCGCAAGACCGCTCGTGCTCGGTTCAGCTACCCATCTGGCCTTTGAGGTTCTCAAGCGAAGCCCCGGTAACGGAGTGCTCTGGTGTGATGGGCGAAGGACTTTTGACCTAGGACCCGGCGCTCGCATTGAGGTGAGGCAGTCAGATAAGCAAGTGCCCATGGTGCTGCTCTCAGACGACCCGTTCACCGATCGACTTGTTCGCAAATTCAATCTGCCCGTCACTGGCTGGAGAGGTCCCGAGGAGAACGAGTGATCGAGTCAATTTCGATTCGAAATCTTGGGGTCATTGCCCAAGCCGAGTTGTCCCTTGCGCCCGGGTTCAATGCACTCACGGGTGAGACCGGGGCGGGCAAGACAATGGTGCTTAGCGCTCTCAATCTCTTGCTTGGGGGAAGAGCGGACACTGCCGTCATTAGGGCAGGGGAGGATTCGCTGTCCGTCAGTGGCACTTGGGTTATTCGCAACCCCCTGCTCAAAGAAGAGCTTGAAAATCTCGGCGCTCAACTCGATGGCGGGGAGCTGATAATCACCAGAACCGTGAATTCAGACGGTCGCTCTAGGGCCATTCTGGGCGGCACGCCGGTGCCAATTTCAACGCTGTCCGAGCTAGCAGAACGGTTGGTTGCCGTCCACGGACAGTCCGATCAGCAGCGACTGCGCTCGGTTTCCGCTCAGCGAGACGCCCTTGATGATTACGGCAAGCTCAACGCTCACCTGGACGCATATAGACAAGCGCACACTACATATCAGGAGCTTCAGGCTCGCTACGAACGCATGAAATCTGCGAGCGGTCAGGACCGTGCTCGAGTAGAGGAGCTCACGGCTCTACTGTCCACTTTCGAAAGACTCAGCCCGGTCAAAGGCGAGATTGCCGAACTCGGGCATCAAATTGAACGTCTAAGCAATGTCGACAATCTGAGGATTGCGGCTAGCACTGCCCACGAGGCCATCTCCCCGGAGGATACGGTAGGCGCCTTGCAGGCTTTGGGAATTGCCAGAAAGAGCCTCGATTCAACGTCAGATCCAAAACTTCAGGAAATCGCATCCCAGCTATCGGATCTCACATCTCTCGCGCGAGACATCTCCGTCGAGCTCTCAAGCTATCTACTCGATCTGGAAATTGACCCCCAGCAACTAGAGGCGAACCTGGAACGCAGGGCTGAACTAGTTGCGTTTGAGCGCAGAAATGGTGAGCTTGATGCCTTCATTGATGGTGTTCCCAAGCTACAGGCGGAGCTGCTTGATTTGGATTCATCAGACGAGCAGCTAGAGAAGCTAGAGGTCCAGCTCGAGGCCTCCCTATCTCAACTGGCTGCAGCGGCAAAGTCGCTATCTGAGGCAAGGCGTGAAGCCGCCCAAAGACTGGGGCACGAGGTTACTACTGAATTGGCGGAACTGGCCATGGTTGGATCCCGGCTGGTTGTTCAAGTCACTGACTTGGGTGAGTTCGAAGCGAGCGGGTCGGATCGCGTTGAGTTTATGTTGGCCGCCTTCGACGGCGCCAACCTTCGGCCCATCTCAAAAGCAGCATCCGGGGGTGAACTCTCAAGGATTATGCTCGCCCTCGAGCTGGTGCTTTCAAAAGACAAGACCCTGCCAACCATGATTTTTGACGAAGTCGATGCCGGTGTCGGTGGTCAAACCGCCTCTGAACTAGGGCGCAGGCTAGCCAGAGTTGCCACTAACACTCAGGTACTGGTCATCACTCACTTAGCTCAAGTAGCAGCTTTTGCATCAAACCAGATTCGGGTTCTAAAAAACACCCAGGGATCGATAACTCACTCCTCAGTGCTTCCACTAAGTGGCGAGGAGCGAGTGCGGGAGCTGGCCAGGATGCTGTCCGGAGCGCCGGACTCCGATGTCGCAATCGCACACGCCAAAGAATTATTGGCTTCCAGCTAGAAACTTTGGTGTCGCAGGCAAACTGCAATTGAATCGCTGATAGATTGGGATTCCATGGCCGAGAGCTCTGGAATCCCAAGACATATTTTCGTAACTGGTGGCGTTGCGTCATCCCTAGGTAAGGGCTTAACCGCCGCATCGCTGGGAAATCTGCTGAGAGCGCGTGGTCTCAAGGTCGTAATGCAAAAGCTTGACCCGTACCTAAACGTCGATCCGGGAACCATGAACCCGTTCCAGCATGGAGAAGTCTTTGTCACCGAAGACGGTGCTGAGACAGACTTGGACATTGGTCACTACGAGCGCTTTCTCGACATCAACCTCAACGCCGCCGCCAACGTAACTACTGGACAGGCCTACTCCACCGTGATTGCCAAGGAGCGCAGGGGAGAGTACCTAGGTGACACGGTCCAGGTAATCCCGCACATCACTGATGAGCTAAAGCGCCGCATGCGTTTGCAGGCAACAATGGTTCCAGCCCCTGATGTGATCATCACCGAGATCGGAGGCACCGTCGGAGACATCGAGTCTCAGCCATTCATGGAAGCTGCTCGTCAGGTCAGAAGAGACGTCGGTAGAGACAATGTTTTCTTTGTTCACGTGACTTTGGTGCCATATCTAAAGCCATCGGGTGAACTTAAGACCAAGCCAACTCAGCACTCAGTTGCCATGTTGCGATCATTGGGTATTCAACCAGATGCGATTGTTTGCAGGTCTGATCGAGAGTTGCCAGAGGGTATCAAAAACAAGATCGCGCTTATGTGTGATGTTGATCGCGAAGCGGTAGTCACAGCTGCTGACGCCGCCTCAATCTATGACATTCCCAAGGTGCTGCACTCCGAGGGTCTAGACAGCTACATCATTCGCTCTCTCAAGTTAGATGTAAGCGATGTTGACTGGAGCGGTTGGACACCTGTGCTGAATGCAGTTCATGACCCCAAGCACGAGATAACAATCGGACTAGTCGGCAAGTACATCGACCTTCCAGATGCTTACCTATCCGTCACTGAGGCGCTGAGAGCCGGAGGATTTGCCCAGTCCACCAAGGTAAACATTCGCTGGATTAAATCAGATGATTGCGAGACCGATGAAGGTGCCGCGAAGAACCTCACTGACCTGGACGCAATCTGTGTCCCTGGAGGTTTTGGTATTCGTGGCATCGAAGGCAAGCTCGGGGCCTTGAAATTTGCCCGTGAGCAGCAAATTCCAACACTTGGACTCTGTCTTGGACTGCAGTGCATGGTTATCGAGCACGCTAGAAACAAGGCGGGAATATCTGGGGCGACTTCAAGTGAGTTCGAGCCAAATGCTCAGAACGCGGTCATTGCAACCATGGCCGAGCAAGTTGACGTTCTTGCTGGGGGAGACCTGGGCGGCACTATGCGTCTTGGCAGCTACGAAGCGAAGCTAACTCCAGGCAGCATTGTGGCCGAGGTGTACGGATCAACCGTTTCTCACGAGAGGCACCGTCACCGTTATGAGGTGAACAACCGCTTCCGCGATCAGATTGCAAACAGTGGCCTGGTGTTTTCGGGAACCAGCCCGGATGGGCAATTGGTCGAGTACGTGGAGCTACCTCGTGAGGTACATCCTTACTACGTCGGCACTCAGGCTCACCCTGAGTTCAAGTCTCGACCAACCAAGGCTCATCCACTGTTCCACGGTTTGATCAAGGCCGCCTTGGAGCGCCAGCGCCAGCAGCGGCTGTTCAACGAGAACTAAATGTCAAAGCCGCTTGAAAGCTATCTGCGGCATCTGACCATCGAGCGCGGACTTAGTGCAAACACGCTTTCTGCCTATCGCAAGGACCTGTCCGGGTACCTCGAGTTTCTCGGGACCCTGGGCGTCGAGGCTACGAAGGCTACTTCCGAGCATGTTGAGGGTTATCAGTTAGCGCTAATTGACTCCGGACTGATTGCTTCTTCACGGGCCAGGGCGCTTGCGGCTATTCGAGGCTTTCATCGGTTTTTGGCACTTGAGGGTCTGAGAAGTGACGATCCCACCAAAAAAGTCAGGCCTCCCAAGCTTCCAATGCGGCTTCCGAAAGCGCTATCCCTAAGTCAAGTCGAACTTCTATTGGCAGCGAGCGGCCCTGAACCTGGCTCCGATAGCCCCGACCTAATTCGAATTAGAAATCGGGCAATTATCGAACTGCTTTATTCAAGCGGCGCTCGCGTCAGCGAAATTGCTGCTCTGGATTTGGATGAGGTCGATCACTCTGGTTTTATTCGGGTTCGCGGCAAGGGCTCAAAAGAGCGACTTGTGCCCGTCGGCAGCTATGCGTCGAGAGCTCTTGAGGAGTATTTGGTTCGAGTGCGCCCGGGTCTGGTCAAAAACTCAACCCCTGCGCTGTTTCTCAATCAGCGAGGCGGGCGGTTATCGAGGCAGTCCATTTGGGAGATCATCAGTTCTTGCGGCGAAGCCGTGAATATCGAGTTGTCACCTCATACTCTCCGACACTGTTTCGCAACGCACCTAATCGAGGGCGGGGCAGATGTGAGGGTGGTTCAGGAGCTACTGGGTCACGCCTCGGTTGCCACCACTCAGATTTATACCAAGATCACAATCGATACTTTGAGAGAGGTTTATCAGTCGGCCCACCCGCGTGCTCGGCGGTAGGCTATCTGCACAAGTAGTTGGAGGCACAAGTGAATCTCTCTGGTAAGGAGTTTCCAATCCCAGCGAAGCTGAAGTCCCACGGACCAGCCCGCATTATTGCAATGTGCAACCAAAAGGGTGGTGTGGGTAAGACCACCACAACCATTAACCTTGCCGCCTCGCTAGCTGAGTACGGAAGAAAAGTTCTGGTTGTCGATTTTGATCCACAGGGTGCTCTTTCGGTAAACCTCGCCGCGGACTACCAGGATGCTCCAACTATTTATGACCTAATGATGAATGTCTCGATGGATCCCCACGTGGCTATCCAGCAGACCGAGGTCGAGAATCTAGACATCATCCCAGCAAATATTGATCTATCTGCCGCCGAGATGAACCTCGTAACCGAGATGGGCCGTGAGCGCGTGCTCGAGGGCATTCTCCACAAGGTAAAAGATGAATACGATGTCATCTTCGTGGACTGCCAGCCATCTCTGGGTCTTCTAACGGTGAACGCGCTGACCGCAGCTCATGGGGTCTTGATTCCAATGGCGACCGAGTTCTTTGCACTTCGCGGAGTTGCGCTGCTGATTCAAACGATCGACAAGGTCAAGGCCAGAACTAACCCAACCTTGCAGCTAGATGGATTGATTCCAACCATGCACGACTCCCGCACCTTGCACTCTCGTGAGGTTTTGGAGAGGTTGCAGGAAGCTTTCCCGGGCATGGTCTTCGAGACAGCAATTGGCCGCACCGTGAAGTTCCCAGATGCGACTGTGGCGCGGAAGCCAATCACCCAGTTTGCCCCTACTTCAGAGGCTGCCGAGGCCTACCGCAGGGTTGCCAGAGAGCTAGTCAAACGTGGCAGTGCAGCTTGAATCTGAAATAGATTTCCGACTAACTCTAGATAATTTCGATGGTCCTTTTGACCTGTTGTTGCGACTCATTGGTAAGCACGAATTAGACATTACTCAGGTATCGCTTTCTCGCGTCACGGACGAATTCTTGACGTATGTAAAGCAGCTTGATGAGCATGCGGAGATTGAGAGTGCTAGCGAGTTTCTAGTGGTGGCAGCGACTTTGCTGGATCTGAAGATTGCGAGTTTGCTGCCTGCTGGCGAAGTTGTGGATGCCGAGGATGTCGCACTCCTGGAGGCCAGAGATCTGCTGTTCGCCAGACTGCTGCAATACCGAGCGTTCAAAGAGATTGCGGCCTGGTTTAGCTCAAGTCTCGATCGAGAGTCTGGCCGAATACCAAGGTCGGTTCGACTAGAGGAGCGCTTTCGTGAACTTCGGCCGGAACTGCGTTGGGAGCTCACTGTCCAAGAGTTTTCCCAACTAGCTCAGCTGGCATTCGCTCCCAAAGAAATTCCGGGAGTTGGCCTCACTCACCTTCATGCTCCAAGGGTCAGCATAAGAGAGCAGGCTGGCTTGATGGTGGAGAAGCTGCGACAACGAAGCTCCATGACCTTCCGCGAGCTGATCGCCGATGTCAAGGATCGTTCCGAGTTAGTGGCGAGATTTCTTGGACTCTTAGAGCTTTACCGCCTGGGAGCAGTTGGCTTCAAACAGGCCGACCCTTTCGCTGACTTTTCGGTGGTGTGGGAAGATAGGGCTTTTGACGAGACTAAGTTGAACCAGTTGGGAGCTGAATATGACGACTGACCTTCATCTTCGTGCTGCTCTTGAGGCAATTTTGACCGTAGCGGAAACTCCCCTGAACCTGGTTACCTTGGCTGGCGCTCTTGAGGTCCCGCTGAATGATGTGAAGCGAGAGCTTGATGCCTTGCGAGAAGATTACGATTCGGCCAATGGTGGGGTCGGTCGAGGGTTTGAGCTTCGTGAGGTTGGCGGGGGATACCGCCTCTATGTCAGGCCTGTTCATGACTGGGCTGTGAAGCAGCTCGTGGCCAACGAGAATCCTGCCAAGCTATCCCAGGCTGCACTTGAGACCCTGGCGGTAATCGCCTATCGTCAGCCAATTTCCCGAGGTCAGGTTTCCTCAATCCGAGGGGTCAACGTTGACTCTGTGGTGCGAACCCTGCTCTCTCGTGGCCTAATCAGCGAGCTATTTGTAGACGCCGAGACTGGTGCCGCCATGTTTGGAACCACAGAATTGCTTCTTGAGGTGCTGGGTATCAACAGCGTGGATGAACTGCCTCAAATAAGCCCATACCTACCGGGACAGGATGACATTGACTGATCAAGAAGGCATCAGACTTCAGAAGGTGCTGGCAAGTGCCGGCGTGGCATCAAGGCGAGTCTGTGAGGAGCTAATCGTCCAGGGACGAGTTCGAGTCAATGGCAAAGTGGTTCGTGAGCTCGGTTCAAGAATCCACCCTGAGACCGATCAGGTTCAAGTTGATGGGCGTCCGGTTCAGCTGGATCCGGACCGCGTTTACTTTGCCTTTCATAAACCAAAGGGCGTTGTCTCGACAATGTCTGATGAGAACGGAAGGCGTTGCCTGGCCGATTATTTTGTTGGCCTGGATAGAGTCTTCAATGTCGGTCGGTTGGACTCGGAGACGACTGGCATTCTCCTGATGACAAACGATGGCGACTTGGCCAATCAACTCGCGCACCCGAGTTATGAAGTTGAAAAGCTTTATGTTGCAAAGGTCAGGGGCAAGATCACCAGGGTGGAAATCCAGCGGTTGCTCGATGGCGTGAAGCTCGAGGATGGATTTCAGAAGGCTGACAAGGCCAGGGTGCTAGATCAGAATGAGCAAAGCTCGTTGGTCGAAGTTGTGCTTCACAGCGGTAAGAACCGAATTGTGCGACGAATGTTTGAAGCGGTTGGCTTCCCTGTTCTTGAGCTCACCAGAAAGAGCTTTGGCCCGCTGCGGCTTGGAAATCTCAAGCCTGGTCAGTTCCGTGAGTTGGGTAGACTCGAGGTGTCCTCTCTGATGGAGGCGGCGCAGGCGGGATCCCGCAAAGAAAGAGGTCGCTAATGGCTGTTAGGGCAATTCGCGGAGCAATTCAGCTTGATTCAGATGATCGCGAACACCTGCTGCGATCGACTGCGGAACTTGTCACCAAGGTGCTGCACGAAAACAATCTTTCAACCGCTGAGCTGATCTCCATCTGGTTCACCGCAACGCCAGACGTAACCTCAGAGTTTCCCGCTCTGGCAGCCAGAGAGCTTGGCTTGGGCGATGTGCCGTTGATGTGCAGTGTTGAGATGGATGTTCAGGGGGCTATGCCAAGAGTCATTCGTCTGATGATGCACGTTGACACCAAGCTCTCTAGGTCTGAAATCAAGCACATCTACCTTCGCGGTGCGGCAAACCTCAGGACTGATTTGGCGCAGTAATGCCAAACATCAAAATTGTCGGAACCGGGTTACTGGGAACCAGCCTCGGACTAGCCCTCTCGCGGCAGGGCATTACCCCACAGCTTGCAGACCAGTCAAAGTCTGCTCTTCGCTTAGCGGTTGAGTACGGGGCTGGGGAGATGACTGGGCCTGAGCCAGATCTAGTGGTTGTCTGTGTCCCACCTGATGCCACCGCTGATGTTGTAATTAGACAGCTGCAGGAACACCCAAGCGCCGTCGTCACAGATGTCGCCAGTGTGAAGGTGGAGATAGCCCATCAGGTGAGCGAGTCCGGATTGGGTGATCGCTACATCGGCTCCCATCCCATGGCAGGCCGCGAAAAAGGCGGACCCGCCGCCGCAAGAGCCGACCTGTTCTTTGCCCGACCTTGGGTGATAACACCTCACGCTGGGAACACCAACGATGCGATTGAGTTGATTAGGGATGTCGCACTCAGGGTCGGTGCTCTGCCAGTGCAGTTATCAGCTGCAGATCATGACAAAGCGGTGGCTTTGGTTTCCCATCTGCCACAGCTTGTGTCCTCGGCGCTCGCGAGTCAGCTAAACACCGGGACTGAGGACGAACTGTCCCTCAGCGGTCAAGGTTTGCGAGATACGGCTCGCATCGCCGCTAGCGATCCAGAGCTTTGGGTGCAGATCATCTCTCAGAATTCGAAAGCCCTACTTCCTCTAATCAGTGGCATGCGGTCCGAGCTTGAGGCACTTGAAGCCGCGTTGGCGGACATTTCTGCCCCCGGGTCGCTAGCCAAGGTGCACTCGCTCCTCACTCGAGGCAACTCAGGTATTTCGAAGATCCCTGGCAAGCACGGTGGAAAGTTTGCCGACTACTCGCAACTAACTGTGATGATCGACGATTCACCGGGATCACTCGCTGCGCTGTTCACCTTCATCGGTGACATCGGTGTGAATATCGAGGACTTCAAGCTAGAGCATTCCCCGGGTGCACCGATTGGTCTAGTGGAGTTGCAAGTGCTCCCGGATTCATCCCAGCGGCTCTCTGAGGAGCTTGAGAAGAATGGCTGGAGGTTGGTCTGATGGCGAAATTTGTGGTCGCTATCGACGGTCCGGCAGGTTCGGGTAAATCAAGTGTTTCAAAGGCAGTGGCAAGTGAGCTTGGGTTTGGCTACCTAGACACCGGTGCCGGTTATCGTGCATATGCATTGTGGAAAAGCCAGAACCCCACCAGCGAAAACTTTCCCTATCTGATTGATACCAATCCGAATGCCGTCAAAGTGCTTCTTGATGGAGTTGACGTCAGCGAACGCATTCGATCTGAGCAAGTTGCAGCTTTGGTCAGTGAATTTGCCCAACTGCCGGAAGTGCGCGAACTACAGCGGCAGGATGCTCGAGAGCGCATCGCCGCGTGTGATGCTGCTGGAATCGTTGTTGAGGGAAGAGACATCACTACCGTGGTCGCGCCAGATGCCCAGGTCAGGATTTTGCTTACGGCCTCCGAGTCAGTGCGGCTGCGCAGGCGTGGGCTTGAAGGCACCGAGTCGGCTGAGAATTTAGTGTCACGCGACCAAAAAGACAGTAAAGTGGCAAGGTTCCTAGACGCCGCAGAGGGCGTAACGGTGATCGACACCTCCGACATGGATTTTGAACAGAGTGTTCAGGCCGTTTTGGCCGAAATTGCAAGGATTAGAAATTGAGTGAAGAGTATGAGCCTGAGCTGGATATTGCCAAAGCCGAGGTGCTGAAGGCAGAGCTCGAGGATTATGACCTAGATGAAGAGGACTTAGCTCTCTTAGGCATTCAGCTAGATGAGGAAGAGCTATCTGAATATCGCCCAGCTCCTCCGGTGCTGGCTATTGTCGGAAGACCAAACGTTGGTAAGTCTGCACTTGTGAATCGAATTCTTGGGCGCCGTGAGGCAGTTGTTGAAGATCGACCAGGCATTACTCGTGACCGCGTTTCCTATAAGGCTGAGTGGAACGGAAGACCGCTAACTCTGGTTGACACCGGTGGTTGGGAGCACGATGCAACAGGCATCGATGCATCCGTTGCTGAACAGGCAGAGATTGCGGTTGACCTTTCTGATGCCGTGCTTTTTGTGGTTGATGCTCTGGTTGGTGCGACGGCCTCGGACGAGCGCGTCGTCAAAATGCTCCGCGGGACAGGCAGACCGGTCTTTTTGGTTGCCAACAAGATTGATGACTCTCATCTAGATTCTGAAGCCGCAGCGCTGTGGTCACTGGGGCTTGGCGAGCCACACCCGGTTTCTGCCCTGCACGGTAGAGGCGTGGCAGACCTGCTAGACGCTGTTATGAAGGTGCTGCCTGAAAAGAGCGCAGTCGCGGCAGATGAGTACCGCGGTCCAAGAAGGGTTGCCCTAATTGGTCGACCAAACGTTGGTAAGTCCTCTCTTTTGAACAAGGCAACCGGCACTAACCGTGCGGTGGTGAATGACCTAGCGGGCACTACTCGAGACCCAATTGACGAGCAAGTTGAAATTGCTGGCAAAATCTGGCGCTTTGTCGACACCGCTGGTATTAGGCGTCGCCTTCACAGGCAACAGGGTGTCGACTTCTATGCCTCACTGAGAACAGCTGCCGCCTTGGAGCGCGCTGAAGTTGCCGTGGTGCTTTTCGATGTCACCGAGCCGATCAGCGAAGCTGATGTTCGCATCGTGCAGCTCGCGCTCGATTCTGGTCGAGCGCTGGTGCTCGCATTCAACAAGTGGGACCTACTTGATGACGATCGTCGCAATTATCTTGAAAAGGAAATCGAGCGTGATTTAGCTCACGTTGACTGGGCTCCACGAGTTAACATTTCTGCCTCCACCGGAAGACACCTTGAGAAGCTGGTTCCTGCCCTTGAGCTGGCTTTGGAGAGTTGGGACAAGAGGATCCCAACCGGAAAACTCAATGCCTTCTTGCAGCAACTGCAGGCCGAGAACCCACACCCAATTCGTGGTGGTAAGCAGCCTAGGATCCTCTTTGGAACTCAGGCCGCATCCCGTCCACCAAAGTTTGTGCTGTTTTCAACTGGCTTCCTAGAGGCTGGCTATCGTCGTTACATCACCAGACGCCTGCGCGAAGACTTCGGTTTTGAGGGCTCGCCGATTGAAATTGGCGTGCGCGTGAGGGAGAAGAGAAAGCGCCGCTAATGGCAAAAATCTCTGTGATTGGGGCAGGCGCGGTAGGCGCATCGACCGCATACGCCCTCATGATTCAAGGTATTGCTCGTGAAGTGGTGCTGTTTGACATCGATCAAGCCAAGGCGCGTGCTGAGGTTTTGGACCTGGCACACGGATCACCTTTTACCCCAGCAACAGAGCTAAGTGGCGGCTCAGACATCTCGCTAACCGAGGGCAGTGATCTCATTATTGTTACTGCTGGGGCCAAGCAAAGGCCGGGGCAGTCAAGGCTTGACTTGGCGGGGGTAAATGTCTCCATACTGCAATCGTTGATTCCTGAGCTGCTAGCCCAGTCTCCGAGCGCAATTTTGATGCTGGTTACTAACCCTTGCGATGTCTTGGCAGTGGTTGCCCAAAGGATCTCCGGACTTCCTTCCAGCCGTGTCTTTTCATCAGGAACGGTGCTTGACACATCAAGGTTGCGTTGGATGCTTTCTAAGCGGCTGGGAGTTGCTGCGAGCTCGGTCCACGCCTACATCTTGGGTGAACATGGAGACAGCGAGTTCTCGCTTTGGTCTCAGACCAGAATCGGAGCTATTCCGCTTTCAAGCTGGGACCTGGGCCATGGGGGGCACCTAGACGAAGCGGAATTGGATCGAATCGCTTTCGAAGTAAAGAATGCTGCCTATCAGGTCATCGAGGGCAAAGGCGCAACCAACTACGCAATTGGTTTGTCAGCAGCCCGAATCGCCTCGGCAATCCTCAGTGATGAGAATGCGGTGTTGACTGTCAGTTCAGTTTTGGATGACTACATGAGTATTTCCGGGGTTGCACTTTCAGTTCCGTCGATCGTTAATCGCTCTGGCGTTTCCCGAGTTTTAGAGTTCCCAATGTCTTCCACAGAGCGAGAGAAATTCGAGAAATCTGCTGCTGCGGTGGCGAACTCGCTTGCCAGTCTTGGCTTTTGATTAGTTCCTAGCCACTGGAGTGAATAGACTTCTGGGGTTATCTGTCGGATAACGGGCTGTAGCGCAGCTTGGTAGCGCACTTGTCTGGGGGACAAGGGGTCGTCGGTTCAAATCCGGCCAGCCCGACAGATCTGCTATCGGAGCCCCGAGGCGCGTTCTGAAAGGAAAAGCTTTGGCCAAGGTTCCATTTTCATTTGAGGTCTACCCGCCCCGCTCACCCGAGGCGGCCCCTGCACTCTTTGACGCCATTGACAAACTCAGTGCACTAGGTCCGAGGTTTATTTCTGTTACCTTCGGAGCTGGTGGCTCAGATACCAAAAATTCCATTGAGGTGCTTGGCTACATTCTCCAGAAGCAAATTGGAGCCCTAGCTCACCTAACCTGCGCCGGCACCAGCAGAAGCAGCATTGAAACCCTGATCGAAGAGTTTCAAGCGGCCGGGGTGCGGGACTTCTTGGCCCTGAGGGGTGATTTGCCCGCCGGTGAAGTTGACTTGCCAACCGATTCACTCAACACCGCAGCCGAGCTGGTTTCCATTCTGAGAAGCAGGTCTAACGAGGGGCAGGTTGCCGTTGCAGCGTTCCCAAATGGCCACCCTGAGTCAGGCTCAGAGCGAGCAGATATCGATGCTCTGCTAGCCAAGCAGCGGGCCGGAGCAGACTACGCAATCACCCAGCTTTTCTTTTATGCCAGCGACTACTTCAACTTCCTTGAGTTGGCAAGATCTCGAGGTGTCACTATCCCGATTTTGCCAGGCATTATGCCCCTAACTTCAGCCAGCCGACTGGAGAGGGTACTGGAGCTAACTGGGGAAGCTCGCCCGGCTGAACTAGCCGAGCGCTTGGCTGCCTCAGATTCGAAACAGCGAGTTGAGGCTGGTATTTCCTGGGCGGCTGAGCTAGTTGATGAGCTCGTGGCCGGTGGTGCACCAGGAATCCACCTTTACGCTTTCAATGAGCACGAGCGGGTAACCGAAGTGCTCCGCAGGGCTAACCTGATTTAGACGATCCCGAACCTAGAATCTCGGTATGGGTTTGAGCCAAGAGCTTCGGAGTGTTCCAAACCTACTCAGTCTGCTCAGACTGTTGCTGGTTCCGGTCTTCCTTTGGCTCTTGCTAGCTGACCATTTGATCTGGGGACTTGTGGTTCTTGCCGTGGCTGGTGCATCTGACTGGCTAGACGGTGTGATTGCGAGAAAGTTCAATCAGGTTACCGAGTTGGGCAAGGTGCTAGACCCAGCGGCAGATCGCTTGTACATCTTTGCCACGCTGATTGGTTTGACCATAAATGGCAACATTCCGCTGTGGCTTGCAGTTGTCATTATCGCCCGCGACGTGATGCTTCTTATGGTCTATCCATTGCTTGCCAATCACGGCTATGGACCGCTCCCAGTGCACTTTTTGGGTAAAGCCGGAACGTTTGCGCTTCTTTACGCTCTACCACTTTTATTGATGGCAGACATCTGGCCCGGCGCTGATTTTGTGATCTTGCCGCTGGCTTGGGCCTTCGCCTACTGGGGTATTGCGCTCTACTGGGTTGCAGGGTTCATCTACGTCAATCAAGTTAGAAAATTGTTGTCAAAGTAGCTCTGAAAATCCCCTAGCATTGTGCATAACGAGGGGAGACCAAAATGTTCAACGCAGATGAAACCGCAAGGTTTTCATCTGATTTGGTCCAATCCGACTCAGATTCACTAACACCCGAAGAAGCCCGTGCGGTAGCGGCACTCCCTAAGGGTTCAGCCTTGCTGATTTCCACCCACGGCCAGTTTTCGGGCTCTCGATTTTTGCTCGATGAGGACGTCAACACAGCGGGTAGGCATCCAGACGCAGACATCTTTTTGGATGATGTCACGGTCTCTCGCAGGCACGTGGAGATCGTTAGATCCGAGGGGAATTTTGAGGTTCGAGACCTCGGGTCTATGAACGGCACTTACCTCAACGGTGAGATTGTCGATCGAGCAAAGCTAAAAGACGGCGATGAGCTAAGAATCGGCAAGTTCAGACTTACCTTCTTCCTGGGAGGAAAGTCCTGATGGAGAACGCAGTAAGAAAGCTCTCTGATCACAAGCTGTACACAATCGGTCAGGTCCTAACGGTTCTGAAGCCTCAGTTTGGCGATCTAACTCCTTCGAAGTTGAGATTCTTGGAAGATCAGGGGCTGCTCACTCCGGAACGAACCGACGCTGGTTACCGTAAATACTCGGAGAACCAAATTGAGCGCCTAAGCATCATTCTCACCCTGCAGCGCGATCAGTATTTGCCGCTCAAGGTCATCAAGGATTACCTTGCCGAACTCGATGCCGGCAGATCGCCAATCCTGCCCACCGCTTCTCCCGCAACCCTCAGGCGTGGACAGCGCTTCTCAACGGCACAGCTGAAGGTTGAGACCGGTATTTCGGATCTCGCATTCAGAGAGGCTGCCGAACTGGGGCTCTTTGGACCTCAGCCGCACAGCTCGCATGAGGTTGAGATTGCTTTCGCATTGGTCGGACTGGAGCAGTTTGGAATTCAACCGCGCCACCTCAGGGGCCTAAAGTCGGCGGCTGAGCGCGAGGTTGCCATCATAAGTGGCGTCACTGAGCCTGTACTGCGCAAGAAAGCACCTGAGTCTGCTGCTCGCGCCGCCCACATTGCTTCTGAGATTGCTGAGCGATTTGGTGCAATTCGCGGACACTTGATTCAGCAGTCAATCGATTCAATCGAAGGTTAGATTTCGACACGCCGAGGCTGTGGAGTAACCCTAAAGTACAACTTGAAGGCAGACTTAACGAGTCGTTACTAAGGAGAGACACGTGGACTACGAATCCGGGATGCTCTTTACCGATGGTTTGCCTTCGCAGGACATCGGTTACAGAGGAGCCTCTGCTGCTGCTGCAGCCGGAATCTCCTATCGCCAGTTGGACTATTGGGATCGCACCGGACTGGTGATTCCCAGCATTCAAACCGCAACCGGTTCTGGGTCGCAAAGGCTCTACTCCTTCCGCGACATTTTGGTTTTGAAGCTCGTGAAGCGTCTCCTAGACACAGGTGTGTCGCTGCAGCAGATTCGTCTTGCGGTGGAGCAGCTTCGCGCCTCCGGTATTTCAGATCTAACTAACACCACTTTGATGAGCGATGGTGCTCGCGTTTACCTCTGCACCTCGCAGGATGAGGTCATCGACCTCTTGGGCCAGGGTCAGGGCGTTTTCGGAATTGCTGTTGGCCGAGTGTTGCGTGAGGTCGAAGCCACCTTGGTCGACTTTGCTGCTGAAGAGGCTGCGGTTCAGGACGAGCTCGCTGCCAGAAGAGCTAGAAAGATTTCCTAGCGTCTAAACCAACGACGCTTCTTTGATTCCTTGCGGCTCTCAGAGCCCATCAGCTCAGTAATTGGATTACCTAGACCTCTGGTTGCTCGGGTAGAGCTTGCTCGATCAGGGTTACGAGTTTCGCGCTCCATGGCGGAAAGAGCCCCTGCCAAGAGCCAGTCAAAGCCCTTCGCCACCTCGGCGGCACCCTCTGCGGGCCAAGAGTGAATTGGGCGAGCTGCTCCGGTTGACTGCTGGATCGCTGCTCGTTCTTCGAAATAGGGCATCAGGAGCTGATTGCCAAACATTTCCTTGAGTTCTTTGAGGCGGTAGTCGTGCTCGTTCGACTGCGGTCTTAGGCGATTGACCACCACGCCCAGAAGCTCTAAGCGCGGTGTGAGCTTCGCACTAATCTCCGCGATCGCCTTTCGAGCCCTATCTGCTGCAATCACTGAGTAGAGCGAGGGCTCGGTCACGATAATCACGCGGTCGGAAGCGACCCATGCGGTTCTTGTCAGGGCGTTAATGGATGGGGGAGTGTCGATGATTACGAGGTCGTAGTCTTCTTCGATTTGAGTTAGGACTTCTTCAAGCTTCCACACATCAGCCACGGTTGGCGCCGGGTTATCAAGCAGCAGTGACCTTGGTGAGCCGACCATGACGTCCATCTTGCTGCCGCGGGCCCAAGATGAGGCCACGATGGCACGCTTGATAGCGGGCAGCTTTGGGCTTTGCAGGACTTCGGCAACCGATGCACCGAACTCGTTGGTTGCAGCGAGGCCGCTGGTGGCATCGCACTGGGGGTCCAAATCTATGATGAGCGTGTTCAGACCCTTGTTTAGGGCCGCAGAGGCTAGACCGAGGGCGACGGTAGTTTTACCGACTCCACCTTTGAGAGAGCTCACGCTAAGAACATGCACTGCATTAGGCTACCTTTTTATACGCAGCGTGGCGTTATCTGAGCCGTCGTTTCAGTGAGGTCCCAATGTTTAGAAAAATCCTGGTTGCCAACCGAGGTGAAATTGCTGTCCGCGCCTTTCGCGCTGCGTATGAGACCGGAGCCCAGACCGTAGCGGTTTACCCCTACGAGGACAGAAACTCGGTTCACCGACTAAAGGCCGATGAGGCATATGAGATTGAGGCAGACGGCTCACCCGTCCGCGCCTACTTGTCGGTACGTGAGATGATCCGCATCGCGAAGCTTTCCGGTGCAGACGCAATCTATCCAGGCTATGGCTTCCTCTCGGAGAACCCAGACCTAGCAAGAGCTGCTCAGGAAAACGGCATTGCCTTTGTCGGGCCTACCCCAGAGGTGCTGGAGCTAGCCGGTGACAAGGTAAACGCCAAAGCCGCTGCAATTAGAGCCGGAGTCCCTGTCCTTGCATCGACAGCTTCTTCGGCTGATGCCGCAGAGCTGATCGCTAAGGCCGAATCAATCGGTTTCCCACTGTTTGTAAAGGCAGTGGCTGGCGGCGGCGGAAGAGGAATGCGTAAAGTCGAGGCAGCAGCAGAGCTGCCTGGAGCTCTTGAGGCTGCGATGCGCGAGGCTGGCAGTGCCTTTGGTGACCCAAGGGTTTTTCTAGAGCAGGCCGTACTTCGCCCTCGTCACATCGAGGTTCAGATTCTGGCCGACAGCTATGGGAATGTGATTCACCTCCACGAGCGCGACTGCTCGATTCAGCGCCGCAACCAGAAGGTCGTGGAAATTGCCCCGGCACCGCTTTTAGATGAAGAGCTACGTCAAAAGCTTTTCCGCGACGCCGTTGCTTTTGCTAAAGAGATTGGTTATCAAAACGCTGGCACCGTTGAATTTTTGATCGACACCATCGGTCCGAACGCTGGCAAGCACGTGTTTATCGAGATGAACCCGAGAATTCAGGTTGAGCACACGGTGACTGAAGAGGTGACTGATGTTGACCTCGTTCAATCGCAGCTGAAGATTGCTGCCGGGGCCTCGCTCGCAGACCTCGGGCTTGATCAAGAGAGCATCAAGCCGCACGGCTTCGCTTTGCAGTGTCGAATCACCACCGAGGATCCAGCCGCTGGCTTTAGGCCCGATACCGGCATGATCACAACCTACCGCTCGCCAGGAGGTGCTGGCATTCGTCTAGACGGCGGAACCGTGACCACCGGTGCGGAGGTATCGCCACACTTTGACTCGATGTTGGTTAAGCTCATCACCCGCGGTCGTGACTTCGAGTCCGCAGTGAGCCGCGCCAGAAGGGCGCTCGCGGAGTTCAGAATCCGCGGTGTTGCCACCAACATCAATTTTTTGCAGGCCGTGCTGGCCGATGAGGTGTTTGCATCCGGAAACCTATCGACTCACTTCATTGATGAGCGACCTGAGCTTATGCAGGGCAAGCCCTCTCAGGACCGTGGCACCAAGGTGTTGCAGTGGCTGGCTGAGGTGACCGTAAACAAGCCTTACGGTGAGCGTTCTAATAAGTCTGACCCCGAGCTAAAGCTCCCAAAGATTGACATCACTCAGGCCGCTCCCGAAGGATCTAAGCAATTGCTTGATCAGCTTGGTCCTGAGGGCTTTGCTAAGGAGCTGCGCAGAAGAAGCACGGTAGCTGTCACCGACACTACTTTCCGAGACGCGCACCAGTCGTTGCTCGCTACCCGCGTCCGCGGCCGCGACTTGATTGCAGCAGCGCCGTATGTCTCAAGGCTCACTCCACAGCTGCTGTCTGTCGAGGCATGGGGCGGGGCAACCTACGATGTGGCACTGCGCTTTTTGGGCGAGGACCCTTGGGACCGCTTGGCCCAACTCAGAGCCGCACTACCAAATATCTGCATACAGATGCTGTTGCGCGGAAGAAACACCGTTGGCTACACCCCATATCCAGAAGAGGTAACTCGCGCTTTTGTGAAGCAGGCGGCAGCAACCGGCGTAGACATTTTCCGCATCTTTGATGCGCTCAATGATGTTGACCAAATGGAGCCTGCTATCAGGGCGGTTAGAGAGCTGACCAACTCGGTTGCTGAGGTAGGAATTAGCTACACGGGTAATCTTCTTGACCCAAACGAAACTCTCTACACCCTGGACTACTACCTAAACCTGGCCGACAAAATGGTCTCCGCCGGAGCGCACATTCTCGCAATCAAGGACATGGCTGGCCTATTGCGACCCAAGGCGGCCGAGAAGCTGGTCGCTGCCCTTCGAGCTCGTTTTGACCTCCCTGTTCATCTCCACACTCACGACACGGCGGGCGGTCAGTTAGCAACTTTGCTGGCTGCTATCAGCGCCGGTGTTGACGCGGTAGATGTTGCATCAGCGCCGATGGCGGGCACCACATCACAGCCATCAGCATCTGCCTTGATTGCCGCGCTGAGCGACACCGATCGGGACACCGGTATCTCGCTCGACGCGGTCACCAGCCTTGAGCCCTACTGGGAAGCGGTTCGCAAGGTATACGCGCCATTTGAGTCTGGACTTCCAGGACCAACTGGTCGCGTTTATCGCCATGAAATCCCAGGCGGTCAGCTTTCTAACCTCAGACAGCAGGCAATATCGCTTGGACTGGGGGAGAAGTTCGAGCTTGTCGAGGAGATGTATGCCGAGGCAAACCGTATCCTGGGTCGCCCTCCAAAGGTAACCCCATCATCAAAGGTGGTCGGAGACCTAGCGCTTCACCTTGTCGCTGTTGGTGCTGACCCGATTGACTTTGAGCAGAATCCTCAAAACTACGACATTCCAGATTCGGTTGTCGGTTTCATGGCAGGTGAGCTTGGAGATCTGCCGGGAGGTTGGCCCGAGCCATTCAGGACCAAGGTGCTCTCAGGTAGGAACCCAGATGTCAGCATCAAGCCGGTCTCAGATGACGATCTCCGCGCTCTGATCTCAGATGACCCTGCACTAGTCAGGAAGACTCTTAACCGACTGCTGTTCCCAGCCCCTACGAAGGAGTTCGAGCGAGTTCGAAACCTTTACGGCAACTTAGACAGCGTTGACACCCTCGACTACCTCTATGGACTCGATGGTGACACTGAACACGTTGTAGAACTGAGCAAGGGTCTTCAGCTATTTGTCTCCCTGGAGGCAATCTCGGAGCCAGATTCCAAGGGCTTCAGAACCGTTATGGCAAAGCTAAACGGTCAACTAAGACCCATTACTGTTCGCGATCACAGCATTCAGGTCGCATCTGCGGCAGCCGAGAAAGCCGACCCAGCTAAGCCGGGACACGCGGCAGCACCTTTTACAGGAGTGGTAACCCCGAAGGTATCCGTAGGTGACATGGTCACGATTGGTCAACCAATTGCAACCATCGAGGCCATGAAGATGGAGGCCAACATACAGTCGGCGGTAGCGGGTCGCGTTGTCAGACTGGGTGTCATGGGACCAACCCCAGTAGAGGGCGGAGATCTAATAGCGGTGATCGAGTAGATGCCCAAAAATCAAGACTTCTCCTCTGGGGAGAGATCTAATCTGGGCGATCTGGACTTTGACCCACTGCTGCCGGATGCGAATCTGGTTCAAGAGGATGTCCCGATTCAGTCCCTGGAGTTGGCTGAGGCTGCTGAACCAGCGGCGATGCTTACCGCTGATCGCCTGTTGCAGGAAAAGGCGAAGCTCAGGGAGATTCCCGAAGGTGGGCTCCGTCCCTTCATTTTTAGGGCAAGCCTTGGCCGGATAAACCTGGGCGATAGCAAGAAGGCTCAAGCAAGAAAAGCTCTGGATGCAAGGATCGCTCAGTCCCTGAGCGGAAGCACAAGGTTCGTACCTGTTCTGACCCGCAAGGGTGGGGTTGGAAAGACTACAGTCACAGCCCTGATTGGTATGGCCCTGTCTGAAATTCGAGAAGACCGGGTGTTGGCAATCGACGCCAACCCAGATCGCGGTACCTTGTCGGAGCGCATCGCCCGAACCACGGATAAGACCGTTCGCGATGTAGTAAACAAGGCAAGCTCGATCACCGGTTTTCAAGTTTTCTCGCAATACGTCTCTAGAGATAAGACCAGGCTTGACATTTTGGCCTCAGACACAGACCCCATGATTTCCGAGGCTTTCAATGAGGGTGACTACAACGTGGTCGCTGATGTTGCAAGTCGCTACTACTCCATCTGCCTCACCGATTGCGGCACCGGCATAGTCCACAGCGTGATGCGTGCCATCTTGCAACGTGCAGATGGGCTTGTTGTGGTTTCAGGTGGATCAATCGATGAAGCCAAACTGGCATCGGAAACCCTGACCTGGCTGGAGTCAAACGGATACTCAGACCTGGTCGCTGAGTCGGTGGTTGCGGTCAATACCGGCACCTACGGGACCGACCTAATCAAGATTGACGAAATCGTGAATCACTTCAGCTCGCGCGTGAGGGCGGTTGTAACTGTCCCTTACGACAAACAGCTGGCATCTGGAGGAGTTATCGATTACTCCAAGTTGCATCCCGAGACTCGGCATGCGGCCAGAGAGTTGGCGGCCCTGGTTATGGAGGGTCTGGCCAATGAGCGTTAGGGAAATTCGACTCTTTGGCGACCCGGTGCTTCGCTCTCAATGCCGAACGGTAACTGACCTGGAGTCGGTAAGGGGTCTGGTTGATGATTTAATCGAAACCACACAGTTACCCGGTCGCGCAGGTGTGGCTGCCAATCAAATCGGTGTTGACCTAAGGGTTTTCTCCTACAACGTTCACGGTGAGGTGGGATACCTCATCAATCCCGAAATCATCGATCTGCAGGGTGATCCAGAGCTCACCGAGGAGGGCTGTCTCTCACTGCCTGGGTTATGGCACAAGACCCCAAGGTATCCGGTCGCCACGGCAAGGGGTCAGCAGCTAGATGGATCTGTGATTGAGATCACTGGATCTGGGTTATTGGCCCAGGCGCTCCAACACGAGTGTGACCATCTCGACGGCAAGGTCTACATAGACAGATTGCTCCCAGAGGAGCGAAAGTTGGCCTTCCGCGCCCTCAGGGAGCAATCCTGGTTTTTAGCTAACTAGCCGTAGATCTTCTCTACCGCGCCAGCGAAGTCCTTCATGACAACTGGACGCTTGATCTTCAATGAAGGGGTCAGGTGACCAGAGGCTTCGGTGAGCTCAACATCCAAGATCTCAAACTTCTTGATCTGCTCGGCATTTGAGAACAGCACGTTTACCTTGTCGACAGCAGCCTGAATCTCTGCACGAATGGCTGGGTGCTTTGCGGCATCAGCTAGCGAGAGCTTTTCGGCCACACCGTTGTTCTGAGTCCAAACCGGGACCATCTCTGGATCAAGTGAAATCAGTGCGCTGATGAATGGCTTTGCATCGCCGATTACGACGACTTGTCCAATCAGTGGGTGAGCGCGTAGCGGATCCTCGATTGGTGCTGGGGCAACGTTCTTGCCACCTGCGGTGACCAAAAGCTCCTTCTTGCGACCGGTGATGGTCAAGAATCCGTCCTCGTCCAACTCTCCGATGTCTCCGGAGCGGAACCAGTCACCCTCGAATGCCTCGCGGGTCGCAGCTTCGTTGCGCCAGTAGCCGCGCATCACGTTGATGCCACGTAGCCAGATCTCTCCATCGGCAGCGATCTTGATTCCTGTGCCAGGCAGTGCGCGACCGACCTTGCCGATCTTCTGCCAGTTCACTCGACCGATTACGGCTGCCGCAGCGGTCTCGGTTAGGCCGTAGCCTTCGAGCACGATCAAACCAACGCCGCGGAAGAAGTGACCAAGGCGCTCGCCCAGTGGAGCACCACCGGAGATGGCGTACTTGACGTTGCCACCCATAGCGGCACGCAGCTTGGAGTAGACCAGCTTGTCAAATAGACCGTGCTTCACCTTCAACCCAAAGCTTGGACCAGTCTTCGTGTCCAGAGCTCTTGAGTAGTCGATCGCGGTCTCTGCAGCTAGGCGGAAGATCTTGCCCTTGCCCGCAGCCTCGGCCTTTAGCTCTGCACCGTTATAAACCTTCTCGAACACACGAGGCACTGCGAGTAGGAAGGTTGGCTTGAAGGTTGGCAGCACGGTAGCCACCTGCTTAGCATCGCCAAGGTGACCAACTCGGATTCCGGAGTAGACGCAGAGCACAGACACGTAGCGAGCCAGGATGTGAGCCATAGGCAAGAAGATCAGGGAGTGCTGCTTGTCGTTTGCGACCTCAGGTAGTTCTGCAGCAGCGTTGCGGCAGTGGTCAACAAAGCTCTTGTGGGTTAGCTCACAACCCTTTGGGTTGCCGGTGGTGCCAGAGGTGTAGACGATGGTCGCAAGATCCTTGGCCTCAGCGTTCTTTCTGGTTACCTCAAGATCGGCATCGCTTACTGAGTCGCCAGCGCGGTAAAGGTCAGTGAAGTCGCTCGAGTCAATACGCCACACCTGCTTCACGTTTGGAGTGCCGGCGCCGACCTCCTGATAGCGGGCTAAGTGGTCATCGTTTTCAATGAAGAGCGCAACTGAGTCAGAGTTAGAAAGGATCCACTCGATCTGAGTCGGGGAGCTCGACTCATAAATAGGTACGGAGATGGCCCCAGCGAACCAAATCGCGAAGTCAATCTGGGTCCACTCATAACGAGTCTTGGACATGATTGCGATCGCCTGACCAGGCTTGATGCCCTTGGCGATAAGGCCCTTGGCGAGGCTCTTTACCTCTTCGTAGAAATCTTTGGTGCTGACATCCCGCCAGCTACCATCCTGATTCTGTCGGGAAAACAGCATGTGGTTCGGCGCTTTGTTTACGCGCTCTAGCAGCAGATCAGTCGCATTTTCCTTCGGGTCGGATGCAACTAGCTGCGGAACATCATAAGAATCCATAATTTCTCCCTCGGAATTTCGTAACACTCTAAGCGTGAAATAGAAGAATTTTTCGTGTTTTGTCCGATTTTGACTATTCCGTTATCTCTAACGCTGCTGGCTCTAAAATCGAAGCTTGGGATAAGGAGTAGACATGCTCGCAATTGGCATTGACATCGGTGGCACCAAAATTGCCGGCGCAGTGGTCAGTGAGGCAGGAGAAATCCTCGAAGAACTAAGAGTCCCTTCACCCGCTCAAGATCCCGATCAGATGATTGTCGAAGTGGTCGGATTGATCAACGCCCTCGCCGCTAAGGCTCCGGAGCCCGTTGTCGCGGCTGGAGTCGCGGCAGCTGGCTTCATCGATGCGGACCAGTCCACAATTCTGTATGCGCCAAATCTGAACTGGCGCAATGAACCTTTTAGGGACCGACTCAAGGCGCACCTGGAGCTTCCGGTCTTTATTGAAAACGATGCCAACGCCGCTGGCTGGGCAGAGTTCAAGTTCGGTGCCGGCAAGGGCGCTAAGGACATGGTCATGCTTACTCTGGGGACGGGCGTGGGTGGAGCAGTGGTCGCCGATTACAAGCTGCGCCGCGGTGGCTTTGGTATCGGTGGCGAACTTGGTCACGTGCGAGTTGTGCAAGATGGCAGGCAGTGCGGCTGCGGACGCAAGGGTTGCGTCGAGCAGTACGCATCCGGATCTGCGGTTTTGAAGGCAGCTAAAAAGCTCGCTTCAAGTGACGGTCCTGCCGGAGAGCGACTTCGCCAACTCAAAAAAGAAAGTGGAGAGCTGACTGGGCATCAGGTTTACCAGGCGCTTTTAGAGGGCGATGCTGCAACCAGGGAATTGGTAAACCAGGCGGGAAGCTACCTTGGACAAGCTATGGGAAGCATCACCGCTGTGCTGGACCCGCAGGTGTTTGTCATCGGCGGCGGGCTTTCTGAGGCGGGGGAGCTGATTCTCGACCCGATTCGACAGTCCTATCTTCGAGAGCTCCCTGCACGAGGTTTTAGACCAGAGGCGCAGATACTTACCGCTAAGTTCTCCAATCAAGCTGGGGTTATCGGAGCGGCCGACCTGGCCCGAGAGTCTGTTGGGTAAGCTTTAGCAAAAGACTGGAGCTCTAATTGGCGTACTTCATTTTGAAGAACTTCGTTCTCGGGCCAATTCTTCACGTCTTATTTAGACCTTGGATCCGAGGCAAGCAAAACATTCCCAAATCAGGTGGTGCCATTTTGGCTTCCAATCACCTGTCTTTCTCGGACTCGATTTTCTTGCCACTAAAAGTTTCCCGTCCTGTGACATTTTTGGCTAAGAGCGATTACTTCACTGGCAAAGGCCTCAAAGGTGCAATCACGCGCTGGTTCTTCAAGGCGACCGGTCAGCTTCCGATTGATCGCTCGGGTGGCAAAGCATCTGAGGATTCACTCAACACCGGTCTTGGTGTTCTGGAGCGCGGTCTACTGCTGGGTATTTACCCTGAGGGAACCCGTTCGCCAGATGGCAAGCTCTACCGAGGTAGAACTGGAATCGCTCGCATGGTCTTGCAGGCGAGGGTTCCAGTTGTGCCGGTTGCCATGATTGACACCGAAAAGGTGCAAAGAATTGGCCAGACAGTTCCAAAGATCAGAAGAGTCGGTGTGGTCATGGGCGACCAACTCGACTTCTCGCGTTTTGCTGGCATGGATGGCGAGCGAGCAGTATTGCGCGCTGTCACCGACCGAATTGTCTACGACATCATGAGATTGTCGGGCCAGCAATATGAAGACGTCTACGCCTCCACGGTGCGTAACCGTATGGCGAGATAGGAGAGGGGTCGAAATGAACGACTTTGGACTAGATAATTACCTCAAGCTTGATGCAAAACAGCAGCCCACCTGGTATTCACAGGAGGCCCTTGCTGAAGCTAGGTCCTCTCTATCGAAGCAGCCTCCGTTGGTTTTTGCAGGCGAGGTCGACACCCTTCGCTCCCGACTAGCGGAAGCGGCAAGCGGCAACGCCTTCCTGCTTCAAGGTGGTGACTGTGCGGAGACTTTTGCAGATGCCACGGCGGATCGAATTCGAAACCGAATCAAGACTGTGCTGCAGATGGCTGTGGTTTTGATGTACGGATCATCGCTTCCGGTAATCAAGATGGGTCGTATGGCTGGCCAGTTTGCCAAGCCAAGGTCTTCCGATTTTGAAACTCGTGAGGGTGTAACCCTGCCCGCATACCGCGGCGATGCAGTTAATGGCTACGAGTTCACCGAGCAGTCCAGGACTAACGACCCGGCTCGTCTGCTGCAGGCATACAACACCTCGGCAAGCACCTTGAATCTGATTCGCGCTTTCACAACTGGCGGCTTTGCCGATCTTCGCCAGGTGCATGCCTGGAACAAGGGGTTTACCGACAATCCCGCCAACAAGAAGTACGAGTCAATTGCTGCCGATATTGACCGGGCCATGAAGTTCATGCAGGCTTGTGGAGTTGACTCGAATGAGCTTCGTGCTACCGAATTCTTCGTCTCCCATGAGGGCTTGCTGTTCGACTACGAGCGACCACTGACCCGCATCGACTCTCGCACCAACCTCCCTTACGTGACCTCCGGCCACTTCATCTGGATTGGTGAGCGCACCAGGCAGCTTGATGGCGCTCACGTTGACTTCTTCTCTCGGGTTAGAAACCCACTCGGGGTAAAGCTTGGGCCAACCACCACCAAGGAAGATGTGCTGCGCCTGATTGACAAGCTCGACCCAGAGCGTGAGCCAGGTCGCTTGACTCTGATCAGCCGCATGGGTGCGGGCAAGATTCGTAATGAGCTACCAAAGCTGATCGAAGCAGCGAAGGAGTCTGGCTCGACTCCGCTATGGATCACCGACCCGATGCACGGAAACGGGATCACTACGAAGAATGGCTACAAGTCACGTCGCTTCGATGATGTGATGGACGAGGTCATGGGCTTCTTTGAGGTGCATCGAGAAATGGACACTCACCCTGGCGGTCTGCACGTCGAGCTAACCGGTGACGATGTGGCTGAGTGCCTCGGAGGCTCAGAGATGATCGATGAGAGCACCCTTGAGGAGCGCTATGAGTCGGTTTGTGACCCGAGACTGAACCACATGCAGTCACTCGAACTAGCATTCTTGGTGGCGGAGCAGTTGGTTCAAAGTGCGAGGAGTGCTCAGGCGTGATTGATCGGGTTGATTCCTGGCTGACTATCGATCAGGTGGCTGAGATTCTTGGGGTGTCAGCCTCAAAGGTGAGAAGACTTATCGAAGAGCACATATTGTTCTCGGTTCGGGTTGAAAAGCAGCCCATGATTCCAGCTCACCTGATTCAAAACGGGGAGCCGCTACCGAGTATCCGCGGCACGATGCTGATGCTTCTGGACATGGGTTTCAGCGAAGCCGAGGCGATCGACTGGCTCTACCAAGACAACCAGTATCTGGACAGCTCACCGATTCAAGCCCTATTGCAGGGTCACAAAGCACCTGTTCGCCGAGCCGCTCAAGCGCTCGGGTAAACCTACTTAGCGCGGTTTATGACCGCGTTGGCTAGTTGGGCGAGTGCGAGGCGCGCAACTTCGTCAATCTCCAAAGCCGCTAGAGCCTCGATTGACCTCGAAGAATACTCAGAAATTAGCTTTTCGGTCTTCTCAAGTGCCCCTGACTCAACGATCAGGTTTCGCATCCACTCGATTTGCTCAAGTTCGAGCTCTCCGCTGGTGAGCAGTTCTTCAAAAAGCTTTCCCACCGAGGCTGGAACTGCCTCGAGCGTCAGTCCCGTCAGGACAGTTCTCTTGCCTTCGCGCAGATCATCGCCGGCTGGCTTTCCGGTGACGGTTGGATCTCCGAATACTCCAAGAACATCATCTCGAAGCTGGAACGCAAGGCCCAGTGGAATTCCAAATCGGCTCAGACCGCTGAGGTTTTCCGCCCTGGCTCCGGCAAGTGCTGCACCTATTAGCAACGGGGCTTCCAGGGAGTACTTGGCGGTTTTATAAAGCATGACTCGATTCGCTCGCTCAACAGCCTCGGAGCGATCTCTTGTTGGTGCTGCATTCTCTTCGAGCACATCCAGGTACTGTCCGGCCATAACCTCAAAACGCATCTTGCCAAACTCTGCACGGCAAGCTGCCTCAGAATTTGGGTGATTGGCCTGCAAAAGCGAATCCCCAAACAGCTCGGAACTCCAGGACAGCATCATGTCGCCAACCAAGACTGAACCGGCCACGCCGAAGCGCTCCTTGGAACCGGCGAACCCCTTTTGTTGATGCAGAGATTCAAAGCGCTTGTGAATTGCAGGAGCTCCGCGGCGGGTGTCACTTTGGTCTAACAGATCATCGTGAACCAATGCCGCAGCGTGGAACATTTCAAGTGAGCTCGCAATCCCAACAATTGGATCTTCTAGTCTTAGTTCGCCGGTGGGGTTGGCATAACCGTGCCAGGCCCAATAGGCGAAGAGAGCGCGAAATCGCTTTCCACCAGATAACAGTGACTGAGTGAAGTCCATGATGACTTCGATTTCAGGGGATATCTCCCTAAGCTCTACCCGCGTAGCATCACAGAACTGATCGAGTTTGTTCTGGACCAGGGTTAGCAGTAAATCTTGAGGCACGCGGGATAGCCTAACCCCAATTCGCTGTTTACAATTAGGAGAGATTGGGAGTACAACATGGCACTTTCTGAGCACGAGCAGCGGCTGCTTGAGGAGATGGAGCGCAATCTGCGCCAAGATCCTCAGTTCGCCAGCAAGGTCTCAAGCGTTGACTCCTCAAACAAGTCCTCCGGCAAGCTAGTCCTTGGAGTTCTGCTCACCTTGGCAGGCATCGGGTTGCTCATTTACGCGGTGATGCTGCAGGTCGCATATTTTGGAGTCGTCGCATTCGTTGTGATGGTAATCGGTCTTGTGATCGCAAGCTCAAACTTCACGTTGCCACAGCTACCGGAGATCAAAGTGAACAACCAGGGCGGCAACTTCTTCGAAGATCGCTGGAACCAGCGCTTCAACGGCGACTAACGAGCTAAATCAACTTGAACCCCGGCCGCGGCCGGGGTTTTTTCTTTATCCAAATGTGATGAAAAGGGGAGTAAAAAGCCAGCAAATATCCCACTAAGTGGAGCAAAGTGGAGTAAAGTGGAGTAAAGCTTGGGAAGGGGAATAGCGATGTTGCTAGGTACTCATACCCCGAAGCTTGATGAAAAGGGCCGTCTTTTCCTTCCAGCTAAGTTCAGAGACGAACTATCTGACGGCGTAGTAATCACTCGTGGGCAGGAGCGCTGCCTCTACGTTTTCCCAGCCAGTGAATTTGCATCCATCCTCGAGAAACTTCGTCAAGCGCCAGCATCAGTCAAGGATGCTCGCGACTACATGCGCGTAATGCTCTCTGGTGCATCGGATGAGAGCGTGGATAAGCAGGGTCGAGTTTCGCTCCCAGCTCTGCTTCGTCAGTACGCGGGTCTGAGCAAGGACCTAGTAATCATCGGAGTTGGCTCTCGCGCTGAGATCTGGGATGCCCAGGCTTGGAGCGAGTACCTAGCAAGCAACGAAGAATCATTCGCAAACCAGGTGGAGGAGGTGATCCCCGGGCTGTTCTAAACCTGGGATTTGGCCCTTGGCCGTATCCGACTTTCTTCCCCTAAGCCGGAACCTGTGAAAACCAAGCTCACAGACGGACAGGGACCAAGTTCCAGGACAGAACAAATGGGAAATCTATGGTCACTTCCACTCTCCATGTCCCAGTTCTTCTGGAGCGTTGCCTTGAGCTGCTCCGTCCAGCTATCGAAAACAAGAGCGCAGTGATGATCGATGCCACTTTGGGACTAGGCGGTCACACCGAGGCCATGCTGAATGAGCACCCTCAGCTCACCGTCATTGGTATTGACAGGGATCCAGCCGCGCTAAAGCTAGCCAGCGAGAGACTGGCGGGGTTTGGAGATCGCTTCAAGGCACACTTTGGAACCTACGACGAGATTGACCAGGTCGCTTCGGAAGCATCAGTTGATGGAATCTTGATGGATCTTGGAGTGAGCTCGATGCAGCTTGATCAGGCGCAGCGCGGATTTAGCTACTCCCAAGACAGCTTCCTGGACATGAGAATGGATCAAACTCAAGGCTCAACCGCTGCCGACCTGCTGGCGGATTTGGATGAGTTTGAGCTTGGCCGCATCTTCCGGGTTTATGGCGAGGAGCGGTTTGCAATGCCGATTGCAAGAAGAATCGTCGCTGCTCGCAAGCTCTCTCCAATAACGATGTCATCTCAGTTGAACAAGATTGTCTCTGAGGTTGTACCAGCTGTTCCTGGCAAGCAATCGGGTCACCCAGCCAAACGGGTTTACCAGGCGCTACGCATTGCAGTCAACGACGAGCTCGGAATACTTGAGCGCGCTATGCCTCAGGCGATTGCTTCGCTGAAGGTGGGAGGTCGACTTGTGGTCATGTCCTACCACTCGCTGGAGGACGGCATCGTAAAAGAAGCGATGCAGAAGGCCGCGACCAGCTCGACACCGGTTGAAATGCCGATCGAACTTCCGGGTACGGCACCAATTTTCAAAATCATCACTCGCGGCGTGGAGCGAAGTGGCGAGCGCGAACTCGAGCTAAACCCACGTGCTGCTTCCGCAAGGTTGCGGGCTGGAGAAAAGGTAAAGGGCAACTAATGGCTGTATTTCTTGTATCACCAAACGAGGCGAAGCGCCTAAGACCGAGACTCTCGGCAGGTCTGATCTTCGTCCTCGGCATGATTGCCGTTTATCTTGCTCAGTTGGCGCTAAACATGGTTTTGACTCAGGACGCATATCAGCTCGCGGCCCTCAAGGCAGAAAAGCGTGATCTAACCACACAGGTCCAGATTATCCAGGAGGAGGTCGACTCACTCGCCTCACCTCAGAACCTTGCAGATGCTGCAAATCGTCTTGGCATGGTAGCTAACCCTGCATCGGTGTTGCTAGACCTAGAGAAGGACAAGGTCTACGGTCAGCCAAAACCAGCCGACCCATCAAATGCGCCGCTTGCCAGCGCGAACCTGGTGGCCAACTCTGCACTCGGTACCGTCTCCGACTTCTCTGAGACCACCGTTGCATCCTTGGAGGGTTCGAGTGTTGAAACCGAGCAGATTGTCTCGGACGAAGTAGTTTTGACGATAATTCCAGCTTCTCCAACTAGGTAGGTCCCGATGGGTTCCCAGCGCAGTGTGAACCGACGCTTTGGGTTCTTCATTCTCTTCACTCTTGGACTGGTCGGACTGCTTGGTATTCGACTAGTGGATTTCCAAGTCGTGCAGGCTGCGGAAATCAAAGAAAAGTCCATGGAGCGACGCTCGGTGACGCAAACCCTAACCGCACTTCGCGGTGAGATTCAGGACAGCGCCGGCCAGATTTTGGCCCGAACCGTATTTCGCTATGACGTAAACGTTGCCCCAAAGAACGTTGCCCCAGTTATCCGCTACTCCGAAGACGGAACCAGGACCGAGATTCCGGTGGAGCAGATTGCTATTGAGTTGGCAAAACTATTGGGTATAGATGTAACCGAGATTGCCCCGAAGCTGATTGGCGATTCGCAGTATGCCAATCTCGCCAAGCGAGTCGATGCTGAAACCTACAGTGCCATCCGAGAGTTGAAGGTTCCTTGGATTTACTTTGATCGATTCGCCGATCGGCTTTACCCAAATGGTGCGGTGGCGGGAAACCTGATCGGGTTCGTTGGTGCTGATGGTGAACCACTGGCGGGCCTAGAGCGGCAGTACAACACCTGTCTAGCTGGTGTGGATGGTCAAGAAACTTACGAGCGAAGTGCCGAGGGAGTCCGTATCCCAGCATCCAGCGTGATGACTCAGCCGATTCAAAATGGCGGCAATCTCAAGCTAACCATTGATTCGAATTTGCAATTCTTTGCGCAGCAAGTTTTGGCAGACTCTGTAAACGATCTCTCCGCAGACTGGGCCAGTGCAGTTGTGATGGAGGCTAAGACCGGAAAGATCATTGTTGCGGCAGAGGCTCCATCGGTCGACCCCAATGACCCATCCGCTTCGAAAGCTCAGGACCGTGGCTCAAGGATCTTCCAATCCGCGTTTGAACCCGGATCGGTGATGAAGGCACTAACGGTTGCAATGGTGCTGGACACCAACACTGCCAACGAAACTGACAAGGTCAAGGCCCCCTACTCGCTAAAGCTTGATTTCCCAGGTGGCTCGGTGCAGGACAGCTTTGGACACGAAACCTACTACCTCACCCTCGGAGGCGTGCTGCGCTACTCCTCGAACACTGCGACCGTGCAATTTGGCCGCCAGGTCGACAAGAACGTTCGCTATGAGTACCTCAAGAAGTTTGGTTTTGGAAAACAGACCGCACTGAGATTTGAGGGAGAGAGCTCCGGAATCTTGCACCCTGCCGACGAGTGGGACAAGATGACCAACTACGCAACCATGTTCGGACAGGGTATTTCGGTTACCGGTATTCAAATGGCCTCGGCATACCAGGCCATCGCAAATGGTGGCGTCAAACTGGATCCAGTTTTGGTTGAGGGTTGTGCTCTGGAAGATGGCACCGTGAAGATGCAGCCGAAACAAACTGCAACTCGGGTGTTATCGGAGGCAAAGGCCAAAAACACCCTGGAGCTAATGGAAAAGGTTGTCGAGTTTGGTGGTGTTGGCAAAAACGCTGCCATCCCGGGTTACCGCGTAGGCGGAAAGACGGGAACCGCGCAGGTCCAGCAGGGTTCCGGATATGGATCCCGATTCGCTATCTCCTTCTATGGAGTTGCACCGATCGAAGATCCGCAATACATCGTCGGTGTCACGATCTACCGCCCGGTAGGGGAGTCAAACTCCATGAAGACCACCCCGGTTTTCAAGGCCATCATGCAGCAGGTACTCAAGCACTACCGCGTGCCACCCTCGACCACTAAATCTCGCGATATCCCGTCAGGTTCCTTCGGTGAAGTCGAAAAGCGGAACTAAAGCTCTCGCGGCAGCCCTCGGTCTATCCGGGGATGTATCCGATGTTGCGTTGACTGGAGTTTCGCTCTCTGCGGCTGAGGTCGAACCTGGAGACCTGTTTGTCGCAATCCAGGGGCAGAGCCACCACGGCTTAGATTTTTTGGAGCTGGCTATTTCTAACGGAGCGGTTGCTGTTCTGAGTGACCGTGGGGTAAACGCGGACCTTCCTCAGCTTTTCCACCCTGATCCAAAGAGCATTATTGGGTCGGTTTGTGATTTCGTGTTTCCCCAATTGCAGCTGAAGTTATTCGGCGTTACAGGGACAAACGGCAAGACTTCGGTTAGCAGCTATCTGCAACAAATACTCTCTGATTTGGGTAACAATTGTGCGCTTTCGACCTCGGTTGGATTTGAAGGGCTTGGAGCTCTTCGTTCGGCATCATTGACCACACCTGAAATCACCACAATGCGCAAGTGGCTGAGAGATTTCTCGAATCATGGCGGGGAATCAGCGGCCATTGAGGTGTCTGCCCAGGCGCTTACCAGGCACCGAGTCGACGGCTTGAGATTCGAGGTTGTCGGTTTTACAAACCTGACCAGGGATCATCTTGATGACTATGGCTCGATGGAGAACTACTTTGCAGCTAAGGCGCAACTGTTCACTAAGGAACGAGCAAATCAAGGTGTGGTGTTCTTAGCCGATGACTATGCCCAAAAGCTTCTCGATGTGGCAACAATCCCCATCACCACCCTGGGTGAATCCGCGGATGTGAATTTTCGCTATGAAGCCGGAGTTTTGAAGCTCAGTGGAAAAGTGGAGTTTGAAATTGAGTTTGCGGCCGGGGAGTTGATGGCTAGAAACTTCGCGTTGGCTTTGGTCATGGCGCACTGTGCCGGCTACGACATCCAAACGCTCAGCAATGCTCCGGCGCAGTATCAGGTCCCCGGGCGACTTGAGCTGGTATCGAGCGCTAAGCCGCACGTCTATGTTGACTACGCACACACCCCTGATGGCATCGCCAAAGCGGTTGAGGCAATTAGTGCTAGGTATCAGGGCGTAACGCTAGTGTTTGGTGCCTCGGGTAATCGGGATGCGGGAAAGCGTGCTGAGATGGGTCGAGCAGCCTCGGCTGCTGATCGAGTTTTCCTCACGGACCAGCACTCGCGGGATGAAGACCCGGCCACGATTCGCTCCGCAGTAGCCGAGGGATTGGTTGGCTCAGGCAAGTACTTTGTAGAAGTATCCGATCCGGCTCAAGCCATCGCGGAGGCGATTGCTTCCACGCCACGCGACCAGGCTGTGCTGTGGTGTGGGCCAGGGCACCTAAAATACCGAGAGATCGCGGGGCAGAAAGTTGCCTTTGATGCGCGCCAAATAGCCAAGAACTTGGTGGAGAAATGATTGCCCTGACCCTAGCCGAACTTGCCGAGGCGACTTCGGGAGAGTTAGTAGTTGGAAACGCCGACACCATAGTCTCGGGTCACTGCGATACCGATTCACGAAATATTTCCAGCGGAGACATTTTCTTTGCCAAGCCCGGCGAACACGATGACGGACATCGCTACCTCGACCAAATTGCAGACCGAGCAGCCCTCGCGTTTGTCATGCAACCTCGGGAAGACCTACCGCTAAATCAAATTCGGGTAGCAGACACCGTCACCGCTTTATCAGCCCTGGCTAGCTACGTTCTAGAGATTCAACGTGGCAATGGTCTTCAGGTTGTTGGGATTACTGGATCCAATGGCAAAACCTCTACCAAGAACATGCTCCGGGCCATTTTGAGCGAGGCGGCACCGACGGTGGCACCTCGGGATTCTTATAACAACGAGGTTGGCCTGCCACTGACAGTCCTGGAGCTAACGGATCAAACCAAGTATCTGGTTTTGGAAATGGGAGCTGCGGGACTCGGAAGTATCGAAAAGCTTGCCCGCTGGTGCAAGCCTGACATTGGTGTGCAGCTCAAAGTGGGGCTTGCCCATGCTGGAGCATTTGGTGGGATCGAACAAACTGCCAAGATCAAGGCTGAGATGATGCCATACATCACCAAGGCCGCCGTTTTGAACTTTGACGACCCAGTAGTCAGCGATTTTGAACCTCAGGGCTCGGTGCAGAAAGTCGGATTTGGTTACAGCGACGAGGCTGACTATCAATTGGTCTCGGCCAGCGTGAGCATCTCGGGAACCAGGGTCGAGTTTCGCTATCCGGACGGCGAATCAAAGTCCTTTGCGCTGAAGATTCTGGGGGAGCACCAGGCTATGAATGCCGCGGCTGCTCTGGCGGTCGCAGATCTACTAGGCATTGACCGAGTTCACGCGGTGACCACATTGGAAAAGCTCGAACTGGCGGAGCGCTGGAGAATGCAGCCGCTACTTCGCAGCGACGGTGCCTTGGTGATCAATGACGCCTACAACGCCAGCCCCGATTCCATGCGAGCTGCGTTGCAGACACTTGCGACGCTGGGAAGGCAAGGTCACAGAACAGTGGCCGTTTTGGGATTCATGGCTGAGCTTGGAGAGTATTCAAATGCCGAGCATGAGGCGTTGGGTCGACTCGTGGTGCGATACAACATTGACAAGCTCTATGTTGTTGGGGCTAATGCGAAGTTGATTCACATGTCAGCCACACAAGAGGGTAGCTGGGATGGTGAATCTGAGTTTTATGAGGACGCCTCGGCGGCTTTTGACGCTATCAATGACAAGCTAACCTCGGGAGACATTGTCCTGGTGAAATCCAGTAACGTCTCCGGGCTTAGGTATCTGGGAGACGAATTGGCAGGTGTTGCGTGAGAGCCCTTTTGATGGCCGGCGCGATCGCGCTGTTTATTAGTCTTTTTCTGACCCCCGCGTTTATCTGGGCCTTTAAGAGATTGCAGTGGGGTCAGTTCATCAGAGATGATGGCCCGCAGTCTCACCACACCAAGCGTGGAACTCCGACCATGGGTGGTCTGGTAATCCTGTTCGCCGCTGTTGTTGGCTATTTCCTTGCCAAATTCGCCAATGACGAGACCCCCTCAGTCTCTGCCCTTCTCGTGCTTTTGATGATGCTCGGTCTTGGAGCGGTTGGCTTTGTTGATGATTTTCTAAAAGTGCGAAAACAGCAAAGTCTGGGACTCACCGGTTGGGCAAAGATCGCCGGTCAAGGTGTCGTTGCCGTGGCGTTCGCGATCTTGGCACTGCAGTTCCCAAATGATCGTGATCTAACCCCCGCCTCCACTCAAATCTCACTTTTCAGGGATCTTCCTATTGACCTGTTTTTTTGGGGTTCAGCAGTCGGCATAGTGCTGTTTATCGCCTGGATTTACTTCCTCGTAGCTTCGACCTCAAACGGTGTAAACATTGCTGATGGTCTCGACGGTCTGGCGACCGGGTCCGTCATCATGGCCATCGGTGCCTACGTCGTGATCGGCTTTTGGCAGTTCAATCAGAGCTGTCGAACGGCGGTTGAGAATATTGCGGCCTGTTATGAGGTGCGAGACCCACTGGATCTGGCGGTGGTGGCAGCTGCGATAGTCGGTGCCTGCGTTGGCTTTTTGTGGTGGAACACCTCTCCAGCTCAGCTATTCATGGGCGACACCGGTTCTTTGGGACTAGGTGGTGCCCTCGCAGCTCTTGCCGTTTTGTCCAGAACCGAGCTCCTGCTGATTCTGATCGGTGGAATTTTTGTAATTGTGACTGGCTCTGTGATTATTCAGCGTGGCTATTTCAAGCTCACCAAGTGGCGCACTGGGGTTGGAAAGCGTGTTTTCAAAATGTCGCCGCTGCATCACCACTTCGAACTCAAGGGTTGGGCTGAGGTCACGATTGTGGTTCGCTTCTGGATCATTGCCGCTCTCTGCGTGAGCGCGGGAGTGGGGCTGTTCTACTTCGAATGGATTTACGGAATCTGATGCTCCCAAACACCTGGCACACAAGTTGGGATTTCAGGGTCGCCGTCTTGGGGCTCGGGAAATCAGGATTCTCGGTTGCAGACACGCTAATTGAACTTGGCTCAAAGGTGACAGTCTTTGCCGCCAAAGCTGAGCCAGAAATCGCCGAGCTATTAGATGTGATTGGCGCACAGCTAGTCCGCTCTGATTCCGCTGATGCTTTGGATCCTGCGCTGTTTGATTTTGCCGTCGTGTCACCTGGATTTGCACCAAACCATCCACTGGTGCAGAAGCTCAAAGCGTCGCAGCTCGAGATTTATACAGATATCGATTTGGCATACCGACTGGGAGATAAAGTCCAGCGACCAAATTGGATAACCATCACCGGTACGAATGGTAAGACCACCACCACTCAGCTCACCGAGGCCATGTTGCTCGCCGATGGCAAGCGCGCTGTCGCATGCGGAAACATCGGCACACCTATCTTGGATGTGATTCGGGAACCACAGGGATACGACTATCTGGTTGTTGAGCTTTCAAGTTTTCAGCTCCACTACTCGCACTCCTTAGGGGCAAAGGCTGCCGCGTTTTTGAATCTGGCAGAGGATCACTACGACTGGCATGGCTCGGAGGCCGCTTACCATCAGGCAAAGGCCAAGATTTATCAAGACGCCGAGATTGCCATCGTTTATAACGTTCAGGATGAAAAGACTTTGCAGGCTGCCGAAGAGGCAGATGTGATTGAGGGTTGCCGGGCAATTGGATTCACTACCGGTATGCCCTCAAGATCAATGATTGGTTACGTAGAAGAGTTTTTGGTTGATCGTGCCTTTATCGAGAATCGTCACGAGGCAGCACTGGAAATTTGCTCCGACGCTGATTTGTCTGGATTTGGAGTCTTAAGCCGTCACCTGAGAGCAAACATCGCAGCGGCGACTGCACTGGCTCGCGCCGTTGGTGTTGAGGCATATTCCATTCGCCGAGCGCTAATTGATTTCCGCCTTGCGGGGCATCGCATTGAGCTGGTGGCGGAGCGAGATGGCATTAGGTATGTAGATGACTCAAAGGCCACCAATGCTCACGCCGCGGATGCGTCGCTTTCGAGTTTCGAGTCAGTGGTGTGGATTGCCGGAGGGCTACTAAAGGGTGTTGACCCGAAACCGTTGATTGAGAAACATGCCGCTAGATTGCGTGGCTGCGTGGTGATTGGCAAGGACACGCAAGTTTTGGAAGAGCTTTTCAGAACTCTGCTTCCAGAATTGCCTGTGAGGGTAATTACGGGAGAGCACACCATGCTTCAGGCAGTTCGGGCCGCAACCGAGCTCGCGCATGCCGGAGACACCGTGCTGTTGGCTCCAGCTGCTGCATCGATGGATCAATTCCGAGATTATGAAGACCGGGGTAACCAGTTTCAGGAGGCGGTGAGGGGGATAGATGGCAATCACTGATTTGAAGTCTGCAATCAGACCGCGCTTCAGAGCGCAGTCCAGGGAGTTCTACTTCCTGCTGGGCTTGACAGCAATTATTGGTGTCCTTGGCCTTGCCATGGTGGCATCGGCCTCCACCGTCGATGCGTTCAAGAACACGTCAAATGCCGCTTCCACATTTGTTAGACAGGGCGGCTTCGCCCTGCTTGGAGCGTTGGCGCTGGTAGTTGCGTCAAACCTGCCACTGACGTTTTATAAGCGCACCGCCAATCTGCTACTGCTCTCAACCCTTGGCCTTCAGCTAGCCACAGTTTTGTTTGGTACTGAGATCAATGGAAACCGAAACTGGCTGGATCTTGGGTTTGTATCGATTCAGCCATCGGAGTTTTTGAAGCTGGGCATGATCCTCGCCTTCAGTTTGATGCTCTCTCAGCTTGGGCCGGACGAGCTTGAGAACAGGCAAATTTGGACCCGAGTCTTTGCCTATAGCGGCATCTCGTTGCTCTTAGTTGTGCTTTTTGGTAAAGACATGGGAACCGGTGTGGTCATGCTGGTAACACTTGCCGGTCTGTTCTTATTTGCCGGCATGAAGCTAGCGAACTGGCTTTCCTTGATGGCGCTTGGCGCCATGGCTGCAGTTCTGTTGGTGATGTTTTCGCCTTCGCGCGCAGCTCGCTTCTCCGCATGGTTGAACCCCGACGAGGCCGACCCAATGGGAGTGCGTTGGCAGTATGAGCATGGGACTTGGGCGCTTGCCCACGGTGGCATATTCGGAACCGGTCTGGGTAGATCCAAGATGAAGTGGTCTTGGATTCCTGAGGTTCAAAACGACTTCATTTTCGCAATCATCGGTGAAGAGCTTGGACTAATCGGAGCGATGTTTGTGATTCTGCTCTTCACCGCCCTCGCCGTGACTTTGTTTGCCATCGCCAAGAGTCAAACCAACAGCTTCAGTCGAAATGTGGTGGCTGCCGTTATGGTCTGGATCTCCATGCAGGCGTTCATCAACATCGGCGTAGTTCTGGGCGTGTTCCCAGTATTAGGTGTTCCGCTTCCGCTAGTTAGTGCTGGTGGCTCCTCGCTCATTTCCACGATGGCCGCAATTGGTGTGGTGCTCGCTGTAGAGCGCGACCGAGTTATGAATCCTGTGCGCTCCAGAAGATGACCAGATTCTTACTCACCGGCGGAGGTACTGCCGGACACGTTAATCCATTGCTTGCGCTAGCCCAGCAGCTCAGGGCGGAAGGTTCTGAGGTGTTTGCCCTCGGTACCAAAGAGGGTTTGGAGTCGAGGCTTGTGCCAGAGCGAGGCTTTGAGCTTCTAACAATTGCGAGACTTCCATTTCCAAGAAAGCTGAATCTACGGGCTTTAGCCTTTCCACTCCGATTTCTAAAGGCCACCTTTGAGGTGATGCGCCTGATCTCTAAACACCGAATCGATGCGGTGGTTGGTTTCGGCGGATACGCCTCAGCGCCGGCTTACCTCGCTGCTTTTTTGGCGAGAAAGCCCCTGGTGGTGCACGAGGCGAATGCTCGGGCTGGTATCGCTAATCGGATTGGTTCGCGGCTTACGAAGTTTGTGGCAATCACTTACCAAAACAGCGACCTGTCCGGTGCCATCACCGGCATGCCAATTCGACCGGAGATTGTTGACTCAGTGGCTGGTTATGACAAGGGTCAAGCCAGAGTTGAACTTGGTCTGGACCCTTCGCTGCCGACACTCCTGGTTACCGGGGGATCGCTCGGGGCCAAGCGCCTAAACGATGCGGTTGTGCAGTCACTTCCGAAGCTCAAGGCGGCTGGAATTCAGGTCTTGCACATCCTCGGCGATAAATCCGAACACGCTGCCAAACAAGAGCCCGGCTATCGCTCAATGACCTATTGCGACCGCATGGATGTGGCTATCGCTGCGAGTGACTTCGCCATTTCCAGAGCGGGGTCTTCGACAGTTTCCGAGTTCAGTGCGGTCGGATTACCCGCTGTCTATGTGCCCTATCCGGTTGGAAATGGTGAGCAGGAGTTCAATGCCGTGACTGTTTGCGAAGCCGGCGGTGGTTTGATTCGACTTGATCGAGAGTTCGATTCAGCGTTTATTGAGACAGAAGTGATCCCGTTGATTTCACATTCTGCAACTTTGAAAAAGATGTCGGCGGCTGCAAAAACTATGGGAATTCCCGACAGCACCATGCGCCTTAGGGATTTGGTCATGGATGCGGTGAATACTTAGTTCAATGATTAAGCCTGATTACTCGCAGCCGGTTCCAAAAGACTTAGGCAAAGTTCACTTCGTCGGCATTGGTGGATCCGGCATGTCTGGCTTGGCAAGACTGCTTTTGGGTATGGGCCATCGCGTCACTGGAAGCGATGTTCGCGACAGCGACAACATCACTCAACTCAGAAAACTCGGTGCTGAAATCGCGATCGGCCACGATGCCAAGAATCTGGGTGATGCCGACACCGTGGTTGTGACCAGCGCGCTGTGGCCAACAAATCCAGAGTACGTGTTGGCGAAGGAGCTGGGACTTCCGGTTCTGCACCGCTCGGCCATGCTCGCCCATCTGGCATCATCAGGAAAGTTGATTGCTGTTGCTGGTGCTCACGGCAAGACCACCTCCACGGGCATGGTTGTAACAGCATTAGATGTTTTGGGTGCAGATCCCAGCTTTGTAAATGGGGGAGTGATCCAGGCTTATGGTGCGTCCAGCAACTTCGGCTCGGGGGAGCACTTTGTAATTGAGGCAGATGAGTCCGACAGTTCCTTCTTGCACTATCAAACCGACACCGTATTGATCACAAATGTTGACCCAGACCACCTAGACCACTTTGGGTCCCTCGAGGCGTTTGAGGGTGAATTTGTTAAGTTTGCAGATGCCGCCTCGAATCTCGTTGTCATCTCGTCTGATGACCCCGGAGCGGTAAGGGTTCGGGGGCGACTTAACCACCAGCGAGTGCTGACTTTTGGCGAAGCGGAGTCGGCCGACGTCCGAGTCACCGACGTGGATGCCTCTGGACCGAGGGTGAAGTTCAATCTTGTGTATCAAAGTGCCAAAGTGCCACTTGAACTAAGTATCCCAGGCGAGCACAACGCTCTAAACGCGGCTGGGGCAGTAGCGGTCTTGGTTGGTCACGGTTTTGACTTTGTTCAGGCAGCAAATGCAGTTGCTACTTTTGGTGGAACAGTTCGTAGGTTCGAACTACACGGTGAAAGAAGGGGAGTAAGGGTCTACGACGACTTTGCGCATCACCCAACCGAGGTTGCAGCTGCGCTGAAGGCGGCCCGAGCGGCAGTGGGTGCGGGCAAGCTGGTTACGGTCTTTCAGCCCCATCTGTATTCAAGAACTCGGATTTTTGCTCAGGAGTTTGCAGATGCACTCGCACTAAGTGATCAGGTTGTGGTGCTGGATGTTTACGCGGCCCGCGAGGACCCAGAGCCGGGTGTGACTGGAGCGCTAATTACCGACAGGTTTACCGATCAGGGCCAAGTTCACTACGTGCCGCTTTGGGAGGATGCTCCTGCGGCGGCGGCGGCACTGGCAACCGAGGGTGATTTCATCATCACCATGGGCTGTGGCGATGTATACAAGATGGTTCCTGAGCTACTCGAGGCTCTAGAGAAGTGAAAAAGCCAGAGCGAGAGCTGCTGGCCAAAGAGCGCAAGCGAATCGGCAGAACCAAGCGCTCCAAGCCCAAATCAAACCTGGGGCCATTCGCGCTCTTTGCCCGAATCTTTATGGTCTTAGCCCCACTGGTGTTGGTTGGGCTAGTGGCGGCAACCTTCTTCACCCCGCTTTTGGCAATTGACAAGATAACTATTTCCGGAACCCAGCGCCTCGAGCCGAAGAAGATTTCAAAAGCCCTAGAGACGCTTGATGGAAGACCGCTAACCACGATCTCAGAGGTTGAGGTAGCGGAGCTCTTGGCTGATTTTCCGCTGATTGAGACTTTTGCCATTCAAGCCGAGCCTCCGCACACCCTGAACGTCAAAATCCGTGAGCGCCAGCCAATTGTGGTGCTGGTGCGTTCAGGAAAAAACTACCTCTACGACGCCGCCGGGGTTCAGATCGAGCAAACCGATGCTGCAGTCAAGCTTCCTTACCTAAATCTCAAGGGCAACCCGAAAGACAACCCCCAGTTCAAAACCGCAATGGAGGTCCTGCTCTCGTTGCCAGTGAAGACCTACCAGCGGGTTTACTCAATTGAGGTCTCCGAGCAGCTCACCACCAATCTGGTTTTGAAGAAATCAAACATCACTGTTATCTGGGGTGACACCAAGCAAGCTCTTCTGAAAAATGAAGTCTTGATGACTCTTCTAAAGACTGGGTTGAAAGAGTCCGTTGTGGTCGACGTGTCATCGCCCAATGCTCCGGTGGTTACCTATCCGAATTACTAGGCCTGTTTGCGACACGCCCGAGCCGATAGGTTCCGAATTGGCATCAGCGCTCTAACTTCTTCGCGCAATTTGAAAACCTGAATCAAAGTTAAGCCTCAGCCTTAACTTGAGGGTTTTCTCAATAGGAGGCAAAAGTGTCACAGGCACCGAACTATCAGGCAGTTATCAAGGTCGTAGGCGTTGGTGGCGGTGGAGTTAACGCTCTGAATCGCATGATCCAGTCCGGTCTGCGCGGAGTCGAGTTCGTAGCTGTGAACACCGATGCCCAGCAGCTTCTGATGAGCGATGCCGATGTCAAACTCGACATCGGTCGCGACATCACTCGCGGCCTAGGTGCTGGGGCTGACCCAGAGGTTGGTCGCCGTGCTGCCGAGGAGCACGAGAACGAGATCGAGTCGGCGCTGAAGGGTTCCGACATGGTGTTCGTAACCGCAGGTGAGGGTGGTGGCACCGGAACCGGTGCTGCTCCTGTTGTAGCGAGAATCGCTCGTCGCCTGGGTGCTTTGACCGTTGGTGTTGTCACCCGCCCATTCAACTTTGAAGGAAAGCGTCGTGCCGTGCAGGCCGACGAAGGTATCAAGGCTCTTCGTGCTGAGGTAGACACCCTAATCGTGGTTCCAAACCAGCGCCTTTTGGAGATGTCCAACAAGAAGATTTCTGCCATCGAGGCCTTCATGACCGCGGATGACGTTCTCCGTGCCGGAGTTCAGGGCATCAGCGACCTGATCGTTGTCCCAGGTCTAATCAACCTCGACTTCAACGACGTGAAGTCGGTCATGCAGGGTGCCGGTTCAGCCCTAATGGGAATCGGTACTGCCAAGGGTGAAGACCGTGCCGTCCGCGCGGCCGAGATTGCGGTCTCTTCGCCATTGCTTGAGGCAACCATTGAGGGAGCTCACGGCGTTCTGCTCTTGATCCAGGGTGCTTCCGACCTTGGTCTTCACGAGATCGACGATGCTGCTCGCCTCGTTCAAGAGGCTGTTCACCCAGAGGCCAACATCATCTTTGGTGCAACCATCGAAGACACTCTTGGCGATGAGGTGCGCATCACTGTTATCGCAGCCGGTTTCGATGGTGGAGAGCCGACCTACCGTCGCTTCGACACTGCGGCTCTAGGTCAGGCAGCTCTGGCTGCTGCCGCTGCAACTGCAGTAGCTAGCAGCTCCGAAGAGGTGGCAGAAGAGGCGGTTGCCGAGACGGCAGCTGAGTTCCAAGGATTCGAGCCAGTTGAGGTTTCGGTTTCCGCAAACAACGGATTCGGGGATGACCTAGATCTCCCTGAGTTCTTCCGTTGAACCTAAAAGAGCGTTACGAGAGGGTCTTGGCCGATGTGGCCAAGACCCCTTCGGCTTTGGGGCCTGCGACTTTGATCGTGGTGACAAAGAATCACCCTGCCGAACTGGTGGCGGAACTTATTGACCTGGGGTGTCTAAATGTTGGCGAAAATCGTGATCAGGAGGCCAGTGCTAAGTATCTGGCGACCGAGGAGCTGCGCCCAAACAACGCGCTGAACTGGCATTTCATAGGCCAGCTTCAAACCAACAAGGTCAAGTCAGTGCTTCGATACGCAAGTGCAATCCACTCCATCGATAGGCCCTCCCTGGTTCAAGAGCTGGCCAAGCAACTACCAAAACTGGAAAGGTCTATTGAGGGATTCATTGAACTGAATCTCACCGGGGATCCAGGCCGAGGTGGGGTGCTACCAGAAAATCTGGAAATGCTCACCGAGCAGGTGCTAGGAGTGCCGGAGATTCAACTACAGGGCTTGATGGCGGTGGCAGGTTTGGGGGAGGACCCCAGATCTGAGTTTGAACGAGTGCTCGAGCTTCAGCAGACTCTGTTGCGGATTGCCCCTGAGGCTAAATACCTTTCAATGGGCATGAGCGAGGACTACCAAGTGGCGCTGGATCTTGGTGCGACACACATTCGAGTTGGCTCCAAAATAACGGGTCCCAGGGCTTATTGAGCCTAGTCTTGAGAAGAACTAAGGAGTTTTCATGGGCGTAATGAATTCAGTAATGACATTCTTTGGATTTGGTGGATCTGAGGCACCTGCTTCTGAGTCTGCTGCAAAGCCTCGCCCTGTCACTCGTCGTCGCTCATCCGACATGTCGGAGATTGTCACCATCGATCCTCAGTCCTACGCCGATGGCAAGGACGTTGCCGCCAACTTCCGCCAGGGAGTTCCGGTGATTGTGAACATCGCTGCTCTAAGTGAGCCTGAGGCCAAGCGCATGCTCGATTTCATGATTGGCCTAAAAGAGGGACTCGAGGGCTCGCTTAAGCGTGTGACTCCGAAGGTCTACCTGCTTACCCCAGCACACGTTGCGATTTCAGACTCAGACTCTGAGGAAGAAACCAGCGAAGACCTAATGAACTAACCCATGGGTCTATTGGGAAACATTCTCGCTTTTGCGCTTCAGATTTACTTCTACGTTCTGATGGCGCGCTTTGTTGTTGACCTCATCATGAGTGTCAATCGCGCATGGAGACCTCCGGGTATTTTGCTTCCGGTGTTGGATTTCGTCTACACGATCACTGATCCACCGCTGAAGTTTGTTCGCCGCTTCGTCCCACCAGTCAGACTCGGCCCGGTCGCACTCGATTTAGCTTTCACGATTGTGCTCATCGCGGTACTTTTCCTGCGCAGTTTGGCAGCCGCCCTTTAGTCAAATAACATGGTGTTCGTTGCTTTGAGCGACCCTGTTAGGAAGGTGCACCAAATGGCGCTGACGCCCGAGGATGTAGTCAACAAAAGATTTCAGCAAACCAAGTTCCGTGAGGGTTACGACCAGGACGAGGTAGATGACTTTCTGGACGAGGTGGCCGTTGAATTCCGCCGCCTGAGCCAAGAGAACGAAGAGCTCAAGGCTAAATTGGCAGCTGCTCAGGCTCGCGCTGAGGAAGCCCCTGCAGCCGCTCCTTCCTACCCTGCTGCCTCCGTTGTGGCAGCCGCCGCAGTTCCATCCGCCGCTGACGCTCAGAACTCACACAGTCTGTTGGAGCTTGCCCGCAAGCTACACGAAGAGCACGTTCGTGAGGGTCTAACCAAGCGCGACCAGCTAATCAGAGATGGTCAGGAGCAGGCCACCCGCCTAGTTCGTGACGCTGAGGCACAGGCACGTGCAGTAATTGGGCAGCTAGAGCTTGACCGTCGTGCTATCGAGAACACCATCGACGAGCTGCGCGAGTTCGAACACGACTACCGTGGCCGTCTCCGCGACTACATTGAGAACCAGCTGCAGACCTTGGTCCGCGAAGAGTCCTTCGAGCAGCCACTTGAGGCAGCTGCGAAGATCGAACTTGAGAGTGCAGCTGCGGCGGCCGTCATGGCGACTGCGGTTGAGGCTGAAGTTTCTGAGGAAGACGAAGAAGAAACCGAACTGAGTGAGCGCAACTAGCTCTCAAGCCCGTTGGGTTTATTCGATTGGCCTTGCGGCCGTTTTCTTGGATCAGCTAACAAAGTATGCCGCTGAGCATTTTTTGTCTGATGGAACAGTCGTAAATGTCATCGGAGATTTGCTTCGGTTTCGGCTTGCTTACAACGAAGCCGCGGCATTTTCTCTGGGCTTCGGTGCAACATGGATCTTGGCGCTGATTTCATCCGTCGCTGTATTGCTTCTTCTTTGGTATGGACCAAAGGCAAAGACAAAAACTTGGTCGGTAATTGCCGGCTTGGTGCTTGGGGGAGCAGCAGGGAACTGGGTTGACCGAGTCTTCAAAGAGCCGGATTTCTTCTCAGGTCACGTGGTTGATTTCATCCAGATCCCACTCAATTTTCCCATCTTCAATCTTGCTGACTCATTTTTAGTGATTGGTATTTCTCTTGCGATGCTGAGGACGCTCCGAGGCGATGAGATCGGTGGCGGCAGGAGTGAGTAAATTCCTCCCGGTTCCAGACCTGCTCGCAGGGGAGCGAGCAGATGCTGCTATCGCGAAAATGCTTGGTCTTTCAAGAACCAAGGTAATTGACTTGATTGAATCGGGGCTGGTTAGGTCTCAGTTCGGACCTCTGGGTAAGTCAGACCGCCTCTCTACCGAAATGATTATTGAGGTTGAGTTGGACGAGCGACCTGTTCAAAGCCCGGAGGTCGTTGCAGCGGATGTGCCAGAACTTGAGATTGTCTATCTTGATGACGACATCGTTGTTATCAACAAGCCCGCCGGAGTTGTCTCGCACCCCTCGGTTGGTTTTGAAGGCCCCAGTGTCGCGGGAGTTTTACTCTCCAGGGGTATCACCCTTTCCACTTCGGGCGCTCAAGAGCGACAGGGGATTGTGCAGCGCCTTGATGTTGGCACCAGCGGTTTGATGGTCCTTGCCAGATCGGAGCGGGCCTACTCGGTGCTCAAGCAGGCCTTCCGAGACAGAACGGTAAAAAAGACCTATCACGCTTTGGCGCAGGGGCATCCAGAGCCTGCCTCTGGAACGATTGACACCCCAATTGCTCGAAGTCAACGACACGACTATAAGTTCACGATTTCGGCAGAAGGTAAGCACGCTGTTACGCACTACAAAACCATTGAACTGCTTCCTGCTGCAGCGCTAATGGAGGTCGGACTGGAAACTGGTCGAACCCACCAGATTCGCGTCCACTTCTCTCACTTTAGACATCCCCTGGTTGGCGATCCGCTGTATGGAGCGGATCCCAAACTTGCAGCGGCGTTAGGTCTAGATAGGCAGTGGCTGCATGCCAAGAAGCTGGCGTTTGCCCATCCGATTAGCTCAGACTGGGTGGAATTTGAATCGGATTACCCCGCGGATCTTGAACTCGCTCTTGGCAAACTCAGGGATACCGATTTTCGGCTTTAGGATTTAGGCCTATCAACTAGGAGCGGGTTTGAGCGAGTCTTTTGTTCACCTGCACAATCACACCGAGTATTCGATGCTCGATGGGGCAGCGCGGGTAAAAAAGCTGATTGCAAAGGCAGTTGAACTTGGCATGCCCGCGATTGCGATGACCGATCACGGCAATACCCACGGTGCTTATGAATTCTGGAAGCAGGCCAAGGCCCAGGGTATAAAGCCAATTATTGGCATTGAGGCATACGTTGCCCCAGGATCCCGTCTCGAGAAATCCAAGGTTCGTTGGGCCGATGGCGGAGATGACGATGTATCTGGAGGTGGCGCCTACAGCCACATGACCATGTGGTCAACCGATAACGCTTCGATGCAAAACCTTTTCCGGCTCTCGTCTGAGGCGTATTTGTCGGGCTACTACTTCAAACCTCGAATGGACCGAGAGCTTCTAAACAAATACGGCAAGGGTCTGATAGCTACAACCGGGTGTCCAGGTGGCGAGGTTCAGACCAGACTCCGACTGGGTCAATACGATGAGGCAATCCGCACAGCAGCTGAATTCCGAGACATTTTTGGCGAGGGCAACTTTTTTGTGGAGGTCATGGACCACGGTCTTTCCATTGAAAAACGAGTTCGCGACGACCTGTTGCGCTTGGCCAAGGATTTGAGTCTGCCGCTGGTTGCAACAAACGATTTGCACTACACCAATCAGGAGGACCACGAGGCCCACGATGCACTGCTGTGCGTTCAGGTTGGTTCAAATATCTATGACCAAAATCGATTCAAGTTTGAATCTCAGGAGTACTACCTCAAGTCTGCAGCACAAATGCGGGAGCTCTTCAAGGACCTCCCAGAGGCAGCGAACAACACTCTGCTAATTGCTGAGCGCTCAGAGGTAAATTTTGAAAAGCGCGACCTGATGCCTAGGTTCCCAGTCCCTGAGGGGGAGTCCGAGGCCGATTGGCTTGCCAAAGAGGTTTGGCGCGGCATGGATCGTCGATTCCCCCAGGGCTACTCCGATAAGCACCGCGAGCAGGCCGCTTATGAGCTAGATGTGATCGTTCGAATGGGGTTCCCCGGCTACTTCTTGGTGGTTGCGGACTTCATCTCTTGGGCTCGTTCCCAGGGCATTCGAGTAGGTCCTGGTCGAGGATCTGCCGCCGGTTCGATCGTCGCCTACGCCCTAGGTATCACCGAACTTGATCCCCTGGAGCACGACCTAATCTTCGAGCGCTTTTTGAATCCGGAGCGTCTTTCAATGCCGGATATCGACGTTGACTTTGACGACCGTCGCAGACCAGAAGTGATTAGGTATGTCACCGAGAAGTATGGCGATGACCGCGTCGCCCAGATCGTCACATTTGGAACCATCAAGGCTAAGCAGGCGTTGAAGGATGCCGCTCGAGTTTTGGCCATGCCATATGCGGTTGGGGAGAAGCTGACCAAGGCCATGCCGCCTATGGTCCTGGGCAGAGATGTGTCGCTGAACGAGTTGATTGACCCTGCGGCAGAGCGCTACTCCGAGGCTGCTGAGTTTAGAGAAATCATCGAGAACGATGAAGAATCCAAACGTGTGTTTGATTTAGCCCAGGGTCTCGAGTCACTAAAGCGCCAGTGGGGAGTTCACGCTGCGGGTGTGATCATGTCAGCTGAACCGTTGATGGATGTAATTCCGATCATGAAGCGCGAAGAGGACGGCGCCATCATCACCCAGTTTGATCAGCCTCCATGTGAGGATCTGGGTTTGCTAAAGATGGACTTTCTCGGCCTAAGAAACCTCACGGTGTTGGATGATGCCCTCGAAAACATTAGACAAAACCGTGGCGAGAACGTAGTTCTCGAGGAGCTTGACCTGAACTCGGATGAAAAAACCTTCGAGCTTCTTTCACGCGGTGACACCCTCGGCGTATTTCAGCTCGATGGTGATGCCATGCGACAGCTGCTGCGTCAGCTAAAGCCGACAGAGTTCGAGCACATCTCCGCGGTTATCGCGCTATATCGCCCCGGCCCAATGGGGATGAACTCACACATCAACTATGCCCAGCGTAAAAATGGTCAGCAGCAATCTGAGCCCGTTCACCCCGAGCTTGAAGAGCCGCTGCGCGAAATCTTGGGACCCACCTACGGCCTGATTGTCTATCAGGAGCAGGTGATGGCAGCTGCGCAAAAAGTGGCGGGTTATTCGCTGGGTCAAGCAGACCTATTGCGCCGAGCCATGGGAAAGAAAAAACCCGAGGAACTGGAAAAGCAGTACGAGATCTTTAGCGCCGGTATGCAAGAGCGCAGCTATTCCAAGGAGGCCATCAAGGCGCTCTGGGAGACATTGCTACCGTTTGCCGACTACGCCTTCAACAAGGCTCACTCCGCCGGTTACGGTGTGCTGAGCTACTGGACGGCGTACCTCAAAGCGAACTACCCAGCTGAGTACATGGCAGCACTGCTCACAAGCGTCGGTGATTCAAAGGACAAGCTCGCGATCTATCTAAACGAGTGTCGCAAAATGGGCATCAAAGTTTTGCCTCCCGATGTCAGTGAATCAATTGGGGTTTTTGCTGCGGTTGGTGACGATATCCGATTTGGTCTTGGCGCCATTCGCAACGTTGGCAAAAACGTTGTGGACGCGATTGTCGAGGCCCGCAAGTCAGGCAAGTTCAGCTCCTTCCATGACTTCCTGTCCCGAGTCGGACAGCAAGCAACTTCGAAGCGAGTAGTTGAATCGCTTATCAAGGCAGGGGCCTTTGACTCACTTGGCCACACCCGCAGGTCTTTGATTGCTATTCACGAAGAAGCAATTGACTCAGCAGTAGTTTTGAAAAAGCAGCAGGCATCGGGTCAAATGGACCTCTTCGGCGGTCTTTTGGAGGAGGATCCAGCCGTAATCGAAGTTCCAAATCTGCCAGAGTGGACTAAGCGGGACCTCCTCTCACACGAGCGAGAGATGCTTGGTCTATATGTCTCGGATCACCCGCTAGCGGGCATGGAAGCACTCTTGATGCGACACTCCGACATGGGAGTGATTGCGCTTCGCGAGACTCAGCTCAAAGACGGAGAAACGGTCACAATTGCCGGTTTGATCACGCAGGTTGCTCACCGCGTCGCAAGAACCTCGGGCAACCCTTACGGTCAAGTGACGCTTGAGGATTTTTCGGGCGAGATTTCAGTCATGTTTATGGGTAAGACCTATCTGGAGAATCGCGAACTTCTGATTGCCGATCAAACCGTCGCTATTCGCGGGAGAATCTCAAGGCGCGACGAGGAGGTAACCCTCCAAGCTTTTTCGATCGATGTCTTGGATGCCGGTCGTGAGCAAGGTGGCGTGCTGAAGCTTGCCATCAAGGAGTCAATGGCCAACAAGACCATCCTGGGCAAGTTGGGACAGATTCTGGACACTCACCCGGGGCCGGTAGAGGTGCAAGTGAAGCTGATCGGCTCAACGGTGAAACACTTCTTGCTGCCGCAGCGAGTAGCTGTAGGGCACGATCTTTTTGGAGAGCTCAAGGCTCTCCTGGGTCCGGACGCAGTCGACTAGAAGTTGTCGGCGAGTCGCTCGCCGGTAGTCAGGTAGCCACGACGGTAGTAGAGAAGTGGCTCGGCATCAGTGTTTTCAAAACCACTGATTACATCCAAAACGACAACCGCATTTGCCGCGACCTCGAGCCTCGTTCTGACTTTTCCTAAAAGAACTGAAGATGTTTGAGGGAAGACCGGAACACCGGAAACCAGGCTGTACTCAATGTCTTTGAAGCGATCTTCTTTGGGTCCTGCCAGTTTTTGAGAAAGTGCCAGATTTTCAATGGTCAGGGTGTGGATGGCAACGCTTGACCCCTCGACCAGGTGATCATAAGAGGATGACCCTTGAGCGATGTTGAAGGAAACCAACGGTGGGTTAGAGCCAAGGGAGGTAACGGATGTCGCCGTGAACCCAATTGGCTCTCCAGCCTTCGTGCTGGCGGTGATTATGGCGACTCCAGATGCATGCCGGCGAAACGCGGCCTTGAGTGCATCTGCGCCAAACAGATTGAAGTCGGTGGATTGATTAGTCATCTTAGATAAGGTTAGAGCATCAAATTCGCCAAATTATTCCGAGGTATTGATTGCGGCTTTTAGAACTCACGGGCCCGATTACCGCTTCGCGGGTGAACACTTTGATTCCCAGGGCAACCATCGAAGACAATTCCACGATTGAGTCCAGCGTTTGGGCACTCTGCGAGGAGGTTAGAACCCTAGGTGAGGCGGCCCTTCGTGACCACGCTCAAAAGTTTGACCGTGTGCTGCCAGCCGGATTCAAGGTTTCGAGAGATCAGCTTCGCTCCGCCCTTGCAAACACTGCACCGGAATTGGTGGAGGCACTCAAAGAGGCGATCGCGAGAGTGCGCCGAGTGAGCGCTGCGGTTGTGCCCAGCGAAGTAAGCGTCGATCTTGGTGAGGGAGCCAACGTCACCCAGCGCTACGTGCCGGTGGATTCAGTTGGTTTGTATGTCCCAGGTGGTAAAGCTGTTTATCCGTCCAGTGTGATCATGAACGTGGTGCCAGCGCAGGTTGCAAATGTTCCACGAATTGTGATTGCCTCGCCGGCTCAGGCTGAATTCGATGGACTGCCACACCCGAGCATTCTCGCTGCTGCTGAGCTCTTAGGTGTAACTGAGGTTTATTCGATTGGCGGCGCAAGCGCAGTGGCTGCCTTCGCTTACGGGGTTCCTGAGATTGGACTCGACCCAGTAACCATGGTCACTGGACCGGGAAACATTTACGTTGCTACGGCCAAGCGCCTGCTTCGAGGCAAGATCGGTATCGACTCCGAAGCCGGACCCACTGAAATCCTCATCGTCGCTGACAAGACTGCGAATCCCGCTTTTGTTGCCGCAGATCTAATTTCTCAAGCTGAACACGATGAGAATGCCGCAGCTGTATTGGTGACTGATTCGAAGGATCTAATTGAACGCGTCTTAGTTGAGGTTGATCGTCAGCTGGCTCTGGCAGCCAATCGCGAACGGGCTGCGATCGCCCTTGCAGGGGAGCAATCAGCGCTGGTGCTGGTAGAGAACATTCAGGCTGCAATTGCTGTGGCCAACCACTATGCAACTGAACACCTCGAGATTCAAACCGAGAGCCCTGAAGAGGTCGCCAAGCAAATCACTAACGCCGGCGCACTGTTTATCGGGGACTTCTCTCCGGTGAGCCTGGGGGATTACCTCGCAGGTTCAAACCACGTGTTACCTACTTCCCAGCAAGCGAAGTTCGGACCAGGTCTTGGGGTGCACACATTCCTTAGGCCACAGCAGGTCATTTCATACTCAAAGAGCGCACTGGCTGAGATTTCAACCCAGTTGGAGACCCTGTCCCACACCGAGGGTCTATCGGCCCATGGCACCGCAGCTTCGATCAGAGAGGATCGCTGATGTTCTGTCCATTTTGTCGAAATGCAGATTCCCGAGTAATCGACTCAAGAACTTCTGACGACGGCTCTTCCATTCGCCGTCGTCGTCAGTGTCCGGAGTGTCAGAAGCGCTTCACAACCGTTGAGACCGCAAGCCTGATGGTGACTAAGCGCTCGGGAGTAACCGAACCATTTTCAAGAGACAAGATCGTCAGTGGTGTTCGCAAGGCCTGTCAAGGTAGGCCAGTTACCGATGCCGACCTTGCGCTACTTGCACAGCAGGTGGAGGAGACCCTCCGAGCCACAGGTGCTGCCTCTATTGAGGCGCAAGACATCGGCTTGGCAATCCTGGACCCACTCAGAAACCTGGATCATGTTGCATACATGCGATTTGCGAGTGTCTACCAAGCTTGGGACTCTCTGGATGATTTCCAAAAGGCTATTGAGAGCTTGAGATCTGAATGATTTATCGCACGCTTTTCAATGTTTTTTTCAAACGTCTTGACCCCGAAGTTGCGCACCACCTGGTTGTCACAGTTCTTGAGGTCCTATCTGCGATTGGAATCCTCCGCGCAAGAAAAAGGCCCAGAGACATTAGGGTCATGGGAATTCTTTTTGAGAATCGTTTTGGTCTAGCTGCAGGCTTTGATAAAAATGCAACGCTCATCAAACCCATGCATGCATTGGGGTTTGGGCACGTTGAGATCGGCACGGTAACCCCCAGGCCTCAGCCAGGTAATCCAAAGCCAAGAATGTTTCGTCTCCCAGAGCAACAGGCTCTAATCAATCGGATGGGATTCAATAACGATGGCGCGGAGGTCATTGCAAAGCGCTTGGAAAAGTTGCGCGCCAGCGGTGAAAACCTTCCTGTCATCGGGGTGAACATCGGCAAAAACAAGGACACCCCCTCAGAGCTTGCTTATCAGGACTATCAGCTGGCGGCTGCAGCGCTGTCACCGTATGCCGACTATCTTGTAGTAAACGTGTCCTCGCCAAACACCCCCGGGCTGAGGGATCTGCAGCAGGTTGAGGCGCTAAAGCCCATTCTTGAGGCCACCATGGCAAATTCTTCAGGCAAGCCTGTCTTGCTCAAGCTATCTCCTGATCTGGCAGATCAAGACTTGGTTGAAATCCTGCAATTAGTCAAGAGCACGAAGCTTGCTGGAGTGATTGCGGCGAACACCACCATAAGCCGCAATCTGAAGGCCGATCCAGCGGTTCTAGCTGAGGCTGGCGGTCTCTCTGGTCCGGTGTTGCGATCGCGATCCTTAGAGATGCTCCGTATCATCCGCCAAGAGCTGGATCGCACCTACTGCGTTATCTCCGTGGGGGGAGTGAGCAAACAGATCGAGGTTCAGGCTCGCGTTTCGCTCGGTGCAGACCTAGTCCAGGGTTACACCGGCTTTATCTATAACGGACCACTCTGGCCCGCACGGCTCGCAAAAATCGATTAGCAGGGGCGTTCTGCAGGTGACTTAGTCAGGCTTGGGTCAGTCATGTAGACACCGGCCAGCACCTCGTCGACTTTCGACATCACATCCGCCGGAATCTCGACACCTGAGGCACCAAGGTTGTCCTTGATCTGATCTGGCCTGGAAGCTCCGACAATCGCAGCCGAGACTGCGTTGTTCTGCAATACCCAAGCCAGTGCAAACTGCGCCATAGTCAGACCCAGTCCCTCGGCGAGCGGACGGAGGTTTTGGACTGCGGTCAGGGTTGCCTCTCCCATGAACTTCTCAACGATCGAAGACATTGCAGGGTCGGCCGCACGCGAGCCTTCAGGAGCTGGCTGACCTGGCAGGTACTTTCCGGTCAGAACGCCCTGAGCCATTGGGGACCACACGATCTGACCCAGCCCTAGCTCAACGCTGGTTGGAATTACTTCTGCCTCGATTACACGCCAGAGCATCGAATATTGCGGTTGGTTAGAAATCAACTTGAATCCAAGCTGGGTCGCCAGCTGCTGTCCAGCACGGATCTGCTCAGCATTCCATTCGGAGACTCCGACATAGAGCACCTTGCCCATGCGGACCAAGTCTGCAAAGGCCTGCATTGTCTCCTCGAGCGGGGTTTCGTAATCGAAACGGTGAGCTTGGTAGAGGTCAACGTAGTCAGTTTGCAGTCGAGTGAGTGAGCCGTTGATGGATTCGAAAATGTGCTTGCGGCTCAGGCCACAGTCATTTGGACCCTTGGCGCTAACCGGCCAGTAGACCTTAGTCAGAATCTCAAGACCCTCACGGCGCTGACCTTTTAGGGCCTTACCAAGCACCACTTCAGCGGCTTGGTTGGCGTAGGCATCGGCGGTGTCATAGGTTGTGATGCCACCCTCGAGAGCCGCGTTGACTGTAGCGATCGCCTGCTGCTCGGCAACTTGAGATGCGTGAGTAAGCCAGTTTCCATAAATCAGTTCGGATACTTTGAGTCCGGAGTTGCCTAGATAGCGATGCTTCATGTTCTGCCCTTACTTACTAGTCGATTTTTGCGAATCTTGAAACCTGAGGCTTTGGAATTCTTAGTGTGCGCATTTGAATGGAGCGCATTGCTCCGTACCAGCCCAGGCCACCCTCTACCTTGTCCGCACCAAACTTCTTGGCCACGCGCTTCTTCACCGACCGCGAAACCAGGAAGGCATCGAATGCGACTACGAGAAATAGCGACCACATTGCAAACAGCGAGATCAGCTGGACCTCATAGCTGTCGATAAAGGTTGTAAGCACGACCAGGAACATGGCTGGTAGCACCATTTCACCGGCAGTGAATCTGGAATCCACGATGTCACGAACGAACTTGCGCTGCGGTCCCTTGTCTCGATAGGTGAGGTAACGCTCGTCACCAGCCATCATGCCCTCCCGGGCTTTCTGGCGTTCTTCGCGAAGCTTCTCGCGCTGGGCCTTTTTGGCCTCCTTGCTGCGGTCGCCAACCAGTGGCTTTTTGCGAGCCTGCTCGCGAACTTTGCGAGGGGGAGTCGGTCTACCCTTGCCGGCTGGTGAATTGGTTTCTGACATGCGGAACCTCTCAAGATCTGGGACTAGATTATCGCCATGACATTCTCTAAAGTCTCGGTTTCTAGCGAACTGCAATTCAAAGTCGAATCTTTTGTTCAGGAGAACTTCTCTCAAGTGGTTGGTGATCTTGGTGAACTGGTCAAGATTCCGGGCATTGCATGGCCAAGCTTTGATCCAAATAATCTGACTCGATCCGCCGAGGCCGTAAAGAATCTGCTTGCCAGCACGGGACTTTTCGATTTTGTAGAAATCAGGACTGCTCTCAAGCCAAACGGCGAGCCCGGCTCACCTGCCGTTCTCGCACGCAGGGCAGCCAAAGCTGATGCTCCTCATGTGTTGCTCTACGCACACCACGATGTTCAGCCTCCGGGGAATCCAGAGCTATGGGAGAGTGAACCGTTTCAGGCAACTCTCAAGGGTGAGCGCCTCTACGGCCGAGGAGTCAGTGATGATAAAGCAGGCGTGGTAACACACCTCTATGCTCTGAAGACTCTTGCTGAGTTGGCAAGTGATGTGAACCTCGGAATCACGTTGTTCATTGAGGGCGAAGAGGAAGCCGGAAGTGAATCATTCTCAAACTTTCTTGCCGATAACAGAGCTGAGCTAGCAGCGGATCTGATCATCGTTGCCGATAGCGGCAATTGGTCAATCGATACCCCAGCGTTGACCAGCACGCTTCGAGGCGTTGTGTCGCAGACCTTCACCGTCAAGACCATGGATCACGCCTTGCACTCTGGAATGTTTGGTGGCCCTTTGCCTGATGCAATGACCGCTATGGTGCGACTTTTGGCAACGCTGAACGATGAGGCAGGAAACGTTGCGGTAGCTGGACTCAAGACGGTCGATGTCGCAGAGCTTCCGTTTTCAGATGAAGATTTCAGGGAGCAAGCCGGGTTGCTTGATGGCGTGGAGCGAATTGGAACACACTCATTGCTCAAGCAAAACTGGGGTGCACCAGCGATCACAATCATTGGTTTGGATGCACCTGCGGTCGCCACATCTTCGAACACGGCCCAGCCACAGATAACTGCTCGCGTTTCAATGCGTTTAGCGCCGGGTGAGGATCCTAACCACGGGCTTGCCATGCTTCGCGAACACCTCGTCAAGCACGCTCCGTTCGGAGCCCACATTGAATTTGGTCACTCTGAGCAGGGCCCCGGTTACTTCGCCAAGCAGGGTTGGGGAGCTGAGCTAGCGAAGGACATCTTGAGTCGAGTTTGGCCTGAGCCTGCCGTCGAAATCGGAGTAGGTGGGTCAATTCCCTTCATTTCTGAATTCGCAACAGTTTTCCCTGATGCTGAAATCCTTGTTACTGGAGTCGAGGATCCCGATTCCAGGGCGCACTCTCCAAACGAGTCGCAGCACCTTCCGACCCTGAAGCGAGCAATATGCGCAGAGGCGCTTTTGCTGCTTGCAGGGAATCAGATGCGTCGTAGCTAGTTAAACTTTTAAGCAACAGGAGGAAACATGTCACAGGCACACGGTGTAGTACTTACCCCAACGGCAGTTGAGAAGGTAAAGAATTTGCTAACCGCGGAGGGCAGAGACGATTTGCGCTTGCGAGTGGCCGTTGAGCCGGGCGGATGCTCTGGTTTGATCTACCAGCTCTTCTTTGACGAGCAGGTCGAGGAGGCAGATGCAATCGTGGCCTTCGACGGCGTCGAGGTAGTGGTAGATCCGATGAGCGTTCCTTACCTAGACGGAGCCTCAATTGATTTTGAGGACTCAATCCAGAAACAGGGCTTCACTATTGACAATCCAAATGCTGCCGGCACCTGTGCGTGTGGAGATTCCTTCAGCTAAATCGGTGCGAAACGCCTGAAACTAGAGTGTTTTGGGTCTAGACTTTTACCGTCTGCAGCCCAAGAAGGATGTCTCACTTGTCTAAGATTCGCCGCCGATTTTCGGCCCTAGCGTTGGCTTCCGCAGCAGCTCTAGTGCTCACCGGTTGTTCCCCCGAGCTAGAGCGCGGCTTTTTGCCCGATGCCTGGGGAGTTACCAATCACACAGACCGCATCATCCACCTTTGGAACACCTCTTGGATCGTGCTGCTAGCCGTTGGTGCCCTTTCCTGGGGTCTGATGGCGTGGGCCTTGATTGTCTACCGCCGTCGCAAGGGCGAGACCGGAATGCCTCAGCAGCTTCGCTACAACATGCCGATCGAGACTCTGTTCACTGTCATCCCGCTCATCATGGTGGTTGGCTTCTATGCGTTTACAGCGCGCGACATGGCAGCCATCGAGGCGAAGACCGAAAACCCAGACGTAGTTATCGAGGTAATCGGTAAGCAGTGGAGCTGGGACTTCAACTACGTAAACGACAACGTTTACTTCTCAGGAATCCAAGCTCAGTTCACCGGTGATGAAGAGAACGTCATGGAGACTCTTCCTACTCTCTACCTGCCGGTGGGTAAGACCGTTCAGATTGATTTAACTGCCCGCGATGTCATCCACTCGTTCTGGGTCGTGGACTTCCTATACAAGAAGGACATGTTCCCAGGGCGGACCAACCACATTTACTTCACCCCGCTCAAGGAGGGCACCTACGTTGGTAAGTGTGCCGAGCTTTGTGGCGAGTACCACTCCATGATGCTTTTCAACGTCAAGGTAGTTTCTGAGGCCGAGTACGAAGCCCAAATGCAGGCGCTAGCAGCTGCGGGTAATGTGGGTCAGCTGTCGGGCGAGTACGACAGAAACCAGAATCTTCCTGGTGGCGACCCAAGCAAGAGAACTGATTCAGAGGAATAAAAATGGCAACGTTAACCGAAACCAGAATCCAGCCAGGCTCTCTCGCTCCAAAGCGCTCCAAGGGTCAGCTTCTAGTTGACTGGCTGACCACTACTGATCACAAGAAGATCGGCTACCTGTACCTGATCACTTCCTTCATCTACTTCCTAATCGGTGGAGTGATGGCTCTGATCATCCGTGCCCAGCTGACCCTGCCAGGCCTCGAAATCGTTGCCTCAAAGGAGCAGTACAACCAGCTCTTCACCATGCACGGCACGATCATGCTGCTTATGTTTGCAACTCCACTGTTCGCTGGTTTCGCAAACGTTCTGATGCCGGTCCAGATCGGCGCACCTGACGTGGCCTTCCCGAGACTGAACGCGATCGCCTACTGGTTCTTCAACTTCGGCTCTTTGATTGCGGTCTCGGGTTTCTTCACCCCTCAGGGTGCTGCTTCCTTTGGTTGGTTTGCCTACGCGCCACTTTCTAACACCACCTTCTCGCCAGGCATCGGTGGAGACCTATGGGTCTTCGGACTTGCCCTGAGCGGTTTCGGAACCATCTTGGGTGGAGTGAACTTCATCACCACCATCATCACGATGCGTGCCCCTGGCATGACCATGTGGAGAATGCCAATCTTCACTTGGAACACCTTGGTCACTTCAATCTTGATCATCATGTCTTTCCCCCCACTTGCGGCAGCACTGTTTGCACTTGGAGCAGACCGCAAGTTCGGAGCTCACATTTTTGACCCAGAAAACGGCGGCGCCATGCTTTGGCAGCACCTGTTCTGGTTCTTCGGTCACCCAGAGGTTTACATCATTGCGCTTCCGTTCTTCGGAATCGTGTCTGAGATTTTCCCAGTCTTTAGCCGCAAGCCAATCTTTGGTTACAAGACTCTTGTCTACGCAACCATTGCCATTGCGGCTCTATCCATGACCGTGTGGGCACACCACATGTACGTCACCGGTCAGGTTCTGCTTCCATTCTTTGCCTTCACCACGATGCTGATCGCGGTTCCAACCGGTGTGAAAATCTTCAACTGGATTGGAACTATGTGGCGAGGCTCGGTCTCGTTTGAGACCCCAATGCTCTGGGCCCTAGGCTTCTTGGTCAGCTTCGTATTCGGTGGTTTGACCGGTGTTATCTTGGCCTCACCAGCTTTGGACTTCCACCTCTCAGACAGCTACTTCGTGGTTGCGCACTTCCACTACGTAGTGTTTGGAACCGTGGTGTTCGCAATGTTCGCCGGCTTCTACTTCTGGTGGCCAAAGTTCACCGGAAAGATGCTGGATGAGCGTCTTGGAAAGATTCACTTCTGGCTACTGTTCATCGGCTTCCACACCACCTTCTTGATCCAGCACTGGCTCGGTGTCATGGGTATGCCTCGTCGTTACGCCACCTATCTTCCAGAGGATGGCTTCACCGAGATGAACATCGTTTCCACACTCGGTGCGGTCATCTTGGCTCTCTCCATGATCCCGTTCCTTTTCAACGTTTGGATCACCGCGCGCAAGGGAACCATGGTTGGCCTGAAGGATCCTTGGGGTTACGGTCGTTCACTCGAGTGGGCTACCGAGTCTCCATTCCCACGCCACAACTTCCACCAGATTCCTCGCATTCGCTCAGAGTCTCCGGCATTTGACCTGAACCACCCTGAGTACGCCTCTCCAGAGGCCAAGGCGTCTTACGTCAAGGAGGGCAGAATCTAATGAAGTCCAATATCGTCATCCTGCTGGTAATGGCGGCGTACTTCACGATCGCCGACATCGCTTACGCAATCTGGACTCAGCTCGAGTGGGGCTACGTAGAGCCGATTGGCACTGCTGCAATGGCCCTGCTTGTGATACTGGCGCTGTTCATTGCCTACTACCTCAACAGCTCCCTGAAGCGCACGGCAACTCTGCCAGAAGACCGTGAAGATGGAAACATCGAAGACGAGTCCGGCGAGGTCGGCTTCTACAGCCCCTACAGCTGGTGGCCACTGGTTCTCGGCGCCTCTGCAGCGGTTGCATTTGCTTCTCTAGCTGTGGGTTGGTGGATGTTCTTCATTGCACTGCCTTTCGCCATCATCGCCGTGGTTGGTTTCGTATTCGAATACGACCGCTACGCCCACGCCCACTAGAAATTGCGACAGCCTCCAGTTCTTCTGGTAATCGATGTCCAAAAAGGATTTCGAGACCAGGACTACTGGGGGCTTTCTGCTAACCCAGACGTTTACTCAAACGTCGAGTCGCTGCTGAAGCTTTGGAGATCCAAGTCTTGGCCAGTTGTTCTGGTTCGCCATAATTCTGCGAACCCCAACTCACCACTAGCGCCTGGGGGAGATGGGAACGCGCTTGAGGAATTTCTCTCCGGTCCAAATGATGCCGTTATCCAAAAGAGCGTGAATAGCGCCTTTTATGGGACTCCAGACCTTCACCTCTGGCTCACCAAGAGAAACCTCAGATCAGTGGTTATCTGTGGAATCACAACTAACTACTGCTGCGAGACGACTGCTCGAATGGCTGGGAACCTTGGTTACAAAGTTCAGTTTGCAATCGATGCAACCACCGCCTTTTCTGTAAAACTAGGCGATCAGGAGTTCACTGGTTCCGCTGTAATGGCAATGACAGCAGCTAATCTCGACGGCGAATTCGCTCAGGTACTAAAAACCTCAGAGTTGGTTGAGAGTTACCAAAACGCGTAACAAACCAGTAGGTTGCGGTGTTATCCTTTTGAACCTGGCGAAGTCCAGATTGATACAAAGTAACTAAACATGGGGATGATCGGTTTCGACACTGTAGTGATGCGTGGAGGAAGCGGGTCGAGGATGAGCACTTATCTCGTAAACGATGTGTTCAAACCAATAGGTGCCAATACAAAGCGCGCCGACTTCGCCCTAGCTGCTTAAGCTAGCCCCGAAGTCCGTCTGACTAAGTCTGATTTCAACTTAGACCCAGACGTCATTTAGAAATCTTGCTGAGGGAATGCGTCAAAGGTTCCCTCGGGACTTTGCACTTTGACTGGGCCTGTCGGTGTAGTTGCTTCAGACAAATACCGGGGTCGAGCAGAACGTAGATTGAAGCTACACCCGTAGAAGCGCCACAAACGTTGCAATGGACGGGGGTTCAATTCCCCCCATCTCCACTTTAGAAAATAGACCTCGAGCCCTCATGCTCGGGGTCTATTGCTTTTTGGCGGTAGCCTTCAAGAATGATTGAGATTCGAAGACTCACCGTGAATGAATTAGAGCCATATCTTGTGTTCATGGATGGCCCTGCCTTCAAGTCCCAACCCCAATGGCAAGGATGTTACTGCCAGTTCTACCTAAATACCCGAGAGCAAAATAAGGATCCTGGTGCTCTGGGCGCCGTGAATCGAAATAGAGCTTGTGATCGCCTAGTGGATGGCACCATGCAAGGGTATGTAGCTCTCAGCGAGGGCAAGGTAATCGGATGGATGGCGGCGAATAGTTTCAAAAACTTCGTTGAGTTGCCTGGTGACGAGGAAGACGTAGCGGCAATTATTTGCTTTGTAGTGGAATCGGAATACCAACGTAGGGGAGTGGCCACGAAGATGCTCAATTTTGCATTGGCTGACTTGCCAAATCATGGGTATCGTGCGGTGAATGCGGCACCTTTGGCAAGTGGAGAATTCGTGAGCCACGGTTATCGTGGCCCGAGAAGTATGTTTGAAAAGGCTGGTTTTGAGTCCGGCCCCATGGTCGATGAGAAGCACGTGTTGATGACAAGGTCCCTGTAAAAACTAAACCCCTTGGATTTTCCAAGGGGTTTAGTTTTTGGTTATGTCTACTTCTCGGCAGCTGCCACGGCCTTTGGCTTACGCTTTGGCTTTGGAGCCTCCTCGACCGCAGGAGCGTGCTCAGCGTGAGCGAGCTCGTATTCGGCCTTGGTGACCGGTGCAATGCGGTCTTCGAAGTAAATCTTTGACAGTGCTGAGCGAACTCGAGCTGAAATCGAGATCTTGCCATCCTTGTTTGGACGAGGCAGCGTTGGCTGGTAGTCCTTGAAGTCAACTAACTTCCACAGCTCGTACTTGTCCAATGGCTCGTGGAGCTCGATGTACTCACCGTGAGGCAGGCGGACAACGCGACCAGTTTCGCGACCGTGCAGCACCATCTCGCGGTCCTTGCGCTGAAGTGACAGACAGGTGCGCTTGGTCACCCAGTATGCAATGACCGGTCCAACCAATAGCAGGATCTGCATGGTGGTTAGCACCTGGTTGAGCGACATCTGGAAGTTGATTGCGATCAAGTCAGTTGAGGCACCGGCCCAAAGCACTGCGTAGAAGGTAACTCCAGCGGCTCCAATGGCGGTTCTGGTTGGAGCGTTACGTGGACGGTCAAGTACGTGGTGCTCGCGCTTGTCACCTGTGACCCATGCCTCTAGGAATGGGTAAGCAGCTACTAGAGCAAGGAACACTAGCGAGACAACTAGCGGAACAAGCACGCCGAATGGCAACACGTAACCAAACACCGCTACGTCCCAGTTGCTCGGAGCCAAACGAAGTGCACCGTCCAACCAACCGATGTACCAGTCAGGCTGCGTTCCAGCTGAAACAGGGCTTGGGTCGTATGGACCGTAGTTCCAGATCGGGTTGATGGTGAAGGTCGCAGAGATGGCCATGATCACACCGAAAACCAGGAAGAAGAATCCACCTGCCTTGGCAACGTAAACAGGCATCAGAGGGTAACCAACGACGTTGTCGTCACGACGACCAGGGCCTGAGTAGTGGGTGTGCTTGTGGAGCACGACCATCATCAGGTGAAGGGCGATGAACAGGATGATTAGTCCAGGAACAATCATGATGTGGAGGCTGTACAGACGCGCCACAATCTCGGTGCCAGGGAACTCGCCACCGAACAAACCTGAAGAGATCGATGGGCCAATCAAAGGGATGCCCTTGATCATGCCGTCGATGATTCGTAGACCGTTTCCGGATAGTAGGTCATCTGGCAGGGAGTAGCCGGTGAAGCCCGCAGCCATACCCAAGATGAAGAGCATGAAACCAACGAGCCAGTTCAGCTCACGAGGCTTGCGGAATGCGCCGGTGAAGAAGACGCGAAGCATGTGCAGGCCGCTGGCTGCAACGAACAGAAGTGCGGCCCAGTGGTGCACCTGACGCATCAGAAGACCACCGCGGATGTCGAAGCTGATGTCCAAGCTGGATGCGTAGGCAATCGACATTTCGGCGCCCTTAAGTGGCGCATATGAGCCCTCGTAGTGAACTACCGCCATGGATGGCTGGAAGTAGAAGGTGAGGAAGGTGCCCGACAGTACGAGAATCACGAAGCTATAGAGAGCTACCTCACCGAGCATGAAGCTCCAGTGGTCTGGGAAGATCTTGCGACCGAATCCCTTGACCACGGTGCCGAGACCAACTCGCTCGTCAAGATAGTTCGCAGTTCCAGCTAGGAAACCGCCCTGCTTTTGCTTTGTTGCGTTTGTCATCATTACTTCCTAATGTCCCAGAACGTTGGGCCAACTGGCTCGAGGAAGTCGCTTTGAGCGACGAGGTAACCCTCAGCGTCAACCGTGATTGGCAACTGGGGGAGAGGGCGCGATGCCGGACCAAAGATCACCTTGCAGTGATCGGCCAAGTCGAAAGTCGACTGGTGGCAAGGGCATAGCAGGTGGTGTGTGTGCTGCTCGTATAGAGCCACAGGGCAGCCCACGTGGGTACAAATCTTGGAGTAGGCAACGATACCGTCGTAACTCCAGTCCTTCTTGGCAGGATCCTCTTTTAGCTCTCCAGGGTTTACACGAACCAAAAGAACTGCCGCCTTGGCCTTCTCGTTTAGCTTGACCTCGTGGTCAAGCTCTTTGAGACCTTCAGGGATGACGTGGAATACCGAACCGATAGTGACCTCTGAGGCCTTGATCGGGATGCCTGTTGGGTCCTTGGTGAGGCGGGTTCCCTTCTTCCACATGGTGTGCTTGAGGGTGTCGCCCACAGTTGGACCAAGGTCTCCGAAGATCACCACAGCAGGGATCGGGAAGAAAGCCAGCGCACCGTAAAGGGTTCTGCGAATCAGCTTGCGACGAGTGAAACCAGACTCACCATCCGCAAGCTTGATGATTTCGAGTGCCTGAGCACGGGCTTCGTCAGAGCTTCGAGCAATGTGGCGGTCCTCTGCAACCTCGTGGTCAGGCATAAGAGTCTTGGCCCAGTGAACGGCTCCAAAACCGATTCCGAGCAGCGAAAGTGCCATGCCAACACCCATCCAGAAGGTGTTGTTTCTGGTGGCGGAGAGGTCGCCGTCAACAATAGGGAAGGCGAAGAAGCCCCAGATGGCAACGATTGCGCCAACAATCGAAACTAGGAACATGACCGATACGGCACGCTCTGCGTTGCGAGCAGCCTTCTCGTCCTTGTCAGTCATTCTGACGCGGTGTGGTTCAATGCCCGGGTCCTTGATTGGGCGATCGGCCGTGGTGGCTAGACCCGATTCGTAAACTTTCTCGATTTCACTCATGAGTGCTCCTAGTTCGACTTGGCGCCAAGCCAAACGGTGATCGCGATGATGAAGCCAAGACCGAAGATCCAAACGAATAGACCCTCAGCCACAGGACCAATTGAGCCAAGCTCGTAGCCACCAACCGATGGGTTGTTCTCTACGTACTTCAGGTAGGTAATGATGTCCTTCTTGTCCTCTGGGGTCAGGTTGGCATCGTTGAAAACTGGCATGTTCTGAGGTCCGGTGATCATGGCCTCGTAAATGTGCTTCTCCGAGACGCCCTTCAGCTGTGGAGCCCACTTGCCCTCGGTGAGTGCACCGGCAGCACCAACAGCGTTGTGACACATTGCACAGTTGATGCGGAATAGCTCTCCACCTTGGGTTGGGTCTCCATCTGCTCGGAGGTACTCCTCATCTGGGATGGCAGGGCCAGGTGCTAGGGAAGCCACGTAGGCAGCCATGGCAGCAATCTGCTCCTCAGTGAACTGAACTGGCTTCTTGTGAAGCTGCGGTCCAGATGCCTGACCAGGCATGCGGCCGGTGCCGACCTGGAAATCTACAGAAGCAGCACCCACACCAATTAGCGATGGGCCACCGATAGCGCCCTCACCGTTGGTGCCGTGGCAGCTAGCGCAGTTTGCGAGGAATAGCTTTCTGCCCTCGTCAATCAACTCTGGGCTAGATAGCTCTGCCTGGACAGTGCTGGTAGCAGCGGCATAGCCACCACCGGACAACACAAGGCCCAGGAAAATCACAATTCCCGCAGCCCAGGGGCGGCGGCGTAGTGGTTTCTCGTTACTCAACTGCTTCTCCATTTATTTCAAGATGTAGACGACCACGAAGAGGCCAATCCACACCACATCTACAAAGTGCCAGTAATAAGAGACAACGATGGCGCTGGTTGCCTCACGGTGACCGAAGTTTCGGACTGAATAAGCACGTGCAATCACGAGCAAGAATGCGATTAGACCGCCGGTTACGTGCAAAGCGTGGAAACCGGTGGTGATGTAAAACGCTGAACCATAGGAGTTGGACATCAAGCTGACGCCCTCGGAAACCAACTTTGCGTACTCGTAGCTCTGCCCGGCTACGAAGATTGCGCCCATGACATACGTGAGGAAGAACCACTCGATCATGCCCCACTTGGCAGGAGAGTTTCCGGTTCTACGAGGCTGAAGGCGCTCTGCCGCAAACACTCCAAACTGAGCAGTAAAAGAGCTGGCAACCAAAATCAGGGTGTTCACCAACGCGAATGGCACGTCAAGGATTTGAGTGTCGTTGGCCCAAAGTTCTGGAGCGCCCGCGCGGAGGCTGAAATACATAGCGAAAAGGCCCGCGAAGAACATAACTTCCGAGCCGAGCCAAACGATGGTTCCTACCGAGACCGCGTTTGGTCTGTTGATTACCGCATTAGACGCGACAGTTGTGGTTGCAGACATGGCTCTAGCCTAACCCAAAATGGCCCTCTACAGCCGTGTGTTGAACCCGAAAAACAGTAATTTTTGGACTCCGAGTAGCTAATTCGATGGGTAAAGTTCTTGGCATGCGAAATTTGTCTTGGCCCGAGGTGCTCTCGTCTTTGTTGGCGGGGGAGGACCTACCTCGCGAGTCCGCCTCGTGGGCTATGCGACAGATCATGTCGGGGGAGGCAAGTGAGGCCCAAATTGGCGCATTCATGATGGCCCTGCGCTCCAAGGGGGAGACCGTACACGAGCTCGCAGGTCTAGTCGACGTCATGCTCGACAATGCGGTATTGCTCGACACCGGGGCAGATGCGGTAGACATCGTTGGAACCGGTGGAGATCTGGTTGGCACTGTCAACGTTAGCTCGATGGCTTCGATCGTTGCAGCCTCAGCCGGAGTCCCGGTTTTGAAGCATGGCAGCCGGTCAGCATCTGGCAAAACCGGATCGTCGGAGATGCTTGAAGTGCTCGGTATTCGCCTTGACCTAGCGCCTCAGCAAGTAGCCGAGGTATTTCGCCAGGTAGGTATCACATTTTTCTTCGCGCCAGTGTTTCACCCAGCAATGAGGTTCGTTGCTCCGGTCCGCAAGCAACTCGGTGTTCCAACGACCTTCAATTTCCTTGGACCGCTGGCAAATCCGGCCCAACCGATTGCAACTGCATTAGGCGTGGCAAATCCTGTGATTGCGCCAAAGATGGCGACGGAACTGGCTCAACGGGGGAGAACTGCCTTGGTGTTCCGCTCCGAAGATGGCTTAGATGAAATTTCCACCACCTCAAAAAGTCAACTCTGGGTAGTCCGTGATGGTGAGGTGACCGAGCAGATCCTCGACCCTCAGGAGCTTGGCATTCCTCGGGCAAAACTCGAACAGCTAATCGGCGGGGATGCCAAGCACAATGCCGAGGTAGCCAGGCGACTATTCGCTGGCGAGGATTTTGAAAACGCTGAAGCTGTCTTTGACATTGTCACTCTCAACGCAGCCGGCGGCATGGTTGCCTATGAAATTGCAAAAGGTAACCAGGAGCAGGTTTCTGAGCTGTTCTTCAAAGCTCTTCAAAGCGCCAAGGATGCGATTACATCCGGAGCAGCCAATCGAAAACTGATCAACTGGTCTGCTGCAACCCAGCAGATCTAATTCAACTCAGGGCAGGGCAGGAGCGGAGTATTGCGAAATCCTTTAGTTGACATAATGTTTATTATCGGCGTTAGGTGCCTTGATTTGGCGGGACTAGAAGTGGCTCGAACGCAAGCCCTCTGCAACCAAATCAATTGCGCCCGGCGGTCCGACCCAAAGCTCTTCGCTGAAAATTTCTTCGATTGTCAGCCATCGGTGTGAGATCGTGTCGCGATGTTCTTCAGGCGTCCAAAGATTTGACTGCGGTTCAAATTCAGTTTCAACCCTGACTGTGAAAAACCAGGCTGTACCAGAGTCAAATTCGTGCTTTGACTCAAATTCGAACTGATGCTCTGCCCATGGTCCTGCGACTTGATCTGGCATTAGTTGTAGGCCTGTTTCTTCCAGGATTTCTCTCAGGATCGCCTGAACCTGATTCTCTCCAGCTTCAATTCCACCTCCTGGGAAGATCCACTGCGGAGGTAGCTCAACTCCTGGATCAAAGCGAGAGTGAAACATCAGAAAACGCTCACCGGGAGCAACGATGAGCGCTCGAACCGTATCGCGATGCCTAGACTCGGCCATTTTTATCCGCGAGCCCAAAGAATCGAAGCGAGATCTGATTTAGGTAACCGATCAATAGAGCGAAGATTAGTGTGCCCTCCCTGGCTTGCCCGCCTAATAGAAAGCCAACCAGCACCACAAGTATCTCGATGCCTGTTCTGGCCTGCCAGAAAGGCAATTTGAAGCGTTGAGCAATGCCGACATTGAGCCCATCCCTGGGGCCCTTGCCCATGCCGCAGGAGATGTAGAGTCCGGTTGCAAACGACACCACGATCATGCCCGTGAGTAGCAACGCCAATCGAGCGAAATAGGACTCGAAGTCGGGCAAATAGGGCATAGCTAGATCCGCAAATACCCCAATCAAGATGGCATTGAGCACAGAGCCAAGCCCGGGTTTTACGCGTAGCGGAATCCAGAGAAGAAGCACGAGGGCAGAAACCACGATGGTTGATTGCCCAAAACTGATTCCAGTTTGTTTTGAAATGCCCTGAGCAAAAACATCCCAGGGGGCGACGCCAATCCCGGCTTTGACCATCATGGCAACGCCGATTCCATAGATGAATAGCCCGATTAGTAGCTTGATTAGGCGATAGCTAAAACTAGACTTGGGCACCACACAAGACTAGGGGTGAGATGGCTAGAACTGCCTATTTCGACGGCCCACTCCCTCGCCTGCTTGCCCACCGTGGTTTGAGTGAACACTTGAATTCGGTCGCTGAGAACTCATTAGCTGCTTTTCATCAAGCAATCGCTCACGGCGCCACTCACATCGAATCTGATGTCCATGCCACCAAAGACCACGTCGCAGTCCTATTTCACGATGATGACCTCAGCCGTGTTGCCGGGGTCAACAGCGCTATTGCTGACCTCACTCTCAAAGATTTGAGAGCTATTCGACTAAAAGGTGAGTCTGTGGTTCCAACGCTTGCGGAGGGGCTGGAGCTTGGGGTGAACCTCAATCTTGACATCAAGGCAAAACGTGCGATTAGGCCTACCGTTTCAGAAATTGAACGTTTTGCCGCTCACAATCGCGTTTTGGTGTCGAGCTTTTCCTCAAGCCGGCGACGTCAGGCCCTAAAACTACTCTCCGAGCCTGTTGCCACTAGCGCTTCAATGCGTGAGGTGGCGCTCGCCTATCTCAGTCACAGACTCGGTGGACTCGGGTTTGGCATTGCGGTTAGGGGTCTAGATGCATTCCAGATTCCGCCGAGGATGTACGGCATCACCTTTGCCGAGAAACGTTTTCTGGACCGACTTTCAAGGCATGGAATAGAGGCGCATTTCTGGACGGTGAATGATCCGGCCGAGCGCGAGCGGCTTATCTCACTGGGAGCTTCAGGGATCGTGAGCGACCGCGTCGACCTCATGAACTGAGTGTTTCCTGAAAATCTTTTCAATTTGGGACTCATCCCCTGCCTGCCGAGGTTCTTGTAACTAAACGGGAGGAAACCATGGCTGAAACAATGCGAGGCATGCGCCTTGGCGCACAGTCACTCGAGACCGAATCGGGTGTTGAGTTCTCCCCCAGGGTCACGGTGAATTTCCGTTGTCCTGAGTCTCACGAATTCAATTTGATTTTCTCCGCCACCGCGGAGCTTCCCAACACCTGGGAGTGCAAGAAGTGCGAACTGATAGCTGTTCGACTTGAGAACGGTAACTTGGTTGACCTTGCAGCGTCAGAAGACGATGGTCCAAGGACTCACTACGACATGGTTTTGGAGCGTCGTACCCGCGAGGAGTTAGAAGAGCTTCTGGCAGAGGTTCTTGCCGACATGAGAGCTCGTCGCTCTGCTGGCAAGCTCACCGCCTAAAAAGCCTCTGAATCCCCCACTTGGTGCAAAGCCAAAACGCCTCCAGCACAATCTCGTGCGTCATCTTTGATGCCCCAGTTTCGCGCTCGATAAAGGTGATTGGAACCTCGGTAATCTCCGCCCCCAACTTTGCAACTCTCCTGGTCATCTCAACCTGAAACCCGTACCCCTGAGCCTCCAGGTCGGAGAGTTGCAGCTCCTCAATTAGCGAAGCGCTGTAAACCCTGAATCCAGCCGTCAAATCTCTTACTTTCAATCCGGTAGCAACCGCCGCATACCAGTTTCCAAATCGACTAATTAGCTGTCTTTGCAGCGGCCAATTCTCAACAGCTCCCCCGCTAACCCAGCGGGAACCAATTACAAGAGGAGATTCAGAGCTGAGAAGTTTAGAGAGATCTTCTGGGCGATGCGATCCATCGGCATCCATTTGGACAAGTCGCTGATAGCCGGCTGCTATCCCCCATCGATAACCAGCCAGATAGGCCTTGCCTAGACCCTCTTTGCCCCCTCGCTTGAGAAGTGAAACCCGGCTATTTTCAGCCGCAATCCTCTCAACCAGGGCGGCTGTCCCATCAGGCGAGTTGTCGTCAATAACCAAAACATCTACCTGTTGATTCACCAAAAGCAAATGCTCTAGCGAATGCATGATTCCAGCTGCTTCGTTATAGGTAGGCATCAGAACCAGAGTTTTCATTTTCGTCTAATCACCGCCAGCGCGATTAGACCCGCAGCGGCTAGGAGTGCATCGATCCAGCCACCAATAAATACTGCAGGGGTAATTGCCGTGTACAGCGGAACCTTGTTGACCATTGCACCCGGCTGATACCAGGTCAGCTCATTCAAAGTCTTGCCATCTGGCAGGTAGATTGCGCTGAGGCCGACTGTGGAGATGTTCACCACGGATCGGCCGGTTTCAATGGCTCGCAATTTAGCGATTGCAGCTTGTTGATAGGTCTCGTCGGAATAACCAAAATCAGCATTATTAGTTTGAGAGAGAATCACCTCTGCCCCACTACCAGCCAACTCTCGAGGTATCTGATCGATTGCAATTTCAAAACAAATCAAGGTGCCGGCGTTGAAATCCTCGAGTTCGAAGATCCCGTCTCGTTCACCAAAGCTGTATCCACGTGGCACCAGGTCAATCAGATCGGGTGCTAGCGCTCGCCAGAACGGACGATCCGGGACAAACTCCGCAAATGGAACAGGTCGCTTTTTGTCATATTGATCAATTGGTCCCTCGGTCGGGGACCAGAGCAGAGTGGAGTTGTAAACATCTTCACCAGTCTTGGTGATGGTTCCAAAGGTGAAGGGAGCATTGAATTCTTTAGCGATTTTGTCAATCGCACTTCTGGCGGCAGCTGAGCGAAGCGGGTCCACATCAGAGGCGTTCTCCGGCCAGACAATGAGGTCTAGCTCGCCCGCCAGGTCAGACTCAGAAACTAACTTTGTGGCCTGAATGTGTTTATTCAAAATGGTGCCAGGCGTCAGGTTTGAAAATAGTCCGGCGTTTGCATTGCCCTGGACTGCGGCGATTGTCGCACTCCTCTCTGTTTGATTCAGAAGGCCAAGCGGGACAATCGCAGGCAAGGTAGCGATCAAACCGGCACAAACTGCAGCCAATCGAATCGGAAAACCACGTTTACGAGCCCCGATCGCGATGACCGCCAGAAGTGAACCGAGTAATGCCACTGCAAAGCTGACCAGGCTGATACCCCCAAAGAAGGCCCAGTTAGCCCAAGGCCCGTGGGCCTGCGCCATTCCAAGGCGCGACCACGGGAAGCCACCGTATGGGAAACTCATTGCGAGCCACTCTCGCAAGACCCAGATTGCCGCCGCCAAGATTGCGAACCACAGATACCGGTTTGTCTTTGGCTTTAGTTTTTTCCACAGCCAGCTCGTTAGACCAACACCCAGTGCGAAGTAGATCGACATCAGGGTGCTGAGCGCAAGCAGTGGCACCGGCCCGAGGTAAAGCGATATCCACTCAATGTGGGCGATGTAATAGACCTGTCCAGCCAGAAACCCGGTCAGTAGCGCAAGACGAAAACCCATCCCCAAAGTTGCAATCAGAATCAGTGCTGGCACCAGAGGTGAGAGCACCCAGATGTTTTCGGTTGGGAAAATATAGAGCGCGATGAGCCCGCCAATCATGGCCAGTGGTATTCGCCACCAGAGCTCTACTTTGCGCACCCGATAAGCCTAACTTCAGACGTAATAGGAGTTTGCGACGATGCCGCGCTTGATCAGGTCCATGGCTTTGTAGGCTGTCTCCGCCAGTTGCGGATTTGCACCCTGGGCGAGTTGATCCAATAGATCTACCAATTGCTTAGACCAGCGAATGAAGTCTCCCGGCAGTAAACCAGAGAGTTTCAACACATCGTCGAGCCTTGCCCCGGTTGCCCAGCGATACATGGGCCAGCAAAGGTTCAGCTCCAGCTGGGTCTCCTTAGGTAGCCGATGTTCGGTCTGAAGTTCCAAGAGTTGCTCCTGGATCAGTTCTGTCTTCTCCAGCGCTTCCCTGAAGTTCCCCTTGGGAAGTTTGGGTTCATAATCGCCCTCATCTTTTCTTCCCTCATAGACCAATGCCGTTGCGAGCGCGGCCAGGTTCGCAGGATCAAGCTGAGACCAAACTCCGCGATTGATGCACTCTGCAATCAGTAGATCGCGTTCGCCATAAATCTTGCTCAGGCGAAGACCAGAGCTGGTGATCTCAAGGTCATCTTCACTTGGGACTAGATAACCAAGCTCGGTTAGTAGAAGACAAATACGATCAAAAACTCGTGCAACCTGGTTGGTGCGGCCTTCAATTTGCGCCACTGCTTGGTCAATCTCTTTGCGCAGCTTGTGGTAGCGCTCACCCCAGCGGGCATGGGCCTCGCGCTCTGCGCAGCCGTGACATGGATGCGCCCTCAATTCGCGCTTGAGTTCAGCAATCCTCATGTCCAGTTGGCGCTGACCCTTGGACATCCGAATGTCCTTGCCCGCTCGATGTTTGCTCTGGGCCCCACTACGTTCAAGATCGGTTAGCTCTCGGCGCATGCCTGAGTACTCAATGAAATCGCCAAGGTGGCAACTCAGAGCCTTTTCGTAACCTTCGAGTGACTCCTGCTTATCGGCGATCACTCGAGCTAGTCCAACAACTGACCTGTCTGCCTGAAACTGAGCGAATGATCGCTCCAACACCTTGCTGGCACGTCTTGCCCCGAAAGCTGAAATCAGGTTCACAGCCATGTTGTAGGTGGGTTTGAAGCTCGAATTCAAAGGGTAGGTTCGCTTTGAGGCAAGACCTGCAACCAGGTTTGGATCTAGCTGGTTGCCCCAAACGATCACCGAGTGTCCCTCGGTGTCAATTCCTCGTCGTCCGGCACGACCGGTGAGCTGGGTGTACTCCCCCGCGGTTATGTTGACCCTTGACTCACCGTTGTACTTGTCAAGGCGCTCTAGGACCACGGTTCGGGCCGGCATGTTGATGCCAAGTGCGAGGGTTTCAGTTGCGAATACGACCTTCACCAACTTGCGCAAAAAGAGCTCTTCTACGACCTCTTTGAATGCCGGCAGCATGCCCGCGTGGTGTGCTGCAACACCGCGCTCCAGCGAGCTCAGCCAGTCGAAATAACCAAGTGTGTCTAGGTCTTCATCTGCAATTTGAGTGCAGCGGGCCTCTGCGACGCGTCTGATCTCCTGCTGCTCCTCTTTAGTGGTCAGCCTCAGTCCAGAACGCCTACAGCTTTCCACCGCCTTCTCACACCCTGCTCTTGAAAAGATGAAGAAAATGGCGGGCAGCAATCCCTGCTGTCCCAAGACATCAACAATCTCTGGCTTTTCCAATCTGCCCGATTGGTGCATCGCCCCGTGGCGCGGGCCACTTTGATAGTTGCCACCACCCCATTTGCCACGACGCTGTATTGGACCCCTGGCCCGAGCCTGGTGCTTTTTCAATAGCTCGGGATTTACGCGCATCTGGTTTGAGCCGGTTTCAAAGAGCTCGAGAACCTCATCACCAAATAGCACGTGCTGGTGCAACGGCACCGGTCGGTGCTCCGAAACGATTACCTTGGTGTTGCCTCGAACCTCTGCCAGCCAGGCTCCAAACTCCTCAGCGTTTGAAACTGTGGCGGAGAGTGAAACCACCAATACATCCTTGGGTAGGTGAAGAATCACTTCCTCCCAGACCGCTCCCCGGAAGCGATCTGCAAGGTAATGCACCTCGTCCATGACTACATATGCAAGGTCCTTCAGGGCCATCGAAGTCGCATAGATCATGTTGCGCAAGACCTCAGTGGTCATCACGACGATTTGTGCATCTGAGTTGTTGTTGGTGTCACCGGTCAGGAGTCCAACCTGATCACGACCGTAGCGCGCTACTAGCTCGGCAAACTTCTGATTGCTAAGGGCCTTGATAGGCGTGGTGTAAAAAACCTTCTTGCCGCTCTGCACCGCAAGGTGGATGGCGAACTCCCCCACCACGGTCTTTCCAGCCCCCGTGGGGGCTGCAACTAAGACTCCGAAACCGCTTTCGAGTGCCTGGCAGGCATCAATTTGGAACTTATCGAGTGGGAACTTTAGGCCGGCTGAGAACTCCTCGAGTTGCAAAAACTTGGCCCTCTGCTTGGCGAGCTTGTAACGCTCGGAGGGGCTTAGTTCACTCACTGGCTTCAGGTTCCGAAGCCAGCGTCTTGGCTAACTTTCGCTCTCTGCGCTTGTCATTGAGGTGGGCGACTCCAATAGAGGCGAAGTAGAGCGCCAAAAGTGGAATCATCAAAAGGAACATTGAGAAAGGCTCTGCCGCTGGGGTGGCTAGGGCTGCCAGGATGGCCATGACTAGCACAGCGACTCGCCAAGACTTCAGGATCCCCTTAGCGGTTGTGAGTCCCGCGAAGTTCATTAGAACCAAAACTACCGGCATCACAAACGAAAGACCAAACAGCAACAGCACGCGAATTGCGAACAGCACGTATTCCGCAGCGTTGATGACGTTGGTCGAACCCTCAGGAGTAAAGCCGATAAGACCGACCACGAACCTAGGCAGGTTGGTCCAAGCAAACCAAGCTCCAGTAAGAAACAGTGGTAGTGCGGCAACCACAAAACCCAGCGCATAGCGCTTTTCTTTGGTTTTGAGTCCAGGGGCAACGAAAGCCCAGATGTTGTATAGCCACAGTGGGGCGGTCATGACCACGCCAAAGAATATGGAAAGTTGAATTCTCAGGTCGAAAGCTGCAACCACGGTTCCGAAGTTGACGACAGCATCGATGCCTCTAGCCTCAGTGACTTCAAACAGTGGTTCTTGAAGTAGTGCGAAGATCGGATCGAATAGGTACCAACCGCCAACGGAACCAATCGCAATGAATAATGCCGACCATGTCAGCCTGACGCGCAGTTCCCTAAGGTGGGAACCCAAGGACATGCGGCGCTCTTTGTTTTTGCGCCGAAACATTAGTCCTTCTGCTTCTCGCCTTCTTCGCCCTTCTTGGAGCCTTCAGCCTCTGGCTTCTTGATCTCCTTGCGGAAGATCTGCAGGGACTCTGCAACGCTCTTGGTTAGGGCAGGAAGCTTCGGTGCTCCCCAGAAAAGCAAAACGATTACGAGGATGACAATCCATTGCCAACTTTCGATCCTCATTGCTCACCTTCTGTCTATGTTGATTGAGCTGATTCGAGCCACCAGTCTACGCTGTCTTTCCTCGCGCTCATGCGCTTTGCGCTGCTGCATCGCTTTTCTGGCGCGCAGCAATCTTGCTAGATCTTCTGGGGCACTCGGCTTTGCGGGTTGTATCGAAAATTCATCAGGTCCAAAGCTAGAGAGCGCCGCTTCTGTTTTCTTGATTTGACTGAGCAAAGACTTGGCTGCAAGCCAAAGTTTGTAGCCTGCAAGTGCAAATACGTATCCCGCTCCCAGAACCAGGCCAAGGTTAATCCACTCCATTTAGCCCTCCGCAGCCTCGAGATTGAGCGTCCGTTTGGCGAAATTAACGACCGCCGCTCTTGCTTCAACTGGCGCAATCACTTTTGCGCGACCGCCAAATTTCGCGATGTGCCTTGCTAGCGCGGCGAAGCTGCCAACTTTGATTTCACCAACCACTACCCCGTCTCGCTCTTGGGCCTGACCAACCAAAGGGAAATTCCAAAAAATCTCGGTCGCCGTCTTCTCCACCTCAAGCTTTACGATTTGCTCGGTTTCAGAATCGCCAAATGAATCATCAGGCAATTCAGCTAGGCGAGCACTATCTGAAATTGGAGCGTCCGTGGCCTTTAGATCAACGACCCTATCTAGCCGAAAAGCCCTTAGGTCTTGATTTTTATGACACCAACCCCTGAGGTAGTAGCGGCCCTGCCAAAGATCTAAACGCAGCGGATCGACAATTCGCACCGCTCGCTCGCCCAGTTGGTTGAGGTAGTCAATCTCTAATTGAAGCTCGGAAATGATTGCCTTTTGAACTTTGTCCAAAGTCGCATCAAAACTCGGCGAGCTGACCCCAGACAGCTTGGCGGTTGAGCCAAAAAGTCGTCGCAGTTCCAAGAGCTCTTCGCTTTGGGAAAAAGGCTTCACACCGCTTAGGTACTCAAGCCCGGCAGCAATTGCGGCGGCCTGCTTTCCCGATAGCTTGGGAGGGGTGTCCAGTCTTCCAACTCCTAGGTTGAGCGCCACCTCACCCTCGTCCAGCGCCTCTTCATCGACGTAGAAGTGGGTTTCAAACCTAGTCATGTCTTCGCTATTGGCAATAGTGAGCACGGCTTTCTTGATGGCTGTTTCGCTCACCTGGAAATATCGCGCTAGTTCAACCACATCATGTGGACCCTCGCGTAGCACCAACCCCACGATAGAGAGCGCAAGATTGAACTGATCCTCGGCTCCGAGCTCTTGTTTAGGCATGGTTATCAATCACCGCCTGTAGCTGTTGAGTCACATAATCAGCCAGGGAGGCAGGTTCTAGGATTTTCACATCCATACCTAGATCGATTAGCTCCTCGGCAAACAGTTCTCGGTCCATGAATGCAACCTGAACCTTGTCGCCACCGAAGTGATACCAGGCCTCGGAGCCGGGACGCAGCTCAAGCGTTGCCTGCTGCGATGCGATGTGTGTTTCTAAGGAAAGTTCTGCCGCCTCGATTGCGACAGCGTCAAAGCTCTCTGCTGCCATCTCGCTCAGGGTAACTTTGGAAACCATTCTGCGGAGTAGATAGTTTTTCAGCTCCCCGTTGTCGCCCGCCAGCAAAAGCCACTGCCCTGCCTTGAAGCGCAATCTCACTGGGCTCAAAACCTTGAGTTCTGACGCCGCACCCGGCTTTTGGTATTGAACCTCGATCCGAACACCGCGGTCGATTGCCTCGGCAATCGGTGTGAAGTTTGGGTCCTTCGCAAAGAGTCTCGGTGAAACCACCTGCAGGCTCTGTTGTTCAAATGCTGCCCCGAATGCGCGCATTCTGGTCAGCGCAGACTGCGCCACGTGACCAAGACTCTGGTGGTTCCAAGCCTTTGCCGCCAATTCCAATAGCTGCATGTGACGCTCGTTGAGTGTGAAGCCCTGGGGCCAATCAAAAGCTTGCTTGGTTAGGCGATACCTAGTCGCCTCAGGGTCATCAGATCCTTCGCCGTCAATTACTTCGAGTTGTACACCCATGGTGCGGAGCAAGTCCTTGTCACGTTCGAACATACGATCGCGCGCCTCTTGGGTCTTGTTCTCCGCATAGCCAGAGACGCTCTCCAAAAGCTGTCGCTTGCTAACCCCGTAGTTCTGGGCGGCAACTAAACAGCAGGTCAGGGTAAACAGTCGCTCCGCTGGAGTCTGCTTACCCATCTTGAGCTATTCCTTGCCTAGAACGTCTACTACGAATACCAGGGTTGATCCTGCCGGAATTGCTCCCTGTGCATTGTCACCATAGCCGAGCTCCGGTGGAATCACGGCGACCACCTGTGAGCCAACTTTGACACCCTCGAGCGCCTGGACGAAGCCCTCAATCAAACCCTCGGAGTTCACCTGGAATGACGCAGGAGCGCCACGCTCCCAGGAGCTATCAAATTGAGTGCCATCCCAAGTCCAACCTGAGTAGTGAACCACTACGGTGTCACCAATGGCGATTTCCTCACCCTTGCCCTCAACCAAGACCGATCGCTTGAATTCGCCCGGTGCATCGGTCGCAGGAAGCTGAATACCAGGCTGTCCGGATGGAGCGAGAATAACGGCGGGTAGGCCAGCCTCTGGGGCCTTGGCGTCACCGTTTGCCTTCGGAAGATAGGCGTCAACTACGTCGAAAACGAACAAGATCGCGTCCTCGGCTCCGATGCCCAAGGACTCAACTCCAGCACCATCGTGGGCATTGGTTGCATCAAGCAGCACTCCGACCCTCGAGCCAACCTTGACGCCAGTGAGTGCCTTGCAGAAATCAGGTTTTGAGTCGGCAATTAGGTCTTGAATGATGTAGTCCTCGGTGCCAAACTCGCTGCCCTGGAACTGCTCACCGGTTGAAGCATTGAATCCGGTGAAGTGAAGCGCAACGCGCTGTGAACCAACTAGGGCTCCTCCCTCACCCTCAATGAAAACCTTGGTCTCAATGCCCGACCCGACCAGCGGGGTTGGGAAATCGATAGTTGGCTCGGTTCCGAACTCGCCCTCGACACTTACCTGCTCGATGGCGTCTCCCCCGGAGAACGCCTCGCAGCTCGCCTCCATGCCTTGGCTCAGCAAGGCGTAGCCGGTGAGCGGAGCGGACTCAGTCGCTGCACAGCCTGATAGGAGAAGTGCTGGGACTAGCAGCGCGACCAATTTCTTCATTTAGCTTCTTTCGTTTCTCTAATTCTCTCGCTCGTCAAACTCTTGAGTGACCTTGCGAACGGTTTTTCTAAGCTTTTTCTCACTGATAGGCCGTTGCCCAATGGCTCCAGGCAGCCAGATGTCCATGTCCTCCTGGGAGAAGTCAGACTTTGAGGCACGGCGCTGTTTGAATTCTGGCAGCACTGCACCGGGTGCCAATCTTCTGGCGGTGAGTAGGAACCCGGTATGAGCAATCATTCGGTGGTCAGGTCTGACCGCCAGACCCTCAACATGCCAGCCGCGGACCATTGACTCCCAGGCATTCGGGGTGGTGAAACCACCGTGATCCTTGATTGCCTCAACCGTTCGAGAGAGCTGGGTAACGGTTGCAACATAAACAATCACGAGACCACCAGGTCGCAGGGCGTTTGCCACAGCCTCAACACAATCCCAAGGGGCCAGCATGTCTAGGACAGCACGATCGACACTGGCATCCTCAACAGCGCCTGGAAGCGCTGACTGCAGCTCCCCTAGAACAACGCTCCAGTTCTCTGGTCGGTAGCCGAGCTGGTTTGCCACGTTTGCTTGGGCGATCTGAGCAAACTCGTCACGCTTTTCAAAAGAAATCAGCTTCCCCTGTGGTCCGATTGCTCGAATCAGGTAGGACGAAAGTGCCCCGGATCCAACACCCGCCTCGATCACGGTTGCCCCAGGGTAGATGTCGCCCTCAACCACGATCTGGCCCGCGTCCTTGGGATAAACAATTGCGGCACCGCGCGGCATGGATAGCACGTAATCGGTAAGCAATGGTTTCAGTGCCAGGTACTCAATCCCGTTTTGGTTAGCGATGATGCTGCCCTCTGGCTGACCGATGACGTCATCGTGCATCAGGTCACCCTTGTGGGTGCCAAACCTGCCACCGGGGACGAGCGTGACCGTGTTTAGTCTTCCCTTGGGGCCGGTGAGTTGAACCTTATCCCCCGGTTTAAAGATGTGATTCATCGTGCCAGCCCCCTTAAGGTTTCGAGATCCAGCTCGGTGAGGGAGTCAAAAAGAATGCGTCCCGGGGCCTGAGGGATTGGAACAATGTTTGGAATTCCTACCGCGACACAGCCCGCTGCTTCGGCGCTCGCCAACCCGGTCCTGGAGTCCTCAAAAGCGATGCAGTGTTTCGGATCAACCCCGAGCAACTCAGCAGCCTTGAGATATGGCTCTGGATCTGGTTTTCCTCGCATCACATCGTCACCTGCGACGACTACATCAAAAGCTTGAAATGGAATCTGATCGGCAACGGCAAAGGCCATGCGACGCATAGACATGGTGACAAGGGCAGTCGGGATGCCTGCCTGCTTGATAGCCATCAGAAGCTCCAGCGCTCCAGGTCGCCAAGGCAGCTGACTCTTGAGGTGAGACACCACATCATCGGTTAGTCGATCAATCACTTCTTGAATCGATAGGTCCTTGATGGAGAGCCGCTCCTTGATGATTGCCGAAGAGTCATAGAGCGACTTTCCGATTAGCTCATGACCATGAGCCTCAGTCCAGACAGTTCCATAATCAGCGGCCAGGCGTGACTCGCTCAGAAGCCAGAATGGCTCGCTGTCTATAAGGGTGCCGTCCATGTCCCATAAGACGGCGGCTGGAAAGCTGTTTGGCATCCTGAGAAGTCTAGTTACTAAGTGCTTTAGAGTTTGTAGGTAAAGAAGTGGAGAGCATGCTAACCGGACGAATCTTGCTGGTCGCCTTTGAGGGCTGGAACGATGCCACCGAGGCGGCTTCAGGTGCCCTCAAGGCCATAGCTGAGCAAATTGGGGCGCAAACTCTAGAGGCTGTAGATCCCGAGGACTACTTCGATTTTCAGTTCTCGCGCCCAATCATTGAATTTGATTCCGACGGTAACCGAGTGCTGTCCTGGCCCGGGTGTGAACTGCTGCAGGCTAGCCCAGAACAAATTGCCGAGCGTCCTGAGCTTGACCGCCTTTACCTACTTTTGGGGACCGAGCCATCTCGTCGCTGGTTGAGTTTTGCGGCTGAGATCTTGGAGATGGTGCAGGACCGTGAGATTGATGCGGTGGTAATGCTTGGAGCGATGCTCGCCGATGTTCCTCACACGCGTCCGATGCAGGTATTCAAATCTTCGATGAATCAGCAACTCATGGAGCGCTACGCGATCGAACCTTCGACCTACCAGGGGCCAGTCGGCATCTTGACCGTTCTGGGTCAGGCCTTTGAAGCCGAGGGCATCCCGGTTCTCTCGCTTTGGGGTTCGGTTCCGCACTATGTTCACAACACCACCAACCCGAAGGCTGCCATCGGCTTCCTCAGTGAAATTCTTGAGCTAACCGGATTCAGTTTCGATAGCTCAGCACTAGCCGAGCAGGCTTTTGAGTGGGAGCGCGGCGTGGATGACATGACAGCAGCTGACGAGGAGATGCTCTCCTATGTTTCGCAGCTTGAAAAGGCGCGCGATGCTTGGGATTCGGAACAGGTTTCAGGTGAGGCGCTAGCTCGAGAGTTCGAGCGCTACCTAAACGATCGACCTGATTCTCAGGATCGCCCTAAGCCCTAAATCGCACCCACTGCTAAACCGATTAGAAGTAGCGAACCAACAGTCACTCGCCAGATCACGAATGGCAGAAAGGATCCTCGTTCTAGGTATTTCAACAGCCAGGCAATGACCAGGTAGCCAACTACCCCACTCACCAGCGTTGCCACTGCGGTGCCGAAGATCAAATCACTCGGTAGGTCCTGATAGCTCTTTAGGAACTGATAGGCCCCTGAGGCCAGGACGGCAGGTATCGCAAGTAGGAAGCTATATTTAGCGGCCGCTGCCCGTGTAAATCCCATTAGGCGGCCAACGGTAATTGTCCCGCCGGAGCGTGAAACTCCCGGAATCAATGCCAGTGCTTGACCCAAGCCGAAAATCAGACCGGACTTTATATTTAGGTCGGAAATCTGCTTGGTCTTTGAACCGAAGTGATCGGCAACCCCAAGCCCAACTCCGAAAACAATCAGAGCGACACCGATTACCCAGAGTTCTCTCACATCAGATTCAACCTGATCCTGAAACGTCAAACCCAACACCACGACCGGTAGTGACCCCAAAATCACAAGCCAGCCCAACTTAGATTCCTGCGGTTGCTTAGCAAATGGCCGTAGGGCATTTCTAAACCAGCAGGAGAGGATCTCCCAAATTGTCTTGGCGAAGTAAATGAGCACCGCTACCTCGGTACCGATTTGGATGGTTGCAATGAATGCCGTTAGCTGAGGCTTACTGAGGTTGGAAATACCCATCAGCTCTTGAGCAATCTGCACGTGAGCGGATGAGGAGATTGGTAAAAACTCTGTGAGTCCTTGGATCAGTCCAAGAACTAGTGCTTCAAATAGATTCATTCATCCTCGGCCAGGGCGATTGGCAAATATTCATCGTGTGCCGCAGCCAGAGCCTCTTCGTAGCTAAGAAATGCATCCTCGACCATTTCATAGGCGCGTTCGAGGTTCTCATCAACACCAGAGCGCTTCTGTCGGCAGGCATCGAGGTGAAACTCTAGGGCTGCGACTAGTTTCTGCAGGGCCAGCTCTGGATCAGTGTTCATGGCTTTAGGCTACTCAACTATCATCGTCAGACCAAGAACCTCGGGTGGTTTTGAAGCTTGGGTTCGTGATAGATTGTCACGGCTCAGTTGATTTGAGCATCACCGGTCCGGGTGGCGGAATGGCAGACGCGCTAGCTTGAGGTGCTAGTCTCCGTTAGGAGGTAGGGGTTCAAGTCCCCTTTCGGACACCAAGTGTTGATTACACTTCTCTAATGCCCCAAAACTTCCCCTCTGCGCTTGCGTTTGGGCTTGATCGCGCTCGTGAGTTGATCTCGGCAAAAGACACCCTGCTGCTTACCGGGGCTGGTATCTCTACAGACAGTGGCATCCCGGACTACAGAGGTGCCGGGCGAGTGCAAAAACACCCCCTCACTTTTGACCAGTTCATGGGCTCCCCCAGGCATCAAGCACGCTACTGGGCTAGAAGTTATGTCGGTTGGAATCGAATTGTTTCAGCTGAACCCAACCGGGGCCATCTGGCCATAGCCCAAGCAGAACAAGTCGGCCAAATTTTTCAAATAATTACCCAAAATGTCGATGGGTTGCACCAAAAGGCCGGCGCTACGAAAGTTCTGGAGCTGCACGGCAGGCTAGACACCGTAGTTTGCACCCAGTGCGGCGAGCTGGTGAAGCGTTCGGAACTTGACCTGCGAATCGCACAGCTAAATCCAAATTTTGTGCAGGATCCAAACGCCGAAGCTTCCCCCGATGGTGATGCTGAGATTGAGGTCGACGAGAGTTTCCAGGTTCCCAGCTGTGGTGTCTGTGGCGGAAGCTACAAGCCCGATGTGGTCTTCTTTGGTGAGCAGATCCCAAAGCAGCGTGTTGCCCAGGCTGCAGCGGCTGTTGAGGCTGCGGAAGCTCTGGTGGTGGCCGGAAGCTCGCTTAGTGTCAACTCCGGATTGCGTCTTGTGAAAAGAGCCAAGGAGCTGGGGCTACCGCTTGTAATTGTCAATCTCGGTGAAACCAAGGCGGACTCGCTTGCGGATGTCCGCCTCAATGTTTCAACCTCACTAGCCCTACCGGAGTTATTCAATGTCTAGAACCGAACTTGGGCTACTGCGCCATGGTCAAACTGATTGGAATATCAATCTGAGGCTTCAGGGCACGGCAGATATTCCTATGAATGAGGTTGGTATCGCGCAGATTCAATCTGCGGCAACTGAGTTAGCCAAAGGCAGCTGGGATCTCATTCTCTCCTCCCCGCTCGGAAGAGCGAGGCACTCGGCCGAGATTGTTGCAACTGAGTTGGGTATTTCGGATATTGAGATTGAACCCTTGTTGCTAGAGCGCAGCTTTGGAATTGGTGAAGGCCTTGAATACTCCCAATGGCACGAGCAGTTTGGTGGCTTGGATGAAATCCCTGGTGCCGAATCCGCATCCCAGGTAATTGCAAGGGCAAACCGCTTACTTTCCCACGTAGTAGAGAACTTTGCGGGGAAAAGAGTCCTGGCAGTCTCGCACGGAGCCTTGATCAGATTCGTACTTTCCGAGGTCAGCGCAGGGGCAATCCCACCAAAGGGTGAGCGGTTGCAAAATGCCTCGCTGCACCTTCTCCGGCACGAAGGTGAATGGGAACTAGAAGCCTGGGCTCCTCACCCGCTGGGCTCAGAGGCTCTTTAGAAGCACGAGAAGCTTCTGGGCTGAGACTCGCCAAGAGTAGCCCGCCGCTTGTCTTGCCCCAGCCAGAGAAGTCGCTCGATAGCGGGCAGGGTCTTCAAGCTTTCGAATAGCCCTGACAAAGTCACTTGGATCATTTGGATCAAAGTAGATTGCCCCATCGCCTGCAACCTCTCGGAAAATCTCGAGGTTTGAAAGCACTGCCGGGGTGCCCTGACTAATTGATTCCAGGGCTGGAATTCCAAATCCCTCATCCCGGCTCGCACTCACCAGCGCAAACCCCTCGGCTAGATAGCTCGCGTAGTCCTCGTCGCTCACTCCCCCGATAAAGTGCACCCGCGCGCCCTTCGGCACCATAGCTTGCAGTTCAGACTTCCGATCCGCTGAGATTTTCGAAAGAAGAGCCAGCTCATAATCGGGGAGGTCTACCATTGCGCTGATTAGAGTCTCGACGTTTTTGTAGCCAATGAAGCTACCCATATAAATCAGCTGCTTGTTCTTTGGCGCTGGTTCAAGAACCGGCAGATCGCTGGCGTTTGGAATAACCCAAATCGGACTCTTGGTGAGCTTGGCATCCAGAATCTGCTTTCGGGATGTATTGGAAACCGTCACCACTGCATCTGCAGCTGTCAGCACCAGTCGCTGCGGCAGGAAACTCTGATGATATAGCCACCAGAGCCCACGGATTAACGGGTTGAACTGCGCTGGTGGAGTCTTGAAGCGGTAATAGATCAGGTCGTGGATAGTCAGGACCAACTTGTATTTTTTGAAAATCCCAGATGTGGTTTGCATCGGCGAAAACACCACGTCTGCGCCGGCGCGATTTAGAAGTAGCGATGTGAAAGGTTCAAGGAGTGAGGTCGGTGCCCTCCCCTGCAAGAACTCAACCCCCGGTCCAATTTGCGCTCGCTGATAGTCCGCGTTCACTAAAACGGTCAGTGCAACAAGGTCCTTCAATTCGTGAATCAGTCCGAGTGAAAACTTGGAAATGCCGTCCGGGTGCTCTTGGATGAAGCGCCCATCGAATATCAGCTTCACGAGATATCCCTCACAAAATCCCGAACGATGATCCCCACCTCGAGTGGAGTCTCGTAGTGGGTGAGGTGTCCGCAATCCAAGGTTCTAAGCTCCGCCTGAGTCCTGGCCTGCAGCTCAAGCTGCCCTGGAAGCGGAGCAATCATGTCCTTTGCTCCCGCAATCAGTAACAGTTGAGCTGGCCTGCTATCGACATAGTCCAACACGTTGCCAGAGCTAGCTGCCTCATACCCCTCGAGAATCACTCGATCCTCGGTGTAGTTGGAGAAGTACCGATGGTGCTGATCGTGAATAAAGGACCGAAGCTTAAGGTCCCAGGTCGTGGCCATCGCCATCGACATTCCGCGGACAACCGGGGTGCTTCTAAGTAGAGCTGAACCTATGAGCCCTCTGGACCCCAGTTTGTAATAGAGATCCGCTACCTTACCGGCGAGTGAATCCCCTTGAGTGGTGCTAATTGGATTCAAAAGCACGGTTGGCTGTCGCATCCCGAACTCCCAGGATTTCGCGACCACCAGTGATCCGAAACTATGACCTAACACCACAGGGTTTTCAAACTCTGCGGCAAACTTCGCGAACCACTGACCATAAGCGGCTAGATCGTGTTTCTCGGAAAAGGCACTGCTTTTGCCGTAGCCAGGGAGGTCAGGAATAACGACATGGTGATTGTCTAAGGCGCCTGCAATAGCGCTAAGGCCGTGGTGATCTCCACGAAAACCGTGGACCAAGATGATGGTTCGGCCTTCTCCTCGGTATTGCCAAGTAGCGGTGTTTAGAACATCGGAGCGCTCGGCCCTAGAAGCTGCGAGCTTGAACAACTCCGGCGCGGAAGATTTCAACACCTGCATTGAACCAGTCTAGGTTCAAGAGCACTCGGCCTAGTCTTTGAGGCGTGCTTGATTTTGATTTTGACCCGCAGGCTCCGAGCTGGGCTAAGCGTTTGGCAGCTTTTGATCTAGAGACCACCGGACTGGATTTGCGTCAGTCTAGGATCGTCACCGCCTGCGTTGTGGTGTTGGATTCAAATGGCGAGGTCGAATCGCTGAACGAGTGGCTGGTAAACCCTGGAATTGAGATCCCTGAGGCTGCCAGCGCAGTGCACGGTGTCACAACAGAGGTTGCCGTCCGAGACGGGTCTGCACCCGAAGAATCAATTTCGCAACTCCTTGGGCTGCTGGGCGCTCTGATGTCTGAGATGCCACTGATAGCTTTCAATGCCGCCTACGACTTTTCGATTCTCCACCATGAGGCACTTCGGTATGGCCACAGCCCAATTGATCCAAAGCCCGTGGTTGACCCGCTGATCCTGGATCGCCAGCTGGTGAAGTTCAGAAAAGGTAAACGAACGCTCGGGGCTCTAACCACCGACTACCAAGTCCCGCTAGAGAATGCTCACAACTCAACGGCAGATGCTATCGCTGCTGGTCGATTGGCGCAGCGAATGGCAAATAAGTTCCCCGAGCTCGAGATGTCAGCAGTTGAGTTGCACGAGTTGCAAATCGGCTGGGCAAAAGAACAAGCCCTAGATTTTGAAAAGTGGATGAAAACACAAAACCGCCCGGATTTCCGGGCGGAATTGGGTTGGCCAGTTCGTGACTAGCTGAAGTTCTTGTAACGCTCGTTGAAGCGCTCGACGCGACCTGCGGAGTCCATGATGCGCTGCTTACCGGTGTAGAACGGGTGGCTAGCAGAGCTGATTTCCACGTCGTAGACCGGGTAGGTCTTTCCGTCTTCCCACTCAATGGTCTTGTCGCTGGTGATGGTAGCGCGGGTCAGAAAGGCAACGCCAGAGGCTAGGTCGCGGAATACGATTGGCTCGTAGCTTGGGTGAATTTCAGCCTTCATGATTTCCTTCTAGGTTTGAATTCTTTTTGCGAAACGCAACAACCCGAAAGCTTAGCAGAGAAAAGTGATCGGGTCTAGGCTGCCCGCACTGAGAATCTGCCAGCCTCGTAGCTAACTTTTAGTGGATAACGGAAAGTCTCGGAAATGCTCTCCGATGTAATCGTGGAGCCAATCTCTCCGCGGGCCAAAATCTTGCCATCTTGAACCAGCAGGGCGTGGGTGAAACCGGCTGGGATCTCCTCTAGGTGATGCGTCACCATCGCCATGGCAGGGGCATACGCACTGGTGGCATAACCGCTTAGAAGACTGATGGTTTGTTCTCTAGCACCTGGATCCAAGGATGCCACTGGCTCATCTAACAGCAGCAGCTCTGGGTCAGTCATAATCGAACGAGCGATCTGGACTCGCTTACGCTCACCATCGCTCAAAGTTCCAAAAGGTCTCTCGGCGAAGCTGCTCAGCTCCCACTCCCCCAAAACGCGCATCGCTCGACGCTCGTCGACCGTGTCGTACTCCTCTTTCCAGCGTCCAGTCACTCCGTATGAAGCAGTCATGACAGCGTTTAGAACCGTCTCGCTGTTTGGAATCTGGTTGGCCAGCGCTGAGGATGCAAATCCTATGCGAGTGCGAAGTTCAAAAACGTTGACCTCACCAAGTCGCTGGCCGAGGACATCGGCGGTTCCTTGGCTTGGCTGAATCTGAGCGGCACAAACACGCAACATAGTGGTCTTGCCCGCGCCGTTTGGACCAAGAATTACCCAGCGCTGCGATGAATCAGCTTGAAAACTAACGGAGTCGAGAATGGCTCTGCCATTTCTGACAACACTTACATTTTGCAGATCGATAACGGTAGACATCGCGTAAAGCCTAATCTTCAAGGGCTCTTTGATAGACCTCTATGGTGCGAGTCGCGATGGACTCCCAGCTGAATTCTTGCCTTGCCCGCTCTCGACCTGCTTCACCAAACTTTTCTAGTTGGTTTGAGGCTAAAGCTTGGTTCAGAGCTGCTGCCCAATCCGAGACGAACTTATTCTCGTCAATCGGCACGCCAGAGCCATCTTGAACCTGCTCGATTGGCACGAGCCAGCCAGTCTCACCAGCCACTACCACCTCTGGGATTCCCCCAGTTGCGGTGCCGATGACCGGCGCACCACAGGCCATGGCCTCTAGGTTCACAATTCCAAGTGGCTCGTAAATGGAGGGGCAGACAAAGAGGTCGGCCTGGGTCAGCAGGGCGGCGAGTTTTGGTTGAGGAAGGTGCTCAGGAATCCAGATCACTCCCGAGCGCGTCTTGGCGAGCTCTGCAACCAGATCTTCTACCTCTTGTTGAATCTCCTTGGTGTCAGGAGCGCCAGCACATAAAACCAACTGAACGTCGCTTGGTAGCTCCCGCGCTGCCCGAAGGAAATACGGGAGGCCCTTTTGTCTTGTGATTCTTCCAACGAAGATGACACTGCGGCGGTCTGGGTCTACCCCAAGTTCGCGAACTGTGTCAGGGTCATTCACAGGCTGCCACTTGTTTGAGTCGATGCCGTTGTAGACAACTTCAACTCGCGCGGGGTCAAGATCTGGATAACTTCGCAGAATGTCATTCCGCATGCCGTGAGAGACAGCAATCACGCGCTTTGCTCCCAGGTAAGCAGTGCGCTCAATGTAAGAGGAGAGTTCGTAACCTCCGCCAAGCTGCTCGCGTTTCCACGGGCGAAGAGGTTCTAGAGAGTGCGCCGTCACAACGTGAGGAATACCGTGAAGCATCGATCCGACATGGCCTGCAAAGTTGGCGTACCAGGTGTGGGAGTGCACCAGGTCAGCCCCTGCAAGGGCCTGAGCAATCATCAGGTCGACGCCCATGGTTTGCAGCGCGGCGTTGGCATCGGCCAATTCGTGCGGTACCTGGTAACCGAGAGTTCCATGCTCGGCGACAGGCTCACCGAAGGCATGAACCCGAGCCTCTATTCGAGATCGCAAAACCTTTACCAACTCGGTGATGTGGACCCCGGCACCACCGTAAATGTGCGGTGGATACTCTTTGGTAACGAAATCGACTCTCATAGCAAAATGCTAGTCCCCGCGTTATTAGAGCAACTAACATTTGGCTATGGGACGTACACGTGTTTTTGGGATGGTTTTAGCCGGCGGTGAGGGAAAGCGGCTGATGCCACTGACGGCCGATCGAGCGAAACCTGCAGTCCCTTTTGCCGGTAGCTACCGTCTAATCGACTTCGCCCTCTCAAACCTGATCAACTCTGGACTTAGAAGAATTGTCGTACTGACCCAGTACAAGTCCCACTCGCTCGACCGCCACGTTTCCCAGACCTGGCGCATGTCCCCTTTGCTTGGTGCCTACGTAGCTTCTGTCCCTGCTCAGCAGCGCCTTGGCAAGCGCTGGTATACCGGCAGCGCAGATGCGATCCTGCAGTCCATGAACGCGCTAAGTGACGAGCGACCTGACTATGTGGTTGTGGTTGGCGCTGACCACGTTTATCGAATGGACTTTGATCAAATGTTGCAGTCTCACATCGAATCTGGGATGGAGGCCACGGTAGCTGCAATCAGACAGCCAATTGGGCTTGCACCTCAATTCGGAGTTATCGAGGTAGACCCAACCAACCCAACCAAGATTGAGAACTTCAGAGAGAAGCCATCAGATCCCAAGTCGGTACCCGGTGACCCTAGCCAGGCATTGGTCTCCATGGGTAACTACATCTTCAACGCTCAGTCGCTGATTGAGGCCATTGAGCTCGACGGTCAAAACGAAGACTCTTCCCACGACATGGGTGGCGACATCATCCCCTACTTCGTGAATAAGGGAACTGCCGGGGCGTATGACTTCACCTACAACGAGATTCCGGGTGCTACCGACAGAGACAAGTCTTACTGGCGCGATGTTGGAACCATCGACAGCTACTACGACGCTCACATGGACCTGATTTCGACCATGCCGATCTTCAACCTCTACAACTCAGATTGGCCGGTTTATAACCAACAGATCAATCTGCCGCCAGCAAAGTTCATTCACGACTCCGAGGGAAACCAGGGTCGCACCAACGATTCAATCGTGAGCTTGGGTGTTGTGGTCTCGGGAGGAATTGTCGAGCGAAGTGTGCTCTCCCCTAATGTCAGAGTCGCATCTAGAAGCCTGATCACAGACTCCGTGCTTTTGGACAATGTCCAAATCGGCCGCGATTGCACTATTCGTAAGGCAATTCTGGACAAGGACGTAGTCATCGCAGATGGGGCCAGCATCGGTGTGAACCGAGAGCGCGACCTCGAACGAGGTCTAACCGTGACCGACTCCGGCATTGTGGTTGTTGCCAAGGGGTTGTTGGTCAAACCTTGAGTCGTTTTTTAGTGGTCTTCGATGTTGACTCAACGCTTATCGAAGATGAGGCAATTGAATTACTAGCTGAGCGCGCTGGGAAGCGGGACGAGGTGGCCGCCGTCACTGAGCGCGCGATGCGTGGAGAGCTGGACTTCGCGGAAAGTCTGATTGAGCGTGTGGCCACGCTTAGGGGTTTACCGGAAACGGTATTGGCCGAGGTTTCCTACCAACTAAAACCAACCAAGGGAGCGGCTGAGTTAGTGAGCGCTATTCATGAACGTGATGGTCTTGCCGCTGCGGTATCGGGTGGCTTCATACAGCTACTCGGTCCAGTGAAAAAAGCAATCGGCTTTGATTTTGAGCGAGCAAACACCCTTGAGGTAATCAACGGCACACTTACCGGCAAGGTGCTTGGAGCAATCATTGACCGTGAGGCCAAGGCAGAGTCTCTAAAGAGCTGGGCTGAAGAGCTAGAAATCCCTTTGGTTCGAACCATTGCAGTTGGAGATGGCGCAAACGACCTTGGCATGATGGCGGTGGCAGGGCTTTCGGTTGCGTTCTGCGCTAAGCCTGTAGTCCGTGAAAAAGCAAAGATCGCGCTCAACGAGCGCGATCTTTCAAAGCTAATTCCGTTACTGCCCTAGGCGCCGGTTGAGTGCAGACCACCATCGACGTGAATCATTTCACCGGTGGTAGCTGGGAACCAGTCGCTCAATAGCGCAACCAGACCCTTAGCTGCCGCTTCGGTGTCGGTTAGGTCCCAACCAAGTGGAGCGCGGTCGGTCCAGAGCTCCTCCATGGTCGCAAAGCCTGGAATGCCCTTTGCGGCTGTGGTGCGCAGCGGGCCTGCGGAAACTAGGTTCACACGAATTCCCTTGTCACCAAGGTACCTGGCAAGGTAGCGAGAGGTTGACTCGAAGGCTGCCTTGGCCACACCCATCCAGTCATAGACCGGCCAGGAGACTGTTGCGTCGAAAGTGAGTCCGACAACCGAGCTTGGGTTATTCAAAACTGGCACGCAGGCTGCGGTGATGGCCTTGAGCGAGTAGGCAGAAACCTCAACAGCGGTTGAAACATCTGACCACTCGGTCTCCATGAAGTTTCCACCGAGAGCGGTCTGCGGTGCGAAAGCAATAGCGTGAACGATGCCATCGAGGCTACCCAGGTGCTCTTTGACGTGACCGGGCAGTGCCGCAAGGTGCTCTGCATTGGTGGCATCTAGCTCGATGACCTTCACTGGCTTAGGCAAGCGCTCTGCAATCTTTGTGGTGATGGGAAGCATGCGCCCGAAAGAGCTGAGAAGAACCTCGGCCCCTTGCTCTTGGGCTAGGCGGGCTGCCGAGAAAGCGATTGACGCCTCAGTCAGCACTCCAGTTACAAGAATCTTCTTACCTTCGAGAATTCCCAACGTATCTCCTTATGTGATTGAGAAAAAACTACACCTAGTGACCCATTCCAAGGCCGCCATCCACGGGGATAACTGCACCTGAAATGTAGCTGGCCTCATCGGATGCAAGCCAACGAACTACCTTGGCAACCTCTTGAGGCGCCGCGAAGCGACCGGCTGGAATACGTTGCTTGTAACCAGCGATCAGTTCTTCCGATAGCTCTGCGGTCATGTCGGTATCAATGAAACCGGGGGCAACGACATTTGCGGTGATGTTTCTGCCACCGAGCTCGCGAGTGATGCTTCTGGCCATTCCGACCAGGGCGCTCTTGGTTGCCGAGTAGTTCACCTGTCCTGCACTTCCGAGCAGTCCTACTACGCTGCCAATCAGAATCACGCGTCCAAACTTTGCTTTCAGCATGCCCTTAGTGACTCTGCGAAGAACTCTGAAAACGCCATTTAGGTTGGTGTTTACGACCGTTTCGAATTCCTCATCGCTCATGCGCATCAGGAGCGTGTCCTTGGTGATTCCAGCATTCGCCACCAAGACTTCAATTGGCCCGAGTTCGGCCTCAACCTCGGCGATTGCGGCATCTAGAGATTCACCATCAGTGACATCGGCCCGAACGGTTAGTGAGCCCTCAGGTCCAGAACCCGAGCGTGCGGTTACAGCGACCTTGTAGCCGCTAGCCAAGAACTCCTCGGCAATTGCAAAACCGATTCCGCGGTTACCACCGGTCACTAAAACTGTGCGGGCTGATTCCAAAATGAGCTCCTTGCGGGAATACGATTGCTGCAGAAGTGCTTGAAAACCACAGTTTAGTAATGGCTTGAAGAGAAAAGCGGTAACCCGGTGGCTCAGCGACAGAGTGCAACCTCACTCAACATCTCTCCAGATGAGGAGCGTCGCTCTCGCATGATCAAATACACCGTTGCGATGAGCGTGCGAATGGTTTGCATCGTGGCCGGTGTGTTTGCCCAAGGCTGGCTGATGTGGGTCCTATTTGGGCTTGCCATCTTTCTCCCCTACTTTGCTGTGATTGTTGCAAATGCCCAGGGTCCCGCTGAAGACAAGTCGGTTTCAAAGTTGGTTGCACCCAAGCTCACCCTAAAGTCCAACGACATCAAGATTGTTGATGAGCAGTAAATGCTCAAGAGCTGGTTGCACTAACCAGGCAATTTCTCTGATCTTTTGGCGAAACCCCAAGGTTCACTCTCCCGACCGGGAGAAAACTTGGGGGGCGTGTCAGGAGCACGAGGGTTATCTGATTGACTATCTATCAGCAAGATCCTTTTTTCTGAGATGCGAACCCTTTGAAAATGAATCAAATTAGACGCTGGGCCCCCTGGTTTGCCCTGGTTGTCTTGTTCTCAATAGCGACTTCGCTCCTGAGCTGGTGGCAGTTCACAAGAAGAGATGAGCGAGTCCAGCGCATCGAGCAGGTGTTGGAAAATTACGACCAATCACCGGTTTTGTATCCAAGGGGCGAGGTCGAAGAATCACTTTCCAGCTGGGAGTGGCGTCCGGTAAAGATCTCCGGACGATATCTTCCTGAAAGTGCGGTTGTGGTGAGAAATCGCCCGCTTTCCGGACAAGCAGGTTTTCTACAGGTCATCCCCTTTGAACTAAGTGACGGCACCATCCTTGCAATCGAACGAGGTTGGATTCCCGCTGGTAGTCCAATCACTACCCCACTCTCCAATCCCCTGCCCGACTCAGCGCCGCGTGAGCTGGTAGTTAGGCTTCGTGCCTCCGAGCCGAGTCAACAACGAGGCGCGGTGCAGGGGCAGCTCGCTTCAATTGCACCTGCGGAACTTCAAGGTTTGAGTCCAGAAAAACTTGTTACCAGTCACTACGGCAGACTTGTTTCTGAGAATCCGGAGTCCGGCCAGGTACCCATGCCTATGCCCAAGCCATCGCTTGATGAAGGCAACCATCTCTCCTACGCACTTCAATGGGTGCTCTTTGGGCTGATGGCTTTTGCGGCGTTTATCTGGGCCGTTCGCAACGAAAGAAGATTGAGACTCGAAGAGCAGGGTCTACTCCAGCCCAAGACCAAGCGCAAGAACCAGGCACAGTTGGACGCCGAGATCGAAGATGCTGGCTAAACTTGGGGCAAATCTTGAAGGGATACCAATTTTGAGCACTGCAGTAATTCTTGATCGTTATGTCCCAAGAACCATAACCTCAGACATTGCTCTGGTTGGTTCTGGCGCGCTCCTGATCGCCATCGCAGCTCAAATACAGGTTCCAATGATTCCGGTCCCAATGACCATGCAGACGTTCGCGGTTTTGCTTGTCGCTGCTGCGCTTGGATTTTCAAGAGGCGCAGCAAGCGCAGCGCTCTACCTAGCCCTTGGTGCAGTTGGCCTCCCAGTATTCGCTGGTGCCGCAGCCCTGAAGGCGGCCATGCCAACTATCGGTTACCTAGTCGGATTCGTCGCTGCTGCCGCCCTGATTGGCTACTTGTCAGAGCGTGGCTATGCCAAGAACCCGCTCAAACTAGCCTTCGCATTCGTTGCTGGTAGCGCCGTCGTCTATGCAATGGGAGTCATTGGCCTGATGGCCATCCTCGGCATCGACATGCAGACCGCGATTCAGATTGGCGTTGTCCCGTTTTTGATTGGTGATGCTTTAAAGGCGGCCCTAGCCGCGGCGCTTCTTCCAGTTGCGTGGAAGTTCACCAAGTAGTTTTTAGCAACAAAAAAGCCCGGCGATTGCCGGGCTTTTTTCTTAGATCGAGAATCCGATCGCGCGCATCATTTCTTTGCCGTCCTCGGTGATTCGCTCTGGACCCCATGGTGGCATCCAAACCCAGTTGATTCTGAAAGCCTCAACCACGTTGTCCAGCGCCTGAGCAGTCTGCTCCTCGATGACATCGGTGAGCGGGCAGCCAGCACTGGTTAGCGTCATGTTGATCAGCAAGGCGCCATCGGATGACTCTTGCAGGCCGTAGACGAGACCCAGGTCAACAATATTGACTCCGATCTCGGGGTCGATGATTTCCTTCATCGCCTCCAGAACCTGGTCGTAGCGCTCAGGAGTGAGCTCTTTTACTTCGTTCATACATTGGCCTTCAGGTAACGGTCGTAACCCTCCGCCTCTAGTCTCTCTGCCAGCTCTGGCCCACCCTGCTCAGCAACCTTGCCTGCCACGAATACGTGAACGAAGTCCGGCTGGATGTAGCGCAGGATGCGGGTGTAGTGGGTGATTAGCAACACGCCCAGGTCAGTGTTTGCCTTGGCGCGGTTCACGCCCTCAGAAACAATCTTGAGCGCGTCGACGTCCAAACCTGAGTCGGTCTCGTCCAGGATTGCGATCTTTGGCTTGAGAAGCTCAAGCTGCAAGATCTCGTGACGCTTCTTCTCACCACCGGAGAATCCCTCATTGACATTGCGCTCGGTGAAGTCTGGATCCATGCGCAGGTTGTTCATGGCGGTCTTTAGATCGCCAACCCACTGGCGCAGCTGTGGAGCCTCACCGCTGATGGCGGTCTTTGCGGTTCTGAGGAAGTTAGAAACGGAAACTCCTGGCACCTCGACCGGATACTGCATGGCCAGGAACAGACCCGCGCGAGCACGCTCGTCCACTTCCATCTCCAAGACGTTCTCGCCGTCTAGCAAGATCTCACCATCGGTTACCTCGTACTTTGGGTGACCTGCGACCGAATAGGCCAAAGTTGACTTGCCAGAACCGTTTGGGCCCATTACCGCGTGGGTCTCGCCTGAGCGAATGGTTAGGTCTACACCACGCAGAATCTGCTTCGGTCCCTGGTCGGTGTTGACCGAGACGTGCAGGTTCTTAATTTCTAGAGTTGCCATGATTTCCTTACCTAAGTCCTATTCGTATTCCACGTAAATGTCGTTGTTGTCGATCAGCACCTCGTAGGTGGCAACCGGCTCGTAAGCAGGCAAGCTCAGTGGCTTGCCGGTGTTTAGGTCAAATTTCGCACCGTGCGCCCAGCACTCCACGGTCTCGTTGTCCACGAAGCCCTCTGATAGCGAGATCTCACCGTGAGAACACTTGTCATCAAGTGCCTTAACCTCACCGTTTGGGGTGCGGATGATTGCGATTGCATGGTCGTTGATCTTGACCCTGATCGCCTTGCCTGGCTTTAGGTCGTCGAGTGAACAAATCTTGGTTGCCATGCCTATGCACCAACCCTCTCTAGCTCAAGTTCGATTGCAGAGATCAGACGCTGTTCAATCTCTTCGATACCGATCTTCTGAATAACTTCATTTAGGAACCCGCGCACCACAAGCTTTCTGGCGTCTGACTCGGAAACTCCGCGAGCCATCAGGTAGAACAGCTGCTCGTCGTCAAATCGCCCCGAGGCACTGGCGTGGCCAGCTCCTTCGATCTTGCCGGTCTCGATTTCTAGGTTTGGCACCGAGTCGGCTCGCGCTCCATCAACCAGAAGTAGGTTGCGGTTTAGCTCGTAGGTGTCCGTGCCCTCAGCGCTTTCGCGGATCAGCACATCGCCGACCCAGACAGTGTGCGCTCCAGCACCCTGGAGAGCTCCCTTGTAGGCCACGTTGGAAACGCAGTTCTTCGCAATGTGGTCAACAAATGGGCGGTGCTCGAAATAATTTCCGGTGTCAGCAAGGTACACACCAAACATCTCCACCTCAGCACCGGGGCTTGAAAGGAATGCGGTGGGAGTGACACGAACCAAGTCGCCTCCAAGTGAAACCACCACGTGCTTGAGCTTCGAGTCGCGACCCTGGCGGCAGAACTGTGAGGAGATGTGGCTTGAACCACTCTCCCACTGCTGAATTGAAACAAAGTTCAATTGAGCACCATCACCCAAGATGATCTCAACGTTCTCTGCCAGTGAGCCGACACCAACGTGATCTAGGACCACCGTGGCATTGGCAAAATTGCCCACCTTCACCACTAGGTGTGAGGCCTTGGCCACGGTCGACGTTGGCTGAATCTTGATGAAGCTGGCCTCTGCGGAGCTGAACTCTGCTGGCACCTCAACCACTAGGGTCTTGGATGCGTTAGTCCAGGCTGCAGCGGAAACTCGATCCTCAGGAAGACCTGCCTGACCAACAACCGGGTCAGTCGAGTCAACCGAGCATGCAGTCACACCGTCAACAAGTCGAAGCGAAATGTCAGCGTCTTCAACCTCGGACATAACCTCGGCGTCTAGACCGCGTAGCTTGTCGGTCGGTAGGTAACGCCAGATTTCCTGAAGCTTGGAGATTGGTTCGAAGTCAGCTACTGAGGTCGAACGCGGGCGCTCGGAACGAGTTTGAATTGGAACGTTGCCGTGGCTGTGCTCTTTGATACCGTGCTGAGTCATTAGCCCACCGCGCCTTCCATTTGCATCTCGATGAGCTTGTTCAGCTCTAGGGCGTACTCCATCGGTAGCTCCTTGGCGATCGGCTCAATAAATCCGCGCACGATCATGGCCATGGCCTCATCCTCAGGCATGCCTCGAGATTGCAGGTAGAACAACTGCTCGGCTGAAATCTGTGAAACTGTTGCTTCGTGACCCATGGACACATCGTCCTCACGAATGTCATTGGCTGGGTAGGTGTCAGAGCGCGAGATGGTGTCTACTAGCAAAGCGTCACAGCGAACTGTGTTTGCCGAGTGGTGTGCACCTGGGTTCACGCGAATCTCACCACGGTAGCTGGTGCGTCCGCCACCTCGAGCGATTGACTTGGAGACAATCGAGCTCGTGGTGTGTGGAGCTAGGTGGATCATCTTGGCTCCCGCGTCCTGGTGCTGACCCTCGCCAGCAAAGGCGACCGACAGGGTCTCTCCCCTAGCGTGCTCGCCCGCCAGAATGACGCTTGGGTACTTCATGGTCACCTTGGATCCGATGTTTCCATCAATCCATTCCATGGTGGCTCCTTCGTGCGCGATGGCACGCTTGGTAACCAGGTTGTAAACGTTATTCGACCAGTTCTGAATCGTGGTGTAGCGAACGCGAGCACCCTTTTTCACGATGATCTCAACGACTGCGGAGTGCAGTGAGTCAGACTGATAAATCGGAGCGGTGCAGCCCTCGATGTAGTGAACGTAGGAGTCCTCATCTGCAATGATCAGGGTTCTTTCGAACTGACCCATGTTCTCGGTGTTGATGCGGAAGTAGGCCTGCAATGGAATCTCGACGTGAACGCCTTTCGGCACGTACACGAACGATCCTCCGGACCAAACAGCGGTGTTCAAAGCTGCAAATTTGTTGTCTCCAGCCGGGATCACAGTGCCGAAGTACTCCTTGAAAATCTCCGGGTGCTCTTTTAGGGCAGTGTCGGTGTCCAAGAAGATGACACCCTGCTCCTCAAGGTCCTCACGAATCTGGTGGTAAACCACCTCAGACTCATACTGTGCAGCCACACCGGCAACCAGGCGCTGGCGCTCAGCCTCTGGGATACCCAGGCGCTCGTAGGTGTTTCTAATGTCATCAGGAAGATCTTCCCAAGACTGCGCCTGACGCTCGGTGGACCTCACAAAGTACTTGATGTTGTCAAAGTCAATGCCGGATAGGTCAGATCCCCATGAAGGCATTGGCTTCTTCAGGAAAAACTCATAACCCTTCAGGCGACGTTCCAGCATCCAATCCGGCTCACTCTTTTTGCCCGAGATGTCCTTAACGACGCCCTCGTTGATGCCGCGCTTCGCAGAAGCTCCGGCATCGTCCTTGTCGGACCAACCAAACTCGTAGTTACCGAGCTCATCAAGCTCTGGGCGGTCGATGATTTTTTCGGACACGCATCCTCCTGGTTTTTCATAGTGATTCAACCCTCGCCTTGGTTGGTTATTCCTACCAATTTGAGCGTGAGAGACTTGTCTCAGACCCTAAAAAGGTTAACAGTCATCGGGGCTGGGAACTACTTAGGGCAACCTAAGTTGAGGTATTGGATTGCAGATGTTGAAGACGATCTGGTTTGACAAGATCGTGGCCGAGAAACGAATTCGCCTTTACGTGTGGCTCTCGCTGGCAACTCAGATCATGATCGTCGTTACTGGTGGTCTAGTTAGGCTTACCGCCTCAGGGCTCGGCTGCCCAACTTGGCCAAAGTGCACCGAGGATTCGCTTGTTTCAACCCCAGAAATGGGTATTCACGGCATCATCGAGTTCGGTAACCGGGTTCTCACCATCGTGTTGCTGGTGATTGCACTTCTTACCTTCATAACGATCTTCCGCACCCATCCGGCCAAACGTCAACTGTTAGCGCCGACGCTTTCCTTCTTCGCCACCATGGTGCTGCTCATTGTGTCGCTTGTGTTGGCTGTGGTGTATGGCCCAGAGCTTTTTGTAATAGCACTCTGGGTTCTGATTGCGGTGCTAACCATCACGTTTGTAGCCGCATTCATTCGCAGGGCTAAGCGAGCTCAGAGAATCTCAACCCTGGTGCCAGCATTTGGCCTGGGTCTTGGCATCATTGGTCAGGCCGTGCTCGGTGGAATCACTGTGCTAACTCAGCTAAACCCTTGGATTGTGGGTCTTCACTTTGTTCTATCGGCTTACCTGATTGCGCTTGCGAGCGTCATGGTCTTCCGTGCACTTCCGAAGACTCTCGGCCCAGTTGCACAAACAACAACTAGCCTCCGTTGGCCGGTCGCGATCGTAAGTGCCATCACAATCCTGATTGGCGTCGTGGTCACAGGTGCCGGGCCTCACGCAGGAGATGTTGACACTCCCAGGAACGGCTTGGATCTGGAAATTTGGCAGCACTACCACTCTTACCCCGGCTACCTGATGTTGGTGCTGATTGTTATCGCCCTCGTAGCGCAGTGGCGGACTGCACCGACTTTGAGAAGCTATCCAACAAGAGCATTAGCGCTACTGTTCGTGACCTCGGTCGCCCAGGCACTGATTGGTGTTATCCAGGCCAGGATGGGAGTGCCACCGTTTTTGGTTGCATTGCACATGTTAGGAGCTGCAGTGCTTTCATCAATGGTCACGTTCTTCTGGCTCACTGCAAAAAAAGCTAAATGAAGGTAGTACACCTATTCACTCGCGATCTTCGCGTCCAGGACAATGAGGCTCTTGGCTCCGCCGCTGAGAACGAGATTGCGTTTGCCTACTGTCTCCCTGCTGACTTCGCCCAGCTCTTACCGATTCGCTCGAACTCTCTTGTTGCCTCACTCTCGGCACTGCAGCTGGATCTACCTGTCCCACTGGCGGTATTCAAAGACATCCAGGAGCTGGTCGCAGCCCTGGTCGCAGCTGAGGTAAAAGCGGTCTATGTGACGAGAAACTTTGATACCAGGTCGATGCTTTGGCAATCACAGCTCGCAGAGGCTTTGTTTGGAGCGGGAATAGCGCTAAAGCTGATTGGGTCCAATTACGCGGTCGAGCCCGGCACGGTGAGAAAAGATGACGGTAATCCGCTACGTGTCTACACGCCGTTTTTCAGGCGATGGTCTCAACTGCCGGTTCCTGCACCCTTCAAGGTTGATCTCTCCACTGTCAAGAGCTGGCAGCTCAACGGGGGTCCAATTCCAGAGGTGTCTGAACCTGCACCAATTCAAATCAGAGCCGGCGAGCGGTATGCGCTGAGAACCTTGGAGCGGTTCTTGGTGGGTAGAGCTGCCTCATACGACGAACTTCGCGACAGATCAGATCTCGGTGGCACCTCACATCTCTCGCACGCACTTGCGCACGGAGAGATTCACCCCAGAACCATCCTCTCTCGACTTGGGTCGAGTGCCGGCGAGGAAGTCTTCCGCAAGGAGATCGCTTGGCGAGAGTTTTACGCGGATGTCCTGTTTCACAATCCGCACACCATCGATGATTACTTCGATGTGAAATACGCCAAGCTGCGCTATGACGATCCAGCTCAAAAGCCCGAGCTGCTCCAGGCATGGAAAGAGGGCAGGACTGGCTTTCCAATGGTTGATGCTGCGATGCGACAGCTAAAGACCACCGGTTGGATGCATAACCGAGCCCGAATGATTGTTGCCAGCTTCTTGGTGAAAGACCTGCACTTCGAATGGCAGGTCGGCGCTCGCCACTTCGAGGAGCACCTAACGGATTTTGACCCAGCCTCTAACAGCCACGGCTGGCAGTGGACAGCTGGTTGCGGTACTGACGCATCTCCATTTTTCAGAGTCTTCAACCCGATTACCCAGGGTGAAAAGTTTGACCCTAGGGGTGACTATGTCCGGCGCTACATCCCCGAGTTAGCGCACATTCCTGGCAAGGCAGCGCACCAGCCATGGCTGTTGGTTGATGGGTTAGCAAATGGCTACCCGGCTCCGATTGTGGATCACGCCGCTGAGCGCCTCGAAGCGCTCGCTCGGTTGAAAGAAGTTTCGGCTTAGAACGGAAGTAGCGGATCTATCGCAATGGCCAAGAACAAAAGTGTCAGGTGCGAGATGGATCCGTGGAATAGACGCATCGGGTTTTTTGGGATGCCGACCTTCGCCTCCTTGTAAAGCCGGTGTGACTCCCACGTGAACCACGCTCCAGCGATTACTGCCACAGCGGAATAGATAAGGCCCATCCCAGCGATTGGAATCAGAAGCAGCGTGGCTGCGAGGTATGCCCAGGCATAAAGAATGATCTGACGTCCCACGACTTCGTTTTTTGCCACCACCGGCAGCATCGGAACACCGGCATCACGATAGTCATCGAGATAACGCATCGACAGCGGCCAGTAGTGCGGTGGGGTCCACAAGAAAATAATCAAAAACAAAATCCAGGCGGTCAAAGAAACCTCATTGGTAACTGCTGCCCAACCGATTAGGGCCGGCATCGCCCCAGCTGCCCCGCCCCAAACAATGTTCTGTGGAGTCCTTCGCTTTAGCCCAAGGGTGTAAACGAAGACGTAGAACAAAATGGCAGCCAGCGACAGCAGCGCGCTTAGAAGGTTTACCGTTACCCAGAGCCAGACCACTGAGAGCACACCGATGCCCCAGGCAAACCAGAGTGCTTCGGTCTTGGTTAGCTCGCCAGTGACAAGTGGTCGATTCTTGGTGCGACCCATGATCTTGTCGATATCGGCATCGATGTAGCAGTTGAAGGCGTTTGCACTACCCGCGCTCAGCGCACCACCCACCAAGGTGGCAAGCATGAGGGTAAGAGGTGGAATCTGGCCTGCAGCCAAAATCATGGTCGGCACCGTTGCTATCAGCAATAGCTCGATTACCCGCGGCTTAGTCAGCGCGAAATAGGCGCGAAGCTTCGCGCTAAAAGAAGGCTTGATTTTTGCGGGGGTCGACATCGCGACAAGTCTAATCCTCCTGCAACGCCACAGAAACTGAAGGTATAGACTTCAAAGCAAATTCGGAGCATCGCCGCCCCGTCATCTCCCCCATTGAAAAAGCCTCAAGATTGGAAACTTTTTAATTGTTGGAATGGACTGAACTAGATGACCAGGCGGTAAAAACCGCCAAAGTTTTGGCAGCGGATGCTGTTGAGAAGGTTGGCAACGGCCACCCCGGTACCGCAATCTCGCTTGCGCCGGTGGCATACCTGTTGTTCCAAAAGGTAATGCGCCACAACCCAAGCGACGACCGTTGGGCTGGTAGGGACCGCTTTATCCTCTCTGCGGGGCACTCCTCGCTCACCCTCTACAACCAGCTTTATCTCGGTGGCTTTGGCCTTGAGCTTGATGACATCAAGGCACTTCGCACCTGGGGTTCACTAACTCCTGGTCACCCAGAGTTTGGTCACACCCGCGGTGTCGAGATTACGACTGGTCCACTGGGTCAGGGTCTAGCATCGGCCACCGGTTTTGCAATGTCGCAGCGTTTCGAGCGCGAGTTGTTTGATGGTCAGAATCAGGGTGAGAGCCCGTTTGACCACAAGGTTTATGTAATCGCGGGCGATGGTGATCTGCAGGAAGGTGTGAGCGCTGAGTCAGCCTCCATTGCTGGTCACCTAGGCCTTGGCAACCTAATCGTCATTTATGACGCAAACCAGATCTCAATCGAGGATGACACCAACATCTCTTTCACTGAAGATGTTGCCGCTCGCTATCGTGCCTATGGTTGGCAGACGCTCGAGGTTGACTGGCGCAAGGATGGCTACAAGGAAGATGTCTCGGCCTTGTACGAGGCGATTCGTGAGGCTCAGCTCGAGACCGATAAGCCAACTCTTATCACCCTTCGCACCATCATCGGCTGGCCTTCGCCTGAGAAGCAGAACACTGGAAAAATCCACGGTTCAAAGCTCGGAGCAGAAGAGCTTGCAGGCTTGAAGGTTGCGCTTGGTTTCGACCCCGAAAAAAGCTTCGACGTCTCCCCTGCAGTAATCGCGCACACTCGCAAGTTGGTTGAGCGAGGCGCTCAGCAGCACGCCGAGTGGAACCAGCAGTTCGAGGCATGGAAGAGCAGTAACCCGGCGGCCTCCGAGCTATTTGACCGTCTTGAAGCTGGTCAGCTACCCGCTGATCTAGAGGACTCGCTTCCAGTGTTTGAAGCCGGTACCGAGGTCGCCACTCGCGCTGCCTCGGGCAAGGTAATCAACGCCCTTGCTGCCAAGTTGCCTGAGCTCTGGGGTGGATCTGCTGACCTAGCAGAGAGCAACAACACCACCATCGAGGGCGGCGGATCCTTCGTGCCTAGCAAGTGGCAGACCAAGCACTGGACCCCAAAAGCGGCCGGTCGCATCCTGCACTTCGGTGTTCGCGAGCATGCCATGGGCGCAATCCTCAACGGCATCACTCTCTCTGGTCGCACACGCGTTTTCGGTGGCACCTTCCTAGTGTTCTCCGACTACATGCGACCAGCAGTTCGTTTGGCAGCCCTGATGGGTATCCCTTCAACTTTTGTTTGGACTCACGACTCGGTTGCACTGGGTGAAGATGGCCCAACCCATCAGCCAATCGAGCACCTAACTGCACTTCGTGCTATCCCTCAGCTAGATGTTGTGAGACCAGCCGATGCAAATGAGACCGCTCAGGCTTGGCTTGAGATCATGCGTCGCAAGAACAACCCAGCCGGAATCGTCCTCACTCGCCAGAACCTGCCGGTTGTTGACCGCAGCAAGTTTGCCTCAGCAGCCATGGTTGCCAAGGGCGGCTACGTGTTGTCTGAGGTCGTCAACGCCCAGGCGGTAATCATTGCCACCGGTAGCGAGGTTCAGTTCGCACTCGAGGCTCAGGCGCAGCTGCAAAGCCAAGGCGTGGCCGTAAACGTCGTCTCGATGCCTTGTGTGGAGTGGTTCAAGGAGCAGCCTCAGAGCTACCGTGACCAGGTTCTGCCACCGGCGATCAAGGCCCGTGTATCAGTTGAGGCTGGCCTAACGCTGGGCTGGAGAGAGTTCATCGGCGACCAGGGTGTTGCAGTGGGAATTGATCACTACGGCGCAAGCGCTGACTACCACACTCTGTACCGCGAGTTTGGCATTACCACCGAGGCAGTCGTTGCTGCCGTTCAGTCTTCTATCAAAGGTAACTAACAACCATGTCTTCACTACAAGATCTAACTAACGCCGGAGTTTCAATCTGGCTGGATGACCTATCCCGTGACCGCATTGAGTCTGGAAACCTAGTGGGGCTCATTCGTGAATTCTCGGTTCGCGGTGTGACCACTAACCCAACCATCTTCGCTGCAGCGCTGAAGGGCTCCTCTTATGGCTCTGCAATCGCAGAGCAGGCGGCCAAGGGCGCTTCCGCTGCTCAGGCGATTGCTGAAATCACCTCGAAGGATGTTGCTGATGCTTGCGACATCTTCGCGGACTTGTACCACTCTTCCAACGGTGTTGACGGCAGGGTCTCAATCGAGGTCGAGCCAGGTCTAGCTCACAACACCGATGCAACCATCGCTCAGGCCCTAGAGCTTTACAAGATGGTTGGCAAAGAGAATGTGATGATCAAGATCCCGGCGACCAAGGCTGGTCTGCCGGCGATTACCGAAGTTATCTCCCACGGTATCTCCGTGAACGTGACCTTGATATTCTCAACCGAGCGCTATGCAGAGGTTATTGACGCTTATCTACTTGGGCTTGAAAAGGCTGCTGCAACCGGTATCGACCTATCCAATATTCACTCGGTGGCCTCTTTCTTCGTATCACGAGTAGATACCGAGGTCGACAAGCGCCTAGCTGCCCTTGGTCGCAGCGACCTAAGCTCAAAGGCTGCTCTAGCTAACGCACGATTGGCATACGGCCTGTTCTTGGAGAGTATCCAGGGACCTCGCTGGACCGAGTTGAGTGCTAAGGGTGCCAATGCTCAGCGTCCATTGATGGCATCAACTGGTGTCAAGGACCCGAACCTCCCAGACACTCTTTATGTGTCAGAGCTAGTTGCTCCACAGCTTGTAAACACCATGCCAGAGAAGACCCTCATGGCAATGGGCGATCACGGTGTGGTTAGTGGCAACACCATCGAACCAAATCTCGGTGCAGCAGGTGACTTCCTTGCAGAGCTGAGCGTTGCCGGGATTGACTTCGACGACGTGACCGATCTACTCGAAAAAGAAGGCGTAGAGAAGTTCATCGCATCATGGGATGAACTGGTTGCATCCGTTGAAGCAGCCCTGGAGGCTGCTCGATGAGAATTTCTGTATCGAGCAAGCTCGTTGAACTAAACGAGTTTGTGGACTCGCTGGTCAAGGATCAGATCGCATCCCGAATCAGAGCAAAGGACTCCAGCATTTGGGGTCCTGAGGCGCAGCCGGAGGCGAGCATTCGCCTGGGTTGGGTTGAGTCTGCAGAAACTTCGCTACCGCTGGTCCCGCAAATCATTGAGCTTCGAGATGAGTTCCGAGCAGCAGGTCTAACTCGCTTCGTGCTTTGCGGTATGGGCGGGTCTTCGCTAGCTCCGGAGGTCATCACAAAGAACGCAGGGGTCGAACTCGTGGTTCTGGATTCGACCGATCCATCTCAAGTCCGCAGTGCTCTCAACGAGATCGAGAAGACCGTTGTTGTCGTCTCTTCAAAGTCTGGCTCCACCGTGGAGACCGATTCACAGAAGCGTGCTTTCGAGACCGCATTCAAGGCCGCAGGCATCGAGCCAACTGATCGCATTGTCATCGTCACTGACCCAGGCTCACCGCTTGACAAGTCGGCCCGTGAGGCCGGTTACCGAGTCTTCAACGCTGATCCAAACGTCGGTGGTCGCTACTCAGCACTAACCGCGTTTGGATTAGTGCCATCTGGTTTGGCTGGTGCCAACATCGCCGGTCTGCTGGCAGCTGCAAAAGCAGCGGATGCAAAGTTGGCTTCGGATTCAATTGACAACTCAGCCCTGTGGCTGGGTGCTGCTCTGACTAAGACCAAAGCGGCTGCAGGCTTCAAGGACAAGTTCTTGGTCGACTCAGGTGCGCTCCTTGGCTTTGGAGACTGGGTTGAGCAGCTGGTTGCGGAAAGCACCGGTAAAGAGAATCTTGGCACCTTGCCAGTAGTTGTAGATTCAACCGCTCCTGAGTTTGATGTTGCAGCTTCAGACGTGTTGGTGACCCGCTTTGTCGATCGTGATGCTGAGTCCGAGGATGTCAGCTTCTTTGGTGATTTGGGTGAACTTTTCCTGCTTTGGGAGTATGCCACTGCGGTAGCCGGATACCTTTTGGGTATCAACCCGTTCGATCAGCCAAACGTGGAGTCCGCAAAGGTTGCAGCGCGTGAGCTCTTGGACTCCCCTGCAGAGCTGACCGACCCAGACTTCACCGATCGCGGTGTCGCAGCCAAGTCCTTTGGGTTTGAACTATCGGGCCAGACTGTCGAGGCGGCCCTTGAGGAGTTGTTTGCAAAGCTCTCGGACTCTAGTTACGTCTCGATTCACGCGTATCTAAATCGTGAGTCCTATCCACAGTTCGAAGCACTAAGAGACCTGATTGCAAAGAAAACCGGTCGCCCAGTGACTTTTGGTTGGGGGCCAAGGTTCTTGCACTCCACCGGTCAGTATCACAAGGGTGGACCCAAGCAGGGTGTGTTCTTGCAGCTCACTCACCAGGTAGATGAGGACTTGGAGATCGAGGGGCGACCATTTAGCTTTGGCACTTTGATTGCGGCGCAAGCTGCCGGTGATGCCAGGGTGCTGGAGTCCAATGGTCTTCCCGTGCTGTCGTTAGATCTGGGTAACCCACTGGTTGACCTCGAGTTGATCAAGAGGGCACTTAGCTAAATGGCGACTAACCCACTGCGTAATCCCAAAGACCGAAGACTGCACAAGATTGCAGGCCCTAGCGGTCTGATCATGTTTGGTGTTACCGGTGACCTATCCCGCAAAAAGCTCATGCCGGCCGTCTATGACCTGGCCAATCGAGGTCTTTTGCCACCAGCCTTCTCGCTCGTTGGATTTGCGAGACGCGACTGGTCAAAGCAGGACTTCGAAACCGTTGTTTACGACGCAGTGAAGGCTCACGCCCGAACTCCCTGGTCGGACTCGGTCTGGGAACAGTTGGTTCAAGGTATTCGATTTGTTTCTGGGCGTCACGATGATCCCGAGGCATTCCAGGAGCTGAAGCGCACTGTCGATGAGTTAGACCGAGAGCGCGGCACGGCAGGAAATCACGCCTTCTACCTATCAATTCCGCCCCGTGATTTCCCGCTGGTTGTGAATCAGCTGGAGGCAGCGGGTTTGACAGCTGCTGGACCTGGCCAGTTTCGCCGCGTGGTGATTGAGAAGCCATTTGGCTCTGACCTAAAGACCGCACGCGAACTAAACGAGGTGGTCGAGCGAGTATTTCCGGCGGATTCCGTTTTCCGAATTGATCACTACCTCGGTAAGGAGACGGTCCAAAACATTTTGGCCCTTCGATTTGCCAATGAGATGTTTGAACCAATTTGGAACAGTGAGCACATCGATCACGTCCAAATCACCATGGCGGAGGATATCGGCATCGGTGGGCGTGCGGGTTACTACGACGGCATCGGTGCCGCTCGCGACGTGATCCAAAACCACCTACTACAGCTTCTAGCTCTGACCGCGATGGAGCAGCCTGAATCTTTCGACGCTACTGATCTCCGTGCCGAGAAGGAAAAGGTTTTAGCGGCTGTCAAGCTGCCATCGGATCTCTCCAAGCACACCGCGCGAGGACAGTACTTGGGTGGTTGGCAAGGTGGCGAGCAAGTGTTGGGGTTCCTTGAAGAGGATGGCATAAACCCTCAGTCCAAGACAGAGACCTTTGCGGCCTTCAGGCTTGATGTCGATACCGATCGCTGGAAGGGTGTCCCCTTCTACCTGCGAGCTGGCAAGCGCCTGGGCCGACGTGTTACCGAAATCGCTGTCGTATTCAAGCGCGCATCTCAGCAGCTCTTCGCTCAGGAACAAACTGCGCTACTGGGCGAAAACGCCCTGGTTATTAGAGTGCAGCCCAACGAGGGTGTAACCATGCGCTTTGGATCCAAGGTTCCTGGACCTAGCATGCAGGTTCGCGATGTCACCATGGATTTCGGTTACGGCCATGCCTTTACCGAGGACAGCCCTGAGGCTTATGAACGATTGATTCTTGACGTTCTGTTGGGAGAGCCTCCACTATTCCCGAGGCAACGTGAAGTTGAACTCTCATGGGAGATCCTGGATCCAATCGTCAGCTACTGGGAGCAGAACTCGAAACCCGAGCCCTACGCTCCGGGAAGTTGGGGTCCTGAGTCCGCTCATCGAATGCTCGAAATTGATGGCAGATCCTGGAGGCGACCATGATCGTTGATATTCCAAACACCACCGTCTCGAAGGTCAGCAAGAAATTGCAGGAGCTTCGCGACTCTGGTGGAGTGGTTGCGCTCGGACGAGTTCTCACGCTGCTGATCCAGACTGATCTTGATCATGTTGAGGCTGCTATCAAGGCGGCCAACGGTGCGTCAAGACTCCACCCATCTCGAATCATCGTTCTGGCGGACGCAGCTCACTCTGAGGCCGCAGACCAGCTCGATGCCCAGATTCGAGTCGGTGGCGATGCGGGTGCCTCAGAGGTCATCGTGCTGCGCGCTTATGGTGATGCGGCCTCTAACGCTGAGTCGCTTATCACTGGCTTACTACTCCCAGATGCACCTGTTGTCGCCTGGTGGCCATCCTCCTGCTCTGCAAGTCCTGCGAGCTCTGCGGTGGGTCAAATTGCTTCAAGGCGGCTTATCGACTCAGCCCTGCAGGTCAACTCGCGTGAATTTTTGAAAGAGTTCGCCGGCAATTACCAACCAGGTGATGGTGACCTGGCTTGGACCAGAATTACGCTGTGGAGGGCTCAACTAGCTGCTCTTTTTGAGCAGCATTCGCACCGTTTGGTGAAAAGCGTTCGAGTCTTGGGGAGTGCGAGTTCTCCAAGTGCTGACCTATTGGCCATGTGGCTTGGAACCTCCCTTCAAATCGAGGCTGAACTGGTCTCAGTTGTTGATGGAGCTCAAATTCAAGGCATCTACGGCGTTGAAGTCGAGTTTGAAGACGGCTTCCTGCATGTTCACAGACCTGATCAGGTGGCGACCATCAAGCAGACGGGTGCTCCAGACAGCTCCGTCCTTCTCCCCCGTCGATCTGATCAAGACTGCCTGGTCGAAGACATGCGCTTTTTGGGTGAGGATGAGATCTTCGGCAGCGTACTCCGAGGCTTTTTGGCCAAATGAGTCAGTTTGAGGTTTTTGAAACACCCGCACAGATTGCCTCGGCGGTGGCCTCGAGGCTGTCGGCACTAATTCAGCGGGATAGCTCTAGAAAGCTTGTCGCCCTGACCGGCGGAACCCTAGGCATTGAGGTGATTCGAGAGTTTGCTAACTATGACAATGGAAACCTGCCGGTCCGTTTTGTTTTTGGAGACGAACGCTTCGTTGAGCTCTCGCACATCGACAGAAACGAGCATCAAGGTCTTACTGCTTGGCCTGGGCTAGAGAAATACCTGCTTCGTTACCCGAATGCAGACCACGGTCTTGAACTTGCTGCCAAAAACTTCGAAATCTCACTCAACCAAGAGCTTGGTGAAAACCCGGTTTTCGATCTGACAATCTTGGGCATGGGTCCAGATGGTCACATCGCCAGTCTTTTCCCGGGGCACAACTCACATGGAGATTTGGTGGTTGCTGAGTCAGACTCCCCCAAGCCACCCGCACAGCGTCTGAGCCTGAGCTACAAGGCCTTGAATCGGTCACGTCAGGTTTGGTTTATCGCTTCTGGAGCGGCAAAGGCGGATGCGGTTCGGTGTGCAAAGGGCTCTGATTGCCAGCTTCCAGTTGCGAAAGTGAAGGGTCTAGAGCAGACCCATTGGTTTATTGATCAGGAACTTAGCCGCGCGCTTTAGCCGCAGCTGCAGCACGCTCACGACGCTCTCTAATGGCACTTAGTGCCTCATCAAGAATCTGAGCCGCCTCTTCGTCAGTGCGACGCTCCTTGACGTATGCAAGGTGGGTCTTATAGGGCTCGACTTTGGCAACCAGCGGCGGGTTGGCCTTGTCTTTACCTGCAGGAAGACCACAGTTAGGGCAGTCGATTTCAGATGGTAGGTCGTCTGTGTTCACGGTCGCCGCAAACATCGGGTGGGACTCATGTCCATTTGAGCAGTAGAAGCTCAGGGTTATCTTTGGAACCTGGTGACCACGATCCTGCTCACCCATTGGTCCGGCGCCAACGCGGGCTCCGCGAATTGAAGCTGAATTTGACACTAAGCCGCCCAGCCGAATCTAGTGAAGAGTCCGAGGATGATGATTACGGTTACCCAAACCAGCGCCAGAACGATAGTGATTCGGTTTAGGTTGCGCTCAGCAACACCGGATGAGCTCATTGAAGAGGTCATGCCACCACCGAACATGTCGGCGACACCACCACCACGACCCTTGTGAAGCAGGATCATGAGGATTAGCAGGGTGCTAGTAATCGCCAGCAGCACTAGAAGTGCGGTTTGCAAGGCAGCCATAAACAACTCTTTTCAATAAGACTGTCAAATTATAGAACTATGTGCTTTTGGAAGCGCGCGATACCCGCGAACTCCTCAGCATCGAGGCTCGCGCCTCCGACCAAAACTCCATCGACTTCGCCGGATGCCAGGAAGCCTGCAACGTTGTTGGCCTTCACAGAACCACCGTAAAGAATTCGGCTCTGTGCGATTTCTTCGCCGAAGTTGTCTTTCAGGCTGGCGCGAATTGCCTTAGTCACAGCCTCCGCTTCTGCAGGGGTTGCAACCTTGCCGGTGCCGATGGCCCAAACTGGCTCATAAGCGATTACAAATTCGCCAAGGGTCTCGTGGCCTGCAAGTGCCGCCAGGGTTTGACGAACTGGAACTGCGCTTTGACCTTCGGTTTCAAGCTCTTCCAGGGTCTCACCAACGCAGATCACCGGCACTAGGTTGTGACGCCAAGCAGCAGCAACCTTGTCTCGGACGATCTCGTCGGTCTCGGCGTGATACTGCCTGCGCTCAGAGTGTCCGATTAGAACATAACCCACTCCAAGCTTGGAGAGAAATGCACCGGAAACCTCACCCGTAAATGCTCCAGAGTCGTGCTTGGACAGATCCTGTGCACCAAGCTTGAGCTCAAACTTCTCAGCCTCAATCAGTGTTTGAGCACTTCTGAGGTCGGTGAATGGTGGGAAAACGCAAACCTCGACCTTGGAGAAGTCGTGGTCTGCGTCGTTTAGAGTCCAAGAGAGCTTCTGGATGAGGGCAATTGCCTGAAGGTGATCCAGGTTCATCTTCCAGTTGCCAGCAATAAACGGAGTGCGCTTAGTCATTTAGGACCTCCAGTCCAGGAAGATTCTTACCCTCTAGGTATTCAAGCGAGGCACCGCCACCGGTTGAGATGTGACCAAACTTGGTCTCATCAAAACCTAAGGCTCTGACCGCTGCTGCGCTGTCGCCACCGCCAACTACACCGAGTCCCGAAACTCCCATAAGCGCTGCAGCAACAGCCCTGGTTCCAGCAGCGAAGTTCTCAAACTCGAATACGCCCATTGGGCCGTTCCAGAACACTGTCTTTGAGCTGGCAACAGCTGACGCAAACGCTTCCGCGCTTTCAGGGCCGATGTCTAATCCCATGCCGGCATCACCAAAACTTGAAGCTTCGATTTGATCAGCTTTTACAACCTCAAAGCTCGCATCCTTTGAGAACCCACTGGCAACCACGATGTCGGTTGGAAGCACGACTTCAACCCCGAGATCCTTGGCCTGAGTCAAGAAACCTTTGACGGTGTCGATCTGATCGGCTTCCAGAAGGCTCTTTCCAACCTTGTGGCCAAGCGCCGCTAACACGGTGAAAACCATGCCGCCACCAATAACCAGTCTGTCTACCTTTGGAAGTAGGTGACCGATTACGCCTAACTTGTCGGAGACCTTTGAACCACCCAAGACGACGGTGTACGGACGCTCCGGGTTGTCGGTCAGGCGCTTTAGAACTTCAAGCTCGTTTGAGATAAGCAGGCCCGCGAAGCTTGGTATTGCCTGAGCAAGCTCATAAACGCTGGCCTGCTTGCGGTGCACAACACCGAAGCCGTCAGAAACCAATACATCGCCAAGTTCTGCGAGTTCTTTGGCAAAAGCCTCTCGCTCAGCAGCATCCTTAGATGCTTCTCCAGGATTGAACCGAAGGTTCTCAAGTAGTGCCACTCCACCGTCGGCCAGCATCTTGACCGCAGCCTTAGCCTTTGGTCCAACGGTCTCCTCAGAGAAGACAACCGGCTGGCCAAGAAGTGCCTCAAGGCGCTCTGCAACCGGAGCTAGAGAGTACTTGGCCTCCGGTGCGCCCTCGGGTCTTCCAAGGTGGGAGCAGATTACAACCGAGGCACCCTGCTCAACCAACATCTTGATGGTTGGCAGGGATGCACGAATTCGGCCATCGTCAGTGATTTGACCGTCCTTGATCGGCACGTTCAAATCGCAGCGGAGAATAACCCTTTTGCCAGTAAAAGACTGGCCTTTGATGCTTCTGAGCATTAGAGCTTTGATGCAACCAAGGCGGTTAGCTCAACCAGGCGGTTGGAGTAACCCCACTCGTTGTCATACCAGCTGGATAGCTTCACAGTGTTGTCGATTACGCGAACTAGGCCGGCGTCAAAGATTGAGCTGTGTGGGTCGGTAACGATGTCGGAAGAAACGATCGGGTCCTCTGTGTACAGCAAGATGCCCTTGAGTGGACCCTCAGCGGCCTCTTTGTAGGCAGCTTTGATCTCGTCTACGGTTACTGCCTTCTCGGAGACCAAGGTCAGGTCGGTGATGGATCCGGTAGGGACTGGAACGCGAAGTGCAAAGCCATCTAGCTTGCCCTTTAGCTCTGGGAGTACCAGCCCAATAGCCTTGGCTGCACCGGTGGTTGATGGGACGATGTTGATCGCTGCCGCGCGAGCGCGACGTAGGTCAGAGTGAGGGCCGTCCTGAAGGTTCTGGTCAGCGGTGTAGGCGTGAACAGTGGTCATCAGACCGTTCTTGATACCGAACTTGTCGTTGAAGACCTTTGCCAGCGGAGCAAGGCAGTTGGTGGTGCAGGAAGCGTTGGAGATGATGTGGTGCTTTGAGCTGTCGTATAGGTGCTCGTTCACACCGATTACGAAAGTTGCATCCTCGCCAGTAGCAGGTGCCGAGATGATGACCTTCTTCGCGCCAGCCTGAATGTGCTTGTTAGCGTCTGCAGCATCGGTGAAGCGACCGGTTGACTCGATAACGATGTCAACGCCAAGGTCTCCCCAGCCAAGGTTTGCTGGGTCGCGCTCAGCAAGCACCTTGATTGCCTTGCCGTTGACGATGATGCTGTCACCCTCAACGGAAACAGCGGCATCCAAGCGACCGGTAACCGAGTCGTACTTCAGCAGGTGGGCTAGACCCTTAGGGTCTGAAAGGTCGTTTACTGCGACAATCTCAAGCTCGGAGTTCTGGGCAAGTGCGGCACGGAGGTAGTTACGTCCAATGCGGCCAAAACCATTGATACCAATTCGAGTCACGGGAGTTCTCCAGTTTCTGGGAAAGAGTGAATTATTTAGTGCTCCACGCGCCTTTGGGCGGACTCGATTAGCCTAGCAGCAGAGAGCGCGAAGCCACCTTTACGCTTGCGAATCTTTTCGCCACATCTTCCCAGTTGATGATGTTCCAGAACGCCTTGACGTAGTCGGCCTTGACGTTCTGGTAGTCAAGGTAAAAAGCGTGCTCCCACATGTCCAGCATCAACAGCGGTACGTTGCCCAGGGCAATGTTGCCCTGCTGGTCATACATCTGACCAATGATTAGGCGGTTGCCGATTGAGTCCCAGGCCAGGTAGGCCCAGCCAGATCCCTGGATACCCACTGCAGCGGCGCTGAAGTGGTTCTTGAAAGCCTCGTAGGAGCCAAAGTACTCGTCGATTGCAGCTGCCAGCTCGCCCTCTGGGGTTCCCGACTGTGGGGCTAGGTTCTGCCAGAAAACCGAGTGGTTTACGTGTCCACCTAGGTTGAAAGCTAGGTCCTTCTGCAGCTTAGGGAGGTTGGCGTAGTTGCCCTCCGCACGCGCCTGCTCCATCGCCGCTAGGGCAGCGTTTGCACCGGTGACGTATGCCTGGTGGTGCTTGGAGTGGTGAAGCTCCATGATGCGAGCCGAGATGTGTGGCTCGAGCGCACTGTAGTCGTAGCTGAGTTCTGGAAGGGTGTAAGTCATTTGGTTCTCCATTCGTTGGGATTAAGTCAAAATCCAGGCGGATTTATTCCTCTAGTAGGTCCGTGATAGCCGACTCAGTGTCGGGAATTCCAAGATCCGCCGCTTTGCGATCGGCGGTGGCTAGCAACCTTCGGATACGACCGGCAATGGCATCCTTGGTCATCGGTGGCTCAGCCAATCTGCCCAGCTCATCTAGTGAGGCATCGCGGTGCTTCAATCTCAATTCACCCGCGTACTTCAGATGCTCGGGAGCGTTTGGGCCGAGAATCTCAAGGGCACGCTGCACGCGAGCTCCCGCAGCTACTGCTGCCTGCGCACTTCTTCTTAGATTTGCATCATCAAAGTTAGCCAGGCGATTAGCCACTCCCCTGACCTCACGTCGAGTCTTGAGGTCTTCCCACTTCTTTAGTTGCTCAACGCAACCCATTTCTCTCAGCAGCTGGGTGATGCCATCGCCATCGCGAACAACTACTCGGAATACGTTTCTAACTTCTCGGGCCTTGGCCACTACGCCAAGTCTTCGAGCAACGCCAACCAAGGCCATCGCCGACTCATTGCCCGGCGCAGTCACCTCGAGTGATGTCGAGCGACCTGGATCGGTTATGGTGCCGTGAGCCAGGAAGGCGCCCCGCCAGATGGCTCTTGCCTCATCCATAGTTGAAGACACCAAGGTTGCAGGCAAACCCCTCACGGGACGACCCTTGTTGTCAATCAAACCGGTCTGGCGTGCAAGTAACTCACCCTCTCGCAAGACTCTGATCTGATAACCACTCTGGCGTCTTAGGCCAGTGGCCGAAATTACCGACAGCTCGGACTGAATCCCATACAGCTCCAGGATGGCTCGTGAAATGCGGCGGGCAAGGGTTGGCGAATCCAGCTCGACCTCAATCGCGATGCGGCCGGAGATTAGGTGCAACCCACCTGCAAATCGCAGGATTGTCGCGAGCTCTGCTGCTCGTTCGACACCTTTAGACATCGGTACGCGAGCAAGCTCTTCTTTGATGGCTTGAGTCAGCGGCATTACTCTCTCCCCAAATCTCGGTGTGAAACCGAAAGAGTTACATCAGGATCGGTCGCAAGTAGTGCGGCTATGCGATTTGCAATCGCGACCGAGCGGTGCTTGCCTCCGGTGCAACCGATGGCGATGGTTGCAAATCTCTTGTTTTCGGTGCGGTAACCCGCCAGCACACTCTTGAGTGCTGCAACGTAGTGCTCTACGAAGTCTGTGACCCCGGGCTGAGCAAGTACATATTGAGACACCTCAGGGTCGTTGCCGGTCTTGGAGCGCAGTTGTTCTTGCCAGTGTGGGTTCGGTATGAAGCGCATGTCTGCAACCAGGTCAGCGTCTGCGGGAAGTCCGTACTTGAATCCAAAGCTCATTACGTTGACCTTCAAGGCGCGCGAGTTAGTGGCAAAGGCTTCCGCTACTCGGTTGGTGAGCTGGTGAACATTTAGCTCTGAGGTGTCAAAGACGATGTCGGCACTCTCGCGCAGGCTGAGCAGTTCCTTGCGCTCCCTGGTGATGCCATCCAAAACCGTGCCTTCACCCTGCAGCGGATGTGGCCTGCGAACTGACTCAAAGCGCTTTACCAAAGCTTGGTCGTTGGCCTCTAGATACAAAAGTCTGACGTTGATATCTCTGGCTCTCAGCTGCCCCAGGTAGGTCTGTAGCTCGTTGAAAAACTCTCCGCCTCGGACATCGATGATTACCGCGATTCTTGGAAGTGTGGCCTTGCTCAGGCTGAAAAGATCTGAAATCGGACCTAGTAATTGAGGCGGCAGGTTGTCAATTACGTACCAACCTTGGTCCTCGAGGGCGTTTCCAACTGTGGATCTTCCAGCCCCAGACATGCCGGTTACGACGAGCAGCTCAGGCTTTCTCGAAGCGTCCATACTTATCCCCCTTCGGCGTGTCGCTACAAGGTTAGTGCTTCGGCGTGTCGCGCGTTATGAATTTTCTGAATCCGCCAGTGAATCCTGAACCAACTGGGCTAACTTTGGCCCAAAACCCGGAAGCGATTCAATCTCCGCAAGCGATGCCTGCTTGATGCGCTTCAGCGAACCAAAGCGCTTGAGCAGGATTCTGGCTCGAGACTCCCCCAGGCCTTGGATTTCGAGCAGGGTTGATGAAATCGACTTGGTGCGTGATTTTCGCTGTGCGGTGATAGCGAATCGGTGGGCCTCATCCCTAATTCGCTGCAGCAAAAATAGCTCTTCGCTGGTTCGCGGGAAGATCACCGGATAGTCAGAATCAGTCGTGAAAACCTCTTCTAGGCGCTTGGCTAGTGTGGCCACGGTGATTCCGCTCACCCCGGAGTCCGCAAGGGCACGAAGGGCAGCATTGCGCTGCGGGAGACCACCGTCAATCAAAAGTAGTGACGGGCGATAACTAAACCGATCCGACAACTCGGCGTCCTCTTTCAAGTACTTGAGTCGTCGAGTCAGTACCTGGTAGATCGATTCCGTGTCATCGCTGGTCTCCAGGTTGAACCTTCGGTAGTGATCCTTCTTAGGAAGGCCGTCTTCAAACACCACCATCGACCCTACGACTCCAGTTCCACCCAGGTGTGAGATGTCAAAGCACTCAATCCGAAGCGGAGCATTTTCCATGTTTAGCGCTCTTTGAATACCGGCTAACGCATCTGCTCTGGCGGTGAAGTCAGAGGATCGCTTGAGCTTGTAATTCTGAAGCGCGTGGGCTGCGTTGGTATTCGCGGTCTGCTGCAGGGTTGCTTTGTCTCCACGCTGCGGAACCGAGACCTGACAGGTTGAACCCCTAAGCTCCCCCAACCACTTCTGCAACTGCGGTTTATCCTCAGGTAGTTCTGGTACCAAAATCTGCTTGGGCACCTCAACGGGGTCAAGCCCTGGCACCGGGGTATAAATCTCTTGAATCAGATACTCGACCAGTTCAGCATTCGAACGATCAAGCTCTAGATCAACCACCATGGATCGGTTACCACGAATACGACCACCTCGGATTACGAAAATGGAAACCGCTGCGGATAGATCGTCTCGAGCGATACCGATAAGGTCTGCGTCGGTTTGATCCGAGAGCACCACCGTGCTCTTTTCCAACACCTTTTCTAGAGCTAAGACATCGTCACGAAGGTTAGCTGCCAACTCATAGTTTTGATTCTCCGATGCCTGGAGCATTCGCTCTCGGAGCTCCTTGATGTGTGCATCGTTGCCGGAACCAATAAAGTCACCCAATCGCTTAGCCAGCGCCTTGTGCTCTGGAGCTGCAATCCGATCCACACACGGTGCCGAGCATTTGCCAATTTCAGCCAAAAGACAGGGCCTTTTCTTGGCTTGGGCTGCCTGATAGGTGCCCTTTGAGCAGGTTCTAACCGGATAAACCTTGATCAGGGTGTCGAGTGTCTCGCGAACCGCCCAGGACTGTGTGTAGGGGCCGAAGTACCTAACCCCTTTTAGCTCACGGTTGCGAGTGATAAATGCTCTCGGAACAGTTTCTGACATCGAGATTGCGAGGTAGGGGTAAGACTTATCGTCTCTGAACCTCACGTTGTAGGGAGGGTCAAACTCTTTGATCCAGGTGAACTCAAGCTGCAGGGCTTCGTATTCGGTGGCAACAATCGTCCACTTCACATCCGAGGCGGCCAGCAGCATGCGCTGAGTGCGTTCGTGAAGTTTGTGCAGTGGCCCAAAGTAGTTGGTTAGTCGAGCCCTAAGGTTCTTGGCCTTGCCCACATAGAGCACGCGTCCGGCTGAATCCAGGAAGCGATAAACCCCCGGTTCGGTGGGAATCTCCCCGGTTTTAGGTCTGAAGGAGAGATCCTGCGCCATTAGCTCTCCAGCAGCTGAGCCAAGAACTTACCGGTGTGAGACTCCTTGACTTTTGACACTTGCTCAGGAGTTCCCTGGGCAATAACCATGCCACCGCCGGAGCCACCCTCTGGCCCCATGTCGATAACCCAGTCAGCACAGCGAATTACATCTAGGTTGTGCTCGATCACAATCGCAGTGTTGCCCTTGTCTACTAAGCCCGCCAATACCAGGAGCAGTTTGCGGACATCTTCAAAGTGCAAACCGGTGGTTGGCTCATCCAGGACATAGACGGTTTTACCAGTCGAACGGCGCTGCAACTCGGTTGCTAGTTTCACGCGTTGTGCCTCACCACCTGAGAGCGTGGTAGCGCTCTGACCGAGGCGAACGTAACCCAAACCCACATCGACCAAGGTGGTCAGGTAACGAGCAATTGAGGAGATCGGAGCAAAGAACTCTGCGGCCTCGGCAATCGGCATGTTCAAAACATCGCCGATTGACTTGCCCTTGTACTTCACCTGCAGGGTCTCTCGGTTATATCTTGCGCCCTTGCAGTCCTCGCACATCACGTAGACATCGGGCAGGAAGTTCATTTCAATGCGAATGGTGCCATCACCGGCGCAGGTCTCGCAGCGACCGCCCTTGACGTTGAATGAGAAGCGACCCTGCTGATAACCACGGACCTTGGCTTCAGGGGTATCGGCAAAAAGCTTGCGGATGTTGTCGAACACTCCGGTGTAGGTGGCGGGGTTAGATCTTGGGGTTCGACCAATTGGAGCCTGATCAACGTGAACCACTTTGTCGAGCTGCTCTAGACCCTCAATCCTGAGGTGTCTTCCAGGAACGCCCTTGGCACCATTGAGCTTGTTGGCTAGGACCTGGTAAAGAACATCGTTCACCAGCGAGGACTTTCCAGACCCCGATACGCCCGTCACGGCGGTCATGACACCAAGCGGGAACTCAACATCAACGTTGCGGAGGTTGTTCTCCTTAGCGCCGACCACCTTGATGATTCGGTCCTTGTTCACCTTGCGACGCTTTTTCGGGGTCTCAATCTTGATGCGTCCAGAAAGGTAGTCACCGGTGACTGATGCCTTGTTGTTCAGGATTGCCTTGTAGCTTCCAGAGTGAACAACTTCGCCACCATGTAAACCAGCACCAGGACCGATATCAACCAGCCAATCGGCGGTCTTGATGGTGTCTTCATCGTGCTCAACGACAATCAAGGTGTTGCCCAGATCACGCAACCGCTCCAGGGTTTGTATTAGGCGCAGGTTGTCGCGTTGGTGAAGGCCGATGCTGGGCTCGTCCAACACGTAGAGGACGCCAGTGAGGCCTGCACCAATCTGGGTAGCCAAGCGAATGCGTTGAGCCTCGCCACCGGAGAGTGTTCCCGCACTTCTCTCCAACGATAGATAATCCAGCCCAACCGCGAGCAAAAAGTCCAGACGGGCTCTGATCTCGCGTAGCACCTGGGCCGCAATTTGAGCTTCTTTGTCAGTGAGTCCCAGCTGGTCGAAGAATTTGTGAGCGTCGGCCAGGCTCATCACCGCGACATCGTGAATTGACTTGGTTCCAACCTTGACGGCCAGCACCTCTGGGCGCAGTCTTGCTCCGTCACACGCTGGGCAAGGAATCTCTCTAAGGAATTCGGCCCACTTACCGCGAGCCCAGTCACTGTCTGACTCCAAATATCGACGCTCGACATATGGCAAGACACCCTCAAAGCCGGAGGTGTAGCGCATTTCTCTGCCGTACTTGCTCTTCCAGCGAACCTGAACCTCAAAGTTATTGCCGTGCAGGATGGCATCCCGAGTCTCCTCGGAGAGCTCTTCCCAGGGGGTGTCCAGCGAAAAATCCAAGTCCTGTGCCAAGCCGTCAATCAGGCGCGTGAAGTAGTTGTAGAGGCCTTTACCTTGGGTAGACCAGGGCAAAATCACGCCCTGGTTGATCGAGCTTGCAGGGTCTCCGATGACCAACTCCGCATCAACGGCCTGCTTGGTTCCAAGGCCAGAACAGGCGGGGCAGGCACCAAAGGGGGCGTTGAAGGAGAAAGTTCTTGGTTCGATCTCGGTGAGGGTGAGCTCATGTTCGTTTGGGCAAGAGAGCTTCTCGCTGAAAGTTCGCTTGGTGCCATCATCAACGAAGTCCACCACCACTCGCCCATCGGCAAGCTTGAGAGCTGTTTCCACCGAGTCAGTGAGTCTTGACTCAATCCCATCTTTGATCGCAAGGCGGTCTATAACCACCGAGATATCGTGCTTATAACTCTTTTTGAGCGGTTTTGCCTCGCTCAGGATTACCGTCTCGCCATCGACCACGGCACGGGCGTAACCCTGTGATTGCAGCGAGGAGAAGAGGTCCTGAAATTCACCCTTCTTCTGCTGAATGATCGGTGCTAAAAGCTGAAATCTGGTGCCCTCTTTTAGGGTCAGCAGCTGGTCCACGATGGCCTGCGGAGTTTGCTTGGCTACCGGTTCACCACACTCGTGACAGTGCGGGACTCCGATTCGAGCCCAGAGCAATCTGAGGTAATCGTGAATCTCGGTGATAGTTCCAACCGTTGACCTGGGGTTACGGTTGGTGGACTTTTGATCAATTGACACCGCAGGGCTGAGTCCCTCAATGAAGTCAACGTCTGGCCTATCAACCTGGCCCAAAAATTGTCTGGCGTAGGCGGACAGCGACTCTACGTAGCGGCGCTGACCCTCGGCGAAGATGGTGTCAAAGGCAAGTGAAGACTTACCCGACCCTGACAGTCCGGTGAAGACAATCAACTTGTCCTTGGGAATCTCGAGGTTGATGTTCTTGAGATTGTGAACTCGAGCTCCCTTGATAGAGAGCTTGTTGCCTTTAGGGGTTTCGATATTCACCACAGAAGTTTACGCATGCCCTGCTGACTCTATTTGCCGCAGTTCTTTCTTTAGCTCGGAAATCTCGTCACGAATCCTTGCAGCCAACTCAAACTTTAGTTCCGCTGCAGCTTCTTTCATCTGGGCATCTAGTTCCAGAATGGTCTGCATCAGCTGGTCTCGACCTTGCGATCCAATGTTCTTGCGACCGCGCATCGGAGTTGACGCGACCTTTCGCGCAGGCTCCTTCTTGAGCTGCTCCATCAGTTGCTCGGTGTCGAGCTCCTCACGCATCAGAGCGTCGGTGATATCCGCAATCTTCTTCCTCAGCGGTTGCGGATCGATACCGTTGGCCTTGTTGTAGGCAACCTGCTTTTCGCGACGACGGTTGGTTTCATCGATAGCTCGAGCCATTGAATCGGTGACCTTGTCGGCGTACATATGAACCTCACCGTTCACATTTCGCGCGGCACGACCGATTGTCTGAATCAAAGAGGTCGTGGATCGCAAGAAGCCCTCTTTATCCGCGTCCAGGATGGCAACCAGCGACACTTCGGGAAGGTCTAGACCCTCGCGGAGCAGGTTGATTCCGACCAGCACATCGAAGATTCCCTGCCTGAGCTCTCGAAGCAGCTCTACTCTTCGCAGGGTGTCAACGTCGGAGTGTAGGTAGCGCACCCTGACACCGAGCTCAGTGAAGTAGTCAGTGACCTCTTCGGCCAGGCGTTTGGTCAACGTGGTCACTAAAACACGCTCGTCCTTTTCCACCCTGATCTTGATCTCTTCAAGCAGATCATCAATTTGACCCTTGGATGGCTTCACGACAATCTGGGGGTCAACCAAACCGGTCGGGCGAATGATCTGCTCAACGACTCCATCTGAGCGCTCGAGCTCGTACTTGGCCGGTGTGGCTGACAGGTAAACGGTCTGGCCAGTGCGCTCTAGGAACTCCTCAGAGCGCAGCGGTCGGTTATCAAGTGCCGAGGGCAATCTGAAGCCGTGTTCGACCAGCGTGCGCTTTCTTGAGGAGTCACCGTTATACATTGCACCAATCTGCGGCACCGTGACGTGTGACTCGTCAATCACGGTCAAGAAGTCTTCCGGGAAGTAGTCGAGTAGACAGGCTGGCGGTTCGCCTTGGTTTCGACCATCGATGTGGCGTGAATAGTTCTCGATTCCGGAGCAAAAGCCCAGCTCTCGAATCATTTCTAGATCGAAAGTGGTGCGCATCTTGATGCGCTGGGCCTCGAGTAACTTTCCTGTCTTCTCAAATTCGTTATAGCGCTGCTCCAGCTCTTCTTCGATGGCCTCTATTGCCTGAGCCATCCGCTCCGCTGGAGCTACGTAATAGGAAGCCGGGTAGATCGCCACGCTCTCCCGTTCCATCAAAACCTCACCCGTCAGCGGGTGAATCCGATAGATTTTTTCGATTTCATCGCCAAAGAATTCGATGCGTGTGGCTTCCTCATCGTAGACAGCGATGACCTCAACCGTGTCGCCCTTCACCCTGAAGTTACCCCGAACGAATTCGATGTCGTTGCGCTGATACTGAATAGTTACCAGTGCGCGAATCAGTTCATCTCGGTCGATCCTTTGCCCAACCCGAAGTGGTAGTGACTGCGCCAGATATTCCTTTGGGGCACCGAGGCCGTAGATGCAGGACACTGTCGCAACCACTATGACATCTCGTCTTGAGAGCAACGACATGGTTGCCGAGTATCTAAGTCGCTCAACCTCCTCATTGATGGTTGAGTCCTTCTCAATAAAGGTGTCGGTCTGTGGGACGTAGGCCTCGGGTTGGTAGTAGTCGTAGTAGCTGACGAAGTATTCGACAGCATTCTCTGGGAACATCTCCCGCAGTTCGCTGGCAAGCTGCGCAGCCAGCGTCTTGTTGTGTGCAATCACCAGCGTTGGTCGTTGGAGCTTTTCGATCAACCAAGCTGTGGTTGCGCTCTTACCGGTACCGGTCGCACCAAGCAAAACAACATCTCGCTCACCGTTATTGATGCGCTTTGCCAGCTCTTCAATGGCATGGGGTTGATCACCGGATGGCTGGTAGGGGCTAACTACCTTGAAGGGTTTGGAGTCGTCCCTCACTTTGACTCCCCCATCAATTCTTCATAGAGGGCGTCCACCTTGGAATTGAGCTCATCAAGACTGCAGTTTGAGTCAATGACATAGTCCGCAATCGCCTCGCGCTGTGCATCCGTCGCTTGAGCGGAAATCCGAGCTCTCGCATCGCTCTCGGTCATGCCTCTTGAGCTAGTGAGTCTTTGAACCCGCACTTCCTCAGGGCAAGAGACCGTTACGACTTTCTCAAATCCAAGCTTGTCTCCGACCTCGACTAAAAGCGGAATAGTGTAGACGATGAGTCCATCGAGAGTGGCCATCTTTTGCTTGGCTAGTTGCTGAATTCTGGGATGCAGGATTGACTCTAAAAGCTTCCTGCTCTCCTCAGATGCAAAGGCGCGCTGCGCTAGCAGGGCTCTGTTCAGCTCCGAGTTTGAAACCACGTCCTCACCAAAAGCAGCCACAACAGCCCTGAGACCCTCGGTTCCCGGAGCAACCACCTCGCGGGCCAAAATATCCGCGTCAATCTCAGTTGCGCCTAATTCAACCAGGCGCTTGGCCACAGTTGATTTTCCGGATCCGATTCCTCCGGTTAGAGCAATGAGCATGTGCCCAAGGATAAAGCAAAACCCCGAGGGAAACCCTCGGGGTTAGTGCTTTGATGCTTACTAGTTGCCGCCAGCTAGCTTGTCGCGAAGAGCGGCAAGTGACTCGTCGTCTGCCAGGGTGCCCTGGTCTGACGCGGTACCAGCAGATGCTGCTGGCTCCTGAGCTGGAGCTGAGTCTGGCAAGGCCGCCAGCTGAGCCAAGGTTGCCTTGGCCTGAGCCTTGTGGCTCTCCCAGCGAGCGTGTGCCTCGGCGTAGTCTGCCTCCCACTTTGCACGAGCCTCTTCGTAGCCAGCCTTCCACTCGTTGGTAGCTGGGTCGAAGCCCTCTGGGTAACGGTAGTTACCCTGCTCGTCGTAGTCAGCGCTCATGCCGTATAGCACTGGGTTGAAGTCGTCACCCTCAGGGGTAACTTCCTCAAGTGCCTGCTTCAGCGATAGCGAGATGCGGCGACGCTCTAGGTCGATGTCGATGAGCTTGACGAAGACGTCCTGGTTCACCGATACAACCTGGTCAGCGTGCTCAACGTGCTTGGAGGAAAGCTCAGAGATGTGAACTAGGCCCTCGATGCCGTCAGCAACTCGAACGAACGCACCGAATGGAACGATCTTGGTGACCTTGCCTGGGATGTACTGACCGATCGCGTGAGTGCGAGCGAACAGCTGCCATGGGTCTTCCTGAGTTGCCTTGAGCGATAGCGATACACGCTCGCGGTCCTGGTCAACCTCTAGAACCTCAACGGTTACTTCCTGGCCTACCTCGACTACCTCGCTGGCGTGCTCAATGTGCTTCCAGCTCAGCTCGGAGACGTGTACTAGACCGTCTACGCCACCAAGGTCGATGAATGCACCGAAGTTCACGATGGAGGAAACCACACCGGTACGAACCTGACCCTTTACAAGGTCGTTCAGGAAGGTGGTGCGGTTTGCGGTCTGGCTCTGCTCTAGCAGAGCGCGGCGGGAAAGAACTACGTTGTTGCGGTTCTTGTCAAGCTCAAGAATCTTGGCCTCAACCTCGGTACCGAGGTATGGACCTAGATCGCGAACACGACGAAGCTCGATTAGCGAAGCTGGTAGGAAGCCGCGTAGACCGATGTCTACGATCACACCACCCTTAACAACCTCGATAACGGTGCCCTTGACAACGCCATCTGCTTCCTTGATGCGCTCGACATCTCCCCAGGCACGCTCGTACTGAGCACGCTTCTTGGAGAGGATTAGGCGGCCTTCCTTGTCTTCCTTCTGAAGAACAAGTGCCTCGATTGCGTCGCCAACCTTCACGATGTCGTTAGGGTTTGCGTCCTGACGAATTGAAAGCTCACGGGATGGGATTACACCTTCGGTCTTGTAACCGACGTCTAGGAGCACCTCGTCGCGATCAATCTTCACGACGGTGCCGGAGATCAGATCTCCGTCGTTGAAAAACTTTAGAGTTTTTTCGACCGCAGCTAGGAAGTCTTCTGCGCTACCGATGTCGTTGACTGCTACCTGCTTTGGGGCGGTCGTTTTGTTTGCCATATTTGTGGGTACTCCACTTTGTTTTACTCGGGTCAAGACAGCCCTGAATCAGAATCTGATTCTTGGTTGTCCAGACAAATCGGACAGGAATTGGTGCCAAAAAGCACCTCGCAAAGCTTAGCGCTATATCTAGTGCCCCGCTAGCTCCCAGTTCATGCCGATTCCAACGTGTACTTCGAGCGGGACCGATAGAGCCGCGACATTTTTCATCTTCTCAAGCGCGATGTTCTTGAGTTGCTCCAGCTCCCCTGGCGCTACTGCGAAAACCAACTCGTCGTGAACCTGCAACAGCATCTGGGATTTCAGACCCTGCGCGGTCATTTCGTTCTGAACGGCGATCATGGCCAATTTCATGATGTCGGCCGCCGTTCCCTGGATTGGAGCGTTTAGCGCCGCACGTCTGGCATTCTCACGAATCTGGAAAATTTTGGAGTTGAGATCACTAAACGGCCTTCGACGACCGTAAACAGTTGTCGTATAACCGAGATTCTTCGCCTTTGAGACAACCTGGTCCAGGTATGTCTTTACGCCTCCGAAGCGCGCAAAGTAATCAGCCATCAGCTGCTTTGCCTCGGCGTTGGTGATCCTTAGCTGACGAGCTAGGCCGTATTCGCTCAGTCCATAAACCAGACCGTAGCTCATGGCCTTGACCTTTGAACGCATCGCCGAGTCAACAGCGGATGGCTCAACGCCGTAAATGCGAGCTCCCACAAAGTTATGGAGGTCCTCACCGGCGTTGAAAGCTTCGATTAGGCCCGAGTCTTCGCTCAGGTGCGCCATGATTCGCATCTCAATCTGGGAGTAGTCGGCGGTGAGCAGTGTCTCAAAGCCCTCACCGGCGATAAAAGCACTGCGAAGTCGCTGGCCCCGCTGAGTCTTGATTGGGATGTTTTGCAGATTTGGATTCTCGCTGGAGAGACGTCCGGTAGTGGTACCAATTTGGCTGTAACTGGTGTGGATTCGACCATCCGACTCAACCGCTTTCACCAGCGTTTCGGTCATCTGACGCAGCTTTGTGGAGTCACGGTGCTCCAGAAGTTTTGCCAGGAACGGGTGCTCTGTCTGTTCGTACAGTGTTTGCAGGGCCTCGGCATTGGTGGAGTAGCCAGTTTTCACCGAGCGCGTCCCCTGCATGCCAAGTTCTTCAAATAGCACAGTTTGCAGCTGCTTCGGGCTCGCGAGGTTTACCTCGTGCCCAATGATTTCGTAGGCAGCCTTGGCGATTTGCCCCACTTCCTCGGTGAGCTCATTGAACTGTTCACTAAGAACCGCTTTGTTTACCGCGATTCCCCGGATCTCCATATCCGAGAGAACACGAGAGGTTGGTAATTCAATGTCTCGATACACCCCGTGCTGGCCTTGAGCCTCAAGTTCAGGTGTCAGGGCGGTGACTAAGACCATGCTGATCCAAGCGTCAATGCTTGGATCAGACTCAGCGAGTAGCTGATTCGGGTCTTGTCTTTCGATGTCAATGCCGCAGTAGGTGCGGATCAAAGAGTCTGGGTCTAGATCTTTGCTGGTTGGGTCAAGTAGATATGCGATCAGTAACGGATCATCGCTTGGGTCGCCGAGGCGAATTCCAAGCGCTGCAAGTTTTCGCTTCACGCCCTTGTAATCCCAGATTGCGAAACCACCCTTTTGCAACATGGAGATTACTGACTCCGCGTCCTTACCGTCCCAAACAAATCGCTCCGTCACAGTTGCAGCCCCTAGGCCAACTAGACCTTCGGCGATTTCAAGCGAAATCGCCAGAGTGGCCGGGTCCAGCGCCGCTAGCTCTCCGCTCGAGACGGTCTTGGAATCGGGAGCGGAGGTGGGAAGCGATGCAACCACTTCACTCAGGCCGGACGACTCCGGTTGTGGCGAGAGAGCATCAACCGTCTTCTCGGGCTCGATCTTTGCGCTGATAACTCGATGTTGAGAACCATTGGCGCCCCGCATTGACAGCACCTTTGTTGTGAGGGTGCGAAAGCTCAGCTTTGCGAACACCTCTTTGACGGCTTGCTCGTCAACCGCTCCAAGCTCAAGGTCATCCAAGCTGAAATCAAACTCGAGATCACGCAGCAGATGGTTTAGGCGACGATTTCGAATCGCCAGCTCCTTGTGCTCACGAAGTGATTCGCCAACCTTGCCTGGAATTTTGTCAGCGTTGTCCAAGATCGCCCCGAGCGAACCAAACTCTTGAATCCACTTCGCAGCAGTCTTGGGGCCGACCCCGGGAATGCCCTTGAGGTTATCGCTGGTCTCCCCCACCAAAGCGGCAAGCTCGGGGTATTGAACGGCATGGACACCGTACTTCTCCAAAACTGCAGCATCATCCATCTTCTGCAGGTTCAGCACGCCCTTGACTGGGTAGAGAATCTTGGTCTTCTCGGTTATCAGCTGGAAGGTGTCTCGGTCGCCAGAGACAATCAGGACCTCATAGCCGTTTGACTCTCCAATGTTTGCCAGGGAGGCAATCAGATCGTCAGCCTCGAACATTTCCCTCGAGACCGAGGTGATGCGCATTGCGGTTAGGGCTTCAACCAAAAGCTCTGTTTGTCCGATGAACTCGACCGGGGTTTCCCCTCGAGTTCCCTTGTATTCGGGAAGTTCCTTGGTTCTAAAGCTCTCTCTTGAGACATCAAACGCTACGCAGAGGTGGGTCGGTTTGTGCTGCTCCAAGATGGTGAGCAGCATTGAAATAAACCCATGGATTGCGTTGGTGTGCTGACCCTGGGAGTTCTTGAAGTTCTCTGGATTGAGCGCATAGAAAGCTCTAAACGCCAGCGAGTGACCATCGATTAGCAGAAGGGTAGGCTTTTGCTCTGGCGTCATGCCCGCTAGCCTACTTCGCCGAAAGGTTGAATCAATGAGCGAAAACGAGATTGTGACAAGCGACAAAGCACTCGAAGTCATGAAGCTTCGCGGGCTCGGCGCGCTTGCGGAAAAGATGGGCATCGAGCTCATTGAACTCTCCGCTGAACGCGCCGTCGCCAAGATGCCGGTGATTGGAAACACCCAACCGCTTGGGCTTTTGCACGGTGGCGCACACGTTGTTTTGGCTGAGAGTCTGGGCTCCTTTGCCGCCAACGTTCACGCCCACCCCTGGGGCTATGCCGTTGGTATTGAGCTCAACGCCTCGCACCACTCTTCTATCAAAGAGGGTTATGTAATCGGCACCTGCACCGCGGTAAAGCTCGGTAAGAGCCTCACCACCCACGAAGTTAAGATGACCGACGAGCAGGGGAATTTGCTGTCAACCGTGAGAATCACGAATTTCATCAGGCCAAAGGCCTAGCTAACTACTTATCGCTGAGCTGATCGATGACGGCTTTAGCAACTTGCGCCATGGTGAGCCTGCGGTCCATCGACGCTTTTTGAATCCATCTGAAGGCATCAGGCTCGCTGAGCTTCATCTTCGTCTGAAGTAGTCCCTTGGCACGATCCATAAGTTTCCTGGTCTCCAGACGATCACTTAGATCCGCGATCTCATTCTCCAGCGAGACAAGTTCTTCGTGACGAGAGAGTGCAATCTGGATAGCTGGGAGAAGGTCGCTGGGCTTGAAAGGCTTTGTAACGTAAGCCATGGCTCCCGCCTCGGCTGCCCTGGAAACCAGCTCGGCATCGCTGAATGCGGTCAAAAGAACAACCGGAATCTTGAGCTCAGCAATTTTCTCCGCAGCGCTGATGCCGTCAAGTCTGGGCATCTTCACGTCCATCACCACAAGGTCAGGTTCATGCTCGGTGGCCAGCGCAATTGCTTCCTCGCCATCAGATGCTTGACCGACAACAACCAGGCCAGCCTCTTCCAAGGACGAGACAACATCCATGCGGATCAGACCTTCGTCCTCCGCGACAACCACCTTTAACCCTTCAAGCATGCAAACAACTTTAGCCCTTGTATTTTCAAATCCACTAGACTTTTGAATCGTTGCCGGGATGGCGGAATGGTAGACGCGACGCACTCAAAATGCGTTGTCCCCTGGGCGTGCGGGTTCGAGTCCCGCTCCCGGCACAAAAAAATGGCGGTGGGTTTTCCCACCGCCATTTACTTTTGACTAGTTTGCGTAGCCAGGTGCAGCCATGTGGACCGCATCGCCAACTCGGTGAACCCTGAGTGAGTTGGTCGATCCTGGGATTCCCGGAGGGCTTCCAGCAACGATTACAACCTCATCGCCAACTCGGCACTTGCCGCTGGCCATCACAATCTCATCTACCTGCTTGATCATGTCATCGGTGTGCTTTACCTTCTCAGCCAAGAAGGTGGTCGCTCCCCAAACTAGAGCCAGTTTGCGACGAACCTCCTCGTTGGGGGTGAATGCAAGCACTGGAACTCTCGAACGAAGGCGAGAGACGCGACGAAGCGTGTCACCAGACTCGGTGAAGACGCAGACGTACTTGGAGCCAAGCAGCTCAGCAATCTCCATGGCGGCGCGAACCACTGCACCGGAGTGGGTGTGAGGCTTGGTTCCGAGCTCTGGGATGCGCTCTAGGCCGTTCTCCTCGGTTGACTCGATGATCTTTGCCATAACCTTCACGGTCTCCACTGGGAAGTCACCAACTGAGGTTTCGCCCGAAAGCATTAGAGCATCCGCACCGTCTAGGACTGCGTTTGCGACGTCTGAGGTCTCAGCACGAGTCGGCCTAGAGGCACTGATCATGCTCTCAAGCATCTGAGTTGCAACGATTACCGGCTTTGCCCAGCGACGGGATAGTTCAACAGCACGCTTCTGAACTAGTGGCACCTGCTCTAGTGGTAGCTCAACACCTAGGTCACCACGGGCAACCATGACACCGTCGAAAGCGTCGATGATCTCCTCTAGGGCGGCAACCGCCTGTGGCTTCTCAATCTTGGCGATGACCGGGACAAAACGCCCCTCTTCAGCCATGATCTCGTGCACGCGGACAATGTCCTTAGCGTTACGAACAAAGCTCAAAGCGATCATGTCAGCACCAAGCTTGAGTGCCCAACGAAGATCGTCCTCGTCTTTCTCACTCAGAGCTGGGACGTTGACCGCAACTCCTGGGAGGTTGATGCCCTTGTTGTTTGAAACCGGGCCCGCGACCTCTACAACGGTGGTCACAGTTCTGGCGTCAACCGCAGTTGCGCGCAGACCAATGCGACCATCATCAATCAGTAGCTGGTCTCCAGGACGAACATCGCCAGGAAGACCCTTGTAGGTGGTGGAGCAAATGTTTACATCGCCCGGAACCTCATCAATGGTGATCTTGAAGGTTGCACCCTCTTCGAGGATTACCTTGTCCTCGGCGAAGCGACCCAGGCGAATCTTTGGTCCCTGAAGGTCAACCAGGATGGCGACTGGCTTTTGAACATCCTCTGCTGCCTTACGAATGGTCTTGTAGACACCTTCGTGAACCTCGTGGCTGCCGTGGCTAAGGTTCATGCGGGCGACATCGACACCAGCTTCGATGATGGCCCTTGCCTTGTCATAATCTGCAACAGCAGGGCCGAATGTGGCCACAATTTTGGCGCGTCTCATTTAGTAACTACTACCTTCTTTGGACTAGCTGTAGACCGAGATTGGTCTATCAGTTGGCTTCACTGGGAATGGAAGCTCTGTCTCACCTTCGAGATATTCGTCGATCGCACTGGCTGCAGCTCGACCCTCGGCAATCGCCCAAACAATCAGGCTCTGACCGCGGCCGGCATCTCCGGCGACAAACAAACCATCGGCAACTTCGTACCGATTTCCTCGAGCAACATTACCCCTCGAATCAAGAGGAGTTTGTAACTGCGAGGTTAAGATTTCGGTTTCCGGTCCAGCGAATCCCAAAGCTAAGAAAACTAGGTCGGCCTTGATAACGCGCTCGGTGCCAGGTTTCGGCACGCGCTTACCATCAACAAACTCGGTGTCCGCCACCTTGACTCCGGTTAGCTTGCCATTCTCCCCCACAAACTCAACCGTGGAGTGTAGGTAAAGACGCTCGCCAAACTCTTCGTGGGCACTAGCAACTTCGAACAGGTTCGGTACCGAAGGCCAAGGCTGATCCTCGGGTCTGATTGCGGGAGGCTGCTTACCGATGGCCAACGTGGTAACGCTAAGTGCACCCTGGCGAGTCGCAGTTCCCAAACAGTCCGCTCCGGTGTCGCCGCCGCCGAGAATCACAACGTGCTTACCTTGAGCACTGATCTGACTGGGGAGTCGATCTCCAGCTACCGCCTTGTTGGCCTGGGTTAGATACTCCATGGCAAAGTGAACGCCTTCAAGCTCTCGCCCTGGAACCGTGATGTCGCGAGGCACCATGGCACCGGTTGCAATTAGAACTGCGTCGTAGCGCTTTCTAAGCTCTTCCCAGCTGATGTCGACGCCGACGTTTACACCAGTGCGGAATCTGGTTCCCTCTGCCTCCATCTGGAAGACGCGTCGGTCGATGTGGTGCTTCTCCATCTTGAAATCTGGAATGCCGTAGCGCAGTAGACCACCAATGCGGTCATCGCGTTCGTACACAGCAACAGTGTGGCCTGCTCTGGTGAGCTGCTGCGCAGCAGCCAATCCCGCGGGGCCGGAACCAATAACGGCAATCGTCTTACCGGTCAGGCGCTCCGGAATGTTAGGCATCACGAATCCGGCATCAAAGGCGTCATCAATGATCGAAACTTCGATTTCCTTGATGGTCACCGCAGGCTGATTGATACCAAGAACACAGGCACTTTCACAGGGAGCCGGGCAAAGTCTTCCAGTGAACTCAGGGAAGTTGTTCGTGGCGTGCAGCCGGTCAATCGCCTCCCGGTTACGACCACGGTGGGTCAGGTCATTCCACTCCGGAATCAGGTTGCCCAGTGGGCAACCCTGGTGACAGAAAGGAATTCCACAGTCCATGCAGCGGCTAGCCTGGCGTTTTACGACCTCACCGTTTCGCTCGGCGTAGACCTCTTTCCAGTCCTTGATGCGAACCGAAACTGGGCGACGTGTCGCAGTCTCACGCTCGGTGATCTTGATAAATCCCCTTGGATCAGCCACGGGTCACCTCCAAAATCTGGGTCCATACCTCTTCGCCGTCAAGCTCAAATCCTTGAGCTTGAGCGTTCTTCTGAATTTCTACAACTCGGGCATAGTCGCGAGGAAGCACGCGAACAAAGTTCTTTACCTCTGCCTCAAAGTTTTCCAGGATTTCCCTGGCCTTTGAAGACTCGGTGGCAGTGACATGCTGCTCCAAGATGTTTCTGAGCTCGTCAATCTCGTGAGGCTCTGGTGTACCGAGTGAGATCTCTCCGGTCTGGAGTGCCTCGCGGTTTACCTTTGCTTCTGAAAGTTTGTAGACGTACGCAATGCCACCGGACATACCGGCACCCAGGTTGATACCGGTTCTACCAAGAATTACCGCACGACCACCGGTCATGTACTCCAAAGCGTGGTCTCCCACTCCTTCGGCTACCGCTGTCGCGCCCGAGTTGCGAACCAAGAAGCGCTCACCGACCACACCGTTTAGGAAGATCTTGCCGCTGGTCGCACCGTAACCAATCACGTTTCCAGCAATTACGTTCTCAGCGGCGATAAAGCCTGCTCCCACAGGAGGCTTAACGGAGATGGTTCCTCCGGAAAGACCCTTACCGACATAGTCGTTGCAGTCACCCTCGACGCTGATCGAGATTCCCCTTGGCACAAATGCACCCAGGGACTGACCGGCAGAACCGCGAAGGCGCAGGGTTAGGGTGCCAGGCTCTAGGCCCTGCTCCCCCCAACGCTTGGTCAGCTCGTTGCCGAGCATGGTGCCAATCGCCTGGTGAGTGTTGTTGATCTCGCGCTCAATTAGGACGCTCTTTCCCTCACGAAGTGCGGGTTGTGCAGTCTCGATGAGTGGGTAATCGAAGTGATTCTCCAGCTCGTGATCCTGCTCGGTGAAACGTCTGAGGTTCTGGTTGGTGCCAAGATCCTTCGCAGCGAAGATTGGGCTCAGGTCAAGACCATCGGCCTTCCAGTGCTTGATCGCGGCGTTGGTGTCCAGCAGCTCGACGTGGCCGATGGCCTCATCGAGGCTTCTGAACCCTAGCTCAGCCAGGTACTCGCGAACCTCTTGAGCCAAGAACTCAAAGAAGTTCACAACATGGTCAGCCTGACCTTGGAATCTGGAGCGCAGCTCAGGGTTCTGGGTCGCAACACCAACTGGGCAGGTGTCGAGGTGGCAAACGCGCATCAGGATGCAGCCCTCGACTACCAATGGAGCGGTAGCAAAGCCGTATTCCTCGGCACCCAAAAGGGCCGCAATTACTACGTCTCGACCAGTCTTCATTGAACCATCGACCTGCACGGTGATGCGGTCGCGAAGACCGTTTAGCAGCAGCGTTTGCTGCGCCTCGGCAAGGCCGAGCTCCCAAGGAGTTCCGGCATGCTTCAACGAGTTCAACGGGCTGGCTCCGGTGCCACCATCGTGACCTGAGATCAGAACGACATCAGCCTTGGCTTTAGCAACACCGGCGGCCACGGTTCCAACGCCGAACTGGGAAACCAGCTTGACGTGGACTCGAGCGGCACGGTTCGCACGCTTGAGGTCATAAATCAGCTGCTTCAGGTCCTCAATCGAATAGATGTCGTGGTGTGGTGGTGGCGAAATTAGACCAACACCGGGGGTTGAGTGACGTAGGTCTGCAATCCACGGGTAAACCTTGTGTGGAGGTAGCTGACCACCCTCGCCCGGCTTAGCACCCTGAGCCATCTTGATCTGAATGTCATCGGCGTGGGTGAGGTACATCGAGGTAACACCGAAGCGACCTGATGCAACCTGCTTCACAGCAGAGCGACGCTCCCGGTCGAGAAGTCGCTCAACTGCCTCGCCACCCTCACCGGTGTTGCTCTTGGCACCAAGACGGTTCATGGCGATAGCGAGGGTCTCATGGGCCTCTGGGGAGATCGCACCCATGCTCATGGCACCGGTCGAAAAGCGCTTGACGATTTCAGAGATCGGCTCAACCTCGTCGATTGAGATGGGAGTGCGCAGATCGGTTCTGAACTTGAAAAGTCCACGCAGTGTCATCAAGCGCTCGGACTGGTCATCAACCGCCTGGGTGTACTGCTTGAAGATGTCATAACGCTTCTGCTTGGTGGAGTGCTGAAGCTTGAAAATTGTCTCTGGGTTGAAAAGGTGAGGTGGGCCCTCGCGACGCCACTTCATCTCGCCACCAACCTCGAGTGGCAAGTGCACCTTGGTAGCACCCTCCATCGGGTAAGCAGCGGTGTGGCGCTGTCTGATCTCGCGGTGCAAGATGTCTAGGCCAACGCCGCCGAGCTTTGTGATGGTGCCACTGAAGTAGCGGTCAACGAACTCCTGAGAGAAGCCGATTGCCTCAAAACACTGTGCACCTGCATAGGAGGCAATGGTCGAGATGCCCATCTTTGACATGATCTTCAGAACACCCTTGCCGAGGGCCTTGATCATGTTCTTGCTGGAACGCTCTGGGGTGATGCCTGTGATCAGACCGCGAACCACCATGTCCTCGGCAGTTTCTAATGCCAGGTATGGGTTTACAGCCGATGCACCGTAACCAATCAAGGTCGCCATGTGATGAACGTCTCTGGCATCGCCACACTCAACCAGTAGACCAGCTCTGGTTCTGGTTCCCTGACGAATCAGGTGGTGGTGAACTGCACCCAAGGACAGAAGCGATGGAATCGGAGCCATCTCGCGGTTAGAGTCGCGGTCGGAAAGGATCACGAAGGTGACACCAGCATTGATTGCCGCATCCACCTCCTCGGTGATCTCCTGCAAGCGCTCTTCTAGAGACTCTGGACCATCATCCACTCGGTAGAGGCAGGATATGGTCACGGCCTTACCGATGTTGTTGGCCTTGTCGATGTGCTTGATACGGGCAAGCTCATCGTTACTTAGGACTGGGAAGTCCATCACTAGCTGCTTGGCATGCTCTGGGGTTGCATCTAGCAGGTTAAGCACTGGACCGATGCTTGCGGTAAGTGAGGTCACTACCTCTTCGCGAATTGCATCCAGCGGCGGGTTGGTTACCTGAGCAAACTGCTGCACAAAGTAGTCAAAGAGCTGTCTTGGTCGGTCTGAGATTGCGGCGATTGGGGTGTCAGTACCCATTGCACCGATCGGCTCCTGACCTGCGCGGGCCATAGGAGCGATGAACTCCTTCAGGTCCTCTTCGGTGTAGCCAAACACGCGCTGGCGACGATTCACCGAGGCGCTGGAGTAACGAATGTGCTCGCGCTCTGGCAGATCACGCAGGTTGATCATGTAGTCCTCGAGCCACTGCTGCCACGGCTCAAGCGATGCCACCTCAGACTTGATCTGCTCATCCTCGATGATTTGACCTGCAACGGTGTCGATCAGAAACATCTTGCCTGGCTGCAGTCTGCCCTTACGGACGATGCGATCTGCCGGGATGTCAGAGACTCCGATCTCGGAGGCCAGGATGACAAAGCCATCCTCGGTTACCAAAAAGCGGCCTGGCCTCAGACCATTGCGGTCCAAAGTTGCACCAACTAGCGAACCATCAGTGAACACCACTGCTGCAGGACCATCCCATGGCTCCATGATCATGGAGTGGTACTCGTAAAAAGCCCTGAGCTTCGGGTCTAGATCTAGCTGTTTCTCCCACGCTCCGGGAATCATCATCATCATGGCGTGAGGGAGCGAGCGACCGGACAATACCAGTAGCTCCAAAACCTCATCCAAGGTGGCGGAGTCTGATGCGCCCGGGGTAACGATCGGCTTTAGCTGATCGATGTTGCCCAAAACATCCGATTCCAGCTGCGACTCACGAGCACGCATCCAGTTCGCATTGCCCTTGACGGTGTTGATCTCACCGTTGTGCGCAATGAATCTGAACGGGTGAGCCAATGGCCAAGAAG
>JBEENW010000005.1:0-118432 GCA_041191965.1 Actinomycetota bacterium
CTAACCTCACCCTGTTGCTCATAAGCCTTAGGTTTTTCGTCGAGTGACTCGAGAATCAGTTCAATACCCTTTTCAGTAAAGAGCGCTAGGTGTTCTCCGTAGGTCTTTTCCGAGTCGATGTTCATTGAAGAGCTTGCGATGATTGGCCCGGTGTCCAGACCCTCTTCAAGTTCAAATAGCGAGATTCCTGCTCCGTTACCGAGGTGCATCATGGAAAACTGCAGCGGAGCAGCACCTCGCCAAGCAGGTAGCAAGCTGAAATGTAGATTCCACCAAGGCAAAAGATTCAGGGCGGACTTTGGAATCAATGCTCCGAACGCAATCACGATTCCAAGCTCAGCTTGTGCCTGATGAATTTCTTGAATGACTTCAGGAGTAAGTCGATTGCACTTGACGGTTCTTAGGCCAAGATCACTGGCAACCTGCGCCACGGGTGAAGGTGTGATGGTTCTCTTGCGACCCACCGGTGCGTCCTCCCTGGTAATCACCAGAGAGATTTCGTGCACCGAGTTCAGTTTGTGCAGAGCTTGAGCTGCAATTTCAGGAGTTCCGGCAAAGATCAGTTTCATGGCTTCCTAGAGACTAGACCAATCGTCCATAGCTATCCTCAGACCGCGGCGCTTGTTTGCTCCCACCAATCGAGCATTGGCCTTGAGAGCATGTCTTCGGAGCGCGGCGCTGATTTGCTGACCATTTTGGTAACTGAAGCGAATGAGTGAACTTGCCTGCTCCCCCAATTCGGTTCGAATCTCCTGAGCCCCAAGTCCCCTTAGCTCTTCTAAAACCGCCAACAGCACGTCGGTGCTGGCCTGCAGCCAGGCCACGCGCGCGGCCGGAGGAAGATTTAGGGATTGCAGATCCTGCAGTGCAACCTTGGCAAGCTGTCGATGCTGACCCAAAGTAATCGCTTGACCAAGCGCGGTAGGGATGCCAGCAATCACCGCTCTGCCATCATCTGCCATTAGCTCAATAGCTTCCATCCAATCTCTGATGGCTAATTGCTCTGCCTGCAGTGACTGTGATGAGAGCCAGATGTCGCAATCCAAAATCAATACAGCCGAGTAACCATTTGGGGCAACTGGACTAGCACCGGGGGTTGAAACGATTATGTGTCGATTGGCCAGAATTTTTGATGGTTGCTTCTCGGCAGTTGACTCCGAAATCAAAACTTGAGGGAACGCTTTACCCAATTCGCTTACGGTTCTGCTGCTTCCGGCTCTACCGGACTTGGCCTTGGATGCTCCGCACGTTTGACAGGAGGAAAGACCGATTCGACATAGCTTGCAGGCATAGGTTCCCGAGGTCGGCTCCCAGATTGGACCGCCGCAGTTTTTGCATCGAAGCTTGTCGCCACAACCGGCACAAAATGCGGCCGGAGAACTGCCCTTGCGAGGCAGCAACACCAATATCGGGCCTGCCTCAACCCTCTCTCTGATCAGCTCGAAACTGGTTCGGTCCATACGAAGACTTGGCTCACTGAATGCTATGCGAGCGGGCGGAGAAAGCAGAGTGTGGTCGGTCAGGTAACCGATTTCCACCAGGCGTTGAACTTCAACCGATCGATAGTTGGAAGCCAGAACTAAGGATCGCTCGCTCGAGCGCATCAGTGCCAGCTCTCTCGCATGGGTAAAAGGTGAGCCCTGTTCCTTCAGAGAGTCATCCAGGTCATCGAATAGCGCGACCAGCCCCAGGTTGTGAACCGGCGCATAAATTGCACTGCGAGTTCCGATGGCGATCGTTGCGATCGGTAAAAGTGCACGGTGAAACATCTGGAACCGCTCAGACTTTTTTTGACCGGGTCCGAACTCAACAACTTTCTCTGCCAACCCAGCTAGGACAAAAAGTCTTTTGAGAACTCTGAGTTGAGATTGTTCCGGAACGATCAAAATGCTGCTTTTGCCAGCGAGGAGTCCCTCAACAGCTTGGAAGGCAAATAGCAGCGCCCAATCTGGGAAGCGCTCCGTTTCAAACATCAAATTTCTTGCCGCTGAAAGCACGGCGGAGCGTTGCCCCAAGGGCCTATCGAGCTTGGGTTGTGAGAAGGGGTTTGAGGTCAGCTCAGTCTCTTGAGTGCCCTGGACTGAAATTCTCGGCATGTGATCTGGTACCGCTAGCGCAAGAATTTCTCCAATTGCGACGGATTGGCGGTCCGCTATTTGACGAGCGAATGAATAAATCTCGGGCGTCAAGACTTCAGCCTCAGAGACTATTTCTAAAAGCTCACTGGTCGCGTATTGGCTCTGCGCAGCCAGTTCCGTGACGAAGCCGGTATGAGCTTTTTTGCTGCGTCCAATCTCAAATTTGACGCGTTGGCCAACCTTGATTGCGGAGCGCAGGTGGTCAGGTACCAAGAAATCGAACTCTCGGTCCAGTTGAATCAGATTTGACTCAGCGACCACCCGCGCAACCGCATTCACTACTTCCCTGCGGCCTCTCTGAGGGAGTCAGCACGGTCGGTGCGCTCCCAGGTGAATTCAGGAAGTTCGCGTCCGAAGTGTCCGTAGGCCGCAGTTTTTGCGTAGATCGGTCTTCTCAGGTCGAGTTCACGAATGATCGCGGCTGGCCTGAGGTCGAAAACCTTGGCAATCGCATTTTCAATCGCTTGAGTGTCCACCGTCTCAGTGCCGAAAGTTTCTACAAAAACAGCAACTGGCTTGGCGACGCCGATCGCATAGGCCACTTGGATCTCTGCCCTATCCGCCAATCCGGCAGCGACCACGTTCTTCGCAACCCAGCGCATCGCGTAGGCAGCTGAACGGTCAACCTTGGATGGGTCTTTACCGCTGAATGCGCCGCCGCCGTGACGAGCCATTCCGCCGTAGGTATCAACGATGATCTTTCGACCAGTTAGACCCGCATCGCCCTGTGGGCCACCGATAACAAACCGCCCCGAGGGGTTGATGAAGTACTTGGTGTTTTCAAAATCGAGTCTTGAATCAGCCAGAACGGGTTGAATCACGCGAGAGAGGATTAGTTGGGCTAACTCATCCTGAGTGGCATCTTCGTGGTGTTGAGTGGAGAGCACGACAGTATCAATTGAGACCGGCCTATCCCCCTCGTAGTTCACCGAAACCTGGGCCTTGCCGTCGGGTCGAATCAGGCCATTACCAAGTTCACGGCGCAAGTTGCTTAGTGATTCGGTGATTCGATGTGAGAGCAGGATCGGGGTTGGCATCAAAACATCGGTCTCATTGGTGGCGTAACCGAACATCATGCCCTGGTCTCCCGCTCCAAGCTGAGAGTCGATGTCCTGTGCGCCACCTCGAGCCTCTAGTGCCGCATCAACACCGGCCGCAATGTCTGGTGACTGAGCTCCAATGGAGATGGAGACACCACAGCTCTTGCCATCAAAGCCAATCTCGGCATTGTTGTAGCCGATGGCTGTGATTCGGTCACGAACCAACTGCGGAATGTCTACGTAAGAGGAGGTGGTAACTTCGCCGGCAACGTGAACCAGGCCGGTGGTTACGAGGGTCTCGACAGCGACGCGGGCGGATGGGTCCTGCTCCAGCATGGCATCGAGGATGGTGTCAGAGATCTGATCACAGATTTTGTCCGGGTGACCTTCGGTCACGGACTCAGAGGTAAATGTGCGTAGCTTCATAGTGCCAAAGTCTATCTAGGCACTATGACAGCGAGGGAATGACCCTCTCTAAAATCCATCTACTCAGTTCGGACTTAGATCCCGCTGCAGACTCGTGACCGGTCCTGGAGATGAACTCGATTTGGTTGCTGTCAGATCCAAGTGCGCTCACTGAGTTCCCGACAATAAAGTCGACACCCTTATCCCAAAGCTTTGCGGTTGCAATCTCAACTAGTCGATCACCATCCGAGTCGGAAAGTGCAAAGGCAACTGAAATTGCTTTGTGATTTGCAACGTAAGAGGCGATTAGGTCTTTGGTTGGAATCAAATCCAAACTAAGCGATGCGCCGCGCTTGAGCTTTTCACCTGAGGGGTTCTTCACTCGGAAGTCTGAGACCGCAGCCGCCATCACGATCAAATCGCAGTCTCTGTCCATCGCAAGTTCTAGCTCATCTACGGTGCCGACGCGAATCACCTCAACCCCAGCTGGGGTTGAGGTCTCGATGTTGGCGGCAACCAGAGTCACCTGCGCTCCTAGGTCTCGCGCGGCCTTGGCAAGTTCTATACCCATGCGGCCGGTGGACGAGTTGCCAATAAATCTCACCGAGTCGATTGGTTCCCGGGTGCCTCCGGCTGTCACTAGAACATGCTTGCCCTGGAGCGGAAGCCCAGACAAAGCGAAGGCGGCAATCTCCTCGGGTTCTGGCATTCTGCCGGGACCTGAGTCTTTGCCGGTTAGTCGGCCCACTGCTGGCTCCAGAACTCTGATGCCCCGCTCTTGGAGGGTTGCGATGTTCGCCTGAGTAGCTGGGTTTTGCCACATCTCGGTGTGCATTGCAGGAGCAACTACCACCGGAGCGGTTGAAGCCAGGATCGCATTGAGTAGCAGGTCATCTGCAATGCCCGAGGCAAGCCTTGCCAAGAAGCTAGCGGTTGCCGGGGCAACGATGATTAAGTCAGCTTGCTGGCCCAGTTCAACGTGTCGCACATCGGCAACGTCGTGATACATGTCAAGGTCAATGTTTTTGCCAGACAGCGCTTCAAGCGTGGTTTCACCAATAAATTTGAGCGCGTTTTGAGTCGGCAAAACGGTCACGTCGTGACCGGCTTCTTTTAGCAGGCGAACAAGGTTCGCCGCCTTATAGGCCGCGATTCCACCTGTGATACCAAGCAGAATGCGCAACTAGAACCTACTTGTGGTCGATCTTGTTCAGCTTGCCCTGGTGAATCTCGTGCATGGCAATGCTCAATGGCTTGTCGTCGATGCTGGAGTCAACCAGTGGGCCAACATAGTTGAACAGGCTTCCCTCGTGAAGGGCTGCGTAGTACTCGTTGATCTGACGGGCGCGCTTTGAGGCAAAGATAACTAGCTCGTAGTTTGAGCCAGCCTTTGCTAGTAGCTCATCGATTGGTGGGTTTACGATTCCCTCAAGCTTCTCGCTCATGATCCTCTTTCGTACTTGCGCACCAATTCAACTACCTGGGCGACACAGCTGTCTAGGTCTTGATTGGTTAGATTGAAATCAAACTCCCCCGCACTTGCTAATTCCGTGCGAGCTGTTGACAGTCTAGTTTGAATTTGCTCTTCTGTCTCGGTTCCTCGATTTCTCAATCGAGACTCCAGCTCTTCCCAACTTGGCGGAGAAATGAAAATTGTCAGCGCCTGAGGGATTCTGGCCTTGACCTGCCTGGCACCTTGAAGGTCGATCTCCAGAAGCAGGTGCTTATCCTCGGCTTCGGCCCTAGTTAGCTCATTCAATAGGGTTCCGTAGTAGTTGGAACCGTGAACGATTGCATATTCCAGCAACTGATTTTCTGCTATCAAGCTTTCAAACTCTGCTTTTGAAATGAAGTGGTAGTGAACACCATCGACTTCACCGGGCCTTGGGTCGCGCGTAGTTGCAGAGACGGAAAGTAAAAAATCAGACTCGCTCGCCAGGATGCGCTGAACGATAGTCCCCTTACCGACTCCTGCGGGTCCTGCCAGAACTACTAGCGCCAAATCTCGTCCTTTGCGATCTTGATCTGATCTTTGAGCTTATCTGGGCCAAGTGAGGTCAAGCCCCTAGACATTGAGGCAATCACGTTGTGGGCACTGGCTCCAAAGATTTTTTGAATCTCTGCCAGTTTGGCTCCCTGCGCACCGAAACCTGGAGCCAAGATCGCCACCTTGCAGTCTTGCTCCACGACTTCGGACAGACCAAATTCGCTCAAGTCCTGGGTCGCTCCGATAACCAGGCCAAGGTTCTCAGCTGCTACTTTCCGTGCGGCATCCAAAACTAACTTGGAAACCGTTTTGTTGCCCTGCCTGGCGGTTTGTAACTGTTTGGCTTCGGGGTTCGATGTCGCACACAGCACAAAGAGACCACCGTTGACATCACTTGCATACTCCAGCATCCCCTCAAGGGAGTCTGGTCCTAGATAACCCGACACGGTTAGTGCATCAGATCGCAGTGGCGAGTCATCTCCAAACCAAGCCTCGGCATAGCCCTGCATGGTAGAACCAATGTCGCCACGCTTAGCATCTGAGATCACGAACAGGTTGGCAGCTCTCGCCTCCGCAAGGATTTGCTCTAGGGCCAGCATGCCTTGAGAGCCAAATCTCTCGAAGAATGCAACCTGAGGCTTGATAAAGCCCAGATTTCCGGCAGCGGCATCAAGGCATCTAAGACCAAAGTCCAGCACTCCCTGGGCTGAGTTTGGTAGACCCCACTCGCGCAATTCGTTCTCGGACGGGTCAATTCCCAAGCAAAGTGCTGAGCTCTCCTCGATTGTCTTGTGAACGCGGGAGAGAAAACTAGTCATTCAAAAGCTGCTTTCTTCTTAGTGCGTGCTCTTGAAGTGGCTTGACCTTGAATTCACCCTCTCGAATCATTTCGAATGATCCGATGGCTGCACTCAGCTGAGCAGCGGTTGTGAAGATCGGCTTGTCTGCTGCGGTAGTTGCCGCCCTGATCTCGTAGCCATCGACGCGAGCATCGGCTCCGGAAGGAGTGTTCACAACAACATCAACCTCTCCTGCGGTAATCATTTCGACGATGGATCGCTCCCCCGTCGCAGCCTGAGAATGCTTGGCAACTCGTTCGGCAGCGATACCGTGCCTGGAGAGTATTTTGGCGGTTCCGTCAGTAGCCAAAATGCGATAGCCAAGTTGGCTGAGTCTTCTCACCGGAAGCAGTAGTTGTGGCTTGTCGCGGTCGGCGACCGAGACGAATACGGTTCCTGACTTTGGAAGCTTTGAACCTGCCCCTGCCTGAGACTTAGCAAACGCGGTTGGGAAGTCGTCGTCAATTCCCATGACCTCACCGGTGGAGCGCATCTCTGGTCCAAGTAGTGAATCCACGAAACGACCGTCTCTGGTTGCAAAGCGCTTGAATGGCAACACGGCTTCCTTCACAGAAATCGGAGTGCCGGTTGGTAGGTGCTTGCCATCCTGAGCCGGTAGCGCTCCCTGAGCAATCAACTGCTTGATTGAGGAGCCTGCCATAACAAGCGCGGCAGCCTTAGCGAGTGTGATACCAAGCGCCTTTGAAACAAAGGGAACGGTTCTTGACGCACGAGGGTTGGCCTCCAGGACGTAGAGCACGTCGGATGCCAGGGCAAACTGGACATTGATCAGCCCCTTTACTCCCAGACCCTTTGCAATCTTTTCGGTTGCCTGCGCCACTCGCTCTATTTGAGCTTCACTCAAGGTGATAGGCGGCAGAGTGCAGCTTGAGTCACCGGAGTGAATACCTGCCTCCTCGATGTGCTCCATGACGCCACCGACATAGAGCTCAGTGCCGTCATACAGGGCATCGATGTCAATCTCAATTGCATCGTCTAGGAATCTGTCAACAAGCAGTGGGTGCTCACTGTCCACAAGCGCGTGTCCAGCGATTCGTCCGAAGTAGCCCCCGAGGGACTTTTCGTCATAAACAATCTCCATACCGCGACCACCCAACACAAAGGATGGGCGGACCAAAACCGGATAGCCGATGCGGTTTGCAACCGCCACCGCCTCCTCGAGGTTGGTGGCGATGCCGTTTGCCGGAGCGGTTAGACCAGCAGCATCCAGAATCTGCTGGAACTGACCACGCTCCTCGGCCTTGTCAATCGATTCTGGAGTGGTGCCCAGAATTGGCACACCGGCCGCCTCAAGACCTTTGGCAAGACCCAATGCGGTTTGGCCTCCAAGCTGAACCATAACTCCAAGAAGCTCACCGGATTGGCTCTCGGCATGGATGACCTCTAACACGTCTTCAAGCGTCAAAGGCTCGAAATATAGGCGATCAGAGGTGTCATAGTCGGTAGAGACGGTCTCAGGGTTGCAGTTCACCATGATCGTTTCGTAGCCGGCATCGCGCAGTGCGAAGGCGGCGTGGACACAGGAGTAGTCAAACTCGACACCTTGACCGATTCGGTTTGGGCCCGAGCCCAGAATCACTACCTTCTTGCGATTCGATGGCCTTACCTCTGTGAACTGCTCGTATGAGCTGTAGTGGTAGGGGGTCAGGGCAGGGAACTCCCCTGCACAGGTGTCGACCGTCTTGAATACCGGACGCAGATTGAGTTCATAGCGCAGGGCTCGAACCTCGGCCTCAGTCATGCCTCGCAGCTGAGCTACCTGAACATCAGAGAAGCCGTGTTCTTTTGCTCGTTTTAGAACATCACGGCTTAGCTCAGGCTCGTCCTTCAGCCACTGAGCAACCTCGTTGATCAGTTGAATCTGATCGATAAACCAAGGGTCAATCTTGGTTGCTTCGAAGACCTGCTGCGCGGTTGCGCCAAGTCGCAATGCTTGCTGAAGCTGAACAATGCGCTCATCGGTAGGGGTCTTGATCTTGGCCAAGAGCTCCTGCGCGGTGTCGGAAATTTCTCCCCAGTGGAATGAGCTACCGCGCTTCTCAAGCGAACGAAGTGCCTTCTGAAGTGCCTGGGTGAAGGTTCGACCAATCGCCATTGCTTCACCAACGCTCTTCATGGTGGTAGTCAAGGTCGGGTCAGCGGCCGGGAACTTCTCAAATGCGAATCTTGGAGCTTTCACCACGATGTAGTCGAGGGTTGGCTCGAAGCTAGCTGGGGTTACCCCGGTGATGTCGTTTGGAATTTCATCGAGGGTGTAGCCAATCGCCAGCTTGGCAGCGATCTTGGCAATTGGGAAACCGGTGGCCTTTGAAGCCAGCGCTGATGAACGAGAAACTCTCGGGTTCATCTCAATCACGATTACGCGCCCATCCTCTGGGTCAACCGCAAACTGAATGTTGCAGCCTCCGGTGTCGACACCAACGGCACGAATAATTTCAATTCCGATGTCGCGTAGGTTCTGGTACTCACGGTCGGTGAGGGTTAGCGCGGGAGCCACAGTGATCGAGTCTCCGGTGTGAACTCCGACCGGGTCAAAGTTCTCGATCGAGCAAACCACTACGGTGTTGTCGTTCTTGTCGCGCATGAGCTCAAGCTCATACTCTTTCCAGCCCAGGATTGACTCCTCGAGCAATACCTCAGAGGTCGGTGAGGCCTGCAGACCAGCACCGGCGATTCTTCTTAGGTCCGCTTCGTTGTATGCAAAACCTGAACCGAGACCACCCATGGTGAACGAAGGCCTTACGACCATCGGGTATCCAAGCTGAGCTGCAGCGTCCAAAACCTCATCCATGTTGTGGGCAATGTAGCTGCGAGCGACATCTGCACCGGCATCAAGAACGAGTTGCTTGAAAGCCTGACGATCTTCTCCGGCCTTGATGGCATCAACGTTTGCACCGATGAGTTCAACACCGTACTTCTCCAGCGATCCGCGTTCGTAAAGCGCCATCGCGGCATTCAATGCAGTCTGACCACCAAGGGTTGGCAGAATCGCGTCCGGTTGCTCCTTTTCGATGATTGCCTCGATGACCTCAGGCGTAATCGGCTCCACGTAAGTGGCATCGGCAAAGTCTGGGTCGGTCATGATGGTCGCTGGGTTTGAGTTGATCAGGATTACCCTGATGCCCTCCTCCTGCAGCACGCGACAGGCTTGAGTTCCGGAGTAATCAAATTCACAGGCCTGGCCGATAACGATTGGGCCGGAGCCAATTACCAATACCGATTTGATGTCTTGACGCTTTGGCATTAGCGGCGCTCCTTAATCATCTGAATGAACTTGTCGAACAGGTAGTGAGAATCGTGAGGTCCGGCAGCAGCCTCTGGGTGATACTGAACCGAGAAGGCCGGAATGTCTTGGCACTCTAGACCCTCAACAACACCGTCGTTGAGACCGCGGTGTGAGACTTTGACCAGACCAAATCCTTCTGGGCTTTGCGCCTCGTCACCTTCAAGCTTGACCGCAAAACCATGATTGTGGGCGGTGACTTCGACCCTTCCGGTGTCAGCGTGCATCACCGGTTGGTTGATGCCGCGGTGTCCAAAAGCCAGCTTGTAGGTATCAAATCCAAGTGCCCTGCCTAGAAGTTGATTGCCAAAGCAGATACCAAAGAACGGTTTGCCGGCTCTAAGCACTTCGCGCAACAGCTCGACCTGAGAGTTAGATGCCTCCGGGTCACCAGGTCCATTTGAGAAGAACACTGCGTCTGGGTTTTCGCCAAGCAGAGTCTTGGAGTCGACATCTGCCGGGAACACCTGAACCTCCAACCCGCGCTCGCTGAGGTGTTCGAGGGTTGATTTTTTGATACCTAGGTCCAAGATCGCTACCGAACCGATGCGCTCACCCTGAGCCGAGATTGTGTACTTGGCTGGAGTTGTGACGATGTCGGAGAGTTTGCGACCCTTCATCTCTGGTGCTTCATTGACCTTCGCAATCATCTCCGAGTTGGACTTGATCGCAGCCCCCGAGAAAATACCGGCACGCATTGCACCCGCATCACGAATCATGATGGTCAGCGCGCGAGTGTCAATGTTGGAGATGCCCACTACAGATTGGGAAATCAAATCGGACTGCAAGGTGCGCTCGGCTCGGAAATTCGATGCCATGCGTGAGGGGTCCTTGACCACGTAGCCTGCAACCCAAATCCTTGAAGACTCCTCGTCTCGCTCGTTCATGCCAACGATGCCGATGTGTGGAGCGGTTTGAATGACTATTTGTCCGGCGTAACTTGGGTCAGTGATCGTCTCCTGGTAACCGGTCATGCCGGTTGCAAAGACCAACTCCCCAAGGCTTTGCCCAACCGCACCAAAGGCCTCACCTTCAAACACTGTTCCGTTTTCCAATACCAGGTAGGCCTTATCCAATTTCTACTCCCAACACTTCGGTTAGCTTTTCTTCAAAATTTCTGCGCTCTGATTTGGCGACGATCCTGAGATGGGTGGCAAGCTCCTCATCGCCTAACTGCCAGATAAAAACCAAAAGGCCATCGCGCTCAACACCTTTGTCGATGGTGGCGCTGGCACGAGTAACTCCGACCAGCTGGTCAGCCGCAATCAGCAAGTTGCGCTCCCCCTGCCGCTCGATTGTCACGCCGTTTGCAGTAACGCCCAATAAGGCCTTCCCTCTACCTCCAAGGCCATAAGCCCAAACTCGCTTCAGCGGCGCATCGGCAAAGACGGTGGAGACATAAAAACCTGCAATCGCATCTTCGACTGCCGAACCAGTGTGTGGCTCTGGCAATGAAGACTCTTGCGCCCTTCTGAGCGATCGATTGGAGAAGAAAATGAGCGCGGCGATTAGGGCAACCAGTGAGATTGCGATTGCTCCAATTAGTTCTCTTGTCATCAGGCCAGCACTCCGTCTTGAACCGTGAACTTACCTCGGAATATGGTGTGGACGATTTGACCTGGCAGTTCAATCCCTGCGAATGGGTTATTCGCGCTCTTGGAGTGAGTCTTAGCCTCGATGGTTCGTTTCGCAGTTGGATCAATCAAGGCAATGTTTGCTGGAGCACCAACGACGAGATTTCCCTGACCCTCGAGCCTTGCTATTTCTGCAGGCTTGGTTGAAATCAAGCTGGAGAAGCGCTGCCAGTCTCCGCCCCCAGAAATCACTACCTCTTGCAAGACGCTCGCTGCATGTTCGAGCGCGACCATTCCAAACGCCGCGGCCTCCCACTCGCAATCCTTCTTCTCAATTGAGTGCGGTGCATGGTCAGTACCGAGTGCATCTATCGTGCCGTCCATAACTGCCTCACGAAGGGCGATGGTGTCTTCCTTGGTGCGAAGCGGAGGGTTTACCTTGAAGGTGGGGTCGTAGCCTCGGACAAGCTCTTCGGTGAGCATCAGGTGATGCGGGGTCACCTCTGCTGTGATTTGAATACCTCGGCGCTTTGCCCAGCGAACCACGTCTACTGCTCCTGCGGTGGTGAGGTGGCAGATGTGCAGTCTTGCTCCGGTTTGTTCTGCGAGCAGGGCATCTCTAGCGATGATCGCCTCTTCGGCGACCGCGGGCCAGCCCTTAAGACCAAGTTCTGTCGCCAGTGCACCATCGTTCATCTGGGCACCCTGAGTCAACTTGGGCTCCTGGGCATGCTGTGCGATTACGCCATCAAACCCCTTTACGTATTGCAAAGCTCGCTGCATCAGCAGCGGGTCGTGAACGCAGTTGCCATCGTCGGAGAACACTCGAACCTTCGCTCGGGAGGCCGCCATTGAACCCAGCGCTGCAAGCTCCTCACCAAGTAGACCCTTGGTGACCGCACCAATTGGTTGAACCTGCACGTACCCAGCTTCAATACCAAGCTGCATTACCTGCTCGACAACGCCTGCTGAGTCAGCGACCGGAGCGGTGTTAGCCATCGCTAGAACGGCGGTGTAGCCACCAGCCGCTGCGGACTGTGAACCAGTCAAAACCGTCTCGCTGGCTTCAAAACCAGGTTGCCTGAGGTGGGTGTGGATATCCACAAAACCTGGCAGTGCGACGAGCCCGGAGCAGTCAATTCCCGGGCCGACCTTGCCGATTGCGCTCACAACGCCGTTCGTGATCTCAACATCTGCACTCTCTCCAGAAGCGAGAGTGACATTGTGTAAAACCGTTCTCATTAGATTTCCTCTCCCGCGAGGGTTGAGTACAAAACTGCCATCCTCACCGAAACACCATTTGCGACCTGGCGCAGCACGAGCGACTTTTCGGAGTCAGCGGCAGCCGATGAAATTTCGAATCCCCTGTTCATCGGTCCCGGGTGAAGAATCGCAGTTTTAGCTCCGAGGGCCTTGAATCGTTCATCGTTGAGCGCCCAGCTCTTGGCGTATTCGCGCTCTGAAGGGAAGAAGCTTCCCTGCATGCGCTCTTTTTGAACCCTGAGCATCATCACAGCGTCGGGTTTTTGCGCCAAAGATTCATCAAAACTGTGTGAAACCTTTGCGCCTAACTGATCGATACCTGCAGGCATCAGAGTGGTCGGGCCGGCGACTGTCACCTCAGCACCTAGAAGTTTTAGAAGCAGCACGTTACTTCGAGCGACTCTGGAGTGCAGAATGTCGCCGACAATCAGTACCTTCAACCCCGCTAAATCACTGTTGAGTGAAAAGTGTTGGCGAAGGGTTAGCGCGTCCAACAGCGCTTGAGTGGGGTGCTCGTGAGAACCATCTCCGGCATTGATGATGCTCGATGAGATCCAGCCACGGTGGGCAAGAGCGTGTGCCGCTCCAGAAAACGGGTGCCTGACAACAATGGCGTGCGCACCCAGTGCCTCCAGGGTTTGAGCCGTGTCCTTGAGTGATTCGCCCTTGGAGAGTGAGCTGGTAGCAGCTGAGAAGTTGATTACGTCTGCGCTGAGTCGCTTGGCAGCAACCTCAAAACTGATTCTGGTCCTGGTTGAGTTTTCGAAGAAAAGGTTGACAACGGTCTTACCTCGGAGTGCGGGGAGCTTTTTGACCTCACGATCGTTCACTGAACCTAGCTCAGTGGCGTTATCTAACAGCTGGATAGCCTGCTCTTTTGACAGGTCTGAGATGGAGATTAGATGCTTCATGCCGAGATCACGACCTGATCCAATCCATCAACCGCATCGATCATCACCGAGACTCTTTCAGCTTTGGCGGTCGGCAGGTTCTTGCCGACAAAATCAGGTCTTATCGGGAGTTCGCGATGGCCGCGGTCGACTAAGACCGCAAGTTTTACCTGTCTCGGTCTTCCGAATTCAATTAGCGCATCCAGTGCAGCCCTGACAGTTCTTCCTGAGAACAGAACATCATCTACCAGCACTACGACCTTGCCGTCTATGCCCGATGCTGGAATCTCAGTCTTGCCCAGGGCTCTTTGATTTCCGCTGAGATCATCGCGATACATGGTTATGTCGAGGCTTCCAAACGAGCCATCAAACTCTTGGTCGATGCTGGTAAGGAGAGATGCGATTCTGCCGGCAAGTGAAACTCCGCGGGTTGGGATGCCCAGCAGAACTAAGTCTTTGGCACCTTCATTGGCTTCGAGGATTTCATGGGAGATGCGTCTAAGCGCTCTATCGATGTCGTGTGCATCGAGTACGACACGAGAGGTCATTTCTTCTCCTTCTTCGCCTCTCTGGACGAAGTTAAAGGACATTTGATGTTCAAAGCATACTAGCTAAAGGGCGGTTGAACCCTTGGAAAGTCGAGCCAGAACGCCGTTGACAAACTTTGATGAATCTTCGGTGGAATACTCCCCCGCCAACGAAACCGCTTCGGCGATTGCAACTTCACTGGGAACCTCATCGTTGTAAAGAATTTCCCAGCTCGCTAGGCGCAAGATTGCGCGATCTACATTCGGCATGCGTTCCAGCGACCAGTTATCAGCCAGCATTCTGAGCTGAGTGTCGATGCTGTCTGAGTTTTGTAGGTAGCCGGTGACCAGCATTTCCGCGTAGTCAAAAATCGCCTCTTGATTCTGGCGATCTCCAACCTCGGATCTGGTGTCCTCCAACAGAGTGAGCGGGTTTGCCCCAGTTACATCTGCTGCAAAGAGCGCATCGAGAGCGCGCTTGCGAGCTTTAGTTCTAGCGCTCAACTATTCGCTCACGCGACCGAGGTAGTCACCGGTGCGAGTGTCAACCTTCACCTTGGTGTTGTTCTCAATGAAGAGTGGAACCTGAATCTGGTAACCGGTCTCTAGGGTGGCAGGCTTGGTGCCACCGGTGGAGCGGTCACCCTGAAGGCCAGGCTCGGTGTAGGTGATCTCCAAAACGACTGACGCAGGTAGCTCAACGTAGAGCGGGTTGCCCTCGTGCAGCGCTACGGTCGCCATCTGGTTCTCAAGCATGAAGTTTGCGGCATCGCCGACGGTCTCGTTCGACACGGTGATCTGGTCGTAGTTGGTGGTGTCCATGAAGACATAACCAGAACCGTCGTTGTACAGATACTGCATGTCACGGCGATCAACGTTTGCGGTCTCGACCTTGACCCCTGCGTTGAAGGTCTTGTCGACAACCTTGCCGGAGAGTACGTTGCGCAGCTTGGAGCGAACGAAAGCCGGGCCCTTACCTGGCTTTACGTGCTGAAACTCGATAACGGACCAAAGCTGACCCTCGATGTTTAGCACCATGCCGTTTTTTAGATCGTTTGAAGTTGCCATGACTCTCCTTGAATAAACCTTGAGAATTCTAGTTGGCTATTAGCTGAGAAACCGCTAGCAGGTAGCTTCTGAGCCCAAAACCGGCAATCACTCCGGTGGCGACACCGGAAATCACCGAGTTGTGCCTGAACTCTTCACGGCTGTGTGGGTTTGAGATATGAACCTCAATCAGTTTGCTGCCAGAGCTAGTCAGCACCGCGCAAGCATCTCTTAGTGCATATGAGTAGTGGGTAAAGGCCGCTGGGTTGAGAACAACATCGGATTTGGCTTCAAAGGCCTCGTGCAGTTTTTCGATTAGATCCTGCTCGCTGTTCGTTTGAAAAAACTCAAACTCGACTGTGGGGAACTCGCCCCGGAGTAGATTCTCAAGATCGGCCAAGCTAGCGCTGCCATAGATCTCAGGCTCACGCCTACCCAGCAGATTTAGGTTTGGCCCGTTCAGAATCAGAATCTTGCTCATGCGATAACGCTATTCCACAATCGCTTGGAAGGCGGTGAAGAGTAGCTCAGGAGTTGGAGCACTGAGAATGCTTGGCTTTCCAATTTGATCCAACACCACAAATCGCAAAGCTCCCGATCTGGCCTTCTTATCGCGCTGCATGGTCGCTAGTAGCTGATCCCAACGATCGGCTCGGTAGGTCAATGGCAGTCCCAGTTCCCCCAATACCTTGCGATGTCGCTCAAGATCTGCCTCGCTGAGCTTTCCCGAGAGCATCGATAACTCGGCAGCAAACACCATGCCAATTGAGATTGCTGCTCCGTGACGCCACTTGTAGCGCTCCGCATGCTCGATGGCGTGGCCCAGAGTATGGCCGTAGTTCAAGAACTCGCGCTCACCTGATTCCTTGAAGTCCGCCTCGGTGACTCGCTCCTTGATTGCAACTGAGCGCTTGACCAACTCCTCAATCAAATCGGACTTCGGATCTATTGCAGCTGGGTCCTCCAACGCTTCCAGAATCCAGGGGTCAGCTATAAAGCCATACTTGGCCACCTCTGCCATGCCCGCAATCAGGTCATTTTTTGGAAGGGTCTCTAGGGTGTCGAGGTCAATGATCACGCGATGGGGTAGGTGGAAGGCACCCACCAGGTTCTTGCCTTCAGAGGTATTTACTCCGGTTTTGCCGCCAACAGCGGCATCAACCATGCCCAACAGGGTGGTTGGAATGAGGACGCTGCGAACCCCGCGAAGCCAGGTTGCTGCCACGAATCCCGCAAGATCCGTGGTCGCTCCACCGCCAAGTCCAATCACTGCGTCATTACGGTGGAAGTCAGCCTGACCCATGATGCCCCAGCAGAACGCTGCAACCTCGATACGCTTGGCATCTTCGCCATTGGGAACCTCAGCCAGGATTGCTTCGAACCCCTGAACTGAAAGTCGCTCACGTATCGCCTCAGCGGTAGCGGATAGCGCTTGAGGGTGAACAATCAAAACCTTCTTGACGCCATCGAGCGCTGCTGGAATCTCATCCAGCAAGCCTCTACCAACCACTGATCTCATATCCCTAAACCATCCCTGATCTCTTGAATTAGCTTCTTTATTGGCCTACCCCCGGTGAATACCGTTTGCTTCGCCAAGGCCTGATAAGTGCTGAGTCGGGCATCGTAGATTTCCTGCCAGCGCTCTGGGTTGTCGCGAATCAGGGGTCGCTTGGCCATGTTGACCTTCCCGATTACGTGCTCAGCACTTGTGTCTAGAAAGATGACGTGATGCTTGGAAATTAGATCTTGATTGCGCTGTCGCAGAATTGCTCCGCCGCCGGTTGCTACGACTGCAGGTTGCTCAAGCGCGCTCTCCAGGTATTGGCTTTCGAGGTCTCGAAAGTGCTCCTCGCCTCTGGCCTCAAATAACTTCGTAATTGGACCGTGATCTCCAGCAATTTGCTTATCGGTGTCGATAAATTGCAGGCCAAGCTCTTTTGCTAGCTTCTTTCCCAGCGTGGTCTTACCAGACCCCATGGGTCCAATCAGGACAATTGCCCCGGCCATTTAGGGCCTGACAATGCGAGAGCGCATCACCTCTGGGATGCTTGCAAGGTAGGAATCAAGGTTGCGCTTCGTCTCAGCAACTGAATCGCCCCCGAACTTTTCCAGGACGCTGTTGGCTATCACTAGAGAGACCATGGCCTCGACGACAACACCAGCTGCTGGGACAGCACAAACATCGCTGCGCTGGTGGTGAGCGGTAGTGGCGTCACCGGTTGCGGTGTCCAGGGTTCTGAGCGCCCTTGGCACAGTCGAAATAGGCTTCATGCCAGCGCGCACGCGGATGATTTCGCCATTGGACATGCCACCCTCGATGCCACCAGCTCGGTCGGTTACTCGACTTACTTCGCCATCTTCACGAACGATCTCATCGTGTGCGACAGAACCACGGCGCTTGGTGGTCTCAAGCCCATCACCAATCTCCACCGACTTCATCGCCTGAATGCCCATAACAGCAGCGGCTAGCTGTGCATCAAGTCGACGATCCCAGTGAACATAGCTTCCAAGTCCCGGAGGGCAGCCGTAAACCAATGTCTCGGTAACGCCACCGATGGTGTCGCCCTGGGAGTGGCAAAGGTCGATTTCAGCAACCATTGCCTCAGAGGCAGACTTGTCAAAGCAACGAACTGGGTCGGTGTCTAGGGCTTCTAGATCCGATGGTCGTGGCAGTTCGAGAGACTCGTTTTGCACCGGCCCGATTGCCACGGTGTGGGTGACAAGCTCAATGCCCAGCTCCCGCAAAAAGTTTTGCGCGATGCGGCCAAGGGCAACTCGAGTGGCGGTTTCTCTCGCGCTAGCACGCTCTAAAACCGGACGCGCATCATCAAAGCCATACTTCTGCATTCCGGTGAAATCTGCGTGTCCAGGCCTTGGCCTGGTTAGTGCAGCAGCCCTGGCACCAGTGAGCTCTTCCGCGTCAACGGGTGACGCACTCATCACGGTTTCCCACTTCGGCCACTCGGTGTTAGCAATTCTCAGGGCAACCGGTCCACCTTGGCTCAAGCCAAAACGAACTCCGGCAGAAAGTGTTACTTCGTCCTGCTCAAATTTCATTCGTGCACCGCGACCATAGCCAAGTCGGCGTCTTCCGAGGGCATCTTGAATGTCTTCTTTGAGAATTGGCACTCCCGCAGGCAGCCCCTCGATCATTCCGATAAGTTCTGGGCCGTGGGATTCACCCGCTGTTATGAAGCGCAACATTCGACTATTTTGCCATCTCGAGCGCCTTGCGAGCCGCGAGAAGCAGTTTTCCTTCGTTTTCTAACTGCTCATCAAGCTCTAAGCCGTGAAAAAGGCGTTGCTGTCCAAGTGCTTGCCAGAGCAGCATCTCAAGACCAGAAACTCGATTTTTCTCCGGGAAATGAAGCGCCAGCTTGGTTGGCCATGGGTGATAGACAACATCTAGTAGCACACCCTTGTAATCTCCCTTGAGCTGCTCATCAAGCGCCCCAGCCACAACCGTGCTGATAACGGCGGGTTGGCTGAGCGCTGTGTGCAGCTTTTCCAAAGCGGAAATCTCAAACTCCGCCGCCAGTCGCTTGGCTTTGTCGTGAGACCTGCCCCAAACTGAAACATTTTTGCCCAGTTCCAGCATCGCAACTATGGCGCTTCGAGCGGTGGCACCGGTGCCGAGGATTGCTACCGAGCTGAACTTCTTGCCCATCAGGGCCTGTTGAATGCCGAACACATCGGTGTTGTATGCATCCCATCCAGACTCTGTTCTGACGAGGGTGTTTGCAGCTTGGGCCTGAATAGCCACGAAGTCGGCACGCTGACCGATGTCCAGCGCTTCTTCTTTCAGCGGCATCGTGAGGCTTAGGCCCTGCCAACTTTGGTCTAGCGTGCCGAGAAAATCAGCCAGCCCAGATCCGAGTTCGATGCGCTCGTAGCTGTGCTTCTCCCCCAGCTCGGCAAAGATCGCACTGTGTATTTCAGGTGATTTTGAATGGCTAATCGGTGAGCCCAGCACCGCGAACTTACTCATTCCAGTCCGGGTTGTCTCTGAGCCACTGACGATAAAGCTCAGCTGCCCTTTCATGCTCGGCCAGGGTCGTGGAGAAGACGGTCTCCCCGGTCTTTAGATTTATGGCAACGAAGAACAGCCAATCCCCATCGGCTGGCCTAAGCGCAGCTTCAATGGCCAGCGAGCCCGGATTTCCCACGGGGCCGACCGGGATTCCCTTGTAAATGTACGTGTTGAAAGGATTAGATGCATCCTTCACTCCGTCAGTGAAGTTCGACTGCTCGCCCTCATACCGATATTTGACGGTCGGATCGGACTGCAGCAACATTCCCTTTTCAAGTCGGTTTGCAAACACGCGAGAAATCTTGAAGAAGTCTTCCTCATGTTTACCCTCGGCCTGTATCAAAGCCGCCAGCGAGAGTAGGTCGTGTGCATCTTTGAGCTCAACCCCGAAACTTGCAAGCTCTGCTTCCATGCGATCAACCATGGTCTTAATGACAGTTTCCGCTGTGACATTTGGATCAAAGGTGTAGGTAGCCGGAAAAAGGTAACCCTCGAGGGTCGGGGCATCCTCAGCCACCCGACCGCGCTGAGACTCTAGAGCGTCAAATAGGTCAGCTGTTTCCAGCGATAGAGCTTCGGCGACAAGAGGAATTAGTTTTTGAATTCTCATGCCCTCTGGGATAGTGACCTGATTCACCACTCGGTTCTTGCCATCGATCAGAAGGCGCAACGCAGTTGCACCCGAGATCTTGGTCGGGAAGCTGTAGGTTCCTGGGTAGATGGTGAAATCGGCATTCAGCATCTCTCGGTACACGGCATCAAAGCTCTTTACGATGTCAGCCTCAAGCATCTTGCTAGCAACTGCGGCACCATCATCGCCGGCGATGATGGTGATGGTGGTCTCAGGTCCTGGGTCGCCGTCGTAATCCTCGACCACAAACTTCGATAGGTAGGACTTGATTGAGTCGTAGCTAAACCCCACCACAACCAGGGATCCAAACAATAGGGCACCGATGGTTAGCAACGAGATCACTAGATTTCGTTTGCCGCGCTGGGACGAGTTACTCATGAAATTCACTCGGCTCCTTCCCCGCTAGCTGTCCATCGCGCTCGCTCTGAAGCGCAAACTCCAGAATCTGCTGAGCGGCTTGGGCATCAACAATACCTTTTGAGTTCTTGGCATTCTTTCCGCTCGCTCGCAATAACGCGTGAGCGCTTTTAGTAGTGAGTCGCTCGTCGATCATGCGAACCGGGAAGAAGCTTGAAAGTTCATCGGCAAAACGCAGCGCATTGGAAGTTGACTGAGTGTGATTACCGCTAAGCGAAAGCGGTAGACCAACGTAAATTGCTAAGACTTGCTTCTGATTGGCAATTTCAACCACTTCGGCAACTGCCTGGTCCGAGTTTGCCAACACCTCTAGCGGTATCGCCAAGCTGCCCTCTGAGATGGCAAGACCGATTCGGCTTTGACCGACATCGACCGCCAGTTTTCTCATCTGATCAGACCGGATGCAATCGCGATGGCTGCGTCAAGCTTGGAAACGTCGGTTCCGCCACCCTGAGCAAGGTCAGCCTTGCCACCACCGCCTCCTCCGAGTTCAGCGGCGGCAGCCTTTGCAAGCTCTCCAGCCTTTATGCCTTGCTCGATAGCCTGCTGGCCACAAGCGACCATGACTGTTGGGCGAGAGTCAAACTCAGCTCCCAAAATTACGACTGCCTTGCCACCAAGCTGATCACGTGCTGCGGTTGCGAGGTTGCGAAGGCTCTCTGAGTTGGTGTTCTCAAGCTTTGCGCTAAGCACCCTAAGACCTGCAACATCCTGCGCACTCGCGAGCAGTGCTGGCAACTTAGCTAGCGCTTGCGCCGCTTCCAGCTCGGCAATTTTGCGGTTTGCCTGACGAAGCTCTTCCAAAGCATCGGCAATCTTGCTCTCGAGTTCTGATGCAGGAGCCTTGATTGATGCGGCAAGGCGCTTCACAAGGTCACGCTCACTGGTCAAGTTTCGAAGCGCATCGATTCCAACAAAAGCCTCAATGCGCCTTGCCCCAGAACCAACCGATGACTCATTGCTGATTGAGACAAGGCCAATTTGGCTCGAGCGAGAAACGTGAGTTCCACCACACAGCTCTCTGGACCAAGGTCCACCAACTTGAACCACACGAACCGACTCGTCGTAGGTCTCGCCAAACAGTGCGATTGCACCCCACTCTTTTGCCTCAGGCAGAGTCATGAACTGGGCAGAGACAGCAAGGTCGGAGCGAATTGCGAGGTTTGACACCTCTTCAATTTCGCTCTTTGCGCTCTCGGAAAGAGCCTCACCCCATGCGAAGTCGAGGCGCATGTAGCCCGGCTTGTTGAAAGATCCCGACTGCAGCGCCTCTGGGCCCAATACCTGGCGAAGCGCAGCGTGAACAACGTGGGTTGCGGAGTGTGCTTGGCAGGCACCAAGTCGCCAGTTTGGATCTACGAGGGTCTCGGCGACAGTGCCAGTGGTGACCTCACCGTTTATAACCCTCACCTTGTGAGAGAAAAGACCCTTCACTGGCTTCTGAACATCGATTACCTCTAGCTCAAAACCATCACCACGAATGATGCCGGCATCGGCTGCCTGCCCACCGGATTCTGCATAGAGCGAGGTCTTATCGATGAACAGCTCGCCCAGTTCACCCTCGCGAAGGGCTTGAGTTACCTCACCGTCGCGAATCAGACCAAGCACTCGACCTTCGGCACTTAGGCTCTCATAGCCCAAGAACTGGGTCTCACCCTTTTGTCTGAATTCGCTGTAGACCTGCAGTCCGGCAGCGCCCACCTTCTTGCTCTTGGCATCTTCTTTAGCACGCTGCTTCTGCTCGGTCATCAGGCGATTGAACTCATCGCGATCGACGTTTAGACCATTCTCTTCAGCGATCTCCTGAGTCAGATCAATCGGGAAGCCATAGGTGTCGTGCAAAAGGAATGCGACCTCACCACCCAAGGTGCCCTTGGCGTTGGAGATCGCTTCTTCTAGAACAACTGTTCCAGCCTCCAGGGTGCGCCTGAAGCCCGCCTCTTCGGCTAGCGCAGAGCGAAGCACTCTGGAGAAATTCTCTTCGAGCTCTGGGTAGGCCTCCACCATCGCGTTTTTGGAGGTGGTGAAGAGTCTTTCGAAGCTTGGCTCGGAGACTCCGATAAGTCGCAGTGCTCTGATTGAGCGACGAAGTAGTCGACGCAGAATGTAGCCACGGCCCTCATTAGATGGGGTGACTCCGTCAGACATGAGCATCAGTGCGGATCGAATGTGGTCTGCAACCACTCGCATCCTGACATCGTCCTGCTCATCTGCGCCGTAGCGCTTGCCGCTTAGCTCCGCAGCCACATCAATAAGCGGTCTTACCTGGTCAATCTCGTAGATGTTTTCAACACCCTGGAGCAAGAACGCCACGCGCTCTAGACCCATACCGGTGTCAATGTTCTTCTTTGGTAGCTCACCCAAAATCTCGTAGTGATCCTTGGTGCCACCATCGGCGCGCTCGTACTGCATGAATACGAGGTTCCAGATTTCGATGTAACGATCCTCGTCGGCCTCCGGTCCACCCTCGACACCGTACTCGGGTCCGCGATCGAAGTAGATCTCTGAACATGGCCCTGCAGGACCACGCTGGCCCGTAGACCAGTAGTTGTCTTTCATGCCGCGTTTTTGAATGCGCTCACGAGGAATTGATGAGTTCTTAAGCCAGTACTCAATGGCCTCGTCGTCGTCTTGGTAAACCGTTACCCACAAACGCTCTGGATCAAAGCCCAAGCCGCCGTCCTCTAATTTGGCGGTTAGCAGCTCCCACGCAAAGGCAATTGCTTCTTCCTTGAAGTAGTCGCCGAAGGAGAAGTTTCCGTTCATCTGGAAGAAGGTGCCGTGGCGGGTGGTCTTACCAACCTCATCAATGTCCAGAGTTCTGACACACTTCTGCACACTGGTGGCCCGGGAGTAAGGAGCTGGCAACACTCCAGTCATGTAAGGGATGAAAGGCACCATTCCCGCGACCACGAACATCAGAGTTGGGTCTTGGGAGATTAGTGGTGCACTGGGAACAACGGTGTGGCCCTTGCGTTCAAAGAACTCAAGCCACCGCCGTTTGATTTCGGCAGTCTTCATGGATTATCTACTTTGCGGTAGTGGTTTTGCGCTTTGCTGCAGGCTTCTTTGCTGCAGGCCTAGCAACAGTCTTGGCAACTGGCTCTACTGGAGCCTCTAGCTCCGCCTCACGCTCGAGGTAGCCCTCTTTGACAGCGGAAGCAAAATCTTTTGCGGCGTCGATCGCCTCATCCAAGGCAAGCTGCGCCTTTGGGTTGTCACGAAGTTGAATCACGGTGATTGCACCTAGAGAGATGCCGGCTACGAACCAACCTAGTTTTGACATGATTACCTCCGCTTTCCAAGGGTCTTTACGACACCTTGCACTACACCAAACAGCTTAGCTAGCGGGGCGCCGAGAGAAGCTGTGAATACTGCGACCAGAGAGTTGATGTTCTCGGTAACCTGCTCGACATCCTCGGTGATCTGGTCAATGCGCTTGAGCTGCTTGTTTGCCTCGGTCAAAGTGACACGAGCCTCCGCGAGCATTGGCTCTAACTCTTGGTTAAAAGTGCTCACGGTCCTTGCGGTCTCGTCCACCAGCTTCGCCACCTTGATGAGCACGAAGCCGATAAACAAAATGAGCAGGGCGAAACTGCTGGCAAAGATGATGCCGGCAATTTCGCCACCGCTCATAAGGTCTTACCTCGCTGCGTAGTACTCAACGACCAGCTGAACTTCACAGGTCACTGGTACTTCGGCGCGCTTAGGGCGACGAACCAGGGTTGCCTGCAGCTTGTCCAGCTGAACGCTTAGGTACTCAGGAGTGGTTGCTAGCACGTCAGCGTTTCCGCCAGCTGCTGCAACCTGGAATGGCTCGGTCTTCTCGCTCTTGTCGTGGACGTGGATCATCTGTCCAGGCTTGACGCGGAAGGATGGACGGTCAATGCGCTGACCATCTACCAAAATGTGGCGGTGCACAACCATCTGACGTGCCTGTGCCATGGTGCGAGCAAAACCAGAGCGAAGCACTAGAGCGTCTAGACGCATCTCCAGAAGCTCTACTAGGTTCTCACCGGTTAGACCCTCAGTGCGCTTGGCTTCCTGGAAGGTCTTGCGAAGCTGAGCCTCGCGAATTCCATACTGTGCGCGCAAACGCTGCTTCTCACGCAGACGAACTGCGTAGTCAGAGTCGGACTTGCGCTTGGTGCGGCCGTGCTGACCAGGTGCGTATGGACGCTTCTCCATGTACTTTGCAGCCTTAGGAGTTAGGGCGATTCCGAGTGAACGCGACAAACGGGTCTTGCTACGGGTTCTAGTTGTCTTTGACAAAAAGGTACCTTTCGAATTTTTGTTATTGGGACTTGCTCGTCACCCAGCCGCTGGATCAGAACAACTTCGAAAGCTTACCAGTCGAGCTAAAAGCTGTCACTACTTGCCAAGAATTTCGTCAATTTGCCTCAGGCGTTCAGCCAAAGTCTTTTCATAACCGTGCGTAGAAGGATCGTAGTAGCGCTTATCTAATTCTGCATAGGTCTGCTTCAGCACTCCCCTTGGGTCATCGTGTGGGTACTTGTAACCGACCGCACCAGTCGATCTAAGCGGGGCGGGTATTGGCTTGAGGGAGTTTGTCTCCAAATCAGCAAGCGCGTTATTTATCGCTTGGTACGCACGGTTTGATTTCGGTGCGAGCGCTAGGTAGATAGTTGCCTCTGCAAGCGGAATTCTTCCCTCTGGCATGCCTATGAGCTCAACGGTCTGTGCGGCCGCAACTGCCATCGAAAGAGCGCCGGGGTCCGCAAGCCCGATATCTTCACTTGCCAAGATCATTAGGCGCCTGGCGATGAATCTGGGGTCCTCTCCCCCTTGAATCATTCTGGCGAGGTAATAGATAGCGGCATCGGCATCCGAACCGCGAACCGACTTGATGAATGCACTGATCGTGTCGTAGTGCATTTCCCCCTGTGAGTCGTAAGCAATCTGATTTGCACTGGCGCGCTTGGCGTTCTCCAAGGTCAGATCTCCCACGCTGGCGGTGGCTTCCAATAGCGTGAGTGCCCTTCGCGCATCGCCCGAGGCGATCTCGGCGATGTAATCAACGGCTTCTGGCTCGGCTTTCACGCCTGGCAGCCCCTGGTCATCCTTCAGAGCTCGACCGATAACTTCGAGGATTTGCTCTTTGGCCAGAGGTTCGAGCTGGAATACCAGTGATCTTGAAATCAATGGCCGGATCACCGAGAACGATGGGTTCTCGGTTGTGGCCGCCACTAACGTGATAACCCCGCTCTCAACGGCTCCCAGCAGCGAGTCCTGCTGGGCTTTAGAAAAGCGGTGAATCTCGTCTAAAAACAAAATGGTTGGACGATCAAAGACTTCGCGTTGACGCTTGGCTGCGTCGATGACGTCACGAACCTGACTCACTCCGGCGCTGACTGCACTCAGTTCAACGAAATCCGCGGCCTTACTTTCCATCAACAGTCTTGCGATGGTGGTTTTCCCGCTTCCCGGTGGCCCCCACAGGATGATTGAGTTCCAGGCTCCAGATTGCTCGGCTTCTATGAGTCTTCTGATGGGAGAACCCTTGGCAAGCAGACGGGTGTGACCGACTACCTCTTCGATGCTTTTTGGTCGCATTCGGATTGCTAGCGGTTTGTCCACAAACAGATTGTAGGCAACGCCTAGAATTGCGAGTCGTCACTCACTGTGAGGTTTTCATGAAAAACAACGAAAAGCTAGCTGCCTTCCAAGCGAAGCAGGAGCTCGTAAAGCGCCGCTCCGAGAACGCACCAAAGGACAACCGACTCGCTCTGATTTCTGCCGCTGCGGCGCTTGTTATTGCATTCGCTGGTCAATTGGTCTACTTCAACTTCGGTCCAGGGTTTGTTCCAACCGTGAATGACCTAGTGGGCGAGGAAACATCGACAGCGTCTGACACTGCCTCGTTGGCCCCAGATCCAGCGATTGCGGAAAACCGAGTTTGGAACGGCGCGCTTTCGCTGAATGGCCAAGAGGTCAAATTTGAACTTGCAGGTGATCTTGCACCTCAGGCGGTAGCCAACTTCGTGAGCCTGGCCAAGGATGGCTTCTACGAAGACGTTAGCTGTCACCGACTAACCACAGCGGGCATCTACGTTCTGCAGTGTGGCGACCCATCTGGCGACGGCACCGGAGGTCCGGGCTACAATTTCGGTCCAATCGAAAACGCTCCATCAGACGACACTTATGCAGAGGGCGTAATCGCGATGGCTCGCAAGGGTGGAGATGGCTCTTCCATGGGCTCACAGTTCTTCATCGTCTATGACGAATCCATGATTCCTTCAGACATTGCCGGTGGCTACACCATCATGGGCAAGGTAACCTCCGGCCTGGACGCAGTCAAGGCAATCGCAGCCAAGGGCACCACCGATGGCTCAAGCGATGGAAGTCCGCTCGAGCCGGTTGTGATGAGCGGTATTTCGGTAGAGTAAAACCTCAATCCCAAGGAGAAACAGATTGTCTAGCAACGAGTTTGGTCGCGTCGACGCAGAGAACAATGTTTTTGTAATCGATGCCGGCGTTGAGCGCCAGGTTGGTCAGTACCCGAACGTTTCTCCTGAGGAGGCGCTGAGCTACTTTGTGCGCAAGTTTGAGGACTTAGAGGCACAGCTTCGCATTCTTGAGCAGCGCATCGCATCTGGAGTGACGGACGCGAAGAGCCTGAAGACCGCTCACGACCACATCGCAACCGAATTGGTTGAGCCAAAGGCCGTCGGAAACCTCAAGAACTTGCGCGATCGTCTTGCCAAGCTTGCTCCAACCATCGAACAGGCTGCTGAGAAGCTCAAGGCTGAGCGCGAGGGTGCCATCGCCGAGGCAATGGCCAAGAAGGAAGAGATTGCAGCCAAGGCTGAGCAGATCGTTTCTAACCTGCAGTCAATCAACTGGAAGAAGTCAGCCCAAGAGATGACTGACCTGTTCACTGCCTGGCAGGAGCTTCAGAAGAACGGTCCAAAGGTCGCAAAGAACCTAACCGACCCAATCTGGAAGCGTTTCTCTCAGGCGCGAGCAAAGTTTGAAACCGGCAGACGCCAGTATTTCGCCACCTTGGATTCAAAGTTCAAGGAAGCCAAGAGTGCTAAGAGCAAGTTGGTTGAGCAGGCCGAGGCTCTCGTGGCTAAGGGTGGCGACGCCTCCAACGAATACCGCAAGCTTCAGGACGCTTGGAAGGCCGCTCCAAAGGCCGGCAAGGTTGAGGATGCGCTTTGGGCTCGGTTCCGCGCCGCTGGGGATGCAATTTTCAGTGATAAAAAGGCCAAGGATGCTGAGCTAGCGGTTTCTCAGAAGGAGAACCTGCAGGCGAAGCTAGCACTGCTGGCAGAGGCCGAGAAGATCGATGTGAAGGACCTAGCAAAAGCCAAGTCCGCACTCTCTGATATTCAGGCTCGCTGGGTAAAGATCGGTCACGTCCCACGCGACCAGGTAAAGAGCATCGAGGAGCGTCTGCGCAAGGTCGAGAAGTCAATCTCAGAGGCTCAGGCTGATGAGTGGCGTCGTTCCGACCCAGCTGCTAAGGCTCGCTCGAACTCGCTGGTTACTCAGCTTGAGTCCGTCATTGCAGAACTTGAGGCTGAGCTAGCTAAGGCGCCTGCCGCAAAGAAGAAGGACCTTCAGGCTCAGATTGATGCTCGTAAGGCATGGCTCGAGGCTGCCCAAAAGGCTGTTGACTAAGCCTTAGTTACTCTTTACGCGATAAACGTCGTAAACCGCTTCGATTCTTCGCACCTGGTTTAGCAGGTGGTCAAGGTGAGACGGGTCTCCCATTTCAAATACGTAGCGGCTCAGTGCAACTCGATCCCTCGAAGTTGAAACTGAAGCACTGAGAATGTTCACGTGGTTCTCAGAGAGCACTCTGGTGATGTCGGAGAGCAGGCCAGAGCGATCCAAAGCCTCGACCTGGATCTGGACCATGAAGACTCCCCTGGAGTTCTCAGACCAGCTCACCTCAACGACTCGATCCTTGTTCAAAGACCCGACGTTCTTGCAGTCAGTGCGGTGAATTGAAACCCCATCACCACGGGTAATGAATCCTGTGATCTCGTCCCCCGGGACAGGCGTGCAGCAGCGAGCCATCTTCGTTAGCACATCTGGTGAGCCCTTGACTAGAACACCTTGATTTGGGTTTCTTGGTCCACGCAGTGACTTAGGCGCCTGAATCGGGATTTCCTCGGTGTCTGGATCTGGATTTAGACCCTGAATCACCTTGATGCGCTCGATGACGCTGGTTACCGAGATTTGACCCTGGCCTAAGGCTGTAAATAGTGCTTGAGAATCCGCCAGCTTGTGCTCGTGTGCGATTTTGGGAATGACGTCTGAGTTGAGAATCTGCTGCAGCGGCAGACCCTGCTTTCGAAGTCCCTTTGTCAGGGCCTCTTTGCCCTCTTCGCTGGCTAGCTCTCTACGCTCAATGGTGAAGTAGTGCTTGATCTTGGCTCTAGCTCTCGGAGACCCGACGAAGTTCAGCCAGTCCTTGCTCGGCCCAGCGCTCTCAGATTTGGAGGTGAGGATCTCGACCACGTCGCCGGCTTGCAGCTTGCTCTCAAGCGGCACGAGGCGACCGTTGACCTTGGCACCGATTGTCTTGTGTCCGACCTCGGTGTGGACAGCGTATGCAAAGTCAACTGGGGTTGAGCCTGCCGATAGTCCAACAACCTTGCCCTTTGGGGTGAAGACGTAGAGCTCCTTGGCCCCGATTTCGAACCTAAGGTTATCCAGAAACTCAGTGGGATCTGAGGTTTCTTCCTGCCAGTCACTTAGCTGCTTGAGCCAGGCTAGATCCACCTCTTGTTCGGCCTTGCCTGCACCCTGCTTATATTTCCAGTGGGCGGCAACACCGTATTCCGCTCGCTGATGCATGTCCTGGGTTCGAATCTGAATCTCAACCGCTCTGCCCTCTGGTCCCACCACCGTGGTGTGTAGTGACTGGTAGAGGTTCAGCTTTGGCATGGCGATGTAATCCTTGAACCTGCCTGGAAGCGGTGACCACTTGGCGTGGATTGCGCCGAGCGCCGCGTAGCAATCTCGAACGCTGGAGACTATTACTCGAATTCCAACCAGGTCATAGATGTCATCGAACTCACGACCGCGCATGACCATCTTTTGGTAAATCGAGTAATACTGCTTCGGGCGACCATCAATCTTCGCCTTTACTCGGTTTTCGCGAAGCTCTTCCTCGATCTCGTCGATTACCCGCTCCGTGAACTCTTGCCGAGAGGGGTTTCGCTGACCAACGAGGTTGACTATCTCTTCATAAACCTTCGGATAAAGAACCGCAAAGCTGATGTCCTCAAGCTCGGTCTTAATGGTGCTGATACCAAGGCGGTGAGCAAGCGGAGCGTAGATCTCGATGGTTTCCTGGGCCTTACGACGAGCAGACTCCGGTGCCACAAAGCCCCAGGTTCTGGCGTTGTGGAGGCGGTCGGCAAGCTTGATGACCAGCACCCGAATGTCCTTGGACATCGCAACCACCATTTTGCGCATGGTTTCTGCTTGCGCTGAGTCACCAAAGCTCATCTTGTCTAGTTTGGTCACACCATCAACAAGCAGTGCTACCTCCTCACCAAATTCAGCCTTTACCTGGTCGATCGAGTAGGAGGTGTCCTCAACGGTGTCATGCAAAAGTGCCGCAGCAATGGTCGCCGGTCCAGAGCCAAGGTCAGCAAGGATCCTCGCAACCGCAAGTGGATGGGTGATGTAGTCCTCGCCACTTTTTCTTTTCTGACCGGTGTGGTGAAACTCCGCAGTCTTATAGGCCTTCTGAATGAAGGCTGAGTCTGCCTTTGGATGGTTCGACCTGACAATTCGAATCAGCTCGGCAAGGTCAAGCGAGTAAGCGGTTGAGGACCGCGTGAAGATTCTCGGCAGCCTAGATCTCAATGAGGATGCAATATCGCTCATGAGACCTCCTAGTGCTTAGGGAGAATCTTACGCGCGTGCTGCTAGCACCTTGTCGGCAGCCGCCTTCAAAGCTGGTTCACGCTCACGTAGGTGAACATATACCGGTGCAGCCAAGAAGATCGATGAGTAGGTACCCACGATGGTTCCAACAAACAGCGCCAGCGCGATGTCTCTCAGGGTTCCTGCGCCAAGTGCAACCGATCCGATAAAGAGAATCGAGGCAACCGGCAACACAGCCACGATGGAAGTGTTGATCGAACGCACCAGGGTCTGGTTTACGGCCAAGTTCACCATTTCGGCGAAGGTCCTAGTCTCAGAGAACTGAATCTCTAGAGTGTTTTCGCGAACCTTGTCGAACACAACCACTGTGTCATAGAGCGAGTAGCTCAAAATCGTTAGGAATCCAATTACAGCGGCTGGAGTAACTTCAAAGCCCACGGCTCCATAAATTCCGATGGTGATGATTAAGTCGTGAGCTAGCGCCAGAAGGGCAGCTGCAGACATCTTCCAAGAGCGGAAGTAGAGCGCCATCAGAAGCGACACAACGAGTAGGAATACGACTAGGCCAATCAGGGCCTGGCGGGTCACGTCAGCTCCCCAGTTTGGGCCGATGAAGCTGGAAGCAACCTCTTCGGAGGGCACCGAGTAGGCCTCAGCTAGATTCAGTCGCGCCTCTTCTGACTCAACGTCTGCAAGCTGCTCGGTCTGAATGCGAAGGTCATTCGCTCCAACCTCAGTCACCACGACCTGAACGCCTGGCACGACTTCCTGAATTGCCTCAACGGCAAGGTTCTGAGGAAGTTCCTGAGTGTTAGTCAGGCGGAACTCTGAACCACCGCGGAATTCAATTCCAAAGTTAAAACCACCGCGGGCTGCAGGCAAAGCAACCGAAAGGACAACGACGACTAGCGCAATCGCGTACCAGAGCTTGCGACGACCAACAAAGTCAATGGAACGCTCACCAGAGTAAAGCTGGTTTCCAAGTTCTCTGAACTTACTCATCACTGCCCTTTGCTGCCGCTGCCTTGCGCTCGGCGATCGTCTGACGCTTCTGTGCTTCCTTTGATGCCTTCAGGACCTTATCCTCGGCGACACCAGAAGCAATTCGGAATTCTCCCCTACCGCGGTAGGAAGCTTTGGCTGCGCTGAGGTCAAAACCAGACCACTTGTGGCCAGATGCGAAGAACTTATTGCGAGCCAAAAGCTGAACCATTGGGTGAGTGAACAGTGCCACTACCAATAGATCGATGATGGTCGTTAGACCTAGTGTGAAGGCGAAGCCTCGAACCGAGCTGCTGGTAAGAAGGTAGAGGGTTACCGCGGCCGTAAAGCTAACTGCATCCGAGACCAAGATGGTCCTGAACGCACGCTTCCAACCTGCCTCAACCGCTACCTCTAGCGACTTACCATCACGAAGCTCGTCGCGAATACGCTCGAAGTAAACAATGAACGAGTCAGCTGTAATACCAACGGAAACAATCAAACCGGCAACACCCGCCAGCGATAGACGGTAGCCCTGGCGCCATGACAGGAATGCAATTGCCAAGTAGACCAACAGTGCAACTACAACCAGCGAACCGAGAACCACGCTGGCTAGGCCACGGTAGGTGAAGGTCATGTAGACAACCACGATGATCAGACCAATTAGACCTGCAATCAAACCTGCTCGAAGTGACTCGTCACCCAAGGTGGCTGAGATGTTTTCCTGGGACTGAACTTCGAAACCGATTGGCAATGCACCGTACTTGAGCTGGTCAGCCAGCACAGTTGCAGTCTCCTGGGTGAAGTTTCCAGTGATCTGGGCACGACCGTTGGTGATGACTGCATTTGTCGATGGCGCGGTGATGACCACACCGTCAAGAGTGATTGCGAACTGGTTCTGCGGCGAAGGTAGGCCGAAGAGGCGGGAGGTCACAGCACCAAACGCCTCGGTACCGGTTGCGTCAAACTCCAGGTTCACTGCCCAGTCGTTAGTGGATGCACCTGTGGTGGTGGTAATTGTTCCGGCGAAAGCATCCGAAATGTTCAGGCCCTGGACCTCAACTGGTCCGAGCACGTACTTGTAAATCAAAGTCTCGTCACAGGTCACCAGTGGCTTGGCTGGGTCGTCTACCTGCCCAGCCTCGCGGAATGCCTTGGTGCAGTCGAGGTTCTCAAACTGAGCCTGAACGCGCTCGGTTACCCAAGCTGCATCAGAAGCATTCACTGGAGTGGTGGCAGGCGTGTCGTTTAGCGACTCGTAGTCCACCACTGCACTCTCGGTCACCGGAGTGTTTGCAGCGAAAGTGATTACTGGGCGGAACTCCAACAGAGCGCTCGCCTTGATCAGCTGCAGGGTGGTCTCGCTTGGAGTGCCCGGGATTGCAACCACGATGTTTTGCTCGCCCTGGACCGTAACGGTGGCCTCTGCAACACCGGAACCGTCAACACGTTGACGAATGATTGTGGCCGCCTGGTTTAGCTGCTCCAAGGTCGCTGAGCTGCCATCAGAGATTGTCGGGGTCAGGATGATCTGGGTGCCACCCTGGAGGTCCAGAGCAAGCTCAGGGGTTAGTGATGCCCCAACCTGCCCGCTGGCGCTTCCCCAAATCAGCAAACCTGCAAAAAAGGCTGCGATTCCGGCAACCCAAGTCAGCTTTCTTTTAGCTGACTGTTCCGTGCTTCTTTCCAAAACTAGTTCCCCTCAGTTGCGGCTTCGACAGAGCGAACCGCTTGCTTTACTACGGTGAGCTTGACTCCTGGAGTGGTCTCCACTACCAGGTCATCGCCATCGATAGCAACGATGCTGCCCTTGATGCCTGAGTGCAGCATTACCTTTGAGCCTTCGGTCAGGCCGGAAACCAACTTCTCAGCCTCCTTGCGACGCTTACGGTTCTGAGCAACCAGCAACAGAATCATCGCAGCAAGAACAGCGAGCAAAATTACGTCGTATGACAAAAGATTTCCTTACCGACAGATACCCCGAAATTATAGGTGAGAAAGACCGTTAGCTAAGAATGCCGCTCAGGTGAGCCTTGCCAGCTTCGGTTATCTCCCTGCCCCTGGGGGTCCTGTGCAGAAGACCCTGTCGAATCAGGTAGGGCTCGATAACGGCCTCAATGGTGTCCTGCTCCTCACCAAGGGCAACTGCAAGTGTCGACAGTCCCACAGGTCTTGCCGAAAACTTGGTGGCCAGTAGTTCCAACAGCTGTCTATCAACACGGTCGAGACCGGCTTGGTCGATTTCGAATATCTGCATCGTTTCAAGCACGTGCGCTACCGAAATTGCGTTACTGCCGTTGACTAGTGCAAAGTCTCTGACTCTTCGAAGTAGACGGTTAGCAATACGCGGTGTTCCCCGAGATCGCGAGGCCAGTAGGGCTGCAGCCTCCGCCGTGATTTCGTAGCCAAGTTTGTTAGCGGAGCTTGAGATAACAGACTCAAGTTCAATCTGCGAGTAGTACTCCAAAAATGCAGTGAAGCCAAATCGATCGCGTAGCGGGGTGGGGAGCATTCCGCTTCTGGTTGTAGCCCCCACCAGAGTGAATGGCTCAAGTTCGAGTGATATAGAAGATGCCCCGGGGCCCTTGCCAACCATCACGTCAACTCGGAAGTCCTCCATCGCCAGGTAGAGCATCTCCTCTGCGGAGCGAGACATGCGGTGGATTTCGTCGATGAAAAGAACATCGCCAAATTGCAACGCAGAGAGAATTGCAGCTAGATCTCCAGCGCTCTGAATAGCCGGCCCGCTGGTTAGTCGCAATGGTCGCTGGGACTCATGAGCAACAATCATTGCAAGGGTGGTTTTTCCCAGTCCCGGTGGGCCCGCCAGCAACACGTGGTCAACGGGACGCTCATGGATCTTCGAGGCGTTGATGATCAGGGATAGCTGTCCAGAAACTTTGGATTGACCTACGAACTCGCCAAGGGATGCAGGTCTGAGTCGAGCTTCAAGCTCGCGTTCCTCGTCACTCACCCTGGCCCAGCTTTCCAGCAGAGAGCTTTGCCAGCGCCTGCTTCAAAGCCTTTGAGTCGTCAAGACCTTGCTCAAGGGATGAAATTATCTGTTGGGCCTTTGCCTCATTGGTGCCAAGCTGAGTCAGAGCCTGCATGACAGCTGGGTACTTACCGGTTCCCAGAGTCACCTTGCCGCTGAGCTGAAGGATTATGAGTTTTGCGGTCTTTGGACCAATGCCCGAGATTGCGCGAAATGCGGCCTCATCTTGATTTGCAATCGCTGAACGCAGTGAATCTTCCGGCATACCTGCCAAGACACCCAGAGCAAGCTTTGGTCCAATGCCATTGACGGAGACCAGCTGGTCAAAGACTTCACGCTCTGAGCCTGATTGAAACCCGTAGAGCGAAAGCTCGTCCTCTCGAACAATCAACCGAGTGTGAAGAGTGGTTGACTCCCCCACCTTTAGGGTCAGGGAGTGTCGCGGGGTGATGCCGATTTCAAAACCCACGCCGCCCACGCTCAGGTGAGCGCGGTCAAGGCTGAGCGCAATCAGTTCTCCGGTTAGCGAGGAAATCACAGCCCTAACCTATTCTGCGATTGGCAGCCTTGGCGGCAGCAACCCACTTCTTTTGAGCTGCAGTGCCCGCTGAACCACCGCGCTTAGCGCCGCAAATCGCAACCGCAACTGCATCGGCAACGTCCGGTGGCCCCGGAATCTCCTGACCAACTAGTCGAGCGACCATCTGGCCCACCTGTGCCTTATCAGCTCGACCGTTGCCTGTCACCGCCGCCTTCACTTCGCTCGGGGTGAAAAATTGAAGTGGAATCTCTAGTTCGTAGGCCATTTGCATCAGTGAACCCGAGATTTGCGCGACCCCCATTACTGATCGCAGGTTGGCCTGAGCGAAGACTCGTTCGAGTGCAATCACGTTTGGCTTGTGTTTGATCAGGACCTCTTTGAGACCCGATGCAATTTTCCCCACTCGATCCCTAGGGTCGGTTCCTGTCTCGGATGTGAAAAGGCCAAAGTCAACTAACTTCGTGCCCTCGGACTCGATGACCCCAAACCCACAGCGAGTGAGTCCTGGGTCAACTCCGAGAATGATCACTTATCCCCTAGCCTCAAGCTCGCTTAGAACTGAAGCCGAAACATCCATGTTCGTGTAGACGGTCTGTACATCGTCAAGATCCTCAACAGCATCGATGAGCTTGATGACCTTTTCGGCATTGTCGGCATCAAGATCCACCTTCAATGAAGACACGAACTCGACATCTGCTGACTCGTAGTCAATGCCGGCGTTTTGCAATGAGGTGCGGACTGCAACGATCGAGCTGGGGTCGCAGGTCAACACGTGAGATTCGCCAACCAGCGCGACATCTTCAATGTCATGCTCAATAGCGGCTTCCAAGATGGCATCTTCATTGGAGCCGTTGATCACGATGATGCCCTTGCGAGCGAACTGGTAGGAAACTGAGCCCGGGTCGGCCATGTTGCCGGCATTTTTGGTGACGGCGAGCCTGACTTCTGCAGCCGTTCTATTTTTGTTGTCGGTGAGGCACTCGATCATGATTGCGACACCACCAGGGCCGTAGCCCTCGTACATGATGTTTTGGTAGTCAACTGAGCCGTCATCAGCGCCGGAACCGCGCTTGATAGCGCGCTCAATGTTGTCGTTGGGAACAGAGTTCTTGCGAGCCTTGTAGACAGCGTCGTAAAGGGTTGGGTTGCCATCGATGTCGGCACCGCCAGTTCTAGCCGCAACTTCAATGTTGCGAATGAGCTTGGCCCACAGTTTCGCGCGCTTTGCGTCGTTGGCAGCCTTCTTGTGTTTGGTGGTTGCCCATTTGGAGTGACCGGACATAGTTCCTCTAAGTTACTTGTTTTGAGTCTCTCGCACCGCGTCTATAAACAGACTGTGGAGAATCTTTGCGCCTGTGATTTCAGGGTGAAAACTGGCTCCGAAAAGGTTACCGCTTTTTACTGCAACAGCTTCGCCGTTGAAACGAGCCAGGACCTCGGCGCTTCCAACATCCAGAATCTTGGGTGCTCTAATAAAGGCGACCCGTTCGGTTCCACGTGCGAAGGTGACGTCCGCTTCGAAAGAATGAGTCTGGCCGCCGTAGGCATTTCGAGACGTTCTTATTGGCAGACCACCGATGAACTCTTGACCCTCGATCGCGCCCTCCACTTCATCAGAGAGCATGATTAGCCCGGCGCAGGTTCCCAATATTGGCTTTTGCTTGGCAAACTCGCGAAGCGGTTCAAGTAGTCCAAAGCTTTTTGCAAGGTTGGATATCGCCGTTGACTCACCACCGGGAATCACCAGAGCGTCCGCCGAATCAAGGTCAGATTTGGTTCGGACCTTTACAGCCTCAACACCGAGTTCAACAAGGGCGCTTTGGTGCTCGCGAAAGTCTCCCTGCAGAGCAAGGACTCCGATGCGCAATTACCAACCACGCTCCGCTAGTCGGTGAGGAGCAGGAAGGTCATTCACGTTGATACCGACCATGGCCTCTCCCAGTCCGCGAGATACCTCGGCAATTACTGCCGGGTCATCGTAGAAAGTGGTGGCCTTCACGATTGCGGCGGCACGTGCTGCTGGGTTGCCCGACTTGAAGATGCCAGAGCCCACGAATACACCGTCTGCTCCGAGCTGCATCATCATTGCGGCATCCGCTGGAGTAGCTACTCCGCCGGCAACAAATAGCACAACTGGTAGCTTGCCAGTCTTTGCAACCTCACGAACCAGCTGGTAAGGAGCCTGTAGCTCCTTGGCTGCTACGTAAAGCTCCTCCTCAGTCTTGGCCGAAAGCGCACGAACCTCAGAGAGGATGGTGCGGATGTGCTTGGTCGCCTCAGAGACGTCTCCGGTACCTGCCTCACCCTTCGAACGAATCATGGCGGCACCCTCGGTGATGCGACGAAGCGCCTCTCCAAGGTTGGTTGCACCACAGACGAATGGAATCTCAAATTGCCACTTGTCGATGTGGTTTACGTAGTCGGCCGGAGATAGCACCTCAGACTCGTCGATGTAGTCAACCTCGAGCGACTGCAGAACCTGTGCCTCAACAAAGTGACCGATACGCGCCTTAGCCATTACCGGGATCGAAACGGTGTTGATGATCTGGTCAATCAAATCTGGATCGCTCATGCGAGCAACGCCACCCTGGGCACGGATATCTGCCGGAACGCGCTCTAGTGCCATAACCGCAACAGCGCCTGCGTCTTCGGCAATCTTGGCCTGCTCAGGGGTCACGACATCCATGATCACGCCCCCCTTTAGCATCTCTGCTAGGCCGCGCTTGACGAGTGGGGTTGCTTCTAGAAATTCTTCTGACATGCCTAAATCCTAAGCTTCGGTTATCCAGTTATTTGCAATTGTTTCCCTAACTTCACCCAGCAACCGAGGCAGAGCCTTGGTTTGAGCGATGATTGGGAAGAAGTTCGCGTCAGTCTTCCACCTCGGAACGATGTGTTGGTGCAGGTGCGAGGCGATGCCTGCTCCTGCCACCTCACCTTGATTCATACCAATGTTGAAGCCATGAGTGCCGAACACTTTTTTCAGAGTTCGCATTCCTTGCTGGGTGAGCTTGCCGATCTCTGCAATCTCCTCCGGTGTCGCCTTATCGTAGGTATCGACGTGGCGATAAGGGCAAACCAGCAGGTGTCCCGTGTTGTAGGGAAAGAGATTCATCAGCACGTAGCAGGTCTCCCCCTTGTAAACCACCAAGCCTTCCTCGGGAGTCTTGTTTGGGGCGTGGCAGAAGGGGCAGTCCTCATCCGCGGGCTGCTGACCAGTCTGCAGATAGACCAGACGATGTGGTGTCCAAAGCCGCTCGAAGTTGTCCTTCATGCCCGAGAAGCCCTCTAGAAACTCAGTCAATTAGACCTGTCGCTTCTGCTCAATGGCATCCAAAATCAACTTCAGCGCCTCTGCTCTTGGAACGTCGTTGGTCTGGGAGCCATCGCGGTAGCGGAAGCTGAAGGTTCCGGACTCTGCGTCTCTGCCGCCCGCGAGAATCATGAACGGCACCTTCAAAAGGGTGTGATCACGAATCTTCTTCTGCATGCGGTTGTCAGAGCGGTCCACCTCAACTCGGACTCCGTGGGACCTTAGCTCAGCAGCAAAGTCCTCTAGATACTCAGCAAATTCATCCGCAACCGGAATACAAACTGCCTGAACAGGAGCAAGCCACGGTGGGAAATGGCCCGCGTAGTGCTCGGTCAGCACACCAAAGAAGCGCTCGATTGACCCAAACAGGGCGCGGTGAATCATGATTGGGCGATGACGCTCACCGTCATTACCAACGTATTCAAGGTCGAAGCGCTCAGGCAGGTTGAAATCTAGCTGGATGGTAGACATCTGCCAGGTGCGGCCGATCGCATCGCGTGCCTGAACCGAAATCTTTGGACCATAGAACGCAGCCCCACCGGGGTCTGGAACCAGCTGCAGTCCTGATCTTTCGGCCACGGACTGCAGAGTGTTGGTTGCGCGATCCCAGATCTCATCACTACCTACGAACTTTGGGTTCTCAGGATCTCGGGTAGACAGTTCTAGATAGAAGTCGTTCAAGCCATAATCTCGCAACAAACCGAGCACGAAATCCAGCACGCTGGTTAGCTCGGTTTCAAGCTGCTCATTGGTCACAAAAAGGTGAGCGTCGTCTTGGGTCATACCGCGAACGCGGGTCAGGCCATGCAGTACGCCTGATTTTTCGTATCGGTAGACCGAACCAAACTCAAACATTCTCAGCGGCAGTTCGCGATAAGAGCGCTGTCTAGAGCGGAATATCAGGATGTGGAACGGGCAGTTCATCGGCTTTAGGTAGTAATCCGCCCCGGCACGCTTTAGTTGGCCCTGGTCATCGAATTCGGCATCCAGCTTCATCGGCGGAAACATGCCATCGGAGTACCACTGCAGATGGCCTGAGGTCTCGAACAGTGTCGACTTAGTGATGTGCGGTGAATAGACAAACTCATAGCCCGCATCTTCATGACGCTTGCGGCTATAGTCCTCCATCACCCGCCTCAGAATTCCGCCACGAGGGTGGAAGACAGCTAGGCCAGAGCCGATCTCATCGGGGAAAGAGAACAGATCTAGCTCAACACCCAATTTGCGGTGGTCGCGTTTAGCCGCCTCTTCAAGTCTGAGCATGTAGGCATCGTGATCCTCTTGAGAGGCCCAAGCGGTTCCGTAGATGCGCTGTAGCTGCTTGTTGTTCTCGTTTCCACGCCAGTAGGCCGCTGCGGATCTAAGCAGCGAGAAAGCCTTGCCGACCAGTCTGGTGTTTGGAAGGTGAGGTCCACGGCATAGATCGCGCCAGGCGACAGTGCCATCCGGATTTAGGTTTTCGTAAACCGAAAGCTGACCGGCACCGACCTCTGCGGCACCCTCACCAACATCTGAGCTCTTCAGAGAAATAAGTTCTAACTTGTAGGGCTCGTCCTTCATCAGTTCGCGAGCCTCCTCGTCGCTGACTTCGCGACGAATAAAGCGCTGGGATTTACCGACCAACTCCTTCATGCGCTTTTCAATGCGCTTGAGGTCCTCTGGCTTGAATGGTTCTTCAACATCAAAGTCAAAGTAGAAGCCATCTTTGATTGGAGGTCCGATACCAAGCTTGGCTGGGTCGAAAAGCTCCTGAACGGCTTGAGCCATAACGTGTGCCGTGGAGTGCCTGAGAATTGACAGACCGGCCTCTGAATCGATGCTTACTCCCGAGATGGAGTCACCATCCTGCGGCTTATAGGAAAGGTCTTTTAGTTCGCCGTTAACCTCAAGCGCGATGATGGATTTGTCCTGGAAAAGCTTGAAGCCATCAACACCTGACTCTAGATCGGTGCTAACGCCATTAATAGTGACCTTCAAGATGACTCCTAACCCGCCAAAGTCTACCGAGGTTGGTTAGGTAAACCTTGCTGGTGCTATCAATTTGAATCTGTGTAATCTGCAGCCATGACAGATCAATCAAGGCATGAGCTTGAGCACAAGCTCAACTGGCTACGTGCCGCAGTTTTGGGGGCAAACGACGGCGTTATCTCAATCGCCGGTGTCGTCATGGGTATTGCAGGTGCGGGGGCGGATCGAGCCACGGTTGCCCTAGCAGGCATCGCAGCCTTGGCCGCGGGCGCTATTTCAATGGCTGGCGGCGAATACACCTCGGTTAGCGCGCAGCGGGATGCAGAGATTGCCTACGGCAGACACCACCTAGAAATCGCAGCGAGCCCTTGGACTGCAGCTTGGGCATCGTTCGTTGCCTTCTCCTCAGGCGGTCTGCTTCCGCTATTGGCAGTTCTTGGGCCTTGGCAAGAGAACAGGGTTCCAGTGACCGTGGTTGCTGTGATCGTTGCCTTAGGGCTCACTGGTTGGTGGGCTGCCGATCGCGGCGGTGCCTCCAGAAGAAAGTCGATTCTTAGAAACGTGATCGTCAGCGTTTTGACAATGGTAATTTCTTATTCAATTGGTGCTCTTTTAGGCGTGACAGTCCTCGCTTAGCCATTACCCTTAGTAGCTGTGTCAAATGTAGAGAGCTTCGACGTCGCGCTCATTGGCGGCGGCATCATGAGTGCCACCTTGGGTGTGCTCATCAAAAAGACCAACCCTGAAGCAAAAATCATCCTCTTCGAACGGCTCAGCTCGGTCGCAGAGGAAAGCTCTAACCCTTGGAACAACGCCGGCACCGGTCACGCAGCTCTTTGTGAGCTCAATTACATGCCTGACAGCCAGGACGGCTCATTGCCTGACGCCGCTAAGGCGATTGCTATCAACGAACAGTTTCAAGTTTCCCGCCAGTTCTGGGCAACCTTGGTAAAAGAGGGCATTCTGTCCTCACCTGAAACCTTCATCCGTTCAGTCCCACACATGACCTTTGTCACCGGAGACAAGGATGTCGACTACCTAAAGCGACGCTTCACCGCACTGAAGGATCAGCCACTTTTTGCTGGCATGGAGTATTCCGAGGACCCAAAGGCGATTGCCAAGTGGGCGCCACTGATTGTCGAGGGACGCGAAGACTCGAAATTTGCAGCGACGTTCATCGACCAGGGCACGGACGTTGACTACGGCGCGATTACCAGGCAACTCATCGACTGGCTCAAGGGTCAAGGTGTTGAGGTTCTGACCGGCACCGAGGTCAAAAAGCTTTACCAGTATCAGGACAAAACTTGGCGACTCACCGCCAATGGCAAGGCTCAAGGTCGCCTAATCAAGGCCGAAAAGGTGTTTGTCGGAGCTGGTGGTTGGGCCCTCAAGCTTCTTCAGAACGCTGGTATTCCAGAGATTAAGGGCTACGGCACCTTCCCGGTCAGTGGTCATTTCCTCAGAACAGATAACCCCGAGGTGGTTGCAAGACACCACGCCAAGGTTTACTCACAGGCGGCCGTTGGCGCTCCCCCGATGTCCGTTCCACACCTCGATACTCGAGTGGTAGATGGCAAGACCTCGCTACTCTTCGGTCCATTTGCAGGCCTCAACCCGAAGTTTTTGAAGTCAGGCTCAATCTTGGATCTTCCGCTGTCGGTTAGGCCAGCCAACATCGTTCCTTATCTGTCGGTAGCGCTAAAGAACTTCTCGCTGGTTCAGTATTTGATTTCGGAAATCCTCAAGTCAAAGAAGCAGAAGCTGCAAAGCCTCAAGGACTTTGTTCCAAATTCAGACTTGCAGGGCTGGGAGCTCTACGAGGCCGGTCAACGTGCTCAGGTCATCAAGCCAAGCAAGGGCGGTGGCACTTTGCAGTTTGGCACCGAGGTAATCAGCTCAAAGGATTCCTCTATTGCCGGTCTACTTGGGGCATCACCGGGTGCCTCGGTGAGCGTGAGCGTAATGCTTGATGTCATGCAGAAGTTCTACCCCGAGCAATTTGGAAAGTTTGAGCAGGACCTCAAAAAGCTGATCCCTGGCTATGGCAAAAAACTCAATGCTGACGCAACACTTGCTAAGAAGACCCTTGCCGCAACGGCAAAGGTTTTGAAGCTAAAGGCCTAAGTTCCAAGTTAAAGCTCAAAACCCCCGAGGTAATCTCGGGGGTTTTGAGCTTTCGAAGGTCTACTTCACGATAGTGATTCGACCATCAGTTGCCATTGTTGTTACTTTGCCCGCTGCAAGGTCAGCTCGAAGCGCCTCGGCAACCACCTCGGCGTCACGGTCGCGGATTTGTAGCTTGGTGATGTCGAACTGGGTGTAGCCATCGCCACCGTAACCCAGGAAGTCCAGGGTTGTGATTGTGAACACCTTGGCGTCCTTGGCAATTGGGGTGCCGTCAGTCAAAGTGACGCTGGTGATGCGCTCTCCCTTTGGCTTAGTCACGTCAGCGGTGAACTTGAATCCACCGATCTGAGGGAAACGACCGTCTGTTGGGTAGTTCGATACGCCGTTCTCCAGAGCAGCCCACAACAACGCGCCGGTGATGGTGGTGGTTGCGTAGTTGTTACCGAACGGGTTCACGGTGTAGGCATCGCCAAGCACAACGTCGAACGGACCAGTCACAGAGGCGCTTCCTGTTGGGCGGCGCAGGGTCTTGTCGGCAGGAACATAGGTGGTCGCCGGGAAGGTGTCACGGATACCGCCACCGTTTAGGAGAACCAGATCGGTCTTGTACTTGCTCTTTACGTAGTCAGCCAGCCATGAACCAAAGGCCTGCTCTGAGCTGCGCTCGACAGCTGGAGAGCCGCCGCGAGGAGCACGGGTAGACACGGTTCCGATCTTCACATCCATCTTGGCGCTCAGCTGAGACTTGTAGTCAGCCACCATGGTTGTCACGGCTGCGTCACGCTGAACCGATAGAACATCGGATCGCTTCACGATGCTTACTGCGCTTCCAATTACCTTGTCGGTTCTGGTGTCGACACAGAGCTGGGTTCTGGTGTACTCCGCTCCAGCATTCTTCGTCTGGGCCACGGTGACGCCATTCACGACCGCGTTGTAGGTGAGGTGTGAGTGTCCGCCGTAGATGGCGGAAATCCCCTTGAGCGAACGGGCGTAGTCGATCAGCTCACCAGTCGCTTTGCCATTCGCAGTCTGGCTGAAACCTTCGTGGATGAGAGCGACCACTACATCTGCGCCGGCCTTCTTTGCGGCTGTCACCGCTGCCTGGATTCTGACCTTGGAGTCCGAGATTTCGATTTCAGAGGTCTTTCCGTTTGAGGTGAAGGCTAGGTTGCCTGGGAAGACCTGTTCCTTGGTCTGGGTAGTGTTGATGCCGATGACACCAATGTTGACTCCACCCTTTTTCACAATGGTGTAGCTCTTGGCTGCCTTAGCATTTGAAGCCTTCAAACCTGCCAGGGAGGAGTAATTGCTGACCACCCACTGGAATCCAGATTCGTTGATCATGGTGCGCAGGTGCTTGAGGTTACGATCGTGCTCGTGGTTACCAAAGGTTGATACGTCCAGCTTCATCGCGTTTAGCGCCTTGATGGTTGGGAGCTCCTCGAACTGAGAAGAAATTGGTGGGGCGGCTCCGAAGTTGTCACCGCTGGAGAGTGCAACCGTTGCTGGCACTATTGAGCGTTCCAGGGCAAATTGGCCAGCAAGCCCATCCGCTCCGAAAATCGAGGAAGTGCCTTCCAGGGCGCCGTGGAAGTCAGAGAACTGTAGAAGCTGAACAGACTTGAGGTTGGAGCTCGCCTTGCTCTTCGGGGCAACCAATAGACCAAAGCTTTGCTCGGGAGACAGTCCATATTCGTTGGCTGCTTGAACCGTGACGTCAACATCAGTCATTGAAAGAACCGGGAGAACAGCACTGCTCTTGTTCGCAGGAACCATGATTGGGCAGCTGCCCTGCCCGCCGCTGACGATGTAGTGGGTGACTTTTGGAGTGGCTTCAACAGCTTTCCAAACAACCTTGACACCGCCTGTGGCGGGAGTCACGTCTACGACCTCTGGGGATTTTGGGGCAGCGTAATCAACGCTGTGAGCAGGCAGCTGACTACCTGCTAGAAGAAGGGATGCGATCGCAATGGATCCGAGAATTGATTTGGGGTTGAGTTTCATGGCTTGAAACTAAATTCACCCGGTGAACGTGAGGCTGTTGGTTTTTGAAGCTTCGTCCACCATTAGGTGAACACCAATTGAATGGTGGGCGATACTGGGTTCGAACCAGTGACCTCTTCCGTGTCAGGGAAGCGCGCTACCACTGCGCCAATCGCCCGTTTTCGTGGTGAGAGGTGAAGACGGGATTCGAACCCGTGTACACGGCTTTGCAGGCCGCTGCCTCGCCTCTCGGCCACTCCACCGTTCAGGTGTCTGAGAGCGGATGACGAGACTCGAACTCGCGACCCTCACCTTGGCAAGGTGATGCGCTACCAACTGCGCTACATCCGCACTGCTCTCGACAGAGAACTTGAAAATTATGCCACATAATTCCAACTCGTTGTCAAAAAAGCGAAAAGCGGTGAGATTGCTCCCACCGCTTTTCTACTTTTTGTCCTATCGGCGCTCAGGATCCTGACCGAAGCTGTAGGCAGCTTCGCCATGTACCACTAGGTCAACGCCTGCGATCTCGTCCTCAGACTTGACTCGGAAGCCAATTGTCTTCTCGATTGCAAATCCGATGATCAATGCTGCTAGGAATCCGTAAATCAGAACTCCGAAGGCTGCGATTGCCTGCACCACCAGCTGTCCGTAGTCACCGCCGGTAAATAGTCCGGTGTCGGTTGCAAAGAAACCTAGATACAGGGTTCCGATTAGACCGGCAGCTAGGTGGATACCAACCACATCGAGCGAGTCGTCGTAACCGAGCTTGAACTTCAGCTCAACGGCGAGTGCACTCAGCGCTCCAGCAATGACACCAAGCAGTAGGGCGTAGCCAGGGGTGATGCTGGCACAGGCTGGGGTGATGGCAACCAAACCCGCAACCGCTCCAGAAGCGGCACCAATGGAGGTTGCCTTTCCTTCCTTTAGCTTCTCGATTGCCAACCAGCCCAGGATTGCTGCAGAGGTGGCACCAAGAGTGTTCACTGTGATCAGGCCTGCATTCTCCAGTCCGTTTAGGAACTCAGCTCCAACGTTGAAGCCGAACCATCCAAACCAAAGCAGTGCTGCACCGAGAAGGACCAACGGCACGTTGTGAGGCTGCATGATGCCCTTGGCAAATCCAAAGCGCTTGCCTAGCACGATTGCCAGCGCAAGGGCTGCAGCACCAGCGTTGATGTGCACCGCTGTACCACCGGCGTAGTCGATAACGTCAGGCATGTTCAGCCAGGTTCCGAGCTCCATGATCCAGCCGCCACCCCATACCCATGCGGCTACCGGGAAGTATGAAACAGTGGCCCAGATTCCAGCGAAAACCAACCAAGCTCCAAAGCGAGCGCGGTCTGCAATCGAACCGGAAATTAGGGCAACGGTAATGATGGCGAAGGTTGCACCGTAAGCGGCACCCACGAGGCCCTCGTTGTCAAGGCCCGCAAGCCCGAAGCTGGCGAATGGGTTTCCACTGAAGTCAGTTGGGTTCTCTACTGCAGACATGCTGTAGCCATAGAGCACCCACAGCACTCCGATTAGGGCGAGCGATCCAAAGCTCATCATCATCATGCTCACTACGGACTTGGCCTTTACCAAACCTCCGTAGAAGAACGCCAATCCTGGCGTCATCAAGAGCACCAACGCAGTTGAGATCACTGCGAAAGCTAGTTCTCCGGTTCCTAACATGTCCACCTCACTTTGAGTTATCAAATGGCCAACCCTCGGCGGCCATGGGACAATCTTCAGAGTGACCGATTACGGTCAGACACTTCGTTAGTTTCAGCCCGGTTACAAAATCGAGCTTGAGTTACGGTTGTGTTTCAAGATTCTCAAGGAGCGGTTTTGAAAAGCGATAAGTCAGCGGCACTTTTGTTGCTTGCAGCGGCGGTTGCTGGGCTCGTTATTGCCAACTCCCCCGTTGGTTCAAGCTTCCTCGACTTCAAGCATTCCTACTTTGGAATCGAAGCCATTGGTTTGAAGCTATCAGTCGAACACTGGGTATCTGACTTGCTCTTGGCCATCTTTTTCTTAGTTGCTGGACTTGAACTGAAATATGAGCTGCGCCTTGGTGTGCTGAGTAAGTTCAAGACGGCACTGGTCCCAGTTTTAGGCGGAATTGGTGGTGTTGCGGTTCCGGCTCTCATTTACCTTTCGCTCACCTGGGGCACTGAGCTAGTCACCGGCTGGCCGATACCTACCGCAACCGACATCGCCTTCGCACTGGGAGTGCTGGCCATTTTTGGTTCCGGGCTTCCAAAGTCGGCTCGAGTATTTTTGCTCGCGCTTGCGATCTTTGATGACCTAGTGGCTATCAGCATCATCGCAATTTTCTACACCGACGACGTAAAGATCGAATGGCTACTGATTGCCGCTTCGATTGCGCTTGGACACAGTGCATTGGAGCAGCTAAAGCGAGTTCCCATCAACGCCATTCGAGTGGTTAGCTTTTTGCTTCTCTGGTACGCGGTTTACCAATCCGGGGTGCATGCGACCATTGCTGGCGTCGTTCTGGGTCTTATCATCCCTGCTTCCAAGACCCACTCTCTGACCGCAAAATTGCAGCCTTGGACCAATTCAATTGCGCTTCCGGTTTTTGCTTTTTTTGCGGTGGCGATCGCGTTACCGAGCTTTGCCCAAGAGGTTTCGGTGGTCTTCCCAGCTATTGCGATTGCGCTGCCGGCTGGGAAGATTATCGGCATCACCCTGTTGGCATACCTCGCCAACAAACTTGCTGCTCCCGAGGACCGACTCTCGCTCAAGCTCCCCGATTTCACAGCCGTGGCTGCGATCGCTGGAGTGGGCTTCACGGTCTCGCTTTTGATGACAAATCTCTCATTCGCAAACAACCCAGAGGTTCTGGCAGAAGCCACCCTGGCGGTTATCTTTGGAAGTTTGATATCGATGGCTATTGGTGGATTTCTAGCCAGCTGGCGCGGTAAGCACTACCGCAGACTTGCCAGATCAGTAAAGCTCACAGAGCGCACCGATTCTTGACACCGCTCTGAGGTATTTCTTTCGGTAGCCGCCAGCAATCATGGTCTCCGAGAAGACTTTGGTAGCAGGAACCTTCCCCGAGGTCCGGAGCGGAATTTGCTGCTCATATAGTCGATCCACGAAGCTGACTAACCTCAAAGCTGCAACCTGGTCCTCCAGCTGATGAAGATTCTTAATGGCCAGGGAACCGACTTGATCGATGAGCTTTCTAAACTTTGTCGGATGGAGGGTTCCCAGGTGACTCAGGAGAGCGTCAAAGTCCTCCAGGTAGCCATCTTCCTGATAGCCGATCCAGTCGCCCAGTTCGAGCTCGCTGAGGTTGCGTGAATCCTGGCTGTTATCGCGGTGGCGATAGTCCTCGCCATCAACGCTAACGATTTCAAAGCGCTCTCCCAGACCCTGAATCTCGCGTTTGAAATCCTCAGCTGCAAACCTTCCCTGACCAAGAGCATTCGGTGGGGTGTTTGAGGTGGCTGCGAAGCGCACGCCCTTTTCACTGAGCTCTTTTAGGAATCTCGACATCAACATGGTGTCGCCCGGATCGTCGAGTTCAAACTCATCTATGCAGATCAAGGCATAGCTTGAAAAGCTCGCAATTGCCTGGCTGAAGCCTAAGTAACCGACCAGCGATGTGTATTCGAGGAAGCTGCCAAAGGCTTTGCGGCCCGAAAAGGAATGGTAAATCGATGCTAAAAGGTGAGTTTTACCAACACCGAAGCCACCGTCGAGATAGATACCGGGTATGGCCTCAGACTTTGAAAAAAGCTTACGAGCTGGACCGGTTACGAATTGTTTCGACCGTTCCACAGCGGCCTGCTGCGAAGGGAAATTGGGGTCTGGGCGGTAATTCTCAAAATGGGCTTTGACAAACTCAGGCGGTGGAACCAACTGTCGAATAAGCTCTTCGGTAGCGGTGGATGGAACCACACCAACCAAGGAATTTGGTTGATTTTTTGCTGGTTCTAGCACTCAGGCTCCGTTCGTCGGAGCAAGTTTAGACAATCTTTAGGAGTTACGGTGTCGGACAAGTTCTCAGGCTATGCCCATCCAGAGGTTCTAGTGACCACCGAGTGGTTGGCTCAGAACCGTGCCTCGGTAAAGGTCGTTGAATCCAACGAGGACATTCTGCTCTACGACACCGGTCACATCCCCGGCGCCCTCAAGCTCGACTGGCACACAGAACTAAACGACCCGGTTCGACGTGACTACCTTGATGGAGCTGGCTTTGCGGCTTTGATGGAGCGCAAGGGTATCTCCCGGGATGACACCGTTGTCCTCTATGGCGACAAGTCCAACTGGTGGGCCTGCTACGCGTTCTGGGTGTTCAAGCTTTTCGGTCACCAGGATGTCAGACTTCTCGATGGTGGCCGTGCCAAGTGGGTCGCCGAAGGTCGCGAGCTCACCCGAGAGATTGAAGCTGTTACTTCTGGCAACTACCCAGTAGTCGAGCGCAAGGATTCAGAGATCAGAGCCTTCCGAGACGATGTTCTTAAGCACGCTGGATCTCCAATCGTGGACATCCGATCCTTCCCTGAATACACAGGTGAGCGCCTACACATGCCGGACTACCCGAACGAAGGCGCTGCACGCGGCGGCCACATTCCGTCTGCAAAGAATGTCCCATGGGGTAAGTGTGTGCAGGAAGACGGCAGCTTCAAGCCAGTCGAGGGTCTGCGCGAGGTGCTCTTGGAGGAAACCGGTTTTAGCGAGTCTGAGAAGTTCATTACCTACTGCCGAATCGGAGAGCGCTCGTCTTTGACTTGGTTTGCCCTGAAGTACCTAATTGGGGTCAGAGACGTTCGTAACTACGACGGTAGCTGGACCGAGTGGGGCAACCTTGTTGCTGTCCCTGTTGTGCGTGGCGAAGAGCCAGGAGTTCTGGCCTAGTGCACGAAAGAGTTAGTGCAGTAGTTGAAGACTTCCAGTCGATGACTGGAAATGATCGGCTGCAAATGCTTTTGGAATACGCAGACGCGCTCCCAGAGCTAGACGTTCTCTTCGGAGAGCACCCCGAACTTCTGGAGCGAGTCGAAGAGTGTCAAGCTCCGGTGTTTATTGCGGTTGAGGGCACCTCGGAAAAGATCGACCTGTATTTTTCTGCTCCCAAAGAGGCACCTACCACCAGAGGGTTTGCTTCGGCTTTGAACACAGCCCTCAACGGTCTTACAGCAGCTGAAATACTCTCGGTTTCAGATGATTTCCCTACAGAGCTCGGTTTAGATCAGCTGATCTCCCCACTCCGAGTCCGCGGCATGCGAGGCATGTTGGCAAGAATCAAAAGAAAGACTCGGGAGCTTGCTTCCGATCAGTGACCGCTTTGGTCAATCGGTCCTGTCAAACAGCTTTCTGATAGCCCTGTTAGCTGGCTCATCCATAACTGCAAGCCTGGTTGTGGACGCCGATGGACATACTCAAGATGAAAATGGTGGTTCGAAGCTACTCGGCGGACCAACGGATTTGCTTTGGCTCAGAGCGCTTCGTCAAAACGCGAACCTCGTGGTCACCAGCGGCAAGACCTATCGAGTCGAGGAGTATCGAATGCCCAAGTCCGCTCATTTGGGCGTTTTCTCAAGGTCTGAGCTCTCCCCTCCTGAGGATCTAGATAGCCCAGAGAGATTCCTCCAACTCGGTGAGGTTGAGTCTTTATCATCCTCGATTCGCACCCTGGTCACCCAGTTCAATCGGGTTCACCTCGAACTTGGTCCGAGCACACTGTTGCCAACATGCAAGGAACTTGGAATCGGGGTTTGGGTAAGTTGTTTGAATCGTGCTGGAATTCTCGCGTTTTGTGAACGCTCGGGATTGGCTATCTCACATGAGCTAAAAATCAGTGATTTGGTAATCGCTTACTGTCGCTAGCGGCGTGGCAAAGGCTCCCCGTTCCGCTTCAGCAGTAGCTTTTTGGGGTGGAGTTAGATCTATCCGAAATTAGCGAACCTTTTAGAGGCATGCTCGCCTCACTAACAGAGGTGGCCACTCGCGACGAGATCGAACTGACTCAAATCCCATCGCCTAAAGGTATTGCCCCAGAATCATTCGCAATCTCCGCTGAAATTCGCCACCAGACAGAATCCGACCACGGAGTCAGTCGTTTGGTCTTCTGTAGAGACCCTCAGATTCCCGAGGGCTGGAACTCTGAATTCCGCATCATTGGGTACGCAAAATCTCCTATCGAGCTGGAGATGGCGAAGGACGAGTACCTGTCTCAGCTCCCTTGGGAGTGGCTCCGCGACTCACTTAGCCAAAATGGCGCAAGTTTTGCCCATGAGGCGGGAACCACCACCACGGTGGTTTCAACCGGTCACGGTTCGCTAATCACTCAACCCCAACATGCCGAATTGGAGATCAGGGCCTCCTGGGCCCCGGTTGGCTTTGATCTAAAACCACACCTTCAAGGTTGGATCGAACTGCTCGCACTGATTAGTGGATTGCCGCCAAAAGATAGCAAAGTTGTGAGGCTTGGTTGAAGCTTTCCGCTGCTCGCTTGCCCGTGACCATGGTCACAAATGAAGAAGAACTCGAACTCGTTGTCAAAGAACTAGCAAAGAGTACGAGCGTTTCGCTTGATGCCGAGCGCGCTAGTGGTTTTAGATATTCCCAGAGGGCCTACCTGGTTCAGATCGCAACCGAGTCTGCAATCTTCTTGTTGGATCCGGTTGCACTCGACGATAACTCCTCGACTTGGCAGCAGGTGCTCGCAGCACAGCTGAACCAAAAGACGTGGCTGTTGCACGCCGCTACCCAGGATTTACCGTGTCTTGCTCAGCTCGAGTTGTATCCCAAGGAATTAGTTGACACCGAGCTCGCTGCCCGCATCGCGGGTCTTGCAAGAGTCGGGCTGGGCTCGCTTTGCGAGGAGCTGCTGGATCTTGAGTTAGCAAAAGAGCACAGCGCATCAGACTGGTCTATTCGACCCCTGAGTGATGAGATGCTCAACTATGCAGCCTTAGATGTTGATGTGATGGCTGAGTTATGGGTTGCGCTAGAGAAGTTGCTGGCAGACCAGGGAAAGCTTGAGTTTGTTGCCGAGGAGTTTGAGCATTTACTTAGCTTCAAGCCAAAGCCTCAACCCTTGGAGCCATGGCGTAATCTTCCCGGGCTGAGCAAGATCAAAGACCTGAGCAAGGTCAAGATCGCTGCCAGTCTTTGGCTTGAGCGAGACCGGATCGCACGCGATAGTGACACCGCCCCTGGTCGCCTGATCCCCGACCGCTCCATCATGGCGGTAGTGAATACGCCTCCAACTTCAAAGTCTGATCTAGCAGGCAATCGAGAGTTTCAAGGGCGAGCATCCCGCTCAATGCTTGGGGTTTGGTGGCAGGCAATTGCTGCTGCCCAGGAATTGGAAATTGAACTGACCCCAGCGGAGCGCGGAAACGGTATTCCTAATCATCGGTCCTGGGAAAAGCGTTTCCCTGAGGCGCATCAGCGACTTGAGAGTTCTAGACCAAAGCTCGTCGCATTGGCTGAGGAGCTAGCGATTCCCGTGGAGAATCTGCTCACTCCGGACTACCTACGAAGGGTTTGCTTCGATCCGAGTGAGGATGTTGCTAGTCAGCTTCTGGAGCTGGGTGCTCGCAACTGGCAAGTTAACCTAGTTGCGCCTCTGATCCAAGCTGAGTTTTCTCGCCTTCAATCGGCTTAGCGTGCGGCACCTTGGTGCCAACCACCTGCGCAACAATCTCGTGAGCGATTGCCTGTGGTGTGAGGCCTAGTCGCTCTAAGATCTCTTCGCGCTCAGCGTGCTCAAGAAATTCTGCTGGGACACCAACCTCATTTAAACCGGTGTCAACACCATTCGCCCTAAGCTCCTGACGCACCCTGCTTCCAAAGCCACCCACCCGGACGCCGTCTTCTAGCGTGACGACCAAACGGTGCTCCGAGGCAAGATCGATAATGCTTCTCTGAACTGGAACGATCCATCTTGGATCGACAACGGTTGCGCCTATCCCCTGCGCTGCAAGCAACTCAGCCACTTTCATAGCGGTGTGGGCAAATGGTCCAACTGCGACGATCAGCACATCCTTGCTGGCCGAGCGGTGCAGCACATCTACACCATCCTCGGTGCGGTACTCGGCTGGCAGGTTGGTAGCGACCGAGCCCTTTGGAAAGCGAATCACGGTAGGGGCATCGTTAATGGCAATTGCCTCCTGCAGCTCTTCGCGCAAAGTGGCTTCATCACGTGGAGCGGCAAGCCTGATTCCCGGCACCACCTGAAGAATTGAAAGGTCCCAAACACCGTGGTGTGAGGCGCCATCTGGACCGGTGATTCCGGCGCGGTCCAGCACAAACGTGACACCCGCCTTGTGGAGTGCTACGTCCATCAACAACTGGTCAAAGGCTCGGTTTAGGAAGGTTGAGTAGATCGCAACAACCGGGTGTAATCCACCGAACGCCATACCAGCCGCTGATGCAACAGCGTGCTGCTCGGCGATACCGACATCGAAAGTTCGGTCGGGGAACCTAGATGCAAACTTGTCTAGGCCCACCGGAATCAGCATGGCTCCGGTGATAGCAACTACGTTTTCGTTTTGCTGACCAATCTGCACCATCTGGTCGGCAAATACGCCAGTCCAAGATGTACTTCCACTGACTTTTAGTGGCATACCGGACTCAGGGTTGATTTGACCGACTGCGTGGAACTGATCAGCCTTATCCTCCAGGGCGGGGTTGTAGCCACGCCCCTTCTGAGTGATGGCATGAACGATTACCGGAGCACCATAGCTCTTGGCTAGCTGGAGCGCTTCCTCCATTGCCTTCAAATCATGTCCGTCAATCGGCCCGATGTACTTGATTCCCAGGTTCGGGAAGATCCCCTGGGGCGCATTTTCGGTGACGATCGAGTGGCCGGCGGCATGGGCAGCATCAAACACTGCTCGGCCGAGGAAACCAAACTTATAGAAAAGCTTTTTAGAGAGTCGATAGCCCTTCTTGTACCAACCCTCAGTGCGAATGGCGTTTAGGGTTTTGGCCAACCCGCCGATAGTTGGAGCGTAGGAGCGACCATTGTCGTTAACGATGATTACAAGTTTGCGGTCATTGTCATGGCTGATGTTGTTGAGTGCTTCCCATGCCATACCACCGGTTAATGCTCCATCGCCGATTACCGCAACTACGTGACGGTCTTGGCCGGTTGATTTGAACGCTCGGCTAATTCCGTCTGCCCAAGAAAGTGACGATGAGGCGTGTGAGGATTCGACGATGTCGTGCTCGGACTCACTTCTCTGCGGATAGCCTGCAATGCCGTCCTTTTGGCGAAGTCTCGAGAAGTCCTGGCGACCAGTAAGCAACTTGTGCACATAGCTCTGGTGTCCGGTGTCCCACACGATCGAGTCACGTGGCGAGTCAAACACCCTGTGAATAGCAACCGTAGTTTCCACAACCCCCAGGTTCGGCCCTAGGTGGCCACCCGTCTTGGAAACCGACTCAACCAGGTAATCGCGGATCTCCTGGCAAAGTGTCGTCAACTCAGCCTCGCTGAGCTCCTTGAGGACCTGGGGCGTCGTTACCCTGCGAAGAATATCCATCTTTAGCTAAACCCGATTCGGATTTAGTTGATTCCTAGGCGACCAGGGATCGAAGGACATACTGCAGGATGCCGCCGTTGCGGAAGTAATCTGCCTCACCGGGGGTGTCGATGCGAACGATCGCATCGAATTCAATGACCGGCTTACCAGCCGCGGAATGCGCGGATGGCTTGGCAACGACGCGAACAGTCTTCGGAGTCACACCGTCATTTAGTTTCTCAATGCCAGTTACGTCGAAGATCTCGGTTCCGTCTAGTCCGAGCGAATCAGCACTCTCGCCCTTAGGGAACTGAAGTGGGAGCACTCCCATTCCGATCAGGTTTGAACGGTGAATGCGCTCGAAGCTCTCGGCGATTACGACCTTGATGCCCAAGAGACTTGTGCCCTTTGCGGCCCAGTCGCGTGAGGATCCGGAGCCGTACTCCTTGCCGGCCAAAGCAACGAGCGGGGTTCCCTCGGCACGGTAGTTCTCGGAGGCATCGAAAATGAAGCTCTGCTCACCTGCGGTGGTTGTGAAGTCACGAGTGTAGCTACCCTCGACATTGTCAAGCAGCTGATTGCGAAGTCGGATGTTTGCGAAGGTACCGCGAATCATCACCTCGTGGTTTCCGCGACGTGAACCGTAAGAGTTGAAATCAACTCTCGAGACACCGCGCTCGGTCAAGTACTTTCCTGCTGGCGAGTCAGCCTTGATTGATCCAGCAGGCGAGATGTGGTCGGTGGTTACTGAGTCACCAAGCTTGACCAAAACCCTGGCACCAGTGACATCTGACACGGCCTCAGGCTCTAGCTTCATGTTGTCGAAGTAAGGGGCCTTCTTGACGTAGGTGGAGTTCTCATCCCAGGTGAAGATTGATCCCTTGGGGGTTGGTAGCGAACGCCAGCGCTCATCGCCATCGAATACCGATGCGTACTGGGTCTTGAACATCTCAGAGTTGATCGAGGAGTCAATGGTGGATTGAACCTCAGCTGGAGTCGGCCAGATGTCCTTGAGGAATACGTCGTTGCCATCCTGGTCTTTGCCAAGCGAGTCAGTCTCGAAATCAAAGTCCATGGTTCCAGCCAGCGAGTAGGCGATTACAAGCGGTGGAGACGCCAAGTAGTTCATCTTCACATCTGGGTTGATGCGACCCTCAAAGTTTCGGTTGCCCGAGAGCACCGCGGTCACGGCCAGATCGTTCTCGTTGATTGCCTTTGAGATCTCGTCACTAAGCGGACCGGAGTTACCGATACAGGTGGTGCAGCCGTAGCCCACCAGATTGAATCCGAGGGCATCCAGCGACTCAGTCAGGCCAGCCTTCGCGTAGTACTCGGTGACAACCTTTGACCCTGGAGCCAAGGAGGTCTTAACCCATGGTTTGGCCTTGAGACCCTTGGCTACAGCCTTCTTAGCAAGTAGGCCAGCTGCGAGCATCACGGATGGGTTGGAGGTGTTGGTGCAAGAGGTGATAGAGGCAATGGTCACGGCACCGTGATCGATTGAAAAGTCCTTGCCATCTACCTTTGCAGGCTTGCTCTGCTCTCCAGCGTAGGTAGGAAGAACCTGCTCGAAAGAGCTCTTTGCCTTCGACAGCTCGATGCGGTCCTGTGGGCGCTTTGGACCAGCGATCGATGGCACTACGGTCGAGAGGTCTAGCTCTAGGTATTCGGAGTAAACAGGCTCAATCGAAGGGTCGTGCCACAGTCCCTGCGCCTTGGTGTAGGCCTCAACCAAAGCAATCTCCTGGTCAGATCTACCGGTGACGCGCAGGTAATCCAGGGTGACCTCGTCGATTGGGAAGATTGCCACGGTGGAACCAAATTCTGGGGACATGTTTCCAATGGTTGCGCGGTTTGCGAGCGGAACCTTGGACACACCCTTTCCGTAAAATTCGACGAACTTGCCCACAACACCGTGCTTACGCAGCATCTCGGTGATGGTCAATACAACGTCGGTAGCGGTTGCACCGGTGGGGATCTCTCCGGTCAGCTTAAATCCGACGACTCGCGGAATCAGCATGGACACTGGCTGACCCAGCATGGCGGCCTCGGCCTCGATGCCACCTACTCCCCAACCAAGAACACCAAGACCATTGACCATGGTCGTGTGAGAGTCGGTTCCGACGCATGAGTCTGGGTAGGCAACAAGCTCACCATCGATCTCACGGGTCATTACCGTGCGAGCTAGGTATTCGATGTTCACCTGGTGAACAATTCCGGTTCCTGGGGGAACAACCTTGAAGTTGTCAAAAGCGGTCTGGCCCCAACGCAGGAACTGGTAGCGCTCAGCATTTCTTTGGTACTCAAACTCTACGTTTCGCTCTGCAGCATCTGGAGAGCCTGCGATGTCGATCACCACGGAGTGGTCGATGACCATCTCGGCCGGTGCAAGCGGATTGATCTGCTGTGGGTCACCGCCGAGCTGAGCAACTGCCTCGCGCATGGTGGCGAGATCCACTACACATGGAACACCGGTGAAGTCCTGCATGATTACGCGAGCAGGTGTGAACTGAATCTCGGTATCAGGCTCTGCACCTGGGTCCCAGTTGACCAGTGCATCAACGTGTGCCTTGGTTACGTTTGCACCGTCCTCGGTGCGGAGCATGTTCTCCAGAAGAATCTTCAGGCTGTATGGAAGCTTCTGAGCTCCCAGCTCAGCCATGCTGTAGTACTTGTAGTCCTTGCCGGCTACTGATAGCGACTTAGCTTGGAAAGTTTTACCCATGTGTGTTTCCTCCAGAGTTACTCGAATAATCTACCGCTTTTGACTGCTGGATTCTCCTAAGCAGGACCCAAGTGAGCGCTAGTAAACCTGCATAGGCTGGTGCTCCCATGATGGCCCGCGCGAGAGCGAGCTGCTCAACCAAGTCCGCAAAGTACAGCGGTACCTGAACCAGCAGCCGAAGCGAAAAGAAGGCCACCCAGATCAGTGTTATCACCTGGAACTTTCGGCGCAGCGGCTTGTCCCGGCGCCAGTGATCTAGCCCAAACAAGAACTGTCCGGCGTATCCAAGGATGGGCCGCTTGATTAGAACGCTCACCAGAAGCACCGATCCATAGGCCGCATTGGTAAAGAACCCTGGCACAAAGTAATCGGAGGCCTGACCACCATCTCTCAAAGCCAAGAACGCCGCTAGCCCAACTGCTCCAAGGCCAATCAGGGCCTGCATCAGCGATTTACGCTGAAAAAGCCGAATCAATATAAAGATGCAAGACAGTCCAACCGCGGCGGAAACGGCCCAGATTGCCGAGCGGCTGAGCCCATAGGTTACTGAGAATGCCGTGGCTGGGAGCACCGCTTCCAGAATGCCAAGTGGACCACCTATAGAGGCCAGCAGCGAAGAGCCGGTGAGGACCAGGTCCTCCCCCTCCTTCGCAAGTCCAAGACGACCTGCTACCTGTTCTTTTTTACTCATTCGCCGTCGGCAAGGTGATCGGTAGCAGCTCCCCCGGTGGCAAGGCGGTGTCACCACGATTTACCGCCACCGATCGATAGAGTGCAATGAGTTTCGAGTAGGTCTCGGGTTGATAGATCTCAGGGCCAGTTAGGACGCCTCTTAGGAACCAACGCGGTCCGTCGACGCCTATGAATCTGGATTCGCGCAGGAATCGTTTGCCGTTCTCAGTGACCGAGGTTTGAACCCTAAGCTCAGGACCCAGAGCTCCGGGGATTATCTCTGCAAGACCGTTTTGCTCCGCGATGCCTTTGGCGATCGCGTTCATTGTGAACTCCCACAGGCCCTCGGACTTAGTTGTGGCAAAGGCCTGAACCTGGAGCCTATGACCGTCTTGCTCAAGCGATAGAGAGACGATGCGCTTGGACTGATCATCAACGTCGGCCTTTATGGTGATTCCTGCCTGTGGTGAGATGCGCAACGATCCAAAGTCAAGATACGGAGTCAAAACTCCCAGCTCAGCAACATCGAACGGCCCGTTCTCTAGGCGGTCAGCCGGCTCTATCTTTGCCATTAGCTGCGCCCCGTTGAGCCAAAACCGCTTGCACCACGGGCGCTGTCGGGAAGTTCTTGAACTGGGTGGAAGGTAGCTCGTTCTACCTTCTGAAATACCAGTTGCGCGATTCGATCACCACGGGTGATTTGAAACTCTTCGTCAGAAAGGTTGATTAGCGTCACCATAAGCTCACCGCGGTAGCCAGCATCTACTGTTCCCGGGGTGTTCAGCACAGTAATACCGTGCTTGGCTGCAAGGCCCGATCTTGGGTGGACAAGCCCTACGTAGCCATCAGGGATTGCAATCTTTACACCGGTCTTCACTAGCGCTCGCTTGCCAGGTTCGATAACCAGACTCTCCGTGGATCGCAGATCCGCCCCCGCGTCACCTGGTTTTGCATAGCTGGGTTCAAAGCCCTCTTCGGCGATGATGAGCACGTCTAAATTCACCCCGCCAGCGTAATCTATTTGCGTGCAACTTGTTTTTGAAGAGCGTCTTCTCCCCGCCCCAACCACCTACCTAGCGTTGTCGCTATCCGCTCCGATGGTTGCCTTAGCTGCACTGCCGTTTGGTTTTGAGCTGGCGCTGATTCTCGGAGTATCTGTCCCGGCACTACTTTTTGCACTAGCTAGCTTCCTAGCCCCAAGCATTTCCCTGAGCGATACCCAGCTGCGAGCGGGTTCCTTTGCACTTCCAAGAGAGGTCATTGGCGAGGTGAGGGTGCTTGATGCTCAGGAGGCTCGATTTGAGCGAGGCCCGGGACTCAATGCCAATGCTCGGATGCTGCTCCGTGGGGATATTCCGACCATGATCAAGTTGGAGATTTCAGACAGCGTTGACCCAACACCGTACGTATTGATATCAACTAGAAAAGCAGAGGCGTTAGCTAGCGCACTCCGAGCAAATCGGCCCTAGCTTGGTCTTCGAAGCCATTTGGTTCTGAGGCTTCACCAAGAAGCAGCTCATGCAGGTGAATTCGTTTTCCTGAAGCGGCAGGATGACAACTTCGAGCTCTTCGTTGACAACGTCTGGAATGGTGAAGGAGTCGACGTTGTCGGCGTCGTCCTCACTGAGGGTTGGCTTAGAAGGAATTCGCTCCTTGATCGCATCCAGGGATTCCGTATCGTCATCGTTTTTACGCTGAGCGTCGTAATCAGTAGCCATCGAGCATCCCTTTCCATTCCTCGGCGTGAAGCATGCCCTAGTCATTTGATAAATGCAAGTTCAAAACGCCGAGATGGGGATTCTCTTAGCAAACTCACCGAGCAAGATGCTGTGGTGTTGTTCGCTGGGGTGTCAGACTTCAACACAGGAGGCGGCTATGGAGCTCAGATTCATTACTCGCGAGAGCGATTTCTTGATCTTGGAAACAGAGTCAGGTGAGCGCGCTCGGGTCTTGATTGACGAGTCGCTGAAAGAGGCAGTCAAGCGAGTTCCTCAAATCGCAAGCTCGGGTGTGAGCCCGAAAGACGTGCAGAGTGCTATTCGATCTGGTAAGTCCCCTCAAGAGGTCGCGCAATCCCTCAATGTTCCAATCGAGGCCGTACTTCCATTTGCGGCTCCAATCTTGGACGAGATCCGGTTCGTGCTGCAGCAGGCTCTCACCACGAAGGTATCTAACGGAACCAAGATGCAAGAGTTTGGTGAGCTGGTCGCACTCACCTACCCAAATCCTGAGTTTGAAATAACCAAGCCCGCAGACAAGTGGGTCCTCACGGCCGGAAGTAGTTTGAAGTGGCACTTCGACCCAAAGACCAGGTTGATCGATCCAGTGAGCCCAGCAGCTCAGGAACTCGCAAAGTCAATCTCGAGTGAGCGCGAGATGATCAGGGCTGCTCCCCCGGTCGTCCAGGAGCCAGTCGCCACACCAGTCGAGGCAGATCCGATTGAAAATTCTGAACCAGCTGCCTCTGTGCATGACCTGGTTGAAGAGCTCAGGGCCAGAAGAGCTGCCGCAACAAATCAGATCAAGCCTGCTAGCGCAAAAGGCAGGGCCTCTTTGCCGAGCTGGGATGAGATTGTTCTTGGAACAAGCTCAGATGTTGAATCTGATCAAGGGGATCTGTAGTTCCTGAGCGCTGAGTCCACCGTGATGAGCAATCATCCGGTAGGAGCGCGGCTTTGAAAAATCAGAGTGGTAGAGGGTGTTATTCCCTCTTGCAAGTAAGACCAGGTCAGGCATCCTGGCTTTTGCCTGAGGCCCCAACTCCCCATAAAGTCCGGCTTCAACGAGGACTTGAGTGTCGTATGCGGCGAACTGTGAATAGGTCTCAAGCTCTTCAAGCAGAAGGTTTTTGTCTGACTGACTATCCAGGTAGAGATACATGGTTCGGGTATCGCCACCCACAAAATCAACACCCTTGGGCCTAAGCAGCTCATCAAGCTCGACACGCTTCTGATCATTGGTATCGAGCATGCCGTGATCGGCGGTGATTACGACTCCCACGTCCTTCGGTATTCCCGAGCTAAAGCGCTCGATAATCCCGTTTACCTGCTCGAGCAGAGCTCGCCAGCTGTCTGACTCCCAGCCCTTCACATGTCCAAGCTGGTCCAACTCTTGGATGTAGAGATAGTTGATGGATCGCTCGGTGCTCTCAAGAAGTCGTTTTGCTATGTCAAAGCGAGTTGCTATTTCATCGGCCTCATGAAACACAACCCCTCGCATAGTTGCTTTTGTAAAGCCGGTTTGGCGATACTCGGCCGCCGAGATCACGTTGGTGATGACACCTTGCTCTAGAGCTGATTCCGAGATGGTCTGGTTGGGTTGCCACTGTTGAGGATCAGTCTCTTCGTTCCAACCATTCAAAAGGTTCAAGTGCTTTTGAAAATAGCTGTCTTTGACTATGTGTCCGATTACGCCGTGGCCGCCAGGCCTTAGACCGGTAGCGAAGCTTGTGATGTTGACGCTGGTGGTGGACGGAAATGCGGCATGCAAAATTTGGCCTTTGAGAGCCATGCTGGATAGAAATGGAGCGTGCCCAGCGGCAGCCTTTAGGTTTTGATAACCCAGACCATCAATGAAGATAACGAGAACCTTGTTTCGTGGTTTGAACCCAAGCTCGGAGCGCTCCCCAACAACAGAACTGAGTGCGGATTTGAACACATGCCGAATGCTCCCAAGTCCTTTGGGTACTGGAGGTAAAGTCAATGGCACCCCAGAAGTTTTACACACCGAGGAACATGACCCAGTCGAACGAACGCATTATTGACGTTGATGTCGCCAAAGAAATGCGGGAATCATTCCTGGAATACTCCTACTCGGTTATCTACTCCAGGGCCCTGCCAGATGCGCGTGATGGTCTCAAGCCAGTGCAGCGCCGCATCGTCTATCAGATGGGTGAGATGGGGCTAAGACCGGATCGCGGTCACGTCAAATCAGCTCGAGTTACCGGTGAGGTAATGGGTAAGCTCCACCCCCATGGCGATGGCGCAATTTACGACGCATTGGTGCGCATGGCCCAGGATTTCAGTCTTCGGCTGCCACTCATCGATGGCCACGGAAACTTCGGAAGCCTTGACGATGGTCCGGCAGCCGCTCGCTACACCGAAGCCCGATTAGCCGCAGCATCGCTGCTACTCAATGATTCGTTGGATGAGGACGTCGTGGATTTCGTCCCAAACTACGACGCTCAGCTCACAGAACCAAGTGTGCTACCGGCAGCCTTCCCAAATCTTTTGGTAAACGGCGCATCGGGCATCGCGGTGGGTATGGCCACCAACATGCCCCCTCACAACCTTCGTGAGGTCGTTGCAGCGCTGCAGCTGTTGATTGCAAATCCGGACGCTGAGTTAGAGGAAATCCTCAAGGTGCTTCCGGGGCCCGACCTGCCCTCTGGTGCGATTGCATTGGTTGGAGACACTTTGACCGAGGCCTATGCAACTGGTCGTGGTGCATTCCGCATGCGAGCCAAGATCAGCATCGAAAACGTTGGACCTCGTCGCACTGGCCTGGTGGTAACCGAACTCCCCTACCAGGTTGGGCCGGAACGAGTTGTGGACCGAATCCGCGAAGCCGTGAACGCCAAAAAGCTTGAGGGCATCCATGACGTTGTGGATCTAACCGATCGCGAAAACGGGCTCAAGCTAGTTATCGAATTGAAAACCGGGTTTGACCCGTCCAGCGTCGTAGAAGCGCTTTATAAGTTCACTCCACTGGAGGAGAACTTTGGCGTAAACAACGTGGCGTTGGTTGAAGGTAGGCCTCAGCAGCTAAGCCTCAGAGAACTGCTGCAGGTATACATCGGCCATCGACTCGAGGTTGTAAAGCGCAGGAGTATCAACCGCAAAGATCGCAAGAGCGCTCGTTTACACCTCCTTGAGGGTCTGCAGATCGCAGTATTGAACATCGACGAGGTAATCGAGGTGATTCGCACCTCTGACACCGTCGAATCCGCACGCACTCGGTTGATGCAAATCTTCGACCTGTCCACATTGCAGGCCGACCATATCCTTGAGTTACGCCTCAGACGATTGACGCGTTTTTCAGTGATCGAGCTGGAGACTGAAGCCGATGAGCTGCGTCGTGAGATCGAAGAGCTTGTGAAGCTGCTCTCCTCGGAGCAACTGATGCGCAATCTCGTCTCCAAAGAGCTCGACAAAGTTGCCCAGGATTATGGAGACGAACGTCGCACTCAGTTGATTGATGCGTCTGGCATTGCGGTTGTTTCAAGATCCAAGGTCGTGGTTCAAGAGCTCAGTGACGAACCCACGAGGGTCTACCTATCGCCGACCGGTGCAGTTTTCAGATATGCGGGTGCGGTGGCCAACTCGGAGGCCAAACTTCTGTTTGAGAGCACCACTCGAAGTGATGTCGCCTTCTTGACCTCGAACGCCGAGGCAGTGCGGGTGCATGTCTCGGATTTGCCGAGCTACAACCCTGGCGTTAGCGGCGCGATGCCGGACGCGACCGAGTTCCTCGGAGGATCCAATCGGGTCGTAGGGGTAATGCCTTGGACCGCTGAGTCAACTTATGCTGTCGGCACCGCACAGGGAACAGTCAAGCGCTTTGCCGGACCGCTGCCGGACCGTGATCAGGTAGCTGTCATTGCCCTCAAGGACCTAGACGAGGTTGTGGGTCTGGTTGAAGCCGATGAGAGTGCCGAGTTGGTATTTGTTACCAGAGAGGCAAATGCACTTGTATTCCCAGCGTCTAGCGTGAGACCCCAAGGGCTTCCCGCATCGGGAATGGCTGGCATCAACGTTGAAGATTCCAGGGTCATATTCTTTGGCAAAGCAGGCGAGGGTTCCTACCTCGTTACGGCAGCAAACCTCTCTGCAGCGCTCGGTGACACGGATCCCGGAGCGGGCAAGATTACCCCGCTTCAAGAGATTCCCCGCAAGGGTCGAGGGGCAATGGGCGTGAGGGTCCAGCGGTTCCTAAAAGGCGAAGATCAGCTCTACTTCGCATCAGTTGCCGAACACGGACTTCTCTTTGACCTGGATGGAAATGCACTTCCGGAGCTAGAAAAAAACTCCAAGCGCGATGCTTCTGGATCAGCTCTTGACCGCTATGTAGGTAGTGCTTTCTAAGCGTCGATACGCTCTCTGTCAAAATCGTCAGCTGCATCGATGATGAAGTCTTTTCGTGGGGCTACATCGGACCCCATCAAGAGCTCGAACATCTCCTCAGCGATCTGGGCGTCGGCTGCCGTGATGCGTCTCAGGGTTCGATTCTGTGGCTGCATGGTGGTCTCAGCTAACTGATCTGCATCCATCTCGCCGAGGCCCTTGTAGCGCTGAATCGGCTGTAGGTAGCTCTTACCTTGCTTGTCCAGGCGCTGCAGCAGTTCTGTGAGTTCTTGCTGGGAATAGGTGTAAATCGGTTCTTTGCTTCTTCCGCTTTGCACCATAACTCTGTGCAGTGGCGGGACAGCTGCGTACACCCGACCAGCTTCAACAAGTGGTCTCATGTACCTGAAGAAAAGGGTCAGCAGCAATGTCCTGATGTGGGCGCCATCAACATCGGCATCTGACATCAAGATGATCTTTTCGTAGCGGACTTGCTCGAGATCGAAAGTGCGGCCGGAACCGCCGCCGACCACCTGAATGATGGATGCACACTCTGCATTTGAAAGCATGTCGGAAATCGACGCCTTTTGAACGTTGAGAATCTTGCCTCGAATAGGGAGCAGTGCCTGAAATTTAGAATCTCTAGCCAGTTTGGCAGTTCCCAAGGCGCTGTCGCCCTCGACTATAAAGAGCTCAGACCCCTCGGTGGCGCTTGCTCTGCAGTCAACAAGCTTGGTTGGTAGGGAGGAGGATTCCAAGGCGTTCTTGCGACGCTGAGTGTCCTTCAGGGTTCGTGCTGAAACTCGAGCCTTCGCTTCATTGACTATTTTTTCAAGGAGCTTCTCAGCCTCCTGCTTTGAACCCCTGATGCCTCCAGACAGGAAGTTGTCCAAGTACTTCGATACGGCATTTGCAACAATCTGCTTCACCGCTGGAGTGCCCAGGGTCTCCTTGGTCTGACCCTCAAATTGGGGCTCGGGAAGGCTTACGGTCACCACTGCGGTAAGCCCGGCGACTACGTCTTCACGTTCGATTTTTAGTCCATTGGCCTTTAGTTTGCGTGAGTTTGTCTCGACGGCCGATCGTATCGACTTGAGCATCCCCTGCTCAAACCCCGCTTGATGAGAGCCACCCTTGGGGGTCGCGATGATGTTTACAAAAGACCTTAGTTCGGTATCAAACCCCGCACCCCAGCGCAGTGCAACCTCGACCTTGCATTCACGTTCGATTTCTTTGGACACCATTGAACCGGAGTCATCTAAGACCGGCACCGTCTCTTTGAAGTTCGCAGACTCCGAGATTCGTTTTGTGGTCACCACGGCAGCGTCCTTAGCCAGATGCTCTACGTATTCAGAGATTCCGCCCTCAAACTCAAACTCCAGCTTGGTTCCGGTTCTTCTGTCCTCGGCACTGAGCTTCAAACCAGGAACCAGGAAAGCGGTTTGGCTTAGCCTTGCCTTCAGGTCGTCGATGGAGAAAACGGCACTCTGGTCGAAAATCTGCCTGTCAGGCCAGTAGCGAACCTTGGTTCCGGTCACTGACTTGGCAACCTTGCCAAGTTTTCTTAGCTCAGAATTATCCTCAAACGGCCTGAATTTAGCTTCAGGCTCTGGGGATTCAAAGACGCCGGGCTCTCCCCTACGAAAAGACATTCCCCAGGTTTGCCCGTCACGATTTACCTCAACGTCCAGCCGTACGCTCAACGCGTTTACGACCGATGCGCCCACACCGTGTAGACCGCCGGATGCTCCGTAAGACCCGCCACCAAACTTTCCACCGGCATGAAGCTTTGTGAATACCACCTCGACACCTGTGAGCCCAGTTCTAGGTTCGATGTCAACGGGGATTCCTCGACCAAAGTCTTGGACCTCAAGTGAGCCATCTTCGTGGGCGATAACTCTGATCTCCTTGCCATAGCCGGCAAGTGCCTCATCCACCGAGTTGTCGATAATTTCCCACAGACAGTGCATGAGTCCGCGCCCGTCGGTGGAACCGATGTACATTCCGGGGCGTTTACGGACGGCCTCTAGACCCTCCAAAACGGAGAGGTGACGGGCTGAGTAGTTTTCCACCTCGCAACGCTAACCGATTGAGGCAATCAAGCCAGGCTGCCACTTCGCAGATAGCGAAACTGAGCGTAAATCAGACCTGTTGGGCGCTTGTCCGTGTTTCAATAGTCGCGATGGAAAACACCGCTGAAAAACTTCTTGCCACTGACCGCTGCGACGTCTGTGGAGCACAGGCCTATATTCGAGTCGAGCTTGAAATAGGCGAGCTTCTATTCTGCGCGCATCACGGCAACGCCAACAAAGAGAAGCTGCAGCCGATCTCCATTAGCTGGCACGACCAGTCCAACGAACTTAGCCAGCGATAGAAGTAGTTCGAATCTTCTCCAAGTACTCGCCGAGTCTTGCTGAGAATGCAGGACTCAGTTCACTCTGCACACCCAACCCCCTCAATATGGCCTGAAGTAGCTCGGGTGACTTTGCAAGCACGGGCCCAAAAAGCGTGGTTGCAATAAATGACCCCTTCACAAAGAGGTCGTCGCCCTCCAGGTCGGTATTGCGGTATCCGAAAGCGCTCAGAGAATTTGACCTAGCCTCGCGGAATTCGCTTACCCTCTGTCCACGCTTGGGGGTTGGGATTCCATCCAGCACTCCAATGAAAAACTCATAGCTAGATCCAACCAACAGAGTGGGCATGCCGGCATCGAGACGTTGCTGCAGAGTCGGGGCCAGCTCTAGAAGCTCCGCCGCGTACTCCCTCATAACGGCATTGAATGCATCGCCGATGATTAGGAAATCCGCGGAGGGGTCAAACTCAAGAGTCTGTTGAGACTCAACCCCGCGCCACTGCAGCTGCTTGGCTAGCACCAGCATGTTTCCCTGATCCGCATTTCTATTGAATAGCTCTGGCCGGAAGCTTGAAAGTGTGATCATTTGGCCAAACCTAAGTGTCTGCGAGTGCGGCGCATGGCATCCGCTGAGAACATGATTGTTGGAGTATCGCCAGGTAGGTCTAAAAAGTAATCCGCGGCGTCCTGCGGAGACTGAATCACAGTTCCGATTTCCACCCCGCTGTAGGTGAGAGCGAGTGCGAGGTCGTAGGCGTTTAGACCGCCCACCACATCCACTCGAGTGAGCCTTGAAAAGTCAACTCCCCACAACCAACTTGGGTCATGAATGTCTGAGCCCGCCATCAACATTAGGGGGGCCTCTGAGCCGGTCAGGTTCTCTAGATTGAGGTTGAAGCTCACTGAGTTTTGCACCAGCATCAGCCGCACGCCCCGACCTCTGATTTCGGCCATTTCGTCCCTGGCAAAAACCGGAGGCATGCTCTCTAGGGTTGCCTCGATTGTCTCCGAATCAAGGTCAACCGTCTTCTCCACTGCCGCTATGGCAGCAGCAACGTTAAGCGCCTGATGAGCGCCAGCGCTCGGTAACTTGACGAAGTATCTCGCCTTTTTGGTCGAGATCTCTGCACTGGCGCCTTCGATCCGAACTATCTCTGCACTAAGCGGCATCGGCTGAGGCTGCGAGAAGTTGATGGCGTACTCAGGGCGCTCGCCCTCGTAACTCCTAGCGAGCCCAAAAGCGCTTGCCTCAACATCGCCCGCGAATTCAAGGAGGCTTGGATCGTCCCCGTTGAGGATCACGTGTTCGCTCGCCAGAGCTATGCGCCTGAGTTTCTGTTGGACAAACTCGGGGTCAACAAACCTGTCTAACTGGTCTGAAAGCACGTTGGTCAGCACAGTCAGCTTTGGCTTTAGATCTGCTATGAGTGCAGCACCATGCCCCTCATCGAGTTCCAACACGACGATGTCAGCTGCGATTCTGCCGCGCAGGTCACCGAACTGCAATACAGCGGCGTAGAGGCCCTGGCGAATGTTTGCGGTAGATGGATTTGTGAAGACCCGAAGTCCCGCAGATCTAAGCAGTTCTACGATGGCCTTGGTGGTGGTGCTCTTGCCTGCCGTGCCCGAAACCGCAATCAGCCCCAGCGGCGCCGAGGAAATAGCTCGGCTTAGAAGCTTCGGTTGAATCTTGAAAGCGATTGTTCCTGGAAGCGCCGATCCGCCACCTCTTCGAACCAGGCGAAGAGAGAACCGGGCCATTTTGCCCAGCAACATTGCGGCGAATGTGCGCAATTAATTGTCCAGGTAATCCCGAAGCAGCTGAGAGCGAGATGGGTGACGAAGCTTAGACATAGTCTTGGATTCGATCTGGCGGATACGCTCACGAGTCACGCCGAACTTCTCACCGATTTGATCCAGAGTCATTTGAACGCCGTCTCCCAATCCGAATCGGGAGCGAATCACACCTGCTTCACGAGGGTGAAGGCTGTCAAGAACTCTTTCAAGTTCCTGTTGCAGCATCGTGAAACCAACGGCATCAGCTGGCACAACCGCCTCAGTGTCCTCGATCAGGTCACCAAACTCACTGTCACCATCTTCACCCAAAGGAGTGGATAGCGAGATCGGTTCGCGACCGTACTTCTGAACCTCGACAACCTTCTCCGGTGTCATGTCGAGCTCTGCGGCAAGCTCCTCAGGGGTTGGCTCGCGGCCAAGGTCCTGAAGTAGCTGCCGCTGCACCCGGGCAAGCTTGTTAATTACCTCAACCATGTGAACCGGAATACGAATGGTTCTGGCCTGGTCAGCCATGGCTCTTGTGATTGCCTGACGAATCCACCAGGTTGCGTAGGTTGAGAACTTGTAGCCCTTGGTGTAATCGAATTTTTCCACTGCTCTAATCAGACCAAGGTTTCCCTCTTGGATTAGGTCGAGGAACTGCATGCCCCTACCGGTGTAGCGCTTTGCAAGCGATACAACCAGTCGAAGGTTCGCTTCAAGTAGGTGCGACTTAGCACGCTGACCATCTTTTACGACCCAGGTCAGGTCGCGACGCTCCTGTGGGGAAAGGTTCTTGGCAAGGGAGAGCTTCTCCTCTGCAAACAATCCGGCTTCAATCCGCTTCGCCAGCTCAACCTCGAGCTCCGCATTTAGAAGCGCAACCTTGCCAATTTGCTTCAGATAATCCTTGACCGGGTCCGCAGTGGCTCCGGAAATAGTTAGGTTCTGAACCGGGATGTCGTCGTCATCGTTGTTTAGGACCAGCACATCAGCTGGAAGCTGGATTGACTCAGTCGCCAGCTCTTCCTTGGCCTCGTCCTCTGCAGTTAGGTCAACAGCCTCCTGCGCTTCAGCGACGATGTCCTCTACCGGCTCTAGTTCGACTTCTTCTTCGTCTTCTTCATCGCCCTCAGGCAGGTCAGCAGCAGCCTTGGACTTCTTTGGAGCCTTCTCGGCTTTGGCTTTGGCCTTGGAGATGGTAGCGATGATAAACCTCGTTTTTGGGCAGACTTTAAACCCTTGTCAAGTCGTGAGACCTGAAAGGGTTTAGGGGCAAATTATGTCACGTAAGTGACCATTTCACAATTTAGAACGCCAAATTTGACGAAGTTATTCCTTATCTTCACCCGTGCGACGCATCGCGGCAAGATAGTTTTCAAGCTCTTCGGCTAGTTGGTCTGCACTTGGTGGCTCACTCGGCGCCTTACCAATCGGGGCCTTTGCGGGCCCATCCGTTGAGGAGTAGCTCGACTCGAGAGTGGCAACCAGTTTGGCAAGTTCAGAATTCTCCTCCAGTTGAGAATCGACCTTGGCCAAGAACTTCTTAGAAGAGTCTCGAAGTTCGTCCGATGGAAACACCAGGCCTGTGGCTGCGCTGATTAGCTCCAACGCCGTTACCGCTGCACCAGGTACTTCGTTGTCAGCGAGATAGTGAGGAACTAGTAACACGAACCCAGTGACTGGAAGCTCAGTCTTCGAAAGCGTGTATTCGAGTAGGTGGACGATGTTGCCCGGTACCTGGGTCTGCGGCTTCCACTCCGAGAAACGATCGATAAGGTCCTTGCGGTTTCCGGAGACAGTGACGCCGATTGGCCTGGTGTGCGGCAGTGGGAACGGAATCGAGTTCACCCAGGTAAAGGAGATGATTTCCAGCTCATCGCAAATATCTTGTATCGCCTGTGAAAACGCTTCCCAGCGAAAGTCAGGCTCATAGCCGTCCAAGACTAAGAAGGGCTGCTCGGCTTCGTCGCGCATCAGGTAGATGCCAAGCTCGGCTGGTTCATAGGACTCAATGTGGTCCTTTTCAAAAAAGAGCATTGGGCGTCTGGAGCGGTAGTCCAATAGTTCGTCGTTGTTGAACTTGATGACCAATTCTGATTCTAGGTTGGCAAAAAAATGCGAGGAGATTTGACCTATAGAGGAGCCGGCATCCGTGAATCCCGAGAGCATCCCGATAAGTGGCAGACCTACTAGCTCTTCCTCGGGCACCAGGACACGATACAAAGGACTCATAAGCCGATACTAACCCACCTAAGCTTTTGTTCTATGACTTCGATTTCTCTCGCAACCTCACCTAGTAAATCCCAGCTTGCAATGCGTTATTCCGACTCTGGTTTTGAGTCTCCGGCCGCAGATTTTGCCCCGAACAAAGAGGTGCTCACTCAATTTGGAGCGAAGCCGACCAATGCAGCGTGTGCAAAGGTTCCCGGTCCAAAGGGCCTCACCTTGGTGGTCGGAGGCAATGGCCTCAACCTTCGGGATTTCGGTGCCGTTGTGCGCAGGGAGGCTGTTGGTGAACTCACCGTGCTTGCCCGTCTGACTAACCAAGTTGAGCTGGAGGAGCTGGTTGAGGGACTGCTACTTGGCGGAAAGACCCCGACTCGGTTCAAGAAGGGCAGCAGCGAAGCTGTGTCTTTTGAGATCGTTGTGCCAGCAGAGCTAATGACTGCGGACCTAACTAAAGTTCAGCAAATTTGTGCGCAAATTGTCGCTATTCGCGAATTGATCAATCTGCCAGCGAACGAACTGTGGCCAGACAAGCTTGCCCAAGAGGCTAAACAGCTTGCAACGGGTCTCCCGATTGAAGTTGAGATCTGGGACGAGCAGAAGCTTGAACAAGAGCGCTGCGGCGGCATTTTGTCTGTGGGCAAAGGTTCGGTTAGCCCACCGCGTCTTGTGAAGCTGAGCTACCACGGTGGCGGCAAGCACATCGCGCTTGTTGGCAAAGGAATCACCTTCGACACCGGCGGCCTATCGCTCAAGCCCGCCGAGGGAATGGTTGGCATGAAGTACGACATGGCTGGAAGCGCGACGGTTCTCGGCGCAATTCTGGGAATTGCCACTCTTGGGCTGAAGGTGAATGTGACCGCGTACATGTGCCTTGCGGAGAACATGCCATCCGGTTCCGCTACGCGACCAGGCGATGTAATCACCATTCGAAACGGCAAGACCGTGGAAGTTTTGAACACTGACGCCGAGGGCCGCTTGGTGCTCGCAGATGGTCTGTCACTAGCCACCGAGCAAAACCCTGATCACATCGTTGATGTCGCAACCCTCACGGGGGCAGCACGAATTGCTCTCGGGGATCGCTACGCCGGAGTCATGGGCTATGGAGAGGCCGTAAAGCTCTCGCTTGAGGCAGCCGGCAGGGCGAACGAACTGCTTTGGGAAATGCCGCTTCCACCGGAACTGAGAACCATCCTGGACAGCGAACTTGCCGATATCGCCAACGTCAAGATTGGCAACCGAGCTGGCGGAATGATGGTTGGAGCTCAGTTCCTGGCCGACTTCGTCAGCAAGGATGCCTCTTGGGCGCACTTGGACATCGCTGGCCCAGCTAACAACGATGCAGCTCCCTATGGAGTGATTCCGAAGGGAGCATCTGGGGTCATGATTAGAACCCTCATCGGTTTCGCCCAGCGGGTCGCGCAGTAGTAGGCTTAAGTCGTTTCGCCGACTTTGGAGCTCTAATCAATGGCTAATCATGAATTCGACCTTGTAATCCTTGGTAGTGGTAGCGGCGGTTACGCCGCAGCACTGCGCGCCGCACAGTTGGGAATGACTGTCGCGTTGATCGAAAAGGACAAACTCGGTGGCACCTGCTTGCACCGCGGCTGCATCCCAACCAAGGCGCTGTTGCACTCCGCTGAGGTCGCAGATGTGACCAAGGAAGCTGCTCACTTCGGTGTCAACGCAACCTTCCAAAGCATCGACATGTCCGCGGTCAATCGTTACCGCGACTCAATCGTTGACAAGCTTTACAAGGGTCTTACCGGCCTTGTCTCTTCCAAGAACATCACCTTTGTTTCAGGCGAAGGTCGTCTCACCGGACCAAAGACTGTCACCGTTGGTGCGGAGTCCTTCACCGGTAAGAACGTCGTGTTGGCGACTGGCTCTGTAACCAAAACTCTTGGAATTGAGATTGGCGGCAGAGTGATTACCTCTGACCAGGCTCTGCAGATGGATTGGATTCCAAACAAGGTCGCAATCCTCGGTGGCGGCGTCATCGGCGTGGAGTTCGCATCCATCTGGCGATCCTTCGGTGCCGAGGTTGTCATTATTGAAGGCTTTGACCGCTTGGTTCCGAATGAAGACCCAAGCATGAGCAAGGGTCTGGAGCGCGCATATCGGAAGCGCGGAATCGAGTTCAAGCTCGGAAACAAGTTCAAGAGTGTTACTCAGTCCCCCACCTCTGTAACCGTCGAGCTAGAGAACGGTGAGCAGATTTCTGCCGACCTTTTGCTAGTTGCAGTTGGTCGTGCACCGAATGCCACTGGCTTTGGCTACGAAGAGCAGGGTGTTGCGATGGACCGCGGTTTCGTTCTGACCAACGAGCGCCTAGCCACTAACCTGCCTGGCGTTTACGCCGTTGGTGACATCGTTCCAGGTTTGCAACTCGCACACCGCGGCTTCATGCAGGGCATTTTTGTGGCAGAGGAAATTGCCGGCCTAAACCCAGTTGTCGTAAACGAGTGGGGAATCCCGCGCGTCACCTACTGCGAGCCTGAGATTGCCTCCGTCGGTTTGACTGAGGCTCAGGCCAAGGATAAGTACGGAGCTGACTCAATCTCCACCTACGAGTACAACCTCGCAGGAAATGGAAAGAGCAACATCTTGGGAACCGCAGGTGTCATCAAGTTGATCCGACAGATCAACGGACCGGTCGTTGGATTCCACATGATCGGCTCCCGCGCGGGTGAGCAGGTCGGCGAGGCTCAGCTCATCGTGAACTGGGAGGCCTACCCAGAGGACGTCGCTCCTCTGATTCACGCCCACCCAACCATGAACGAGGCCATCGGTGAGGCGCACCTAGCTCTTGCCGGCAAGCCACTCCACGCACACGCATAGGGTTTAGAAGGGATCAACAAATCATGAGCGAAGTAGTTCTACCAGCACTCGGTGAGTCAGTAACCGAAGGAACCGTAACCCGTTGGCTAAAAAAGGTAGGCGACACCGTTGCCGTTGACGAGCCACTGGTTGAGGTTTCCACTGACAAAGTTGACACCGAGATTCCATCGCCTTTTGCGGGCGTCGTGCAGCAGATTTTGGTCCAAGAGGATGAGACTGTCGCAGTTGGTGCCGTGCTGGCTATCGTCGGCGACGGCGTTGCCGCTCCTGCCCCAGTGGCTGAGGTTCCGGCTCCAGTAGCCGCTGCTCCAGCTGAGCCAGCTCCAGTAGTTCCCGCTTCGGTCGTTGCAGCCCCTGTCGTCACCCCACCGGTTGTTGCCGCTCCGCCTGCTCCAGTGGTGTCGGCTCCGGTTGTAGCTGCACCAGTTGCACCGGCTCCTGTTGCAGCCCCAGCACCTGTGGCGGCAGAGCCAACCGAGTCAGACCCGAACTATGTGACACCAATCGTGCGCAAGCTGGCGAACGACATGGGTGTCAACCTCGCAAGCATTTCTGGCACTGGGGTTGGAGGTCGCATTCGCAAGGAGGATGTCCTAGCAGCCGGTTCAAGCGCGCCTGTGATGACTGCCCCATCGGTTCCTGCCGCTGCACACACTCCTCTTGCCGCATCGCCGCTACGTGGAACCACCGAGCCGATGTCTCGCCTTCGCAAGGTGCTAGCAGAGCGTGCCGTTGCATCTATGCAGCAGACCGCCCAGCTCACCACCGTGGTAGAGGTAGATGTCACTCGCATCGCATCGCTTCGCAAGCGAGTTCAAGGTGAGTTCGTGCAGAAGACGGGTGTCAAGCTCAACTTCATGCCGTTCTTTACCTTGGCTGCCGCCGAGGCGCTTGCCGCTCACCCAAAGATCAACTCAAGTGTTGATGGTGACAGCATCGTTTATCACCCAACCGAGAACATTAGCTTTGCTGTTGACACCGAGCGCGGCCTTCTCACTCCAGTTATCCGCAGTGCGGGTTCTTTGAACATTGCTCAGATCGCGCAGCAAATCGCTGACCTGGCAGACCGCACTCGTAACAACCAACTCAAGCCTGACGAGCTATCGGGCGGCACTTTCACGTTTACCAACACCGGTTCTCGCGGAGCGCTATTCGATACTCCAGTGGTCTTCTTGCCACAGTCGGCAATCCTCGGAACCGGCATTGTGACCAAGCGTCCGGCTGTCGTGACCGATGCTGAGGGCAACGAGTCAATTGCGATTCGTTCGCTGGTTTACCTAGCGCTTAGCTACGACCACCGCACAATCGATGGTGCAGATGCCTCCAGGTTCTTGACTGATGTCAAGGCAAGACTTGAGGCCGGCGCCTTCGAAGCCAATCTAGGAATCTAGATAAAACGCCCAGGACCCCCTGGGCGTTTTTCTTAGCTGGACTCCCCTGATGCTTAACGGATTGCCAAAAAGCGGCACCAGACGTTTGCCGAAGGGCATGCACATGAGTTTCATTGAACAAGCATCTTCCTTGGAAGTTATCGAGCCAGGGGAATCCAAGGCGCTGTGGAAAAGGTTGGGTATTTCAAATGCCTGAATTCAAAGTGGTGGGATTGGATCCCAACTTCGTCTCCTATAAGGATGGCTTGGAGTTGCAGCGCAATCTCCACAGGCAGGTCGTCTCGGGTGAGGCACCAGACACAGTGCTGCTACTTGAGCACTCCAGTGTTTATACCGCTGGAAAGAGAACTGAGGAGCACGAGCTCCCCAATGATGGAAGCGAATACTTCGAAACCGATCGTGGCGGAAAGATCACCTGGCATGGTCCAGGCCAGCTAATTGGTTACCCAATCATGCGACTGCCACAGCCGATTGACGTCGTGAACTATGTTCGCTATCTCGAGCAGGTGCTGATTGATGTAATCGCTGAATTCGGGGTCGAAGGGATTCGGGTCAAAGGTAGAACCGGAGTTTGGGTTGAGACCCCGCTCGGGACTCAGAAGGTCGCTGCAATCGGCATCCGAGTTTCCGAAAAGGTGACAATGCACGGATTCGCCCTCAACTGCAATAACTCACTCGATCCCTACGAGCACATCATTGCCTGTGGCATCCAGGATGCCACCACCACCACGCTTTCAATTTTGACCGGAAAGCTGATTACGCCTGCGGATGCAGTTAGCCTTGTAATGCAAAAAATGGGAGAGATACCAAATGAGCGAAAAGCCAGAGCGTAAGTTACTAAGGCTCGAGGTTCGCAACTCTCAAGTTCCGATCGAGCGTAAGCCGGAATGGATCAAGACCACCGCAAAGATGGGTCCTGAATACCGCCAGTTGCACTCGCTGGTGAAAGAAAAGGATCTCCACACCGTCTGCCAAGAGGCGGGCTGTCCAAACATCTTCGAATGCTGGGAGGACCGCGAAGCTACCTTCCTAATCGGTGGCTCTCAGTGCACAAGGCGCTGTGACTTTTGTCAGATTGACACCGGTAAGCCCGCTGCATTTGATGCCGATGAGCCCAGACGTGTTGGCGAATCCGTGAAGCAAATGGACTTGCGCTATGCGACCGTTACCGGTGTTGCAAGGGATGATCTTCCCGATGAGGGCGCTTGGCTGTACGCCGAGACAATTCGACAGATTCACCGCCAATCCCCCGGAACTGGTGTGGAGATTTTGGTGCCTGATTTTTCTGGAAGACCGGAACTTTTACAGAAGGTGTTCGACGCAGCTCCCGAGGTCTTTGCCCACAACGTGGAAACGGTGCCAAGAATTTTCAAGCGCATCAGACCAGCCTTTAGCTATGAGCGCTCCCTGGATGTGCTCACTCAGGCCAGAAATGCCGGAATGGTAACCAAGAGCAACCTGATACTAGGCATGGGTGAAGAGCTCGAAGAGGTTTCCCAGGCCCTGAAGGATCTCTACGAAGCTGGGACTGACATCATCACTATCACCCAGTACTTGCGGCCATCGCCTCGCCACCACCCGGTCGAGCGCTGGGTCAAACCAGAGGAGTTCGTGGCTCTGGCCAAGGAAGCCGAGGAGCTCGGCTACCTCGGAGTTCTTGCTGGTCCGCTAGTGCGCAGCAGCTACCGTGCGGGAAGACTGTGGGCCAAGTCGATGATTGCTAAGGGACGCGAGATTCCAGCCGAGCTAAAACACCTTGCTGACAAACTCGAATTCAGCCAAGCAACCGCGGTTGCCTAACTAAACTACTGACGTGCCTAAAGATAAGAAAAACAAAGCCCCTGGACGTTTTCGTCAGCTGCTACAGGTTTATAAAATCACCGCAAAGAGCGACCCATCCAGCGCCTGGATGGCTGCCCTGGGTTTCCTGGGTGCTCTCGGAGTGGGTCTTATCGCGGGATACCTTTTCGATCCGGGCAACCCATGGTCGTTGGTTCTCTGGGGTCTAACCGGCACCACCTCTGGCATTTTGGTTGCGATGATCATCATGTCTAAGCGCGCTGAGCGCAATGCCTATATGCGTATCGAGGGTCAGCCCGGCGCTGTTGGTGCTGTCCTAGACAGTCAGATTAGAAGGTCCTGGCGCGCAAACCCGATGCCGGTGGCCATCAACGGTAAGACCAAAGAAGCCGTATACCGCATGGTTGGTCCAGCCGGTGTAGTACTAATCGCCGAGGGCTCAGGGGCTCGCGTGACTCAAATGCTTGATGATGAGGCTCGAAAGATTAACCGTGCCGCTCCCGGTGCCACCGTGCACAAGCTCAAGGTCTCGCAGGAAAATGGCATCCGCCTTCACGCTCTTCTCAAAACCGTCTACAAGCTGGGCAAGAGCATGAACCGCGCTGAGGTCACTGCGGTGACCAACAGACTTGAAGCGTTGGGAGCTGGAGCAGGTCTTCCAATCCCGAAGGGAATCGACCCCACCAAGGTCCGCGCACCAAAGCGCAAGGGTTAACATTTCTGAAACATACCTGCGCTAGATTTCCTAGCGTTCCGCTATCCCATTACCTATGAGAGGGCATTCCATGTTCAAAACCGCGTCCGAAGTGATCGCTTACATCAAGGAAAATGACGTCAAGTTCCTAGATGTTCGCTTCACTGACCTACCAGGCGTGCAGCAGCACTTCAATCTCCCAGTTTCTCAAATCGATGAGGACTTCTTCGCCAACGGACAGCTATTTGACGCTTCCTCCATCCGCGGTTTTGCATCGATTCACGAGTCAGACATGCAGTTGATCCCAGATGTGACCACTGCCTACATCGATCCATTCCGCATCGAGAAGACTCTGATCATCAGCTTCGACATTTATAACCCACGTAACGGTGAGCTTTACCACCGCGACCCTCGTCAGGTTGCTCACAAGGCCGAGCGCTACCTTGCTTCAACCGGCATCGCTGACACCGCATTCTTTGCACCTGAGGCCGAATTCTTCATCTTCGATGAGGTTCGCTACGAGAACAAGTCCAACACCGCTTTCCACATTGTTGACTCAATTGAGGGTGCCTGGAACACCGCCCGTCACGAAGAGGGTGGAAACCTTGGAAACAAGACTCCATTCAAGGGTGGCTACTTCCCAGTTTCTCCAGTTGACCACCTTGCAGACATCCGTGACGCAATCGTGCTCGAGCTTGAGGCTGCAGGTCTCGATGTCGAGCGTAGCCACCACGAGGTGGGCACTGCTGGACAGTGTGAGATCAACTACCGCTTTGACACCCTCGTGAAGTCGGCAGATGACGTGCTGAAGTTCAAGTACATCGTCAAGAACGTCTCCCACCAGTACGGCAAGACCGCGACCTTCATGCCAAAGCCACTGTTTGGTGACAACGGCTCCGGTATGCACGTCCACCAGTCCCTTTGGAAGGACGGCAAGCCACTGTTCTATGACGAGGCTGGCTACGGTGGTCTATCGGACATCGCTCGCTGGTACATCGGTGGACTTCTAAAGCACGCACCAAGCTTGCTTGCGTTCACCAACCCGACCGTCAACTCTTACCACCGTTTGGTTCCAGGCTTCGAGGCACCAGTGAACCTGGTTTACTCAGCTGGAAACCGCTCGGCTGCGATTCGTATCCCGATGACCGGCACCAACCCGAAGGCCAAGCGCATCGAGTTCCGCGCTCCAGATGCTTCTGGTAACCCTTATCTAGCCTTTGCAGCCATGCTTATGGCTGGTTTGGACGGTATCAAGAACCGCATCGAGCCACACGCTCCAGTGGACAAGGACCTTTACGAGTTGCCAGCCGAAGAGGCAAAGCTCATCCCACAGGTTCCTGGTGACCTAGGTGCGGTGCTAACCGCACTTGAGAGCGACCACGAGTACCTAATGCAGGGCAACGTGTTCACCCAGGACCTAATTGAGACCTGGATCGACTACAAGCGTGAGAAGGAGCTGAAGCCACTGGCTCAGCGCCCTCACCCTTACGAGTTTGAGCTCTACTACGGAGTCTAAAGCTAGATAAAAAAACGGGGTTCTTCGGAACCCCGTTTTTTTATGCCAGGAACAATCTCTCGAAGACCTGACGAGCGCGCCTGGTTACACCCAAATACTGTTCTTCGAGCTCTGCGGCTGAACCGGGTTGATACTCCAAAATGCGCGCCATCGCCTCTAAGGCCCGACGATCTGTTGGCAAAGTGTCAAGCTGCTTATCAATCGCTAACACGAGCGCACTTCTGCACCTCGAGGTCAAGATCCAGGCCTCTTTGAGTCGCTCTGCGTCCTCTGGCGCAATGACCGATCCCTCTACGAGTGCATCCAGGGCCGCAAGCGTGCCAACCTTGCGAAGTGTCGGTTTCTCAGCAACATGCTGAAGCTGCTTGAGCTGAATTAGCCATTCGACATCGCTCAGTGATCCTCGGCCAAGTTTGAAATGTCGTTGTGGATCGGCTCCTTGTGGCAGTCTTTCGCTTTCGACTCGCGCCTTGATGCGCCGGATCTCCAAGAGTTGCTTTGAGCTCAGCTCTGCGGGGTAGCGATAGTGGTCGATCAGGTCAATAAACTCCGCCTGTAGCTCTTGTGAGCCACAGACCATTCGAGCTCTCAGTAGAGCCTGGAATTCCCAGGTCTCGGCCCATCGCTCGTAGTAGCCCTGATAACCGGCAATAGCCCTGACCCTGGGCCCATTTTTACCCTCTGGTCTGAGCCCAAGATCCAGCTCAAACTCCAAAATGGAATCTTTCACCAACACCAGCAGCTCTTGGCTAAGTTTGTTTGCCGCCTCGCTCTGATCCGATTCGCCCCGGTAAACCAGCATGCAGTCGGCATCAGATCCGAAACCCAGCTCCCTTCCACCTAGACGACCCATCGCAACGATTCCGAGGTCCAGATCGACACCGGTTCGAAGCTTTGCGATATCGAGCATTGCCTTTAGGTATGCATCCGTTATGTCTGTTAGACCCGCAGAGATTTCCTGCATCGAGGAGGCCCCAAGCACGGCCCCGATGGCAACTCTCAAATACTCTCTGCGTCTGACCGCCCGCACTGCCTCGTGAGCGCTTTCACCATTTCTCTCGATCAGGGATTCAAGCTCTTCGGAAATCTTGACAAGCGTCTGGGGCTTGAGGGTTTCTTCATCACCAAACCACTCTGATGAATCCGGTATTGATTCGAGTACCCGTGCGATGAACGCAGAGTTGGAGAGCACGCTCATCAAGCGCTCTGCCGCCCCCGAACTGTCCCTGATCATTCTTAGGAACCAGTGGGTCTCCCCCAACTCTTCCGATAAGCGTCTGAAGGTAAGCAGCGCTCTGTCTGGATCCGTGCCATCGGCCATCCAGCGAATCAAAACCGGCAACAGGGTTCTTTGAATAACCGCTCGTCTAGAGACCCCCTGCGTTAGCGCTTCGATGTGCTGGGTCGCACCACGCGCATCGCGGAAGCCAATTGCTGTTAGGCGCTGTTGGATTTGATCTGAGGAGAGGACCACCTCGTCTGGGCTAAGGGAAGCTGTTGCTTGAAGAAGTGGGCGGTAGAACACTGAGTCGTGCAAGGCTGCTGTCTCACTCCGCGCACTCTGATAGCGATCCAGCAGCTCGGTCTGAGACACTCCTAGTGCTCTTGCGATCCTTCGTTGCTGGGATGGATCTTTCGGAAACAGGTGGGTGCGGCGCAACTTAGCTAGCTGCACGCGATGCTCAACAGCTCTGAGGAAAGCGTAGTTACGACTAAATGCTTCTCTGTCTGTTCTCGAGAGCAGGCCGGAATCGGTGAGTGCATTCAGAGCACTGAAGGTGTCCATCACGCGCAGAGACTCGTCGCTCACTCCGTGAACGAGTTGCATTAGCTGGGCGGTGAACTCAACATCGCGTAGCCCTCCCCGGCCAAGCTTGATCTCAAAGTCACGCTCCTCGGCTGGGATTAGTTCCAACACTCTCCTGCGGAGGTGCCTCGCACTCTCCACAATTGCCGAGCGGTTTGGCTGGGACCAAATTAGTGGCTTGATGGTGTCGATGTAGCTCTTTCCGAGGTCTTGGTCGCCGGCAACGAACCTGGCCTTGAGAAGAGCCTGGAATTCCCAGGGCTCTGCCCACTTTTCGTAGTAACCGCGGTGTCCCTCTAAAGACCTGACCAGCGCCCCCTGTTTACCCTCTGGTCGAAGGTTCGGGTCTAGCTGCCAGATGCCTGGCTCTTTAGAAGGCTCATCCAGCACCTTGGCAAGTTTGGTAGCTAACTTTGTCGCGGTATCTAGGTAGTTATCCTGCTGCCCTTGAGCTACGTAGATAACATCGACATCACTTGAGTAGTTCAGCTCCCTAGCTCCGGTCTTGCCCATGGCAATGACCGCAAACCTCACATCACTCAGCGCTGTTTCGCTAACCCGACCTTCTGCCAGGAGCTCGGCCTTCGCAACCTCAATGCCAGCTTGAATGGTGGCATCAGCTAAGTCGCTCAGCGCTGTCGTGATTTGGGAGACGATCTCGAATGGAGATGGGCTTCCGAGGTCGAAATCCGCAATCCCAAGCAGTGCTTGAAAGTAGCTAACACGAAGCTCATCACGGGAGCCAGTTTTCAATGTGAATTTGCCGCCGGGCAACTTTGCAGCGGTCTTGAATTGCTCAAGTGATTCGGGGTGACGTTGAATGAATTCCGAAAGCCCATCAGATGCACCCAGCACGGCACAGAGTCTCGTTGCTTGCTGAGTGTTACTAAGGAGCTTAACGATGTCCCGTTTATGGAGCCTCGCTAGCTCGATAAGCGCCGACAGGGCTCTATCTGGAGACGCCGATGCGCTGATTGAAGCAAGAGCAGAGTGACCAACATCCCCAACAAGGGAAACTAGTTCATCGAGCTTTGGGATTGTTTCTGAGAGCTCTTCAAAACCAAGGCGTGCCAGCTCACTGAGTGAACTAGTTCGTGCGAGCGTCATTACAAAGTGCGGAGGTTCTGCTCGATCTCAAAAGGTGTCACTTGAGAGCGGTACTGAGCCCACTCGCGACGCTTGTTAGCTAGAACGTAACTGAAAACAGACTCCCCAAGCACCTCAGCGGCAAGCTCTGACTCCTCAAGCTTTCTAATCGCGTGATCTAGGGACTGAGGAAGGGATTCAATTCCCATAGCTCTGCGTTCAAGATCCGTTAGCGACCAAACATCATCCTCGGTCTCTGGTGGAAGCTGGTAGCCCTCTTCAATACCCTTCAGACCAGCAGCAAGAAGCAGCGCGTAGGCAAGATAAGGGTTTGCGGCAGAATCCATCGCTCGGTACTCGATACGAGTGGATTGAGCCTTCTCTGGCTTGTGCAGTGGGACTCTTATCAGTGCACTGCGGTTGTTGTGACCCCATGAGACGTAACTTGGAGCCTCGCCACCACCCCATAGTCGCTTATACGAGTTCACGAACTGATTCGTGACCAATGTGATCTCGGGAGCGTGCTTGAGGATTCCAGCCATGAACTGACGGGCGGTGTTGCTCAGGTGATACGTGGCAGCTGGATCAAAGAAGGCGTTTTTATCTCCCTCGAAGAGTGAGAAGTGGGTGTGCATACCGCTACCGGGGTGGTTGGTGAATGGCTTCGGCATGAATGTCGCATAGACACCCTGCTCAATTGCCACCTCCTTCACCACGGTCCTGAAGGTCATGATGTTGTCAGCCATTGAGAGCGCGTCGGCGTAACGAAGGTCAATCTCATTTTGTCCAGGGCCACCCTCGTGATGAGAGAACTCAACCGAGATGCCGAGTTGCTCGAGCATGGTTACCGCACGACGCCTGAAATCATGTGCCGTTCCGCCAGGAACATTGTCGAAGTAGCCCGCGTTGTCCACCGGAATCGGTTGTCCATCCGCCCCAAGCTCGGAAGATCTCAGCAGGTAAAACTCGATCTCAGGGTGAACATAAAAGGAAAAGCCCATTCGTGCAGCCTTGTCTAAGGCTCTACGCAAAACATTTCTTGGGTCAGCCGAGGCTGGCTTGCCATCTGGCGTCGCAATGTCGCAAAACATTCTTGCTGCTGGGTCGACTGTCCCACGCCAGGGCAGGATTTGGAATGTAGATGGGTCTGGCTTTGCAAGCATGTCCGCTTCGCTGGTTCTGGCCAAGCCTTCGATTGCAGAACCATCGAAACCGATGCCCTCGGAAAAGGCGCCCTCAATCTCAGCTGGAGCAACCGCGACGGACTTTAGGGTTCCTGCAACATCGGTGAACCACAGGCGAATGAACTTCACACCACGCTCTTCAATTGTCCGCAGAACGAACTCTTGCTGCTTATCCATGCTCTACCTTCCTTGCTAGCTAATAGGCTAGTGCTTGTGCTACCTATCAGGCTCGCTTTCGCGCAGACCAACCCAATCGTGGGTGACTTTGCCGGCAACCTTGAGCAGATTAAATCTGAGGCCCTGAAGGCTTCAGAAGCGGGAATCGAACTAGTTATTTTCGGTGAGTTGGCGCTCTGCGGCTATCCCCTCGGAGACCTTAGTTACCGCCGGGATCTGGTGTCGGAATCAGAGACTGCGCTGAACGAACTGGTCCGCTTCAGCAGCACTGTGTCAAATGTCACTCTCCTGGTGGGCTATTCACGAATTGCTGAGCACGAAAATCCCAGGCAGTCATCAAAGGCGATTGCGCACAATTCCGCCGCCGCAATTCGAGCAGGTCAGCTTCTAGGAAGCTATGACAAACAGCTACTTCCTAACTACGACGTTTTTGATGATTGGCGAAACTTCATACCCGGCGATCACGAGCTGGTGGTCGAGGTATCAGGCGCAAAAGTCGGTGTCAAGATCTGTGAGGACATCTGGGGCGGAAATAAACAGCCCTTCGGCACAGAAGTTGATCTAATTGCCGTGTTGAACGGCTCCCCCTACACCTTCACCAAAGCAGCCCAGCGCTTGGAGTCAGCTAGACGGTATGCCGAAGGTGTGCCGATTGCCTACGCAAACCTATGCGGCGGCCAGGACGAACTGGTTTTTGACGGCGGCAGTTTTGTTCTCGATAAAAACGGCGTTGAGATATACCGAGCTGGCTTTGCCGAAGGGCTCTTCGAGGTCGAGGCTGGAGAGCATGCCGAGCTAAATGATGACGAGCTGCTTTACCAGGTACTCGTTTGTGGATTGCGTGACTATCTCAAGAAGACTCGACAAACCAAATTGGTATTGGGTATTTCTGGCGGAATCGACTCAGCACTTTGTGCCGCTCTGGGAGCTGCAGCTATCGGTGCTGAAAACGTGGTGGGTGTTGCGATGCCATCGCGCTACTCCTCAGACCACTCAGTAGGTGATGCAAAGGCCGTGGCCAAAAACTTGGGTATCGAGTATCGCGAGGTGTCTATTGAACCCGCTCACACCGCATTTGAGCAGATGCTTACCCTTTCGCCACTTGCCCAGGAAAATCTTCAAGCCAGGTTGCGAGCGGTGATTTTGATGGGAATCTCAAACTCTGAGAACCGTTTGCTTTTGACAACGGGAAACAAGTCCGAGGTGGCGGTTGGTTACTCAACCATTTACGGCGACTCTGCAGGTGGTTTTGCACCAATAAAGGACCTTTTGAAAACTGATGTTTGGAGAGTCTCTCGATACGTGAACGATCGTGCAGGCAGGGAATTGATCCCTATCTCATCAATCGAAAAACCGCCCTCGGCAGAACTTCGACCTGGTCAGCTTGATCAAGACACTCTCCCCGACTATGCGACTCTCGATGGAATCATTCGAATCCTCATCGAGCAGAACCAGACTACAGAGCAAGCTATCGCCGCTGGCTACCCCAAGGAGCTGGTACTAAAGACCGACGCCATGATTCGAGCTGCAGAGTGGAAGCGATCCCAAGGTGCAATCGGAACTAAGCTCAGTGAGGTCAGCTTTGGCACAGGACGCAGAGTTCCAATCACAACAAGGTTTGAAACCAAATGAAAATTCGCACCGGCACACTCACCCAGTTCAAGCAAAAGGGTGAGAAGTTTTCCTGCCTCACAAGCTACGACGCGCTAACTGCTCAAATCTTTGATCTAGCAGGCATTGAGGTTTTGCTGGTTGGTGACTCTGCTGGAAACGTCGTGCTTGGGTATCCAACAACGGTTCCGGTAACCCTTGATCAGATGATGCACTTCGGTAAAGCCGTCACCGACGCCACGCAGTCTGCCCTAGTGGTGGTTGACATGCCCTTTGGCAGCTATGAAGTATCCAGTGAGCAGGCGCTTGAGTCAGCAATCCGAATCATGAAGGAAACCGGAGCTGACGCCGTGAAGCTCGAGGGCGCAAGAGTGGAGGCCGTGAAGCGAATTGTGGATGCAGGTATACCTGTGATGGGCCATCTCGGATTCACCCCGCAGTCGGTAAACCAACTCTCTGGGTTCAAGGTGCAAGGGCGCGGAGATTCCTCCGAGCAGCTACTAGAGAATGCCAGAGCACTAGAGGAAGCGGGTGCCTTCGCTATTGTGCTCGAGATGATTCCAGCCTCGCTGGCAGAGCGCGTGACTAGCCTGGTTCAGATTCCAACCATCGGCATCGGTGCAGGTGCGGGCTGCGATGGTCAGATTCTGGTTTGGACAGACTTCGCAGGACTCTCGGATAGATCTCCGAAATTTGCTAAGAAATATCTAAACCTTCGCGAAGTGCTCTCGGAAGCAGCAACGAACTTCCGAGAAGAAGTCCGAGCAGGGAGCTTCCCAACCGAGGAACAAAGCTTTAGCTAGTCCTCGAGCCATTCTTCCTCGGCTATGGCCCTTGCTCGCTCAGCAATAATTTCCAGCGCTCGCGCCGCTTCTTCGGCCGTGGCAAAGGGGCCGATGCGATTCAGGGCAATTGACTGTGGTCCAACCTCGACCTTGTTGGTCTTGGTGTTGTACCAAAATTGAGTTTCTTGCTCCATAGCCGAATTCTAAGCCCATTCGAAAACTAGACTTTCGTGGTGCCAAGAACCGAGCAGGGTGTTTTGATACCCGGACGCATTAGCCCTCAGCGGCCAGTCCCCCAGCACATCCAAAGACCCGAGTATGTCGGTAAGCCAGCACCCGCGCAGCACGTTGGTGGCGATAAGTACGACGATGACACTATTGCCGCAATCAGAAGGGCATCAAAGATAGCCGCACAAGCCCTTGAGGTTGTGCTTGCCGCTGCCAAACCAGGAATGACCACCGATGAGCTCGATCGGATTGGTCACGAGTTCTTGCTGGGCCAGGGTGCATATCCATCAACCCTGGGCTATCGCGGGTTCCCCAAGTCACTGTGCAGCTCACTCAACGAAGTTATCTGCCACGGAATCCCGGATGACACCTTGATCCAAGAAGGCGACATTCTGAACATCGACATATCCGCCTATGTCAACGGTGTACACGGAGACACCAATGGTTCCGTTGTTATCGGCGAGGCCGCACAAGAGGCGATCGATCTGGTTGCGAGAACCAAAGAGGCAATGCTCAGGGGCATCAAGGCAGCTTTGCCTGGGCGTCAGGTCAACATCATCGGACGCGCTATCGAGAGCTACGCCAAGCGATTTGATTACGGTGTGGTTCGCGATTTTACGGGTCATGGCGTCGGCACTTCGTTTCACAGCGGGCTAATAATCCCCCACTACGACGCTCCGGAGTACGACACCGTTATCGAGCCCGGCATGGTGTTTACGGTCGAGCCTATGCTCACACTTGGGACATATGACTGGGAGCTATGGGGCGACGGCTGGACAGTGACCACTAAGGACAAATCCCTAACCGCGCAATTCGAACACACTATTTTGATAACCGAAGATGGCCCAGAAATTCTTACGGAGGCATAGATGAGGCGCAAGGCTATAGGTATCGACATCGGGGGCACTGGTATCAAAGCGGCTCTGGTCGACACCAAGAAGGGCACCCTAGTCTCCGAGCGCATTCGTATCGAAACCCCGGAGGGTGGAGAGCCGGAAGACATTGCAGTAGCTTGTGCGCAAATTGCAGAACAGCTGGATGAAAAAGGAAATCGTGCGATTGGCCTCTGCTTCCCAGCGGTGGTGAAGCATGGCCACACCCAATCGGCCGCAAACGTATCAAAACGCTGGATTGGTCTAGATGCTCACGAGCTCTTCTCACATTCACTCAAGCGTCAAGTTCACGTTCTCAATGACGCAGATGCAGCCGGTGTTGCAGAGTTGAACTTTGGGGCAGGCAAGGACCAGGACGGTCTAGTAATCATGGCTACTTTGGGAACTGGTATCGGCACGGCAATTTTTTACGACGGCAAGCTCATTCCAAACGCCGAACTCGGACACCTTCAAATTGAAGGCGTTGATTACGAGACCAAAGCGGCATACAGCGCGATGGAACGGGAAAACCTGAGCTTTGAAGATTGGGCAAAACGACTTCAGACTTACTTCTCACACCTGGAAAACCTACTGGTTCCAGACCTAATCATCGTTGGTGGCGGCATCAGCAAGCAGTCGGAGAAGTTTTTGCCTCTGCTTAGGCTAAAGACCCCAATCATTCCCGCTCAGACTAAAAACTCGGCGGGAATCATTGGTGCTGCATACCTTGCCAACAAGGTGCTAGATAAGCGCTAATTGGGTCAACCGATACGCCGGGTTCTGTCTTGAACGATCATCTATCTCGGCACTGTGTTGCCACAGCGCTCTAGCGACCTACCCGAGGGAAGCGACGGGCCGCCTAATCCCTCTGCTTGGTCTTGCTCCCGGTGAGGTTTGCATAGCTGACTAAGTCTCCCTAGCCACTGGTGGTCTCTTACACCACCGTTTCACCCTTACCCTTGCGGGCGGTCTACTCTCTGTTGCACTGTCTCTCGGGTTGCCCCGGGTGGGTGTTACCCACCACCGTGCCCTGTGGAGCCCGGACGTTCCTCGGCGATGCCGCGATCGTCTAGCTGACCCAATTAGCTAGCTAAGCCTAGTCAAGCGGCAGATGTGCGCAATAGTTGAGAGTGAAAGTCTCGGCAAACTCGGTGCCAAAGAATCGATAGATCGAAACCGATGCCGGCTGAAACTGCAACGACCAAGACACGTCAACGCCGGCAACAAGTGCCTTCCTCGCGATGGCGCGCATCGGCATCATGTGAGCAACAACGGCAATTGAGCCACCTGGATTGGCGAGAATCTGTTCTGTGAGCTCGGCGAGAACCCGGTTCTCTAAATCTGCCACAGACTCTCCGCCCGGTGGCTTTTGAGTCATTGAACCGCGCCAATTTTGAATCTCGTGGGAGATGTCGCGCTCGAGCTCCCCCATCGAATAGCGCTCCCAATCACCGAAGGAGATTTCACGAAGGCGTTCTGAGGAATGCATCCCTGCATTCAAGCTCTCAGCCACCGCTCGGGCCGTCTGTGTGGCGCGCAATTGAGTTGAGTGGATCACTTTGCTTGGAAGCGCTAGATCAAAGCGCCTTGCAAGTTCAGGCAAGATGGCGGCAACGGCGTCCGCCTCCTTGAAGCCAAGTTCGCTCAGGCTAGGGTCATCTGAAGACCCGGAAATAAGACCCGATTCCGTTGACTGGGTGTGACCGTGCCGGATTGCAAAAACAGTCGTCGGCTCGGCACTTTGCCTTGGCGCCCTGATGCTCTTTGGTTGAGTCATCGCGAGAGTAGGCTCAAACCGACTCTCATTGGGAGCGTCCAGCGCCTGATTCGCCAGAGCATCAGCCACCGAGTTCTGCTCCCTGGGAACCCATTCGAATGTGACCTTGCGATTACCAATCAGACTTCTGGCTTTGATTGCCAGCTGGGCCATGTCTGGGCTTTTGATTTTCCAGCGTCCACTGAGCTGCTCGACCACCAACTTGGAGTCCATTCGAACATGTAGCTCCGAATTGGGAAAGTGTGTTGCGGTGTGCTCGAGAATGGCGATCACACCCGAGTACTCGGCCACATTGTTTGTCGCTATGCCGAGTGCTCCATTTAGGCGCGCAATCTCCATGTCATCCTGATAGATAACGGCGCCATAAGAGGCCAAACCGGGGTTGCCTCGAGAAGCACCATCGGCATAGGCAGTGATCATTCGCGCACCAGCATCGCACCGCACTCTGGGCAGTGAAGCAGGGAGTCCTTAGGAGTTGCCAGCAGATTGTTCAAGGCAGTTGAGGTCAAGGTCATGTTGCAGGCTCCACACATGCTCTTTCGAAGCACTCCGATCGCAACTCCGCGCGAGAACAATCGATCAAACTCGACCAGCAGGCTTTCATCCAGCAAGGCGCGGAGCTCCTCCGCAAGCTTCCTATCGGCAGCATGCTTAGTTCTAAGCTCCTCAAGCTCAAGCTTCACGGACTCGCGACCAAGTTCAAGCTCTCGCTCAAGGTCTTCCCGCTCTTTCTCAACCCTGTGATGCATCTCATTCTGTGAGGCAATTTCGGCATCGATACCGGCTAGTTCCTCGGTGAGAATTCCGGCACGGCGGTTAAGGGTGTCAATTTCGTGCTGTAGTGACATTGCATCTCGTGGGACCGCCGTGGTCTTCAATCTTGAAGTGTCTTGGTCGAGACGCTTTGAAACCAGGCCCTGCTCCTCGAGAATGCGCTTGCGGTCGCGGGTCAGAGCCTCCGACTTCGATAAAAAGGAACTGAGCTCAGTGGATTTTTCCAGTAGTCGCTCGCGCAACGCCTCATTGGCTGAATTGGCCTTCAGTACCTGCGCCTGCTGTTCGAGCTTCTTTATCTCAAGCAATACACCCTGGTACTTCAAAAGAGATTCGAGTTGTTTTTCTAAATTCACTGCATCACCGCAAAATCCCATGGGTCCGTATTAAGTTCACTGACCACAAACTCTACCTCGGGAAAGGCCACGCCGAGCTCCCTGGCTGCCTGTTCGAGCCACGGCCACTCGGCGCTGAAGTGAGCGATGTTCAATAGCGCAGGACCTGCGGACACTGCGCTCTGATCCCTAAAATCAGAGGCTGGGTGGTGTCGAAGGTCTGAAGTGATGTAAAGATCAACAGCTGCTTCTCGCGCGGCATTTAGGTAGCTATCGCCTGCTCCCGCAACCAGCCCAACTCTCGAGATCTCGCGCTCGGGATCACCCTGCACCAAGACGCCCTGGGCGACTGAAGGCAGGAGCTTAGCAACCGATCTTGCAAAATCGACCAAGCGCTGGGGCGCTACATTGCCCACAACGCCCTCGCCGTCTGGCGTCAAGGTTGCAGTTGGCTCGACACCCAGTGTTTTAGCCAAAATCTCGCTCACACCATCGTTTACGAAATCCGCGTTGGTGTGGGCTGAGAACACCGCAACACCATTCGCAATGGCTTGAGTAATCAAGTTTCCCTTGAAGGTCTCAGAGGTGACGCTGTCAATGCCTCTGAGAAGCAGAGGGTGATGTGAAAAGACAAGCTGTGCACCAATTGCGACTGCTTCATCAACAACCTGCGGTGTGACATCGACGCTAAGTAAAACCTTGGTAAGGCTGGAGCTTGGAGATCCAATCGCAAGGCCTGGATTATCCCAAGCAGCCCGGGTAGACATTGGCCAACGCGTGTTTGCAAAGTCGATCAAATCAGAAATCTTCATGGTCATAAGCCAAGCAGATTTTCTAAGCGTGCGTTGCGAGGATCGATGTTTTCAAGCTCGCTGTCTTGAACGCGGATCACCCGAATGCGGAGTATTGCAAACAGCAAGCCGACAGCTATGCCGATGCTCAGGCTCCACTCGGTCTGGTTCATGACCGCAGGCAAAATCCCCATGAAGAAAGGGTTTGGCAGTAGCGAAGCCATGACAACCGCACTCCAACTAACCAACTGAAAGGATCCATAAAAGCCATAGCTGGTATCAAGAGATGCAAGGTGTAGCGGCTGCCTTCTGAGTAGTTGATCAAACACCAACAGGATTGAGGTTGCTGCCAACCCGGAAATCACATGGGGAATCAGGAGCTCCTGCATGGGACTGAAAACAAGTCCGAGTAGAACAGAGAGGCCCAGCAATCGCGATCTAACACCTGCGGAGATGTCTCTCCCAGCGGCTGCGAGGCCAAAGATTAGGGTCGAAATAAGCAAAATGCCAACCAGTTCCTGGTTGGCGTAACCAACAGTAAACACCGCTGGCAGAGTCAGAAGAGCACCAAACCCAAGCGCTGCCGCGTCTTGAGGGCGGGAGGTCCTCAAATGCGGAGTCCCAAAGGTCAGCAGTAAAAAGCCGATAATCGAAATGGCAATCGCAGCCCAGAACCAATCACCGGATAAGGAAGCGGTTGGGCTCAGGCCAAGCGAAACAAGGGATCCAATCGCTCCTAGCCCAAGGATTACAAACGCACTGCCGTGAAACTTGGGCGGGATCAACTGAGAAAGCAGCACGGTAAGACCAAGTGCCAGCACCGCTAGCGCCTGATAACCAAATTCAAGCTCGATACTCGCCAGAGTAGATTCTGTTGGAAAAGCTGCGATCAGTGCGGAACTGAGCGAGGCCAACAAAAGCGGCGCTACAACATAAACGCCACGCCCGCCAAAGACCGCTGCAGAACGAAGCAATGGGTGCAGGTCATGGGATCGCAGCTGATGACTCGCAATCAACGCCGCCGAGGCCCCAACCATAAAAGCGAGCAATAGGTCCAAACTTTTGACGTCCAGCCAGTCTCCAACACCAATGGACACGAAAGCCAAAACCATTCCGCGCATAAGCGCCACCCCCATTTGAGAGAGTTTTAGGCGCTGCGACACGACACTCCGCCTTGTAACCACCCCAATCTCAGAGGTAAAGGTTGGTTCCGGGATTGGCGCAGACGGGGTCGACTGACTGCTGGGGAAAAGCTCGGCGAGAGTTTCTTGGACTAAACCTCTGGAGAACTCATCATCGCGCTGCCGCATTTGATCAAACCAAGCTTCAAGGTCAGCAGCATCCTGCTCGCGGAGCTTTTGTTGGGAAGCAATCAGAGATTGAGCCCGCTCAATACCTTTGTGGTCGGAGGGGAACTTCGAGAGTTCCTCGGCAAGTTCGGCGTCGCTAAGCGCTTGGCGCTTTGGACGCTCGAAGTCCGCCATAGTTGCCTAACTAAAGGGGTCGAGTGGGCCCTACCGGGCTCGAACCGATGACATCCACGGTGTAAGCGTGGCGCTCTACCAACTGAGCTAAAGGCCCGCCCGAAATACTAGTGGGTTTTTTCTAAGAAACCAACTCGAGCGCTTTTTTATAGTCAGAAAGCGATCGAGCTTCGCCAGGTCCATTGACGAACTTGGCTACCAAAACGCCCTCGGCGTCGATAACGAAGGTTGCACGAGTCGCGATTCCGCGCTCTTCAAGAAACACGTCGTAAGCCTTTGCCACTTCACCGTGCGGCCAGAAATCGGCGAGCAGGTCGAACTTGTAGCCCTCCTGCTCTGCGAACTTTGCCTGAACAAACTTGGAGTCAACACTGACGCCCATCAACTTCACACCGGAGTGTTCAAACATTGAAAGGTTGTCGCGCAACTCACACAGCTCTCCGGTGCAAATGCCAGAGAACGAGAGAGGGTAAAACACGAGGACCACCGCAGTGCCACGGAGAGAAGAAAGTGAGACCTCCTCGCCGAATTGATTCTGCAGTTTGAAATCTGGGGCGAGCTCTCCGACGATTGCCAAGGGGTATTCCTCTCAAGATGTGTCTGCGGTCAAAAACAGCAGATCTAAAGAATAAACTAGGCGGGTTCACACAAGAACAACCAGTTTCCAGCCACGAAAAGAGGCTTTTGATGTCATTCAACGATCGCGACGCTTTTTCAACCAACTACCAAGATCGCGACCCTCAAGAAACCCGTGAATGGCTCGAGTCACTCGAGGCTGTCGCAAGTCATTCGGGTCGCGGTCGTGCTAGAGAGTTAATGCAGTCGCTGCTTCGTCGCTCTCACGAGTTGCAGCTGAATGTCCCACTGGTACCAACCACTGATTACATCAACACCATTTCTCCAGAAGACGAGCCCGAGTTCCCTGGAGACGAACACATTGAGCGCACCTACCGCGCTTGGATGCGTTGGAACGCCGCGATCATGGTGCACCGCGCTCAGCGCCCTGGCATCGCAGTTGGTGGCCATATCTCTTCTTTCGCCTCAAGTGCCTCGCTCTATGAGGTTGGTTTTAACCACTTCTTCAAGGGCCACGACCACCCAGCTGGGGCTGACCAAATCTTCGTTCAGGGGCACGCCTCACCCGGCCCATACGCCAGGGCATTTCTAGAGGGCCGCCTCTCGGAGGCTGACATGGATGGCTTCCGCCAGGAAAAGTCCCGTGAGGGGCGTGGTCTTCCAAGCTACCCTCACCCGAGGTTGATGTCGGACTTCTGGCAGTTCCCAACCGTCTCGATGGGACTGGGGCCAATCAACGCCATCTACCAAGCTCAGTTCAACCGCTACCTCCAGGGTCGCGGCTTCAAGGACACCTCCGAGCAGCATGTCTGGGCTTTCCTTGGAGATGGTGAGCTGGATGAGGTAGAAAGCCGCGGTGCACTGCAGCTTGCTGCAAACGATGGCCTGGACAACCTCACCTTCGTTGTGAATGCAAACCTCCAGCGTCTAGACGGTCCGGTTCGTGGAAACGGAAAGATCATTCAGGAGCTAGAGAGCTTCTTCCGCGGTGCCGGCTGGAATGTCATCAAGGTGATCTGGGGTCGTGAGTGGGATGACCTACTGTCCCGAGATTCAGATGGCGCGCTAGTTGATTTGATGAACCGCACTCCTGATGGCGATTACCAGACCTACAAGGCAGAGTCCGGTGGCTTCATTCGTGAGAACTTCTTCGGCAGAGATCACCGCACCCGTGCGCTAGTTGACCACCTAAGCGATGACCAGATTTGGGGCCTAAAGCGCGGAGGACACGACTACAAGAAGATTTATGCGGCTTACCAGGCTGCCATGAACCACAAGGGGCAACCCACCGTCATCATTGCGAAGACTGTGAAGGGCTACGGACTAGGTAAGTCATTCGAGGCGAGAAACGCCACCCACCAGATGAAGAAGCTGACCCTTGACAATCTGAAGGACTTCAGAGATCAGATGCAGATTCCGATCTCAGATGCTCAACTCGAAGCCGATCCATACCAGCCGCCTTACTACCGCCCAACCGAGGGCTCGGCGGAGATCGACTACCTACACGAACGACGCAAGGCACTCGGTGGCTATCTGCCAGAGCGCAGATCCAAGTATGTTTCGTTTGACCTGCCAGATGACAAGGCGTATGAGACTCCGCGTAAAGGTTCGGGTAACCAAGAGGTTGCAACCACGATGGCGTTTGTCAGACTGCTCAAGGATATCCTCAGGGCCCCTGGCTTAGGTGAGCGAGTTCAGCTGATCATTCCTGACGAGGCCAGGACCTTCGGCATGGACGCTTTCTTCCCGACCGCCAAGATCTATAACCCGAACGGTCAGAAGTACCTATCGGTTGACCGCGAACTGCTACTGAGCTACAAAGAAGCGCAGAACGGACAAATTCTGCACACCGGCATCAACGAGGCGGGATCTGTTGCAGCGTTCACAGCTTCCGGTTCGAGCTACTCAACGCACGGTCAGCCGATCATTCCGTTCTACGTCTTCTACTCAATGTTCGGATTCCAGCGCACAGCGGACGCCATCTGGCTAGCCGGTGACCAAATGGTTCGCGGTTTCATGATCGGTGCCACCGCTGGTCGCACCACCCTGACCGGTGAGGGTCTGCAACACGCGGACGGTCACTCCCCAGTGATCGCCAGCACCAACCCGGCAGTAGTGAGCTACGACCCAGCCTACGGATACGAAATCTCACACATCGTCCGCAGTGGTATCGAGCGCATGTATGGCGGAAACCATCCAGATCCAAACGTCATGTACTACATCACCGTTTACAACGAGCCAATGCTGCAGCCAGCCGAGCCCGAGAACGTCGACATCGAGGGTATTCAGCGCGGTATTCACCTGATCTCTAAGAACTCAGCCGAAGGCCACAAGGCGCAGATTCTTGCATCCGGTGTAGCTGTTCCATGGGCTCTGGAGGCTCAGCAGCTGCTCCTGGAGTACGGAGTTTCAGCCGACGTTTGGTCGGTAACCAGTTGGAATGAGCTGCGTCGTGATGGCCTAGCCGCCGACGAGGCAAAGTTCTTGAACCCCGCTACCCCAGCTCCGGTTCCATACATCACCCAAAAATTGGCTGATGCATCTGGTCCAAAGCTAGGTGTGAGCGACTACATGCACTCGGTGCCAGACATGATTAGGCCTTGGGTTCCTGGGCGCTATGCGACCTTGGGTGCGGACGGTTTTGGCTTCTCTGACACTCGCGCCGCTGCAAGACGCTTCTTCAAAATCGATGGCCCTTCAATTGCGGTTCGCGTCATCGAGCAGCTGATCGAGAAGGACAAGCTGGCACCTGAGGTGGCTGAGCAGGCAATTGCGAAGTTCAGGCTTCACGATGTTTCGGCGGGCACCAGTGGATCGGCCGGTGGAGACGCCTAAGCATCTTGCCTGGCTCAACTCGATCGCGGGAGAGCTGGCAACGGCAACCATTGGCAGGTTAGACCAAACCCTTCCTTGGTATTCAGCAATGCCGCCAGCACGACGAGCTGCGATTGGAACCGTTGCTCAGCGCGGCATTTCCAGCTTCATCGAGTGGTACAAGGATCCAGCCGCGCAACCCTGGGTGGCAGCAGACGTCTTCGAGTCCGCTCCGCGAGAACTACTCCGTTCAATCTCACTTCAGGAAACACTGCAGGTTATCCGCGTTGTCGTGCAGATGGTTGAGGAGCGAGTAGTCGCCGAGCAGCCCGAGCTGCGTGAAGCAGTGCTGACCTACTCAAGAGACATCGCCTTCACCGCGGCAGATGTTTACGCCCGGGCCGCAGAGGCCAGGGGCCTTTGGGATGCACGCCTAGAGGCTTTAGTCGTGGATTCAATTGTGAGCGGTGAGACCTCGCAGGAGATTTCCTCACGAGTTGCAGCACTGGGATGGCGAGCAGATGGCCAAGTTGCGGTGCTACTGGGTTCAACACCACAGGTCACCGACCCGGATGCGATCCGCAAAATTGCCAGAAAGTCGGGAGCAGACGTTCTCCTCGGCATTCAGGGTAGACGTCAGGTTGCCGTGATTGGACTGGTCGACGCTCAAGACCAGGCCGCCTCAAAAATCCATCACATAAGTCAACTACTGGAGTCACTATTCGGCCCAGGAGTGTTGATTCTTGGCCCAGTGGTCGGTGCTGTCTCAGATGCATCGAGATCGGCAAAGGCTGCCCTGAGTGCGAATGCTGTTTCTGGCGCAATCAGAAAACTATCCAGACCGCTTCTGGCGGACAGCCTGCTTCCCGAGCGCGCTATGGCGGGCGACTTGCTGGCTCGAACCAGTTTGATTGAGCGTTACTACACACCGCTGGCGAGCAACTCCCCCGATTTACTCGCTACGCTGCGCACCTACCTCGACACCGGAGGGTCCTTGGAAGCCTGTGCTCGTGAACTTTATGTTCACGCCAACACGGTTCGATATCGACTCAAAAGAATCATGGAGGAAGTTGAGCTTGACCCCACCGAACCCAGAAGTGCGTTTGTACTTCAGGTCGCTATGACACTTGGTGCCATTAGCGACTCTGAGGCCGGGTTGAGGAGATAGGTTGTTCTGATGAGAATCATTGCTTGCCCGGGTCAAGGGTCACAGTCCCAAGGATTTCTGACGCCTTGGATTGAGTCCATTCCTGGCTTCAGAGCCAAACTAGTTGAACTAGGGGAAGCCTGCGGCAAAGATCTCGTGTACCTGGGTACCGAGGCCGATGAGGAAACCATCAAGGACACTGCGAATGCGCAGCCACTGATTGTCGGCGCTTCCATAGCCGCCTACCGCACTGCGTTGCAGACACTGGAAATTGATTTCGTCGTTGGTCACTCGGTTGGCGAGTTTGCAGCTGCGGCGATCTCAGGTGTGCTCACTGATGAAGATGCCATGAAGCTAGTTGGTATCAGAGCCCAAGCGATGGCTGAGGCGGCTACCCAGCATCCAACCTCGATGGCGGCTATTTTGGGCGGCGAAGCTGAGCAAGTTATTGCGCATCTAGCGGCCATGGGCCTAGAGGCTGCCAATTATAACGGTTCCGGTCAGATAGTTGCAGCCGGAGCCAAGAGCCTGATTTCAGAGCTGATTAGCAATCCAATTGCTGGTACCCGTTGCATAGAGCTTAAAGTGGCAGGCGCCTTCCACACTCACTACATGCAGTCCGCAGTTGCCACCCTGCAAGAGGCTGCAGCCAGTGTCACAGTAAGTGACCCCCAGCTAAAGCTTGTTTCAAATCAAGCGGGGCAGCAAGTTGAAGGCGGTTCTGAATACCTGAGCTTGCTGGTGAGTCAGGTTGCCAACCCAGTGAGGTGGGACCTATGCATGGCGGCTCTAAACCTCGAGGGAGCTCAGTTAATCGAACTTCCTCCAGCGGGCGCCCTAGCTGGCCTTGCAAAGCGTGGTATGGCGCAAGTTTCAGCCATTGCACTGAAGTCCCCCGCGGATCTAGAGAAGATTGGACACTGATGACACTCAAACAAACTCAAACACGTGAATTCACCAAGATCTACTCTCTTGGTGCATCACGGGGTCATTTGGTCGTCACGAATGATGACATAGCAGGTCCGATCGACTCCTCGGATGAGTGGATCAGGCAGCGCACCGGCATCGTCACCAGAAAACGCGCAGATGCTGACCAGTCCTTGATCGACATGGCCTTCGAAGCCTCACAGGAAGCAATTAGTAAAGCGGGCATTGACCCGGAACGCATTGGTGCAGTAATAGTCGCAACCATTACCTTCCCCTACCAAACTCCATCTGCCGCTGCGCTATTAGCCGACAAGGTCGGAGCCAAAGGTGCTGCTGCCTATGACATTTCCGCCGCTTGTGCTGGCTACTGCTATGGCATCGCTCAGGCAGACTCGCTGGTCCGCTCTGGCCAAGCTGAGTTCGTGCTCGTGATTGGTGCCGAGAAGCTCTCGGACTACATCTCTCCAACCGACCGTTCCATTTCATTCCTGCTCGGTGATGGTGCCGGAGCGGCAATTGTTGGACCAAGCGACCACCCCGGTATCTCAAAGACTGTTTGGGGTTCTGACGGATCCAACTGGGACAAGGTTGGCATGACAGCTTCTCAGCTGGATTTCCGCGATCACAAATCCGAATGGCCCACTTTGGTTCAAGAGGGTCAGAGCGTGTTCCGCTGGGCGGTTTGGGAGATGGCTAAGGTGGCCAAGCAGGCACTGGCTGAAGCAGGTCTTGAGCCGGCCGACCTGGCCGCTCTCGTTACCCATCAAGCCAATATTCGAATCATTGATGAATTTGCCAAGCAGCTTGAGCTTCCGGATAGCGTCGTTGTTGCGAAGGACATCGTTGAAACTGGCAACACCTCGGCGGCGTCCATTCCTCTTGCGATGCACAGACTCCTTGCCGAGGGTCAGGTCAAATCCGGTGGTTACGCCCTGGAAATTGGTTTCGGCGCAGGCCTTGCCTTCGCGGCCCAAGTAGTGGAACTCCCCTAAAATAAAGCAAAACCCCGATAACAGGAGATCAGATGGCTCTTTCACAGGCAGAGGTCCTAGCCGGCCTAGCAGAACTAGTAAACGACGAGACCGGTATCGCAACCGACGCTGTCCAGATGGACAAGTCATTCACCGATGACCTAGACATCGACTCGATTTCGATGATGACCATCGTGGTAAACGCTGAGGACAAGTTCGGCGTGAAGATCCCAGACGAGGAAGTAAAGAACCTCATCACCGTTGCTGACGCCGTCAACTTCATCGTAGGCGCACAGGCTTAGTCATCATGCGTCGCGTCGTCGTCACCGGTATTGGAGCCACCACTCCCCTTGGTGGCGACGTCGCGTCCTCATGGAAAGCTCTCCTCAATGGAGAGAGTGGAATCTCAACCCTGACCCAGGAGTGGGTAGCGCGGTACGAGATCCCCGTGACTTTTGCAGGAAAGGCAAAAGTTTCTGCAGATCAGGTCCTTACGCCTCAAGAGGCTAAGCGTCTCGATCCCTCATCTCAGTTTGCGCTGATCTCAGCGCGTGAAGCATGGGCCGATGCCGGCTCCCCCGAAGTTTCCCCAGAGCGACTCGCGGTCGACTTTGCGACGGGCATAGGAGGCGTCTGGACGCTCCTCGATGCCTTTGACACCCTCAAGGAGCGTGGCCCTCGCCGCGTTTTGCCAATGACGGTGCCGATGCTGATGCCAAACGGTCCTGCAGCTGCCATCGGTATGGACCTGGGCGCTCGGGCTGGTGTGCGAACTGCAGTGAGCGCCTGTGCTTCAGGCAACGAATCAATCGCAAACGCCCTACAAAGAATTCAGTTTGGTCAAGCGGATGTCGTAGTGGCAGGTGGTGCCGAAGCAGCAATTCACCCGCTGCCAATTTCGGCTTTCGCTGCTATGCATGCGCTCAGTAAGCGCAACGACGACCCAACCAGAGCCTCTCGTCCCTACGACACTGATCGTGATGGCTTTGTAATGGGTGAGGGCGCAGGAGCGTTGGTGCTCGAGGAGTATGAGCACGCGAAGGCACGTGGCGCAAAGATTTACTGCGAGCTCGTGGGTGGTGCCGTTACCTCCGACTCCTACCACATCACCGCTCCAGACCCAGAGGGATCTGGCGCTGCCAGAGCGGTGTTGGCTGCTCTCGAGCAGGCGGGCGCGACTGTTACCGACGTTGAGCACGTAAATGCCCACGCGACCTCTACACCGGTGGGTGACATTGCCGAGTACACCGCAATCAAGCGAGTGTTTGGTGCACACACCGAGTCACTTCTTGTTTCAGCTACCAAGGCTTCTACCGGCCACCTGCTAGGTGGCGCTGGTGCGATTGAGGCTATCTTCACAATCTTGGCCCTCAAAGAGCAGCTGGTGCCACCAACAATCAACCTAGACAACCAAGATCCAGCAATCCCACTGAACGTTCCAAGGACGCCTACAAAATTGAGTCGTCCCGATGCAATCGCAATCAGTAACAGCTTCGGTTTCGGTGGTCACAATGCCGTGTTGGCGTTCAGAAACATCTAGGCGACTCTTCGCTCAGACCTCGATCTGATTAGATCGAGCGCCTCGATCCAGGGTTTTCCTAAAGCCAAATCAACGAGACGACGTAGTTCGCGGTTACTCCCATTCGAGCTCTCAATCAAACTCTCGAATCTGCTGTAGCACAAAAGCTCTTCGCCGATTTCATTGAGGTCGCAACGGTGAAGCCCAAGGTGCGGGACGAATGCGTAGCGCTCCCCCATCAAGCCGATGTGCAAAAGCTCGAACGGGCAGCTCAGCTTTGAAAGCTCTGAGGCCAAGGATGCTCGGAGAGCTTGCTCGATTTCAGAGCTTGACTGAATTGTGAAAGAGCTGGAGAGGTTTACCCGACTCGCGCAGGAATGCACGCCAAAGTCGGCAAGCAACGCCTCGAAGCTTGCCAGTTGATGCGCCGGGATCTCGCCGATCCACAGCTCATTTACCTGATCCATAACCACCTAGATTCGTCTTCCCCAACGATCTGGATGGTTTTCAAAATCTAAACCTCGAACTGTGCGCTTGTCAAAACTTCTTTCGTGCGCGCTCCTGAATGAGCAGCTCGGTTCGATCAGTGAGCTTGGACAATCCGGCAAAGACCTGGTTCATACGGGGATTACCGCGAAGCTTTGATTCGTTAGCATCCAAGAAGTTCCAGTAGCCAGCCGTCATCGGACAAGCATTTGGACCGACTCGTACTTTCGGGTCAAACTTGCAGCCACCGCAGAGGTTGGTCATCTTATTGATGTAGGAACCGCCCGCGGTATAAGGCTTAGTGGACATTCGACCACCATCTGCAAATTGGGACATACCGATGACATTTGCAGGCATTACCCAAGGGGTGCCATCGACAAATGCATCGATGAACCAATCATTGAGGGCTCTGGGGTTGAGGCCCCGCTGGAGTGCGAAATTGCCAAGAATCATGAGTCGCTGAATGTGATGGGCCCAAGCGTTTTTCGACACCGACTCTAGCGAATGAGAGACACAGCGTGATTCGACCTGAGACGCTTGCAACTTTGCAAACCACTCGGGAAGTGGCAAGTTAGCCTCGAGGTAATTGGACCCCTCGTAGTCCTCCCCAAACTCCCAGTAGAGGTGCCAAACGTAGTCGCGCCAACCTATGACCTGTCGAATGAAGCCCTCTGCGGATTGGATCGGGGCATGCCCAGCGCGATAAGCATCCTCAACCCTTCGAACGACTTCCATGGGATCTAGCAACCCAAGATTCATCGGAGCACTCAGCATTGAATGCGCCAAGACCCACTCGCTGTCGTAGACAGCGTCTTCATAGGGCCCGAAAACTGGTAGCTGGTGCTCAATGAAATGTTCTAGCGCCCTGAGCGCCTCATTCCGATCGCCGGCAAATTTCCTCGGGCCGTCCTCCCCTATGAAATGTGCTTGACCACTAGCCTCGAGCTGGTCGAGATCCTTTCGAACCTGAGCGTCTATTTCGTTCTCAACGATTTCAAAGTGCTTTATCCCAAGCCCGCCCTTGGGGACAGGCTTTCGATTGTCATGATCGAAGTTCCACTGACCTTCACACGGTTCCGAGCCCTCCATCAGGACCCCGAGCGATCTTCGCTGATTGCGATAGAAAGTCTCTAATAGAAGCCCCTTGCCCTTGTTAGCAAGCCATTGGTCCCTGCTGCTACAGAAACCTCTTGGTTCTGATAGGTCAAGATCTAGAGATTTGGCCAGGGCAAGCATTGGTCGGGAAGTTGGCGAAATGGCCTTGGTCAATGATCCGGCATCAACCGCACGATAACTATCAAACTCAACGAGCTTTACCCGAGGGTCGCGACCCCTGGCCCTTATTGCGTACAGAATGAGATGGGCCTTCTGGCGGTGGTAGCTTCGCTTTGAGAACTGCGACTTGACCTCAGGCAGCAGGATGTCTCCGCCTAGGTCAAAATGTGGGCCGAGTTGGTCGGCAAATAACAGCTGCAATCAAAACCACCTATACGATTACAGAACAATCATGAGCAAGCTTTACTTCCGCTACGGCGCAATGAATTCAGGTAAGTCCACTGCCCTATTACAGGCTGCCTACAACTATGAAGAGCGCTCCCAGCATGTTCTTCTTGCCAAGCCCGCAATTGACTCCAAGGGTGACCGGAAGATTGTTTCAAGACTTGGAGTCACTCGAGAAGTAGATTTCCTTGTGGAGCCAAAAGATAACCTTCGTGAGCTCTTCAAGACACAACGAGATAACCAGCCCGATGGCCAGGAGATCGCCTGCCTGCTCATCGACGAAGCTCAATTTCTAACCCCAGATCAGGTAGATCAAGCGCTCGAGCTTGCGGTTCTGGACAAAGTGCCTGTCCTGGCTTACGGAATCAGAACGGATTTTCAAACTAAGTCTTTTCCGGGGAGCCGCAGACTGCTCGAGATTGCTCACTCCCTGGAGGAGCTCAAGACCATCTGTCGATGCGGACGTAAGGCAATGTTCAACGGTCGTGTGATCAATGGCAACTTCACTTTCGATGGAGAACAGGTGGCAATCGATGGTGATCAGGTGAGCTATGAATCACTCTGTGCATCCTGCTACCTTGAGAAGAAGCAAGTGATCTAGATGAGCATGCGACTTCCCGCCTTCAGAGATGGACACGCCCATCCGATATTTGCTGGGCGGGAGGCGCTAGGACCTCAGCTTGATGGGATCAAGAGCCTCGAACAAATCCTTGAAACTGTTGGGAAGTTCGCTCAAGCCAATCCTCAAACTGAGTGGATTGTGGGGGGCGCTTATGAACGCTCCCTCGCTGATACTTTTCTGTCCACTTGGCTGGATGAGGTTGTTTCTGATCGTCCTGTAGTACTTCACGCCTCTGACCACCATACGATCTGGGTCAACTCCGAAGCGCTGAGGCGAGCTGGAGCGCTGGAGAGCTTCCCTGAAGTATTTCCAGGCTTCGCCGACACGGACGCTTCGGGAAGACCTACCGGAACACTCAGGGAATCCGGTGCCATGGACGTTGTGCTCTCTTGCATCCCACCACTGAGCATGCAATCCGAGCTGCAAGCGCTCAAATGGGCTCAAGAGCGACTTCTTTCAAACGGAATCGTCCAGGTCCAGGACGCTTGGATTGAGCGCGGGATGGCAGAGATCTACCTGGAGGCTCTGAGTCGAAACCAGCTCAAAGTTGCCACCAACCTTGCCTTCCGAATCACGCCGGAAAACTTCGAGGTAGATCTCGATTATTACCTTGACCTTCGAAGCAAAATTGAAGAAGCTAACTCCCCTTTGTTGACAGCAAAGACAGCCAAGTTCTTCGCTGATGGAGTGCTTGGAAGTGGCACCGCCTCTGTCCTGGAGCCATACCTAGACACCCACTCTCATGGAGAGCCGGTTTGGGAGAAAGAGCAGCTTCAAAAAGCAGCCAACCTATACGCCGAGCGAGGCTTCCAACTCCACATACACGCCATTGGTGATGCAGCGGTTAGAGATGCGCTGGGAGTCATTTCAAACGCTTCAAAGACTGATCTCCCGTCCGTGATAGCGCATGCCGAACTGGTCTCAGATGAGGATGTTCCCCGCTTTGCGCAATTGGGAGTCATCGCCAACATGCAGCCGCTCTGGGCGCGACCCGATGGCATGCTGCTTAGTTGCAGGCCTCGCATTGGAGATCGCTTAGAACAGATGTACAAAATGCGCTCCCTGCTTGCCGCAGGCGCAACCATAAGCTTTGGCTCTGACTGGCCAGTTAGCTCGGTATCACCACTTGAAGGCATCCAAACCGCGGTGACAAGAAGCTACGAGGGGCAGACGAATAACCCCTCCGAGGCGATAGCGGTCCAAGACGCTCTCATTGCTTACACGGATGCAGTAAAGAAGCAGCTTGGGTCAAAAGATCTTGAGGAGACCGTTCTACTTTCAGCCGATCCGCGCGAGGTGGATCCAAGCGAGATATCGATTATCGATGTGCTAGAAGTTCGCAGAGGTAAAGAGGTACTCTTCAGCCGCTAGACCTGCTCGATATGACTGGTCGTAAAACTGCAAGCAACGCCTAAGCGCCTCTTACACTGCAGGCCTTGCGGGTTTTTCTGGCCTAGAAGGATCTAGCCTTACACCCCAAGATTGCCTGCGAATTAAGATCCTCTAAAGTGGGGCGTGCGGGACTTGAACCCGCGACCGACGGATTATGAGTCCGCTGCTCTAACCGGCTGAGCTAACGCCCCCAACCTTGCAAAAGCTTAGCCCACGAGGCAAAGCGAACTTGGAAGCAACCGGCTTAGTGCTCATCCTTGTTGCGTAGTCTTCGAGCTTGCTTTTTCACCGCGTCCTTGATCTCTTCGATCTGCTCGATTACCTCGTCCTTGAGCTCCTCAAGCTGCTCGCGTAGCTCTTCCGAGGCATCACTGATGCGCTCGCGGGCTTCGGAGGATAGCTCCTCGGCCTTTCTCCTTAGAGTCAAGGTCTCATCCCGCCAGCTGGTAAGTGCTGAGGTCAATGCATCGCTAAGTCTTCCAATCGGAAGTAGGTAACCGGGGTCGTTATCCATGGTTGCATAACCCGAACCAACTCCGCGGTAAAGGTTCTCGAAGATGTCTAGGGTGCGGCCAATGTCGTGGGACTGGATAAGGTGCAGTGAGTTTTGAGACAGACGCTCAAGCTCAGTCGGATCTGCCTCTAGAACAAGTCTCAGCTTGGCTGCCAGGTCTACAGCATTGTCAGGCTCGAATAGGTAGCCATTATCGCCATCGTGAACCAGGTGCGGCAACGCCATTGCATTAGCGGCAATTACCGGACGACCGGATGCCATTGCCTCCATGGTTGCAATTGACTGAAGCTCAGCAATGGAAGGCATGACGAATACCGTCGCGCGCTCATAAGCCAACGGAAGTTGGGTATCAGTTATGTGGCCGGTGAATTTGACACGGTCAGCTATACCGAGCTCTCGCGCCAAATTCTCAAGGTTCTTACGCTCGCCACCATCACCAACCAATTCAACCTTTACGGTCGGGTGGTCCTTCAAGAGGGCGACGGCCTTGAGCAGGATGTGGATTCGCTTCTCGTCATCTAAGCGACCAAGGAAAAGAAGTTGAGGCTCAGAGTTTTGAGTCGGAGTTGAGTTCGCAAATTTGGCGGCCTCGATACCGCAGGAGATTGCCATTACATCCGTCAACCCTGTTGCACGCTCCAGCAGATCGGCAGCACGGCGAGTTGGTGTGGTAACTGCATCCATGCGACGCAGAATGCGTCCCGCATCCCACCAAATAAAGCGCATGGCCGGCTTGTGCAAGAACTCAGGCAAGAACGAGTACTTGATTAGGTTTTCGGGCATGATGTGGTTCGTGGCCAGGGTCTTTACATGTGCCCTTCGAGCCGCGCGGATGGCGAATCTGCCGACCAGCAGGTGCGACTGAACATGAAGTGCATCCGGACGGATGCCTCTAAGAATCTTTTCAATCCGGCGGGTTAGGCCCCAAGGTTCAACCCATCGAAGGCTCTTGTGGTTGGGGACGCGATGCGACTTCAAACGGTGCAGCGTTAGCTTGGTACCATCGTGCGTTTCCACTCGTGTTCCGTGGGAATCGTCAAATGCGGCGGCGATTACGTGGACCTCGTGTCCGCGCTTTGCCAAACCTGCAGCTAACCGCTCGGCGAATCTAGCCGCGCCATTGATATCTGGCGCGAAGGTATCGCATGCCAGGACGACTTTGAGTTTGTCTGACATCAGGCCTTTTGTTTGTCTAGTTGAGGATGAAACTTAGAGAGTAAAAGTACTCCGCTGATAGCAACGATACCCGAGACTGAGAATCCAAGGATTTGAATAGGGTCAGCCTGCTGCGCCTCACCTAAGAAGATGATCGCGATACCAATGGCCACTGCCGGATCAACGACAGTCAGTCCGGCGATAACCAAATCAGGAGGGCCGGAGGCGTAGGCGTTTTGGACAAACCAGCCGCCTAGTATCGTGGCCCCGACGAGAGCAAATACCGCGAGCAAAGTTAGCCACTCGAAATCACCCTGGCGGATTCTAAGAAGCACCACCTTTGCAAGGGAAGCGACAAATCCGTAGAGAACCCCAGCGCCGAAAATGTAGTGAAGAGGGCCTGCCGACTTCCTGGTAAAAAGAAACAGCAACGCAAAAAGGGTGATTAATCCCACGAGGGCGCCGACGATCAGCAGAAGCTGGCTATCTGTAAGCAGCTGATCCTTCGCCCCTTGAGATGCAAATGCCACGAATGAGCCCACACCAACCATGGTGAGCAAGATCGACCCCAGGGTTTTACCGTCGAGCTTGATCTTGTGGATCCGAGCATTTAGGAACGAGGTGATGATGAGCGCAATTGCACCAATTGGCTGAACCACAATCAGAGGTGCCAAAGCAAGCGCCGAAAGCTGAAGCAATATGGCAAGCCCAAGAAATACGGTGCCGACCAACCATCTAGGTCTAGCCAGTAGCGATGCGAGCTGGCGAACCCCCAAGGCCTTGGGGTTCTTTGATTCCCCGTTAGACCCTGACACAGCGTCGTTTTGAAATTGCGCACCCAAAGATAGAAAGACTGCACCCAAGACCGCAAAACCAATGGCGAGTAGGCGAAGGTCTTCAAAGGGCATAAAACGCTCTCCTAGTTCGCGACCTGCTTAGCCTAAATGAGTGAACCTGAATAACCGCTGAGCTAGATTGGCATGGTGCCAATTAGACCGATAACGATTACTGGGGAACCAGTCCTGCATAACCGTGCCCTCGAGGTTGAGAGCATTACGGATGAGATAAGAACCCTAGTTTCAGACATGTACGACACCATGGAGACTGCACCCGGCGTAGGACTCGCTGCAACCCAGGTCGGAGTGGGTCTGAGAATCTTTGTTTTTGATTGGCACGACGGCGAAACACTGCATCGCGGCGAAGCCATAAACCCGACCCTCGAACTTGGCCCAATTAGTGATGAGTGGCCAGATGAGGACACAGAACTGGAAGGTTGCCTTTCCATACCAGGCGAGCGCTATCCGCTGAAGCGTGCAGAGACTGCAACTCTTCGCGCCACCAACCTAAACGGTGAAGCCTACGAGATCGTTGCCACCGGTTGGCTTGCCAGGATTTTTCAGCACGAATTTGATCACCTAGACGGAACCCTTTATGCAGATCGCCTGCTCAAGCCATACGCAAGAGAGATTAAGCGCGCAATCAAGGCAGAGGGCTGGGGTGAGCCAGGAAAAACCTGGATGCCAGGAAAAGATTTCCTAGAACCCTAGAGCTCTGAGCCCCGCCGCAACCAGAGCTGCCGCAACTATGACGACGATGAACGGCAATCGAAGCAGCAAGAGCCCCGCCGCAACCAAAACAGCCGGCACGCGGGCATCCAGCACGAGACCTTCGGAACCCGAAAGGGTCTGAATCCCAACCAGCGCAGCTAGCAATGTGACAGTGACACGCTCGCTGAAGCGCTGAACACTTTCCGTGATAAAGCGCTGTGGGATCAAATACCCCAATAGCTTCCAGCTAAAAACCAGTATGGATGCGACAACAACGGTCAAAGTCATGATTTGACCAACTTAGGTATCAACGCAACCAAAGCGGTCAGCAGGATCGCGGTTCCACTGCCCAAGGCTGGTGTCAACGCCACTCCAACCAAGCAGGCTAAAGATGCCAGAACCAACTTGCCCCTGAGCATTGGCCAAAGTAGGCCCAAGAATGCGGCTGCAGCGGCTGCATCAAGCCCCCAAGCTTCTACCGATCCAAATGCAGATCCAGCCAACGCGCCAACCAGAGTCGCCAAGTTCCAAAACAGGTAGACGCCTGCCCCGGTTAGCCAAAACCCTCGGACCGCACTTTTTTGGTCGGTCTGAGAGGCATGAACAGCGTGGGATTCATCGATAGTGAACTGGGCTGCGAGAAGTCGAAAAAGACCCTTCGGAGCGATCTCCGATCGAAGCCTCAAAGCGTAAAAACTGTTTCTAATTCCCATCAGCCAGGCCGACAGGATTGCAGCTAAAGCAGTACCGCCCGAGGCAAATACTCCCACCAATGCAAATTGTGACGCGCCCGAGAACATCAGGAGACTGAGCAACATAGTGGAAAGTAGATCAAGGCCAGCCGCGGTCGCCAGGGCGCCAAAAGAAATTCCGTAAAGGCCGGTAGCAAGAGCAACGGATAGGGAGGTCTGAGTGACTTTATCCATCAGTACCCCTGAAGAAGTGGCTCCCCGACTTGGACTCGAACCAAGAACCCTCCGGTTAACAGCCGAATGCTCTGCCAATTGAGCTATCGAGGAATGCGCGAGCGCAGGTAAAACAATAGCAGATAAAAACCGATCACTACATCAGTGATCTACGTTCCAGCTCCAAATTCATTAACTCTTGCTGCAGAGCATTCGCAGCTTCCGGCTGAGTGCCGGCATCAATTCGCTTTAGAGCTGCCAATAAATCATTCTTCTCGCGAAGCAATGCCTGCATCAAGGCGGATTTGACGATGCCTTTGGCGTAGCGCTCAAGCTCCTGCTGGTTTCGAACTGGAAGCTCTGCCATTGCGAGCGAGCGAACTTGATCTACCAACTCCGGTTCGGACTGCATCAGAACCGAAACCCAATCTGGCTCCCCCATCGACTCTGCGTTGCGCGCTATGCACTGCAGGAGTCGCTGATAGCTAGGAGTCGCGAACCCCGCAGCGGATATTCGGCGCACCTGGAGCTTTTGAAAAAAGGTTGGCTTTTGGACCAGGATTTCAAGGATTTGGCGCTCTTGACGAGACTGAGGGTCATCTGCCTTCGGGGCGGGAACCGAGCTCTTCGCGATAGGAGCGACTCGTTCGCTGACGCCCTGCCGAGACACACCGCTGACAATCGAATTCACCTCGGAGACATCAAGCGACACCCAGTCTGCGAGTTGTCGCGTATAAGCCGACTTCAAAGCAGGATCCACGAGGTCTGAGATCACGACTGCTGCCGCCCTGGCCGCTGCAATTCTGGACTCGAGATTGCCAAGGTCAAACTTGCCAATTCGGTGCCTGATGACAAATTCAAAGAGCGGCTTTCGCGCTTGAACCATCAACTTGATGGCCTCATCTCCACGCTGCTGCCTCAGATCACTCGGATCAAGACCCTCAGGTCCGGCGGCAACATAGGTCAGAGCATTGAACTTTGAAGTGTCTGAATACATTCGCAGCGCGGCCTTCTCCCCAGCAGCATCTGGATCAAAGGTAAAAATGACACTGGCTGGATCTCCAGTGGAGGAGCCAAAAAGCCTATTGATTAGCTTTATGTGGTCCTCACCAAATGCGGTGCCACAGGTGGCAACTGCGGTCTCAACTCCGGCTAAGTGGCAGGCCATAACATCGGTGTAGCCCTCAACGACGACAATTTCACGAGACTTAACAATCGCCTTGCGGGCGGAGTCCAAGCCGTAGAGGACTGAACCCTTGCGATAGACGGGGGTCTCAGGAGTGTTTAGATACTTTGGACCCTGGTCCTCCTCATAAAGCTTTCGCGCTCCGAAACCCAAAACCTGCGAGTTGGCGTCTCGTATTGGCCACAGCACACGCCCTCTGAATCGGTCGTAACCGCCCTTATCACTTGGCATTGCAAGACCAGCAGTGATCATTTCTTCGAGGCTGAAGCCGAGAGCAGCGAGATGGTCCAGCAGATTTTGCCAGCCCTTTGGTGCATAACCAATTCCAAACCGGGCCTGCGCAGCGTCATCGAAACCTCTGCCAATTAGAAAATCTCTGGCAAATCCACCTTCATCGGTTTTCAATTGGCTTTGGTAGAACTCTGCCGCAGCAGCATTTGCGGCGAGAAGTCGGGTTCTAGCAGAGCTCTCGGAGGATCCCTCCTCGTAGCTCAATTGATAGCCGAGCTTGTCGGCTAGCCGCTCCACGGCGTCAGAGAAGGAAATCGACTCAATCTCCTGCAAAAACTTAAACACATCGCCACCCGCCCCGCAGCCGAAGCAGTGATAAAAGGCGGGTGAGTTTCTAACGTTGAAGCTTGGAGACTTTTCCCCGTGAAACGGGCACAGCCCCTTGAAAGAGCCAGCACTTGCGGGCTTTAGAGAAACATAGCCAGAGATGATGTCGACGAGGTTGGCGCGAGCCTTGAGCTCCTCGATGTCAGATTGCTTCACCCTGCCGGCCATGTGCCAATCCTAAGTGAGTCGCTGGTGCAGGGCGATGGCCGTTGGGTCAGTAAGCGAAGCGACCTGATCGACAATGACCCGTCGCTTTGCGGCATCAGAAGATGCCGCCTCCCAAGCCTGATTCGAGATAGCGTCCAGATGCTCTGGGGCAACTAGCAGTGCATCGGCAAGCTCTGTCAAGATCACCCGCTGACGCTCATATAGCGGCTGCCTTGAATTGTGGCTCATCACCTGGGAGGCAACGATGCCCTTTAGGACCGCAATCTCGCTCTTCACCTTGGATGGCACAATCACTCCAGCACGGTAGCGGGTAAGCGATGACTTGGATGCGTTTTCCAATATCGCCTCGGTGGTTCTGGATACGAAGCTTCCAATCAGGTCAGAAGTCAAATTCTTCAACTGAGCCAGATCCCTGGGAGAACCGTCATAACCGCTCAACCAAAATGGAGACTGCTGCAGGTGATGCAGTGCCTCCTCGAGCTGCACTTTCGCAAGGCTGCCGCCTGCCCACTTCCCCACCTCTTCAATGAGTTCATCCTTGGCTAGAGGATCAGAGATAACAGCTGGATCTATAAACCCCTCGAAAATTGCATCCTCGAAATCGTGAACCGAGTAGGCAACATCGTCGGAGAAGTCCATAATTTGAGCCTCAACGCACTTTGCACCATCCGGGGCAGAAGTGCGCATCCATTGAAATACCTCGAGATCGTCGTCATAGACCCCAAACTTCACTGAGTTTCCATACTCCGAAGCCTGAGACAGCCGCCATGGATACTTGGTGGCAGCATCCAGGCTCGCCCTGGTCAGGTTCAAGCCACGGGACCTGCCGGAATCGTCATAGATCTTCGGCTCGAGGCGAGTGAGGATTCTGAAGGTTTGAGCGTTGCCCTCAAACCCGCCAATCTCTGCAGCCCACAGGTTGAGTGCACTTTCACCATTGTGCCCAAAGGGAGGGTGGCCAAGATCGTGAGCTAGGCATGCCATGTCAACCAGGTCAGCATCGACCCCGATAACGTTTGCTATTTCCCTGCCCACCTGCGAAACCTCGAGCGAGTGAGTCAGGCGAGTTCTTGCGAAGTCCCCAGAACTTGGAGACAACACTTGAGTCTTGGATGAAAGCTTGCGGAAAGCGGCCGAGTGAAGGACACGAGCGCGATCTCTTGCAAACTCGCCGCGTCTGACCATCGATGATTTTGGCTGCGAGACGAAACGCTCTCGATCAAAGTCCTCGTATCCAGGTTCAAGCTGACTATTCATCACTACCCTCCGGATACCGAAAGCTCTGCATCCAAAAGGACGGTCTTCTGGTCAAAGTTCAACTCTCTTGAACTCAGCCAGTTCTCCGGCAAAGTGCAGGACTTGGCACTGCCGAGTCTCCCCCGAGGGCCCTCGGCAGCTTCGCCAGGGTAAGGGATGTTGCGATCGAGTGTGCCGAGAAGATCTCGAATTTCTTGGAGTGAGTTTGCTAGCGCCAAACTAGCGCGCAGCTCACCACCGACTGGATACCCCTTGAAATACCAGGCAACATGCTTTCTGATGTCCCTGCACGCTCGCTCTTCGCTCTCGAAGAAATCAACAAGCAGCTCCGCGTGACGGTAATACGCGTCTGCCACCTCACCAAGTGAGGGCATGGCCGTTTCAGAGGCATCCAGTGGTTGACCTTCAAGGTAGGCAGAAATAGCGCGCTCGAGATCTCCAAAAAGCCACGGTCTTCCGAGGCACCCGCGCCCCACAACAACACCATCGACACCGGTTTGCTGCATCATCCTTACAGCGTCCGCTGCCGACCAAATATCTCCGTTGCCTAGAACTTGAACGTCGGGTAAGGCGCTTCTGAGCTCTGCGATGGCATCCCAGTCCGCAACACCCGAGTAGTAGTCAGCGGCAGTTCTTCCGTGCAGCGCGACGGCTGCAACTCCAGCGTCACGAGCTGCCTTGCCAGCGTCTAGAAAGGTCAAATGCTCATCGTCGATACCTTTGCGCATCTTGACCGTGACGGGAATCTCACCAGCAGCTCTGACAGCGGTTTTGACGATTGACTCAAAGAGGTCACTCTTCCAAGGAAGCGCAGCACCCCCGCCCTTACGGGTGACCTTTGGCACTGGACAACCGAAATTCAAATCGATGTGGTCAGCTCGGTTCTCCGCCACAAGCATTGACACAGCCTCACCGATGGTCTTGGGATCAACGCCGTAAAGCTGAACCGAGCGAATCTTTTCACTCGGGTGATGACCGATCAATCGCATCGACTCAGGTGTTCGCTCAACCAAAGCCCTGGACGTAACCATCTCTGACACATACAGACCGCCACCGTATTCCTGACAAAGTCTTCGATACGCGGTATTGGTAATGCCCGCCATCGGCGCCAGCACAACTGGCACCTTGATGTCGTGCTTACCGTACTTGAGGCTCAAACTAGCCCTTTAGACGCTCGAAGAGGTAACCGGGTAGCTTGGAGAGCGAAACTCGTTCCTGAGCCATGCTGTCTCGCTCACGAACGGTGACTGACTGATCCGCTGGAGTATCAAAGTCGACTGTGATGCAGAACGGGGTACCGATTTCGTCCTGGCGACGGTAGCGTCTTCCAATTGCAGCCGAGTCGTCGTAATCCACATTCCAGTTTTGGCGGAGTTCCTGGGCGAGTGACTTGGCAATTGGAGACAGCTCTTCGTTCTTGCTCAATGGCAACACCGCAGCCTTGATTGGAGCAAGTCGGTAGTCGAGTCTCAAAACAGTTCTAGTGTCAACGCCACCCTTCGCGTTCGGAGCCTCATCCTCGGCATATGCATCGACCAAGAAGGCCATCAGTGAGCGAGTGAGACCAGCCGCTGGCTCAATAACAAATGGTGTCCAGCGCTTCTCCTCGGTTGGATCGAAATAGCTAAGGTCCACACCAGAGTGCTCCGAGTGGGTCTTTAGATCAAAGTCCGTGCGATTCGCAATTCCTTCGAGTTCACCGAACTCGCTGCCCTGGAAACCGAAGCGGTATTCGATGTCAACAGTGCGCTTGGAGTAGTGCGACAACTTTTCCTTCGGGTGCTCAAACAACCTCAGGTTCTCTGGATTGATACCCAGGTTTGTGTACCAGTTGTAGCGTTCATTGATCCAATAATCGTGCCAGGTCTCGTCCTCACCTGGCTTGACGAAGAACTCCATCTCCATCTGCTCGAACTCTCTGGTTCGGAAAATGAAGTTACCTGGGGTAATTTCGTTACGGAAACTCTTTCCCATCTGACCAATACCAAACGGCGGCTTCATTCTGGCTGCGTTGAGTACGTTGTTGAAGTTCACGAAAATACCCTGAGCGGTTTCAGGCCTTAGATAGTGCATCCCGGATTCGTCTTCAACCGGACCGAGGCTGGTCTTTAGTAGGCCGTTGAAGTTCTTGGGCTCGGTCCATGCCGAACGGGTGCCACAGTTCGGGCAAGCAATCTCATCTAGCGATGATGGAGCACGGCCCTTCTTCTCCTCAAAAGCCTCTTCAAGGTGGTCAGCACGAAAGCGCTTGTGGCACGATGTGCACTCGATCAGCGGATCTACGAATGCCTCAACGTGGCCCGAAGCTTCCCAAACTCGCTTTGGGAGAATGATCGAAGAATCTAGACCGACGACATCCTCGCGAGAGGAAACCATTGATTTCCACCACTGGCGCTTAATGTTTTCCTTGAGTTCAACACCCAAAGGTCCATAATCCCAAGCGGATCTTGAACCACCGTAAATCTCACCGGCCTGAAATACGAAGCCGCGGCGTTTTGCAAGTGAAATTACTTGGTCGAGTTTCTGGGATGCCATGTTTCTCCAGTTGGGAAGCGAAAACGCTAGTTTAGCGGAGCATCCTCAGCGGCACCGAAGCGACGCTGACGCCCACCAAACTCAGCTATCGCTCGCCAGAGCTCTTCCCTGTTGAAATCGGGCCAAAGGGTCGGTGAAAAGAGATACTCGGCGTAACTGGATTGCCAAATTAGGAAGTTTGAGGATCTAAGCTCACCGCTTGATCTAAGAAACAGATCAACATCGGGAAGATCAGGCACGTAAAGCTCTTTCGCTATCGTCTTTTCGGTGATGGATCCGGGCTTGAGCTGCCCACGTGCAACTTTTTCGGCAATTTTATTCACGGCATCCACGAGCTCTTGCCGACCCCCATAGTTCACTGCCATGGTTAGCGTCAGACCGGTGTTTCCTGCGGTGATGCGCTCTGCCTCCTGCAGCTCTTTCACAACCGATGGCCAAAGCCTTGGCATGCGGCCAGCCCACCTGATCCTCACGTTCCACTCCATCAAGAGATCGCGTCTTTTACGCAACACCTCTTTGTTGTAGCCCATGAGGAAACGAACTTCCTCTGGGGATCTCTTCCAGTTCTCTGTTGAAAAGGCATATGCGGTGAGATTCTCTACACCGACCTCAATTGCCCCTGCGACCACCTCTAGTAGCGCGATTTCGCCTGCTTTGTGACCCTCAGTGCGAGTAAGCCCTCGTTGATTCGCCCAGCGACCATTGCCATCCATTACCAATGCGATGTGCTTTGGGACCGCCTCCAACCTTGGAGCCTGGCGCTCTGGGTCATAAAGCCTCATTCGCTACGCTCCAAGAATCGAAGTGACCTCAAACCGCGCTCTAATTGCCACTGCAAATAGGTGCTCACGACGTTCCCCACCGCCTCTTTGGTCTGGTCTTCTGCCCTAGAAACAGTATCCCAATCTCCAGCCAACAAGGCCCGCATCAACTCAAGACCCGGGGCTCCTAGTCGGACCGCGCCGGGCAGCTCACAGCTAGAGCAACTCACTGCCCCAGTGTGAGTGGAGAAACTGATTGGAGCGTTCTGACAAAGATGGCACTGATCCAAATCTGGAACCCAGCCGGCTAAGGCCAGGGAGCGAAGCAAATAGCTATCTAAAACCTGCGGAGCTGGCTTCTCGTTCTGGGCCAGGGTTCTAAGTGCCCCGATTAGAAGTAGGTAGTGACTCTCGGAGGCTGTCTCCCGGGTTAGCCGCTCTGCTGCCTCCAAGATCGCGTTACCAATCGTGTAGAGCTGATAGTCAGCAACGATTTCAGCACCATAGCTTGCGAGCTGCTCAACCTGAGAGACCGTGTCTAGGTTGCGGCCCTCGTAAAGCTGCAGGTCGGCAACCATAAAAGGTTCCAGACGAGCTCCAAAACGCGAGCTGGTCTTTCGAACTCCTTTGGCAACAGCACGAATCTGACCGTGACGCCTAGTGAGGATGGTGAGAATTCGATCAACCTCGCCCAGCTTGTGGGTTCGGATGATGATTCCCTCATCCCTGTAGACCGGCACAGCGCTACCTGGTTACCTCAGCGCTCGGTTTACCGCAGAGATTAGAGCCTTAAGCGATGCGGTCGAGATGTCGCCATCGATTCCCACACCCCAAAGGTTCTTACCGTCAATTTCGATCTCGATGTAAGCGGCAGCGAGAGCGTCTCCACCCTGAGCCAACGTGTGCTCTACGTAGTCAAGAAGTCTCAGTGAAACGCCCTGCTTCTCCAAAACGTCGATAAACGCCGAGATTGGTCCGTTTCCAATACCTAAAGTTTCGAGCTCACCGGTGCCGTCACGAAGTGTGACGCTGAGGTTGACCTCACCATCCATGTTTGACTCAGTGCGCATGCGCTTGAGTTCGAATCGACCCCACTTTAGAGCTGGATCGGTCGCTGGAAGGTACTCGTCCATGAAAATCTGCCACAACGCATCAGAGGTCACCTCGCCACCCGAGGCGTCAGTGTGCCCCTGGACCACGCGCGAGAACTCAATCTGCAACTTTCTCGGAAGGTCTAGGTTGTGATCTGTCTTCAATAGGTAGGCAACTCCACCCTTACCAGACTGAGAGTTGACGCGGATAACGGCCTCATAGCTGCGACCGACATCTTTCGGATCGATTGGCAGGTATGGGACCGCCCAAGTGAACTCATCGACTGGTACTCCAGCTGCAGCTGCATCTTTGTGCAGGTGCTCGAAGCCCTTCTTGATTGCATCCTGGTGCGAACCAGAGAACGCGGTGTAAACCAAATCCCCACCGTATGGTGACCGCTCTGGAACCGGCAGCTGGTTGCAGTACTCAACTGTGCGCTTGATGTGATCAATGTCTGAGAAGTCGATCTGTGGATCAATGCCCTGCGAGAAAAGGTTCAAACCAAGGGTTACCAGGTCTACGTTTCCAGTTCGCTCACCGTTACCAAATAGGCAACCCTCAATACGATCTGCTCCAGCCATGTAGCCAAGCTCCGCAGCCGCAACTGCGGTGCCGCGATCGTTATGAGGGTGAAGTGAAAGCAGAATTGAATCACGTGGTGCTAGGTGACGAGACATCCACTCGATTGAATCCGCATAGACGTTCGGAGTGATCATCTCAACGGTTGCCGGCAGGTTGATAATCAACTTGCGCTCCGGGGTTGGCTTGATTACTTCAGCTACCGCGTTGCAAACCTCAACTGCATACTCCAACTCGGTGCCCGTGTATGACTCCGGTGAGTACTCGTAATAGATCTCGGTTCCAGGCAATGTCGACTCAAGGCTCAGACACTTTCTCGCAGCATCAAGGGCAATTTGCTTGATGCCATCCTTGTCCTGGCCGAAAACCACTCGTCTTTGCAACACCGAGGTGGAATTGTAGAAGTGCACAATGGCACGCTTTGCACCCCGGAGCGATTCGAAAGTGCGCTCGATTAGGTGATCTCGGGACTGGGTCAAAACCTGAATGGTTACATCTTCAGGAATGTGACCTTCCTCGATAAGAATTCGGACGAAATCAAAGTCGGTCTGAGACGCGGATGGAAAACCAACCTCGATCTCCTTGTATCCCATCTGAACCAACAACTGAAACATCTTCAGCTTGCGCTCTGGACTCATTGGATCAATAAGTGCCTGATTGCCATCTCGAAGGTCTACCGCGCACCAGCGCGGAGCGACTTCAATTCGCTTGGTCGGCCAGGTGCGATCTGGAAGGTCTACCTTGATCTGCTCATGAAAAGGCTGGTAGCGCCCATAGGGCATCTTTGAAGGCTTTTGATTATTTTTCATTTCTTCTCTCCGCTAAAAATTGAATTGGCCAATAGCAAGCTCCGCGACGAGAAGGGCCGGAATCTAGGCCTCGTCGCGGCCTCTAAGGAGGAGAGCGAAACGCATATCGAAAGGCTAGCACCAAAATCGATAAAGCTCTAGAAACCGAGCTTTCCGAGCTGCTTCGGGTCACGTTGCCATTCTTTGGCAACTCGAACTTGAAGGGAGAGGTAAATCGGCCTACCAATAAGCTCGGCCAACTCAGCTCGGGCCTCCGTGCCTATTGCCTTCAAAACGGATCCAGCCTTGCCAATAACAATGCCCTTTTGAGAATCACGTTCAACCCAAACCGAGGCGAAAATCCTGCCCTGATCCTGATCAAACTCGTCCAAAGTCACGGCAAGCGAGTGCGGAAGTTCATCATTGAGTTTCTCAAGCGCCTTCTCACGGATGGTTTCGCAAATGCGGTCCTCGACCGATTCATCGGTAGCAACCTCAGCGGGATAGAGCAGTGGACCCTCCGGCAAGAGACCAATCATTAGGTCAGTGAGGAGGTCGACCTGATCACCGGTGAGTGCCGAGACTGGAACGATCTCGGTGAACTCTGCGAGCTGCCCCAGAGCCAAGAGGTGTTCCAGCAAGCGCTCCTTGGAAACCGAATCAGTCTTGGTGACAATCGCGATCTTTTTGGCCTTGGGAAACTTCTGAATCTCAGCGATCAACCGCTCATCTCCGGGCCCCAGCTTTTCATTGGCCGGGGTGCAGAAGGCAATCAAGTCAACCTCGCTTAGCGTTGACTGCACTAGATCGTTGAGTCGCTCTCCGAGCAAAGTTCTCGGGCGGTGAACACCTGGAAGATCAACTAAAACAAGCTGTCCCGCCGGGCGACTCACAATCCCCCTGATTGCCTTACGAGTGGTTTGGGGTCGTGATGACGTGATAGCAATCTTCTCCCCCACGAGTGCATTGGTGAGCGTGGACTTACCAACGTTTGGTCTTCCAACGAAGCTTGCAAAACCCGATCTAGTCATCGCCAAGCTTTCTGACCAAAATGCTCATAACGCGACCGCGCTTTGCATCAACTCGCTCGGCCGTAAGTTCCAATCCGTTAGTAGAGACAACCTCTCCACCCTTGGGTAGTTCACCCAATGCCTTGATTAGTAGTCCCGCAACCGTGTCGACGTCCTCGTCCTCGAGCTCAAGCTCACAGTGTTCGGAGAGCTCATCGAGGGTGACCCTAGGGCTGACCCGGTATAGCTCATCACCAATCAACTCAATCTCAGCCTCTTCGCGATCGTATTCGTCAACGATTTCTCCGACCAGCTCTTCGATGAGGTCCTCAACGGTTGCAATTCCAGCCACCCCGCCGTATTCATCGGACACAATTGCAATCTGCGTCTTGGCCTGTTGCATGAGTTGTAGGAGCTCTGACACGGGCTTGGATTCTGGTGTGAAGAAGGGCTTTCTGGCCGCTTGTGCCGCAGTGGTTGTTTGCAGCAGCTTTGGATCCTGATGAGTGACCCTGGCCAGGTCCTTCAGATAAAGAACGCCGATCACGTCATCAACGCCGTCTGAGATCACTGGAAGTCTTGAATAGCCGGTTGATACGAAAAGGCTCAGTGCCGCCTCGAGTGACTGCTCGGCCTGAACCACTTCCATATCGACTCTTGGAACCATCACCTCACGAACCACGGTCTCGGAAAACTCTTCAACCGAGTCGATGAGCTCCTGCTCATACTCCTCGGCTTGCTCGGGAACAGCCAATCGAATTGGTGCGGCAATCTTTGCAAACCTCGAAATAGGCCCGTCTAGTAGCTCGGTGAGGCGTTCGCCGAAGGCTTTACCAAGTAACCGACCAAGGGCCTGTTGCGAAAACCAAACCAGCAGGATTCCAAAGGCAAGAACAATCGAATTCCCGGGAGACAAAACCAAAAGCAGAGAGGCCACGGAGATAAGCACGAACGCCCTAGCAACCGATAGAGCGCCAGCTCGACTGTCTTCTTCGCGCTCAAGAAATGACTGACTGATTGCAAGCAGTGAGGTGATTGCGAACGCCCCGATAAGCAGAAGTGTTTCTATCAAGCTTCGCTCCCATAGAACTTCTCCAGAAGTTCTTTTTGAAGACCAAACATCTCACGCTCTTCATCTGGCTCCGCGTGGTCGAAACCAACAAGGTGCAGGATGCCGTGAGTTACCAAAAGTAAGACTTCGTTCATCATGGGGTGACCCGCAACCTCTGCCTGCTTGGCGGCAACCTGCGGGCAAACCACGATGTCTCCGAGGACTCCCTCAGGCGATGGGACCAAATCTGAACCGGGTCTTAGCTCGTCCATCGGGAAGCTAAGTACGTCAGTAGGTCCTGGCTCGTCCATCCACTTGATGTGAAGCTCGGTCATCGGCTCCTCATCAACAAAAATGATGCCGAGATCAACTCCAGGGTGCAGTTTTAGCTCGTCTCGGACAAAGCCAGCTAAGGCCAAGACCCGATTGGTATCTACCTCAATGGCGGTTTCATTGGAAATTTCAATGCTCATTTGAAGTCAACCTTGTCATAAGCCTCAACAATGCGAGTGACCAACTCGTGCCTCACCACATCTTTTGAGCTAAGCGAAGAAATCGATATTCCATCAACACCCTTGAGGATTCTGGTGGCGAGTGAAAGTCCTGACTTGCCACCGGGAAGGTCAATCTGAGTTACGTCACCGGTAATTACCATCTTTGAACCGAACCCCAACCTGGTGAGGAACATCTTCATTTGCTCAGCGGTGGTGTTCTGAGCCTCATCCAAAATGATGAAGCTGTCGTTCAGGGTTCTACCGCGCATGTAGGCAAGTGGAGCAACCTCAATCACGCCAGATTGCACCAAGCGCGCTGTCGCTTCAGGCTCGAGCATCTCTTGCAGCGCATCAAACAGCGGGCGCAGGTAAGGATCAATCTTTTCACTCAGCGTTCCGGGCAAAAACCCAAGCCGCTCCCCCGCCTCAACGGCTGGCCTGGTCAAGATGATGCGACTGACCTGCTTGGAGTAGAGCGCCGAAA
>JBEENW010000006.1:0-75589 GCA_041191965.1 Actinomycetota bacterium
TGATGCTGCCGCTACTTCGACCACCGCTAGCCTCTTTGGCAGTGCTGATGACCACCTGGATCTACAACGACTTCTTCTGGGCTTTGGTTCTGATGTCAACCGATAACAAGCGACCCATCACCTCGGCTCTTGGTCGTCTGCAGGGTGAGTTTGTTACCGACTACAACCTGTTGGCTGCCGGCGCGATGATTGCAGCGATTCCAACCCTCGTGGTGTTCTTCATTCTGAGAAAGCAGTTCGTATCCGGCCTAACCCTTGGTTCAACCAAGGGTTAGGCGGTAACGAATACGCTCTCGTAGCCGCGCAATACGAAGGTTGGTCTTCTGACCGGTTCCTCTGCCAGCTCAAGCTTCGGATAACGTTTAATCAGAGCAGGTAGTGACGTGGTCATCTCCATGCGAGCAAGTGGTGCTCCAATGCAGAAGTGGATGCCAGCACCAAAACCAATATGTGGATTTGGATCACGAGTTAGATCAAGTTCGTCGGCATTTTCAAACACCGACTCGTCCCTACCCGCGCTTCCCAAAAGGGCCGCAATCTTCTGACCCTCTGAAATCACAACCCCACCGATTTCGGTGTCCTCGGTTGCGGTTCTCTCAAACAGGTGAAGGGGAGCATCAAAGCGCAAGAACTCATCGACAGCGGTGGCAGCGAGCTCATCTGGCCTTGACTTCAAAAGCGATAGCTGTTCCGGGTTTTTCAAAGTCGCAACCATGCCATTGCCGAACCCATTGACACTGGCCTCGTGACCGGCGTTTAGCAACAGAACGCAGGTTGCGATCAGTTCGTGAGCGTTTAGCTTTTCGCCATCTTCCTCGACAAGAGCCAGGTCCGTGATTAGGTCACTGCCTGGGTTCTTCTTACGATCAAGCATCAACTCGTGAACGTATTGAGCGAACTCCTCGGAAGCCTTGATTGCCTCAGCCTTATCTTCCTCGCTTGGATTCACCTCATACATTTTTACGATCGACTGTGACCAGGGGCGAAGTAGGTGCTCATCGCTGTCCGGGAAACCGAGCATTGAGGCGATTACCTTGACCGGTAGTGGCTCGGCAAAGTCTGCAATCAGATCAAACTTCCCACCATCACGAAGCTTCACTTCAATCTCATCGAGCAGCATGTTGGTTAGCCGCTCAACATCTGGTCTTAGGCTTTCGATCTTCTTGGGGTTGAAAGCCTTCATGACCAAAGAGCGCAATCTGGTGTGTTTTGGTGGCTCTGAATCCAAGATCGAATCAGCATGCAGCCAGTTGAAAGTCTCCCAAGTCTCTTGGGGTTCCTTGGGCTTGAAGATGCGACCAAGTGACCTGGTTCTAAGAACTGCATTGGCATCTTTGTGGGTGGCAGCTAAAAAGATGTTTAGGTTTTCATCCCAGACCGGCTTACCAAACGCGCGGAGCTCTTTGAGAGCAGGGTAGGGGTTTTCGATAAACCCTGGGTCTTGCATGTTTAGCAATTACTTAGCCTCCAGCTTGATTTTGCTAATGTCCAAACGGTCTGCTTTGAAGCTGTTCACGTGGTGATCTGATGGGTAGCCGAGAGCGATTCCACAGAGCAGTTTGTATTGCTCGGGAAGATCAAACTCTGCTCTTACTGGAGGTGCCCAGATTGCACTTGCTCCCTGTGCACAGGTGCCAAGACCATGGGCATGAGCGGAGAGCATCAGGTTTTGCATAAACAATCCAGCATCCGAAACCGAGTGCACGCCCAGGCCTGAGTGGGTGAAGATGAAAAGCGAAACCGGAGCTCCAAAGAACTCGTAGTTTCTGGCCCACTGGGCGCTTCTGGCTTTGCGGTCATCACGCTTGATTCCAATGTGACCGTATAGCTCGGCACCGACACGTGCAGATCGTGGCTTTAGGTCTTTTGGGTAATTGCGCTCAATCTTGTAATCAGACTGGGGGAGACCGTAGCGAGTTAGAAACAGTTTGATCTTGCCCCAGATCCCTCCCGCAAGAGCCTTATCCGCAGCCTCCCAGCGAGAGAGGAACTCCTTGCTGATGCGATCCCTCACTTCACCCTTTGCCACTGCAACCAGGTAGGGTCTGGTGTTCGACCAAGAGGGCGCAGTCATTGCGTCTTCGATCAAAATATCAATCAGCTCATCGGGCACTGGGGTGGGTAAAAAGTCTCTGGTGGTGCGCCTTGATGCTGCGAATTCACGCCACTTTTTTGGCTCTAGATTGTGGGTCACCTGTCAAGACTAATGCCAGAAAAATAGGCTTCAGCACCTAAGCCACGCTTCGATGCTAGGTTGAGAAAATGGCAACTCAACAAGCCCATGGCCTTAGCTCCGAAGCCGCAAAAATTCGCCTCCAACAAGATGGACCAAACCAGCTTGTCAAAGAATCGAAAACCGGTCCCTGGCTTAGGGTTTTGAAGATTCTTAGCGAGCCGATGTTGATTCTCTTAGGCATCGCCACCGCAGTCTCGTTCTTGATCGCGGAGCCAGTTGAAGCAGCAGTTTTGGCGCTGATGATTGGCTTCATCGTGCTAACCACCATCTATCAAGAGGGTAAGGCCGAGAAAGCACTTCGCGCCCTGAAGTCGCTCTCAGCTCCACTAGCTACTGTCCAGCGCGATGGGGTCTGGCAAAAGCTCCCCGCGAGCGAGTTGGTGGTTGGTGATCTAATTCGTATTGCTGAGGGGGATCGCATCCCCGCCGATGCCAGGGTTTTGGAATCCAGCAACCTATCAATTGATGAGTCATCTCTGACCGGAGAGTCGCTTGCGGTAAACCGCGGACACAACGAACTGGTGTCCGCTGGAACCCTGGTTGTCAGCGGTAGAGCCGAGGCGGTAATCGAGGCCACCGGCAGCAACACAACCCTGGGTCAAATCGGTGTATCGCTGAAGACCATCAAGCCAACCCGCACTGCGGTTCAGATGCAGATAGATAAAGCCGTGAAGCTGATCGCAATCATTGCAATCAGCTTCTCGCTCTTGGTTGCCACCGTGGTCTTTTTCTCCAGGGGAGACCTAGTCGAGAGCATCCTCGCGGGGCTCTCGCTCGCGATGGCGATGATCCCCGAAGAGTTCCCGGTTGTGTTGACCTTGTTCTTTGCACTCGGTGCATGGCGCATGTCGCATGAAAAAGTTTTGGCAAGGCGCTCTGCGGTTATTGAAACCCTGGGATCTGCAACCGTAATCTGCACTGACAAGACCGGCACCTTGACCATGAACTCGATGTCGATTGATCAGCTTCTTCCTCAAGGCAGTGAGCAAGACCTCAACTTCTATGCCGGGCTCGCTAGCCCAACTAAGTCTTTTGACCCTGTCGATGCAGCGTTCACAACGCTGAGCACCGAGCACACACTGAGACTGGTTAGGGAGTATCCACTCGGAAATGAGCTACTAGCCATGACCATGGTGTGGGAGGCCGAGCATCACTATGTGCTCGCCTGTAAGGGAGCTCCGGAGGCAGTGGCAAGACTCTCGGGTGCAGACACCAAATCAGTCATCGACCAGGTCGAGAAGTTAGCGGTGGGTGGGAGAAGAATTCTCGCGGTGGCTGGCGCAAGGATTTCGAAAGACCAACCACTTCCCGATAACCAAGCTGATCTTCAACTTGAGTTTCAAGGTTTGGTTGCATTACGCGATCAGGTAAGACCGGGAGTTCCCGAAGCTCTAGCGGAGGCGAAAGCCGCAGGCATCAGGGTGCTGATGATGACCGGGGATTTCTCCGCCACGGCAATTGAAATTGCTCAGGAGATTGGTCTTGAAACCGCCAATACCTTGACTGGGCAAGAGATTGATCAGTTGGGTGATGCCGAACTAATCGAGAGAGTGAAAGACCTTACGATCTGTTCCCGTGTGACCCCAGCCCAAAAGCTAAGAGTCATCCACGCGCTGAAGTCATCGGGCGAAGTTGTGGTGATGACCGGAGATGGCATCAATGATGCCCCCGCTTTGAAGCTCGCGAACATTTCAATCGCGATGGGACTTCGCGGGACTGATGTTGCTCGCGAGGCATCTGATTTGATTTTGACTGATGACAACTTTGCATCGATCGTGGCCGGTATCAAAAGAGGCCGAACCATCTATGCATCGCTGAAGAAGGCCTTCGCCTACATCCTCGCGATTCACGTTCCGCTACTTGGTATGGCTGTGATTCCGATTCTGGTTTTGGATTGGCCGATTGTTCTGTTGCCAGCGATGGTCGCGTTTATAGAGATGGTCGTTGACCCAGCCTGCACGATTGTGTTTCAAGCCGAACCTGCAGATCCAAAGATCATGCAGCAAAAGCCAAGACCAGTAAATGAAGGTTTGTTCTCAAAGAAGACTTTGCGCGTTGCACTTCTGCAAGGCCTATCGGTGTTGGTGCTGGCTGCCGCGGTATTTCTCGGCGGTGTCTCGCTGGATTACGAAGACGATCAGGTCCGGACACTGACCTTTGTCTATTTGATTTTGGCGAATGTGTTTTTGATCTTGACCAACAGGTCATGGACGATGCCAACTCTCAAGATCTTGTTCACTCGCAGGAATCCAACCGTGAAGTGGATTGTGGGATTGGCTCTGACTGCTTTGGTTTTGATTGTGCAGCTACCGATAGCCCGCGAGGCATTCTCGCTTGGTGCCATCGGTGCTCTGGAATGGCTGGTGCTATTTGCCCTGAGCTATTTGAGCATCGCTTGGTTTGATGTCTACAAATCGCTCAGGCCAAATGCACTGCGTTAGCGGTAGTTAGCAAAGAGTGTTGGAAACAGCGCACCGAATAGCAGTGCCGCTGGGAGACTCAAACTGAGGATTAGTGCCTGCACTACATCCCAGTCAATTTTGAACTTCTTCATTTTCCCCTCCTAGAAAAGCACACGGCCGGGGATTGCTCCCCGGCCGTGGCGTTTGACATTGTTCTGCTTAGTGCTTGAACTCAGACTTAGCGAACTCGGCGTCATCCTCAGCGCTCTTGATGCGAGCGATGGTGAAGATAACTAGACCGAATAGACACTTAGCCAAGATGTCAGCAATGGTGTAACCAGTCTCGCGTAGAACGAAGCCGCCCTCGTCGAAGCCAGTTGCGTTCATGTTGAAGATGAACGAGATTGGGTAAACACCCCAGGTTGCTAGAAGAAGAAGACGTAGCTCCTTGATCTTGCGCTGGACTGCCTCGGACTGACCTGCAAGACCCTTACCTAGCTCTACGAATAGTACGTAAAGGATGTATAGGAATGGGATGGTCGATAGTAGACCCCATAGTGGTGCGTCACCCTCGTATAGAAGGTTTAGCTGTGCGTCACCTGGGTAGCCTAGGCCGATCATTAGAGCAGCAGCTGGAACTAGCTTGGTTAGCAGGCTGCGCTGTACTGCTGCAGCAAGAGCCAAAACAGCAATTGCCTCAACTAGTAGCAGTGGAACGGTTAGGAACCAGTCAACGTAGCGGTAGCCAACGTTGTAGGCGACTACACCCATGCCATCGGTACCGAAGGCGTGCTTGAAGTCGTCGAACATTCTGAAGTAGTGGTAAGCAGCGATTGCGGTCACGGTACCGGAGACCATTACGGCCAGACGGTAACGAGGTGCAACGCGCTCACGCGCTACGAACAAGAAAATGGAGGTGAATAGCATGCTCGCAATACCAAGGGAGAGCATGTTGTAAACAAGGGTGTACGACCCATTGCTCATAAATTCAGATAGCACGTGAATCCTTTCAATGTTTCTGATGTAGGTAAGTCAGAAGCATTGATTCGTCGAAGTTTGTAGCTTCCTCGGCGAACCGCGCCTCTTTGCACGACTCACGGTGGTTAACAACCAAGGCAAAACCTTAGTGTTTCCTGAGAGTTATAACGTTTCGGTAACGGCTAGTACTGAAGCCTCAGAGTGCCAGATTCAATGGCCCTCACGTTTTGCACAAAGCCAAACTCAGCCACGGTCTTTCCCCTTGGGGCTAACTCGATGGTGGTTCTACCGGCCTCCAGCCAGCGGCCCGAAGCATCCCTAAGCTCAAGCCAAAGCTCCCGAGTGCCCAGCAGGCGACCGTGATTCACAAACTCGATCCGAATTGTGTTTACAAACTCGCCCTGGGTGACCGTTACCGACTCGGGCTCTAGTCCTCCAAGCTCAGCTATTCGGCCGCACTCTAAAAGTTGACAATCCGACAGGTCACTGCGGTCTAGGGGAACGATCTGTGTCCTTGGCGCTTCAACAAAACTAAGTTGAATCCAGAGTGCTAGTAGGGCAAGAATCGAAATCCCGGTTGCTATCAGCATCGAGGTGCGCTGACCCTGCTGGGTCAAAAGCCATGGCCTTTTCACATCCACCTCGTTTCGACCTATAAGGCTAGCGCTGTCAGGAGTGATTAGTCGTCAAACCAAGGAGTAGCCTTGTGGCGTGCAAAGAGACCTAATCAAAATCCACCCAGATGTTCAGCGAGCCCTCAATCACAACAAGCCTGTGGTAGCGCTTGAGTCAACAATCATCTCCCATGGGCTTCCAAGGCCTCGAAACTTCGAAGCTGCAAAAGAGTTTGAGCAGATTCTTCGAGACAAGGGAGTGGTCCCTGCCACCATCGCTGTCATCGATGGAGTAGCCAACATCGGATTGGATGACCGGGGTCTAGACATCATCGCCAACCAAGAAATCGCCAAGGCATCGGTGCGCGACCTACCAATCTTGGCCGCAAAGGGCATCTCTGGTGCCACCACCGTTGCATCCACTGCTCACCTTGCTGGCTTGGCCGGGATCAGAGTCTTTGCTACCGGCGGTCTCGGTGGCGTTCACCGTGGAGCGCAGGAGACCTTTGACGAGTCTGCAGACCTAAGCGTTTTGGCCAATACCCCAATTGCGGTTGTATCCGCGGGCGTAAAGAGTGTTCTAGATATCGCCGCGACCCTCGAGCGGTTAGAAACATTGAGCGTTCCAGTGGTCGGCTACGGAACCAAAATCTTCCCAAGCTTTTGGCTTCGAGAGTCCGAGTTCACTTTGGACTGGAGTGCGGATTCAGCAGCCGAGATTGCCAAGATCATGGCTGCGCAGGACTTGGTTGGTGAGGGTGGCGGAATCGTGGTTGCAAACCCAGTGCCTGCCAACAAGGCCTGGGAGAAGGCCGAGCATGACAAGGTTTTGGCGCAAGCCTTTGCCGCCGCCGAGGCTGCTGGAGTTAGAGGCAAGGCGGTTACGCCGTTCCTGCTCGGTTACATCGTTGAGGCCTCGGGTGGTAGGTCACTCGAGGTCAACCTAGATCTGGCTCGCAACAATGTTTCGGTTGCAGCCGACATCGCGATTGCCTGGTCTGAGCTAGAGCTGGACTAATGGCAAAAGCTCTGGTGGTCGGGGATGTAATTGAAGACATCTTGGTCATGCCTTCTGGCCCCATTAGACCCGACACCGATACCCCATCCACGATTCGAGTGAGCTTTGGAGGCTCTGCCGCAAACTTCGCCTGCTGGTTGGCAAGCGAAGGCGTCTCAGTTGACGTTGTGGCTCGGGTTGGATTTAGAGATCTGGAGTCGGTGGCCAGCGACCTAGCTGGTTATGGCGTGAATCCTAGGTTGCAAATAGATAGAACATTGCCCACCGGTTCGATAGTGGTTTTGGTCGAGGGCCAACAGCGCAGCTTTCTAACCGATCGCGGCGCGAATGCTGCTTTGGATGTGGATGTCATCACAGAGTTTCCAGAGGTGCTGTACCTCTCTGGGTATTCGCTCTTTGGATCAATCCCGGCAGCCAAGTTCTCCGCCTTGATTGCTCGCGCGAAAGCCGAAGGTTCTATGGTCGTGCTTGACCCTGGGAGCGCGGGATTCATCCATGACTTTGGGGTGGCAAAGTTCTTGGATGCCACATCGGGCGTCGACCTCATCAAGCCATCGCTCGAGGAGGGAAGAATTCTCACCGGAGAGCAGCGCCCAGAGGTGATCGCAGCGGCGCTCGCGGAACGCTATCCGATGGTTGCCCTTACCCTTGGAGATGCGGGGGCAGTGATTGCAAATGCTGGTTCGGTAATTCGGATCGATCCGGTTGCTGCCGATCTTGTCGATGCCACCGGAGCCGGCGATGCATTTGCCGCCGGCCTTATCGCAAAGTTACTTGCCGGCGAAAAGTTTGAAGCCGCAGCCAATTACGCTGCCAAAAAGGGGGCAATCGCGGTTACTAAAGTTGGTGGCCGACCTAGCTAGTTAGACCATCGCTATTGAGCAATTCGCTTTCTAGAGTCTTTAGTTTCTCGCGATTCTCGCTGCTCACCTGATAGCGAATCACCGAACTCCAGGGCGAGTGGGAATTAGAGCTGGCGCCAACGATCAACCCACTTCTAATGGTCAACTTCATGGGCGACCAGTTCTTGCTTGAAATCAGAATCTGATCTCCTGCCACCTCGATCTCTAGCTCACGATCATCAAGCATGATGTATGCGACATAAACCGAGAAGTAATCGGACTCCATGATGAGCTCACTCTGAGTGGTCGACTCGCTGAACCAGGCAGCTTGATACTCCGGTCTGCTGGGGTCATAGACCATGACCCAATCTCCCTCGGAGTTAGTGAGCTCCTCGGTCAAACCCTTACTTTCAAACTCTTGGTAGCTATCAAGAATGATTTCCCGAGCTGTCTCTGAGCTGAGCTCCAGGGGTTGCGCGCAACCGCTAAGGCTCAGCGCCAAAAACAGTGCGATGAATCGCCTCATAATCCCCCCTGGGGTCAGCATAGACTCGGCAACCCGAGCCCGCTTACCCCAGTAGTGAGGACAGTTAGTGCCCCTTAGGGTGCCAGACCGTCTTTACTTCCATGAGGCTGAGGATGTGTTCTAGGGATCCCTTGGCCATGACCCTGCCATAGCTTTGTGGGCGGATGACTCGTTTTATGGTCTCGGCAGCCATAATTTCAAGCTCTGCTGGCGAGTGAGAACCCTCAAGGTCTAAAGCATTTACATCTTGGTGGGCTGCAAGCCAGGGGCCAATTTCCTTGGCACTGCCGGTAAGCATGTTCACAACTCCACCGGGCAGATCACTGGTTGCCAAAACTTCGGTAAGGGTGATGGCGCTCAGTGGAAGCTTCTCGCTGGCAACCACCACAACCGTGTTGCCCGAGACAATCGCCGGAGCAATGCTGTTCACCAACCCAACCAAGGCTGAGTCTTGCGGTGCTAGCACGGCTACAACTCCGGTCGGCTGGTTAGTTGAGATGTTGAAGTAGGGACCCGCGACCGGGTTCATGCTGCCCGCAACCGAGTCAAACTTGTCTGACCAACCCGCGTGCCAAACCCAAGAGTCAATCGCAGCATCCACTTCGGCATTTGCCTTCGCAGCGCTGACACCCGTCATTGCCCGAAGCTCCGCGACAAATTGCTCGCGTCTACCCTCGAGCATTTCAGCAATTCGGTAGAGAATCTGACCGCGGTTATAGGCGGTTGCAGAAGCCCAACCAGCCTGTGCTGAGCGAGCAGCAACCACTGCATCACGAGCGTCTTTGCGGGACCCCTGTGCGACATTGGCAAGGAACTTGCCTTGGTGGTCGTTTAGTTCGTAGGTGCGACCTGACTCACTGCGGGGGAACTTGCCTCCGATAAAGAGCTTGTAGGTCTTTTTGACATCTAGACGCATTAGTTACCTCCCTTTAGGTAGGCAAGTAGCCCGTGACGGCCACCCTCTCTGCCGTAACCAGACTCTTTGAATCCACCAAATGGGCTGGTCGGATCAAACTGATTGAAAGTGTTTGCCCAAACCACACCTGCGTTTAGCTGATCGGCAACCTTCAGGATTCGAGAACCCTTCTCGGTCCAGATCCCCGCACTCAAACCAAACGGTGTGTTGTTGGCCTTGGTAACAGCCTCGGCAGGAGTTCTGAAGGTCATCACACTCAGTACTGGACCAAAGATCTCATCCCGAGCAACTGTGTTTGCCGGACCAACTCCGGTTATTAGAGTCGGTCGATACCAGAATCCGTTGCGCGGTAGCTCACAGTTTGGAGCCCAAACCTCGCCGCCCTCTAAAGCACCCTGCTTGACCATCGAGTCGATCTTCTCGAGCTGTGCTTTGGAGTTAATGGCACCGATATCGGTGTTTTTATCCATCGGGTCACCAACTCGGAGCAAGTCCATTCGCTTCTTTAGCTTTTTCAAAAACTCGTCCTGGATCGACTCCTGAACCAGGAGTCTCGAACCGGCGCAGCAGACGTGGCCCTGGTTGAAGAAAATGCCGTTGATGATTCCCTCAACCGCCTGATCCAGCGGAGCATCATCGAAAACAATGTTGGCTGCCTTGCCACCAAGTTCAAGGGTTACCTTTTTGTTGGTGCCGGCAACTGCCTTAGCAATGATGCGACCCACATCGGTTGAGCCGGTGAATGCAACCTTGTTTACATCAGAGTGCTTCACAAGGGCTGCTCCGGTGTCACCAAAACCGGTAACGATGTTTACCACGCCCTCAGGCAGCTCTGCCTGCTGGCAGATGTCTGCAAAGAGTAGCGCTGTGAGCGGGCTGCTCTCGGCTGGCTTCAGCACGACGGTGTTTCCCGCAGCCAAAGCGGGGGCAACTTTCCAGGCCAGCATCATGAGCGGGAAGTTCCAGGGGATTACCTGAGCGGCAACACCGTGAGCTTTCGGGTTTGCTCCCAAGCCGGCATAGTCGAGCTTGTCTGCCCAGCCGGCGTAGTAGAAGAACCAGGCTGCAACGGTTGGAATATCAAAGTCGCGGGTCTCTTTGATCGGCTTCCCATTGTTCAGAGTCTCGGCAACAGCCAATTCTCGCCCGCGCTCTTGAATGATTCTGGCGATGCGGTAGAGGTACTTTCCACGCTCTGAACCAGGCAGCTTGCTCCACACCTTTTCATAGGCCTGACGAGCTGCCTTTACCGCCTGATCTACATCCTTTTCGGTGCCGTGAGAAACCTCGGCCAGCACCTCTTCTGTTGCTGGGTTGATGGTGCCGTAGAGGTTAGCGGGCTTGCTGAACTTGCCACCGATGAAGTGGCCGTAGCTTTTCTCAAAGCTCACTAGGGAGCGAGACTCCGGTGCTGGTGCGTATTCGAACATCGTCATCCTCTTAGTCCACGGTCACATAGTCGGGGCCGGAGTAGTGGCCGGTCTTTAGTTTCTGTCGCTGCATCAAGACATCGTTTAGAAGTGATGATGCACCGAATCTAAATAGGTCAGGGTTAAGCCAGGTCTCTCCGGCGGTCTCCTTCACAACCACCAGGTACTTGATCGCATCCTTAGCGGTTCTGATTCCACCAGCAGGCTTCACGCCAATCAATTCACCAGTCTCTTCATACCAATCCCGAACTGCCTGCAGCATCAACATCGTGATTGGAATGGTTGCATTCACGGTCACTTTGCCAGTCGAGGTCTTGATGAAATCTCCACCGGCCAGCATCGCCAGGTAGCTGGCTCTGCGAATGTTGTCATAGGTCTGCAGCTCACCGGTCTCCAGAATCACCTTGAGGTGGGCATAACTTCCATCTGCTCGCTTGCAGGCTTCCTTCACGGCAACGATCTGTTTGTAGACCTCTAGGTAATCTCCAGCTAAAAACGCTCCTCGATCAATCACCATGTCGATTTCATCAGCCCCGGCTCGAACCGCATCCTTGGTGTCTTCAAGCTTTACTTTCAGACTGGCCCTGCCAGAGGGAAATGCGGTTGCGACAGCAGCGACATAGACACCAGAGTCACCCAAGGTCGCCTTGGCGTATTTCACCATGTCGCCGTAGACACAAATTGCTGCAGGTCTCGGAGTAGAAAGGTCAGTTGGGTCAGGGGTTAGAGCTTTGAGGCAAAGGCTCTTTACTCGCTCCGGAGTATCCATGCCCTCAAGGGTGGTCAGGTCCATCATCTTGATGGCTGCATCGAGTGCCCAAGCCTTGGATGAGGTTTTGATAGACCTTGTGCCCAGTGAGGCAGCCCTAGCTTCGAGACCTACTTTGTCAACTCCGGGCAGAGAGTGCAGCCAGCGACGGAGGCTTTGATTAGTGATCCGAGAGCCGACGATGGCTTCCGGTGAAATTGAACGCAATTTGACTCCTTGCAGTACTAACTCAGCCTACCTCTAGCCAAGAAACTTCACACCGGTTAGTTCTTCACTGCTTTGCCATAGTGCAGCTGCCAACTCCAGGTTTTGTGATCTCGCAGATCCCCTGAGAAGCTTCGGTGCACCCCAAAGCTCCCACTTCGGACCAACGAACTCCCCACCCTTGAGCGAACCATCGGTCGCAGCTCGAATCTGTGACCTTGCCCCTTGCTTCGCAGTCTGAGCGAAGCTGTCGAGGGTGTGGGGGAAGTTTTCCTGCAGGCCAGTAATGGCCCAACCCGGGTGAGCAGCTATCGACTGCACCTTTGACCCAGAAACTCTGGCTCGAACATCTAGTTCCCTGGCAAAGAGTAGACAGGCCAGCTTTGTGTCGGCATAGCGTTGCCAGCGGTTGTATTTGGATTCGTCTGAGCCACGAAGCTCGTCAACATCCGCGCTCTTGAGATTTCCCCGCCGATGCACCACGGAGGAGAGGCTCACCACCCGACCGTTTGCAGCATCAAGCTTTGGCCAGAGCAGTGCAGTTAGCAAAAAGTGCCCGATGTGATTTGTCGCCATCTGCGACTCGATGCCCTCGATAGAGAGTTTGAAATCTGGTCCCATAAGACCGGCGTTGTTCATCAGCAAATCAACGCTTGTCACGGTCTTGGCAAATTCTCGAACTGAGTCCAGGTTGGAGATGTCCAAAACAAATTCTGCAACCTCTGCCGAGGGGTTGGTGGCGCGAATTCGATCGGCTGCTTTTCTGAGGCGCTCCTCGCGCCGCGCGACCATGGTGACTTTGTAGCCAAGCTCGGCTAGTGCCTTAGCGGACTCGAAACCCAGTCCCGAACTTGCACCGGTTATCAAAGCGTGCTTCATGAGATTCAACCTCTCCGTTGAGTTGGCATTACCCCAGATTTAGCCTCGCCCAAAGGGCATCGACCTAACCTAATACATTTTGGGTTTTAGACTGAGAGCAATAACTAAAAGGTCGAGATTAAGTGCAAGCCAGTTCAAGGTTGACCCTGCGACTGGGCATTACCCAAATCATCGGCTGGGGATCTGGCTTCTACCTTCCCGCCATCTTGGCGGTTCCAATTTCAAAATCCATCGGTGTTTCAACCGAAACCTTTTTCTGGGCCTTCACAGTCTCACTGCTCGTCTCGGGATTGGTTGGTCCAAGAGTCGGCCGCCTTATAGATATGTACGGTGGGCGTAAGGTTTTACCCTGGGGCAACCTAGCCTTCTTCGCTGGATTAGTAATGCTTGCCTTCAGCACCAATGAGCTAATGCTGTTTGTTGCGTGGGCGATTATTGGCATCGGTGGTTCGATGAGCAACTACGACTCGGCGTTTGCTACCGCAGTGGCCTTCTTCAAGGAAAACTCGAATCGCGTTATCGCCGGCATCACAGTTTTTGCAGGATTCTCTTCAACGATCTCCTGGCCCCTAACGAGCCTGCTCAATACTCAATTTGGGTGGCAGTCGGCAGTCTTGTTCTGGGCGGCAATGCACCTGTTTATCTCGCTACCGCTTCATGCCACTATCCCGCGAAGCGAACAGCGCGAGATTGATGTGATGACTGGCCCGATTCAGAAAATCATGAAGCGGGGTCTGAAGTTCGACAAGCTTCTAGTTGTTTTCGCGCTGATGTTTGCCCTCGAGGGTTTCATTGTCTCCTCGGTAAACACCACGCTCCCCTTCTTGCTGACCGAGCTTGGTGCTAGCGAACAACTTGCACTATTGGCAGCGGTGATCCTTGGCCCTAGCCAAGTGTTCGCGAGAATCCTGCTGGTTGCACTAGGCAAGAAGACCGGGCCGATTACTGTCGCAGCGATCTCCATCGCCGCTCACCCGCTGGGTGTGATTCTGATCCTGTTGTTTGGTGTCAACGGATTGCTTGGGTTCGTGATTCTGCACGGCATTGGCGTGGGGTTGAATCCGTTTATCCGAGGCTCACTACCGCTACTGTTCTTTGGCGCTCAGAGCTATGGCCAGCGCCAGGGCTATGTCATGATGCTGAGCAAAATAGTGGGTGCTCTTTCTCCAACCTTGCTGACTTTGATGGTTTTGGCAGACCCGAAGGCAGCGATCATCGCCACGATGAGCATGGGTGCTTTGGCTGGTTTGTTGTTGGTCTGGGTTGCCGTTCTAGCTAAGGCAAAAGGCATTAAAACCAAATAAGTACGGACTTATTCACATTTGCTGTCAATCGAGGTTCGGTTTACCGAAGTTTTTTCAACTTTCTGTGAACACACCAACTACTTTTGTTCTATAAGTTCCCAGAGGAGAACATTTTGAAGCTCGTGCTCAGAAATCTAAGGACATTCGCTATCGCTGCGGCACTGGCGATGCTTGGTTCACTAGTGGTACCTACCTTCGCTCCCAGCTTGGTTTCTGAGCGAGCAAGTGCAGCAACATCCTTGAATTTCGAGGGTGAGTACCTCGATTTCAACCTAAACACTATGGAAGTTTTGAATGGAAGCGCTTCTCAGGCCACTGTCGGAACGACTTATCTTTACCCAAGTGCGGGTGTGATCGAAGGGGTTGCGGTCGATGTAACGGTAGAGGTTGTTGCAGTGCAAAGTCCTCCTAGGTCTTGGGACTGGGACCCGAATAGCGACAGTCAGTTCACTGGCGTTCAGCTGAACCAATCCATGAGCGAAATCATCATTCTGGACTTTTCGAGTGACACAATCACCATGCGCTTCAAATTCTGGGAGGCTGGCTCGGTGGTCTATTCCTCCGGCGTTACTGGCATACCATTAGAAATTAGAAACTTGCTGGTGAACGCATACGACCTAGATGTAAATCAGTGGGCTGGCTTCTCAGGTTTTCAGTCATACGAACTGGATGTAGCCACCGATCTTGCGACACAGAGCCCAGCTGCCCCCCAGGTTCGATTTGTGGGTCCGAACAGCGGCATGACTGGAAACGATTCGTTTACCAAAGGCCGTGTTCGAGTCAAGTATGACCAGGCAACCCAGATGGATGTCACACTTCACGCTCCATCGGGTGCCCTGTATGGCCTCCAGTTCGGTGCGGGTGTAGCTTGGAATACCGCTGTTAGTACCGCAAACTCATTCAACACAGCACCAACTTCCAGTAGCACCTCAAAGTATGCGGTGCCGGGTGGTTCAAGCTCGATGTCTATCCCTGACTTCGGTTCGTATTCAGACGTTGACAACAACCCTCTCAAGGACATCAAGTTTGAAGACAGTTCGGATCTCGCCTACCTCCAGCTTGCGAGTGGTTCTAGCGCAGTTTCTATCTCGGCTGGCTCTACTGTCAGCGCGGATGCAATTAGGGAGGGAAGGCTTTCCTTCTTGATGCCAGCTGGATCCACGGGTTCAACCCTGTCATTCCGAGTTGGTGACGGACTTGCTTATTCTTCCGTTGCGTACTCAATAAGTTTCCTGGTGGCCCAACAGACGCAGACCATAACCTTCCCGGAGCAGCTGTATCCTCAAGCTCCTGGAACAATTTCTTCCTCTGTGACCGTTAGTTCTGGATTGCCAGTGACTCTGACTTCAAATACACCATCAGTGTGTTCGATTGCTCCAAACGGCACCGACATTGTTCCTACGATTACATCCTCGAAAACAGTCTGTTCCGTAACTGCAACTCAGCCCGGTGACTCAACTTATGCAACGGCTACGCCAGTCACTCGCCTGTTCTATTTCTCCGATCAGAGGATCATCTTCCCTGCGATTTCAGACCAGACGTTTGTTGCAAACAGCCGAATCAGTGCTTCTGCAGAGGCAACAGAATCTGGATTGGCTGTCACGTTTACCTCACTAACCCCCACGGTATGTTCGATATCTGGTGGTGACATCGTCACGCTGGCAGTTGGTAGCTGCACCATTCGTGCAGAGCAGAATGGTGGCACGAGCGCGAGCAACAACGTCACCTACATGGCGGCCTTCCCTGTTCTGAGAACTTTCCAGATCACAAGTGGCCAAACCTACTCAGTCACATACGATGCAAACACCGGTGCGGGATCTGCTCCGAGTAACGTGACCGGTCAGACCAGCCACACCATCCAGACCGGATCGCTGACCAAGACAGGCTTTGACTTCTCGGGCTGGAACACTGCAACTGATGGATCGGGCACAAACTACGCAACCGGTTCAGCAATTACTCTGACTGCTAACCTGACGCTTTATGCCAAGTGGGTAGCGACAATCACCTTTGATTCACAGGGTGGTTCTGCAGTGAGCCCTCAGACCTACGTTTTTGGGCAGGCGGCAATCACTCTGCCAACCAGCACCAAGGCAGGAAGTACTTTCAAGGGTTGGTCATTGACCGCCGGTGGATCTGTTTTGCCAGCCACCTATAACTCAGGCAGTGCGACACTGTACGCCGTCTGGGAGTCGGTCGGCAGTGCTCCATACAACGGCCCTGAGATCACGTCAGTAACGCCAAACGTTGTTGACACCGATGGTGGTCAGACGGTTGTTGTGGTGGGTAGAAGACTGGGTACTGCGCTTGACCTCACTATCGGTGGAGTGAAGGTGACCATGATCAGCCCAACCGCCACTGGCTTTAGCTTTGTGATGCCAGCCAGCGCTATTGGTATGAAGGACTTGGTCTACCGCTACGACGGTGGTGCGACCCTGACTTATGTAGACGCAATTCGTGTAATTGCAAAGGTGATTGTTGTGCCAGATGCATCTGTATCGCCAACAGTTTCACCAGAGCCAAAGCCGCAGCCAAGACCATGGAGTGCAATTGGAGTGGCAAGCAGGTTCACCCCTGGTATGCCGACCATTACCCCACTGGTTAGGTCTCAGATCGATGCGATGTTGCGCAAGTATGCGAGGTTTGCAACTCGCATCGAGTGCACCGGATTCACCATGGGTCCAAACGTTTTGGCTCGTGATGCGAAGCTTTCACTTGACCGCGCAACCAATGTCTGCGCTGTCATTAAGAAGCTCCGACCACGACTCGAGGTAGTCAACGTTAAGGGTGAGCAGGAGCTGAGACTAGGTGGAGTAATCCGCCGTGTTGAGGTTCGCTTTACCAGGTAATTAGCGCAAGGTAAGGTCTCTGGAATCTGCGGTTTCGACCCAGGTCCAGAGACCTTTCCATTTGCCGAAACCGTCATCCAAGGAGAAGTGTCCAGCACCTTCAAACACCACTGCTTCAACCCCAAGAGCCTGCTCGTAGATGCCAATGCCCCTGGGGAGCCAGCGGTCTTTATCAGAGGCGATTACGGTTAGCTGCTTTGCCCAACTGTTGGCAGCTGCCTTGATGGCTGGGTCAAAGATGTCTAGTGGCTCACCCTCGATGTCTGGATTCTCTCCGATTGGTGATGGGTCGGGAGGCGCAACCAAAAGCACGCGATCAAAGGGAACTTGGAACAACCCCTGCCTAGCAGCCAGGAGCCAATTCATGCAGCCAAGCGAGTGGGCGATGGCGATCTTTTCTCCAACTTGTACCTCGTCCATCATGGCCGCTTCTTGGTGGATCAGGTTCTGCCAATCCTCGGTGACCGGTTTGTCTGGAGATGGGAACTGCGGGTACCAGACCTGGTGGCCACGAGCTCTCAGTTCAGCTGCACTCAGTCGCATCCAGTGACCGGCTGGTCTTTTGTTGGTCCAGCCGTGATTGAAGAGAATTCTGTTTCCCACGCCTCAAAATCTACACGCGTCCGTGCGTTATCCACAGCTTCCCTTAGCGTCGCACCTAGCTAGGCTTAGCTAGCTTATGCTTACTGTTATGACCAGAATCTTCAACATGCATGATGCCAAGTCCAACCTCTCAAGATTGGTTGAGCTTGTGGAGGCCGGCGAGATTGTTCAGATTGCTCGAAATGGCGTACCGGTTGTCGAATTGAGCCAGGTGGCAGCTGTTGCTCGCCCCAAGTTCGGCTCATTCAAGCCTTTCGGCCTGTGGATATCAGAGGATTTCGATGAACCGATCCCTGAGTGGGAGACGGCTATGGCCCTTTCTGAAGAGCAACTAACTAAAGATCTTGAGGGTCCGAGACGTGCAAAACGTACTGCTTGATACCAACGCCCTAGTCTTTTACCTCTCAGCATTCGAACGGTTTGGTCGCAAGAGCGTTCGAATTCTGGATAGCTCCAATCTCTTTTTCTCCCCGTTGAGTCTTATCGAACTAAGACTCAAGTCCCTCAAAGGGAAATTCAAGGGCTCCGTAACCGCCAAGGACCTTTTTGAATTAGGCATGAAGGAATTACGCATGGGTTCCGAGGTGGCGGACCATATCATCAAACTCGATACTGGCGACCCATTTGACCTGATGCTAATGGCTCAAGCTAAGGCGGCTAGCTACAGCTTCATGACTGCTGATTCCAAGATTTTGGAAGCAGACTTAGATTTCGTCTTAGATCTATCCGACTAGACCATTGGGTCAGCGATACCCACGTAAACGGTTTCGAGGTATTCCTCGATTCCCTCCTGTGATCCTTCGCGACCAAGACCAGACTGCTTCACACCACCGAATGGTCCGGCAGGGTTTGAAACAAGGCCGGTGTTTAGACCGAACATTCCAACCTCTAGTTTTTCGGCGAGACGTAGACCTCGGTTTAGGTCTTGAGTGAATGCGTATGCAACCAAACCGTACTCGGTGTTGTTCGCCATCCTTACTGCCTCATCCTCAGTCTTGAAGGTGCAGATGGGAGCAACTGGCCCAAAGATTTCGTTCTGCAGAATGTCGCAGCTCTCTGGAACTGAAACCAGAACTGTTGGTGGGTAGAAGTAGCCCTCACCTGATGGAATCTCGCCACCGAGCAAAACCTTGGCACCCTTGGCCTTGGCATCCTGAACTAGGGCGTGAACGCCGTGGCGAGCCCGCTCTTCGATCAGTGGTCCGATGTTGGAACCATCCTCCAAACCACGACCAACCTTTAGTGCTGCCATGCGCTGGCTTAGCTTGGTTCCAAACTCTTCAGCAACGCTTTCGTGAACGATGAATCGGTTTGCTGCGGTGCAGGCCTCACCCATGTTGCGAAGCTTGGCCAGCATCGCACCCTCGACCGCCTTGTCGATATCGGCATCCTCAAAGACCAAGAACGGTGCGTTGCCACCAAGCTCCATAGAGACTCGCAATACCTGGTGGGCGGAGTCCGCGATGAGCTTGCGACCAACCGGAGTAGATCCAGTGAAAGACAGCTTTCTCAGACGGTCATCTTTGATCAGCGGACCGGTTACCTCTTGCGGGTTGGTGGTGGTGATGACGTTCAGCACACCCTTTGGAAGACCTAGGTCCTCCAATACCTTTGCAAACAGTTGCGAGGTGAGCGGGGTTAGCGCGGCAGGCTTTAGCACCATGGTGCAGCCTGCAGCGATAGCGGGGGCAATCTTTCTGGTGGCCATTGCAAGCGGGAAGTTCCAAGGGGTAATCAAAAGTGCAGGACCGACAGGCTTTTTCAAAACCATGAGTCGGTTCTTACCATCAGGGGCAGTTGAGTAGCGACCATAGATGCGCGGCGCTTCTTCGGAGAACCAGCGCAGGAACTCCGCACCGTAGGCAACCTCACCCTTGGCTTCGGCAAATGGCTTACCCATTTCCATCGACATCAACATGGCGAAGTCATCCGCCATCGCGGTGACCTTTTCAAAAGCTGCGCGAAGTAGTTCTGCTCTTACTCGAGGAGCGGTCTTAGCCCAGTCGGCCTGTGCTTCATGGGCTGCAGTGAGAGCTGCCTGGCCGTCTTCGTAGGAGGCATCTGAGATGGTCTTTAGCACCTTGCCGGTTGCAGGGTCGTTGACATCTAGAGTCTTACCGCTTGATGACTCTCGCCACTCACCACCTACGAACACACCGGTTGGAACAAGGTCAAGAACACGTTTTTCATCTGCGGGGGTAAACACTTACGACTCCTTCGTCTTACTACCATCTTGCCATCTCAGTCGAAGGGCATTTGCCACCACCGACACCGAGGAAAATGCCATTGCTGCTCCAGCGAGCATCGGGTTTAGAAGCCCCATGGCCGCCACGGGGATCAAGAGAATGTTGTAGCCAAAGGCCCAACCTAGGTTTTGGAAAATGTTGCGATGGGTTCGCTTAGCCAGCTTTAGCGCAAATGGAATTGCATCGGGGGAGTCATCCAAAATCGTGATCGAGCTGGCAGCTTGAGCAGCGTGAGCACCTGAGCCCATGGCAATCGAAGCCCTAGCCGCACTCAGTGCCGCAACATCGTTGATGCCATCGCCGATCATCACACTGTCTTTGGTGCGCTTCACCACCTCAAGCTTTTCCTCCGGGCTCACTCCGCCCTGGAACGAAGTTATGCCAAGTAGCTTGGCAACTTCTTCCACACGTCGTGGGGCATCACCAGAGAGCAGCATGGTTTCAAAGCCAAGCTCCGAGAGGTCAGAGATAACTTCTTTCGCACCCGGTCTTAGCTCGTCGCTTAGTTCGATTAGGCCGTGAGCCCAACCCTCCCAGGAGACAACCACCAAAGTGTTTGGTCCAGCCAGCGAAAGCGCCTCATCAAGTTCGGCTTGGTTTTCATAGCGCTGCGGTTTACCAACATGCACCTCGGTGCCATCAACCACGCCAACCAATCCAATACCTGCGATCTCTTTGACATCGGTTGCGGTCTTTGCATTGGAGAGCTTCGAAATTGCCTTAGCAACCGGGTGCTTCGAGCCCGCTTCAACGGCGGCTGCGTAGGCAAGCATGGTTGCTGCCCCAACGCCACCCAGACCCCTTGAGTTCACGACCCTCAGCTCACCATCGGTCAGGGTTCCGGTCTTGTCGAAAATGATGGTCTTGGTGCTCGCTAGGTCTCTTAGTGAGTCTGGGTTTCGAATCACGACTGAGCGCTTAGCTCCAACCGAGGTTGCCACCACCAAACTCATTGGCACAGCAATACCCAGGGCACATGGACAGGCAATTACCAAGACAGCGACTGCTGCTTCAAAACCCTTGGTCCAATCCCCGAGCAAGAACCCCCAGACCAAGAAGGTTGCAAGGGCAATAAAAATCACCGCCGGCACAAACACCGCTGAGATTCGATCCGTCAGCGAGGCCAGCTTGGTTTTTTGGCTTGTCGCCTCGCGAACTAGATCTGCGATCTGACTGAGTCTTGATGTTGAGCTGGTTGATTGCGCGAGCACTCTTATCTCACCAGATAGTGAGGTGGTGCCGGCCGTGACTAAAGCACCGGATACCAACTCAACCGGGAGTGATTCGCCGGTGAGGGTAGAGGTGTCCAAGGTTGCATTAGCGCTTTGCAGCACGCCATCAACTGGTACTCGCTCGCCGGCTGCAACAAAAACCAAGTCACCCTGCTTGATTGTCGCAGTGTCGATCTCGACTCGCATGCCATCGCGCTCGATTAGAGCCTTTTGAGGGATGGCACTTAGCAGTGCTCGAACTGAGTCTGTTGCACTTCGCCTGGCTCGAACCTCGATGTAGCGACCGATTAGAACCACGGTTGGGACAACCGCCGCTACCTCGAAATAGGTGTGGTGCATGCCTGAGAAAATCAAATAGACCGAGTAGGCGTAGGCGACCGTTGATCCAAGTGACACCAAGGTGTCCATGGTGCTACTCAGGTGACGAAGGTTCTTTATTGCGGCAATGTGAAACGGTGCTGCGACATAGAAGAACACGGGAGTCGAGAGTGCGAAAACCAACCAGTGAACATCTGGGAAACTCAGCTGCGGGATCATGGCAAATGCCATGGCCAACGCAGAGAGCACAGAGCCAATCCAAAGCTTCGGTTTCAGGGCCTGGAGTTCAGGCTTGCCCTCACCGACTTTGTAGCCAGCGTCCTCGACTGCCTTTTTGACCAAGTCAAGATTGAGTGCTGAGTCGAACTGAAGGTGAGCTTTCTCGGTAGCAAAGTCAACGTAAGCGCTAACTCCAGGGACCTTGTTTAGGCTCTTCTCAACTCTTCTCGCGCATGCCGTGCAGGTCATGCCCTCAATCTCGAGCTCGGTCAGGTTATTAGGCATTTAGGGTTGCGAAACCAGTTGCCTTGTAGCCAGCCTCGGCCACTGCATCAGAGAGCTGGTCGTTGCTGACGCCATCAACTTCAACCTCTGCCTTGCCGGCAGCGTGGTCCACGTTTACAGCCCCCACACCCTCAATAGCGGTTAGCTCCTTGGTGATACTCATTGCGCAGTGGCCACAGGTCATGCCCTCGATTTGAATTTCTACTTTTGCCATCTCATTACCTTTCGGGTTGGTAGTTGCAAACATCGCCAGAGCACAGCCTTGGCTGTTCTTTGGAGAACTTCATTTGTAGCCAGCAGCCGGCACAGAATCCCACTGCTGCCTCTGCAAATAAAAACGTCAGGCATAACGCGCAAAGCGAGAGAACTATTTCATCCCTTAAGCCGAGCCAGCCCATCATGAAACAGGCGGTCATAACCATGCCGAGTCCGATGTACCAGGCTGTTTGTTTGGGTTTAGCATCTACCCACTCCGGGCGCTGATTTCGTACCAGGAACTCACCAAGTATTAGCGATGGGGTAAAGCGCTGGCCAAAGAAGAGCCTCAGGAACATGTCCAGCATGAAGGTGGCACCAAAGAATCTCAGAAGCGAGAAGTCACCGGTGAATAGCGCCATGCTCCAACCGAAAAACCCCAGCACAAACAACAACCCGGCTGCCGCTCTAACAGCGCGCTCGTTAAAAACCGGGAAGTCGTATTCGGGGATTGAGACTCCGAAGGAGGTGTGAACTGGTTTCATTCGAAGAGATTCGCTATCTGGCTCCAGCGCCCTCTGTTGATCGAGTACCAAACCCAGGTTCCGCGGCGCTCGCGGGTGATGAGACCAACATCGGTGAGCTTCTTTAGGTGGTGGCTAACAGTGGGTTGTGAAAGCGACAGTGGCTCAGTGAGGTCACAAACACAGGACTCCTGCTTTTCGGCTTTGGCGATCATCGCCAACAGCTGCAACCTAGTTGGATCAGCCACCGCTTTGAGCAGCTCGGCAATACCTTCAGCGCTGGTTCGAGCCAGCGGCTCCGAACCAGGTGCTGGAGCACACTCCAGAAGCTGAAGCGGAATCTTGGTCACCAATTGTTCACCTAACACTTATAGACAGTCATCTATGTAGACATAGATACTTGTCTATGTTCAACACTAACCCAGGATTGAAATTCCATGACTGCTGTTCGCCCACTCTTTGCTGAGTATTTGGGCACCGCACTGGTTGTTGCAACTGTGCTTGGAGCAGGTCACATGGTCACCGCTTTGCAAGCTCCAGCGGCGCTTGGTCTACTGATGATTGCGGTCTGCGTCGGTGGGGTCCTATTTGGTGCAATCTCAGCGCTTGGGCCAATCTCAGGAGCACACTTCAACCCTTTGGTCTCCCTTGCCTTTTTGCTAAGACGCGAACTGACCGTTGCCGATTTCTTTGGTTATGTGCTGGTTCAAACCCTGGGTGCTTTCAGTGGTGCCGCTATTGCAAACCTGATGTTTGATAAGCCGGCTTTTGTAATTAGCAGTGTTGACCGAGTTGGTACGGGCATCTTTATCGGTGAGGTTTTGGCAACCTTTGGCCTGGTGCTTTTGATCTTGGTGCTGGTTGATCAAAAGCCAAATCTGATACCTGCAGCCGTTGCGCTTTGGATCGTCGCAGGCCACATCTTTACCTCTTCAACCTCATTCGCGAACCCAGCGGTGAGTCTGGGTCGAATGCTCTCTGATGCTCCAAGTTCAATTTCGCCAAGCTCAATGCCGAGCTATTTGATGGCACAACTGATTGGTTTAGCGCTCGCACTTTTGGCTTCACAGGTTCTAATCAAAAAGAAAGCAGATCATGTCTAATCACATCGCATCCGTAATGTTCGTCTGCGTCCACAACGCAGGTCGCAGCCAGATGGCTCAGGGCTTTTTGCAGCACCTAGCTGGCGACCGCATCGAGGTTCGCTCCTCCGGCACCATGCCAGGAAACCAGGTCAACCCATCAGCTGTTGAGGCCATGGCGGAGCTGGGCATTGACATCTCTTCCGCTAAGCCAAAGGTGTTGACCGATGAAGACGTGCAGGCATCTGACTACGTCATCACCATGGGCTGTGGCGATGCCTGCCCGTTCTACCCAGGCAAGATCTACCTGGACTGGAAGCTGCAAGATCCAGCCGGCAAGGGTGTTGAGGATGTACGTCCGATCCGCGATGAAATCAAGGGATTGGTCGAGAACCTAATCGCCGAAATCGACGCTAAAAAAGGCAATTGACAAACTAGTTAGGTTTACCTAACCTATTCAGAGCAGAGGGGCGACCCTCTGCTCTTTTTAGTTAGGAAGCACGTGAAGAAATCACTCGTCGCACTACTCGCTTTGGTCACGGCAATTTCGCTGGCAGGCTGTGCCCCTGCCATCGAATCAACTGAGTCGGCATCCGAAACTGCACAGTCCGAGCCACTGGTTGTATACGCAGGCAGAAGTGAAGAGCTGGTTCAGCCGCTGATTGATCAGTTCACTGCAGAGACCGGCATTGAGGTTGAGGTTCGCTACGCAGGTAGTGCCGAGCTAGCCGCTCAGATTTTGGAGGAGGGCGATAACTCTCCAGCGGATATCTTCTTTGCTCAGGATGCTGGAGCACTCGGTGCGGTATCGAAGGCTGGATTGTTGAAAACTCTTGATGAGGGCATTCGCGGCTTAGTTTCCCCAGAGTATGGTGCGAAGGACGGATCTTGGATTGGTGTTTCGGGTCGAGTTCGAGTCCTGAGCTACAACCCTGACACGGTAACCGAGCTCCCCAAGTCGGTCTTTGATCTTGCCAACCCTGAATACAAAGGTCGCGTAGGCATAGCGCCGACCAATGCCTCATTCCAGGCCTTTGTTACCGCGATGCGAGTAATCGAGGGTGAGGCTAAGACCCTGGCATGGCTTGAGGCCATGAAGGTCAACGGTGTGGTTTACGAGAAGAATGGTGCGATTTTGGATGCCGTAGAGGCGGGCGAGATCGACCTGGGTTTGATCAACCATTACTACTGGTTCGCCAAGGCCAAAGAGGTTGGTGTTGAAAACCTAAAGTCCAAGATCGCTCAATTTGAGAGTCAGGATGTTGGCAACCTGAGAAACGTGGCCGGCGTTGGAATCCTCAGCGATAACCCAAGCGCCAAGATTTTTGTTGAGTACCTGCTCTCTGAAAAGGGTCAGTGCTACTTTGTCGAGCAGACCGGCGAGTATCCACTCGTTGAGGGTATTGACCTGGTCGAAGGCCTGGTGCCACTGAGTGATATTCCAGCCCCAGAGTTTGACCTGAATGACCTAGATGCGCTTGAGGCGACCCTAGAGCTGATCAGGCAAGCTGGGCTAATCTAGACAGATAATGCGTAAACCCCCAGTCATTGTTGTAGCACTGGGGGTTTTCGCTTCCCTGGCGGCCTTGCTGCCGCTTGGGTATCTACTGATTCGCCTTGGTCAGGGTTTTGATAAGGCAGTTGCAGAGCTATTGCGGCCAAGGACTTTGGAGCTATTGGCCAACACGGTTTCGCTCGTTCTTGCTGTCACCTTGACTGCCTTGGTGATTGGCTTTTTGCAAGCGTGGCTGGTGACTCGAACCAACCTCAGGGCGCCAGGTTTCTATGCTGTCTTGGCTACCTTGCCACTTGCGATCCCAAGCTATGTGATGGCGTTTGCCTTTACCGCTACTTTCCCCGGCTTCAGTGGTTTCTTTGCTGCTTGGCTGGTGCTAAGTCTCGCGACTTCCCCATATGTGTTCATTGCGGTCTCAGCTGCATTGGTGAGGACCGATGTGGCGGCCGAAGAGGTGGCGAGAAGTCTGGGGCTATCGAGAATCCAGGTGCTGGTTCGAGTCACCTGGCCACAGGTTCGGCCTGCCGCTACCGCATCATCGCTACTGGTAGCGCTGTACACCCTGAGCGAATTCGGTGCGATCTCGATACTTCGTTTTGACACTTTCACGAGAGCCATCTACAACGCCTATCGACTGAGCTTTGATCGCACCTCGGCCGCAGCCTTGGCGTTGGTTTTGATTGCGCTGACTTTGATGGTGATTTGGTTTGAGCATCGCTATCGCGGTGACTATCTCCCGCAGCGCACCGCGATGCAAAAGCCGTCTCGAATTGCCTTGGGTAAATCGCAATCAGCTGCTTTATTGGCATTGTCCGGGGTTGCGATTATCGGGGTGGGCATACCGCTCTACTCGCTTTTGAACTGGACCATCATCGGATCTTCGAGTGCAGATCTAAGTGAAATAGTTGAGGCGCTCATTGGGTCGGCAACGGTTGCATTTGGATCTGGCGCACTGATTGCACTGGTTGGTTTGGCCGTTGTGATTTGGGTGGTGAGGTTCCCATCTAGATTTTCACGCGGCATCGAGTTTTCAATTTGGGCAACCCATGCACTGCCTGCAATCGTGATTGCCCTGGCACTGGTCTTCGTCGGTGCAAACCTATTGCCGTGGGTTTACCAAACAGTCTGGATGCTGGTCTTTGCCTATTTGATTCTGTTCTTACCCAATGCGCTCTCTGCCATCTCCACTCCAATAGCTCAGGTTCCCACTTCGCTAGAACAGGTGGCGAATTCGCTTGGAGTAAAGGGCAATCGGACTCTATATAAAGTCGTGCTCCCGATGGCGACCCCGGGCATTATCGCCGGCGCAGCACTCGTGTCGCTGACTGTTTTGAAAGAGCTACCAGCCACACTGCTGCTTCGCCCAACAGAACTTCAGACCCTTGCAATCAGATTGTGGAGTGCAACTGAGGAACTGCAGTTTGCCCAAGCTGCCCCCTATGCACTGCTTCTGGTAGTGCTGGCTGGAGTTCCTGCCTTAGCCTTAAACGCTCAAGCCAGAAAAGCGGTAGCGGAGGTGAGCGACTGATGTTGAAAATCTCAAACCTTGCTATCTCCTATGGCGGCAAGAGTGTGCTCAGTGATCTATCGCTTCATGCCGGCAGGGGAGAGCTAACCGCAATCCTTGGAGCATCGGGAGCTGGTAAGTCGACACTACTTCGATTGATTGCCGGGTTTGAAAGACCAACCTCTGGTGAGATCTGGCTCGATAACACCCAGATTGCTGGCGACCAGGTATTTGTTGCCCCAGAGCACCGCGGCATCGGAATCGTCCCGCAGGACAGCGCTCTCTTCTCTCACCTCAGCGTCTCAGACAACGTTGGCTTCGGTCTTCCAAAATCACCATCCAAGGCAGCTCGCGTGCAGGAACTTTTGAAGCTCGTGGGTCTTGAGGAGTATGCCAATCGCAAACCGGCATCACTCTCGGGTGGACAACAGCAGCGCGTAGCACTCGCCCGAGCGCTTGCCCCAAAGCCCAAGTTGATCCTGCTGGATGAACCATTTAGTGCTTTGGATCAGGAGCTCCGAGCACGCCTTCGTGATGATGTGAAGCGAGTGCTCAAGGCTGAGAATGCGACAGCAATCTTGGTGACCCATGATCAAGAAGAGGCATTGTCTCTCGCTGAAAAGGTGGCCGTGCTGCGAGATGGTCGAATCATTCAGGCCGGTGCTCCAACCGAGATCTACAACGCTCCGGCTGACTTAGGTATTGCCACCTTCTTGGGTGACTCGGTCTTGGTTGATGGGGTTGTGGTTGGCGACAAGATCGAGACCGATCTTGGAAAACTATCCGCATTGAACTCGGTCACCGAGGGTGAGCGAGGAGTAGTAGCGATTCGTTCGGAGAACTTTTATCTGCAGCCAAATCCAGGTGGTGATTCTGAGGTAGTGGGTCGAGTGTTCTTTGGTCACGATGCAGTTGTTGAAGTTCAAACTCCCAAGCTAAAGATCAGGGCAAGATCAAACGGCCCCTTTGCTCCAGAGGTCGGCATGCGGGTTACGGTTTGGGTGCGTGGAGCGGTGAACTTCTACCCTGCTAGTTCGCAGTGAAGCGGTGTTTGGGCTACTTTCCCGAAGTTAGACTTTGGGAGGCCGCAACGCTTGGCCAAAAGACGGAGAACAATTGAACTGGCTGGACGCGGAACACATCATCACCGCGTTTGGACCCTACTTCGTCTTTGCCGTCACGTTCGTGATTTTTCTTGAAACCGCGTTTATCCTGACCTCGTTTTTACCAGGCGACTCATTGTTATTTTTGACCGGCCTGACACTCTCCACTACAACCCTGTGGCTCCCAGATTGGGCAGGGTTTTTGCTTATCTGGCTGGCAGCATTTCTTGGCACGCAGACCGGTTACTGGGTTGGCTACAAGATTGGCCCACCACTATTTGAGCGTCGTCAAAACCTCATCATCAACAAGAAAGTGCTTGAGAAGACCCACGAGTTTTTTGAAAAGTATGGAACCAGGGCAATTGTGCTCGCTCGCTTTTTACCAATCCTCAGGGCTCTGATTCCAATGCTTGCAGGCATCTCGAAGATGGACACCAAACGCTTCACCAAGCTCAACTTCATGGGTGCGGTGTTGTGGATCGGTGTCTTCATGTTCTCGGGCTATCTTCTCGGAAATGTCCCGCTGGTCAAGGAGAACCTAGAGACCACTGTGCTGTTGATTGTGGTGTTCACAACTTTGCTGCTACCGATTGAGATCCTGCGCGACAGACTCGCAAACCGTTTCGCTAAGCGGCGCAAGTAGCGGTCAAGGTTTTACACTTGGTCAAATGCAAACTGGCTCAAAACTTCTAGCAATCGCAGCACTAATCGCATTACCTCTTGCAGGCTGCTCCGCTCCGGTTCTCACCCCAACCCCAACTGCAACTCAAACGGTTGAGCCTGAGCCAGAACCAGTCTTCATCCCAGCACCACTGACCGGCGTGCTGTATGCCGAGGAAGATGCTGCTCACCTTGCACTCCCTGCAGTCGCAGGCAAGGTCGACAACACCTGGGGTGGTAGACCACAGCTTGCACTCAACGACGCAGACCTCGTCTACATGACCCGTGTTGAAGGTGGCATGACCCGCATGCTGCCGGTTTGGCACTCCAGAATGCCTGAGGCCATTGGACCCATTCGTTCAGTCAGACCCGTAGATGCCGCCATCATCGATCCGTTCAACGGCATCTTCGTGTACTCCGGTGGGCAGGCACCTTTCAAGCGTGCTGCCAAGGAGACTGAGCTTGTGATGAGCGACGAGGACACAGAGCAGTCAAACGACACCTACTACCGTGAGAAGTCTCGCTCAGCTCCTTGGAACCTAATGTTCCGTGCTCAGAAGCTGCAGCAAAACTACAAAGACATGCCAGCTCCAACCCCAGGTTTTGAGTTTGATGCAGCACCAAGTGCAGTTGCCCTTGGAACGGTTGCTACCGGCATGACCATCAAATACCCCGGAACCATTTCTACCTGGGAGGGTGGATCTGCAGCCTTCCCCTGGGCAGCTGCTTCCGAGCCAGCTTGGCTTCACACCCTGGACAAAGAAGAGCACTACCAAGAGGGCGGTGACCGCGTTGTCACCAAGAACGTTGTGGTACTAGAGGTTGTTCACGACAACAGCTTCATCGATCCAAAGTATGGAGCGATTCCAAAGGCCAAGTTGATTGACAACTCCGGTATCGCCCACATCTTCACCGATGGCTACTACCTAAAGGCCACTTGGTCCAAAGCTGGATCAGCTGATCCGATTCTTCTCAAGACCGAAGATGGTCAACCCATCAAGCTAGCTATCGGTAACACCTGGATCGAGATGATGGACACCGCAAAGTCCAAACTAACCATCACGGCACCTAAGCCTGAGACTGCAACAGAGTCAGACGAGTAACTGTCCCCTAAATAGACAGTCAAACTGGCTTTTCGGGAAACCTGTTTCCTGTTTACTCTTGACCTATGCAACGCGGGGGTATTCGTTGGACTCTTGCGACCTTGTTCACGGTCGCGCTAGTTCTCACATCTGGAGTTTCAGCTCAGGCACAGGATGCCTGGCGGGTTGGCGACCCTGGTTTTTTTGGACCTAAGTTCGGCTCTTTCAATGTCGATTACACGAATGGCCGCGACATCATCCTTCTTGAGGAGGAAGCAGAGCGTACATACGACGCTGTCTTCTTTGAAACCGCTCCTCCAGAGCGTAAGCTCTCGGTTTGTGAGGACGTTGGGGTAAATCTGGACTGTGGCTCGAGCACCAGCGGTTATGTCTCTGGTACCGCAGTGCTACCCATTTGCGGCGCAGTAACGGAGAACTGTGTGTCCGATCTTATGGTCGGTACATCGGTTTCCATGAGCGTCTCTCAATTCGTGCAGGCCGGTTTCGGATTTGAATTCAAGGGAAATCCAGCCAAGGGTATTCCCAATGGATCTGGGCCACTTATTTTCGAGGCCGAACATGCGCACTCAAACGGCAATCGCTACGTGGTGGCGGCACTACTGAACTTCTCCGCGGAGGCTGGTCGAGTGCAAGTCAACGACTTCAGCGTCCGTGTGTTTCCCGTAATCGAGCGAGCAAGTAATCTGCCCATGCCCGAGCCCTCCGTATGTGTCACGCCAGACGGGACGACAGGTCGATGCATCCAGCACTTTGAAGAGTGCATCTATCAGACGCCTGGGAGATGCGGCGCCGCCCAAGAATTTGCTCCTGGAACCAGGCTCAAGGTTGGGCTAAAACTAAGTCGAGATGTTTCAGGTTGGTTTAGGGGAAGACTTCAAGCTCCGGACATCAAGGTTGAGCCGATAGATGCCCTGTATTCGAAAGTAGAAATTGCCGGGGAGCCAGTCTCTGTTCCTCGCTTGGTTTCCACCTATGTGGTGGGACAGGATGGTCCTGCAATTACCGGTGATGGTATCGATCAGGGGCACACCGGCCCATTCACGCTTTTCGATGCGGCTTCTCCAAATGGTGTGAATCTTGTGAATCAATTGCGACCCATTGTCAAGGACGTTGCGACCGCAGTTAACACTGTTTGGGCGATCAATTCGATAACTGCTAATCAGGCAGCTGGGTCTGCGGCGGGGTGCTTCTCAGACACTTCTCGGCTCTTGGGAATAGTCACCACGAACTCAATGGCTTACACCGGAACAGTACCTGACTATAAAGATGGTTACCTCTCTTACCGAGTTGCAGGCATGCACTACATGCCCGATGGCAGGACTGAGGTTTTGGGAACCTACGACTTGGTCATGCGCTCAGACGTTGCTCGCTGTGTTTACGGCTTCAGCAAAGCTCCAGTTTCAGCAACAATCCAAGTTGTTGGAACCGCAGGTGAAGAAAAAGTAGCAACGACCATTGTGAACGAGAAAGACGGTTGGCTGAAGCTTGCTGCCTACGGCTTCACATTCTCCGAGAAAGAAGTTCGCGTCACGCTCACCCAGGCCAAAGAGCCACCTCAGGCTCGCAAAGTCACTCAAAACCTTCCTAGGTTCACAGCCAAGAACACCAAGCTCACAGCGAACCAGCGCTTTGTAATCGACCTGGCACTACTCGACACCGACGCCAACACCAAAGCAACCTGCACTGCAATGTATGTGAAGGCGTCCGACAAGAGCCTCGCTCTCACCAGAGCAAAAAACGCGTGTGCTTACGTCAAAAAGGTTTCTCCAGCACTCAAGGTAATCAGTGCTGTCAAGCTCACCAAGACCAAGAGCCTTGATGGCCGGGTAACAGTCGTAAGTCAATGAGAAGGCTATCGGCTGCCCTGGTAGCTGGGCTATTGACCACGAGCGGATCAGTCGCTTGGGCTGAGGATGAGCAATGGCCGCTCCCGAATGAAGTAGAGAGAGGGCACCACTCTATAGTCATCGAGGACAGCATTGACTTCGGGCAACTCTTTTCATCTCTAACCACCTTTGATGAAAAGGCATCACACCAACTAAGTTGCTCATCACTGGATGACATCAACTGTTCCGGTTCTAGCTGGATCCGTTACAATGTTAATTTTGCTAACTGTGAAACTGTAGATCAGTTTGATTGCGTAGAGCAGCTGTCAATCAAAACCGCATCTGGTTCGGCTGTCGCAAAGTTTGTTCGGTATGCATATGAGAATCACCCAAACGCTTTCATTGGAGACGGCAAGGTCCTCTCCGAAGATATCGGCCAGCCTTCAGTCTGGAGCATCCCTGAGGCCCCTCATAGAGCGGGAGACTTGTATTTGCTGGTAGCGGGCCACCAAGGCTTTATACGTTCTGGTCAGCTTGTTGAACCGAAGCTCCACCTGCAGCTAATTCCAGTTTCTGAGCTCAAGGGAATTTGGGACGGCGTAATTGATGAGAACGGATTCGGAGTCATTGCTCAATGCGTGGAAGAGCAGCTGGAAACCGGACAGACCAAAGTTCGTGGCTGCGGTGGAGGTGCACAGGACTTCGGCAGATTCAGATGTGCAATTTGGGAGCAAGACGGTACTTGTCTTTTGAAGAAATCCCATCGAGAAGCTGACCGAATCTCAATCACCCTGAGACTAGGGAGTGAACCTACGGGGTGGCTCCATGGGCGTATCCAAGATCCGCTTGTGAGCACCGACGTCGCCGGCGGGCTAACCAGGCTAACCGTAGATGCAAAGCCGGTCAGGGTTCCTACCCTTTACCACGGCGGTCAATACGCTCAACTTGCTCCTGAATTACAGAGTTACTGGGACGAGTGCATGACCAAAGGCGGGTGTAATACCTCAACAAGAATTACCAACTCCGAGCCCGAAAAGCAGCCAGGGGCGAACCGAAACCTTCAGTCTTACCAGAACCCCTTTGGCCCACAAGCACTGAAGGCGGTTACAACTTTCGCGAAACATGTCAATGAAACACCTGTTGCTGCGCCGACAGCATGGGGCTTCAGAACTTTGGATCTCGCCCAAAATTCGTCGCTCGGCCCTTGCGTGTCAAAGAACGAAGGAACCTTAGGTGTTGTCACAACGAACGCCACGGCATACTCGGAAGGGCCTCCTGAACTCAGGAGTGGATCGCTCAGATATTCGGTTGCAGGTCTCCACTTTGGGACTGACGGCAAAACCCTAAGCCTCGGAACCTATGACCTAATAATGCGTTCAGACTTTGCGCGTTGTATTTACGGGTTCAGTAAAGCTCCTATCCAGGCTGCAATCTCGGTGCTATCGGTGGCTGGCGAAAGCGTCGTGGCAACAACTGAAGTGTCAGAACGTAATGGCTGGCTGAAGCTTGCCGCCTACGGCTTCACCTACTCGGAAAAAGAAGTGCGAGTCACCCTGAGCCAGGATCCGGAGCCACGGCAAGTTTCTTTCAACCTTTCTAAGTTTGCGACGAAGAGTTCAAAGTTGAGTACGGCCCAGATGTCATCGATTAGGCAGGCCTTGGTTGATACCGAAGCAAACGCCAAGGCCACTTGCACTGCACTCTATGTGAAGGCATCGGACAAGAGCCTCGCACTCACCAGAGCGAAGAACGCATGTGCCTATGTGAAGAAGGTATCTCCAGCTCTCAAGGTGACCAGTGTTGCGAAGGTCACTAAGTCCAAGAGCCTGGACGGTAGGGTGACTGTTAGTTCCAACTAGCAGTTAGCACCCGGGGGTTTAGTGAAAAAGTTATTGGGCGCAAGTATTAGCCTTGCCTTCATATTTGCAGCGACCGGTGCTCACGCCGTCTGGACGGAGCCCTCCTATCGTCAAGACCAGGTTGGCATCAACGTTGAAGATGCATGGATCAACAACGGTAATCAGGTATCAAGAATTGTTTCACTCGAAACCCGAGCTGGGCAGATGCCCAACGAGCGACTGTGTGCCGGGTTCGGTGAAGGAGTTTGTGACTTCAACAACTCCAAATATCGCGCTTCTGTTAACGCTCTGCTCGGTTATTGCCTTGACTCAGCAGACATTGGTTGTGTCGAAGGGCTCACCAGGAATGGCACTGCCCTTGAACTAATCGGCGAAGCCGGTGGTGCAACTTTTGAAGGTGATGCGTCTAAGGATTTGCCTAACGGTCGGACTGTCTCTTTGTGGAGTGACCCAACCTTGCCTGATGTCAAATTTGCGGTCTATGCCTCGATGGTGACTAACTATCACAAGGCAATCGGTCGCTTTAGAGCCGATGAGTTTGTTCTGACTGTGATTCCATACACCTTGGCCGAAGGCCAATTTACCCCCAGTACTGCAACCGAACGCTACCTAGATTCCCAGCAGCGTTGGGTTGTATCTAGCGGGGGATTCCCAACCCAGTGTGCGTGGGTGACTGAAACCGAGTGCGGTGAATGGGCAGATTTCCCGGTTGGGGAAAATGAAATTCAAGTGTCCCTGCGGGTCCCATCTTCCACCGGATCCTGGTTCCAGGGCCGGCTGGACAACGCAAGCTTTGCAGTTGAAAAGGTCAACAGTCGCGTTAACCGAATGGTGGTTTCTGGGCAGCCGGCTTGGGTGCCAAAGGTTTACGTTCGAGTTGACAAGGACAAACAAACTCAGGCTCAACGGGATGCCGAATGTCCTCCCAATTGGGTGGGTTGCATGCCTTCATCGGGTTTAGTCAACATCCGGGCCAGCTATGCCAATACACCAGGCCTAATTGAGGCCTATCGAGCAGCAGCTAAGGACACAGCGGTTGCCATCCAGCAGAAGTGGAGTTTCCAGGTCGCCCCGGCTCTTGGCAACAAGTGCCTAACTGACACCACCCGTGTTCACGGCATTGTGACTACTAATGCCTCGGTTTACCAAGGCACCGCGCCTGAATTTGCAAACGGATACTTGAGCTATAAGGTCGCGGGCTACCACTTTGGCCCTGATGGCGAGGAGAACATCGGAACCTATCGGCTAATCATCAACTCCGAAACAGCTAAGTGCCTATATGGATTCGACACTGTCCCGGCACAAGCATCAGTCACCGTGATTGGAACTGATAAACAGACCGTCTCAACCACAACCGTTGGTGAGAAAAACGGCTGGCTGTACCTAGACGCAGCAGGGTTTACGTTCTCACAGAAAAACATCAAGGTGGCATTTAGTAAGCCACAGGCTTTCACAATTGCACCCTTTCCGGGGAACACTCAATCCTTGACAGCTATGCAAAAGATGCAGATAAAGACCTTTATGTCCAAGAGCACGGCATCAAAGAACCTGACCTGCAAAGCAATGTACAAATCAGCGGCCACCAAATCGCTAGCGCTAAAGCGCAGTCAGGCAGCCTGTGCCCTAGCCAAGAGTTACGCTCCAAAAGCCAAGGTCACGGCAACTGTTATTCAAACATCCAAAGCTTCTGAGATCGGAAGAGTGAATATTTCTTCGAAGTAAGGAATTAGTGACTAGCAACATCGCTTTTCAATGTTGTGCGCGGAGTAAAGAAGGAAAACCTGCCGCAGAAGAACTGCGAGCGTTGCGGCAGACCTATGGTCTGGCGCAAGGCATGGGAGAAAAACTGGGATCAGGTGAAGTACTGCTCAGAGAAGTGCAAAAGGACTAAATCTCTTTAGAGAAGTCCTTTAGCCAGCTTCTTAGATCACTACCTATGTCTTCACGGTCAATACCGATTCTGAGGGTGGCCTTGATGAAGTCGAGCTTGTCTCCGGTGTCATAGCGACGACCTCGGAAAACCACTCCTCTAACACCACCGGCAATCTCAGGGTGTGAAACTGCATACTCCAAAGCATCGGTTAGCTGAATCTCACCACCGCGACCTGGATCAGTCTTTTCCAAGATATCGAACATCTCATGGCGCAGGACATAGCGGCCGATGACTGCAAGGTTTGAAGGTGCTTCTTCGCGAGAAGGCTTCTCAACCAGGCCGGTGACCTGAACCACGTCATCCTCAGAGGTTGGGTTGATACTTGCGCAGCCGTAGAGGTGGATCTGGTCCTCAGGGACCTCCATTAGTGCGATGACGTTGTCACCGGTCTGTGCATGAACCTCGAGCATGCGGGGGAGGATCTGATCTCTTGAGTCGATGACGTCATCACCGAGCAACACCGCGAAGGAGTGATCTCCAACGTGGCTTTTGGCTCTGAGCACCGCGTGACCCAAGCCCCTGGGGTCGCCCTGGCGGGTGTAGTGGATGTCAGCAAGCTGAGAAGACTCTTGAACTTTGAACAGCTTCTTTGCATCGCCCTTATCGGCCAATACCTGCTCTAGCTCTGCAACACGGTCGAAGTGGTTTTCGAGGGCGTTCTTATTTCTACCGGTGATCATCAATAGGTCATCAAGACCTGCTTCAACTGCTTCTTCAACAACGTATTGAATTACTGGCTTATCAACCAGTGGCAGCATTTCCTTGGGCATCGCCTTGGTGGCTGGCAAGAATCTAGTTCCAAGTCCAGCAACTGGGATAACGGCCTTTTTGACACGATAGTGCGCCTGAGTCATGGCTAAAGCCTAGACTCAACTCTCAGGAAATGCTGACTTCTGAGGTTTACACTTTCGGGCAGTCGGATAGGAGTTAGAGATGGCTAAGAGAATTCTTGGGGTGCTATCCGCAGCCCTGCTGGTAGTCATCGGGCTATCCACTCCAGCTCAAGCAGCCCCGGTTGAAAAGGCCTACGAGGCCATCAACATCAACTCAGCTTGGAGCAAGCAGATTCTTGGCCAGGGTGTAACAATCGCGATGATCGACCAGGGCGTGAACCTGCAGCACGAATACTTTGATGGTCAGGTCATAGACGGCATTTGCGTCTACCAAACCAACAACAGTGCGCTTTGTCCAAACGGCACCAAGTATCAAACAGGTTTGGCTGCCGCTAGTCAGCGTCGCGATTCAAGGGGTGCGCTAATTGCCGAGGAGACTCACGGCAACATGGTGGCCGGCATCGTCGCAGGTAAGCCAAACTCAGTGGCCCCGGGTGGAGTTGCCCCACAGTCAAAGATCGTCATGGCCAACACCGACATGCAACCCAGAAGCGTGGTTGCAGCCCTTGAGTACTTCTACCAAAACCGCGAGAAATACAACATCGTCGCAGTTTCAATGTCCTTTGGAATCTTGGGTCTGACTTCACGTCAGGACCTACTCAACTGCAACACCAACCCGGTCTATGCCGAGGTGCGAGCATCACTCAAGAAACTTCGTGAGGTTGGCGTGATTCCATTTGCCGCAGCGGGAAATGGTTTCTACCTAAACTCGGTGGAGTCCTGGGCACCAACCTGCCTTGATGAAGCGGTGTCGGTTGGTTCGGTTGATGAAACTGGTCAGATCTCCATTTACAACACCATGAGCACCAAGGTTGAGCTACTAGCTCCCGACTATGCCATCTCAGCAGCCACCTACGGCTACATGCAGGCCAGCGGAACCTCTGCCGCTGCCCCAACCGCAGCCGCTAGCTACGCGCTGCTGAGACAGCAGTTTCCGCAGCACTCGGCCCAGACTGTGCTGGATGCCATGAAGGTCTCAGGCAAGAAGATTGACGATGTGGTGCGTAAGCAGATTCCGATGGTGGATATCGCAGCAGCTCAAAAGGTCTTGGAATCAACACCGGTAGGCACCACTCCGGTTGATCCCAACCCAACTCCGGTGACCACCAAGAAGGTAACGGTGGGAACCTTCAATGGCTACATCGCAATCTACGTTCAGGGCTATGAGGGCAGCCAGTTCGTTGCTCGCATCGCAGGCAAGTGGACCAGCGTCTCACCGCTGAAGAACGTTGCTGGTAAGCCATATGCACTGATTAAGCGCAACACCGGCGCCGGCTACGACGTCAAGGTCGAGGTCTGGATTGACGGTGTGAAGCAGACGCTGAACACCTCTGGTCAACCAGCTGCTCAGGTTTTGGTTCTTAGAACTCGCTAACGACCAAATACAAAGAGCAAGAACTTCAAGGGGCCACCAAGCTCCTTGATTCTTCTTATGCCAAAACCAAAGCGAACCAGTGGTGCCTTGGACCCAAAGACGCGGTCGAAGACACTGGCTCTAGCCATGCGGTCTTTCTTACTACCCCAGCGCGAACCTGATGATTCAAATGGGTGAGTTGCCAGGGTGATAGGCATAAAGACTGCCCTGCCACCAGCGCTCAGTAGATCAACGATGAAGATGTATTCATCACCCAGGTAGTTCTTGGCTCCTGCGCCAAACTTCTCATCGAACCAAACCCCGAGCTGCCTAACGGCCTCAACTCTGATGATCATTTCGTAGGTGGCAGCTCGGGCTGAGTTGTATTCGGTCAGCTCTTCGCGGTTCTTGGGGTAGCGCTTGCGCAGCTTGCCATCGGGGTCAACCGCTTGGCCCAGCAGCAGCGAATACTGCGGGTTGTCATCTAGGAATCGAATGGCTTCATCGAGACCTTCTTCGTGGAAGAGGATGTCGTCATCGGAGAAGATCAGGTATTCACCCTTTGACTGCCAGATGGCTTGGTTTCGACTCTTTGCAACGCCATAGTTGGTGAGCTCGTGAATATCTAGATCGGTTCTGATCATCAGTTCGGCCAACCCCTCACCACGCCAGGCAATGTTGTTGGGGTTTTGAATAATCACCGTCACTCGCCAGTCCAGTCGCTCGGGCGGCGGTTTGATGTTCCCCACGCGCTCAGCGAGGGTCGAATAGCTCATGGTCAGCTTGATCATTAGAAGCTATTTGCCTTGGCTCTAGCGAATCTCATCAGTGAGCTACTCACTGATGAGAAAGTCGTGTTTTGAAGTCGAAGACCTAAGAACAAAACGATGGTGTTTGAAAGCGTCACTAGACCCTCCAAAGAGAACCAGATCAAAAGGCCCAGTAAGACCACCACACCAAAGCTTGCAAGCAGGGTTCCAAACTCTGCCTGCTGAATGCGAGATCCAAGTCGCTCGGCTGGTGTGACCTCTTTTTTGGCACGCTTTTTCTCTACGAAGCCGCGCTGTTTTTTGAGCTGTCGCTTGAAAAGCACACCCATTACCTGCAGCACAATCAAAACCAACAGCATGTTGAGCCCTGCAAACAGTGGGCTCAGCGCGAAGAAGAAAAACGCAATTACAAACAACTGGGTTAGGAAGCTGAGCACGTTGACAAGCTCAAGACCCATAGCCCACTCCCAGGACTCCTTGGTCTTGGACTTTTCTCTGGTGTCAGCACCAAAGGCCTTATCAAAGAACTTCACCCGGTAGGTCTTTTGCAGGTAGTTTGCGGTTCTGGTTGAAATAAACAACACTGCAAAAACCACTACCGCAACCACCAGCTCAGCAAGTGGCTTGTTAGCACCATCGACCACTAGGTCAGTGAAGAGCTTGGCAACCAGCAGCTCGATCACCGGGATCGAAGCTGCTATGAGAACTAGCAGTACCAGCTGCGTGCGGTACTTGCCCTTCGGAACCAGAAGTTTTGAAGAGCTAAATAGTTCTTGAAAGATTTTGCGCAACGGCTACTTCTTTCGAACCTTTGCAATACCCAGCTTGATGTGTTCGATGACTTCGTCCTTCTTGGCCTCAGAGACCTTGATGTCACGAATCAGGTTGTCTAGGTTCGCGCTGCGAAGATCTAGTGGCACAACCTGTGGGTTCATAACCTCAACCCCTGCACCCTGGGCATAGTCTCCGTACTTGATGCCGGAGCCGTGAACGTTTTCCTCGTAACCCTCGAAGGTCACCAAACCACATGGGATGCCATAGGACTGGCAGGTGATCATCACGTGCATCGCTGAGGTGATCACAGCGTCATACTGAGCGAGCTTGCCAACAAACTCAACAATGTCAGTTGGACGAGACATCAACACCGAGAGCTCTTCGACATTCTCAGGTAGCTGCATAGGAGCCGAGGTGTGCGAGAAGTGACGAATAAACGCAATCTTGCCGTTGGTAACTCCGCGGGTAACCGGGATCACTCGGCTTAGTGCAAGACCCGGATCTCCAAAAGCCTCAACGTCAGGTCCGCCAGATTGCTTTAGTACTCTGGCGGTGATTGGGCCACGAACCGAGACATACTGCGCCTTGCGGTTTAGCTCGATGTCATCGGTTGAGATACCGGTACCGATAACCACCGAGTTTGACTTGATAAAGCGGCCAATCGAACCAAGAGAAATCAGGTGTGGCTTGGCCGCTGGCTTCACCGGGGACTGCAGCACGATGCGAGCATCGGTGTAGTGCGAGATCATCAGTGGGCTTAGCCAGTCACCAAAGTTTCCAGGGAACGGCTTTGACCACCAGGCCAGTCGAATCTTGTCCTCAGACTCCTTGGCTGAGTAAGACAGGAAGGCTTCGGCAGCCTCCATGATTGAGGCCTCACCAAAGCTAGCGATGTACTTGTTTTCAAACTCAGCCTTGGCCTTGATAAACAGTGCGCCGTCGCCCTTGATGCCACCACCGAGCATTTCACCAACCATGCGGCTGCGCTCAGGATCAATGCTCTTAGCCTTACCGGCAGTTAGAACACCGGTAATACCTGCGGAGTCGGCAATGCGACGAAGCGGCTTCTTGATCGAATCAGGCAGTGCCTTTTCAATCTTCTTGGCCTGCTTGAGAAGTTTCTTTCTCGGGCTCGACTTCTTACCAGCGCCATGCTGAACCACCTTGTCCTTGAACTCGGCAACATTGCCCGAGGACCCAAAGACAAAGAATGCCTCGCGAGCACCAGGCTCGGCGAGCTTGCGGTCTTTGACGATGCAGGTCGATGGAATGAGCTGGAAGGTGAGCTTCTTGGCGTTAGCTCGCCAAGCCTCTTCTAGGAAGTAGTCATCGGTTGCTTTGATGTCAGCACGCTGCTCAAGGTTGTAGGCATCCTCAACTAGCTTGCGACCCTGCTCGGTGGCGTTTACGCCCCAGAAGCTTGGCTCCCAGAAGCGAGTCCGGTTGTGATAACCAATTTGGAGTGGGCTTCCAAAGCTGCGCTGGAAGCCGATGAAATCAGCGGTGGTGTTGGAGATGAATTCAGGTAGGTGAGTGATGCGGCAGTCAACATCGATCCAGAACACCATCTTGGTTGGGTGCTTATGGCAGATCTCGCGGATAAAGCCGATCTTGCGTCTGGTGACATCGGCCCAGTCTTCACCGGGACGCTTTTGAATCTCTAGTAGCTCGTGGGAGATACCCAACGAGTCAAGCTGCTCACGAAGCTCTTTGGCGTGACCGCCATAGTAGGCGTCAGGGGTATAGAAACTACAGATAACTACGTCTCGGTTACTCACGGGTAAAAACTACCAGCTAGCCCCGCGATACCCCTCTAAATAAGCCCCACCAAAAACCTAAGCCCCAGGCAAAGTGCATGGTTGGCAATACCACCATCAGCCAGGCCTTCACGTTATTACTTGGCCCCGAGCGGGTAAACACATAAAAACCAATGGCCATCAAATAAAGCGCTAGCGGCAAACCCCAAACTAAAGACAGCACCAAGACCGGCGGGATCCAGTACCTAACCGAGGAGTCGGCCGGGTTGTTTCTAGTTAGCGCTCCGCGCCACATGCCGGTCTTGAAAAACTGCCTAGCCAGATCTTCCCAAGTAGATCTTGGGTAATAACCAACCTGCAACCGAGGATCAAACCAAACCTGGTACCCAGCTTTGCGAATTCTCTGGTTTAGCTCCCAGTCCTGACCTCTAACCCAGGCTGGGTCAAAACCTCCGAGCTCGTCCAGGACGCTCTTTCTAAAAACCCCCAGATAAACAGTCTCTTTAGGTCCAGCCTCTCCACCAACGTGAAAGGCTCCACCACCTAAACCAATTCGGTCGTTATAGCCAAAGGCAACTGCTGACTGAAAATCACTCTTGCCTTTGGCGACCATCATCCCGCCAACATTTGCAGCCCCGGTCTGGTTCAGGATTTCAACGGCTAGTTCGGCATAGCCATCACTTAGCTCGGAGTGTGCATCAACCCGGAGCACAACCTCATACCGTGATTTGCTAATTGCAAGGTTTAGCGCGACCGGGGTAATCCCCTGAGGATTTTCGACGATCTGGAGCTTCTCGCCAAACTCAGCGGCCAACTCCTTCGCAATTTCCAGAGTTCGATCTTTGCTTGGGGCAATAGAAAGAATCAGCTCCATCTCTCCTGGAACTCGCTGCGCCAATACTGACTCAACAGCATTGCGCAAATACTTCTCTTCGTCCCTAACGGGCATAACGAATGAGATGTTCTTTAGATCAGCCATTTTGAATACTGCGACCTAGCGCAATCAACTTCCAGCCGGCCGCTTGCCAGGCGGCAACATCCAACACGTTTCGCCCGTCAATCACAGTCTTGGTGGAGACCACAGCTCCCAAGGTGTTTGGATCAGCCTCGCGATAGTGCTTCCACTCGGTTCCCAAAATCACCAGGTCCGCCTCGCGCACAGCCTCAATCAGATCCTGTTCGCGCTGCAGGGTTGGATCTTTTTCAGATAGTGCAGAAAGTGAAACGGGGTCATGAACCGTCACCTCGGCTCCTTCGCGACTAAGTCGCTGAGCAATCTCAAGTGCGGGGGAGTCGCGAAGGTCATCGCTATCTGGCTTAAACGAAATACCAAGCATGGTTACTCGCTTGCCTCTGACATCACCGAGTTCACTCTTTGCAAGCGCGATAACCCTGTCGCGTCTTCTGAGGTTGATGGCATCAACGTCTTTTAGGAACTCGACTGCCGAACCAACCCCGAGCTCTTCCGCTCTTGCCATGAAGCCGCGAATGTCCTTGGGCAAGCAGCCACCGCCAAAACCGATACCGGTTCTGAGGAACTTGTTTCCGATGCGCTCGTCGTAACCAATTGCTTTGGCCAGAGAGACCGCATCGGCACCAGACACTTCGGCAACCTCAGCCATCGCATTGATAAAGCTGATCTTGGTAGCCAAGAATGCATTGGCTGCCACCTTTACCAACTCAGCGGTCGGCACATCCAAAACCAAGAACGGGGTCCCCAGATTCAAGATTGGAGCATAGGCATTCTTTATTACCTCTACCGAGTGCTCATTCCAAGCACCAACAACAATTCGATCTGGGCGAAGTGAGTCTTCAAGGGCGGTTCCTTCGCGCAGGAACTCCGGGTTCCAAACCAGGTTCACATCAAACCCAGCAATCTCAGTCATGACCTTTTGCAACTCAGTTGCGGTGCCAACAGGAACCGTCGACTTACCTGCAACAACGGCATCTGGTCTTAGGTGAGGAGCGAGCGCTTTGGCAGCGGCCATTACATAAGAGGTGTCGGCTGCATCGCTGCCTGAGCGCTGCGGGGTCCCAACGCAGATGAAGTGAAGATCGGCGCTCGCGGAGTTGGCGTTGTGTTCAGCCTGGAAAGTTATCTTGCCTGTCTTCAGAACCCGAGCTAAAGCCTCATCGAGACCTGGCTCATGAAAGGGGAGAACACCTTCTTTGAGAGCGTCTAGCTTCTTGGGGTCAGGTTCGAGGCCGATGACTTCATGCCCTAGTTCCGCCATTGCTACTGCGTGTGTGGCCCCCAGATAGCCAAGACCGATGACTGATACCTTCACAAGCACGGAGTCTACCTAGCAAAAGCTAAATAAACGCTGACCGTAACGGGTATTGACTCGGGGCGTATAGTGATTTTTGTATGGCAAACATTGAAGACCCAAAGGCTTTTGGGGAAGACCCACTAGAGCAGCTCCTTGACGAGGAGTCTGACGAGGAGTTTGGCCTACCTGAATTTCGAGAGCACTTTGCCGATTCACTATCTCCAGCCGTTCTAAAGGACTGGACAGCCAAAGACTTTGCGAGCATCTACGTTCGCTTTCGCCCACACCTAGAGCGTCATGCTCGTCGTTACCTTCAAAACCCATCTCAGGTAGAAGAAGTAGTTCAAGACGCATTTCTCTATCTGATGACCTCTCTTCCAGAGCTCGACTCCGAGCTTGGTGTCTTGAAATTCTTGAAGTGGAAGACCAGGCTGCTGGCTCTGGATGTAATCCGTTCCAACAGCAGGGCCACACTAGCCCCCATCGATGACCAACCAGAGTTTGCATCGAGTGACCCTGAGATCAGCCAGGACCTTGAGCGAGCCGAGGACGCCGCCATTGTTTCCATGGCACTTGCCAAGCTCCAGCCACGTCACCGCGAAGCACTGATTGCAACCTTGTATGAGGAGAAGCCTCAAGAGGTCGTGGCTGCCCAGATGGGTCTAAGCGACAACGCCTTCCGTCAGCTTTTGTTCCGTGCCCGCGCCGCATTCAAGAAGGCGCTCATTGGCGAGGCAGAGACCGCAGGACTATCGATGTCTCAGATCCTCTCGATTGCTGCTCGCAAGGCAGCTGCCGAGAGCGGCAAGTACATCTCCGCTGCAGGTGCATTCCTGCTCGTGCTGGCTATCTCAATCGGTGTGCTGCCGAACCTCTCGCCATCAGTTTCTGAGCAGCAGATCTCTGCTCCTGAGCCAACGGTCAGCTCGCCTTCGGCGCCTGTTGAAATCGAATCTCCTGAAACTGAAACCCCTCAGGCTGATGAGGCAGTTAGCGTGGAACCCATTTCATCTACTTTGTTAGCCGAGACCGTTGTGCTGACTGAACTTCCAGAAAAACAAGAGGCCCCACGAACTTCTGCTGTTTCTGGTGAGAACCTCATGAGTGAACGGGACATGCTAAAGAGCGTGCTTCAGCCTCTTCTTAGCACTAGGACACTCAACAACCTTGCCTCTGGTGAAAAAGGTCAGATTCTGAGTTCTACAACCCAAGAGATCGTGGTCGAAAACTCCGCCGGGCTGCGAGCGAATGTGACATATGACCTCTCCACTGAGAACGGCATACAGTCCGCCTATTTCGAGTTCAAGGTTGGAGATGCGCTCTTCTATGCACTCCCTAAGACCTGGGCGGCCATGAAGAAGATTGACGAAAACGGCCACACTGTCCTCATGCTAGGAGCCACAGACCTGATCGTTGGGAATGTGGACGGTAAATTGGGTGACCTGGTCATTGAGAATTCAATCTTGGGAACCGGAAAGATTCGTCTGGAAATTGTTCTCGATGGGCCAGCATCTCCCGTGACTTCTTCTCTAACTATCAAGCGGGACTACTAGCAAATTCTGAGTGAGCCAAGATTGGGCTCAAACTTTTTTGTATCCAAATCGTAATGTCTGGACATTATGTCCGTTATCTTGGACTAGAGGGTGTGTGAGCTCCTGCTTGGTTGGTGCTTGCTCGCTCTCAAACCAATCGGTCCCAAGTCCGATTGGAAACCAAGAAAGAAAGAGAACGAATGTTCAAGAACACGACCCGTAGGGGTCTTGCGATTGCTTCCGCTCTATCACTAGCGTTCGCAGGTCTGGTCTCCGCACCAGCATCAGCAAACGTTGCGTTTGAGCTAAAGCCATCTGCAGGTACCAGCTACACCACGTTCGTGACTGAGACCTTCACCCTGGAGACCGTTTTGGGTTCAGCTAACCCAAATGGCGGAAACCAGCTGAAGTATGCAGTTTCGAAGGAAAGTGGATTTGCAGTTGACGCAGTGTCAAGCACTGACTCAGCAGCAACCCTGACCGACAAGGAAGTCCTATCTGGATCAACTTCAAAGGTCATCAGCGCAGTAGGTGCTACTCAGACCTCCCGCAACTACCTCCGCCTAGCAGTAGACAACGCTAGCTCTGCATCGTCCTCGGTGACCGTTACTGTTACAGCGTTCATTGACGTTGACAACGACGGTGCCGTAGACACCGCTGAGCCACAGTCTGCACAGACTGTTTCCTTCAAGAAGTACTCTGATGTCGCATCTGTTGTGACGGTTACTCAGGGTGCTGAGGGCGACACCGCTGTAAAGGCAACCGCATCTTTCACTGGCGTGAACGAGGACCAGCTAACTGCTGCTGAGAAGCGAGTTCACTTCGCTGTGTCAGGCTCAGCCCTTGCTAGCTCAGTGGCTGCAACTGCAGGTGTGTTTACCTCTGTTGACAGCGTGACTCTAGCTAAGGACGCAACCGTATCGGCCTATGTCGTGTACAAGGGCACCAAGATCGGTGAGACCTCGGCAACTATGACCGTCACCAACAAGACTGTAAAGGCGCTAACCCTGTCCGCAGTTACTGGTGACAACGTCATCGCTAGCGGTTCCGCTGCAGCCAAGGCGCGTCTAAACACCTCTTTTGCTCTAAAGGCAAACGTCAAGGACGCAGCAACCACCACCGCTTCAGCAGTTGCTGGTGCAGATGTAGTGTTTGAGGTATCAACCTCTGCAACCCTTACTGCAACCAAGACTCTTGCTGTAAACGGAACCACTTACACCTCGAGCACCGCTCTTCCAAAGACTCTGACCATCAAGTCAGATGCTTCTGGTGACGCTGTGGTGACCTTGTTGCCTACCGGCTTCTCAACCTCCGACACCGTGACTTTGATTGCTAAGTCTCAGAACAACACCACTCCTAACTTGGTGGTCAGCTTCGAGACCGCAACCTACACCGTTACCAGTGACACCCACGGCTTCCTAAAGGTTGCTGGCGGAACTGAGTTCACCGTTAACTACTCGGTCAAGGACCAGTGGGGCGTTCTAACCACCAAGGCAGACCGTATCTCGGCTGCTTACGCAGGAACCACCAAGTACGTGAACCTAGCTGCTGGTAAGGCTGCTGTTTCATTCACCTCAACCACTTCTGCTGGATCACTAAACGTGACCAACGGAGCGCTTGAGGAGCAGAACAGCTCAACCCTTAACTGGTCATCTGTTGCCGGCGCAACTCTTGCTGGCAACGTAGCGGTTCTAGTTACCACCACTGCTGACAGCTTCGACGTCAGCCCTGTTGCAACCGCTAGCGCCAACATTGCTCGCGCGACCACCTCGGGTGACATCAAGCTAACCAACGCTGTATCGCTGACTGGTTCCGTAAACAACGCTGGTGCAAAGGTCACTGTGACCGGTACTGGTGTTAAGTTCGCCGCTCCTGGTGACAAGGCTGTTTCTGAGGGTTCAATCTCTCTAAACACCGACGGTTCCGGTAACTTCACCGTTTCTGCATACGTGCAGAAGGCTGGCACCGCAACCATCACCTACACCGTGGGAACTGCCACCAAGTCAACTGTTGTTACCGTTGCAGCTCCTGCTGGCACCGAGGGAAGCGTTCTTGACGTAACCTCCAACGCCGCAGGAAACACCATCGAGCCAGGCAAGACCATCGTTGCAAAGATCTCCCTAAAGGACGAGCTTGGCAACGCAGTTGAGGCCAAGGACAGCGGCACCGAGTCATTCGGCGTTACCGTTACTGGTCTTGGCTTCGTTGGCGCACTACCTGTTGCTCTAAACAGCTCTGGTGAGGCAACCGTTACCGTACTACTAGGTTCCGCTGATGAGGGCAACGTCGTCATCACCGCTTCTTACTCAAAGGACGGCTCAACCGCTAACGCAATCACCAAGGTGCTAACCATCGCTGTTGCGAAGGCTGCTGCTCCTGAGGTAAACGCAGTTATCGGTACCTACAACGGCCGCTGGGCAGTTCGCGTTGAGAACGCGAAGGGCTCAGTAGTTTCCGTCAAGGTTGGCGGCAACTGGTTCAAGTACACCTCTCTAAACGAGAACTACCTATTCAGCCGCAAGTCGGTTGTAGGTCGTACCCTCGCAGTTGCTGTTTACGTAAACGGCCAGCTAGAGAACGTTGCAACCATCGTTGTGAAGTAGTTTCAACACTCTCCAAAAAACCGATAACCCCCCTGGAGACAGGGGGGTTATCCATTTAACTGATCCTGAACCTCTGGGGGGCCAAGACCTACCTCAAACCGTCGGGGGGGGGGGGTAGTCTTCGCAATTAGACCGAGAGCGCGCCCCTTCTTGGACGCCTCTCCTCTGCTCCCCACCCCGAGAGCACGGTATATGCGGACTGTCTCTTGACGAATAGTCGATTCACTCAGCAGCATCGCCCGTGCGATTTCAGCATTGGTCTGCCCCTGTGCCATCAGATTAAGCACCTGCCTCTGGCGCTCTGTCAGTTCCTCAGGATCACCCTCGCTCCTGAACCCCGACTGCTTCACATTCAATCCATTTGTGTCGAGGTAGAAGGCGCCTAAGTGAGCCAATATGTTTTTCGTTGTCTCGTCTAGGGGATCAATCCTCTTCGCAGACACGAGAATAAGTCCCCCTACTGGAGCGAGGGACTTGTAGAAGGGGAAAACAGTCACAAATGATTCACCGTTGGTGAAACTCTCATGACTCTTGGAGCCCAAGGCCTTAGCTACGGGGCTATCATCCCAAAGGGAGAGATTCTCTGGGATCGGATATGACATCCCGTAGCTGGCAATTGTTCGCAGATTGCCTTTGAGGTCGATGGCGACTAGCTGTGCCCCTGAAGTCTGTGCAGCTAGAAAGTCAGAATGAACAACATTCCGGCACAGTTCGTAGCTGTCAGCGGCTGAAGTAAACACCCCGGTCGCATCCTCAACTATCTGTAAAGCAGACATCGAAACCCCCCTGCGATTTATTGCCTATACATAACCTAAAGACTGGACATTCAATCTCGAAGGCCGAATCTGTCCCCCATTCGAGTGTTGTCCGTTCATTACTCAGACATGTCCAAATAGACTCCCTCGACCCCTAGTAACAGGCCGATAACGCCTCTGGTTACCTAAAGCTGTAAGAGTGGGCCATCTCCTGCTTGGTTGGTGGTGACTCCTTCTTACAGCCTGGATTCAAGTGGATCTGGGTAAACCAAGAAAGAAAGAAAGACATGCCAAAAAACATGACTCTAAGGGGTCTTGCTCTGGCAACCGTTGCAGCTCTCGGCTTCTCTGGTGTCGCTACCCTTCCCGCTTCGGCGAATGGTATTGACAGTGGATTTGTGTCCTTGAGCCCAAAGACTGGTACTGAGTACACAGTCCTTGCAACTGCAGGAGCAACATTCACCCTTACTGCGAATGAGGCAAGTACCCTTAACGTGGGTAGCCTGAAGTTCCTCGTGACTGACCCATCCGGTGTTGTTGAAGTTGCAACCGGGACCTCCGGCCGCACCTTCACTCTTGCTGGGGAGGATTCAAACAACCAGTTCTCAGTCAGTGCGTCAGGTGCAGTGACTGTAGTTAGCTCATACTCAGCCCTCGTGGCAGCAGGTGACCGCTTCGAGCTATCTGCAGACCTAAAGTCAACTGTGAGCGCCGCGCTCAAAACTCAGGTAACCGCTTCGGGCGCCATTTTCGCGGTTGGAACCGCATCCAGCACTGTTTTCCAGTTTGATGGCGGAAACGCTGCTGCAGTAGCGAAGCAGAACTTGAGCATACCTTCGACAGTCAAGGTTCTGCGTGAGGCCCGTGACACCGTCAAGAACCAGTTCGTGGTAGACACTGGCACAAACGACAGCACTGCCACGTCTGACCTTGTCCTTACTGTAACTGGTACCACTACTCGTGAGGTCACTGTTGTTGCCTGGAAAGACTCCAACGCAAACGACTTGATCGATTCCACCGAGTATCAGTCCCCTGTTCGCACCGTGACCTTCAAGAAGGCATCTGAGCTGGCAGTGGCGACTAGCTTGACTGTAGTACCGGGTGACCAAAGCCTTTCAGCAAGAGTGACCACTACCCCGGTCCTTAACGGCAATCAGATGCTTGCCCAGAACGGCGGCTTCCTCAACGTGGCCTTCACTAGACAAGACAGCTCAACCGTCTTCTACGGCCCAGAGGTTTCAAGTCGAATTGCGACATGGAACGATACCACCAAGCAGTTCACAGTTCAGGTCAGCCTACGTTCCGGCGCTAACGTCGTTTCAGACACCTCATCAATGGTTGCTGCCAACACGAACTCTGGGCTTGCAAAGCCTGCGAGCGGGTCCAACCTTGACTTCGTAAAGGCAACCGGATCCAAGACTGTGACTGTTACGAAGGCCAACCACGACTTGCGAGTCGGTGACTACATCACAGTAGCCTCGGTTGACCCACTGGTTGACACCTTGCGTTTCAAAGTCACGTCTGTTCCTAGTGCCAACACATTCTCGTTTGCAATCGCAACCGCGAGTGGTGTTATCTCGGCAGGCGCGACTGGGTCTTACACAGTAACCACCTATGAGTCAGCGCCTTCCGACCAGAACGCACTAGTGGACCGTGCATTCGCCGGTTCTTACACTGCACAGGCTGTCATCCTTGGTGTTGCGAGCGGCGACAAGGTTACTGCTGAAGCCGTAGCTGCGACTTCTGACGCTGTCGAGTTCTCGACTGCTCAATCCGCAACTGTTCAGGGAACCGACGGAGACGACAGCACCGCTTTGGTGAAGGTCGGAACTTTGGCTGTGCCTGTAAAGATCTCAGTTCTGGATGCAGATGAGGAAGGCGTTTCCGCTGGTCGTCCAGTCGTTGTCTCCTTCACCACTGACGTGACTGGAGCGAAGGTAAACGACAAGACTGCTACGCAGACCTTGACTACTGACGCTAATGGAGAGGTGGCACTATCCGTCACTTCACCTGCAGGTGTTGCCGGTAGCGTAACTGTCTCTGCAGTTGCAGAGAACGGCCCAAGCGCGACCTTCACCCTTACGTGGACTGCCCAGTCATATGGTCTTGTTGACCTGGCTGGTAATGGCAGCGAGCTAACCCACAGCACCCGTGCAATCGTTGCTGGTGGAAGCTACGCGCTAAACGTTGCAGTTATGGACCAGTGGTTTGCTGTCGCACCTTCTGCTGACTACCGACTAGTTGTTACTGGTTCAGGTGTTGCCGAGGGCGTGAAGGCTCTGACCGACGGCAAGGCATCTGTAACTATCACCGATAACGGGTTCCAGTCTGCAATGGCTACCACCATCACCCTCCAGAAGCTAACTTCTGGTGTATGGGGAGCTGTAGCGGGCAAGGCTGTTGTCATGACCACCAACATCAACAAGAACACCAACTCAGTGGTTCTTGGTGCAAATGGATCAGCGCTGTACGCAAGCAAGACCGCGAAGCTCAGCTCCGCAGTCGCAGCAAAGCCACTCGCAGCTGCCGACTACCGTTTGACCACTGCAGCTAAGCCTGCATACGCAAACAATGCTGTCGTCACTGGTAAGGTCCAGAACGCGGCTAGCAGCGTTGGTGTTGCGGGTGCCGAGGTGACCATTACTGGTCCGTCGTCAATCCTGTTCCGTGACGGAAACGTCGACAAGCTGAGCTCCATCACCGTTATCTCTAACGCATCTGGTGAGTTCTCAGTCGACCTGTTCTCAACCACTGCACAGAAGGACACCGTAATCACCGTTACCGCACTAGGTAAGTCATCAACCACCAAGGTAACCTTCACCGGTGCAACCTCTGATGGTATCGGTGCAAAGCTAGAGATCACCGCTCCTGCGAGCGTTGCCCCTGCAAGCACCCTTCAGGTAAAGGCGAAGCTAACTGACACCTTCAGCAACCCAGTTGCTGCTGCCGTGAAGGTTTCCTACACCGGCCCTGGAATCACCTTCGGTGCCCTTCCAACCGCAACTGACAAGGACGGCGAGCTAATGTTCTCTGCCCTTCTAGGTGGCGGCGACACCGGCAACGTAGTTGTAACCATCTCCTACGACCAGAACGGTGACGGGGACTATGCAGACGCCAAGGACATCGTTGTGTCGAAGACCATCGCGATCGTTGCTCCAGCAGCTCCAGCAGCTCCTGAGGTAAACGCTGTGATCGGCTCCTTCAACGGCCGCTGGGCAGTTCGCGTTGAGAACGCGAAGGGCGCAGCCGTATCCGTCAAGGTTGGTGGAAACTGGTACAAGTACACCTCTCTAAACGAGAACTACCTATTCAGCCGCAAGTCAGCTGTAGGTCGCTCCGTAGCGGTTGCTGTTTATGTAAACGGCACCCTAGAGAACGTTGCAACCATCACCATCAAGTAGTTTCAATAACTAACTAACCGGATCGGGTGGACCTTCGGGTCCACCCGATTCCCATTTAGTGGGCGGAGTAGGTAGTCTTGCGAGGTGTCTAAAAAGGGTCTGATTCTTTTCCTTCTTGCTGGGCTCTTCTGGGGCCTTCCTTATTTCTTCATCGTCTGGGCACTTGAGTCTTTTTCGACACCAACAATCGTCTTCGCCCGAACCTTGCTTGGTGCGGTCGTTCTGATCCCATATGCCATCAGGGTCGGTGGTATCGGACCTGCTCTAAGAGCGTGGCCGTACGTTGTGCTTTTCGCCGTTTTGGAAATGGTTGTACCGTGGTTCCTCATTACTGAGGCAGGCAAGCACATCCCATCGGGACTCTCTGGACTTCTTGTATCGACAGTTCCATTCTTTGCTGTCGCGATTATGGCGCTGGTGTTCAAAGACAGAACTGCCCTCAAGCCAGTTCCCTTGCTGGGCATGGTTATTGGATTCACCGGAGTGGTCGCCCTAGTTGGCATCGACTCTCTCTTGGGGCACATTGATCCGCTTTGGGTTAGTTCGGTCGTGCTGGCGGCCCTTGGTTATGCGATTGCCCCAATCATGGCGAATGTAAAGATGCGAGAGGTCCCCACCTCGGGCGTCATCGGACTGAGCATGGCGCTTGTGGCGCTGGTGTATTCACCCTCTGCTATCTCTGAGCTACCGCGTGAGCTGGCTGCTGAACCAACAGCTCACGCTTGGATCGCTCTTGTAGTGTTGGGTCTTGTTTGCTCAGCCCTCGCGTTTGTCATTTTCTTCGAGCTGCTCAAAGAAGTTGGACCAGTGAAGGCGAGTTTGATCACCTACGTGAATACGGCTGTAGCACTGCTTCTCGGGACTCTTTTCTTGAGCGAGCCTGTCACTCCTGGTTTGCTGCTGGGAATCCCGCTGATTTCGATCGGTCTTTATCTCAGCGCCAAAAAGTGAGCTGGGAAGTCAACGGAGAAAAGTCGAGTTGCAGATAGCGTGAGTATTTCAATTTCAAAACCGGCAGAAACTATTGTCCCGATATCTGATTTGATCGCCAACAGATGGAGTCCAAGGGTATTCGACACAAGTCACGAACTTAGCCATGGAGATGTCTTGGCTTTGGCTGAAGCTGCAAGGTGGGCACCGAGCTCGAACAACGCTCAACCCTGGAAGCTCGCAATTCTTACCCGTGAAACTGCAGAGTTCCAAGCTATTTCCCACTCAGGCCTGACCGGATTCAATCAAACCTGGGCACCCAAGGCATCGGCGTTTGTAGTTGTCATGGCGGATCAGGTGCGACCTGATGGAAATCCCTGGGATAAGGCGATTGCCTTCTACAACGCGGGCCTGATGTCTGCTCAGGTTGTTTTTGAAGCAGAATCGATGGGCCTCAAGGCTCACTACATGGGCGGCATCGTCCATGATCAAATTGAGGCTGCCCTCGAAGTCTCTGGTGTTTGGGTAGTGAACGTGATTGCCATCGGCAAGCAGGGAGATGTCTCTGGAGTTCCTGCAGAGCTGCAAGAGCGCGAGGCTGCGCCCAGAACTCGCAAGTCCTTGGAGGAGATAATCCTTCGCGGCCTTGCACGCTAATTGGCAGAAGTTAGACTTCTACCCGTGCCAACAACTTTTCGAATGTCCGTAACTAGCGACATCGTCGGTTGGTTTGATCAAATCGGCCCCTTCCTTTTCTATGCGGCAGTGTTTGGACTAGTTTTCGCTGGCACAGGCTTATTCATCGGTGCCTTCATCCCCTTCATCACTGGTGACTCACTAGTATTCGCTGCAGGCTTGGTTTCAGCAGCTCATCAAGACTCCATAAACATCTTGGTTATGGTGGTCGGAGTTGGAATCGCTGCGTTCTTGGGGGACCAGGTTGGTTACACCCTTGGTCGCCACTATGGACGCCCTTACTTGGACAAACGCAAGGGTCAGTGGATTAAGCGCGGCATCGAGCGTTCAGAGCAGTTCTACGACCGCTACGGCTGGTGGTCGATCGTAGTTGCAAGATTTATCCCATGGGCAAGGGTTATCATTCCGGCCCTAGCTGGTATCGGGCGCATGAACTACTACAAGTTCTTCTCTGCCAACTTGGTCGGTGCGCTGCTGTGGGGCAGTGGCCTCACACTCGCTGGTTTCTTCGCGTATTCAATCCCATGGGTTCGTTCGACCGTTTATGCAATTGCCGCTGTCGTTATTGGCCTGAGCATCATTGCCGGCTATAGGACCTGGAAAGCCAATCGGTCAAACTAGTTCCTCAGCCTGAAGTCAACCAAAGACTCGCTGCCCTCTTCTGCAAAGAACTCATCTTCCTGGGCCGCCCAGATGCTCCAGTTTTGATCAAAGGCGCCCGCATCGCGATCGTGAAACCTTGATTTTCGAGTCGAGATGTCAGCGTCCACCCAAATTCGCACTTGTGCTTGGCTGGCGGTCACTCGGGAGATAGAACCACAGCCCTCGACGATCAAGATATTTCCGCCGGTGAACTCTCTCCAACCATTGCCAGGTTCTCCAGCATTGCCCCTGGTATTTCGACCCCAATCCCAGACTTGCCAGACGGCCTTTTTCCCGCTGACAAGTGGACCTAGTATCCGCTCTTCCAGGTATCTGGAGCCTTCTCGCAGGCCCTCCCAGCCCGGATAAAGATCATCCATTGAAACAATCGTTGGGGCCGGCTCACCGGCCTTGAAGATCTCATCTCTGAGCAGTTGAGCGAATGTGCTTTTTCCAGATCCAGCTCGACCATCAACCAGCAATATGGGGGTCGGAATTTGATCCGCGAGTTCCAAGGTCAGCTTGGTTATGACCTCTAATCCCTCGCGGAAATCTAGTGTTCGTGGCACCAGTGAAGTCTAAAGCTCCTCGATCAATACATCAGGGTGCTTGTCAAAGCGATACCCCTGGCCACGGACAGTTCTAACAATGTCCTCGTAGCCTGCAATCTTTGAACGAAGACGACGAACGTGAACATCGATGGTTCTTGCGTTAGGGGTTGGTTCACCGCAACGATCTGCGATAGAAGCGATCTCGTTTCTGGAAACTGTGTTTCCCGAGTTTTCAATCAGGAAAGCGAGTAGTTCGAACTCTTTGCAGGTAAGTAGGGCATTTCTTCCATCCACAAACAAGCGCCTACGGGTTAGATCGACAACGATGCCCTTGGCAGCCTTGTCTTCCTCCTGGACTGGTTGAATCTTCTGTTTGGTAGCTCGGGGCTCTTGAAGGGCCAGCCTTGTGATGTCAAGGTTTCGTCCAGGTGCATCAGCTGGAGCTATCGCAACAGTTGCGTAGGTCTCTGAAGCCTTGGCCGGAACTAGTTCTGAGATTTTTTGCTTCAGTGCCGCGGCAATCTCTTGAAGGGAGACACCGGCTGCCTCCGCGTCAGATTCGGAAATACCCACGTAGAGGGCAAAACCCTTGATTTCGGTCTTTGTCTTCAGGTTTAGTGACATTTGGCTCAGATCCTTTTGTGTAGTGTGCGGTTTTTTGATGCACGAATCACGTGCGTTTGTTGGGGTGCTGGTGCCTTTGGGCTAATTCGTGAGCAGTTGAATTAGCGGCACATACACATGCACATACACATCGAGCAGGACATCATGGCACCCTGAGGTGCTCCGTCTAGCTTTGCTCGAGTAGTCATTGCCCAATAGTTTGCGGAAGATTGCAAACTATGTCAAATCATTACGGTTTGTTTCAAGTGCTCTGAGGATAGGCTTGTGTTGTCAGTTGGGGGCTCCCGACTAGTTGGAGTGAAGTTGAAAAAAGCACTAATCATCGGAATCACTGGACAAGATGGTTCCTACCTTGCGGAGCTCCTTCTGGACAAGGGCTATGAAGTCCATGGTTTGATTCGAAGAGCATCAACTTTCAATACCGCAAGAATTAACCACCTTTACCAAGACCGCCACGATGGTCAACCTCGCATGATTCTTCACTACGGTGACCTCTCAGATGGCTCTCGTTTGGTTTCTCTAATCGCAGAACTTCAGCCTGAAGAGATCTATAACCTAGGTGCACAGTCCCACGTTCGCGTAAGCTTTGATGAACCGGAGTACACCGGAGATATCACCGGGGTTGGAACTACGAGAGTCCTCGAAGCTGTGCGTTTGGTCTCCCCGCAGAGTCGCTTCTACCAGGCATCATCCTCAGAGATGTTCGGTGCAACTCCTCCACCACAGAATGAAGAGACTCCGTTTTACCCACGATCTCCCTACGGTGCGGCAAAGGTCTACTCCTACTGGATGACCAAGAACTACCGTGAGGCCTATGGGCTCTTCGCAGTCAACGGCATCCTGTTCAACCACGAGTCACCTAGACGCGGTGAGACTTTTGTAACCCGCAAGATAACCCGAGCGGCCGCCAGAATCAAAGCCGGTGTTCAAAAGAAACTCTACCTCGGCAATCTAGACGCCGTGCGTGACTGGGGTTACACCCCTGAGTATGTCGAGGGCATGTGGCGTATGTTGCAGCACGACAAGCCGATGGATTACGTTCTGGCGACTGGCTACGCCGCAACTATTCGCGACTTTCTTGACCACACCTTCAAACACCTTGATTTGGACTGGACTGATTTCGTTGAGTTCGACTCTCGCTATCTGCGACCTACTGAAGTAGATGCTCTAATTGGAGATGCCTCGCTTGCTGAGCGCGAGCTTGGCTGGAAGGCCAAGACCATGACACCAGACTTGGCCAGAATCATGGTCGAGGCAGACGTTGAAGCCTTGAAGCACGAAGGTTCTGACTGGATCGACAAGCCAAAGTTCCTATGACCCCGAAGTTTCCGCTCGACAAGACCTCTAGGTTCTACGTTGCAGGACATAAGGGAATGGTGGGCTCCGCCATTTGGCGAGAGTTGCAAAAGCGCGGTTTCTCGAACCTTGTTGGCAAATCTTCCCGTGAACTAGACCTAACTGACCGTGATGCAGTGTTTGAGTTTTTTGCCTCCGAGAAGCCAAGGTATGTGGTTTTAGCCGCTGCCAAGGTTGGCGGAATTATGGCTAACAACACTTACCCAGCTGACTTTCTGAGTGTCAATCTCCAGATTCAGGTAAACGTTATGGATGCCGCACTCGAATACGGCGTTGAGCGATTGTTGTTTATGGGGTCAAGCTGCATTTATCCAAAGTTTGCAACACAACCAATCAAAGAAGACTCGCTTCTTACTGGACATCTAGAGCCCACCAACGATGCCTACGCCATAGCCAAGATTGCCGGGATCACTCAGGTTCAGTCCGTGAGACGCCAACATCACAAGCAGTGGATATCGGCTATGCCGACTAACCTCTATGGCCCAGGAGATAACTACTCTGAGCAAGGGTCTCATGTGCTTCCTGCGCTGATCCGACGATACGAGACTGCTCGAATTGAGGGTGCTCCGTCGGTAACAAACTGGGGTACTGGATCACCATTGCGTGAATTCCTATATGTGGACGATTTGGCAGAAGCGAGCCTATTCCTCCTCGAAAACTACGACGGCGCCCAGCAGGTGAATGTGGGCGTGGGCGAGGACATCTCTATCAAGGAGCTTGCCGAAATGGTTGCCGAGGAGGTCGGCTACCAAGGTGTGACACGTTGGGACGCCTCTAAACCAGATGGGACTCCAAGGAAGCTGCTGGATGTTTCTTTGCTATCCGATATGGGCTGGAAGGCCAAAACCCCGTTGCGTGAGGGCATCAGGATGGCGATAGCTGACTATCGCGAAAACCACTCCTAGTCAGCGACCCCGTAGAGGCGATCTCCTGCGTCGCCCAAGCCTGGGACGATGTAGCCAATTTCATTAAGTTTCTCGTCGAGCGATCCCAGCACCACGTGCACCGACTTATTGGGCCACTTCTGGGCAAGGTGTGCCTTTACGTTCTCGACACCCTCTGGAGCTCCGAGTAGGCAAACGCAAGTTGCGTCTTTAGCTCCTCGCTCAAAGACGTAATCAATCGAATCGTTCAAGGTGCCACCGGTGGCAAGCATCGGGTCGACAATGAACACCTGGCGGTCCGACAGGTCATCAGGTAGTCGATTGGCGTAGGTGTAAGGCTCCAGCGTTTCTTCGTTGCGCTTAATGCCCAGGAACCCAACTTCGGCCGTAGGGAGGAGCTTGGTCATCCCCTCCAGCATGCCAAGACCGGCTCTTAGAACCGGAATGATTATTGGCCTCGGGCGGGACAGCTTCAGTCCCCTGGTTTTAACGAGCGGAGTTTCGACCTCAACCTCGGTGATGTTAACCTCGCGAGTGGCTTCATAGGCGAGTAGCGTCACCAACTCTTCTACCAGGAGCCGAAAGATGGGAGACGGGGTCTCTTTGCTTCTAAGAATCGTTAGCTTGTGAGTGATGAGCGGGTGGCTCGCAACGGTGAGGCGCATTCCACTACTTTACGAGACGCTGCGTGCGAATGCTCACGAGCTTGCCAGCGGCCCAGGTCGCGAGAATGACGGCTGGCTCCCAGAGAATCCAGAGAAACTTTGCGAAACCGACGTAATGCGCTCGTCTCACCTTTGATGCCTCCAAAGCAGATGTCATTCTTCGCTTTACCGAAAGGGAAGTGGGATGCCATCGAAACTGGGCCAGAGTCTTTGGGACGTACACGAGCTTTCCTTGAGACTTGAGTTTTAGAAATAGGTCGAAGTCGAAGGCCAAGGCAAAGTCGGCACTCAAACCGCCGGTCGCCCTGAATGAACTAGCTCTCATTAGTGACCCCGGCTGAGGGATCAATTGTGGGCCGAAATTGAGAATCCTGGCTGCCCACTGGCCGCTCGGGTTATTGAAGATCGTCTTGCCATGGGCGTCGATGTAATCACAACCTCCGAAGACCATTGCGATGGAGCGATCCGCTTCCATCGCCGCCAGGGTCTCTTGAAGTGATCCAGGCGTGAGTATGTCATCGTCTCCAAGCCATGCGATGTAATCGCAGTCACTAGACAGAGACTTGAGCAACCCATCTAATTTCGCTGCCAACCCAGGTGAAGTGGGCTCTGCTACCACTACCGCGTCTTGAGGGAGTGCTGCCGCTACGGCGTCGACCTTGTCACGGGGGCAACCAACCAGCAACTCCAGTTCGAATTCCCCCGACTGTGAGCGAATTGACTCATAGGCCAGCGGCAAATACTCAGGCCGGTTGTAAGCCGTCGGAATCACAAAACCTATCTTCACCACCAGTGGATGGTATTACAGCACTGGCCCGCTTAGGCTTAGCTGGTGGATTTTCAGCACTTTATGAATCTGGCATTAGGCCAGGCCAGGATGGCTGGTGACGAAGTGCCTGTAGGTGCCGTCTTGGTGTCCCCTAGTGGTCAAGTCCTTGCCTCTGCGCACAATCAGCGAGAGAGAAAATCTGATCCGACCTCACATGCTGAAATTGAGGTCATCAGATCTGCTGCATCAGCGCTGCGGGATTGGCGTCTAGAAGAAACCACACTTTATGTCACCCTAGAGCCCTGTGTCATGTGCGCGGGTGCAATTGTCGCTGCTCGAATACCCAGAGTAGTATTCGGCGCCTGGGACGAGAGAGCGGGCGCAGCGGGGTCGATCTACGACATTCTCCGCGACGCTCGTTTGGGAACACCCGTCGAAGTGGTTCCTGGAGTGCTGGAGCCAGAATGTACTGCATTGTTGAAACAGTTTTTTGCCTCGAGGCGAGCTTGAGCTAAGCTTTCCAGCGGTGACGTGTCCGAGCGGCCGAAGGTGCAACTCTCGAAAAGTTGTGTGGGTGAAAGTCCACCGTGGGTTCAAATCCCACCGTCACCGCCATTTTTAGCTGTCGCTGAATGCCTCCTAACGAACCCCAAAAATCTAGGTCTGGTAGGTCGGAACCTATAAGGAAACGAAGCCTGCCGGTATTTGCCCAGATTGATCTGAGTTTTGCCCTGTATTTCTTTTTTCGAGTTTGCTAGTTGGGTAATCGGGCAGTGCTGAGATCGAGCGCGATCCCTCCTCTTTCCGAATAGGGAATCCATCGGCTAGAGGCCAAAGTTGGTAGGAATCGACTCGAGGTGCTCCAAATTAGGAGCACTGGGACACCTAGCTGTCTCCGTGGCCGCCTTGAATCTCGGCACAAACGCCAGCAGAGCGTCAGGAGAGCGTTGACACTAGCTCGCCTTTCCGAAAGCTCCAATCAAAACGACGGCAATAATTAGCAACACCAGGCCGAACCATTGCAATCCACTCATCTGTTCTCCGAAAAGAGCGACAGCCCCTAGGGAGGTGACGGCAAGCGAGATTCCAATCGTAAGTGGGAACGCATAGGTAGCCGGAGTTTTGCTCAGAATGTAGACCCACAACAGGAAAGAAATGCCATACATCAGTGCCCCAAGGCCCCCGGCGAGTAGGGTTTGAATTTGTGTTGTACCAAGCCCGGAAAAACGTTGCGAAGCGTATCTCAGCAGCAGAACACCTGCACCCGAAATAACGGCTTGAACTACGATCAAAATCCACTGCATTAGATCTTCTTCTGGATCTCGGAGGCGACTGCCGTGGACTTCAAGGTGTTTATTAGTTCCCCGAGGTAGAGCCCCAATACCCCTAGTACTAGAAAGTTGATCGAGAAGAGAAGCAAGACCGCTGAGGAGGTTGATGCCCAACCTGGAACAGTCTGACCCGAAAAGAACATTGAAACCGTATAGAAGATACCGAGGAGGGAAAGTAGACCAAAGAGCAGCCCAAGCTGGATCGAAATCCACAAAGGTTTTGTGCTGAAGGAAACAGTGCTCGTAACCAAAAGGCCAATCATTTTCTTTAGGGTGTACTTCGACTCCCCGAAAAGCCTCTTGTCTGCCTGGAATTCCAGGGTTGTGCTGGGAAATCCCAAACTAGGAATCAAGAGTCTGAAAACTTTCGGACCAGGTGGCAGTGCATTGATTGCCACGACGACGCGCCGGCTCAAAAGCCTGAAGTCGGCCGCCGAATCGGCGATGTCGATATCCGTCAAGCCTCGCATTAGTTTGTAATACAGGGCGGCGGTAGACCGTTTCAAAAGTGAGTCATCTCTACGTTTGGGCCGCACTCCGTAAACGACTTCGACCTTACTTGATCGGGCGACCGCGAGAAAATCGGCAATCTGCCGAGGTGGATGTTGGAGGTCAGAGTCCATGGTTAGCACCCATTCACCCTTGGCTGACCTGATTCCAGTGTCCAATGCCGCTTGATGCCCCATGTTGATAGGGTGATGGAGCACTCGAAGCTGCTTCCACCCAAACTCCGTCGCAATAGCCGCGCTTGAATCAGTGCTTCCGTCGTCCACCAGTACAACTTCGTAGCTGACATCAAGTTGATCGAGTGCGGAACGCAGCTCAGATAGAAATGTCGAGATTCCCGCTGCCTCGTTGAAAACCGGGGTTACGATTGAGAGATCCGTCATGGGCTAGCCTCCAATCCACTGGCTCGATGAACACGGTGAGGACTCGGGTTCTGAACCGAAGTGAACGCACAGCACGGCCGATTCTTGGTCCAACGCATTCAAGGGGGATAGGTCCCATGCAGGGTTTCCGTCCCGCGACCACGTCTCTAGATCCTCTGCCAGAGGTTCAGTGAACTTGTCAAACTGAACCTTTGAGAAATCGGTCCAGAGGAAATAGTCGCGATTAGGGCCAGCTAGGTAATTGAAATACTTCTTCGTAGCGTCAATGCGCTCGTAGTCATAGGGCTCGTCAACAATGTAAAGAACCTGCATTACTCCCTCGGAGTTGAGATAGTTTGAGGTGGATTCAATGGCCTTGTACTGCGCGTTCAAGTAAATCGCATTCAATTCTGCAGACTCTCGATAGCTAAACGCATTCGCTACTTGTCCCAACGGAATAAGAGCGACCAGGAGACCGAGGCCCAGCGTCAATCCCTTGAGAATGGCTCGATTTTGTAGCATGCGAAGCGACCCGAATAAAACCAGAGCTGTGAGACTCAGGACACCGGTGAGTTCAACCAGCACCCCATAACGTGATGGGGTGAAGGTGCCCGAGTTGACGCTGTACTGATAGAAATACGATTCGGAAGCAACCAAAAGCAGTGGCGTTGCGGAAAGTCCTGAAATTAGAAGCTTTTGCAGGATTACCCAGTTTGACTTCATGGTCAAAACCACTCCAACAAGGGCAAACACAAGGGCAATCCAAAAAGGCCATAGCTGTATCGCGGTAGCAAGGGCATTCCCCAAGCTTCTACTTTGACCGTAAACGTCTTCCCCATCTTCCAGAATTGGGGGAAGGAAGCCCATTGCAGTGAAAACTGTTGCAGCAGTTGAAAGCGCTCCAGAGAAAACTACAAGCCATACCTTTGCACCATGGAGTGCAGCAACTGCCAATGCGACTAGCAGAGGCGCAATCAGAGAGATCGAGTTCTCTTTGCTTCCGACTGCCAACGCAAAACCCACGCTTACGAGAATGTTGCCAAGAAGTTCCTTTTCTCGAGTAAACAAAAGCGCTAGTCCCCAACCCGTTACCGTCAGCCCCCAGGCTACGTAGAGCTCAGAGGGGCCCAGCCGAGTCACGATATCGTTCCAAGAGGACAGTGCTGCAATCATCAGACCCGAGATCATCGAGATAGTCATCGCCCACTTCGGCGTCAGCCCAAAGTTCCTAATTGCCAAACGAAATATCAACCCAGTGAGTGCGAGGACAATTGCAAGAAAGAGGCCTATTCGCATCAGGTACCACTGAGAGCCATCGGTGCCGTGAATGATGCTCCCCACGGCTCTAAGGAAAGCGTAAGCAGGCCTGAAGCGCTCAAATTCGCCAAACTTCGCTATCTCTGAGTTTTGGAGCATTGTCGGTAGTCCGGACCAGCTCTGTCCGCCCACGGTCAAAAAGCTAATGAATTCATGGTCGTCAATAAGCCCGAGTTTGGCACCAAACATCGGGGAGTAGAGAAAGAGTCCATACAGGGTCGGCACCGTAACAGCCATAATCGCCAGCGGGTGCAGTCTTTTCACGAAATTCAAGTCCCCTCCATATCTACGGTCAAGACTAGGACTAAGTGGAGCGATCTTTGAGTTGAAAATTTATTGAAGAGACAAAACGGGAAGCGGGTTTCTGGGCAGTGCGATTAATCGGTGTCTACAAAGCCAACGGCGGCATCGTTGGTGAGATTGCCTATGTACTGGGTCACCTGGTCGGCGCTCGCGAATGCAATCTTTGTGACATCACTCACTCGCCCATCAAAAAGAAATCTGAATTCAAGAAGCTTGAAAAGCAGCTGCTTATTGAGTTCGGTATTGAGTTTCGCTTAGTTCACATGAACGAGCGCACCGATAAAGAACTTGCCGCTTCAGCTGGGCGGGAGCCCTGCGTGCTTTTGGAGCATGAGGACGGATCGCTATCGATGTTTTTGGACTATGTGGAGCTCAAAGCTTGCGATGGTCGGGTATCCAGCTTTGAAAAGTTGGTTAGGTCAAGACTGGACTTTTTTGTTTGAGTTTTGTCACAAAAAAGTAAAAATCGAGCGAAAAAAGTAGTTGCGTAGCATAATTCGCACCCTTTAGGATTGAGGTTTGCTTCCCTAACCTTTGCCCATCGTCATATTGCGGTCGATTGGCGCGTAGCAAATAGCGGTTACGTGGTTTGGATAGCGAATTTCCCGCCTACTTATCAACGATTCCCTAGGGGTATTCACTTTGGCTGCTGCGAAAAACGCTAAGTCCGTAAAGTCCGCAAAGAACTCTCGCTCCGCAATGAGACCAACATTCGCGAAGCACCCAGACCCAATCGAGATCCCAGATCTACTCTCACTTCAGACTGAGAGCTTTGACTGGTTGGTCGGTGCACCTGCATGGCGTGAAATCGCGGGTGCAGATGCAAAGACCGGTCTTGACGAGGTCTTCGAGGAGATCAGCCCAATCGAGGACAGCGCTAACGCTGCCCAGGATGCAAAGATGGGCCTCTCCTTCTCAGAGCCAATGCTCTTCGACCCTCCCTACACCCCTGAGGAGTGCAAGGAGAAGGGTAAGAGCTACACCCAGCCGCTCTACATCAAGGCTGAGTTCACTAACTACCTAACCGGTGAGATCAAGAGCCAGACCGTGTTCATGGGTGACTTCCCAGTTATGACCGGCAAGGGCACCTTCATCATCAACGGCACCGAGCGTGTGGTTGTTTCTCAGCTGGTTCGCTCACCTGGTGTCTACTTCTCGGTATCGACCAACACCACCGGTAACCTCGACGTTCGCAACAACAAGGCTCAGATCATCCCAAGCCGTGGTTCTTACCTCGAGTTCCTAACTGAGTGGGTAAAGGACGAGCGTAAGCCTGCCGCACGATTCGGTCTACCAATTCTGCAGGTGCAGGTTGACCGCAAGACCAAGGTTTCTGCAACCATCTTCCTAAAGGCCCTTGGCATGACCAAGGACGAGATCCGTGCTGAGTTCGCAGACATCAAGGCTTCGGTTGAGGGCAACCCGCTGTCTTTGAAGTTCGATGAGGACATCATCGAGCGCACCTTGGAGTACGACGAGTCCAAGGTCTTTGCTTCCCCAATCCTTTCCAAGGAAGACGCTCTTCGTGAGGTCTACCGCAAGGTCCGTGGTGAGGCTGCTGGTGCCGAGGTTGCCGAGGCATGGCTAAGAAGCACCTACTTTGAGTCAAAGCGCTACAACCTGGCTCGCGTAGGTCGCCACAAGCTAAACCGCAAGCTTCAGATTGAGCAGGGTTCGGACATCACCACCCTGACCCTTGGTGACATCGTTGCCACCTTGAAGTACCTACTTCTGTTTGACCAGACCCTGGCAAACAACATCCCTGCTGCCAGCACCAATGTTGAGTTCAACATCAAGATGAATGGCAAGAAGGTTTCGCTACTAGTTCGCCCAGACGACATCGACGATTTCTCTAACCGTCGTATTCGCTCGGTTGGCGAGCTAATTCAGAACCAGGTTCGTATTGGTCTAAGCCGTATGGAGCGTGTGGTTCGTGAGCGTATGTCCACCCAGGACATCGAGGCGATCACCCCTCAGACCCTGATTAACCTTCGCCCAGTGGTATCTGCGATCAAGGAGTTCTTCGGAGCTAGCCAGCTATCGCAGTTCATGGACCAGAACAACCCACTTGCAGGACTTGCTCACAAGCGTCGTCTATCTGCACTGGGCCCTGGTGGTATCGCTCGTGAGCGTGCCCAGATGGAGGTTCGTGACGTTCACCCATCCCACTACGGTCGTATGTGTCCGGTTGAGACCCCAGAAGGTCCAAACATCGGTCTAATCGGTTCGCTAACCGCATTCAGCCGCATCAACACCTTTGGTTTCATTGAGACCCCATACCGCGAGGTAAAGAACGGCAAGGTAACCGCAAAGGTTGTTTACCTGGACGCTGCTTCTGAAGATGGCAAGGTCATCGCAGCTGCTGAGACTCCTGTGAAGGAAGACGGCACTTTGATTGGCCCACGTGCGTTTGCTCGCTTCCGTGGTGACATGGTTGAGGTTGCTGCTGAGGACGTTGACTACATCGACGTATCCCCACGTCAGCTAGCTTCTGTCTCCACCTCGCTAATCCCATTCTTGGAGCACGATGACTCTTCACGTGCTCTGATGGGTGCAAACATGCAGCGTCAGGCCGTGCCACTGCTTCGTGCCGAGAGCCCATTTGTTGGTACCGGTATGGAGCGCATCGCAGCTATTGACTCCGGTGCAGTTGTCACCGCAGATGCTGCCGGTGTGATTGAAGAGATCGATGCAGAAGCGATCACCATCATGAACGACGATGGTTCTCGCTCCAGCTACTCACTACGCAAGTTCGAGCGCTCCAACCAGGGCACCGCTATCAACCAGCGCGCAATCGTTGAGGTTGGTCAGCGTGTTGAGCTTGGTGAAGTTCTAGCCGATGGCCCATCCACCGAGAACGGTGAGTTGGCTCTTGGTAAGAACCTGCTCGTGGCATTCATGCCATGGGAGGGTTACAACTTCGAAGACGCGATCATCCTCTCCCAGGAGATCGTCAAGCACGATGTGCTCTCCTCAATTCACATTGAGGAGTACGAGGTTGATGCTCGTGACACCAAGCTAGGCCCAGAGGAGATCACCTCTGACCTACCAAACATCTCCGTTGAGGCACTTGCTCAGCTAGATGAGCAGGGCATCATCCGCATCGGTGCTGAGGTTCGCCCAGGCGACATCTTGGTTGGAAAGGTGACCCCTAAGGGTGAGACCGAGCTTTCAGCCGAGGAGCGCCTACTCCGCGCCATCTTCAACGAGAAGAGCCGCGAAGTTCGCGACACCTCTTTGAAGGTGCCACACGGTGAGCAGGGAACCGTTATCGGTGTCAAGGTCTTTGACGCTGAGCAGGGTGACGAGCTGGGTGCTGGTGTAAACAAGCGCGTAGTTGTCTACATTGCTCAGAAGCGCAAGATTACCGAGGGTGACAAGCTTGCTGGTCGCCACGGTAACAAGGGTGTTATTGCCAAGATCCTGCCAGTCGAGGACATGCCATTCATGGAGGATGGCACCCCGGTTGACATCGTGCTAAACCCACTGGGTATCCCAGGTCGTATGAACTTTGGTCAGGTACTTGAGTCCCACCTAGGTTGGGCTTGCCGCCAGGGTTGGGATGTCAAGGGCGTTGCCAAGTGGGCTGACGACATGGCTAAGGAGCTTTACTCCGCAGAGCCAGGCACCAAGGTTGCTACCCCAGTATTCGACGGTGCTACCAAGAACCAGGTGGCTGGTCTTCTAGACCACACCATCCCTGGTGAGGGTGGCAAGCGTCTAATCGACGGCACCGGTAAGGCTCGTCTGTTCGATGGTCGCTCCGGTGAGCCATTCCCAGAGCCGATTGCAGTTGGTGTGAAGTACATGCTGAAGCTGCACCACCTTGTTGATGACAAGATCCACGCTCGTTCCACCGGTCCTTACTCCATGATTACCCAGCAGCCACTGGGTGGTAAGGCACAGTTCGGTGGTCAGCGCTTTGGTGAGATGGAGGTGTGGGCACTACAGGCATACGGTGCTGCACACACCCTGCAGGAGCTGCTAACCATCAAGTCTGACGACATCGCTGGTCGTGTTCGCACCTACGAGGCAATCGTGAAGGGTGACAACATCCAGGCTCCGGGTATCCCAGAGTCCTTCCGCGTTCTAGCCAAGGAAATGCAGTCCCTTGGTCTAAACGTTGAGGTGCTTGACGAGGATGGCCGCGTTGTAGTTCTCAAGGACGAAGAGTTCGAGACCGATCGCGCTGCGGAAGAGTTGGGCATCAACCTCTCTCGCAACGAGAACCTCTCATCCGATTCCGACTTCAACACCTACCAGTAACCCGAAACGAAATTTTCAAAAGGAAATAGAAGAAATATGTCTGTCAAAGTAGAAAACTTCAGTGCCCTTCGGGTTGGTCTTGCAACCAGCGAGGACATTCGTTCCTGGTCATCCGGTGAGGTTAAGAAGCCAGAGACCATCAACTACCGAACCCTCAAGCCAGAGAAGGACGGTCTGTTCTGCGAGAAGATCTTCGGTCCCACAAAGGACTGGGAGTGCTCCTGTGGCAAGTACAAGCGTGTCCGCTTCAAGGGCATCGTTTGTGAGCGCTGTGGCGTTGAGGTCACCAAGTCCTCAGTTCGTCGTGAGCGCATGGGTCACATTGAGCTTGCAGCTCCAGTAACCCACATCTGGTACTTCAAGGGTGTCCCATCACGTCTTGGCTACCTACTCAACATGGCTCCTAAGGACCTAGAGAAGATTATTTACTTCGCTGCCTACCGAGTCATGGACATCGACCACGAGCTAAAGCTCGGTGAGTACGACCTAGTCCGCGAGGAGTACGTATCACGTATTCGTGCCCTGGTTGACTCCCGTGACGAGGAGTTCGAGGCGGCAGCTTCTGCCGAGATCGCAGAGCTTCGTGAGCTCGGTTTGGAGCTTCAGGTTTCCAACAAGTTCTGGGAGGCACCACGCTGGGTTGAGAAGCAGTTCGTCAAGAGCGTTGAGCAGCTAATCATGGCCGAGGAGAAGGATGCTGATGCATTCTGGTCTGCTCGTGCCCTAGCTGCAGAGACCGATGAGGAGCAGGACGACGCCGTTGTCCGCACCGCTGACGAGACCAAGAAGATCAAGAAGCTTCTAGCTGATTTCAAGAAGAAGACCGACAAGATCGTTCGTGAGTACGCCCGTCTAGAGCGTCCATCCAACCTCCACAAGGAGCAGTTGGCTTGGAGAATGTTCCTAACCGCAGAGGTTGGACAGCTACTACCAAACGATGTTGTCTTTGACCACTTCGACTACTACTTCTCTGACTACATCATCACCGCTATCGGTGCTGAGGCTGTTATGCAGGTTCTTGCTGCTTTCGATCTAGAGGCCGCTGCAGCTGAGCTGCGCGCTGAGATCGCAACCACCAAGGGCTCAAAGCAGACCCAGGCCATCAAGCGTCTGAAGGTTGTAAACAGCTTCGTGCAGTCCGGCACCCCACCAACCTCAATGGTGCTATCGGTGTTGCCAGTACTACCACCAGAGATTCGCCCAATGGTTCAGCTAGACGGTGGCCGCTTCGCGACCTCCGACCTAAACGACCTCTACCGCAGGGTGATCAACCGTAACAACCGTCTAAAGCGATTCATCGACCTAGGCGCTGTTCCAAAGACCATTCTGAACAACGAGAAGCGCATGCTTCAGGAGGCTGTAGACGCACTGTTTGACAACGGTCGTCGCGGTCGTGCAGTTACCGGTACCGGTAACCGTGCACTGAAGTCACTCTCTGACCTACTGAAGGGTAAGCAGGGTCGTTTCCGTCAGAACCTACTTGGAAAGCGTGTTGACTACTCCGGTCGTTCCGTAATCGTGGTTGGTCCTCAGCTGAAGCTGCACCAGTGTGGTCTTCCAAAGCTGATGGCACTCGAGCTGTTCAAGCCATTCGTGATGAAGCGTCTAGTTGACCTGGGTCTTGCTCAGAACATCAAGAGCGCCAAGCGCATGGTTGAGCGTTCCCGCCCACAGGTTTGGGGTGTTCTAGAAGAAGTTATTCGTGAGCGTCCAGTGCTACTAAACCGTGCACCGACTCTGCACCGTCTGGGTATCCAGGCGTTCGAGCCAGTGCTGGTTGAGGGTAAGGCAATTCAGCTGCACCCACTGGTATGTACCGCGTTCAACGCTGACTTCGATGGTGACCAGATGGCTGTCCACCTACCGCTATCGGTAGAGGCTCAGGCTGAGGCTCGCATCTTGATGCTCGCTTCTAACAACATCTTGAAGCCATCCGATGGTCGTCCGGTTGCAACTCCAACCCAGGACATGATCATTGGTCTGTTCCACCTAACCGCCGATGAGGCCGGAGCCAAGGGTGAGGGTCGTGCCTTCACCTCGATGGCTGAGGCTCAGATGGCATATGACCTAGGTGAGCTATCACTTGGTGCCAAGATCCGTATTCGCATCGAGGGTGAGCTCAAGGAGACCACCTTCGGTCGTGCACTGTTCAACGAGGCACTACCTGAGAAGTACCCATACGTAGAGCAGCAGGTTGGTAAGAAGCAGATCGGACAGATCGTTTCTGACCTAGTTGAGATGTTCTCCCGCACTGAGGTTGCTCAGGCGCTAGACAAGCTCAAGGACGCTGGTTTCTACTGGGCAACTCGCTCGGGTGTATCGATGTCCATCTCCGATGCAAACTTCGACCCTAAGGGTGAGTTTGACAAGGAGCGTGCAAGCCGCATCCTCAAGGCTGAGAAGCAGCACACCAAGATTCAGGAAGCGTTCGACAACGGTCTAAAGTCCGACCTCGAGCGTCGTGATGAGCTAGGTGAGCTTTGGTTCAAGGAGACCAACGAGATCCAGAAGCTACTGCAGGAGTCCATCCCGCACGACAACGCCATCTACAAGATGGTGACCTCTGGTGCTCGTGGTAACTGGCTACAGATCCGCTCCATCATGGGTATGCGTGGTCCGGTTGCTACCTCCTCCGGTGACTTTGCTCCGATGCCGGTAAAGGGTAACTACCTACTGGGTCTAACCCCACACGAGTACTTCATCAACGCCACCGGTGCCCGTAAGGGTAACGCTGACACCGCGATGAAGACCGCTGCCGCTGGTTACCTAACTCGTCGTCTAGTAGACGTCGCTCAGGACGTAATCATCCAGATCGAAGACTGTGGCACTACCCGCGGTCTTGAGAAGGACCTGCTGAGCGAGAACGAGGTTGAGCTATCGATCGTTGGTCGTTCATCACTTGTTGATGTCAAGGCTGGCAAGGATGTCCTAGTCAAGGCTGGCGAGAACATCGACCACGGTACTGTTCGTCGCCTAAAGGAAGCCGGCATCGAGACCATCATGGTTCGCTCGGTTCTAACCTGTGAGGCTGAGGCCGGTATCTGTGCTCAGTGCTACGGCGTATCGCTAGCTACCAACCAGCAGGTAACTGTTGGTGAGGCCATCGGTATCATCGCTGCTCAGTCCATTGGTGAGCCTGGAACTCAGCTAACCATGCGTACCTTCCACACCGGTGGTGCTGCATCTGAGGCTAAGAAGCAGACCATTTTGAAGTCCATCGGTGGTCAGAAGGTTCGTGTTGAGCGTCTGATCTCCTATGACATCACCCAGGGTCTAAACGGTGTTACCGACTTGCTTGAGGCCCGTGTTGGTTGGCGTCAGGCTGGCAAGGTTGCCGTTATGGCCTTCTGGAACGGAAAGGTCGACATCGTAGAGAAGGTTTCCGCTAACGGAACCAAGAGCTACGACGTCTACGTCCGCCCACAGGGTGAGGCAGCCGAGAAGGAAGCCGAGCAGCTAGCGCTGCAGTACTCCTTCAGCCGTACTGCTTCCAAGACCTTCAAGAAGCTAAGCCCATACCTACCAATCACCACCGTCTCCTCAACAGATGACCTGTTGTTCGAGAAGGGTGACATGGTTGAGGCTGGAGAGTTCATCGTGGATGGAACTCCAATCCCTCACGAGGTATTGATGATCAAGGGTGCCCGCGAGGCAGCTGCCGAGATCATCCGCGGTGTTCAGGCGATCTATGGTTCCCAGGGTGTTCCACTGCACGACAAGCACCTCGAGGTGATTGTTCGTCAGATGCTGAACAAGGTAACCGTTATCGACTCCGGTGACACCGACATGCTTCCAGGTGAGATCATCGACCGTCAGCGCTTTGCGGCTAAGAACCGCGAGGCAGTGGCTAAGGGTCTGAAGCCAGCTTCAGCTCGTCAGGAAGTTATGGGTATGACCCGTGCCTCCCTAGCCGCTCAGTCATGGCTGTCCGCAGCATCGTTCCAGGAGACCACCCGAGTTCTAACTCAGGCTGCTCTGGACCGTCGCGAGGACAGACTTGTCGGTCTGAAGGAAAACGTGATCATTGGAAAGCTGATCCCAGCCGGTACTGGTCTCTCCGCCTACCGCAACTTCGAGGTCGATGGCACCGAAGAGGCAAAGGCAGAGCGCTACCCGAACCGCATCTGGTCAGACGCTTCCTACGACTCGGCAGATCTGGACTCTCAGGAGCTCAGCCTGTCAATCGCAGATCCGTTCTCACTGGACGAGAACTAAGCATTCAAGGAAAAACCCCTCGGAGTAATCCGAGGGGTTTTCTTTTTACCTAATTCAAAGTGATGGAGACCTTGCCGCTTGAACTCTTCTGCTTCGTGAGCTTGGACTCGGCTGAGGTCAAGATTGCTGGGTTTAGTTTCTTCACCGCAGCACAGATAGCACTCGCTCTTGCTTGAGCGAGCTTTTTGTCTTTGCTTGCGAAGTAGTAAACCGTGCACTTAGCGGTCTTGGTGGTCGTGGTCAGTGCGGCTCTTAGCTCTCGAGACTGGGCTGCAGCCAGCTTGGCGGTTGAGCCCGAGAACTTAGCAATCGAGACAGTCTTAGGGAGTAGAGGTAGCTCCTGGTTGATCTTTACCTTGATTTGGTTCTCGGAGAAGGTGAAGCCCTGAGCGCTGAGGCTCAGCCAGTTGTTGCTCTCTCGAACTTGGGTAACTGCCACCTTTTGCTCGCCAGAGGTTCCAGTGACGGTGATTGTTGCTGAGATCGGTGCCTTGGTGAAGCCATAGAGGCATCTGGCAACATCGGCCTGGATGGCGAAATCGTAGCTACCCAGGTTTTCGGTTTTGCCATCAGGGGCAAAGTGCAATCCAGCGAGGTTATAGCTGAAGTAGCCGGATGCAAACTTCGGGACACCACCATCAAAGGCCATGGCATTTGTTGTTACCAGTCCGATGAATTGACCTGCTGTTGGGGTGCAGCGCTGCAGTTCTTGGGAGTTGGAGATGGAGGCCAGGTACCAAAGGGTTTCGGTTGCTGCGGCGGTGTCATTCGCTGCCTTGGCCAGCTTGTTTACAAACTGGATTCCGGTTGGGGAGTCGGCACGCAGCACGTGATACTCACCGTTTGATGTTCCGATGGTGGTTCGGCCATCTGCGCTGGTGAACTCAGGATCTGTTTTCGAAAGTTTGGCTTCAAGCTTTGGCACCGTTACCGGTTGAGCTTGAATCTCATAGCGGTTGGCTCCGCCTGAAAGTGGGGTGGAGCTTATCTCTGGTGCGGTAACACGGCCCTTGAGCCAACCGGTGATTTGGTTTGAGAGTCTGACGTTGACCTTTACCACTGTGCCAGCGGCAAAGTCCTCGATCTGACCGCAGTAACCGGTATCGACCACTGCACACTGAACATCCCACATGCCTTCGACGGAGGCTTTTCTCACACTGTCTGTCGGTCTGAAGTAGACCGGGGTCTTAGTCGCATCGGTCCGGTTAGAGATTGGCCATACGCTGATCTGAAAATCTTCAAATCTCACGACACCGTTTTTGACCGACATCACCACTCGTGGGTTTACGACATAGAGATTAGAACCCGCGGCGTTTTGGGTTTCTGCCTCCCAGATACCAGGTAGCCCACCCTTGGGGATGCCTTTGCTAGCAACGGGGGAGAGGCTGTAGCCACCAACTTGGCGAGAGAGTTTTGCGTTTACTAAAGCGCTAGATGTGGTGCCAACCGCGAAGCTTTCTAGGCAGTTGATCTGAGTATCCGCTTCACAGACTGGCAGTACGAGATTTGCGACCGCGTTGAGTTTGTCTGTTACCTCGCAGCTGCCAGACCAGTCCTCACACATCTCTCCCCAAACTGTGTGATTTTCATTCATTTGGTTGATTGAGGATGTGCCGCCGTAAAAGCGCCAGCCGTCATCCAGGGTGAGCGAGACCTGGGCATCAGAACCAGGTAGTGCCGCAGGGCGCCAAACAGCAGCCTGGGCAGCCTGTTGCCCCAGTGCGAGAGCAACTAACACCAGTGCGCTGATTGATTTAGAAAGGAAACTAGGTTTCGACATTCCGCCCCCACGGTCCGAATAGGTCAACCATAGTTGAGGGGTAAATTGGAAACAAACGTGTTGTGCCCCAGTTCTGGGGAAAAATCATTTGACCGAATCTCTCTGCACTATGTATGCTTGGCAAGGTTCGTGTGAAGACACGGATTAGGCCCAGATCCTCCAGTCGCTGAGGCGGGGTCAAGAAATCTTCGGTTTATGCGTTTTTTGACGCGCCGAAGTAAGCCGAATAAGGAGAAATAGTGCCAACAATTCAGCAGTTGGTTCGCAAGGGTCGTAGCCCAAAGGTCTCAAAGACCAAGGCACCGGCACTGAAGGCAAACCCACAGCAGCGTGGCGTGTGCACCCGTGTGTACACCACCACCCCTAAGAAGCCGAACTCTGCGCTTCGTAAGGTGGCTCGTGTGAAGCTTTCGAACGGTACCGAGGTGACCGCTTACATTCCAGGTGAGGGCCACAACCTCCAGGAGCACTCGATGGTGCTCGTACGTGGTGGTCGTGTGAAGGACCTACCTGGTGTTCGCTACAAGATCATTCGCGGTGCACTAGACACTCAAGCTGTTAAGAACCGCCAGCAGGCTCGTAGCCGCTACGGCGCAAAGAAGGGTAAGTAATGCCACGTAAAGGCCCAGTAGCCAAGCGTCCAGTCGTCTCCGACCCGGTATACGGCTCACCAGTTGTTTCCCAGCTGATCAACAAGATTCTGCTACACGGCAAGAAGTCTCTTGCCGAGGCAATCGTCTACGGTGCTCTAGAGGGCACCAACCGCAAGACCGGTGACGACCCAGTAGCGATCTTGAAGAAGGCGCTGGACAACATCCGTCCAACCGTTGAGGTTCGCTCCCGCCGTGTTGGTGGTTCGACCTACCAGGTTCCAGTCGAGGTTAAGAGCCACCGTGCTAACACCCTCGCTATGCGTTGGTTGGTTATGTATGCCAAGCAGCGTCGTGAGAAGACCATGACCGAGCGTCTACAGAACGAGCTTCTGGACGCTTCTAACGGTCTAGGAGCAGCTGTGAAGCGCCGCGAGGACACCCACAAGATGGCAGAGTCCAACAAGGCCTTCGCTCACTACCGCTGGTAATTTTCCACACATCCGCCTTTTGCCCTCAGGGGCGAAGTGGCGGATGTGCTACTTAAACCCCAAACCCAAAAGCAAAAACAAACTTCGGAGGCAACCGTGGCACAAGACGTGCTCACCGACCTGAACAAGGTTCGCAACATCGGCATCATGGCTCACATCGACGCCGGTAAGACCACCACCACTGAGCGAATCCTGTTCTACACCGGTATTACTCACAAGATCGGTGAGGTGCACGATGGTGCCGCCACCATGGACTGGATGGAGCAGGAGCAGGAGCGCGGTATCACCATTACCTCGGCTGCTACCACCTGTTTCTGGAACAAGAACCAGATCAACATCATCGACACCCCAGGTCACGTGGACTTCACCGTTGAGGTAGAGCGTTCACTTCGTGTTCTCGACGGTGCCGTTGCTGTCTTCGACGGTAAGGAAGGTGTTGAGCCTCAGTCTGAGACCGTATGGCGCCAGGCTGACAAGTACAACGTTCCTCGTATCTGCTTCGTGAACAAGATGGACAAGCTAGGTGCTGACTTCTACTTCACCGTAAAGACCATCATTGATCGTCTAGGTGCTAAGCCACTGGTTATTCAGCTACCAATCGGTGCTGAGAGCGAATTCCAGGGTGTTGTTGACCTAGTTGAGATGCGCGCACTTACCTACCGCGGTGACGTTGAGATGGGTAAGGCATACGACATCGAGCCAATCCCAGCCGACCTTCAGGCCAAGGCCGAGGAGTACCGCGCTCAGTTGATCGAGGCAGTTGCCGAGACCAGCGAAGAGCTAATGGAGAAGTACTTCGGTGGCGAGGAGCTAACCGTTGCTGAGATCAAGCAGGGTATCCGTCACCTAACCGTGAACTCCCTGATGTACCCAGTGCTCTGTGGTTCAGCTTTCAAGAACAAGGGTGTTCAGCCAATGCTGGACGCAGTTATTGACTACCTGCCATCGCCACTAGATGTTCCAAACGTTGAGGGTGGAGACCCTCGCGATGAGGAGAAGCGTCTAACCCGTAAGCCAGATCCAAAGGAGCCTTTCGCTGCTCTGGCCTTCAAGGTTATGTCTCACCCATTCTTTGGTCGTCTGACCTACATCCGCGTTTACTCGGGTGCAGTTGAGTCAGGTGCCCAGGTCATCAACTCAACCAAGGGTCGCAAGGAGCGCATCGGAAAGCTATTCCAGATGCACGCCAACAAGGAGAACCCAGTTGACTCGGTAACCGCAGGTCACATCTACGCGGCTATTGGTCTAAAGGACACCACCACCGGTGACACCCTCTGTGACCCAGATCACCAGATCGTTCTAGAGTCCATGACCTTCCCTGAGCCAGTGATCTCGGTTGCTATTGAGCCAAAGACCAAGGGTGACCAGGAGAAGCTAGGTCTAGCTATTCAGAAGCTAGCCGAAGAGGACCCAACCTTCCGCGTTGAGCACGACCACGAGACCGGCCAGACCGTTATCTCAGGTATGGGTGAACTTCACCTAGACATCCTGGTTGACCGTATGCGTCGCGAGTTCAAGGTTGAGGCAAACGTAGGTAAGCCACAGGTTGCCTACCGCGAGACCATTCGTCGCACCGTCGACAAGCACGACTACACCCACAAGAAGCAGACCGGTGGTTCTGGTCAGTTCGCTAAGGTGCAGATCAAGCTCGAGCCTCTTGAGGTTGAGGGTGACAAGACCTACGAGTTCGTCGACGCCATCACCGGTGGTCGCGTTCCTCGTGAGTACATCCCATCCGTGGACACCGGTATCAAGGACGCCATGATTTCTGGTGTGCTTGCTGGTTACCCAGTTGTTGGTGTCAAGGCAACCCTGCTAGATGGTGCTTACCACGATGTTGACTCGTCTGAAATGGCGTTCAAGATTGCCGGTTCGATGGCCTTCAAAGAGGCTGCTCGCATGGCACAACCAGTTCTGCTTGAGCCGATGATGTCGGTCGAGGTTCGTACCCCAGAGGAATACATGGGTGACGTAATCGGTGACCTGAACTCTCGTCGTGGGCAGATTCAGTCGATGGATGACGCAT
>JBEENW010000007.1:0-58994 GCA_041191965.1 Actinomycetota bacterium
ACAATGGCTAAGGCGAAATTCGAGCGCACCAAGCCGCACGTCAACATCGGAACCATTGGTCACGTCGACCACGGTAAGACCACTCTGACTGCGGCAATCACCAAGGTACTTCACGACAAGTACCCAAACCTGAACGCTTCTTACGCGTTCGACCAGATTGACAACTCCCCAGAGGAGAAGCAGCGCGGTATTACCATCAACATCTCCCACGTTGAGTACCAGACCGAGAAGCGCCACTACGCACACGTAGACGCTCCAGGCCACGCTGACTACATCAAGAACATGATCACCGGTGCTGCACAGATGGATGGTGCCATCCTTGTAGTAGCAGCAACCGACGGCCCAATGCCTCAGACCAAGGAGCACGTGCTTCTTGCTCGCCAGGTTGGTGTTCCTTACATCGTTGTAGCTCTAAACAAGTCCGACATGGTCGACGACGAGGAGATCCTAGAGCTCGTTGAGGTTGAGGTCCGCGACCTTCTAAACCAGTACGAGTTCCCAGGTGACGACGCTCCAGTTGTTCGCGTTTCAGGTCTAAAGGCACTTGAGGGCGACGCTAAGTGGGGCGAGTCTGTACTAGCTCTTATGGACGCAGTTGACGCTAACGTTCCAGAGCCAGTTCGCGACACCGACAAGCCATTCCTAATGCCAGTTGAGGACGTCTTCACCATCACTGGTCGTGGAACCGTTATCACCGGCAAGATCGAGCGTGGCCAGATCAAGGTCAACGAAGAGGTCGAGATCGTTGGTATCCGCGACAAGCAGAAGACCACCGTTACCGGTATCGAGATGTTCCGCAAGCTACTTGACTACGCAGAGGCCGGAGAGAACGTAGGTCTACTACTTCGCGGTACCAAGCGTGAAGAAGTTGAGCGCGGTCAGGTTGTTGTGAAGCCAGGTTCTGTAACCCCTCACACCAACTTCGACGCCAACGTCTACATCCTTTCCAAGGATGAGGGTGGCCGTCACAACCCGTTCTACGCGAACTACCGTCCACAGTTCTACATCCGTACCACTGACGTAACTGGTGTTATCACCCTGCCAGCCGGTACCGAGATGGTTATGCCTGGTGACACCACCAACATGACCGTTGAGCTAATCCAGCCGATTGCTCTAGAAGAGGGACAGCGCTTCGCGATCCGTGAGGGTGGCCGCACCGTAGGTGCAGGTACCGTCACCAAGATCAACAAGTAAGTTCGATCTAAGTTCAAAACCCCCTCGGGAAACCGAGGGGGTTTTACTTTTAACTACCGACCAAGCGCCTTCGCTCGTGACCTCAAAAGTTTGCTCACCTCATACCTCAGGTGTCGCGGAAAAGGTAATGCACCCGAATCGATCTCTTCGGTGAAGTTTCCAAGTCTTGCGATGGTCCCGTCGATCACTCCGCTGACCACGTGGGATGGAACCCCCAGGGATTCACCAAACTCAATGAGATCACTGCGCTTCCAACCGGATTTCTTGCCTCCAAGAGAGAGTGCCATATCCCGATCCTCATAAAAGGCAGTGCAGAGTAGGTCGTAGGCGGGGGCGATCCGCCACTCTCTCGAAGGTAGTTTCAGAATCGCGAAGTTCTTGGCGTGAGCATCTCCGTTACCAATTAGGTAGTTGAAAATCAACTGCTTGACAAGAGTGAGTGCGGCAAACTTCTTGGCATGGGTGTGGAAAAGCAAACCATCCGCAACCACTTCGAACTCTGAGTCGTATTTCTGTGCTGGGTATAGATCCATCACCTGACAGGCATCTTCCATCGCCAGTCGAGTCGAATTGCCAGACTCAATAACTCTGTCAAAACGTCGTAACTGCAGAGCGTGCTCGCCATCTCTGTCTTCAAGCAATTCAAACTCAGCAGTTTCTAATCCGACCTTCTTGGCGAGATTCAAAAAGTAGAACTCGTTCTCAACTGCGTGCGGTGCCTCAATGGGGTTGAGCTTGATGATGTACTCAAGCCCCTGCTTCTTCGCCGGAGCATTTAGCATCTTGCTTGAGATCTTGTCCTGGAATCCCGGAAGTCCAGCGGCCTGAGAGTCGAAGTGCCTTTCTCGCAGCTCTTGAAAGCTATGGTTCGATAAGTCTCTCGGGAGCTCGATGGCTGTGCTGGGGACTATCGAATCCTCTGGGTCCACAATCTGAACATCACCAATTGCGTCACCGCCTAGTTCGAGCAGGAGGGAAAGATCATCGCTGGCAGAGGTCTTTAATCGCCTAGCAATTGCGTTGAGCCTGCGTCCCTCTGGCAGCAGCCCAGCAAAATAGGCGGGAGTCGCTCCAGCAGAGTAGGTCTTCTTGTTCTCACTCTTGGGGAGCGTGGTCGCGATGGCGGGTGCGTTTGATTCTAGATACTCGGGCAGATACTCGAAGGTCACATCTGACCCGGTCTGAGTGAGGGTTGCGGCAGGCAAACCTTGTTTCAGGACGAGCGCTCGCTTATCACTCAAGGTTTGCAACTCCAATCTTCATCTCCAGCCCCAGGGCATCTAAAAGTAGATTCAAGCGATCCATAGCTATTGTCTGCTTGCCGTTTTCCACATCAAAGACAAAGCGCGCTGAGACACCCGCCAACTGAGCAGCTTGAGCCTGGGTGAGACCCAGATCCTTTCGACGAGAGCGGATTAGTTCAGCGATGTCCATGGATACCCTTTTTTGCGCGTGCATGCGAATTTCTTTGATTTTAGGCCTGCGGTCGGACATTTTGCAAGGTTTTTTGCGTGAACACACGAAAAGGATCAAGATCGGACCCAAGAAGTCGCTTTCTAGCCCTGTTTTTGCATGCTCGCGCGAAAAATCTAACTCTGGTGCACAGGCATAGGCTTAGAACGTGCTAATCCTGTCGCGTCCAATCAAACTGACCACTCGCACTGGCGTGAGCGTGAATCGCACCATCCCACACGGTCGCCTGCGCATGATTGGCGCCTGGTGTTTTGTCGATCACTTTGGCCCCACCACCCAAACCGATGGCATGGTTGTGGCCGCCCACCCTCACACCGGTCTTCAAACCGTGACCTGGCTATTCGAGGGTCAAATCGAACATCGAGACAGCATTGGCTCGGTTCAAATCATCGAACCTGGACAGCTCAATCTGATGACTGCAGGTCATGGCATCTCACACTCAGAGCTTTCAAACCCAGCGACCGAGCGGTTGCATGCAATTCAATTGTGGGTGGCGCTGCCGCAGAGTGCCATTGATGTTGCTCCTGCCTTCGAGCATCAATCTGCTCTTCCAACCATGACTATCCCTGGTGGCAGAGCGAGAGTCTTGGCAGGGGAGTTCTTAGGAGTCAGCGCTCCAACCACCACCTTCTCACCACTTCTGGGTGTCGAGCTTCGCCTGGAACCGGGAATTCATCAGATACCTCTGAACGCAATGTTTGAGCATGGGTTTGTGCTTGCAGCTGGGGCCGCGACTGTTGGAGAGGACGAGCTGAATACCTCGGATCTTGCATTTATCCCCGCTGGTGCGAAAAGTGCTGAGATTCAAGTGCGTGAACCATCGATTTTGATGCTGATTGGTGGCGAACCATTTGGCGAGAAGATCCTGATGTGGTGGAACTTCATTGGTCGTACTCACGAGGAGATTGTTCAAGCTCGAGAAGAGTGGAACAGTAGGGGTGAGCGATTTGGTGATTTTGAAGATCGAATCGGTGGGTGGATACCGGCCCCGGAATTACCAAATCTTCGACTCCAGGCCAGGTAGTCAAAAAAGCTTCAAAATTGGGCAAAATTGCCCCGCATTTAACTTGCAATGGCTCTTAGGCCTGTGGCAGACTTTACAAGTTCGTGAGAAGCGGGCCTTTCTGGCTCGCCCACTGCAGGCAGTGTGCACAGGTAACTGGGCCGGCCGCAGCTAAGGACCAAAAACTTATCCGAGAACTTTTCCTGGGTGATTGCGAGTGAAATTCTTGCGACACGCCCGAGTCAAGGTGTCGGAACGAGCCCTAGAAATAGGGCGTTGACAGCAGAACAGTGCATCAGCAACACGGCAGTCAATAAGATTCGCAGCCCGCGAGTCGAGTTGGCTCCAAAACTGTGTGATCGAGAGATCACCTAGAAACGGAAGCGAGTCATTATGGCGGCTAACAAGATCCGCATTCGACTGAAGTCGTATGACCACGAGATCATCGACACCTCGGCGAGCAAAATCGTCGACACAGTCACCCGCGCCGGTGCAAAGGTAGTAGGCCCAGTCCCACTACCCACCGAGAAGAACGTTGTGACGGTCATCCGCTCGCCACACAAGTACAAGGACAGCCGTGAACACTTTGAGATGCGTACCCACAAGCGTCTCATCGACATCATCGACCCAACCCCTAAGGCGGTCGATTCGCTGATGCGCCTGGACCTTCCAGCAGACGTCAACATCGAGATCAAGCTCTAAGGATTACGAGAATGACTGCAGAGACTAAGACCGTTAAGGGTCTGCTGGGCAAGAAGCTCGGCATGACTCAGGGCTGGGACGAGAACAACAAGCTCGTTCCTATCACCGTTATTGAGGCTGGCGAGAACGTCATCACTCAGATCAAGAACATCGACGCCGATGGATACAAGGCAATTCAGGTTGCCTACGGTGCCATCGACCCACGTAAGGCTGACAAGCCAACCGCTGGCCACTTCGCTAAGGCTGGCGTGACCCCACGTCGCTTCGTAGCAGAGATTCGCACCGCAGACGCTGACACCTACTCGGTTGGTCAGGCACTGGGTGTAGACATCTTTGAAGTTGGCACCAAGGTTGACGTTGTTGGAACCTCAAAGGGTAAGGGCTTTGCCGGTGGCATGAAGCGCCACGGCTTCGCCGGTGTATCCGCTTCCCACGGTGCTCACCGTAACCACCGTAAGCCTGGTTCCATTGGTGCCGGTACCACCCCAGCAAAGGTCATCAAGGGCAAGAAGATGCCTGGCCGCATGGGTGCTGACCGCGTAACCATGCTGAACCTAACCCTGCACGGCGTTGACCTCGAGCGAGGCCTACTGCTAGTGAAGGGCGCCGTACCTGGTCCTAAGGGCCAGCTGGTGTTCGTTCGTAACGCTGTGAAGGAGAACTAATGCCTACCGTTGACCTAATTGACGTAAAGGGCAAGAAGTCCGGTGCGATCGACCTGCCTGAGGGCTTGTTCGACGTTCAGACCAATGTTCCGCTAATCCACCAGGTTGTTGTAGCTCAGCTAGCTGCTGCTCGTCAGGGAACCCAGTCCACTCTTCGCCGCGGCGAGGTTTCTGGTTCTGGTAAGAAGCCTTTCAAGCAGAAGGGAACCGGTCGTGCCCGTCAGGGTTCGGTCCGTATGCCTCAGCACCGCGGTGGTGGAATCATCCACGGCCCAAAGCCTCGTTCATACGACCAGCGCACCCCTAAGAAGATGATTGCTGCTGCACTTCGCGGCGCACTATCTGACCGTGCTCGCGCTGGCCGCATTCACGTAATCGACCAGTTCGCAATTGGTTCGGCACCTTCAACCAAGGCAGCTGCAAGCTTCTTGGCTCAGGTTGCTCAGAGCAAGAACATCCTGGTTGTGCTAGACCGCTCTGACGAGCTGTCTTACAAGTCGCTACGCAACCTGCAGACCGTGCACGTACTACCTGTTGACCAGCTCAACGCCTACGACGTGCTACACGCAGATGACGTTGTGTTCACCGCAGCCGCTCTGACCTCGTTTGTCGAGTCGGCAGTCAAGTCAGAGGAGCGAGCATGAGCCTGAAGAAGGACCCACGCGACGTAATCATCAAGCCGATCATCTCGGAGAAGAGCTACTCCTTGATCGACGAGGGTAAGTACACCTTTGAGGTGGACCCACGTTCGAACAAGACCGAGATCAAGCAGGCTGTGGAGTCAATTTTCAACGTGAAGGTTGACACCATCAACACCCTGAACCGTCAGGGCAAGACCCGCCGTACCCGCTTTGGTCTAGGTAAGCGCAAGGACACCAAGCGCGCCATCGTGACCCTAAAGTCCGGCTCCATCGACATCTTTACCTACATCGGCTAGAGGGATAGAAGCTAATGGGAATTCGTAAATTCAAGCCAACGACTCCAGGTCGCCGTGGTTCCTCGGTTGCAGATTTTGCCGAGATCACTCGCTCAACCCCTGAGAAGTCGCTACTAAAGCCACTGCCTAAGACCGGTGGTCGCAACTCGGCTGGTCGCGTGACCACTCGCCACATCGGTGGCGGTCACAAGCGTCAGTACCGTGTGGTCGACTTCCGTCGCAACGACAAGGACGGCGTACCGGCGAAGGTTGCTCACATCGAGTACGACCCGAACCGTACCGCTCGCATTGCGCTGCTGCACTACATCGATGGCACCAAGCGCTACATCTTGGCTCCAAACAAGCTAAAGCAGGGCGATGCAATCGAGCAGGGTCCTCAGGCTGACATCAAGCCAGGTAACAACTTGCCACTGCGCAACATCCCAGTGGGTACCGTTGTGCACGCTATCGAGCTAAAGCCAGGCGGTGGAGCAAAGCTTGCTCGTTCCGCAGGTGCTTCGGTTCGTTTGGTTGCTAAGGATGGACCTAACGCGCAGCTTCGTCTGCCATCGGGTGAAATCCGCAACGTGGACGCAAACTGCCGTGCCACCATCGGTGAGGTTGGAAATGCTGAGCAGTCCAACATCAACTGGGGTAAGGCTGGCCGTATGCGCTGGAAGGGTGTCCGCCCAACCGTCCGTGGTGTTGCCATGAACCCTGTTGACCACCCACACGGTGGTGGTGAGGGTAAGACCTCCGGTGGTCGTAACCCTGTTACCCCATGGGGTCAGAAGGAAGGCCGCACTCGTAAGCCAAACCTTCCATCCGACAAGCAAATCGTTCGTCGTCGTTACGTCGGCAAGAAGTAGGAGATTTCTAGATGCCACGCAGTTTGAAGAAGGGCCCCTTCGTCGACGAGCACCTAATGAAGAAGGTGCGCGCGCAGAACGAGGCCAACACCAAGAACGTGATCAAGACCTGGTCCCGCCGCTCGATGATCGTTCCAGCCATGCTGGGTCACACCATCGCGGTTCACGACGGTCGCAAGCACATTCCTGTATTCGTCACCGAGACCATGGTTGGTCACAAGCTTGGCGAATTCGCACCAACCCGCACCTTCCGTGGACACGTGAAGGACGACAAGAAGGGACGCCGCGGCTAGTCCGGGGCGCTCAGAGAGTAGAAGGATAAAACGATGGAAGCTATCGCCAAGGTGCGTAACATCCGCGTGACCCCGCAAAAGGCTCGCCGTGTCGTCAACCTGATCCGCGGCAAGCAGGCCACCGAGGCCCTGGGTATTTTGAAGTTTGCTCCACAGGCAGCATCCGAGCCGATTTACAAGCTCGTTGCATCTGCTGTTGCAAACGCCAAGGTCAAGGGCGAATCGGCCGGAGCCATTGTGGACGAGGACGACCTAGTTATCTCGCAGGCATTTGTGGACGAGGGTGTAACGCTAAAGCGTTTCCGCCCACGTGCTCAGGGTCGTGCGTTCCGTATCAACAAGCGCACCAGCCACATCACCGTGGTTGTTGCAACCCCAGACGAGTTTGCAAAGAAGGCAGGTAAGTAATGGGCCAGAAAGTCAATCCCTACGGCTTCCGCCTAGGCATCACCACGGACCACCGCTCTCGCTGGTTCGCTGACTCCACCAAAAAGGGTCAGCGCTATGCAGACTACGTAGTTGAGGACACCAAGATCCGTCACTACCTGCAGGAGAAGCTGGACCGCGCAGGTGTATCCCGCATTGAGCTGGAGCGTACCCGTGACCGTGTTCGCATCGACATCTATGCAGCTCGTCCAGGACTAGTTATCGGCCGTCGCGGTGCAGAGGCTGAGACCCTGCGCGCAGAGCTAGAGAAGCTAACCGGCAAGCAGGTGCTACTAAACATCCTCGAGGTTAAGAACCCAGAGGCTGATGCACAGCTAGTTGCCCAGGGAATCGCAGAGCAGCTCTCCGCACGTGTGGCTTTCCGCCGCGCAATGCGTAAGGGCATCCAGGGCGCACTGCGCTCCGGTGCAAAGGGTATCCGTGTGCAGTGTGCCGGTCGTCTAGGTGGCGCTGAGATGAGCCGCAGCGAGTTCTACCGTGAGGGCCGTGTTCCACTACACACCCTGCGTTCGAACATCGACTACGGCTTCTACGAGGCAAAGACCACCTTCGGTCGTATCGGTGTAAAGGTTTGGATCTACAAGGGTGACCTAACCGCCAAGGAGCTTGCAGCAGTGCAGGCAAACCAGCGTGGTCCCCGCATGGGTGGCGACCGTCCTCGCCGTGGCGCACCACGCCGCGACCAGGCAGCTGCCCCTGAGGCTGCGGTAGCAGCAGGAAGCGAAGGCTAAGCATGCTTATTCCACGTAAGGTAAAGCACCGCAAGCAGCACAGCCCTAAGCGCCACGGTCACGCAACCGGTGGCACCAAGGTGAGCTTTGGTGAGTACGGCATCCAGGCGCTGACCCCTGCCTACCTAACCAACCGCCAGATTGAGGCTGCACGTATTGCAATGACTCGTCACATCAAGCGTGGTGGAAAGGTTTGGATCAACGTATTCCCAGACCGCTCCCTCACCAAGAAGCCAGCCGAAACCCGTATGGGTTCCGGTAAGGGTTCACCGGAGTGGTGGGTAGTAAACGTCAAGCCGGGCCGCGTGCTCTTCGAGCTCAGCGGTGTCAACGAGACCATTGCCCGTGAGGCAATGATGCGCGCCATCCACAAGCTTCCGCTTAAGGCTCGCATCATCAAGCGTGAAGAAGGTGACGCATAATGATCGGTTCAAAGAACCTCACCCCTCAGGACCTCGACAAGGTTGAGGACTCCCTGCTAGTGGAGGAGCTGCGTAAGGCGAAGGAAGAGCTATTCAACCTGCGCTTCCAGTCCGCTACCGGTCAGCTTGACAACCACGGCCGCCTAAAGGCAGTCAAGCGCGACATCGCTCGCATCTACACCGTGCTGCGTGAGCGCGAGCTCGGCATCCGTGCCGTGCCAACCGCGGCAGCACCAGCAAAGACCAAGAAGGCAGCAGCTGAGAAGCCTGCTGAGGAGGCATAAAGATGGCTGAAGAGAAGAAGCCAGCAGCAAAGGCTGCAGCAAAGCCAGCCGCCAAGGCAGCACCTAAGGCTGCAAAGCCAAAGGCAGCAAAGGCTCCAAAGGTTGTCAAGGAAGTCGAGCGCGGTTACCGCAAGTCACGTCGTGGCTATGTAGTCTCCGACAAGATGGACAAGACCATCGTTGTTTTGGTTGAAGACCGCAAGAAGCACCCGCTTTACGGCAAGGTCATGCGTCTATCTAAGAAGATCAAGGCACACGACGAGAACAACTCTGCAGGTATCGGCGACCTCGTGCTAATTAGCGAGACCCGTCCACTATCTGCAACCAAGAACTGGCGTCTAGTCGAGATCCTCGAAAAGGCGAAGTAACCCCCTAGGAATAACGGTCGGAAATCGTTATTCACAAAACAAGGAGAAATAAGTGCTACAGCAAGAGTCCAGGCTCAAGGTTGCCGATAACACCGGTGCCAAGGAGCTGTTGACGATTCGTGTACTAGGCGGTTCAACCCGTCGCTACGCGGGTCTAGGCGACATCATCGTCGCAACCGTAAAGGACGCCATCCCTGGCGGAAACGTTAAAAAGGGTGACGTAGTCAAGGCGGTAGTGGTTCGCACTGCCAAGGAGACTCGTCGTCCAGACGGTTCATACATCAAGTTTGACGAGAACGCAGCGGTCATCATCAAGAACGATGGTGAGCCTCGCGGTACTCGTATCTTCGGCCCAATCGGCCGCGAGCTTCGCGAGAAGAAGTTCATGAAGATCATTTCATTGGCTCCGGAGGTTCTATAAATGGCAAAGATCAAGAAGGGTGACCTGGTCCAGGTCATTACCGGTGCCAAACAGGACCGCGGCGGTGACCGTGGTAAGCAGGGTCACGTGCTAGCAGTGCTAGTAGAGCAGAACCGTGTAATCGTTGAGGGTGTAAACCTAGTAACCAAGCACACCAAGGTCGGCCAGTCTGACCGCGGTTCCAAGACCGGTGGCATCGTTACTCAGGAAGCCCCAATTCACATTTCAAACGTCGCTCTGGTAGACCCAAGCACCAAGAAGCCAACCAAGGTTGGATTCAAGGTTGAGAAGGATGCTAAGACCGGCGAGAGCAAGAAGGTGCGTGTTGCACGCAAGAGCGGGAAGGAAATCTAATGGCCGCCACTAAGAAGTCAGCGGTAGCCACCAAGGCGCTTCCTCGCCTGAAGGCTCAGTACCGCAAGGACATCGTTCCTGCACTGCAGGACGAGTTCAAGTTTGCTAACCCAATGCAGGTTCCTGGTCTAACCAAGATCGTTGTGAACATGGGTGTTGGCCAGGCTGCCAAGGATGGCAAGTTGATCGAGGGTGCAATCCGCGATCTAACCGCCATCACCGGTCAGAAGCCAATGGTGAACGTTGCCAAGAAGTCAATCGCTCAGTTCAAGCTTCGCGAGGGCCAGCCAATTGGTGCCCACGTGACCTTGCGCGGCGACCGCATGTGGGAGTTCCTAGACCGCTTGCTATCCCTATCGCTTCCTCGTATCCGCGACTTCCGCGGTCTATCTGCAGAGCAGTTCGACGGACGCGGAAACTACACCTTTGGTCTCTCGGAGCAGAGCATGTTCCACGAGATCGATCAGGACAAGATCGACCACGTCCGCGGTATGGACATCACGGTCGTGACCACAGCCAAGACTGACGATGAGGGTCGTGCGCTGCTACGTGCGCTCGGCTTCCCATTCAAGTCCTAAACCCCCAATTGAGAAAGGTCCCTGAGCTTGTAAAGCGCTGGGAAACCACCTCGAGAAAGAAGATAAATAAATGACAATGACAGATCCGGTAGCAGATTTTCTGACCCGGCTGCGCAACGCAGATAAGGCTCACCACGATTCACTGAGCCTCCCTTACTCCAAGCTCAAGGGAAACATTGCCGAGATCCTAAAGTCAGAGGGTTACATCGCTGACTACAAGGTTGAGGATGCCAAGGTTGGTAAGACCTTGACCGTTTCTCTGAAGTATGGCCCAAGCCGCGAGAGCAGCATTGCTGGCATCAAGCGCGTCTCCAAGCCAGGTCTTCGTGTTTACGCGAAGAGCACCGAGCTACCAAAGGTCCTTGGCGGCCTAGGTATTGCAATCCTGTCCACCTCATCCGGTCTACTAACTGACCGCCAGGCTGCAAAGAAGGGAGTAGGCGGAGAAGTCATCGCCTACATCTGGTAATCACGCATGTCACGTATTGGAAAGCTTCCGATCCCGCTACCAGCGGGCGTTACGGTTGCCATTGACGGCCAGAACGTCTCAGTGAAGGGTCCAAAGGGCGAGTTGTCCCTGACCGTTTCTGAGCCAATCAAGGCCACCTTGGAAGACAACACCGTAATCGTTTCTCGTCCAGACGACGAGGCTAAGTCAAAGTCGCTACACGGCCTGACTCGTACCCTGATCGCAAACAACGTCCACGGTGTATCCACTGGATTCACCAAGACCTTGGAGATCATCGGTACCGGTTACCGTGCTGCAGCAAAGGGTTCCAACATTGAGTTGGCTCTAGGTTTCTCTCACCCAGTTGTGATTGAGCCTCCACAGGGAATCACCCTGACCGTCGAGGGAAACACCAAGATCGTTATCTCCGGTGTTGACAAGCAGGCTGTCGGTGAGGTTGCCGCGAACATTCGCAAGATCCGTAAGCCTGAGCCATACAAGGGCAAGGGTATTCGCTATGAGGGTGAGCGCGTACGTCGCAAGGCCGGAAAGAGTGGTAAGTAATCATGGGTCTCGGTACTAGAGGTAAGTCCAAGTCAGCCGCTCGTGGCCGTCGTCACGACCGTCTGCGCAAGAAGATCGAAGGCACCGCCAGCCGTCCACGTCTGGTTGTCACTCGCTCAGCTCGCCACGTATTCGTCCAGGTAGTAGACGACAGCAAGGGTCACACCCTAGCTTCGGCTTCGACCATGGAGGTCGAGCTTCGCAAGGAGAACGGCACCAAGACCGACAAGGCAGCGATCGTAGGCAAGCTAATTGCTGAGCGCGCCACCAAGGCAGGTGTCACCGAGGTTGTATTTGACCGTGGTGGAAACCGTTACGCAGGCCGCGTTGCAGCTATTGCTGACGCAGCTCGCGAGGCAGGACTGACACTGTGAGCGAAGAGAAGAAGGAACAGGAAGTGGCAGAAGCTACCGTGGTCGCAGAGACCACTACCGTTGACCCGAACGAGCGTGAGCAGCGTCGTGGCTCCCGTGAGCGCGGCCCTCGCACTGAGCGTCGTGACCGCGAGGAGACCAAGAGCCCATTCTTGGAGCGTGTTGTCACCATCAACCGTGTTTCCAAGGTTGTTAAGGGTGGTCGTCGCTTTGCCTTCACCGCACTAGTAGTTGTCGGTGACGGCGAGGGTCTAGTTGGTGTCGGCTACGGCAAGGCTAAGGAAGTTCCAGCCGCTATTGCCAAGGGTGTCGAGGACGCGAAGAAGAACTTCTTCCGCATCCCACGCTCAGGTTCCACCATCCCACACCCAGTTCAGGGTGAGGCAGCAGCCGGTGTGGTTCTGCTTCGTCCAGCCGCTGAGGGTACCGGTGTTATCGCCGGTGGTCCTGTGCGTGCAGTCCTGGAGTGCGCTGGTGTTCACGACGTGCTATCGAAGTCCCTCGGATCTTCGAACACCATCAACATCGTCCACGCCACCGTTGCAGCTCTGCGTCAGCTAGAGGAGCCAAGCTCCGTTGCTGCACGTCGTGGCAAGAACCTGGCAGAGGTAGCACCAGCTCGCCTACTGCCTGCAACTGAGAAGGCAGGTGCCTAATGGCTGCTCGTCTGAAAGTTACCCAGATCAAGAGTTCAAACGGTGGCAAGCAGAACCAGCGCGATTCACTTCGCACCCTGGGTCTGAAGCGCATCGGTGACATCGTCGTGAAGGAAGACAACAAGTCTGTTCGCGGCCTGGTGATGACCGTTGCCCACCTTGTAAAGGTTGAGGAGATCGACTAATGGCAGAAGAGAAGAAGCCAGCCGCTAAGGCTGCTGCCAAGCCGGCAACCAAGGCTGCCCCAAAGGCAGCTGCGGCTAAGGCCCCTGCAAAGACTGCTGCACCAAAGGCTGCTGCCGCTGCAAAGCCAGCTGCTGAGAAGGCTGCACCTAAGGCAAAGCCAGCTGCAAAGAAGTCTGAGGAGAAGAGCGACAAGGTTCAGATCCTCAAGCTTCACCACCTACGCCCTGCAAAGGGTGCCAAGAAGGAGAAGACTCGTAAGGGTCTTGGTGAGGGTTCGAAGGGTAAGACTGCAGGTCGCGGTACCAAGGGTACTGGCGCACGCACTACCACTCGCCTCGGCTTCGAAGGTGGCGGCGTGAACTTGGTAATGCGCACTCCAAAGCTGCGCGGTTTCAAGAACCCATTCCGTGTTGAGTACCAGGTGGTAAACCTCGACAAGCTTTCCGAGCTATACCCTAAGGGTGGCGCTGTCACCGTAAGCGACCTAGTCGCCAAGGGTGCAGTTCGCAAGGGCGAGCCAGTCAAGGTTCTTGGCAACGGCGACGTCTCGGTTAAGCTTGAGGTCTCGGTTGACAAGGTATCCGCGTCAGCAAAGACCAAGATCGAGGCCGCTGGCGGTAGCGTCAACGCCTAAATAGCTTCAGGGGAGTAGGTTCACCGTGTTTCAGGCCATTGCTCGCGCATTCCGCACTCCGGATTTGCGCAACAAGCTTGCGTTCACCCTTGGAATGATTGCAGTCTTCCGTTTGGGCTCGTTTATCCCGAGCCCAAACGTGGACTACACCAACGTCCAACAGTGTCTAGCGCAGAGCAACTCGACCTCTGGTCTATACGAACTGGTGAACCTGTTCTCCGGTGGAGCACTGCTCCAGCTATCGATCTTCGCCCTGGGCATCATGCCTTACATCACGGCGTCGATCATCACTCAGCTACTTCGCGTGGTAATTCCGCGCTTTGAGACTCTTTACAAAGAGGGTCCTCAGGGTCAGGCAAAGCTAACCCAGTACACCCGTTACCTAACCATCGCGCTAGGTCTACTACAGGCAACCACTCTGATTGCGGTTGCTCGTCAGGGCGCACTGTTTGGTGCCGACTGTACGCTGCCAATCTTGGTAGACACCGATCCACTTGCCATCACCCTGATGGTTATCACCATGACTGCCGGAACCGGTTTGATCATGTGGATTGGTGAGCTAATCACTGAGCGCGGTGTCGGTAACGGCATGTCGCTATTGATCTTCACCTCAATCGCCTCCACCTTCCCAGCATCCCTATTGCAGATTCTGCAGACCCGCACCATTGAGATCTTCGTTATCGTCATGGCTGTTGGTTTCGTAGTGGTTGGTTTGGTTGTCTTGGTTGAGCAGTCCCAGCGCCGCATCCCAGTTCAGTATGCAAAGCGCATGGTTGGTCGCAAGGCCTACGGTGGTCAGTCCACCTACATCCCAGTGAAGGTAAACACCGCTGGTGTTATCCCGGTTATCTTCGCCTCATCAATGCTTTACCTTCCTGCACTTTTGGCTCAGTTCAACCAGCCAGATGCAAATGGTCAGGTTGCTCCATGGGTTACCTGGATCTCTACCTACCTAACCCAGAGCGACAACCCGCTTTACATGGCTATCTACCTAGCCCTGATTATCGGTTTCACCTACTTCTATGTAGCGATCACCCTCAACCCAGAGGAGATCAGCGACAACATGAAGAAGTACGGTGGCTTCATCCCAGGTATCCGTGCCGGAAAGCCAACCACCGAGTACCTCGAGTACGTAATCAGCCGCATCACTGCTCCAGGTGCCATCTACCTGGGTCTGATTGCCCTGATTCCACTGGTTGCTTTCACCGCTATCGGTACCAACCAGAACTTCCCATTCGGTGGAACCTCGATCCTGATCATCGTGGGTGTTGGACTTGAGACCGTCAAGCAGATCAACGCTCAGATGCAGCAGCGCAACTACGAGGGCCTACTGAAGTGACCCGCCTTCTCATGATCGGCCCTCCTGGGGCTGGTAAGGGAACTCAGGCTGCGCTTTTGGCTCAGGCTTTCTCGATTCCTGCAATTTCAACCGGTGATATCTTCCGCTTCAACGTGAAGAACGAAACCGAGCTTGGAAAGCAGGCGAAGGCATTCATGGACCGCGGTGAGTATGTCCCGGACAGCCTCACCAACGCCCTAGTACGCGATCGCCTCTCTCACCCAGATGCCGGTCTTGGCTTCTTGCTCGATGGTTATCCAAGAACCGTGGACCAGGTCCACGAGCTAGATGCCATCTTGAACGAAAGCTCTCGCTCACTCGATGTTGTTGTGCAGCTCACCGCAGACAACGAAGAGCTAATTCGTCGCCTTGCCAAGCGAGCTGAGATCGAGGGTCGCGCCGATGACACCCCAGAGGTGATTCGTCGTCGTCTTGAGGTCTATGACTCTCAGACTGCTCCACTTATCGACATCTACGCCGGTCGTGGTCTGGTGGCGATGATTGACGGTCTTGGTGAAATCAGTGAAGTTACCGAGCGCATCATTGAAGCTCTCGAGGCCCGTGGCCTAAGCCGCGATGCGTAAAAAGTACGAGATCAAATCTGAGGATCAGATCCGCAAGATGCGGGTCGCTGGTCTATTGACCCAAAAGGCCCTGCAGGCAGTTAGAGCAGCCATCAAGCCGGGTGTCACAACCCTTGAGCTCGACCAGATTGCAGAAAAGACCATTCGCGATGGCGGCGGAATTCCAAACTTCCAGCTGGTCCCCGGCTACTACCACACCATTTGTGCGAGCGTAAATTCCGAGGTCGTGCACGGGATTCCAACTAACCGAGTTCTTGAAGCCGGTGACCTAGTCTCCATCGACTGCGGTGCCGAGGTGGATGGCTGGAACGGCGATAGTGCATTTTCCATGGTGGTCCCGGGTCGCGATGATGCCCAGACCAAGGAACGTCAGCGTCAGAGCGATGTCTGTGAAGGCTCGCTCTGGGCGGGTATTGCCGCACTGGCAAAGGCCAAGCGATTGAATGAGGTTGGCGTTGAAATCGAGAAGTACATTCTTGAGCGCGGCAACTATGGCATTTTGGAACAGTATGTCGGCCACGGCATTGGTCGTTCGATGCACGAGGACCCAGCTGTTTTCAACTATCGCGTGCGCGATCTAGGCCCCAAGGTTGAGCCGGGATTGTGTGTTGCAATCGAACCGATGATCACTGCCGGCAATCAGCGCACTCAGGTTTTAGAGGACGAGTGGACGGTTGCCACCAAGGACGGTTCAGATGGCGCGCACTGGGAACATTCGGTTGCTGTGCACGCCTTAGGCATTTGGGTACTGACCGCTTTGGATGGTGGTGTCGAGGGGTTGAAGCCCTTTGGTGTGACACCGGTTTCGCTCGACTAGAAACTTGTGCAAATTTGCCAAAGGTTTTTGATTTCCAGGACTAGCATTCGCCTGCGATTTCCCCTAGGATTTTCCCTTGGCGTTTCTGCGTGAAATCCTTTTCAAATTTTGGGTTGGTTATTCGCGTGTCTGTGACGTCACAAAAGTAGTGAAGTGAGTGCATGGCCAACAAAGACGGCGTAATCGAGATCGAGGGATCGGTCGTTGAAGCCCTACCGAACGCAATGTTTCGCGTGGAGCTGACCAACGGACACCTAGTCCTAGCCCACATCTCGGGAAAGATGCGTCAGCACTACATCCGCATTCTCCCCGGAGACCGCGTGATTGTAGAGCTGTCCACCTACGACCTAACTCGCGGCCGCATCATCTACCGCTACAAGTAGAAAGTAAGAGCATGAAGGTTAACCCGAGCGTTAAGAAGATCTGCGACAAGTGCAAGGTCATCCGCCGTCACGGTCGCGTGATGGTGATCTGCGAGAACCCTCGCCACAAGCAGCGCCAGGGCTAATTGCCCTAACCCATAACTGAATAGACAAGAGCATCCCCAAGTCCCCAGTGGGCTAACCCTCGGAAGAAGGCCGGGGCTCAATCAGCCAGGTTGAGATGGAGATGCTGCAGACCTTCTACTACACAGGAGAACATCCAAATGGCACGTATTGCTGGTGTAGATATTCCTCGCGACAAGCGCGTGGTTATCTCCCTAACCTACATTTACGGTATTGGTCGCACTCGCTCAAGCGAGATTCTGAAGACCACCGGAATCAACGAATCCATCCGCGTGAAGGACCTATCTGACGACCAGTTGGTAGCGCTTCGCGATGAGATCGAGAAGAACTACAAGGTAGAGGGTGACCTCCGCCGTGACGTTGCAGCCGACATCCGCCGCAAGGTTGAGATCGGTTCCTACGAGGGTCTGCGTCACCGCAAGGGCCTTCCAGTGCGCGGTCAGCGCACCAAGACCAACGCTCGTACTCGCAAGGGTCCAAAGCGCACCGTGGCCGGCAAGAAGAAGGCAACCCGCTAGTAGCGGCTAAGGATTTAGGAGATAGAAAATGGCAGCACCTAAGGCATCCGCTGCGGCTCGTAAGCCTCGCCGCAAGGACAAGAAGAACGTTCCAGCAGGTCAGGCACACATCCGCTCGACCTTCAACAACACCATCATCACCATTACCGACCCAACCGGAGCTGTTATCTCCTGGTCATCATCAGGTGATGTCGGCTTCAAGGGTTCACGTAAGTCGACCCCATTCGCAGCCCAGATGGCAGCTGAGTCAGCTGCTCGCAAGGCGCAGGAGCACGGTCTAAAGAAGGTTGACGTTTTCGTGAAGGGCCCAGGCTCTGGTCGCGAGACTGCAATCCGCTCACTACAGGCAGCAGGCCTGGAGGTTGGCTCAATTTCCGACGTGACCCCACAGGCTCACAACGGTTGCCGCCCTCCAAAGCGCCGTCGTGTCTAATTAGCGCACGCACTCAACCCACAACTAAAGATTCACGCATTCAGGTGACCCCCCTGAGTGTCAAGACGAGTATCAAATAGCGGGTACTCAGATGAAAGGAACCGAATAGTGCTAATTGCACAGCGCCCAACTCTGCACGAAGAAGTACTTGGTACAAACCGTTCACGTTTTGTACTTGACCCACTAGAGCCAGGCTTTGGCTACACCCTAGGAAACTCCCTCCGCCGCACCCTTCTAAGCTCCATCCCAGGTGCTGCAGTTACCAACATCCGTATCCAGGGTGTTTCCCACGAGTTCTCGACTATCCCAGGTGTCAAGGAAGACGTTGTTGAGGTAATCCTGAACATCAAGAACCTGGTTGTCTCCTCCGAGCACGACGCTCCAGTTGTTGCACACCTTTCCAAGAACACCGCAGGTCCTGTGACCGCAGCTGACATCCAGGTGCCAGCAGGTGTTGAGGTTCACAACCCAGAGCTAGTTATTGCAACCCTGAACGCCAAGGGCAAGCTAGAGATCGAGTTCATCATTGAGCGCGGTCGTGGCTATGTTCAGGCTTCTCAGAACCGCAACCCAGATGCAGAGGCTGGCGTTATTCCAGTTGACTCCATCTACTCCCCGGTTCTAAAGGTCTCCTACCGCGTTGAGGCAACTCGTGCCGGTGAGTTCACCAACTTCGACAAGCTAATCGTTGACGTTGAGACCAAGCCTTCGATTGCTCCTCGCGATGCAGTTGCATCCGCAGGTTCAACCCTGGTTGAGCTCTTCGGTCTAGCCAAGGAGCTAAACAGCGAGGCTGAGGGTATCGAGATCGGTCCAGCACCTGTTGAGGTTGCTGCATCGAACGAGCTCTCAACCCCGATTGAGGACCTTGACCTAACCGTTCGTTCCTACAACTGCCTAAAGCGTGAGGGAATCAACACCGTTTCTGAGCTGATCGCACTGAGCGAGGACCAGCTGATGAACATCCGTAACTTCGGTTCCAAGTCTGTCGACGAGGTCCGCGAGAAGCTTGCAGGCCTAGGCCTTCGCTTCAAGGACGCAGTTCCAGGCTTCGATGGCGCCTACTTCGGTGGCGGATTCGACGACGACCAGATCTAAACGCTTAGAAATCCAAGGAGAAAGAAATGCCTACCCCAACTAAGGGCCCACGTCTCGGAGGCGGTCCAGCCCACGAGCGCCTAATGCTAAACAACATGGCGACTTCGCTTTTCAAGCACAAGCGAATCGTTACCACCGAGACCAAGGCAAAGCGTCTGCGCCCAATCGCTGAGCGTCTAGTGACCTTCGCAAAGCGCGGAGACCTAGCAGCTCGTCGTCGCGTCATGACTCAGATCCTGGACAAGGGTGTGGTTCACGAGCTCTTCACCGAGATTGCACCGCTGGTTGCAGAGCGTCAGGGCGGTTACACCCGCATCACCAAGCTCGGCTACCGCAAGGGTGACAACGCTCCAATGGCAGTCATCGAGCTAGTGCTCGAGGCAGTGAACCCAAAGCCAAAGACCAACAAGGCTAAGCTCGTCAACAACGTTGCAACCGCAGGTGCAGCAGCTTCCGCTGCAGCCGCCGAGGTTGAGGCAGTTGAAGAGGCAGCAGTAGAGGCAGAGGTTACCGAGGCAGCAGCAGAGGTCGTAGAGACTCCAGCGGCTGAAGAGGCAACCGAGGCTCCTGCAGCCGAGGAGAGCGCTGAGGCTGAAGAGCCAAAGGCCTAAGTCAAAAGGACTACAAATGAGTAAACCCGCTGGTCAATCCGGCGGGTTTTCTCGTTTCCGGATCGACTTCGCCTATGACGGCACTGACTTTGCTGGTTTTTCGAAGCAGCCGGATCTCAGAACGGTCCAAGGCGAACTGCTTCGAGCGCTGAGCGTGATCTTCGGCGAGGACGACGCAGATTTTGGTATGCGAGTTGCCGGTAGAACCGATGCTGGCGTCCACGCCCTGGGGCAGGTGTGCCACATCGACATCACCCAAGAGCAGCTCAAGCGTGCCGGTCGCTCGGGATTCACCGAGGCAAGACTGCAGAGCCTGTTGCCAAACGAGATCGTCATTCACTCAATCGAGGGAGTCTCAGAAGACTTCGATGCCAGATTCTCCGCCATCGGACGCTCCTACCGGTATCTGATAGTCGATGACCTTGCACCTCGATCACCGCTGAGTTCTCGCTATGAGCTGTGGATATCGGGGGAGTTAGACACCGATCTGATGGCCGAGGCGTCGAAGGTGCTGATTGGGCTTCATGATTTTGGTGCATTCTGCAAACCTAGGGCCGGTGCGACGACCATTCGACACCTCAAAACTTTGAAGGTGACACGCTTTGCAGACAATGTTGAGATCTACCTGGAGGCCGATGCCTTTTGTCACAACCAGGTCAGATCCATGGTTGGTGCCCTGATAGCAGTAGGTCAGCACAAGCTCACCATCACCGAATTGTCGGAGATTCTCAAGGCGGCAAAACGAGTTTCCAAGTTCAAAGTTGTTGCCCCGCACGGACTGGCTTTGACCGGTGTGGAGTACCCAGAAGCGGGCATGTGGCGGGCTCAGGCAGAAAAAGCCAGAAACTTGCGCTCCAGCGAGGAAATTTCTGTTTGACCTATTGGGTAAAACTGTCCTAAACTTGCACCTTGGTTCGGCTATGCCGAAAGGTTTGAAACCGCGTTAGATCTCGCGGAATCACACAAAAGAAACTACGAGGTAATTTAGCGTGCGTACTTATTCGCCAAAGGCCAGCGAGCTGAGCCACGAGTGGTTCGTCATTGACGCCACCGATGTTGTTCTAGGTCGTCTTGCAACCCACGCAGCTGCACTGCTGCGCGGCAAGCACAAGCCAACCTTCGCTGCTCACATGGACAATGGTGACTTCGTCATCATCATCAACGCAGACAAGGTTGCACTGACCGGCTCAAAGCTTGCTCAGAAGAAGGCATACCGTCACTCTGGTTACCCAGGTGGTCTAACCGCTACCACTTACTCCGAGCTTCTGGAGAAGAACCCAGAGCGCGCAATCGAGAAGGCTATCCGCGGCATGCTGCCAAAGAACTCTCTCGGTGACCAGCAGCTAGGAAAGCTAAAGGTTTACAAGGGTGCAAACCACCCACACGTGGCACAGCAGCCAAAGCCATTCACCATTTCTCAGATCGCCCAGTAAGGACTAGACCGTGGCAGAGAACACCGCAATCGAGGCAGAGACCTCCTACACTACCGAGTCTGCACCAGCTAAGGCTGTGCGCTCACGCGGAGACCTATCCCAGCCAGGCGCTGGCACCGGCCGTCGCAAGGAGGCCGTTGCTCGCGTTCGCCTAGTACCAGGCAGCGGCAAGATCACCGTAAACGGTCGTACCTTCGAGGACTACTTCCCAAACAAGCTTCACCAGCAGCTCATCACCGACCCATTCAAGGTCCTTGAGCTTCAGGGTGCATACGACGTAATCGCACGCATCGATGGCGGCGGCAGCGCTGGCCAGGCTGGTGCACTGCGCCTTGGTATCTCTCGTGCACTAAACGAGATTGACAAGGACAACAACCGTCCAACCCTGAAGAAGGCTGGCTTCCTAAGCCGCGACGCTCGTGTTATCGAGCGCAAGAAGGCTGGTTTGAAGAAGGCCCGCAAGGCTAGCCAGTTCTCCAAGCGCTAACGAATACGCTTCTGCCATGGGCAGGCTATTTGGCACCGACGGCGTTCGGGGCATTGCTAACAAGGACATAACCGCAGATTTTGCGCTCAAATTAGCGCAGGCTGCGGCTTTTGTCCTTTCGGAGGAAGCTCGTTCTCGCGGTGATCGCCCAAGGGCGGTCATCGGTCACGACCCAAGAATCTCAAGTGACTTTATTTCTGCTGCTGTTGCCGCTGGCTTGGCTTCATCCGGAGTCGATGTCTTTGACGCTGGCGTGATTCCAACGCCCGGAGCTGCATATCTAACCGCTGACCTTGATGCCGACTTTGGCGTCATGATTTCTGCTAGCCACAACTCAGCGCCTGATAACGGAATCAAGTTTTTCTCCCGCGGTGGTCACAAGCTCCCTGATTCAACCGAGGACAAGATTGAGGCAGCACTTGGAAGTGCACTGACTCCAATCGGTGCTGAGGTTGGTCGTGTCAGTCGATTTGCCGATGCTGAAGATCGTTACCTGCTTCACCTTCTTGGCACCATCCCACATCGTCTCGATGGCGTAAAGGTTGTTCTCGACTGCGCAAATGGTGCCGCTAGCGCAATCTCTCCGCAGGCTTTCTCTGACGCTGGTGCCAAGGTCATCACTATCGGCAACGACCCAGATGGCAACAACATCAATCAGGGCTGCGGCTCCACTCACCTTTCAGCGCTGCAAGCAGCCGTGGTTGCCCATGGGGCAGACCTCGGTATCGCCCACGATGGCGATGCTGACAGGTGTCTGGCGGTGGATCACACCGGAGCCATTGTCGATGGTGATCACATCATGACGGTTTTGGCTCTCGCGCTAAAGAACTCTGGTCAACTCGCCCGCAATACCCTGGTCACCACCGTGATGAGTAACCTCGGTTTGAAGATCGCGATGCAGAATGCCGGCATTGGCATCATCGATACCAAAGTTGGTGACCGCTATGTGCTTGAGGCTATGCGTGAGGGCGGCTATTCACTCGGTGGTGAGCAGTCCGGGCACATTATCTTTTCGCAGTATGCAACCACCGGTGATGGTGTCCTAACCGGTCTCCACCTAGCCGCTCAAGTTGCTGCGACAGGTAAGTCATTGCGGGAGTTGGTATCAGTGATGCCGAACTTCCCACAGGTCTTGGTAAACGTGCCAAGAGTGGATAAGTCTCGAGTTGATTCAGATCCAGAACTCCAGGCATTGGTTCTAGAAGCTAGCCAAGAATTGGGTGACCGAGGACGCGTGCTACTTCGTGCGTCCGGTACCGAGAATCTGGTTCGCGTGATGGTGGAGGCATCCGATCAGGGCACCGCCCAGAGCTGGGCTGATCGCATTGCTCTGCTGGTTGAGCGCAGGCTCGGACTTTGAAAACCTTTCAGCTTCGTCGCTACGAATTAGATCCGCAGTTAGCCGATGAATTTGTGGCTTGGGTGCATCAAGATGTCATGCCGATACGTCAGCAATTTGGTTTCCAGGCCGAGTGGATGTATTTGTCGATAGATAAAACCGAGCTCACCTGGCTCGCATCATTGGATGGTGATGAGGAGCATTTCAAGTTGGTGGAATCGGAGTATTCGGCGTCTGAGGCTAGGTCTCAGGCAGCAGCCAAGATGCCAAGGGCACTTATAAAGGCCAACGTCAGCTTCGTGACCAGCTCGCTCTAAGCAATCTCTCAGCTCAGTGAAGGTTAATTACTGAAACCTTCTTGAGGAGCTCAAATGGAATTGATTTGCCCAAAGTGTGGCGCGGGAATGCGTACCTATGAGAGAAACGGAATCCACATCGATCAGTGCAGCTCTTGCCGAGGGGTATTTCTAGATCGCGGAGAGTTAGAGCACCTCATCGATGCCGAGCAGGCCTTCTATAAGCCTGCTCCTCAAGTCCCGCAGCAGCCGCAGCAACAGCCGCAGTATTACTACGGTCACAAAAAGAAGAAGAGCCTATTGACCGAGCTCTTCGATTTCTAAACCTTGCGGATTAGCACCTTTTCAACTCGGTGGTTTTCACCCTTTTGCATCACCAGAGTTGCTCGTGAGCGAGTCGGTTCGATGTTCTCTCTGAGGTTTGGCAGGTTGATGTCTTTCCAAAAGCCTCGAGCACGATCCATAGCTTGATCCTTGGTGAGCTCGGTCGTGAGTTTGTGGAAATAGGACTTGGGGTTTGTGAATGCAGATTCCCAAAGCTTCTCAAATCGACTCAGGTACCAGGCTTCGATGTTTTGGACCTCGGCATCGATGAAAATCGTGAAATCGAAGAAGTCACTCAGCGCTAACTCTTGACCGATAGCTGGTGGCTGCAAGACGTTCAGGCCTTCAAGGATCAAAACATCGGGGGTGGTTACCTCTTCAACTTCGCCGGGAACGATGTCGTAGGAGAGGTGGGAGTAAATCGGGGCAGTGACACCGGTCTTCCCTGATTTGATCTCGCTGACAAACTGCAGCAGTCGCTTGCGGTCATAGCTCTCGGGAAAACCCTTGCGGTGCATGATGCCACGACGCTCTAGCTCGGCGTTTGGGTACAAGAACCCGTCGGTGGTTACAAGTTCGACGTGTTTGGTTTCATCCCAGCGCTGGAGTAGTTCTCTGAGAAGGCGTGAGACTGTGGATTTACCGACTGCAACCGATCCTGCAACTCCGATTATGAAAGGGGTTCTGGCTGCTCGCTCACCGAAAAAGTTGCTGGTGTCCTGGTGTAGCTCCTGGGTCTTGGACGCATAGATGGAGAGCAGTTGACTGAGTGGAAGGTAAACCTCCTGGACTTCTTTGAGATCCAAGAAATCACCGAGACCGCGAATGTGGTCGATCTCAATTTCACTAAGCGGCAAGGAGCTGGAGTTGGCAAGCTCAGCCCAGTCCTCGCGGTCAATTGCAAGGTAGGGGGAAAGGCTATCTAGGCCGTGGGCTCCACTCACAAGGGGTAATTCTGCCGTAGATTTAGACGCATGTGTGGAATCGTGGGCTATGTAGGTCCAGGGTCTTCCCTCGATGTTCTAATCTCAGGCCTTCGCAGGCTTGAGTATCGAGGCTATGACTCTGCGGGGGTATCAGTAATCGACCCAGAGGTCGGACTGCAGACACGAAAGCGTGCTGGCAAGCTATCGGTCCTGGTTGAAGAGCTAGAGCAAAACCCAATCAAGGATGCCCACATCGGCATCGGCCACACTCGCTGGGCAACCCACGGTGCACCCACTGACGGCAATGCGCACCCGCACCTGGGTGGCTCTCACCAAAAGCTTTCCCTAATTCACAACGGCATCATCGAGAACTTTTCGGAGCTGAAGACCGAACTCTTGGCCCAAGGCGTCAAGTTTTCCTCGGAGACCGACACCGAAGTAGCCGCTCACCTGATTGCTCGGGAGTATGACGCCTCGGGTGATCTGTCGGCAGCTTTTAGAACGGTTGTAAACCGACTCCACGGTGCTTTCACACTGCTCTGTATTCACGAAGATCACCAGGGCGTCATCTATGCCGCTCGACGCAATGCACCTCTGGTAATCGGTTTTGGAGAACACGAGAACTTCCTAGGTAGCGATGTTGCGGCATTCGTCGAACACACCAAGCGCGCCGCATCAGTTGGTCAAGACCAGATTGTGGAGCTTCGTGCTGACTCAGTGAAGGTCATTGATTTTGCTGGCAACCCGGTTGAGGTCGATGAGTTCACCGTTAGCTGGGATGCCTCGGCTGCCTCCAAGGGCGGCTGGTCGTCCTTTATGGCAAAGGAAATTGCCGACCAGCCTCAGGCTGTTGCCGACACCCTGATGGGTCGACTTGGCTCCGACGGCTCGGTGAAGCTGAGCGAGTTCTCGGGCCTTGACACCCTCAAAGACGTAAACCGCATCATCATCACCGCTTGTGGCACAGCTGCCTACGCCGGTGAGGTGGCCAAGTATGCGATTGAGAAGTGGGCCAAGCTTCCAACCACCGTTGAGCTTGCCCACGAGCTGCGGTATCGCGATCCTGTGATTGACGAGAAAACCCTGGTTGTAGCTATCAGCCAGTCCGGTGAAACCATGGACACCCTGATGGCTATCCGCTACGCCAAAGAGCGCGGGGCAAAGGTTTTGAGCATCTGTAATACCCAGGGTGCAACTTTGGCCAGAGAGTCAGATGCCACCATCTACACCCATGCCGGTCCCGAGGTTGCGGTGGCATCGACTAAGGCCTTCACCGCTCAGATCACAGCCGGTTACCTAGTCGCCCTATCGCTAGCTGCACTTAGACAGAGCATGCCGCAGTCAGAGCTCAATGAGCTTGGCAAGGAGCTTTTGAAGCTGCCACGTGCAGTCAAAGAGGTGCTTGAGTCTGTCGATCGCATGCGCGAACTTGGCAAGGAACTTGCTAACGCAAAGTCTGTGCTTTTCCTCGGTCGCAATACCGGTTTCCCAATTGCCATGGAGGGCGCACTAAAGCTCAAGGAGCTCGCCTATATCCACGCCGAAGGGTTCGCAGCTGGTGAGCTAAAGCACGGTCCGATTGCTCTTATCGAAGAGGGCCAGCCGGTAATCGTGGTTGTTCCATCGCAGAGCGCACCTGATGCAATTCACTCTAAGGTGATTTCAAACATCCAGGAGATCAAAGCTCGCGGCGCTCGCGTAATCGCGATTGCCGAGCGCGGTGATGAAGAGGTTGCAAAGTTTGCACATGAGGTTTTCTATGTGCCAGCCCTTCAGCCAATGATCTCAGCTCCGCTTTCGGTGATACCGCTTCAGGTCTTTGCGCTCGAGCTATCAAGCGCCAAGGGGCTAGATGTTGATCAGCCCAGAAACCTGGCAAAGAGCGTTACGGTCGAGTAGTGATTGTTGGGGTTGGAACTGACCTTTGTTCAATCTCTAGGTTGAGCGAAGCACTCTCTAGAACCCCAGCTCTTAGAGAACGTCTGTTTCATAGCTCCGAGCAAGCGCTACCTAACCACTCACTGGCTGCTCGATTCGCCGCCAAGGAGGCAATCGCCAAAGCGCTTGGTGACCCAAGGCTTCTGAATTGGAATGAGATCGCCCTGTCCAAAGATGCCAATGGCAAGCCAGAGTTTGAATTCTTTGGTGCAACTAAAGAGCGTCTTGTAGCCCTTGGCTATCGGTATCTGGTGAGCATCTCCCACGAGCAAGAACTTGCAAGTGCCTTTGTTGTGGTGGAGGCTAGCTAGATGCGCGAGATAAGAGTGGACCTGGATGCGGTGGTCAGAAACTACCGCGCTTTCAAGGCTCGCACCAGTGCCGAGGTTTGCGCGGTAGTGAAGGCAAACGGCTACGGTCACGGCATGCACGAGGTTGCAACAGCTTTGGATCATGCCGGAGTAGATGTCTTGGCGGTAGCTGATCTAGATGAAGCGCTTGAATTGCGCGCAGCTGGTATCAAAGCTCGAATTATCTGCTGGCTGCTTGGTAAGGGTGATGACTTTGAACTGGCAGCACAGAGTGATATTGAGCTAGGTGTATCAACCTTTGCCGCGCTAGAGAGTGCCTTAGCTGTTGGTGCCAAGATCCACATCAAGGTTGACACTGGGTTATCTCGCAATGGCTTTGCCAAAGACGATTGGCACAAGCTGTTTGAACGAATTGCCGGCATGGAAATCTATGGCCTGTTTTCTCACCTCTCCAACACCTCGGCCGCCGATGATCTAGACCAGTTGAAACTGTTTGAAGAGGCAGTCGAGTTGGCCAATGGTCACGGAGTCACAATCTTGCAGCGCCACTTGGCTGCCACCGCGGGATTTATCGACTACCCGCAAATGCACCTGGACATGGTTCGGATCGGTATCGGCATTTATGGGCTGTCACCATTTGAGGATCGGGCAGTTGACTGGCTATCGCCTGCGATGTCAGCCCGTGCCGAAATTATCAACCTAAAGAGAATCTCCAAAGGACAGGGCGTCTCCTACGGCTATCGCTTCAGACCTGAGAGTGACACAAACATCGCACTTGTCCCATTTGGTTACTCAGAGGGTATGCCAAGGGTTTCCGTTGGTCACTTGGTAGCAATTGGCGAGAAGTGCTATCCGGTAGTTGGAAGAGTCGCCATGGATCAGTTCTTGATTGACCTGGGAGATGACGAGTATCCACTGGGGACCAAGGTCGAGATCTTTGGTGAAACTGTACCCGTTGAGCTCTTGGCACAAAGTTCCGGAACCATCAACTACGAGATCGTCACGAGGATTGGCGGCCGCGCCAATCGGGTTTACATTCAGCGATGAAGTTTGTGATCTCTGACCCAGATCAAATGCATGAGCTGGGTATTCAAATTGCCGGTTCCCTTAGGGCCGGTGACCTAGTGCTACTAAATGGACCGCTTGGTGCCGGTAAGACCACTTTGACTCGCGGCATTGGTGAGGGCCTTGGGGCTCAGGGCACGGTTCAGTCTCCAACCTTCGTGTTGGCAAGAACTCACAAAACCCAAGCGGGACCGAAGCTTGTTCACGTCGATGCCTACAGGTTGCAGTCAGCTGTAGAGCTGGATGATTTGGATATCGATTTTGCAAACTCGATCGCGGTGGTGGAGTGGGCTAGGGACTATGTCGACGGCATCGCCGATCACTGGCTTACCGTGAACATTGATCGCTCAGCGCTAGATGAGGTGCGCGAAGTTTCGATTTTTGGCAACGGATCACGCTGGGAGGAGGTGGCGATTGCTACTCGCGATTGACACCTCTGCAGGCACATCGGCGGCAGTTATCTCCAATGGGGTTCGCTCACTTTCAGTTTTTGAGGATCCCTTTGGCCATGCTGAGAATGTTGGTCTCGCCATTCAGGCGGCGCTCGCTGATGCCTCGGTAGCGATGAGCGAGATTACCGCTGTCGTGATAGGCCGAGGTCCAGCTCCATACACCGGGCTCAGAGTTGGCATGGCCGCAGGATTGGGTATTGCTGGAGCACTGGGTATTCCAGCGCACGGGGTGATGGTTTTGGATGCGGTTGCCCACTCACTTGGTGGTGGCAAGTTCGTGCTTAGCTCCGACGCGAAAAGACGCGAGTTGTTCGTCGCTGCCTATCAGGCTGGCGAGCGAGTGTTTGGTCCAAGCGTCCTAGGCCCGCAAGAGCTCGAGCAGTTTGCCGACTTCCAGTCGGTTTCTGCCAAGTGTGATGCCGGATTGCTTGGTCTATATGCGGAGTATGCCCTTTCTCAGGGCATCGACCTAAGCGATACCTCAGCTCTATACCTGCGCTCCCCAGATGTCTCGCCATCACCCGGTAAGAAGGTGAGTGGCTGATGGAGCTTAGAAAACTCTCTAGCGCTGACCTAGAGGCAGTGATGGCGCTTGAGCACTCCTCGTTCCCCTCCGATGCGTGGAGTTCCGAGTCGATGAGTGCCGAGCTGGACTCACCCAACTGCCACTACCTCGGGTTATTTGATGACTCACTTGTTGGTTATGCCGGACTCAGCACAATCCCCGGTTCGTTTAGTTCAGACATTCAAACCATCGCCGTTTCGCCAAGAGCCAGAGGTAAGGGTCTTGGTAAGAAGTTGATGCTTGAACTACTGGCTAAGGCCAAAGCCCTCGGATCCGAGCAGGTGCTGCTCGAGGTCAGAGTTGATAACGAAGTAGCGATCGGGCTGTATAAATCGATTGGCTTTGAGCGCATCGATGTTCGCAAGCGCTACTACCAACCCGACGATGTCGATGCTCTGATTATGCGAGCCAAGATTCACCAGCCCCTTGTTCTGGGTATTGAGAGCACCTGCGATGAGACCGGAGTGGGGATTGTTCGAGGTAACCGCCTGCTTGCAAATGCTCTGCACAGCTCCATGGATGAGCACTCGAAGTACGGCGGAGTAGTGCCCGAGGTGGCTGCTCGCGCTCACCTTGAGGCGATCAAGCCAACATTGGAAAAGGCCCTGAGTGAGGCGGGGGTGGCGATGCGTGACATCGATGCCATCGCCGTTGCCAACGGACCCGGGTTGGCTGGTGCATTGATGGTCGGGATTGGTGCTGCAAAGGGTCTTGCCCTTGCGCACAACAAACCGATCTATGCGGTGAATCACCTGATTGGTCACGTTGGTGCCGATGTCCTTGAACGCGGTTATGTTCAGCTTCCAACCATCGCACTGTTGGTTTCTGGTGGTCACACCTCGCTACTGCTGGTTCGAGACCTACTGGGAGACGCCCAGCTATTGGGAGAGACCATCGATGATGCCGCCGGGGAAGCCTTCGACAAGGTGGCTCGAGTTTTAGGTCTGCCATATCCGGGCGGCCCACAAATCGATAGGCTCGCTCAAACCGGTGACCCCAAAGCCATTCGCTTTCCGCGCGGCCTCTCACTTCCAAAAGACATGGCTAAGCACCGTTTCGACTTCTCGTTCTCCGGACTCAAGACAGCGGTGGCCCGCTATGTCGAAAAGGCCGAGCGCGAAGCTGTTGAAATCAACCCAGCCGATGTTGCTGCTTCTTTTAGGGAAGCAGTTGTGGACGTGCTGCTAACCAAGGCGCTAGATGCCTGTGAGCTTTATGGCGTGAAGCGCTTGCTATTGGGTGGCGGGGTGGTAGCGAATGCACGACTGCGTGAAGTTGCTACTGAGCGTTGCAGTGCGGCGGGCATCGAGCTTAGGATTCCGCGCTTTTCACTGTGCACGGATAACGGAGCGATGATCGCGTCGCTGGGTGCTCAGCTTGTGATGGCCGGTCACGAGCCAAGTTCACTCGGGTTCGGTGCAGAGTCAACGCTCGAAGTGACTACTGTTCAGACTCTCTAGTTTCTCCCAGCTTTCTTCCAAACAACTTCCAGTCTTGGGGTCTTTACTTGTCCTGTCCGACGGACAGAAAGAAGTTTTCAAAATGGCAGACAAAAAAGAAACCGAGCCTGTGGCTCAGGAGCCAGAAGTTTCCGCTCCAAAGCAAAAAGAGAAGTTTGACTTCACCAGGCTCAACACCCTTGCGGTGGTTTCCCTAGCCTCAGCAATCAGCGGCGTTGGTGCTCTAATAGCGGTTATTACCGGTCACATCTCGCTAGCCCAGCTAAAGCGCAGCGGTGAGAGTGGTCGAGGACTTGCGATTGCTGGTTTGGTGGTCGGATATCTCCACATTGCGTTCTGGATTATTTTCGTAGCCCTAGGTGTTATCACTAAGGCACTGATCTACTCAGGTGTTCTCGGACTCCAGCCGGGTGGACCTGAGTTCTTCGAATTCCAACGTGGATTCGACGGCATGCACATGTGGCGTGATCGATAGTCACTTCGCTAGGAGAGCCATCTAGCGAATTGGCTGACAGAAAAGTGCTTGACGGGCGCCGCCTACTTTGGTGAGAACCAAGGTGGCGGTGCCTGTTCCTTTAAGTCGAAGCTTTGGTCGAAGCTGCTCCGGAGTTATGTCCACCCCACGCTTCTTGATTTCTAAAATCCCGATCTCATGCTCTCTGCACCAGGCAGCCAACTTTTTCTCATCAAGCGGCAACGCTGCAAGAACTTCAAAACCTTTGAGCCATGGGGAGTGAATCTCAGTGTTTGAGGTCAGATAAGCGATGCCTGGACTAAAGGTTTTTAGACTTAACTCGTTGGCCAGGTTGCCCATCAGACCAGATCGAATCATGGCTGGGTCGGGCTCATATATAAATTGTCCCAGTGAACCCAGTTCGGCCAATTCAACTTGGTCTGCCAGATAGCGATGGCTTTGTTCACCAATTTGAAGCGTGCTTCGCTGGCCCTCAAGACCCATCCCGAACCACAGAGTGAGCTCGACCAGATCTCCCGAGTTGGATACCCACTCGGCGTGAGCGTCCTCGGGAATTAACTCCAAGGGAAAAGCTGGTCCAAGTTTTACCCCGCTTGGTTTGGTTCTTGCCCGCTCAAATACCCAGTTCAAATTCGGCGTGAAGTCTTCGGGTGAGAGCACCCTGTGTCGCTCTCCGGTGTGAGTGAGGTCTCGTCTGGCAGGGTCAAACCAAAGACCTTGGGTAACTGTTTCAAACTCAGTAGCGTCGGCGTGGACAACCTCTGCGTTTTCAAAGCCAGCCAGGTTGAAACTCGCTAGCGCTGCGGTTGCCTCGTCACGCTCAACTGCAACAACCTCCAGACCGGCAGCTGCAAAAGCCAAGGCGTCCGCTCCGATGCCGCAACCAAGGTCAGTAACCGAGCCGACTTTGGCTTCTAGAAAACGGCCCGCGTGGTGAGCCGCGACGCTAAGCCTGGTTGCCTGTTCCAAGCCAGGCTCGGTAAAGAGCATTTGATCGGCAAACTCACCAAACTTAGCCACCGACCTGGATCTCAGCTTTAGTTGAGTGAGGACTTGAGACACCAACTCCGGGTCATGTCCGGCTTTACGAAGTTTTTCAATGAGCTTGATCGGATCGGATTTTAGATCCTGGGCCTCGAGTGAGCGCAATAGCCTTAGGCCCTCTGGGCTTAGCAGCTTGTCAATCTGGCTCACAGCACAACGCTATCGGCAAATCACTAGCACTCGCCTTGACTGAGTGCTAATTAGGTTCTAATCTTTTATTAGCACTCGCATCCCGAGTTTGCTAAAGACAAATCTTTAGAAAAGAAGAGGTCAAAGTGTCGGTTTCTATCAAGCCACTCGAAGATCGAATTGTTGTTCGTCCAGTTGAGGCAGAGCAGGTAACTGCATCCGGTCTGGTCATTCCAGACACCGCAAAGGAGAAGCCACAGGAGGCTGAGGTTATTGCAGTTGGCCCAGGCCGCTTCAACGAGGCTGGTGCTCGCATTCCAGTCGACGTGAAGGTTGGCGACCGTGTCATCTTCTCGAAGTACGGCGGCACCGAGCTGAAGTACGAAGGCAAGGAGTACCTTGTGCTCTCTGCTCGCGACGTACTAGCGATCATCGAGCGCTAAACAGAGCATTATGCAAAAGGCGGCCCCCAGGGGCCGCCTTTTCTATTAGCGCTAGAGTTAGCGCGTGCCCAAAGCTTCGAAGCTCACCACCGGTTTACTCCTTGGGGTTTCGGCGTATCTGATTTGGGGTTCATTCCCACTAATAATCACGGCCTCCACATTTGCGAACCCATTTGAGGTTGTGGTTTGGCGCGTGGTGTTTGGATTTGGTTTTGCGGCACTGCTTCTTACGATCACTCGTGGTTGGGGTGAGGTGGTAGTGCTAATACGCAACCCCAAGCGATTGCGCTGGCTCTTGGTTGCGGCAATCTTTATCTTCATCAACTGGGAGACCTATGTGGTCGCGGTTGCTACCAAGAACACCATCGAGACCTCGCTCGGCTATTTCATAAACCCACTAATCACGATTGTTTTTGCGGTTGTGTTCTTAGGGGAGCGACTGCGTCGCAACCAGTGGATTGCGCTCACTCTTGGACTGGTTGCTGTTTTGGTCCTGACCTTCGATTATGGAAGGCCGCCTTGGATCGCATTTGTTTTGGCCCTCAGTTTCGCGATCTACTCTCTGGCTAAAAACAAAGTCGGCGGCAAGGTCAAGGCCCTGCAGTCTTTCGCCATTGAATCTGCATTGGTGATGCCGATTGCGATTATTCAATTTGCGGTGGTCGCAGCTTCGACCCCGATCATGCTCTTTACTGGGGTTTGGGAGTTCTCAGTTTTGGTTGCCTTTGGCATTTTGACCGCAGTGCCACTGATCTTGTTTGGAGCTGCGGCATCGAGGATTCCGCTCAGTTCAATCGGCTTTATTCAGTATCTGACCCCGACCCTGCAATTTTTGACTGCTTTCTTCATTTTGCAAGAGCCGATGCCGGCTGTCAGATGGATTGGCTTTGGTTTGGTCTGGCTTTCCTTGGTGGTGCTATCGCTGGATGCACTAGGTAATAGAAGGCAGAAAGCGAAACGCTGAAACGGAATTGTTACATACCTCTAACATTCGGGGTCTAACAACTGAATCCGAAGCGGATTTAGTCTAAAAAATTCTTTCTGCTTATTTTTTACCTTTTTTCGCTACGGATTTCGAATCAAAAATTCTGAATCACCGAATCTTCTTCGAAATCGGCTCTAGCCAAGCTCTCTGGCGTGGCTAAGCTTTAGAAAGCGGTCAGAATCGACGGTTCTGGCTTGCCTTTATATTGCTATTTCAAGGAGCAAGAATGACTGAATCTACGAAGAAGTCACGCTTTGCCATGAAGAGCGTTGCTGCCGCTGGTGTTTTCGCACTTGGCGCAGCCGTTCTAACTGGTTGCAGCGCGACCACCACCGCTGGCGGTTGTGAGCTTGGTCCTGAGCAGAGCGGAGACCTAGTTCTAAAGCTAGGTACTGCACTACCTCAGACCGGTAACCTCGCATTCCTCGGCCCACCTGAGGAGGCCGGTGTTGCACTCGCAGTTGACGAGATCAACGCTGCTGGCAAGGGCCTCACCATCGACCTAACCTGGGGTGACTCGGGTGACACCGACAACAAGGCCTACGACACCGAGATCCCACGTCTACTGAACGCAGGTGTTCAGGCAATCGTGGGTGCTGCGTCTTCCGGTACCTCACTACAGTTCATCGACCGCGTGATCGCTGAGTGTGTAGTTCAGTTCTCCCCAGCAAACACCTCTGCTGCATTCACCTCTTACGAGGACAAGGGTCTGTACTTCCGTACCGCTCCTTCTGACGTGCTACAGGGTGAGGTTCTAGGAAACCTAATCGCTGAGGATGGACACCAGAAGATCTCGATGATCGTTCTGAACGACTCCTACGGAACCGGTCTAGCTGAGTTCGTTACCACCGCCTTCGAGGCAGCTGGTGGCGAGGTTCTTGCTGCACCTACCTACAACACCGGTGACACCAACTTCACCAGCCAGATCAACGAGGCACTTGCCGGAGACCCAGACGCAATCGTTCTGATCACCTTCGACGAGGCAAAGACCATCGTTCCTCAGCTGGTATCTCAGTTCCCTGCAGAGAAGCTCTACTTCGTAGACGGTAACCTAACCGACTACTCAGCAGACTTCCCAGCTGGCACCCTAACCGGTGCAAAGGGTACCTACCCAGGTGTTAACGAGTCCAAGATCGGCGACTTCCTAAAGAAGATGGACGAGAACTGGCAAGCACGTGGCAACGAGGCTCTAAAGCTCGCTGCTTACGGTCCTGAGTCATACGACGCAGTTATGCTGATCGCCCTAGCAGCCCTTGAGGCTCGCAGCACTCAGGGTGCAAACATCTCCGCGAAGCTCCAGGAAGTTTCTGGTGGTTCCGGTGAGGGCCAGAAGTGCTCCAGCTTCGCTGAGTGTGCTGACATCATCAACGCTGGTGGAACCGCCGACTACGACGGTCCTTCAGGTGCAGTTACCTTCAACGAGGTCGGAGACCCAACTGACGGTAACATCCTGATCCAGCAGTTCGACGAGAACAACAAGCCAAGCACCATCCGTGGCTAAGTTCTAGTCCGCCAGACAAAAGTAAATCCCTCCTCCGGGAAACCGGGGGAGGGATTTCTTTATTTGTGGTGGTACTTGGTTCAACCATCCTCACGGTTGAAATGGGGGCAATCCTCTCGACGCTAGTTGAGGCTAACCAGTACCTGAGCAACAAAGGATGTCGGGAGGTCGGGTTTATCCGGGTAAGCGAAAACCCCCTCATTTCTGAGGGGGTTTTGCGCCTAATAACGGGGATTAGGATCCTAGGGTTCCTAGGTAGAGGCCGATGACCTGTGGGTCATTTAGTAGCTCTCTACCGGTGCCAACAACTGCGTCCTTACCCTGGTCCAAAACATAACCACGGTCTGCGATCTGGAGGCAACGACGGGCATTCTGCTCAACCATGATGCAGGTCACACCAGCCTTGTTGATCTCGGATACACGCAAGAAAGCCTCATCCTGACGAACTGGCGATAGACCAGCTGATGGCTCATCCAGAAGCAGCACGGCTGGGTCCATCATCAAGGCACGACCCATGGCAACCATCTGGCGCTCTCCACCGGATAGCGAGCCAGCACGCTGCTTCAGGCGCTTTCCAAGCTCAGCGAAGATGGAAACCACGAACTCCAAGCGCTGGTTGTATTGACTTGGGTTCTGGAAGATACCCATCTGCAGGTTCTCTTCAATGGTCAGCGATGGGAAGACGTTGTTGGTCTGTGGGATAAAGCCAACACCCTTTGAAACCAGTTGGTTTGGCTTGAGCCCTGAGATCTCTTCGCCGTTTAGCTGGATAGAGCCCTCACGCACCTTCACTAGACCAAAGATTGCCTTCAAAAGCGTGGACTTACCGGCACCGTTTGGTCCGATGATTCCGATTAGCTCACCCTTGTCGGCATAGAGGTTCGCACCGTTGAGGATGTTGACACCAGGTAGGTAACCGGCAACCAGGTTCTTTACGTCTACAACTCTGGTCACTTTGCATCTCCCTCGGAAACGATCTTGATTCGACCGGTGACAACACCAAGGTCGGTGTCCTGGTGAGCACCCAGGTAGGCATCGATTACGGCCTGCTCCTTCATGACGGTGTCAGGAGCTCCCTCGGCAACCACGCGACCCTCGGCCATAACAACTACCCAGTCGGCGATGTGTCGAACCATGTGCATGTCGTGCTCAACGAACAGCACAGTCATGCCCTGCTCCTTGAGGCCAAGCACGTGCTCGAGAAGAGACTGAGTTAGGGCTGGGTTCACACCGGCCATTGGCTCATCCAACATCACTAGTACTGGGTCGGTCATCAGCGCACGAGCCATCTCTAGAAGCTTGCGCTGACCACCGGAGAGCGAGGCTGCGAAGTCATCCTTCTTGGCGTCTAGCTTGAAGCGCTTCAGGAGCTCCATGGCCTTCTCGCCAATCTCCTGGTCTTGCTTCTTCCAAAGCGATGGGAGTAGAGCGCTGAATAGGCCTTCACCCTTCTGGCCCTTGGCGCCGAGCTTCATGTTCTCCAAAACAGTGAGCAAGCTCAGTGCCTTGGTTAGCTGGAAGGTGCGGACCTGACCCATTTGGGCAACCTTGAAAGATGGCACACCAGAGAGGCTGGTGCCCTGGAAGTCCCAGGATCCAGTGTCAGGGGTGTCAAAACCAGTTAGCAGGTTGAACAGTGTGGTCTTACCGGCACCGTTAGGACCGATCAGAGCGGTGATGGCACCGCGAGGAATCTCGAGGTGTTCAACATCTACGGCGGTTAGACCACCGAAGGTCTTCTTGACGTTGTTGACGGTGAGGATCGGATCGACCTTCTTGCAGCCTGGGGCTGCCTGACCAACGTGCAGGCCAGTGGTCTTCTGTGGGGTTGGATTACTTGACAAAGGTCAGCTCCCTCTTGTCTCCGAAGATGCCCTGTGGTCGGTAGATCACAAGCAGCATCAGACCGATACCAACCAGCACGAAGCGCAGGGTTGAAGCCTGCTGAGACGAAACCGGAAGGACTCCCGCAATTGCCAGCTCGGGAAGAATGTTGGTTAGGAATGCCTGTAGCACCCAGAAGATGATCGAACCGATCACTGGACCAAAGATGGTTGCAGCGCCACCAAGTAGCAGTGCAGTCCATACAAAGAAGGTCAGCGACGTTACGTAGACACCAGGTGAGACGTTGGAGTAGGCGGCCAAAACCATGCCACCTAGAGATCCGAACAAGCCACCGATAACTAGTGCCTGCATCTTGTAGTTGAAGACGTTCTTACCAAGGGCACGAATCGCATCCTCATCCTCACGGATTCCCTTGATGACGCGACCCCAAGGCGAGCGCATAAGGGCCCAGAGAAGGAATGTGCAAATGGCCAGCACGATCAGACCAAAGACAATCACCCAGATGGTCTCGGAGTTGTAAACCCATGGGCCAAAGCCGTAGTCCCCTGGGGGGAATGGGTTGGAGTTTGCAAAACCAGAGCCGTCAGGTCTTGAGTTGTAACCGTAGAGACCATCGGCCGAACCGGTCACGTCCTCGAACGCAGTTGTAAGGAACAAAAGACGCAGGATCTCGGCTGCGGCAATCGTCACGATGGCCAGGTAGTCACCTCTAAGTCGCAGGGTTGGTATACCCAGCAAGACCGAGAACAGTACCGAGCCGACCATACCTACGAGCATGCCCGCCCACCATGGCAGACCGAATGACAAGACCGCGATGGCGTAACCGTAGGCACCGATGGCCATGTAGCCAGCGATACCAAAGTTCAACAGACCTGCAAAACCAAAGTGCATTGCAAGACCAAGAGCTGCCAGTGCAAAGGCAATCGTGGTTGGAGTTAGCAGACCAGCTGCTGTGTTGTTGATAATTGCTTCCCAGTTCATGGCTCTACCTCCTAACCAATCCTTTGTTTTCGACCTAGAAGACCCTGTGGCCTAAAGAGCAGAATCGCGATCAGTACCACTAGGGCACCGACGTACTTGAGGTCTGACGGGATGATCAGCGATGAAGTTTCAACCAAGACACCAACAACCAACGCGCCGACCAGGGCACCGAATGCGGTTCCGAGTCCACCCAGGGTTACAGCTGCGAAGATCAGGAGCAAAATCTGAGCTCCCATGTCCCACTTGATGCCCGGACGGAAGTAGGCCCACAGCACACCGGCCAGACCGGCCAGGGCCGCGGCAACGATCCAAACGGTTCGGATTACCTTCTCAACGTCAATACCTGAGGCTGCAGCTAGATCTGGGTTGTCCGAGATCGCTCTGGTTGCCTTACCGGTCTTGGTGCCCATTAGCCACCAGGCAAAGCCAAGAATCACGGCAAGGCTGATGCCCATCGAAGCCATGTCGATGACGCTAAGTGCCAAGGTGCCGAAGATTGGGATCTTGGGGGAGTCAAATCCAGGGAGCTGGAGAGTGTTTCCACCAATAAAGAATTGGAAGACATATCTAACGGCTAGCGATAGACCAATCGAAACGATCATCAGCTGCACTAGCCCCAAACCGCGTCTTCTAAGTGGACGCCACAGACCTGAGTCCAGCAGCCAACCCGAAGCACCGGAGACGATAACCGCCAGTGGAATGGCAACCCAGATAGGTAGTGGCAGTACCACTCCGAATACAAAGGCCATAAGCGCACCGAAGGTGACCATCTCGGCGTGAGCAAAGTTTGAAAGACCGGTGGTACCAAAAACTAGTGAGAGACCTACCGCAGCAAGACCGAGCATCAAACCGAAGTTGATGCCGTAGACCAAGCGGGTAAGAAACTGCTCGAAACCACCCGAGGTGTTGCGAACTCCTTCACCGATGAAGAAGTTCTTGACTACGCGATCGCTCTTACCGATCTGCACCTCCTGAGAGGCACCGCCCTCAACCACAGCAATGCCTTCAGGCAAGGTGGTCTCGTCAAGGGTGACGGTGTATGGGTTGGTGTCTGGAATACCAATGAACCAGCGGCCATCAGCGTCGGTAACGACCTCGGCCTCGTATGAGCCACCGGTCACGGTGATGCGGATGCCGGCAAGCGGTTCACCGTCAAGCTTCACGTTTCCAGTGATCGCATAGGGCTGGTCTTCGCCGACCGCATCAGCCATAGCTGATTGGCCCAGACCTGCAACGCTCAGAAGCGCAATCAGCAGGGTGGCAAAAAATAGTTGGGGCAGTCTCAGACTGCGCGAGAGGAAGGTCACATGTCCTCCAATTCGTAAGAGCCACTTTGCTCTTCACATACCCTCTAAGGTACTGAATCACTCTAGCAGCGGGCCTAGATCTTTCCAGTCCCGAAGCAAAACATTACTGCAGTGACTGTTTCCAAAATGTTTAACTCTGTGCACCTTATTTGTCAAAGGTAGACTGGGACAAAGCCAGCCAGTTTCTAGCAGAGGATCAGCCTTGGAGCTTCAAGACCCATTTGCACTTATTGGACTCACTTATGACGATGTTCTCCTGCTCCCTGGTCAGTCAGATGTCGTGCCATCTGGAGTGAACACCAGAACCCAGGTTTCCAGAAACATCTCGGTAAACATCCCACTGATTTCCTCAGCCATGGACACCGTCACCGAGGCCCGCATGGCAATTGCAATGGCGAGACAGGGCGGCCTTGGCATCCTGCACCGCAACCTCTCTATTGAAGAGCAGGCCAACCAGGCAGATCTTGTGAAGCGCTCTGAGGCCGGCATGGTTTCCCACCCGGTTACCACCACTCCTTACGCCACCATCCAAGAAGTCGATGACCTCTGTGGCAAGTACCGAGTCTCTGGGCTTCCAGTGGTTGATGAAGAGGGCAAGCTGGTTGGTATTGTCACCAACCGCGACATGAGATTCGTATTAGAGGTGCAGCGCACCACCACACTGGTTAAAGATGTAATGACCCCGATGCCACTGATTGTCGGCAAGGCGGGTATCAACCCAGATGAGGCGATGGCACTTCTTGCCCAACACCGCATCGAGAAGCTTCCGCTTATCGATGACGATGGCAAGCTTCGTGGTCTTATCACCGTCAAAGACTTCGACAAGAGCGAGAAGTATCCAAACGCTTCCAAGGATGGCGCTGGCCGTCTGCTAGTTGGTGCTGCCGTTGGTGTTGGCCCAGATGCCTGGGAGCGCTCGATGGCACTAATCGAGGCAGGCGTTGACATGTTGGTGGTTGACACCGCCCACGGCCACAACTCTGCGGTTTTGGACATGATTAGAAAACTCAAGCTTGAGCCATTTGCCAAGCACACCGACATCGTCGGCGGCAACATCGCAACCCGTGAAGGTGCCCAGGCAATCGTCGACGCCGGTGCCGATGGCGTAAAGGTCGGTGTCGGCCCAGGTTCAATCTGCACCACTCGCGTGGTTGCGGGTGTTGGTGTTCCTCAGGTGACCGCGGTTCACCTCGCAGCTCTCGCTGCCCGCCCTGCCGGGGTCCCGGTCATCGCAGATGGTGGATTGCAGTACTCGGGAGATATCGCAAAGGCTTTGGTTGCCGGTGCCAACGCAGTGATGCTCGGCTCACTATTGGCCGGTACCGACGAGGCTCCAGGTGACATTACATATGTCGGTGGCAAGCAGTACAAGACTTACCGTGGCATGGGTTCACTTGGCGCAATGCAGTCTCGTGGTCAAAGCAAGTCCTTCTCAAAGGACCGCTACTTCCAGGACGATGTGCTTCGTGAGGACAAGTTGGTCCCAGAGGGCATCGAGGGCCGTGTTCCTTATCGCGGCACTGTCTCTTCGGTTGTCCACCAGCTGGTCGGCGGCCTGCGTGCCTCGATGGGGTATGTCGGATCGGCAACAATTCCAGAGCTTCAGACCAAGGGCAAGTTTGTCCGCATCACCGCAGCTGGTCTTCGCGAGTCCCACCCGCACGATGTTCAGATGACCATCGAAGCGCCAAATTACGGCACCCGTTAGGAGAGCGCTGTGAACGAAATCGAAATCGGTAGGTCCAAGCGCGCCAAAGTTGCGTACGCCTTTGACGACATCGCAATCGTCCCAACCAGAAGAACTCGTGACGCCGAGGACGTTTCAACCGCCTGGGCCATTGACGCCTATCGGTTTGACCTCCCAGTAGTTGCCGCTCCGATGGACTCTGCCATGAGCCCGGCGGCCGCTATCGAAATGGGCAAGCTTGGTGGCCTTGGAGTTTTGGATCTTGAGGGCCTTTGGACTCGCTATGAAGATCCAACTCAGCAGCTGGAGGAGATTGCTTCCGCAAAGGAAGAGGATGCCACTGCAGTCTTGCAGCGCGTTTACTCCAAGCCAATTCAGCCAGAACTTATCAAGGCTCGCCTCGGTGAGATTAGAGCTGCGGGTGTAACGGTTGCCGGAGCACTTTCACCGCAGCGCACCGCAGAGTTTGCCGACGTGGTGACCAAGTCAGGTGTCGACCTATTCGTAATTCGAGGCAACACCGTCTCTGCCGAGCACGTTTCGAAGAGCCGCGAGCCTTTGAATCTCAAGGAATTCATCTACAAGTTGGACGTTCCGGTAATCGTTGGTGGGGCAGCGACCTATACGGCCGCTCTACACCTGATGAGAACCGGTGCTGCGGGTGTCTTGGTTGGTTTTGGTGGTGGCGCCGCAACCGCAACTCGCAAGGTTTTGGGAATTCACGCACCAATGGCAACCGCGGTTGCCGATGTTGCGGCAGCTCGCCGCGATTACATGGATGAGTCCGGTGGTCGCTATGTGCACGTCATCGCAGACGGTGGTCTTGGCACTTCCGGGGATATCGTCAAGGCGATCGCCTGCGGCGCAGACGCAGTGATGCTGGGCACTGTCCTAGCAAGGGCCGCTGCGGCCCCTGGTCGCGGTTGGCACTGGGGCAATGAGGCTGTCAGCTCATCTCTTCCTCGCGGACAGCGAGTCTGGGTTGGCACTCACGGCACGATGGAAAGCATTTTGCTTGGACCGGCAACCTCAGCTGGTGGTACGGAGAACCTAATGGGTGCGCTTCGCAAGTCCATGGCAACCACCGGCTACTCCGATGTCAAGGAGTTCCAGCGCGTGGATGTTGTCGTCAACAAATACGAGTAATGAATCCAAGTTTTTGGCAGGTTGCCAAAAGACCTAAGTGGCTCTTGGCACTGCTCGCCGCTGTCACAGTTGCCGCCATCTTTGCGCTATTGATGCAGTGGCAGTTGGAGCGAACCTTCCGAGTGGTTGGTGTTGAGGTTTCCGATGCACCGCCACAACCGCTTGACGAGCTGATTCAGCCGGGTCCGATCACAGCTAACGTTTTTGATCAGCTGGCCACGGTCGAGACTGTCATCGACCCAACTAACGCCTACATAGTCGCTAATCGCCTCCAGCTCTTGGGAGATCAACAGCTACCGGGTTACTGGGTGGTCAGCAACTCTTTAGTTGGGGATCGCAGTTTGACCCTTGCGCTTGGTTTTTCGGATTCCATTGAAGAGGCTAAGTCAGTTCTCGAATCATTGAAGGCTGAAGAAGTATCCATAACTGGTTACGTTGAACCAACCGAACCACCTCGTGAGAGCGTTGATGGGGTTTTGCAATCGCTCTCATTGGCGCAGCTTGTAAATCTCTATTCTGCGGATGAGCTAGTGAGCTATCCGGCTTACCTGATCGTGCAGGAGGGTATTGATGTTGGTCTTGAGAGGATCACCATTGGTATTCGTCAGCAAGAGGTTGAGATCAACTGGTTGACCGCTTTTTATGCAGTCGAGTGGGCGTTTTTTGCGCTAGCGGCTTTTTATATTTGGTGGCGTTTAGTTCGAGATGAGCAACTGCGCATCATTGAAGAGGGCTAGCATTTAGGCGGGAGGTTCGAATGTCCACTGTTTCCGCCACTGTAACCGTTTTAGATCCAATTGGTTTACACGCCAGACCTGCAGGTCAAATCGTAAAACTTGTCAAAGAATCCGGCCTTGAGGTTCGCATCGGTAAAGCCGGTGAAGAGATGGTGAAGGCAAACTCCCCACTGCGCATGATGGCTCTAAAGGCCAAGACCGGCGAGGAGCTTTTGGTTGAGGTTGACACCGAAGACCAGGGTCAGGCCGACTCTCTGATTGCTCAGATTCAAGACTTTCTAAAGGGCTAGCGGTGGCAACCGCAGGCGCCATTCTCAACGGAATGGGTGTTGGGCTCAACGCCGTCAGAGCCGAAGTTTTCCGTGTCAAGCCAGCCCAAGAGCTTCCTAAAGCTCACAAGCACCAGGGTGACTCCGAGGGCGAGAAGTCAATTCTCAAGAACGCTGTTTCCGCCGTTGCTGAATATCTAGATCACCTCGGTGAAAAGGCTGGCGAGACCAGTGCCGAGATCTTTGAAGCGCTGAAGATGTTGCTTGAGGATGAGGACCTCTTTGACACTGCGGCTGCTCAAATCGATGAGGGCTGGAGTGCCGGAACCGCATTTTTGATGGCGGTTGATGAGTTTGGCGAGCTGCTCTCTGGTGATGCCGCATTCGAGGAGCGCCTTGCTGACCTTAGAGATTTGGCCAAGCGAGTTGCTGCACACATCCACGGCATTCACCTCGGGTTAGACCTTCCTGAGGAGGGCGCATTTGTTTTGGTTGGAGAAGATTTCTCCCCAGCCGACACTGCTCAATTCACCAAGGCCGTGGTTGGAGTTGTGACTCTAAAGGGTGGCCCAACCTCCCACACCGCAATCATCTGTCGCTCCAAGTCAATCCCGGCAGTAGTTTCATGCGGTGCGGCAGCAGATCTAGTCGATGGCCAGATTGTTTTGGTTGACCCAGTCGGAGATCGAGTTGTGTTGGATGGCGATGAGTCAATGGCCACCAAATCGATCAGCTTTGTGGCGAAGAGTGTTGAGCCAATCATCCCGGTCCGAGCCAACATCGGCTCGCTCAGCGATGCCATCACCGCGGCAACTACTGCGGCTAACGGAGTTGGTCTATTCAGAACCGAGCTGCTGTATCTGTCGGCCACTGCTATGCCGACGGTTGAATCGCAAGCCGACAGCTACACAGAAATTTTGAAGGCTGCCCCGGAGGGTCCGGTGGTGGTTCGAACCATCGATGCCGGTAGCGATAAGCCGGTTCCGTTTTTGAACATGCCCCACGAGGAGAACCCTGCCTTGGGTGTTCGTGGCTACCGCCTCATAGAGGAGCATCGCCAGTTCATCCTCGACCAGCTCTCGAGCCTAGAGATCGCCAGAGAGCGATCTGGACGTGAGGTCTGGGTAATGGCTCCGATGATCGCCACCTCTCAAGAGGCAATCGAGTTTGCAGGTCTGGCAAGAGCCGCAGGCAAGTTCAAGGTCGGTGTCATGGTGGAGACCCCTTCTATGGTGATGTCACTGGGTGATCTAGCCGGGCAGCTTGACTTTATTTCCGTGGGCACCAACGACCTTTCGCAGTACCTCTTTGCAGCGGACCGCATGAACGCTTCCTTGGGTGCACTTTTGAATCCTTGGCAGCCAGCACTAATCAGGGCGCTTCAGAAGATTGCTGTCGATTCTTCAGCGGGCAACATCTCCGCGGGTGTCTGTGGTGAGAGCGCATCGGACCCAGCCTTCGCGGTTGTGCTGGCTGGTCTTGGATTCAAGTCGGTCTCGTCTTCGATGAGTCAGGTCGGGGCTGTTAGAACTGCGCTGTCGGCAGTTACTCAAGAGCAGGCTGAGTCGATCGCGCAGCTGGCACTGAGTGCAACGACCGCTGAGGCAGCTAAGTCCCAGGTGCTGGCCGCGCTGGCAAATCTCTAGTCCGATTAGACTTCCTAGCTATGTCGGCCAAATCAGAACAGCTTCGTAAAGTCATCGGTTTTTACCGAGTTTCGTCTTATGTGACCGGCATTTTCTTGCTGCTTCTGATGATCACCTGGGGCATTCGTCGTTTGCCTTTTTTGGGTTACGACCTCTGGCTCCTCGGCCCAAATGGTTTTATCACCTTCGAAAGCTATGGAGTTGAGGGTGAGGGGCTGCCGGATGTCGGTGTGAACCTAACGGTCTGGATTTTGATTGTTCACGGTTGGCTGTATGTGGTTTACCTACTAGCTGATTTCAGAATGTGGACGCTACTGCGTTGGCCATTCACCCGTTTTCTGTTCATCGCACTTGGCGGCATTGTGCCGCTACTTAGTTTTTACACCGAGGCTCGCTATGCCAAGGTTGCCAAGGCAGAGCTTGAGAAGTTGGAGCGTGGCGCATGAAGCCGGTACTAGTAGTTGACTTTGGTGCGCAGTATGCGCAGCTGATCGCACGCAGGGTTCGCGAGGCGAACATCTACTCCGAGATCGTGCACCACAACGTGACTGCCGATGAGGTGAAGGCCAAGAACCCTGCCGCCATCATTCTCTCCGGTGGCCCATCAAGCGTTTATGAATCCGGTTCACCTCAGCTTGACCCAAAGATCCTTGAACTTGGTATTCCAGTGCTGGGCATTTGCTACGGCTTCCAGGTTCTGGCGCAGGCATTGGGCGGCAAGGTCGACCAGACGGGTAAGCGCGAGTATGGTGCGACGGATCTGAAGCTCTCAAATGGTGGAGTGCTCCTTGGTAACCAGCCTGAGCTTCAGATTTGTTGGATGAGCCATGGCGATCAGGTGGTTCAGGCTCCGGCGGGGTTTGAGGTTCTGGCATCAACTGAAACCACCCCAGTTGCCGCTTTTGAAAATGTTGAGAAGCGCATCTTCGGCGTGCAGTGGCACCCTGAGGTAAAGCACTCCGAGCAGGGCCAGCAGGTCTTGAAGAATTTCCTTTATCAGGGAGCTGGCATTGAGCCAACCTGGAACTCCGGCAATGTAATCGCTGAACAGGTTGAGAAGATTCGCGCTCAGGTTGGCGACGCCAGAGTGATCTGTGGTCTCAGTGGTGGCGTGGATTCGGCTGTAGCCGCTGCACTTGTGCACCGAGCCGTTGGCGATCAGCTCACCGCTGTTTTTGTCGATCACGGTCTGCTTCGTAAGTCAGAGCGTGAGCAGGTTGAGCGCGATTACGTTGCTGCAACCGGCATTCGCTTGATCACCGTAGACGCCCAGGAGAAGTTCTTATCGGCGCTCGCTGGTGTTTCAGACCCAGAGACCAAGCGCAAGATCATCGGCCGCGAGTTCATTCGAACCTTTGAAGAGGCGGAGCGCAAATTGGTTGCTGAGGCAAAGGCCGATAACCGACCCATCAAGTTTTTGGTTCAGGGCACCCTTTACCCAGACGTTGTTGAGTCCGGTGGCGGTGTAACTGCAGGCATCAAGTCGCACCACAATGTTGGTGGCCTGCCTGATGACCTTGACTTTGAGCTGGTCGAACCGCTTCGCACCCTGTTCAAGGACGAGGTTCGCGCCATTGGTAGTGAGCTTGGTTTGCCCGCGGAGATCGTTCAGCGTCAGCCCTTCCCGGGTCCTGGACTCGGCATTCGAATCGTTGGTGAGGTAACCAAGGAGCGACTGGACCTGTTGCGTGAGGCGGACGCCATCGTGCGCGAGGAGCTAACCAAGGCTGGGCAGGATGCCCAGATTTGGCAGTGCCCGGTTGTGCTTTTGGCCGATGTTCGATCGGTTGGTGTGCAGGGTGATGGCAGGACCTATGGTCATCCGATTGTGCTTAGGCCCGTCTCATCCGAAGACGCCATGACTGCAGACTGGTCGAGGTTGCCATATGACCTCTTGGCCAAGATCTCGAACCGCATCACGAATGAGGTCGCTGGTGTGAACCGAGTCGTGCTGGACATCACCTCAAAGCCTCCCGGCACCATCGAGTGGGAGTAATCCCTTGCTAGTTTTTGGGCACCGCGGTGCCTGTGGTTACCTACCCGAAAACACAATGGCCTCGTTTGAGCTCGCTTTTGAACTCGGCAGCGATGCCATCGAGTTCGATGTGGTGATGAGCTCGGACGGTGTTCCGGTGATTCTGCATGACGATGATCTGAGAAAAACCACAACCTACGAGGGCGACGACTACTTGGTTTCAGATTGGTCACTCGAAGAACTGAGGGAACTTCGAGTGAAGGAGCGCTATCCGCAGCGCACTCAGAGTGCATCGCATGATGGTCGTTATCCGATCCCAACTCTTGCCGAGGTTTTAGCCAATCCAAACTTTGACGGCCGACACCTGATTATTGAGGTCAAATACGGCAAGCAGTTTCAAGCAGCCGGGCTAGACATTGTTGCTGCTGTGGCAAAAGCGCTTGAGCAGAGCGACTATTTGACTCGGAGCATCAAGATCACGATCGAGTGCTTTGAGTTCGATATCTTGCGACAGCTTCGTGATCGCATTACTGGCCCAGACTTTGTGTTTTTGTCCGCTCCCGACACTCTTCCTGAGGGCCATTTCGAACTTGGGGATGAGTTGCTCTCCGAGATTGCTAAAGAGTTTGATGGAGTCTCGGTCGCGCTATCGATGCTTACCGCTGAGTTTGTGACACGAGCAAAGGCGCTTGGGTTGATCGTGTTTGCCTACACCGCAAGGGTTGAAACCGCTCAGGGCGATGTGGATTCTTGGTTCAAGTCTTTGGCTTCCACCGGTGTTGACGGCATCTTCGCCGATCAACCGGATGTTCTGCTCAAAAGCGTCGGTCGCACCCTCTAGGCTACCTGCGATGCAGTTAGACCTTTTTGATACCCCAAACCAAGACGCGCTCCTCGAGGGCTTGAATCCTCAGCAGCGCGAGGCTGTGCTGCACCGCGGAAAAGCACTTTTGATTGTGGCCGGTGCTGGTAGTGGTAAGACCAGGGTCCTCACTCACCGCATCGCTCACCTACTTGCAACCAAGGAGCTTTGGCCATCACAAATTTTGGCCATCACTTTCACCAACAAGGCAGCTGCAGAGATGCGAGAGCGCGTCGAGCATTTGGTTGGTCAATCAAGTGAGGGCATGTGGATCAAGACCTTCCACTCAGCTTGCCTGCAAATTCTTCGCCGTGAGGCTGACCGGCTCGGTCACGATGCCAACTTCACTGTTTATGACACCGGTGACACCAGAGCACTTCTAAAGCGACTGCTTCGTGAGGCGGGTGCGGAGGATGCTGACATCAAGCCGCAGCAGGCAGCGGCAATTATTTCTAATGCCAAGAATGAACTAAAAGATGCCGAGGACTTTGCTCGCAATGCAGATCGCTCAAACCCCAAGGAGCGCATTGTCGCCGAGGTTTATCAGGCTTATACCTCAGAGCTAAAGCGCAATAATGCCTTCGATTTTGATGACCTAATTGCGGAGACAGTGCACCTACTGCGTGCTTACCCAGAGGTCCGAGCTCGCTATCAAAAGCGTTTCCGTCATGTTTTGGTTGATGAGTATCAAGACACCAACCACGCTCAGTACGCACTAATTCGCGAGCTGACCAGGCCACTTCCTGAGGATTACGCCAATGTTGACGAGCGCACCGGTGAGGTAATCCCGGCTGCCGATCTAACCGTGGTGGGAGACTCGGATCAGTCGATCTATGCCTTCCGTGGTGCAGACATTCGAAACATCACCGAGTTTGAACGCGACTTCCCCGGTGCCAGAACCATTCTTTTGGAGCAGAACTACAGAAGCACCCAAAATATCCTTTCGGCAGCTAACGCTGTTATTTCACAAAACCCCTACCGTCCGGCCAAGAACCTTTGGACTGACTCTGGCTCGGGCGAAAAGATCACACTCTTCACTGGCTACGACGAGCGCAATGAGGCAGCTTTTGTTGTCGATCGAATCAAGCGCATGGCGGATCAGGGAGTGAACTACTCCGAGATGGCGGTGCTTTATCGCACCAACGCCCTTACCCCGGCTTTGGAAGCCGAGCTCAAGTCTCAGCGCATCCCCTATGCGGTCATCGGAGGCCTCAAGTTCTTCGAGCGCAAAGAAATCAAGGACGCCCTGGCCTATCTATCTGCCGTATCAAACGGCAGAAACGACGAAGCAGTCAGGCGCGTCATCAACCTGCCAGCTCGAGGCATCGGTGAGAAGACCGAACTCAAAATTGCGCAGTTTGCAAGATCTAACGAGATTTCTTTTAGGCAGGCACTCTCGCACGTTGGAGATTTGGGACTTGGCCCCAAACTCACGGCCGCAATAACTGAATTTGCCGACCTGCTCAACGAGATGGATGCGCTCAGCGCAACCGATGGCCCAGCCGATGTCATGAAGATGATCTTGCAACGCAGTGGTTACCGGGCAGAACTTGAAGCATCACGCGATCCTCAGGATGAGGCCAGGGTTGAAAACCTAGATGCTCTTCTAGGTCAGCTCTATGACTGGCAGGCTCAGAATCCAGAGGGCACCGTCACTGATTACCTGGCTGAGGTCACGCTGGCGGCGGCAGCAGATGAGATCGAAGATGAATCGGGTTCAATCTCGCTGATGACCCTTCACACCGCCAAGGGCTTGGAATACCCGGTGGTATTTCTCATGGGGCTGGAGCAAGGCACCCTGCCACACGTGCGTGCTTTCGACGAGCCTGGTGGGCTGCAAGAAGAGCGCCGCTTGATGTATGTCGGACTCACCCGAGCCAAGGCAAAGCTATTTCTCTCGCACGCTCTACAGCGAACCCTGTTTGGTAACACCGCGAGCTTTATCCCCTCTGGCTTCCTAAACGACATCCCGGCTGAGCTACTCGAAATCGAAGGCGCTCAACGCGATGCTCTGAAGCCGTCAGCTCCGCAGCAGCGCAGCACTTGGCAAGGTGCTATCAACACCCCAGCCGCGGTGCGCGACAACAAAGATCTCGAGCTGGCAGTTGGTGATCGCATTCGCCACGAGGCCTTCGGCGAGGGCAAGGTAATTGCGGTTGCGGGTAACCCACCGCGACAGACTGCTGAGGTTAGATTCAGTTCTGGACCGACCAAGCGACTGCTTGTGAAAATGGCTCCAATTGAAAAGCTTTAGTACCCGAACCTGACCTGCTTTTCTCGCTAAACTTTGAAAAGTTGTCCCTTTCTGAAACGGAAAAACCGTGGATCTATTTGAGTATCAAGCCCGAGACCTTTTTGAAAAGTACGGCGTTCCCGTGCTCCAGGGTCGTATCGCAGACACCCCCGAAGAGGCTGAGGCAGCAGCTGCAGCAATCGGCGGCACAGTAGTTGTAAAGGCCCAGGTCAAGACCGGTGGTCGCGGCAAGGCAGGTGGCGTTAAGGTCGCCCACTCCCCAGCCGAAGCTAAGGAGAAGGCTGAGCAGATTCTCGGTCTAGACATCAAGGGTCACGTTGTAAAGCGCGTGATGATTGCCCAAGGTGCTCAGATTGATCGCGAGTTCTACTTCTCAGTTTTGCTAGACCGCTCAAACCGCACCTTCCTCTCACTCTGCAGCGTTGAGGGTGGCATGGAGATTGAGCAGTTAGCAGTTGAGCGCCCAGAGGCGCTAGCTCGTATCCCAATCTCAGCTGTGTCAGGTATCGACAAGGCCAAGGCTGTTGAGATTGCCACTGCTGCCAAGTTCCCAGCCGAGTTGGTTGATGCTGTGGCTGACGTGTTCGTGAAGCTCTACGACGTCTTCAAGTCCGAGGATGCAACCTTGGTTGAGGTAAACCCGCTGGTTCTAACAAAGGGTGGCGACATCGTTGCCCTAGACGGCAAGGTCTCTTTCGATGACAATGCTGAGTTCCGTCACGAGCGTGAAGAGATGGAGCGCGACCAGCTTGACCCACTAGAGGCCAAGGCAAAGGAGATGGATCTCAACTACGTCAAGCTTGACGGTGAGGTTGGAATCATCGGTAACGGTGCCGGTCTTGTGATGAGCACCCTGGACGTAGTTGCCTACGCGGGTGAGCGTCACGGCGGCGTCAAGCCAGCTAACTTCCTAGACATCGGTGGCGGTGCCTCCGCTGAGGTCATGGCTGCCGGTCTAGATGTGATCTTGAATGACCCTCAGGTTCGCAGCGTATTCGTGAACGTATTCGGTGGTATTACCGCCTGTGACGCAGTGGCAAACGGAATCGTTGGTGCGCTAAACACCCTGGGTGAGCGTGCCACCAAGCCACTGGTTGTTCGTCTTGACGGCAACAACGTGGAAAAGGGTCGCGAGATTTTGGCTCAGTTCAACCACCCGCTGGTATCGCTTGCCGACACCATGGATGGTGGCGCTGACAAGGCCGCTGAGCTAGCGAACAAGTAGGGAGAAGACAAATGGCTATCTATCTAAATTCAGACTCCCGAATCATCGTTCAGGGTATGACCGGTGCTGAGGGCATGAAGCACACCCAGCGCATGCTTGCCGGTGGCTCAAACATTGTTGGTGGAGTAAATCCACGCAAGGCTGGCGAATCAGTCGAGGTTGGCGGCAAGTCACTTCCCGTTTTCGGCTCCGTCAAGGAAGCTATGGCTGCAACCGGAGCAAACGTTTCGGTCATTTTCGTGCCACCAGCCTTTGCCAAAGCAGCGATCATCGAGGCAATCGATGCTGAGATTCCATTGGCTGTGGCAATCACCGAGGGCATCCCAGTGCACGACTCAGCAGAGGCTTGGGCCTACAACGTTGAGAAGGGCAAGAAGACCAGATTGATTGGTCCAAACTGCCCTGGAATCATCAGCCCTGAGCAGTCAAACGCAGGCATCACCCCTTCCAACATCACCGGCAAGGGACCGATCGGTTTGGTTTCGAAGTCTGGAACTCTGACCTACCAGATGATGTTCGAGCTTCGTGACATCGGTTTCTCAACCGCAATCGGTATCGGTGGCGACCCTGTAATCGGCACCACCCACATCGATGCGCTTGAGGCATTCCAGAATGACCCTGAGACCAAGGCGATTGTGTTGATTGGTGAGATTGGTGGCGACTCCGAGGAGAAGGCCGCCGACTACATCTCAAAGCACGTCACCAAGCCAGTGGTTGCCTATGTTGCAGGATTCACCGCTCCAGAGGGTAAGACCATGGGTCACGCGGGTGCGATTGTTTCTGGATCTGCTGGTACCGCGCAGGCCAAGAAGGAAGCCTTTGAGGCTGTCGGCGTCAAGGTCGGCAAGACTCCTTCTGAGACCGCTGCGCTGATGCGCGAGATTATCTCCAAGCTGTAAGCCTTGAACCGGGGGCTGAGCTTCGCGATTGCAGCGCTTCAGGCGCTGATAATCGCGGCGATAGGCATTGGCATAACCATTGCTCCCCTCACCCTGACCTGGCTTATCGAGGGAGATGGCTCAACCTCATGGCTAGTCGCATTACAGGTTGCAGTCTTCACCTTCTTACTTGCCACCGGTGTCCCATTGCAGGTTGCTGAGGGCAAACTCCTAGGCCTGGAGTTTCCAGAGTTCACCATCACCACCATGCCGCTTGGTTTGACCTTGCTGATGGCTTTGATGGTTATCCGTGTCGGTTACCGACTCTCTGCAGCGTCTTCGATCTGGCCAGCCTGGGTTGGCGGGGCAGTGAGTTTTGGTCTGATTGGACTTGGCGCATCCGCTCTTGTGAATAACGAAGCAGTTTTGGTTGGGGAGTGGGAGCCACTTTTGATCCCTGCCCTGTTCTTCGGCGGCTTGTTAGTCATCTCTTCAACCTTTGCATCGCGCTATGAGATGTTCGAGGGTGCCAATGGCGTTGAGGCCAAGGAGCGAGTTTGGATTCGAACCAACTTGCTCGCTATCTATGCACGACTCCACTGGTCCATCAGAACCGTATTGTCCCCAGCTGCCCGAGTGGGTCTCGGAGTGGTTGCGGTCATGGCAACCGTATCGGCCTTGATGTTGGCCCTGGCTCTAGGGTTTGGCTGGATTGAAGTGGTGAGACTCTATGAGGGTCTTCGCGTTTCTGTCCTCGGCGGAGTCATGGTGACTTTAGGCCAGCTGGCTCTGCTACCAAACCTGATTGTCTATGCGATGGCTTGGCTTGCAGGACCTGGTTTTTCTATTGGCATCGGTTCAAGCGTTAGCCCCTTTGCTTCAGCACTCGGACCCATGCCAGCGTTTCCGATCTTCGCCGCACTGCCAACGGGCGGTTTCGACCGCGGCATCCTGTTTATCTTGATCCCGGTGTTGGCTGCCTTCATCGGCACACTCATGGTTCGCAGGTATGTAGACCAAATTCGTTTCGAATACGCGACCCGGTTGACCGCCTCGATTGCACTTGCCGGCACAACCGCGGCAATTGCTGCACTCAGCGCCATGTTGCTGGCCGCATTTGCCTCAGGATCTTTGGGCCCTGGTCGATTTGAGCAGGTTGGGGTCAATGTTTTGCAGTTTGGACTGGCGCTCTTTATTGAGGTCTTGATCCCGAGCTTCCTCGCAGCACTGATCATCACCGCCCCCTACGATCCCGATAAGCCAAGGCGAAAGTAGAATTTGGCAATGCTCTCGATTGTGGTTCTAATTTCAGGTTCTGGTTCCAACCTGAGAGCACTTTTGGAAGCTTGTGACAACCCGATGTTCCCCGCCAAGGTCTTGGGGGTTGGTGCCGACAACCCGGCATCGGGAATCGCTCACGCCGAAGAATTTGATGTCACAACATTTGTGGTTGAGAACAAGTACTTTGCAAATCGCGATGCCTGGGCGTCAAGGCTCGCAGAGCACATCGACATCTTGCAGCCAGACCTAATCGTGTTGGCAGGGTTTATGAAGATCCTCCCGGCATCGTTTGTAGGGCGCTATCGGGGCAAGCTAATCAACGTGCACCCATCTCTCCTGCCACAGTTCCCCGGTGCTCACGCAGTTAGAGATGCACTGGCTGCCGGAGCAACAAAAACCGGTTCAACTATTCACCTGGTCGACGAGGGTGTTGACACAGGCAGAATCCTGGTTCAGCGCGAGATCGAGATTCCACAGGGAATCTCTGAGCACGAGCTGCACGAGAGGATCAAGGAGGTCGAGCGGGAGCAGTTGGTCCGCTTGGTTTACGAGATTGCTGCTAACGAAATCACCCTGGAGGACTAATCATGGCTGGTGCCGGTCGTAACCCGAATGACTACTCTCACCGCGATCTCATTGCACCAAAGCGCGCACTGCTGTCGGTTTCTGACAAGACCGGTTTGATTGAGCTTGCGACTGCCCTGGTTGCAAATTCGGTTGAGTTGGTTTCAACCGGGTCAACCGCGAAGCAGATTGCGGATGCCGGATTGCCAGTCACCGAGGTGAGCAGTGTCACCGGTTTCCCAGAGTCACTAGATGGCCGCGTGAAGACCCTGCACCCCAAGATCCACGGCGGCATCTTGGCGGATCTAAGACTCGAGGATCACAAGCGTGAGCTTGAAGATCTTGAGATTCTCCCTTTTGAGTTGGTCGTGGTGAACCTGTATCCGTTCGTGCAAACCATTGCTCAGGGTGTCACTGGGGATGCCGCGGTTGAGCAAATCGACATCGGCGGCCCAGCCATGGTCCGTGCAGCAGCAAAGAATCACGCCAACGTCGCGATTGTGGTGAACCCAGCTGATTATGGCTCTGTGGTCGAGGCAATTGCTGCAGGTGGCACCTCGCTGGAATTGCGCAAGCAGCTAGCGCTCTCGGCCTTCACCCATACCGCTTCATATGACTCAGCGGTGGCATCGTGGTTGGCTTCAGAAATTGCGAGCGAAGAGAAGCCGAGACGAATCGTAAAGAGCTTCGAATTGATTTCTGGCCTTCGCTATGGCGAGAATTCCCATCAATCTGCAGCGATCTACAGCGATAAAGGCGAAAAGCCCGGAGTTGCGCAAGCGGTGCAGCTTGGTGGCAAGGAGATGTCCTACAACAACTACGTTGACGTAGATGCTGCACTTCGTGTGGCACATGATTTCTCTGAGCCAGCGGTTGCAATCATCAAGCACGCCAACCCCTGCGGTGTTGCCGTTGGTTCAGCTGCGGACGCAGATCCAATTGCCGCCGCACACCTAAGAGCTCACGAGACGGATCCAGTTTCTGCTTTTGGTGGGGTGATTGCTGCGAACCGAGTGGTCACCGAGCAAATGGCAAAGCAAGTAGCGGAGATTTTCACCGAGGTAATTGCTGCACCGGACTACGAGCCTGCAGCGCTAGAGATTCTGAAGCAAAAGAAAAATCTCAGAATCCTCAAGCTCGAATCCGGCTACACCAGACCTGCGGTTGAGATGCGTCAAATCTCGGGTGGAGTTTTGGTTCAGGACTCAGATGGCTTTGAAAACCTAAATTCGGCTAATTGGACTTTGGTTTCGGGATCCCCAGCGGATCAGGCCACCATGGCTGATTTGGAATTCGCTTGGAGAGCATGTCGTGGCGTGAAGTCAAACGCGATCCTGCTAGCTAAGGATCTCGCGGCCGTTGGAATCGGTATGGGTCAGGTAAACCGCGTCGACTCTTGTCGTCTGGCGGTTTCAAGAGCGGGAGAGCGAAGCGCTGGCAGTGTCGTGGCCTCAGATGCCTTCTTCCCATTTGCTGATGGACTTGAGGTTTTGCTGGCTGCCGGGGTGAAGGCAGTGGTTCAGCCCGGAGGTAGCGTCCGCGATGAAGAGGTGATTGCTGCAGCCCAGAAGGCTGGCATCACCATGTACTTCACCGCGGAACGCCACTTCTTCCACTAACTATTCGACCTCGTTCAGCAATCCGGTGGCAACGTCAAAGACAAAGCCGCGGATTGAGTTCTTGTGTGGGATAAACGGGCTGTTCTTGATGCGGGAGATTGACTGTCTGACATCGGCATTCAGGTCGCTGAAAGCCTCTGCTGCCCAAGCGGGCTTCTGACCCAGCTCTTCTTGGATTGATGCCTTGAAGCCATCGTCGGTGAAGGTGAGCATGCCACAGTCGGTGTGGTGAATCAGGATGATCTCCTTGGTGCCAAGGAGGCGCTGCGAGATAGCCAGGGAGCGAATCTCGTCCTCTGTGATCACTCCACCAGCATTGCGAATGACGTGAGCTTCACCCTCGTTTAGGCCAAGTGCGCCGTAAACATTTAGTCGGGCATCCATGCACGCCACAACCGCGACCTGCTTGCTCGGTGGTAGCGGCAGGGGTCCGTTAAAGCTAGCTGCGTATTTTTTGTTGTTCTCTAGATACTGATCGGTGACTGACATGTCACTCCTTTCCCGTCCGTAGATTGAAACAAGCCAGCGGGGAATAGTGCCCGAGTGTGACGGATTGTTACTGGTATTCTGAAGGGCTGCCTCAAGGGCAGCGGAGAAAGATAAATTGCCTGAATCTCAGCTAAGCACGGCCAAGACTCTTTGGCGGTTGGTGCCGTACGCGAAAAAAGCGTTGCCCAGAATCAGTTTTGGAATCCTGGCAGCGATTGCCGCTCACATGTTTGCTCTGGCAATCCCACAGTTCTTGCAAAACCTGGTCAACTCCTTGGTTTCGGGCGGTTATGACGCTCTTTTCCCAGCAGTCGGACTAATTCTTTTGATGGGTGTTGCCGAGGCCATTTTTGTGCTGTTGCGCAGATGGCTGGTTCTCACTCCCGGTACCCATGTCGAGGCCGGCATGCGCAATGCGCTCTATGCCAAGCTGCAAGATTTGCCGGTCTCATTCCATGACCGCTGGCCCTCTGGGCAGCTGCTCTCCCGAGCGGTTTCCGACCTCAGCCTGATTAGAAGGTGGTTGAGCTTCGGGTTGGTGCTTTTCATTGCCAACTTCTTGACCATCGTGGTGGGCATGCTGATCCTCTTCAGCTACTCGATCTGGCTGGGGTTGATCTTCTTCATAGTTTCAATCCCAATTTGGGTCATCGGATTCAAGTTTGAAAAGCAGTACGGCGAGATTGCTCGTAAATCTCAAGATCAGTCCGGCGACCTAGCAACTCGCGTCGAAGAGTCGGTCCATGGCGTCAGGGTCTTGAAGGCCTTTGGTCGTGGCCCCTTTGCCGCCAAGCAGTTCTCCGAGCAAGCGTTTGAGTTGAAGCAAACCGAGATCACCAAGGCCAAGGCTGTGGCCAACCTCTGGCGCTACCTGATCATGCTTCCTGAGATTGCAGTCGGTCTTTCGATGCTGGCAGGTGTCTACCTGGTATCTCAGGGTGATCTGAGCGTGGGTGGGTTGGTTGCGTTCTTTGCAACCACCATTGCGCTTCGTTGGCCAACTGAATCGCTGGGCTTCTTGCTATCCATGACCCTTGAGGCAAAGAGCGCGACTCAGCGCTTTTTTGAGGTCATGGATGAGTCGATTCAGATATCTGATCCAGAGAATCCAAAGACCATTGAGAACCCCATGGGACTTTTGGAATTTCGCGATGTCCACTTCCGTTACCCAGACACCCCTGAGGGCAAACCGGATCTAATCAACGGAATCGACCTAACCCTGCTTCCGGGAGAGTCTGTTGCACTGATCGGAATCACCGGCTCTGGTAAGACAACTTTGACCGCACTGACCACCAGGTTGCACGAGGTCACCTCGGGGCAGATCTTGCTTGATGGCACCGACATCCGAGAGCTATCCAGGGCCGACCTAAGGGAGCACCTAGCAATGGCATTTGAGGACGCCACTTTGTTCTCGTTGCCAATCAGAGAAAACATTCTGCTTGGAAGACCAGATGCCAGCGAGGAAGACCTGAAGCAGGCAATCGAGATCGCCCAGGCTCAGTTTGTCTACGACCTGCCAAATGGCCTCGACACCACTTTGGGTGAAGAGGGCTTGAGTTTGTCCGGCGGTCAGCGCCAGCGCATCGCCCTTGCTAGAGCAGTTGCGGCCAAGCCAAGAGTCTTGATCTTGGATGACCCACTATCTGCATTGGATGTCGACACTGAAGCGATGGTTGAAGACGCACTTAGACACGTGCTGACTACAACCACAGCGCTGATAGTTGCTCACCGCCCATCGACCGTGATGCTGGCAGACAAGGTTGCGCTTTTGGAAGAGGGTCGTATCACTGCCTTTGGCACCCACCAGGAGCTTTTGAAATCAAGTGAGCACTACCGCTACGTGATTTCTTCCCTAGAACAAGAGGCCAAAGAGCGGGAGGTGAACCTGTGAACCTAAAGGGCACCAATAACGAGGAGCAGACAGAGCTCTCCAAAGAGGAATCCCGCTACATCAGAGCCCGCTCGCGCAAGCTTTTATTCTCGATGCTCAGCCCGATGAAGCGCAGGCTCGGCCTAGCCGCCATCCTGGTTTTGTTTTCAACCGCCATGCGCGTAGCGGGCCCTGCGCTTATTGCACTCGGTATCGACTGGGCTTTGCCGCAAGCCATTGAAGGGCGAACTGGTTCGCTTTGGTTGGTGGTTTCTGGTTACCTATCAGCCGCACTTCTCTCCGCGGTGCTGGTCTACTACTTCTTGATGATCACCGCCAAGGTGTCACAAAAGATGCTGTTCGAACTGCGTAATCGCATGTTTGTACACACCCAGAAACTTTCGGTTGAGTTTCACGAGCGCTACACCGCGGGTCGAGTTATCGCTCGTCAAACCTCGGACCTTGAGTCCATCAAGGAACTCTTGGCCGGTGGCATGGGTCAGCTGGTAGTAGGGCTTTTGTTCATGCTCTTCACCGCGATTGCACTTCTGCTACTGGACCCCATCTCATTCTTGGTATTGCTGGTCTCGCTATTGCCACTGGGTATTTTGACAAGGTGGTTCCAGGTTCAAACCAACCTTGGATATCGCAAGCAGCGAGTCGCGTCAGCAAAGTTGATCCAGTACTTTGTCGAGACCATGACCGGTATTCGCGCAGTGAAGGCTTTCCGCAAGGAAAAGCGCAACGAGCAGCACTTCGGTGGTCTGGTCGAGGACTACCGAGGCTACAACGCTCGATTGATTCAACTCTTTGGAATCTATGACCCAGGTCTGATTCTGATTGGCAACATCACGGTTGCTGCGGTGCTTTTGGTTGGTGGCCTGCGAGTCATCGAGGGTGATCTTGGAATCGGTGTTCTAACCGCGGCCATTTTGTATGCCAAACGTTTCTTCGATCCAATGGAAGACATCGCAATCTTCTATAACTCCTACCAGTCGGCATCAAGCGCGCTGGAGAAGATCTCCGGAGTTCTAGAGGAAGAGCCTTCGGTCCCAGAACCACAGACCCCAAAGCCACTTCAAAAGGCAAAGGGAGCAATCAACTTCCGCGGAGTTGAATTCAAATACAACACCGGACCGGTGGTCCTGAAAAAACTCGATCTCGAAATTCCAGCCGGTGAGACGATTGCCCTGGTCGGCACAACTGGTGCTGGCAAGTCAACGTTGGCAAAACTAATTTCTCGCTTCTATGACCCAAGTTCCGGGCAGGTTGAGATCGATGGAGTTGATCTCAAAGATGTGGCTAATACTGACTTGAGAAGAGAAGTAGTTATGGTCACCCAGGAGGCCTATCTGTTCTCCGGTTCGGTTGCCGACAACATCTTGCTTGGTCGCCCAGGCGCAAGTTTTGAAGATGTGGTTGCTGCCGCCAAGGCAGTCGGGGCAGACGAGTTCATTCGCTCACTGCCCGATGGCTATGACACCGATGTGAATAAGCGCGGCGGCAGGGTTAGTGCCGGCCAAAGGCAGCTGATTTCTTTTGCCAGAGCTTTCTTGGCAAACCCCGCGGTGTTGATTTTGGATGAGGCAACCAGCTCACTGGATATCCCATCGGAGCGCATGGTGCAGCAGGGTTTGAAGACTCTCTTGGCTGGTAGAACCGCGATCATCATTGCCCACCGACTCTCGACCGTATCGA
>JBEENW010000008.1:0-58510 GCA_041191965.1 Actinomycetota bacterium
TGATTCTGCTTGCCGGAACCGGCGATGTGTTGGGAAATGTGTTCTTTTTGGTAGCGACTCGAGAGGGTGCGCTGGCGATTGCTGCGATCTTGACCTCTCTTTACCCGATAGGGACAATCCTGCTGGCATGGTTGATCCTCAAAGAGCGAATTGCGCTCTCGCAAACAGTTGGGATTGTGCTCGGCCTTGCAGCCTGTGGCCTTCTGGCATTGAGCTAGAGCTCAAAGAAAAATGGCACTGCTGCCACGGCAATACCTAAGGCAATGAGGAAGACTGCAACCCCTATCGAGGCTTTGCGCTCACCCTTACCAAACCGCTCGTGAAGCAAGACCACGAACTTCTGCATTTTGCTTTGGTTCAGCTTGAAAAAGATCAACAAAAAGATGCACGGCAGGCAGTAAACCAGGCTGTAGGCGAGGATCACCCAAAGCGCATTCCAACCCGCCTCAACATCGACCAAGCGCTCAATCGCCACCAGGTACGGCAGCGCGTTGGGTAGGTCGGCAGCGGTAAAGAATCCTCCGAAAAACCATGCCGTGCCCGGTGATACCCAGTGCGGTAGGTGGATTTCTTTGCGCTGTGCTGGCTTGAGCCTGGCCACACCGTGCCAAATTAGCCAGAGTCCGGCGACTATAAAAACGAATGTGCTGATCCAGCCGAGCAATCCCGTTATCTGAGTTGCCGACCACTGCGCTGTGACAAACAACCCGGCACCGGATAAAAAGACCAGTCCGAAAGCACCCAAGATGGCAGAGATTGCCGTCGCAAACCGCTGCTCTTCGCGAAGTAGGAAAATCATGCCCACGGTCAAAATGGTTGCTGGGTTTAGCGAATCAAGTAGCGCAAGACCAAGAATTCCCATCAAGAAAACTGGGGTCATCTCGCACCACCCCGAGCACCAGTAAAGCTCAAGCAAAACTTCACTTGCCTGTGCCTCAAGATTCGCATCAGTGCCATTTCGTCAGCATACCTAGGGCTAAGAGAAGGCGCTTACCAACATATACGCACCGAGGAGTGCCAAAGCTAAGGCGCCGCTTCCACGCAAAACCACAAGCCGTTTTCCAGAGTCGGCAAACCAGTGTCTTGCATACCCAGCCGCTACCGCCCAAAGTGAATCGGAGAAGAATCCGATCACCGAAAAGATCAAGCCCATAAAAAGCATTTGCAGAACTGGGTCCGAACCCGGATCAACAAACTGTGGGAAGGCGGCCAGAAAAAACACCAGGGTTTTGGCATTGGTGATGCCAACCACAAATGACTGACGCATGATGTGGAGAGTCTTTGGCTTAGCCCCTTCGGTCGAAACCTCAAGCGGATCTGCACGATGCCTAAAGGCTGACAGGCCGAGATAGATCAAGAAACCGGCACCGAGAACCTTGATTGCAAAAAACAGCGGGGGTGATGCCACCACGATGGCACCCGCTCCTAGTGCCACCGCAATAATTTGCACACCCACCCCGAGGACATTTCCCGCCACACTCAAGACCGCAGGTCCGGGGCCCAGAACCAGTGCGCGACCAATGGTAAATACGACACTGGGTCCAGGAACAATGATGATTACCAACGCCAGTGCCAAGAATCCGAGTAGGTTAGCGGTTGTCAGCACAGCATCACACTAGTGCTCTGGCAAATCTTGAAAGTTGAAAACATGGCTAAAAATCGCTGGTTCGGACTCGTTGTTATCTCTATGGCCATTTCTTTGGTCATCATCGACGGAACCATCGTCAACACCATCTTCCCCGCGATCATTGAAGACCTGAGCCTTAGCAGCACTGAGGTGCAGTGGGTGCAGGAGAGCTACGTTTTAGTCTTCGCAGCACTATTGCTGGTGTGGGGTTCACTTGGAGACCAGATTGGTCGCCGCAGACTTTTGATGATTGGTATCGCAATCTTTATCGTCTCTTCGGTTTGGGCGGGAGAAACTGAATCCGCGGATCAGATGATTCTTGCCCGAGTGATTCAGGGCTTCGGTGGCTCGATGGTGCTGCCCACCACACTCTCGCTGGTGAATGCAAACTTTCAGGGCAAAGAGCGTGGTATCGCGTTCGCCGTTTGGGGAGCCACCATCGGTGGCATGGTTGCAATCGGGCCGGTTCTTGGCGGTTGGTTGGCAACAGATTTCTCGTGGCGCTGGGCCTTTTTGATCAACCTGCCAATTGGTGTGCTGATTCTGATTGGACTGTGGCTATTGGTTCCCGAGTCCAAATCTGGTGCTCGGGGTATTGACCTGATGGGAGCACTGCTGTCGGTGTTGCTCTTTGGTCCACTCGTGTTTGCCCTTATCGAGGGTCGCATCTATGGCTGGTGGGAGCAGACCGATGGTGAGCCATTCCAGCTGGGTGAATTTATTTGGCCAAGCGATTGGATCTCCGTAATCCCGGTTGCGCTTGCTCTCTCACTACTGGCCGGTGTGCTGTTTGTCATGGTTGAAAATGCGCGTGCCAAGGCAGGCAAGGCGGTACTGCTGGATCTGAACCTCTTTTCCATTGCATCATTCAGAAACGGTTCTATTGCCGCACTGATCATTTCAATGGGTGAGTTTGGTTTGCTATTTGCTATCCCGCTGTGGTTGCAAAACGTGCTTGATCTCAGCCCAGTTAGCTCGGGACTTGTACTGCTCTGGTTGGCAGCTGGAGCGTTCATCGCATCAGGAGTTGGTGGTGCACTGAGCGGCAAGCTTCCGCCCGCTCGCGCCGTACAGATCGGCGTGCTGCTTGAGCTGGTTGGTGTGGTGGGCGTTGGCATCTTTGCCTCGGTCGGCTCTGGTTGGGTGCCCATTGCACCGCTTTTGTTTGTTTACGGAATCGGTGTTGGTTTGGCAACCGCGCAGCTCACCGGAGTGATCATGGTTGATGTTCCAAATGAACAAGCCGGCCAAGCCTCAGGTTCTCAGTCCACGGTTCGTCAGGTTGGATCGGCCCTTGGTATCGCAGTGCTGGGCACCATGCTTTTCTCTGGAACCCAAGGCTCGTTGGAATCGAAACTCGATGAGCTGTCGGTACCTGAATCAAGCCAGGTGATGATTGTGGACGCAGTGGTGGACTCAGCCGGAGGTGCTATCCCGGCTCTTGAGGCAGCACTCACTCCTCAGGTTGGTGCAGAAGTTGCAAAGGACATCGTGCTTGCATCCGAGGAGGCCTTCACCGATGGCGCAAAGCTCTCGGCATGGGCAGCAGCCATCTTCTTGCTACTTGGATTCTTCTCGACCTTCCGGCTCGGAAGTCGCGTCAAGAAAGGTTAGTGTCGGCGAAGTGTGTAATCGCGTCGTACACGTACTTACCTAATCCCTGCGCAACTGCCTCATAGCTGTCCCGGTATTCCGTTGGCAGAATGAAGCTCATCGCGAGTGATTTATAGGCTTCACGATTTGGGGTCCAGAACCTCAGACAAAACTCGTAGTGTTCCCTAACCGCCTGCTGCATGGCAGCAGAGTCAAAGGCCTCGCCGGCCCGCAGAGCATCTGCCATCTTTTGCGTGATTGCACCAAATTCGGCAGTGAACTGGCGATTTTCCTGCTCAGAGAATTTGTTTTGATAGAGGCCTGCATGCAGAAAGTTTTGATTCACTGCTTCACCAGCTTGTAACCGGAGCCACGAACCGTCACGATCAGGTCGGCACCGAGTTTTTGCCTCAGGTACCGAACGTAAACATCAACAACATTGGTTCCGGGATCAAAGTCATAGGTCCAGACTCCTGAAAGGATCTGCTCTCTCGAGAGGGTTTGACCAGGATGTTTCATGAAGTACTCGAGCACTTCGAATTCTTTGGTAGTCAGCTCGATCTCATTTCCAGCTAGAACGGCTTTACGCTCCAATAGGTCTAGCGCTAAGGATCCGACCGTGAGCTGTTGCGATTGGATGGGTTGAGAAGCTGGCCTCTTTAGCCTCGACTTGACTCGAACCAACAACTCCTCAAACGCGAATGGCTTTCCGATGTAGTCATCAGCCCCACCCTCGAAACTTGCCACTGTGCTGTCAACCGAGTGCCTTGCTGTCAAAACGATGATTGGAACCTCAAAGCCGCTGCCTCGAAGTTGGCGCATGACTTCAAAACCGTCTATGCCGGGAAGTCCGATATCAAGAATCAGTAGGTCAAAGTCTGCGCTTCTGGCCAAGGCGAGCGCCTCCTCGCCGGTGGAGGCATGCGTTACGCGAAACCCATTGGCTCTTAGGCCCTTAGTGATAAAGGAAGCGATCTTTTCGGTGTCTTCGACCAGCAAGATTTCGGTCATCGTTGAATTGGCAACCTCACTGTGAATTTTGCTCCACCCAGTTCGGAGTCCGATAGGGTCAAGTCTCCCCCGTGGGCTCGGCAGATGGCTCTGGATAGCGCCAAGCCTAAACCTGATCCCTCTATGTTTGAGGTGCCCTTAGCCCTTGAGAAAGGTTCGAAAATCTGATCTCTGTCACCGGGCGCTACTCCTGACCCCGAATCTTCAACCTCAATCAGAGCGAATCCGGATTCACGCTTTATGGAGATCCTCACCGCGGCCTCTGCTCCCGCATATTTACGTGCATTTTCTAAAAGCTGAAGCACGACCTGAACCAGTTTTTGTCGATCACCTTCAAAACTAAAGGTTTCACTCTGCACGCTCAAATTTGAATCCTGAGTCATGGCCAGGTTTTCGAGGTAGCCGGCAAGTTCGCTGGAATCGATGGTGTCAAGTTGCAAGAAGTTCGGGTCGTCAGAGCGGGTTAGCGATTGCAGCTCCTGGGTTAGACGAGTCATGCGTCTGAGTTCCTCGGTCACCACCTCGGCAGAGTCTGCGTTTGATTTGGGGTCAGATTTGAACAACTCAAAATGGCCTTGGATAACTGTTAGTGGAGTGCGCAGCTCATGACCCGCAGCATCGATGAACAAGCGCTGATTCTCAAAGACCTCATTTAGACGATCAAGCATTTTGTTGAAATCAGCAGCCAAAAGATCCAGTTCCGAATCGCCTCTACCAACTTCAATCCGTCGGTCAAGCTCGCCCTCGGCGATTTTTCGAGTGGCCTCTCGCAGGCCCTGAACCGGCGCAAGCACCCGCCCTGCGACAAACCAGGCGAGCGCTGCAACCAAAACAAAGGCAAGGAGCAAATAACCGGCTAGCTGCAGAAGCAGCAGCCGAAGTGGAGCCGAGTAAAGATCGCTGTAGATCACTGCGATAAGCGCGCCTTGGTCTGTCGCTGCCGATACCGGAACCACTATGTAGCGAGCTTGGCCAAATTCGGTATTCAAGGTCCCCATTGTCACCGAGCGAGCCTGTGCCGAGATTTGGATGAGGTCTTGATTCTCGTCCGAGCTAAAGCCGGATCGGTCACTCGCCTTCGCGAGTACAACACCGTCAGCCATTACGAACATGGACTCGAATTCGTCCGGAATGGTTCTTGAAATATATAGCCGTAGCAATGACTCGGCGGATTCGAAGGTCTGCCCAGTGCTGGGGTCAACGCCATCCGTTGCCAACAGATTTAGCTCGTAAGCCTCACGCTTTAGGTGCGAGTCAATCTCAGCGCTATTTTCATTTAGCAACAGGCTTCCCACGATCGTCAGTGAGGTTGCCATGAAAATAAAAAGTGGTACTAGCACCCAGGCCAAAATCCTGACTCGAGCGCTTCGAATTCTGCCTCTAGCCATTGGCAACCTCGTACCAGAAATCTTCGGCAAGTTCGTCCTCGTATTCCTCGACCAGAATTGGATCCTCGTTCAAATCCAGCTTTCCGTCACCGTTGTCCCAACGTAGCTGAGCCAATAGCTCCTGTGAGCTGGTGATCGGCCCATCTAGCAGGATGGTAAGCGGCTGCGATTGCGGGTCAATTGGAGCAAACCCAAGAAGCTCTCCCGATGAGTTGGCAATCACAAGAAACGCGGAGCCACGTTCTACTCGGGCGAACTTGATTTTGACTGATTTGCCATCGCCACTTTGGTCCTCAATTTCAATCTCAGCCTTGGAATCAAGGACATACTCCGGGAGGGCATTCGAGCTTGGCTCAACCGAGCTTCCGGCTGAGGATTCAGTTAGCTCGATCTGATCGAAATTCAGCTCTTCGGTTGGCGTTAGCGTGGCGCAGCCAGCTAAAAGGAAGAGCGACAACAAAGCCACGGCAGGTTTCATGCCCCTAGTCCAGTTGGCCTTCATGAGAGACAGGTTAGCGAGAGATTAGAGAACTCTCATTTTTGAATTTCCGTGCAGAACCTCGCTCAGACTGTTGACATGAAATTTGAACGAGGCGTCGTGGTGCTGGGTCAGCGCAGATCGCTATCCCTATTGCGCCAGGTGGACATGGTTCAGTCACTTGGGCTTTGGGTGCCTCTAATTCCAGCATTGCTACTAATCGGATCGGGCGAGCTGGACTTTCATAATCCAGTTGCAACACTCGGGTCGGCGAATCGACTGTTGGCAGTATTCGGAACTGCACTTTTGATGGTCCACTTGGCCCTAGTTGCCAGAGTGCCATGGATTGAGAAGGTTCTTGGCCTTGACAAAATGACATCGGCTCACAAGCGACTGGGTAAGCCTTTGGTAGCCGTTCTAACTGCTCACATGTTGTTATCGATAGTTGCGTTTGCCGAGGTAGGCAATCTGCCGATCTGGCAGACAATAGCAGACCTAAATCTGCACTACTGGAGTATTGCCCTGGCAAGTGCAGGACTAGGTCTGATGTTGATCGTTACATTCAGCTCTATAAAGGCAGCCAGAAAATCGCTGAGCTACGAGGCATGGTTTCTGATTCACCTGCTGGCCTATGTAGCTGTGGGCATTGCCATTCCGCATCAGTATGAACTGGGCACCGATTTCATGGCGCAGCCAGCGGTTGCAAGCTTTTTCACGCTGCTCTATGCATTCGTTTTCGGAAACATGCTGCTTTTCAAGTTGATAACTCCGTTGGCGCTCTCGCTTGGGAGCGAGTTGAAAATTGCCAAGATTGAGAGACTGGGCGAGCGCACGGTCTACGTCGAGATCTCGGGCAAGAACCTTGGTCGCTTCGATTTTCAAGCCGGACAATTCTTCATGCTGCGAATTCTCACCGGCAAGCAGTGGTGGCGACCACACCCCTTTTCACTCTCACACTTCGACAGTAACTCTGTTGGTTTCACCATTGGCATACGAGGTGATGACACCTCGTGGTTGAAAGAGAACCGGGTTGGCACGCCCGTGATCTTGGAAGGTCCTTACGGGGTCTTCACTGAGCTAAAGCGTTCAAAGCAATCCGTAGTTTTGATGGGTTCAGGGATTGGTGTTACCCCTATTCTTTCGCTCGCAAATACCCTGGCCTCAGAACCAGGTGATGTGAGCATCTTGTACCGAGTCAGCGAAATCACCTCGGCACCCCTTTTGGATGACCTAGAAGCGGTTGCAATAGAGCGCGGTCACCGCCTTCACGTTGAAGCCGGCCCGCGCGGCAAGGGTGGAGTGTTCTCTCTTGAGAGCGATGTCGAGGGAGTAGGCGATCGACTTCGAATGCTGCAGCTGTTTCCAAAGTTGCACGAATCGGATGTTTACCTCTGTGGGCCACAAGCCTGGACCGATCGCGTAATCGAGACCCTGGATGAGCTTGGGGTAGCGAAAGCACAAATCCACGTAGAGGAGTTTGCCTGGTGAGAAAGTCAACCAAGTTTCTGAACGCATCTTTAGCACTCAGTGCTGCAATGTTCGCAAGCGGTAATGCCCTGAACCTTCAGTTGTCGCAGCCTCAAGAGCTAGAGGTTGACCTACTTTCAACACCAGCTCAAACCAACCCAAGTACGACCTCTGAGTCAACCCAAACTGGATCGATCGATCCAGCGCCTGCAACAGGTAAGCCAGAGGCAACTCAACCCACAAAACCCGCTGTCACAAATCAGCCTGCCAGCCCACCCAAGCAACAGGTTCTGACCTCAGATTTGATGCCCTATAAATATGGCGACATACAGTTGCAACTAACGACTACGGGCGGCTCAATAACGGACATCAGTGTTTTGGTTGGAGATATGAGTTATGGCAGAGATGCCGCCTATAAAGCACTGATTCAGGCAACCGTGCAAACTCAGAGCACCAACTACGGAAATGTTTCAGGTGCAACTTTTACCACTGAAGCCTTCAAGTTGGCAGTGCAGAATGCTTTGGCGAAGGGCTAAAGAGCAACCAGCAAATCAGCAAACCCTGCTGTGCTAAGCACTGCCCCATCGGCTGTTGTGACAATGGCTACCAGGTGCTCCCTTGGGGCAAGTTCTCGAAACACACGGAGAGCTTCTTCACCACCGGCGATCAATGCGGTGGCCCAAACGTCAGCGGTCAAAAAATCCTCGGCAATCACGGTTGCCTGCTTGAAACGCTGGGCTTCCGTTGTGCTCCAAATGTGTTCACCGCGCTCTGCGGATCCACTTGTGGCAACGGCACGATAGTTGGTCTCAGCCAACTCGAGAACAAAGTTGGCCCCGGCGTTCGCTGCCCTGATTGACCTGGGTGCTGAGAGTCCGACTCTAGTCAGGTTCCCCACCTGAAGTTCAGTGGATAGATAAACATCACCACCGGCGTTCAAGGTGAAGCGGCGAACTCCATTCGCCTCCAAGAAGGCAGCCGCATTTGCAGCTGCCCAGACTTTCACCACGCCGGAGGGGTCATAGTTTGCGCCCGTGCGGGCGTCAAAGAATCCCTTCGTGCGCTGATTCCATTCCTCGCAAAGCTGACGAACCTGAAGCTGTTCCGCACTTGCAGTATCCCAGTCGATTTCACCGCGGTTTAGCTTGGATAGCTCAGATTCGCTTTTATAAAGACTGAAGGTCTGATCGGCCCAATCCAAAATCTCCATGGCTGAATCCACCATGCGCTTTGCCTCTGGCTCAGAGATTTCATCCTGAATCTGAAAAACGAAGAACGTCCCCATGCACTCGCGTGCGAAGCTGTGAACCTGAGGACTAGTCGTCATCTTCTTCGTCGTCGTCATCGTCATCGTCGTCGTGTTCTTCGCGCTCGTATTCATCTTCATCGTCATCATCATCCTCATAGACACCACCAGCTGGGGTTGCGGATGAGATGTTGCCACTGTTAGCAGAACCGGCAGTCGCTCCTGAGGCTCCGGCCACTGGAGTCGCGGCGGAGATATTGCCGCCTGAGGCGGGAACAAGCGGGGTTAGCGCCGGATCAGAAATTACAGCTAGCGGATCGGCAGCCGTCGGAGACGGTGCAAGATTGCCAAGGTTGGTTGCAGAGAGCTGCGAGCCCTCGACGGCAACTTGGTTTGGAGCTTGGTTTTGACCCCCGATGACGACGGGCTCAGTGGCTGGGTTCGCACCAGTACTAGCTGAGCTCTCAGTGAGGTTGGGCTGGGTTTCAGTCGAGGACAGGTTGGCAAAGGCAAGGACGCTTGGCGCAATTGAGGTTGCCGCAAGGCTCAGTGAGCCAATCGCTACAGCTACGCTTCCGATCTTTGGTAGCGAGCTCGGCTTGCGATCATCGACCTGATAGGACTTCTTCATTTGATTGCCTCCTTTGAAGTATTGAACTCCCGCAATCTAAGAAATCGATTAGCCAAAGATTAGGAATCCTTAACCTTGCTGGCTATGCAAGGCTGCCCAGTAGCAGTAGGGTGTGACCATGTCCGGCAACTGGAGAATGCTCGGGTATGTGTTCCTCGGTGGCGCCCTGGGAAGCATGCTTCGGTATCTAATCTTTGAGGTAATCAACCTGAATTTTGATTACCCAGTAGGTGAGCTGACGGCAATCTTCGTGGTGAACATGATTGGTTCCTACTTCCTGGGCCTAACTGCCAGACACCCCTACTTCCAACTCGAGTGGTGCAGAAACCTTTGGGGCGTCGGTTTTGCCGGTGGCTTCACAACCATGAGCGCGGTCACACTATTTGTCGATTACAACTTCCTGACCTATGAGTTCGCGATCATGCTCTTTGGCGGAGTGGTCCTCTACGGCATCGGCTATCGCCAGGGTCGCAAGATCGCTAAGAAGCGTGACGCTTGATTAGCGAATGGTGGTTCGTGCCGCTTGTGGGGATCGCAGGTGGACTTGGGGCAATGCTCCGTTCACTACTTTCCAACTGGAAGGGAGCACTTCACTTTGGGCTTCTGACCGCAAACATTTTGGCCGGGGCATTCTTGGGCTTGGTGTTAGATACTGCAACCTTTGATCAAGCCCTTTTCACTCTCGGCATCGCAGGTTTCGCCGGCGGTCTTTCGACCTTCTCCGGAGTATCGCAGTCAGCCTGGGAGTTTTGGCACCGAGGTCGGCTGGTGCAGATGCTGCTGACCCTGATTACCAACATCCTGTTCCCGGTCACCGCGCTACTGTTGGTGCTCTGGCTGCTATAGGGCTGGTAGTATCTTGGGCAAGGTTTCCAAAGGTTTGAAGGGCTGACGCCCGGATAGAGACAAAGAGATTAGGGGGCTCGCCATGGGGCGTGGCCGTCAAAAAGCTAAGAACACCAAGGTTGCTCGCGAGCTGAAGTACTTCAGCCCAGCCACCGACTATTCAGCACTCGAAGCCGAGCTCGCCAAGAAAGCCGAATCCGACGAAGTTGAATACGTTGACAAGTGGGCTGATCTCTACGACGACGAGCCTGAATCAGACGAAGAGCGCGAAGTAGACCTAGACCGCGACTAGGTCTAGTTTTGTACAAAACTTGACACAGTTTCGTACAATTCAGCTATGGCCCAATATTCAGCTTCCGAAGCTAGAGCTAACTTCAACAACGTTCTTGAGCTTGCCAAAACCGAGGCTGTGGAAATCCAAAAACATGGAAAACCAGCCGTAGTTATCCTCGACGCCATGCAATACGAAAAACTGCTGGACTACATCGAGGACCTAGAGGACACGATCGCCCTACTGGAGCACAAGCTCAACCCAGGTGATCCCAATGAATGGATCCCCCTCGAAACTGTTCTGGCTGAACTAGACGGTACAGATGAGCCCAGGCCCAGATACCTATCAAGTTAAGCTCAAACCCAAGGTCAAAAAATGGCTAGACAAGGCCGAAGCGCCAGTGCGAGCGCGGTTGATACAGGCAATCGAAAAACTACAAAAGCCCCAAGAACTTAGAGGTGTGAAGGCTCTTCAGGGTTCTCGCAGCTATCGAATCCGGGTCGGTGATTTTCGAGTTATCTATGAGATTTATCAGGAGCAAGTCCTGGTTCTAGTAGTCCAAATAGATCACAGACGTGAGGTGTACAAAGGCTGATTACCAGGCGGTAGCGCCGACAACCAGGCCGACCAAAATATCTAGGTTGATTCTCGAGTCCGTGTAATCCTCGGTCAAGGCAGAGCTCTCGCCATCCTCGGATGCAATCCGGTGAGTCAAGCCTTTAGATTCGATGTATGAGATTGCCTCAGCCTTAGTCATGCCCATGACCTGACAGGCCACGATCTTGGTCTGCACATGCTTTGCGGAAAACTGATCGGCTGCTTGATCCTCGAAACAGTAGGGGGCTGGCTCAGACCTTGGGTTGGAAACCATCGCGTTATTGGCCCCGGCAATCAGGCCAAGAACAAACGCGATTGAGGCGGCAAGGACCCCAAGTGCCCCGACCACAACGGTTGCCTTAGTGGGCATAGCTACCGACCATTCGCACTGCCCCACCGCGCACACCCTTGGCCTCTGAGATGTAACCAGGAAGCTCGGCATCACATGGGGTTGACTCAATTACTCCTAGCTGCCAGGTCTCAACTCCGAGACCCTCAAGCGCATCAGCAATCTGAGCCGCAGAACCTGAGCGCACAACTGCAGCGAAACCAAGACCTAAGTTCCAGGTGCCCTCAAGCTCGGTTAGCTTCAGCCCAGCCCAATCTGCCAACACTGAGAAAACAGAATTTGGTGCCCAGGTGGATCGATCAACATCTAGCGACACGGTCTGCGGCAGCACCCTTGAAAGATTTGCGGCAATGCCACCGCCGGTGATGTGGCTCAGGGTTGAAACCTGACCATCAAATGCTGGGTTCTCCAAAACCTTGTTCAGCACACCGGTGTACAAAGCCGTTGGCTCAAGTAGTTCCTCGCCGAGTGACCGAGAGAACTCAGGGACCGAATCGGTGTATTTCAAACCACGATCAGCAACGATTTTGCGAACTAGAGAGTAGCCATTGGAGTGCAGACCCGAGGCTCGCATTCCTAGGACAACATCCCCGACCTGGACCCGGTGTGCACCAAGCAGCTTTGACTTCTCAACCACACCAACCGCGGCCCCGGCAACGTCGTATTCATGCTCGGCCAAGAGCCCTGGGTGCTCAGCGGTTTCACCACCAACCAAAGCAACGTCAACTGCCTTGCAGGCATTTGCAATGCCACGAACAATGTCAGCGATGCGCTGCGGGTGGAGCTTTCCGGTTGCGATGTAGTCGGTCATAAACAAACTGCGAGCGCCGGAGACCACGATGTCATCGACAACCATGCCAACTAGATCTTGACCGATGGTGTCGTGCTTATCGATTGCTTGAGCAATCGCAACCTTGGTGCCAACCCCATCGGTTGAGGTGGCAAGGATTGGGTGCTCGTAATTCTTGAGAAAACCCGCATCGATCATGCCGGCGAAGCCGCCGACGCCACCGAGCACCAAAGAGTTATGGGTTGCAGATACTGCAGCCTTCATCAGCTCTACTGCTTTATCTCCAGCTTCAGTATCGACACCGGCTGCGGCATAAGGATTAGTCATTGGCGTGCACGTGACCTTCCTCGCGAATGGTTGCTACTCCGCGCTCTAGAAGGTTCTTGCCCAAGCGCTCAGCGGCTGGCAGTTCAATTGGGTACTGACCCGTGAAGCAGGCGGTGCACATCTTGGACTCAGGCTGCTTGGTAGCCGCCAACATGCCCTCTTTAGAGAGGTAGCCGAGTGAGTCTGCACCGATTGATTGCCTGACCTCATCAACCCCAAGTCCAGAGGCAATCAACTCAGCACGTGAGGCAAAGTCAATGCCGTAGAAACAGGGCCAGGTGATGGGTGGTGAGGAGATGCGGACGTGCACCTCAGCAGCTCCGGCCTCTTTCAACATCTTTACTAGGGCTCGCTGCGTGTTACCGCGAACGATTGAGTCGTCAACCACAACCAAACGCTTGCCAGCGATAACCTCACGCAGCGGGTTGAGCTTGAGCCTGATGCCTAGCTGTCTGATTGTTTGTGAAGGCTGAATAAAGGTTCGGCCAACATAGGCGTTTTTGACTAGGCCATGCCCAAATGGAATGCCTGACTGTTCGGAGTAACCAATCGCTGCCGGGGTTCCAGACTCAGGAGTTGGCATCACCAGATCAGCTTCCACCGGATACTCCCGTGCAAGTGTTCTACCCATCTCAACTCGAGATTCGTAAACCACTTGACCCGAAATAGAGGTGTCTGGTCTTGCGAGGTAGACATACTCAAACACACATCCGGCACGCTTCTCCTGCGCGAAGCGCTGGGAGCGAAGACCGTTCTCGTCAATCGCAATTAGTTCGCCGGGTTCGATCTCGCGAACAAATGAAGCGCCAACAATGTCTAGCGCTGCAGACTCGGATGCAACCACCCAACCACGCTCTAGTCGACCCAATACCAAAGGTCTAACACCCTGGGGATCACGCGCGGCATAGAGAGTGTGCTCATCCATGAAAGCCAGACAATAGGCACCCTTTACCTTTGGAAGAAGCTCAAGGGCAGTTGCCTCCAAGGAGCTGTCCGGGTTACCGGTTAGTAGTGCGGTCAGCACAGCGGTGTCAGTCGTATTGCCACCACGAAGTTCAGACTCGTGATCCGGATAGCGCTGCTCCAAGAGCTGCATTAGCTCCGCGGTATTGGTTAGGTTTCCGTTGTGTCCAAGCGCAATGGTGCCAAAGGCAGTCTTACCAAGTGTGGGCTGAGCATTGCGCCAGTGCGAGGCTCCGGTTGTTGAGTAGCGGGTGTGGCCGACAGCGATGTGCCCCTGCAACGATTCGAGTGCAGCCTCGTTGAAGACCTGGGACACCAAACCCATGTCCTTATAAATCATGATTTTTTCGCCGGTTGATGTTGCGATACCGGCAGATTCTTGACCGCGGTGCTGAAGTGCGTAGAGACCGAAGTAGGCGAGTTTTGCTACCTCTTCACCAGGAGCCCAAACTCCAAAGACACCGCACTGGTCCTGAGGTCCTTTTTCATTCGGCAGGATGTCGTGGTTTAGAAGACCGTCACCGCGCATTGTTACCCCTGCCCACCGAGAATGGCCTTAGTTTATCGGGGAATGAGAGCTAGTCAGACTGCTTCTCAGAACGAACAGCTTCGGCTCGTTTCACGCGCTTCGAACTGGCTAAGTCAAAGAAAAGCGAGAAAGCAACACCTAGTCCAAGACCAAGAGAACCAAGGGCCACCAGAAGTAGCCCAAAAACATCCTCCGAGGAGCGGTTAGCCTCCGGGATCAAGACGTAGAGCAGAGTTGCAACCACAAGACCAAAGACCGCTCCGGTCAAGGCCCAAGCCAAAAGCTTTGGCGCTCTTCTGATTTCAACTTCTTCACGCTTTTCCATAGTGACCATTAACTCACACTCAGACTCAGCGGGAAAACCGTGGCAACCTCTGAGGCTTTGGCGCCACTTGCACTTATGACCCCGGATGCGACTGCCGCTTCCCATGAACTTTCACCGAGACAAAGATCTAAGAACACCTCGGCCGAGAGCTCGACCACATTGGGGGGAGTTCCCCTGCGGTGATCCATGCCTTCGATGCACTGAATCGCGCCAAAGGGTGGAACTCTAAGCTCAACGCTCCCACCCGGGTGACGCTTCTCAATCTCCTGGAGCAAATACCGAGTAGCTGTTGGCAGCTCACGATTTTCAATCGCGGCTAGACCAACGCTTGCGGGGATCTGCTTTTTTGCCATGCGCCAATTATCCACAAGCTTCCTAAAGCCACAGTTCCGCACGGCAATCAAGGCGGACAACCCAGTCGACCCGGAGAGCAGATTATCTGCTGAGATGGGCGGCCTCACTACAGAGATTTATATACAGATTTCTATGTAGAGAGGGGGTGAGAAATGGATTCGAGAGAGGTTATCGAGAACATGGTTTCCATCACTGAGCTATCCCAAAAGAGCTCGCAGATCGTTGCAAAGGTCGAGAAGGGCGACATTCAGCACATCGCAAAGCGCAACAAAGTCGTGGCAGCAATCATCGACATGGAGTTCCTAATGCTTTTGGAGGATGCCTGCCGAGACTGGAAACGCATTGAGGCGGAGGGTGAGTTCCCTGACCCTTGGGAGTATGCCAAGGTCGTGAAGATGGTTCGTCAGTTAGATCGGGGGGGGAACTTGAACTGGTGGACTACGAGGATCTGAAGCAGGAACTCGGATTCACTGATGAGGATTTGCAGTGATTGTTCGGTCCAGCCAGACCTTAAGTGGGGCCCTTAGATCGATCTGGACAGCGCCTCGTGCTAAAAACGATCGAACAAATCAAGGCTTCTGATGCTGTCTCGGGTAAAGCGCTAACGGGCTTACTTCACGAGTGCAAATCCATTCGAACAGGCCACAACGGTAGGCTGCGAATCATATTCAGTCTTCGAAGCAATCAGTTGCTGCAACTAATAGTGGCTGGCCCGAGAGAACGAGGCATTGTCTACATTCAAGCGGTCCAGGTTCTGAAAGAGCTTGAGCGGTAAACTCACCAAGATGAAGATCTTGGTGGTTGGTGGCGGAGCCAGAGAGCACGCGATTGTCAAAGCTTTGATTCGCACGGGAACCCCTGCCGCAAACATCATTTGCGCCCCCGGCAATGAGCTGATCGCCAAAGAGGTCACAGTCCATCCAGAGATAGTTGCAACCGACAAGCTTGCAGTTGCAACCCTTGCCCTCCAACACAGCATTGACCTAGCAGTAATTGGCCCTGAGGCTCCGCTGGTCGCAGGAGTCTCCGACGCCCTTCGCGAGCAGGGCATCGCAGTCTTTGGTCCAAGCCAACAGGCAGCAATGCTCGAGGGCAGCAAAAACTTTGCCAAAGAGGTCATGGCGGCTGCCGATGTCCCGACCGGCATGGCACGTGAGTGCTCCACATTGGAACAGGTCGAGGATGCGCTCAACCAGTTCGGTGCTCCCTACGTAGTGAAGGCAGATGGCTTAGCTGCCGGCAAGGGTGTAATCGTCACCTCGGATAAACAAGCCGCATTGGATCACGCAGCCAAGTTCATTGAAGATGGCGTCCTGGTCGAGGAGTTTTTAGACGGCCAAGAGGTGTCTCTGTTTTTCCTGAGCGATGGCAAGAGTGTCATGCCACTCTCCCCAGCTCAGGATTACAAGCGTGCCTACGACAATGACGAGGGTCCAAACACCGGAGGGATGGGTGCCTACTCACCAATCCCTTGGCTACCAGAAGGCTTCGTCGAAGAGGTCACCGAACGTGTGGCGCAACCAACCATTGACACCATGGCACGACGAGGAACACCGTTCGTGGGTCTTCTTTACTGCGGTCTGATCCTTACTTCACGAGGAGTAAAGGTGATTGAGTTCAACGCTCGCTTTGGGGATCCAGAGACCCAGGTTGTGCTCAGAAGATTGCAGTCCAACCTGGCAGACCTTCTAATGCGCAGTGCAACCGGCAAGCTTGAAAATGGTCCCGGCGCAGAGTTCTCACCTCGCTGCGCGGTAACGGTCGTTCTGGCATCCGAGGGTTACCCGGTGACGAACGCTCCGGTTAGGGAAGTAATCGGTATTGAATCAGTCGAGGCGATGGATGATGTTGAGGTTTGCAAGGCAAGCCCGACCGGTCGTGTGCTGTCAGTGGTTGGCTGCGGACAGACTTTCCAAGAGGCTAGAACCTTGGCCTATGAAGGCATGTCACGGATCTCACTCGAGGGCGGCTTCTACCGCCACGACATTGGGCTCAAGGTGAGCTAGTGGAGCTGCAGGGTTTTCGCCACATTTACTCCGGCAAAGTTCGCGAACTCTTCGAGCCAGTCGACCCAAACTTCTCCCACCTAGTCCTGATTGTTGCCTCGGATCGAGTCAGCGCTTTTGACCATGTGTTGGACCCAGAGGTTCCCGGCAAAGGCGAGAACCTGACCGCGATGACCAACTTCTGGTTCGACCGGCTTGATGTTCCAAATCACCGATCCAATGAGCTTGAAGTCCCCGCCGAGGTCGCTGGGCGAGCAATGATTGCGAAGCGTCTAGAAATGTATCCGGTGGAGTGTGTGGTCCGCGGCTACCTATCCGGTTCAGGTTGGAAGGAATACCAGCAATTTGGCACGGTCTGCGGAATTGAGCTTCCAGCAGGCTTGGGATTTGGTGACAAATTGCCTCATCCGATCTTCACCCCAGCATTCAAAGCCGAGCAGGGTGAGCACGATGAGAACATCACTTTCGAGCAAACCATCGAACTTGTCGGAGCCAAGGTTGCCGAAGAGCTTCGTGATTTGAGCATTGGCATCTTCATAAAGGCCTCACAGCTAGCCACCAAATCAGGCCTAATTTTGGCTGACACCAAGTTCGAATTCGGCAATGACCCAAGAACCAATTTGATGACCTTAGGTGATGAGGTCCTCACCCCAGACTCATCAAGATATTGGGACCGTGAACTTTGGGAGCAGGGCGTTCGAGACCAGAGTTTTGACAAACAGATTGTCAGAAACTGGCTCGCTCAAAACTGGGATCAAACCGGTGAGCCGCCGACCCTGCCTGAAGAGGTTGTGAACCTCACTGCACAAAAATACGCCGAGCTAAGAAACAAACTAATCACGATTTAGTGACAGCGGAATTGCCCCTCAAATTCTTGGTTAGGGTTTGATTGTGAGGACAACGGCGCTTTACCAAAAACACCTTGAGCTGGGGGCAGCTTTCACTGACTTTGGTGGCTGGAACATGCCCGTGCGCTACGGCTCCGATCTAGACGAACATCACGCCGTTCGGAACTCCGCTGGTCTTTTTGACATCAGCCACATGGCTCAAATCAGCGTGCTGGATGACGCCGCAAATTTCTTGGACAACGCAGTCGTTTCTAAAGTTTCATCACTCAAAGATGGCAGAGCCAAGTACACGATGATTTGCAATGAGCAGGGCGGCATCATCGATGACCTCATCGTCTACCGAATTGCTGAGCGCGACTACCTGGTGATTGCAAATGCTTCAAACCGCGAAGCGGTATACGCCCAGCTTGAAACTCTCGCCAAAGACTTCGATGTTGAACTCCAAGATCACTCGCTCGATTCAGCACTGCTTGCTCTTCAGGGGCCACGCGCCACCGAGATCTTGAGTGAGCTAGTGGACATCGACCCAAACCCACTGAAGTATTACTCGATCGCTTCGGCGAACCTAGCCGGGATCCCAGTGCTCTTGGCTCGCACCGGCTACACCGGTGAAGACGGCTTTGAAATATCGATGCATAAAGAGCACGCCGAAAAGGTATGGGATTTGATTCTCGCCAAAGGCGGCGAGCGCATCAAACCTTGCGGCCTGGCAGCCAGAGACACTTTGCGACTTGAAGCCGGTATGCCGCTCTATGGCCATGAGCTTGATCTTGAAACTAGACCTCAGGAGGCCGGTCTGGGACGTGTGGTTGCTCAAGACAAAGAAGGCTTTGTTGGTAAAGCCGCACTGATTTCTCACCAACCAACAAAACTGCTGCATGCACTGCGCGGTGAAGGTCGCAGAGCAGCACGCCAGGACTATGAAATCTTTTATCCGGGCAGTGAAAGCGCGATCGGCAAAGTGACCTCCGGAGCACTCAGTCCAACCCTGGGTTACCCGGTGGCGATGGCTTACCTAGAGGTTTCGGAGCAGTTACCGATCGGCACCAAGTTAGAAGCAGATGTTCGTGGCTCAAGAGTCAGCTACGAGGTTGTAGCGATGCCTTTTTACAAGCGAGAGGGAAAGTAATGTCAAACCCAGAGAACCTGAAGTACACCAAGGAGCACGAGTGGGTGCTGATTGATGGCGATGTTGCCACGGTTGGCATCACCCGTTATGCAGCAGATGCCTTGGGTGAGATTGTTTATGTGGACCTACCAAAGGTTGGCTCAAACACCAGCTACATGAAAATCTGTGGCGAGATCGAATCCACCAAGTCGGTTGGTGAGCTATACGCCCCGATGGATGGCGAAGTTGTTGAGGCTAACTCAGCCTTGGGCAACTCTCCCGAAACCATCAACGATGATCCATATGGCGCGGGCTGGCTTGTGAAAATCAAGTTCAGCTCACTGCCAGAGCTACTAACCGCATCCGAATACAACGCGCTAATTGGGGAGTAACTAAGTGCTAGAGAAGCACCACAACTTTCAGTATCGCCATGTAGGTCCAACCCTCGACCAGCAGAAGGAAATGCTGGACTTTGTGGGAGCCACCTCACTCACTGACCTAATGGCCAAGGCGTTGCCTGAAGCTATCCAATACCAGGGTGGTTCAACGCTGCCAGATCCCATCTCCGAAGATGAGGCGCTGGCGAGACTGCACGAGATTGCAGCTAAGAACCGAATTACCCAGAGCTTTATCGGACAGGGTTACTTCGGAACCAGAACTCCTGGCGTTATCAAGCGCAATGTTTTGGAGAACCCAAGCTGGTACACCGCCTACACCCCATACCAGCCAGAAATCAGCCAGGGTCGACTAGAGGCCCTAATCAACTTCCAGACCGTAGTCACTGATTTGACCGGCATGAAGACTGCAAACGCTTCGATGCTCGATGAGTCAACCGCTGTGGTCGAGGCGATGATGGTTGCTAAGCGCAGCGCAGATTCCCAGTCAAACATCTTCTTCGCTGACAACGACCTCTACCCACAGACCAAACAGCTTCTCGAGCACCGAGCCGAGCCGCTCGGAATTACCGTCCGCTACTTCGATCCGGCCAACCTAAATGAACTTGACGAAGAATGCTTCGGTGCAGTTGTTCAGTACCCAGGTGGGTCGGGTCGAATTGTCGACATGACGAACCTGTTTGCAAAGGTTCACGAATTCGGTGGACTGGCCATTGCAACCGCAGATCTAATGGCCCTAACCCTGCTCAAGCCACCAGGGGAAATGGGCGCAGACATAGTCTGCGGCACCACTCAGCGCTTCGGTGTGCCAATGGGCTTTGGCGGCCCACACGCCGGTTACCTTGCTGTGCGCGAAAAGCTTGAGCGCACCATGCCCGGTCGACTTGTTGGTGTATCGGTGGATGCCGAGGGTGCACCTGCCTACCGCCTAACACTCCAAACCCGAGAGCAGCACATTCGTCGCGAGAAGGCCACCAGCAACATCTGCACCGCACAGGTGTTGCTTGCGGTGATGGCAGGAATGTATGCCGTCTATCACGGACCTCAGAACCTCAAGGCCATTGCCTCCGAAATCCACACCAAGACCTCAGCACTAGCAACCGTGTTGAAGGAAGGTGGATTCACTCTTCAGCATGAGAACTACTTCGACACCATTCGAGTGATTAACACCGATGCCCAGAAGTACTTCACCGAGGCAAGAAAACACAACCTAACCATGTTCAAGGTTGATGCCTCAACGCTTGGCATCTCAATTGATGAGAGCACCACCTGGCAACACCTTGCAGACCTGGCTGCCTCATTCGGAGCAAGAGCACCAAAGCTCAGTGACGCCGAAGTGCGACTGGTCAACGAACGCACCAGCGGTTACCTTGAGCACCCGGTCTTCAACAGCTACCACTCCGAGACCGCGATGCTGCGCTACCTAAAGAAGCTCGCCGATTTTGACTACGCACTCGACCGAGGCATGATCCCCCTTGGCTCCTGCACCATGAAGCTCAACTCGGTAACCGAGATGGAGGCTGTGACCTGGCCAGAGTTTGCAAACCTGCACCCGTTTGCACCCGCCGAGGACACCCAGGGTTACCTTGAGCTGATCAACGAACTAACCAGCTGGCTCTCTGACATCACCGGCTACGAGGCAGTTTCGCTCCAGCCAAACGCCGGTTCCCAAGGTGAGCTTGCGGGCCTTCTCGCCATTCGCGGCTACCACCGCTCACGCGGGGACTTTGGCCGAAACATCTGCCTAATCCCGTCCTCAGCCCACGGCACCAATGCCGCGAGCGCCGTGCTCGCGGGCATGGAGGTTGTGGTTGTGGCATGCGATGAAAACGGGAACGTAGATGTCGAGGACCTCAAGGCAAAGATTGCTGAAACCGGAGACAAGCTCTCCGCCTTGATGATCACCTACCCATCCACCCACGGTGTTTACGAGGAAGCGGTTGTTGAGATCTGTGACTTGGTTCACGCAGCCGGAGGTCAGGTCTACATCGATGGTGCCAACACCAACGCGGTTGTCGGATTTGCCAAGTTTGGTGAGTTCGGTGGCGATGTCTCGCACCTAAACCTGCACAAGACCTTCTGCATCCCTCACGGTGGTGGCGGTCCAGGTGTTGGTCCAGTTGTGGCTCGCATTCACTTAGCCAAGTTCCTCCCTGGCCACTCGATGGCACAGCAAGAACTCACGGGCTATGGACCTGTTTCGGCTGCACCGTTTGGCTCCCCGAGCATCCTGCCGATCTCTTGGGCCTACATCCAGATGATGGGTTCAGAGGGTCTCCGGGTTGCAACTGCAGTCGCGGTGCTGAGTGCAAACTACGTAGCAAAGAAGCTCTCCGACGCTTTCCCGCTCCTCTACACAGGCAAGCACGGCTTGGTGGCTCACGAGGCAATCATTGACATTCGTCCACTCCAGCGCGATGCCGGTATCGGTAACGATGACATCGCAAAGCGACTGGTTGACTACGGCTTCCACGCACCAACCATGAGCTTCCCAGTTGCGGGAACTCTAATGATCGAGCCCACCGAGTCGGAGCCAAAGGAAGAGCTGGATCGCTTCATCGACGCCATGCTCGCAATCCGGGCTGAGGCAGCAAAGGTTGAAAGTGGTGAGTGGCCAAGGGAAGACAACCCTCTAGTAAACGCTCCCCACACCGCGAACCATCTGGTGTCTGAATGGAACCACCCCTACTCTCGCGAAGAGGCAGTTTTCCCAACAGATTCTCAACGCAAGAGTAAGTACTGGCCACCGGTGAGAAGAATCGATGGGGCATTTGGTGATCGCAACCTCACCTGCACCTGCCCTCCGATTGAGAGTTTTGCGAAGAGCTAGCTCAGCGAAACTAGATGCTCACGAATCTGTGCAGCCGCTTCTTCAAGTGTGATCTTGTCGGTGGCTAGATCTAGGGTCCAAGCGAAACCTTGGTCTGCGGTGAAATCATGCCTGTAACCATTAATGAACAGAAATGAGACCATCAGGGCCCAAGTTGTCCGCTTATTTCCATCAACTAAGGCGTGATTCTTTATAAGGGAGTGAGACATTGCTGCGGCTTTGAGCTCCAAGCTCTCATAGGCATCCTCGCCAAACACCGTGGTCCTAGGTCTGGCCAACGCGCCTTCGAGAAGTCCAATGTCACGGACGTAGAAGCCGAGTTTCTTTATGAGTGAGACGGCTTCCTCGAGCTCGATGTACTCGGTCATGCGTCAGCCAAGCGCTGCATTAGTTCTTTGTCGTGTGTGAGGACATACTCGAGAGCCTCGGCCAATAAACGCTGCTTTGCAGATTTGGCTTCGACCTGTTTCATGGCCTCGATGAGAGCCTTCTGCTTGGACAAATTCAGCTGTTTTGCCAAGCGCTCGAGGATTTTGTCTTCTTCTTCAGTCAATCTAAGTGTCATAGCCATGACAATATGGTATCAAGTTGATACCAAAATCCAAGATTGACTTTTCTGTGGATAACTAAGCGCTTATCTAACCTGTGGAGAACTCTTACTTTGCGAGCAACAACTCGTAAGCCTGAGCCAGCTCTTCACCAAGATCTCGGTCTGGACCCATGCCAGGAACTCGCTCGCGAAGTATTGAGATTAACTCCCCTGTAACAGGGGCTGGCTTAAGTGGAGCACGGAGCTCAACGGCTCTTGCCGCTGCAATCAACTCAACCGCGATGATTCTTCTGAGGTTATCGACAACCTTGCGCAGCTTGCGAGCGGCATGCCAACCCATAGAAACGTGATCCTCCTGCATCGCAGAGGAAGGAATCGAGTCAACGCTTGCTGGCACAGACAATCTCTTGTTCTCTGATACCAACGCTGCCTGCGTGTACTGGGCGATCATTAAGCCAGAATCCACGCCAGCATCCTTTGCCAAGAAGTGAGGCAGTCCTCGGTTTCTGGAAACATCCAAGAACCGGTCAGTTCTGCGCTCTGAGATTGAACCGAGGTCAGTAGCTGCAATTGCCAGGAAGTCGAGAACGTAGGCAACTGGAGCTCCGTGGAAGTTGCCGTTCGAGGTGACTTCACCATCTGAAAGCACCACAGGGTTATCGATTACCGAGGCGAGTTCTCGCTCGGCGACCATTCGCGCGTGAGCCATGGTGTCGCGAACAGCACCTGCTACCTGTGGTGCGCAACGAAGTGAGTAGGCATCCTGAACCACACCATCACCATGGCGGTGAGAGGCAACAATTTCACTGCCTCGCAACGCTTCAAACATGTTGCGAGCAGAGGTGGCCTGACCGGGGTGAGGACGAAGGTCCTCATGCAGGACAGAGCGGAATACCTGATCGGTACCCATCTGCCCTTCAACACTCATCGCTGCGATGATGTCGGCCTGGTCGAGCAGAACATCTAGATCGGTCAGAGCAAGAATCAACATTCCGAGCATGCCATCGGTGCCATTGATTAGCGCCAGACCCTCTTTTTCTCGAAGCTCAACTGGTGTGATTCCCGCTTTTGCCAACAGCTCAGCAACTGGTCGTTCGACTCCGTCTGGACCAAAGGCTCGACCCTCTCCCATCAGCACCATGGCGCAGTGGGCCAAAGGAGCTAGGTCCCCCGAGCAACCAAGAGATCCATACTCCAAAACCCTCGGGGTGATGCCTGCATTCAAGATGGCGGCATAGTTTTGCGCGACTTCTGGACGAACTCCGGTTTGTCCTGAACACATTGTCTTTAGGCGAAGTGCCATCAGAGCGCGAACCACTTCGCGCTCAACTGGATCACCCATGCCTGCGGCGTGGGAACGAATGAGGGACTTCTGCAACTGAACGCGTGAATCGATTGGAATGTGGCGCTGAGCCAGAGCTCCAAAACCTGTAGAGATTCCATAGACCGGCTGCTCCGAAACAGCGAGGCGCTCGATGTGTGCGCGAGTGCGAGCCATGGCATCCAGCGACTCAGCAGAGATCTCAATCTGAGCGTTGTGTCGAGCAATAGCAACAACATCGCTGAAGCTCATGCCTGAGGTGGAGATTACGACCTTCACTTAGTTCCTTTCGAAAACTTTCCTACCCGAGATATAGGTCTGTGAGACCAACTGAACTCCCGGACGATAGGCAAGGTGAATGTGGCTTGGTGCATCCAAAACCACAAAGTCTGCTTTTGATCCAACGCGCAAAGTGCCGAGGTTGTTGCGCAAAGCTTTTGCTCCACCCCGCGTTGCAGCCCACAGTGCTTGGTCTGGACTCAGACCCATCTCGCGAACTGCAAGCGCAATGCAAAACGGCATCGAACTTGTGTAGCTAGAGCCGGGATTGCAGTCGGTCGCGATAGCAACTGTTATGCCCGCCTCAACTAATTTCTTGGCGTCTGGGTATTGGCTTCTGGTTGAGAACTCAGCTCCTGGGAGCAGTGTCACTACGGTGTTTGAAGAAGCTAGTTTTTGAATGTCGGCATCGCTTAGGTGAGTGCAGTGATCAACTGACGCGCAATCAAACTCGAGCGCTAAATCAATCGCCCCGATGTTTTCTAGTTGGTTGGCATGGAGCCTAGGCTTCAGGCCCTTGCCCGCCGCAGCAATCAGCACTCGACGCGCTTCCTCAACTGAGAAGGCCCCTCTATCCACAAAGACATCAACCCACTTCGCATAGGGCAAAGCTCTATCCAGCATCTCGCCACAAATGGACGCGAGGTATGCCTCGCGATCCTCACCTCGGGGAACGACGTGAGCTCCTAAGAAGGTGACATCGGTTGTGTATTCGGATGCGATTCGAAGCAGTCTTGCCTCTGTATCAACATCAAGCCCGTAGCCAGACTTGGCTTCGAAGTGAGTGATTCCAGAGGCTAGAAACTCACCCACGATTCGCTCCAGATTTGAGCGCAGTTCTTTTTCTGTAGCTGCCCGAGTCAGACCAACGGTGTAGTTGATGCCCCCGGCTCCATAGCTCTCACCCATCATTCGATGGGCAAACTCTTGGGCTCTGTCACCTGCAAATACCGGGTGAGCGTGGGAGTCAACAAAGCCTGGAATTACCGTTTGACCGGACAGCGAGACGGTTTCATCTGCAGGAACCCTTTCGGTTCCGATGTAGGTAACTACGCCATCTTCAATCAGCATGCAGGCGTTCTCGAGAATCTCGAGTTCACCAAATCGCTCCGCTGGTGAAACCAGCGAAGCGATGTCGGTGAAAAGGACCTTCATGATTACTCAGTGTCGAGCATTGGCACGTGAACGTGCTTGTGGCGCGCAACATCCTGAGCTTCTGGATAGCCAGCGTCAACGTGACGAATCACACCCATGCCAGGATCGTTAGTCAACACTCGCTGCAGTTTCTGAGCTGCCAGCTCAGTTCCGTCAGCAACCGAGACCTGACCAGCGTGGATGGAACGACCCATGCCAACACCACCACCGTGGTGGATGGAAACCCAGCTGGCTCCCGATGCGATGTTCACCATCGCGTTCAGAAGTGGCCAGTCGGCAATCGCATCGGAGCCATCAAGCATCGCCTCGGACTCACGATATGGGGATGCAACTGAACCACAGTCGAGGTGATCGCGACCAATAACGATTGGAGCCGAAACTTCGCCCTTGCGAACCAGTTCGTTGAATGCAGCTCCAGCCTTGTCGCGCTCGCCATAACCAAGCCAGCAGATACGAGCAGGAAGGCCTTGGAACTCCACTCGCTCCTGAGCCATCTTGATCCAACGGCGTAGGTGGTCATTCTCTGGGAAGAGATCAAGCACAGCCTGGTCGGTGCGGTAGATGTCTTTCTTATCTCCACTGAGTGCAACCCAGCGGAATGGACCCTTACCTTCACAGAACAAGGGCCTGATGTAGGCGGGGATAAAACCTGGGAACTTGAAGGCATCCGAGAAACCACCCTGGCGGGCCTCATCGCGAATTGAGTTTCCGTAGTCGAATACCTCAGCACCCTTTGCCATGAATCCGACCATTGCCTCAACGTGCTTAGCCATCGATGCCTTGGATCGCTCAGAGAACTCCTTCGGGCTCTTGAGTGCATATTCGCGAGCATCAGCCAGATCAACGCCCTCTGGGATGTAGTAGAAGGGGTCGTGAGCAGAGGTTTGATCGGTAACGATGTCGATTGGTACATCGCGCTTTAGCAGCTCAGGGAAAATCGTTGCAGCGTTGCCAACCACACCAACCGAGATTGCCTTGCGCTCGTTCTTGTAACGAACTGCTCGCTCAATTGCATCATCTAGGTTGTCGGCAATTTCATCGAGGTATCTGGTCTCAAGGCGCTTTTGCAATCTGGAGGGATCGATGTCCACGATCAGACAGGTGCCCTCGTTCATGGTGACAGCTAGCGGCTGAGCACCACCCATACCACCGCAACCACCGGTGAGAGTCAAAGTGCCGGCCAGAGTGCCACCAAACTTCTTGGCTGCCACGGCAGCAAAGGTTTCGTAGGTGCCCTGCAGGATGCCCTGGGTTCCGATGTAGATCCAAGAACCAGCGGTCATCTGGCCATACATGGTCAAACCAAGCTTTTCGAGTCTTCTAAACTCCGGCCAGTTGGCCCAGTCGCCCACCAGGTTGGAGTTAGCAAGCAAGACGCGTGGTGCCCACTCATGAGTCTGGAAGACACCAACCGGCTTGCCCGACTGCACGAGCATGGTCTCGTCGTTTTTTAGATTGGTGAGGGTTCTCACCATCGCATCAAAGCTGTCCCAGTTGCGGGCTGCTTTTCCGTTGCCGCCATACACGATCAGTTCCTCTGGGTGCTCGGCAACGGAAGGATCGAGATTGTTGTGCAGCATTCGAAGTGCGGCCTCTTGCTGCCAACCTTGGGCGGTAAGAGTTGAACCGGTTGCTGCTTTTAGGGTGCGCGACATTGCGTTCATAACCAAATTCCACCGCAACCCTCTGACACCAACAAGCAATCAAAGCTAGCTAGTGTCTGAAATCTCAGACATACTAAAAACCATGACCAAGGTGCCGGCAGCGCTTCGAACCCTCGAGCTACTAAAGCTCCTGGCCGAGTCGCCCCAACCCACGACAGCCAATCGACTGGCTCAGAAACTTGGAATCCCGAGATCCTCGGTCTATCAACTACTAGAGGTGCTCAAAGACCAAGGTTTTGCCATTCACTACGAGGAACAAAAGCGCTGGGGTCTGGGTCTTGCAGCCTGGGAACTTGGTAGTGCCTATCAACGCCATGAACCACTCGAGCGGATGACCAGGCCGGTATTAGAAAAGCTGGTCAATGAGCTCTCGACCAAAACCAATGTCGTTGGTCACCTAGGAGTTTTAGATGGCTCAGATGTTTTGTATTTGATTGAGCAACGACCCCAGAAAAGTTTGAAGTTGGTGACCGATGTCGGTGTCAGGCTTCCTGCCCACCTAACCGCCTCCGGCCGATCGATGCTCGCCAAACTAAGCAGCAAGCAGCTTGCGGCATCGTTTCGGGGCAGGGAGCTTGCGATGAGAACTGGAGCAGGTCCCAAGAACTTGAATGAGCTGAGCGAGCTACTGGCTGGAGAGCGAACCCAGGGGTTCGCTCTTGAGGTTGATGAGGTGACCATGGGTTACGCATCTGTGGGGGTCTCGATTCAAGACAACCTAGGTCACCCAATCGCAGGTCTTGCCATCACCTTGCAATCAACTGAATTGGAAAAGCTACAGTTATCGGAGTTAGCAAAGGCGCTCACCAAAGCAGCGTCTGAGCTTTCAAGAAAGTTTGGAAACCATGGCTGAGGATCTCCTTTGGCAAAGAGCCAAGACACTGATCACTGATTCCCAAAGCGATGTTGGTCTTATCGACATCCCAGCTCACAAGACTTCGATCAGCCCCACCAATGCTCACCTCACCCCAAAAGCAATTCGCGAAGCGCTGACTCGATACTCCACCTATAGCTACACCACAAACCAAGACATCGCAGCCCAGAGCATTCAAGACCTAGGTGCAATCGAGGACCCAGACAGCAACGAAAAAACGACTATCGAGGTAGTCAAGAAGGCAAACAAAAACCTGACCATCGCTCTCGGTGGAGACAACTCGATCACCTATGCGGCAGCACTCGGCGTCTACGGTTCAAACCTCGAAACAGCAGGCCTTATCACCCTTGACGCCCATCACGATCTTCGTGATGGCATCTCAAATGGTTCGCCTGTCAGGCGACTAATCGAAGCGGGCCTAAACCCAAAGCGCATTGTTCAAATCGGCATCAACGACTTCTCAAATTCTTATGACTATGCCATGCGGGCAAAAGATTTGGGTATCACCGTTATCTCCAGAACTGAACTCCACGAAATCGGAATCAATAAAGCCTGCGCGAAGGCTATTGGGATTGCAGGCTCAGCCAATGGCCCAGTCCATGTTGACCTCGATGTTGATGTTTGTGATCGCAGCGTGGTGCCGGCATGCCCTGCTGCCGCCCCCGGCGGCATCAGTGCATTTGAGATTCGCCAGGCAGCGAGACTGCTCTGCCAGGACCAAAGAGTCAAAGGTTTGGACATCACAGAGATAGATGCCACTAAGGATCCAGAAGATGGCAGAACGGTCAGGTTGGCTGCTCTTTTGATTCTTGAGTCACTCTCGGGTTATTTAGCTCGACACTAACTCTGATCTAGAGAGTCGAGTCTCTTACAAAGCTCAGCCCTAGGCTGAGCAACCTGTGATCAGCGGTGTAAAAATCAACACCCAAGTGGCTTGCCTGAGACAGGATCAGTAGATCAATTGGGTCTCTCCCGCGCAAGCTCCCGAATCTAGTTGCTTCCAGAACTGCCCCGGTGCTGAGCGGGAGCTCGATGAAGCCCATGTTTTTTGTTGCCTCTATGAGCTTTTTTGCGTTGATGCCGCGGTGGTCATCTTTTTGTATCCACTCAAAAAACGTCAGCGGGGAGTAATAGACCGTATTTGCCTCTTCGATCCTAGAGATTGTCCGCTTCCCCAACTTGCTCGGTGCCTGGTGAAGCCAGGTGAAGACATTTGTATCGAGTAGGACTTTCACTCTCCCAGCCTCGCCAATTTTTCGCGCCAAATGGCCCAAGCCTCATCCATGTGGGAAGTGTCGTCAAAGTCAACATCCTCCCAGCCCTCGAGCTGACCCTCGAGAGAACCGAAGATAATTGTGGGCTTTGTGAATGAGGTCATTTTGACCACGGGATTGCCGTGTTTGGTCACCACCACTTCTTCACCTCTAATCACGTCTTCAATCACCTCGGACAAGCTGGCTTTGGCGTCCGTGAGCGATACATACTTAGTCATGCTTTGATGTTACAAATAAATAGTCAGATTGACTATTTATTTTCTGCTCATTTGAAGTGTATTTGACGGACTCTGACTGCGCTGAACGGAGTTCTTGTCCGTGGATAACTCAGCTATTTGCGTGCCTGTGGATAGGGCAGAATTACCCCAGTAAACTAAAGCCATTCCCGCAAAGTCGCGACCAAAAACCTATCCATCCCGAAACTGGCGGAGCCAGCAAACCGAAGGGGAAAAGTGCCAAAAATCATCGTCGAGATCATGCCAAAGCAGGATCTATTAGACCCCCAGGGCAAGGCAGTCGCGAACGCCCTTCACCGCTCCGGTCACCCTGAGATCGTGAACGCCCGAATCGGCAAGCGAATCGAACTTCACTTTGATCGTGAGATCACCAGCGAGGACATGGCTAACGCCGAGAAGCTCGCATCCTCATTTCTCTCCAACGACGTAATCGAAGACGTCGTAGCAATCACCAAGGAGTAGTCATGAAGATCGGTGTCATCACCTACCCAGGCACCCTGGATGACCGTGATGCCCAGCGAGCCGTCAGGCTCGCCGGTGGCACCCCGGTGCCACTGTGGCATGCAGACCAAGACCTCAAGAAGGTAGACGCGGTTGTATTACCAGGAGGCTTCTCCTACGGTGACTACCTCCGCTGCGGAGCAATCGCAGCCCAGGCACCAGCAACCCAAGAGGTAATCAGACTGGCCCAGCAGGGACTACCGGTTCTGGGTATCTGCAACGGATTCCAGGTTTTAGTTGAGTCTCACCTACTACCTGGTGGCCTAATTAGAAACGAACACCAGCACTTTATTTGCCGAGACCAAAAACTCCTCGTTGAGAACACCAATACCGCTTGGACCAACCTCTTCGAGAAAGACCAAGAGATCACCATTCCGCTAAAGAACGGTGAGGGTGGCTACATCGCAAGCCCAGACACCCTAAAGATGCTTGAGGCCGAGAACCGAGTCGTCTTCCGCTACCTGGATGTGAACCCAAACGGTTCGATGAACGACATTGCAGGTCTAACCAATGAGCGCGGCAATGTGGTGGGACTCATGCCTCACCCAGAACACGCGGTTGAGCCAGGCTTTGGCCCCGACACCGACATTGCCATGCGCTCAGGCATTGACGGTTTGAAGTTTTTCCAGAGTGTTTTGAAAGCGTTGGTGAACAGCTAATGGCAAACCTAAGACCCACCAACGTAGACACCGTCTCCCAGGCAACCGAAGACCCGAACAAGTCTCAGCCTTGGAAGGAACTCGGCCTCAAAGAAGACGAGTACCAGAGCATTAGAGAGATCCTGGGTAGAAGACCAACCTCTTCAGAGCTAGCGATGTACTCGGTTATGTGGTCCGAGCACTGCAGCTACAAGTCCTCAAAGATCTACCTTCGCCAGTTTGGTGAGAAGGTCACACCAGAGATGAAGAAGCACCTGCTGGTAGGCATGGGAGAGAATGCCGGTGTAGTCGACATCGGTGAGGGTATGGCGGTCACCTTCAAGGTTGAAAGCCACAACCACCCCAGCTACATCGAACCCTTCCAGGGTGCAGCAACCGGAGTCGGCGGCATCGTCCGCGACATCCTGACCATGGGTGCCAGACCAATCGCGGTCATGGACCAGCTTCGCTTTGGAGCACCAGAGAACAAGGACACCGCGAGAGTTGTTCACGGTGTCACCTCAGGTATTTCGTTTTACGGCAACTGCCTAGGTCTTCCAAACATCGGTGGCGAGACTGTCTTTGACAAGGTGTATCAGGGCAACCCGCTGGTAAACGCACTCTCGGTTGGTGCCCTAAAGCACGAAGACCTGAAGCTTGCCAAGGCATCCAACCCAGGTGACCTAGTCATCCTGTTCGGAGCGAGAACTGGTGCCGATGGCATTGGTGGAGTTAGCGTTCTCGCCTCAGAGACCTTTGAGTCAACCGGGCCAATCAAGCGTCCAGCGGTTCAGGTCGGAGACCCATTTGCCGAGAAGGTTTTGATCGAGTGCTGTCTCGAGCTCTTCTACGCAGGCGTGGTTGCAGGTATTCAGGACCTCGGTGGCGCTGGCATCTCCTGCGCCACCTCAGAGCTTGCCTCTAACGGAGGCAAGGGCATGAGAGTGCAGCTTCAGAACGTACTGCTGCGCGATGAATCGCTGACTCCAGAAGAGATTCTGATGAGTGAGTCTCAGGAGCGCATGATGGCAATCGTGCCTAAGAAGCACCTGAAGGCATTTGAAGAAATTGTCAACAAGTGGGAGGTTGAGTACTCGGTCCTAGGCGATGTAATCGACGAAGACCGCCTCTACATCAACTGGGGCGATCAGGAAATCGTGAACGTGCCACCAAGAACCGTGGCCCACGATGGACCTGTCTACCACCGTCCAGTTGAATACCCCAAGTACCAGGATGCTCTGAATGCAGACAGCTCGAAAAAGCTAAAGCGCGCAGAGTCAAAGACTGAGATCGCGACCCAGCTAATGCAGCTGATCGCTTCCCCTAACCAGGCAGACAAGTCTTGGATCACCGCCCAGTACGACAAGTACGTGATGGGTAACACCGCACTCTCCATGCCGGATGACTCCGGCATGGTTCGTGTGATGGAGGACTCAGGTCTAGGTGTTGCACTAGCAACCGATGCCAACGGCAAGTACTGCTACCTAAACCCCTACGAAGGAGCAAAGCTCGCTTTAGCTGAGGCCTACAGAAACGTCGCTGTCACCGGTGCTGTGCCAAGAGCGGTGACCAACTGCCTCAACTTTGGAAGTCCAGAAAACCCAGAGGTCATGTGGCAATTCAAGGAGGCAACCGCAGGTCTAGCTGATGGCTGCCAAGAACTAGGCATCCCGGTAACCGGAGGTAACGTCAGCTTCTATAACCAAACCGGCGATGTTGCCATCTACCCAACCCCAGTGGTTGGTGTTCTGGGTGTCATCGACAACGTGGCAAGAAGAATCCCATCTGGCTGGCAAGACGAGGGCAACAACATCTACCTGCTCGGCACCACCTATGACGAGCTAGATGGTTCAGCCTGGGCCAAGGACATCCACGACCACCTCGGTGGCCAGCCACCCAAGGTTGACCTTCCAAAAGAGAAGCAGCTAGCCGATCTGATTCACGGTGCATCAATCCAGGGGCTAATCGAGTCATCTCACGACATCTCCGAGGGTGGTCTCGGCATCGCCCTTATCGAAGCTTCGCTTCGATTCAACGTCGGAGCCAGAATCTGGCTCTCGGAGTTGATGGAGCGCGACAACTTAGATCTAACTGCAGCGCTTTTCTCAGAGTCACAGTCACGAGTGATCGTGAGTGTTGGAAGAGAAGACGATGTCAAGTTCCAGGCACTCTGCGAAGCAAGAGGAGTCCCGGTTCTAAGAATTGGTGTCACCGACAAATCAGGCATGATTGAGTTCCAGGACCTCGCGGACTTTGACCTCAACGAGGTCAGAACTGCTTGGACTAAGACTCTGCCTGAACTATTTGGATAAGCGATACATACAGTTCTACTGGCTTGAACTAATCCAAGCTCTCGAGAAAAACTGAGGGTGATTCCCTTTTCTCACGAGTTCCGGCGGTTCCGAGGGCAATAAAAACCTGGGAATTTCAAAGCTAGTTTTCATAAAGCAATGAATAAACCCTGTTTATTGAAAAATAGACAGGGTTTATTCGGACTCCCCTGCAAGGTCGCCGTCTCGCAGGGAAACTTGTTCTAGCTAGTCGCGGGGACCAGCCCCTTACCGTTATTGACCACAGGAATTGGGTCACAGATGTAGCCACCAAAATCGTCATCTGGTCCGCCAATGAAGCCCAGCATGTACCACTGGCCCTCATGCTTTACAACCCTGGCTGCGTACAGGGTCTCGTGTGGGAACCAGACTGCTTGGTTTGGATCGAAGGGTCCGAGCATGCTTGGACCAACTGTTGAGAACATGCCTCCGAGCGGGAACTTGGCTCGCATTTCTGGAGTGAGCTCATTAGGTCCACAGCACCAAAGCATGGTTGGGATGCCATCAACCTCTTCGATCTGGATTACCTCCATTTGACCAAAGCCGCTCTCGGTGTCGGTCAGCGGAGGCAGGACCTCCCACTGAAGTAGGTTGCTAGAAGTCGCATGACCTGCAACACCGCGACCATATTTTCCTCCGGTCAAACCGCGAGCAGTGACGATCATGTGCCAGGTGCCATCGTGCTCAAAGACCCATGGATCACGCCATGCTTGGTCGTGCCAAAGGTTGTAGTCAAGCTGCTCGTACCAAGTTGGATCTGCCTCGGTCAGTGGGTTACCAGTGACCTTGATCCAAGTCAGAAGATCTTTAGAGGTTGCGGCGCCGACTCTTTGAATGTCGCCACCGTCTTCTCGCGAGGTGCCGGTGTAGAACATCCACCAGGTGCCGTCTTTATCGCGAGTGACCGAACCAGTCCAGGTGGTCCAGGAGTCCCAGTTAGGCGCATCGCTGATTGCGATGGCGTCCTGGACCACGGTCCAATCCTTCAGGTTGTCGGAGATTGCATGCCCGATGTAAGGGTGGCGATGACGTCGGTTCACATCGCCCAGCGCTCTTGATGCCCTGAGATAGAAGATGTGGTGTTTCTGCCCATCAAAGGCATACCAGCTATCCCAGATCCACGAATCAGCTAATTTCAGCAATGTCTAACCTTTCACTCCAGATGATGCAACCGACGCAACGAACGCGCGCTGGAAGATGACGAAAATTACGAGGATCGGCAAAGTGATCAGGGTCGAGTAGGCCATGATTTCACCCCACTGAGTTCCCTCCTCGCTGGTTGATGCCCAGAAGTAATCCAGGCCAACCTGAACCGGGCGAAGTGCCTCGGTTTGAACCACCATTACTGGCCACAGATACGCATTCCAAATTGCCAGAAAGCTCAGGATTGCCGAGGTGGCAAATGCAGGTCCTGCAAGTGGAACGATGATGCGCCAGTAGATCGAGAAGAAGCTCGCGCCATCGATGATGGCAGCCTCATCCAACTCTTTGGGGATGGTTTTGAAGTATTGAACAAACAAGAAGATTGAGAAGCCCCAGGCAATGAATGGAGCAATCTGCACCAGGTAGGTGTTGAGCCAACCGGTGGTGATCTCAAAGCTGCCGTCTTCAAATGAGATGCGAGGCAGCGAGTTCACCAACACCAAAAGTGGCATCGCGATCGTTTCAAATGGCACAACCAGGGTGGCAATCAAGAACACCAGAATGGCGTTCTGTCCCCGGAACTTCAATCTTGCAATCGCGAAGGCTGCCAGTGAGTTCACGAACAATCCAAGGATCACAACAACGGCAGAGATAAACACCGAGTTGAAAATGAACTGGCCAAGTGGCAAGCGCTCAAAAACACCCGCGTATTGATCGAGGCTGATGTCTCCTACTGGCAAGAATGCTCGCCAAGACTTCACATCGGCGAAGATTGCCTGTGGGTCTTTCAGGCTCGAAGAGATCATGAACAGTAGCGGCAGGCTAAACAGCAGCATGAAGAAGATTGCGAAGCCGTATTGAATACCTAGGCCGAGGGAGAATTTTCTTTTCATGACTAGTCCCTTTCCCTGGTCAAGCGTCTTTGAACGACTGAGATCAAGACCACGAGGATGAAGAAGACGATGGCGATCGCGGAAGAGTAGCCAATCTCGTTCTTTCTAAAGCCCTCACGGAAGAGGTGGAAGACGATGGTTGAGGTGGAGTCAAGCGGCCCACCCTGAGTCATCACGTTCACCTGGGTAAATAGACCCATGGCCTGAATCGAGATGATGATCAGGACGAAAACAAATGTGGTCTGCAAACCAGGCCAGGTGACGGCCTTGAATTGCTGCCACTTATTAGCCCCGTCAACGGTGGCGGCTTCGTAGAGCTCACCCGGAATTGTTTGCAAACCTGCAAGCCAAATAATCATGTGGAAACCAACACCCTGCCAAGCAGACATAAAGATGATGGCCGGCAGTGCCAGATTCGGGTCAGCCAAGAAGGCGACCGGTTCGTATCCGGGGATGATCTGACCCAGCAAGACGTTGGCCAGACCATCTTTTTGATAAAAGAAGATCCAAAGAATCGAAACCACGACCATCGATGTAACAACGGGCATGAAGTAAACGGTTCTAAAGAAAACCTTGCCCCTGATTCGAGAGTTGATCAAAAGCGCAAGAGCTAATGCCAAACCACCCTGCAGAGGAGCGATGACTAGGGCAAAGATGAAAGTGTTTTTGAGAGATTTCCAAAACAGCGCATCGCCAGCGACTGTGAAGGTTGCCGACTCTCCATCGGCTGCAAATGACTCATCAAGAATTTGCATTCCTGAGTAAGGAGTCTCGGCAGCGGGCTTAGTTAACTCTCGGAGGTTGTCATAGGCGACATCTGGATCAGTGGCGTCAGATTCGACGGTGACCTGGCCGAGCGAAAGCATTTCGGTGAAGTTTTCGATGCCGACAAACTCCGGCTCCTTGGGAGACGCGAACTTGGCATTGGTGAAACCAAGCGAAAACGCGAGCACTACTGGCGCTACCAGGAAGACGAGCATCAAACCAACAGCAGGGAGGATAAACAAGAACCCTGCCCGTGATGACTTTGCACTTAAGCTGTTACTGAATAACTGCTTTTTCGCTCTAGTTAAAGTGGTCATTCTTTTCCTTTTTGGAAATCAGGGGTGGCAGTGGCGACTGCCACCCCTGATCTATTTAGCGATCGATTTAGCGGTAGAAATCGTTGTCCGCTAGGTTCGCATCAATCTCATCTGCTGCTGCATCCAAGGCCTGCTTGGCGTTAGCACCATTGATGATGTCTGCAACTGCCTTCTCGTAAATGGTCGAGATTGCTAGGTAGGCAGGTGTTGGTGGGCGAAGCACACCGTAGTTGTTGGAGAACTCAACGAATACAGCGAATGGTCCACCAGGTGCGTAGTTTGGAACCTCAGCAGCTGCGGTTGCAGTTGCAGGGATCAAACCAATGCGGTTGGCGAAAGCAACGATGTACTTGTCCTGAAGGATGAAGTTGATGAACTCGTTTGCACCCTCTGGGTTCTCACATGATGAGGAGACACCGAACTGCCATGAAGCAGCACCGATCTTTGGACCCTGTCCGAAGTTTGGTGGAGGCAAGATCAGTAGGTCATCGCCGAGTGCCTCATAGGCATCCTTCACAGCCCAGTTTCCGTTGTACTGCAGCGCAATGGTGCCTGCAACGAACTCGGTGCGGTCACCGGTCTGAGCTGGGTTGGCATATCCCTTAGCGAAGGTAGAACCGAACCACTCACCGAATGCAACGGATGCGTCAGAGTTGATAACTCCGTCTGCACTTTCGAAGGTGTCGCGGTTGATTAGATCTCCACCAAAGCTCTGCATGATTGGGCTGTAAGCGTATGGGTACCACTCACCGGTCCATCCGTTACCCCAGTCGATTGCATAGTCGTAGTCACCGGTTGCATCGATAGCTGCAAGCAGTGAGTCAAACTCAGCCTGAGTCCATGGCTCTGCAACGGTAGGAATGCGAGCGCCAACAGCCTCAAGGGTTGACTTGCGAGCGAGCATGCCCAGTGCTGCGTCCCATGCACCAGCTGAGTAAAGCTCACCGTTGTAGTAACCCTTAGCACCTGGAAGCAATGCCTCCTCAAGAGCTGGGTCCAGGGAAATTGGCTGTAGGTAACCAGCCCATGCCCAGTTAGGCATGATTGGTCCGTCAACATCGACGATGCAAGGCAGGGTGTTCGATGCTGCAGCAGCAGCGATCGAGTCGTTGTAGGACTCCTGTGGGAACTCCTCAAGGACTACCTCGTAGTTGGTCTGGCTGGCGTTGAAGTCTGCGATAGCTTCCTTTACGGTTGCAATCTCCTGGTCGTTACCAGCTGCGTGGGACCACATCGAGATAGTCGTGACTTCAGCAGAGCCGTTGTCAGAGGAGGAGCTCGAAGGGGATTCAGTGCCAGAGGCACATCCAGACAGAACGAGCACACCTGCGGCCGAGGCAGCAAGCAACGCTCTAGTTAGCTTGGTCATTTTTCCTCTTTTTCTTTGGTTTGGTTTGAAATCCCTGGCTTAGCTGGCGAGCTTGTTGAGGTGCGAGGTGCTGCTACTGAGTCTCGAACCACCAACTCCCCACGAATTTCGATTGTTTGTTGAGTCGCCTCATCGCGCTCTTCGCAGATGCGAATGAGATGCTCCACGGCCTCCCTGCCCATTTGGTAATGAGGTAGGCGGACTGTGGTTAATCCGGGGCGTAGGCCCGCGGAAATCAATTCCAGGTCGTCAAAGCCAACGATTGATACCTGGTCTGGGATTGAGATGCCCAGTTCGTGCAGTGCCTGGTAGGCACCCATGGCAAGACGGTCGTTGTAGCAGGCAATTGCGGTGATCTCTGGATCCCGCATCATCATCTCGAGGGTGCCTAGGTAGCCATCTTCGGAGTTGGTGTCGTCGTATGCGTAGATGCGCTCTTCAACATTCACCCAACCAAAAGCATTTGCCGCATCCCTAAAAGCCTTAGCGCGAGCCACCGCAGCAGGCCACGGAAACTCTTCAGTCAAAAAGGCAACATTCTTGTGGCCTGCGATACCCAGTAGCTTGAGCGATTGCATAAACGATGGGTACTCGGCTGGAACATAAGTTGGGTGAGACAGACCAGAACCAAAGCAGTTTGCAAACACGAGGTTCTTTGGCACATTGGTCGGCATTTTAATTTCGCAGTGGAAGAAAGCTGCAATCAGAACACCGCTCACCTGGTGCTCTGCCATTAGATCAAGCGCTTCTTCAATCGACTTTGGGTTGTTCTCAACCTCAACAAAAAACAAGTCATAGTCGTGAGATCTAGCAGTGCGCTGAGCTGCCATCAGCATCTCACCTGCATATGGGGTTGTTGCAACCTCGATGCTCAATAGACCCAGTGTTCTGGTCTGCTGCTCCTTCAGGCTTCGAGCCAAACGGTTGGCTCGGTAACCAAGCTGCTGAGCAATCTCTTTGATGCGAGCTTCAGTCTCAGCAGAGCAACGGTTGGCACCCTTACCCGACATAACCAAAGAAACCAGAGAGGTCGATACACCGGCGGCCTGAGCAACATCAGACAACTTTGCTGCCTTCATGCCGACCACCTCCAGATCTAGTCAAACGTTTAACTTGAACCACACTAAAGCACACTACTCAAACGTTTGACTAATAATTTTGGATTTTGTTATTCACTCGTGATTATTTGCCCGAGATCAGACGACGAACCCTGAAGCCGGATCATATATGTCTGGGAAATCCCCCGAGACCTGGAGATTAAGCCCCTGATTGATTCAGTGAGCGAAAGTGATGGGTCTGGCAGCTCTGAGCTTTTTATCTGATTTTGTATCTATTTTAGATACAATTTCAGCATGAAATACTCAGAGTCCCTGAATCTAATTGCAGACATTGCATCTGACCAATGGGGGCTGATAACCAACCAGCAGGCTGAGCGCTTTGGGATTTCCAGACTGAAGCTCTCACGTCTTGCCAAAGATGAGGTTCTCACTCGAATTCGGTCTGGAGTTTACCTAGACAACGGCGCTCAGCTTGGAGACGAAACCTACATCCGTGCGCAGTGGCTTTCGTTCAAACCCGAGGCCCTCTCGCATGAACGCCTAAAGCACCCTGAAAAAGATGTAGTTGTCGCTGGTCAAACAGCGAGTTGGCTTTATGGTGCTGGCGAGTTTCTCCCATCACCGCACCTGTTTTACTCTTCTGAGCGATACCAGAAGCAAGTTCAAGGAATCAAAGTTTTGAGGCGGACACTGGATCTCAATCAAATCCGAATTGTGGATGGGCTTCCTCTTACCTCGCCAGAACAAACCATTCACGATTTGCTTAAGCAGGGCTTTGATTTGGAGAGTGTGAAGTCAGCTGTTAGCGACATGGTCTCGATTGGGATCAATCTCGACAAACTACTGGCTCCAATCAAAGAGATTTCAAGACAAACGGGGATCGAGTCATCCAGACTTCGGGACACCCTCGCTCAAGTCACGATCGATTTTGGTGAGGTTTCCAGGCAGCTTCAAGATGCGATTAAGAATCATGTCTCTTTCAAGGAATCCGTGATGCAACTAAAGAAGCTTCAAGATCAACTTGAGTCGGCAATAGTGCTAGCTAAACCTGTGGACGACGAAAAATGAAGTGCAAAAGTTTTGACTAGCGTCTAGCCCAAATGTCAGACAACGGCAATTCTCGTAAGACTCTTTGGACCAGGGGCCGGCAGTCCACTTGGTTACGGACGCAGGGGGATTCATTCGACCTTGACCCCGGTCGTCGCTTCTCGATCTACTTACTAAGAAGAATTACCGATCGGATCTTCTTCAACGCTCCAGATGGAATCCTTCTGAAAGGTGGGCTCGCTGGGCGGTTTAGAACAGCTGACGCCCGCTTCACTACAGACATCGACTTGCACGCGATTGACCAAGAGCTTGCCATAGCTCACGTCTTGGATTCCATGAGGTTGGACCTCGGAGACGGAATCATCTTTGAGGAAGAAGCCCTGATTCGCAAAGAAAAGCCAGGCCGGGAGAACGCGACCAAAGAAATAGCCACGCTGAAGCTAAAGACTACGTGGGGTGGAAAAGTAGAGAAAAACCCCATAAAAATCGAAATAGTCCAAGAACCTCCCGCCCTTGGAGCAGAGGAACCAAGGCCCGGACTGCTTCTGCCACCATCAGAACTCCCACTGGGTAAGGTCCTTCTCTATCCATTGGCGTTTCAAATAGCTCAAAAAGTCTGCGGATCTATCGAGCTGAAAAACGGACATCCCTCAAGTCGCGGCAAAGACTTAGTTGACCTATGCCTGATTGCTCTCACTGAAAGTATTGATCGACGAGACCTCCTCCAAGCACTAACGGTCGAATTTGAAAACAGAGGGATTTCCTGGCCGGCAAAATTTTCACCACCAGACTCAATGCGCACGTCGTACCGAGAAGGAGCGGCGAACTCGAGGTCTACGGCACTGCCAAGGAGTTTTGAAGCAGCAAAGGACCTGGCCTCCAGTTTTCTTTGGCTCGAGGAGCCAAGTGCACCAGACCTGAAATGGAATCCGGAGAATCTCAGGTGGGAGTAGCTCTTCAACTGGCGAGCTGCAGGCCCCTCAGCGAGCGAGCCAGATAACCAGCCAATACCAGCGCGAGCGCCGGATACATCATTGCCCAGGGCAGTGTGATCTGATCTGACAGCACACCAACAAGAGTTGGTCCAACAAAGTATGCGGCGATGGAGATAACTCCAACTCTGGCGATGCCAACCGAGGGTGCAACACCCTTGAGGTTGGCAGCGCCAAGAATGAAGGCGGGGAACATCGGACCAATTGCAATCCCCGCAAAGAAGAACCCGGTGTTCACAACAATCAACGCAATAAGCGGGCTGTAGTCACTCAGCCAAACCCCGAGGAGAATCGATGCTCCCCAAACCAAACCACCAACGATGCCCAGCACTCGAACAACCAGGTATGGGCCCCACTTCTCAAGCCAGCGATCTCCCAAGAACCTGGACAGGATCATCGCTAGGGCAAAGGTTGCAAAAGCCGAGGCGTTGAAACCTTTATCGACATCCATAAAGTCACGCAATAACAGCGCTCCCCAGTCAGCCGCAGAGCCCTCCGCAATAAAGGAGGCGGCTGACCCAATACCTGCAAACCAGAGTGGAATAACTGCAAGTCCAAACCAGGACACCGATGACCCGGTCTTTTGCTCACCCTCACCCTGGTGACCATCTAGGTCTGGGGGCAGTAGTCGTGTAGCCGCAAAGCCAAAAGCAACAAAGCCGTAGGCAGCGATGATCAGCAGATTCTGTGACGGGGTGAGCAAGTATGCAACTGCACCACCAAACACAGTCACGGCCAATGTCCCCACGCTCCACATCCCGTGGAAGGAGGCGATGTATCTCTTGTTTAGATGCTTCTCAATAGCAACAGCCTGGGCATTGCCACCAACATCCAATGTTGAGTAGCTAAACCCCATTACAAACAAACCAAAAACCAACACCAAAGGTGTTGTGCTCAAGCCCATGATGATTACACCTACTGGCACAAACACCGCAGAGAAATACATCGCAGTTCTCGAACCAAACCTGTGCACAGCCTTCCCAGAAAGCTGTGCCCCAAAGATTGCACCAACAGAAGATGCAACTAGAACCAACCCAAACTGAGTATCAGTCAAACCATTGGCTTCCTTAATCTCAGGAATCCTAGGAACCCAAGCCATAGACACTATGCCCATCGTTAGAAAGGTGAACCAGAGGGCGTTGCGGGCTTTGGTGGCTTGGGTGGCTATCACGCTTCCAGAGTAATTGAAGGCTATTGAACCCAGTCCCAACTTAGGCATGAAACGACCTTGTGCTAGCTTGGTGCGCAAGCGCTTAAGGGGGATCGCTTGCGAATTCTGAATTTTCAGTTTGTAAGAAAATTACTTGCGTCATTAGCTGCGACAGTCCTTGTGGGCACGGGGATGATCCCCCAAAAAGCAGCTGCCGTCTATGGTGGTGAGGATGCTACAGGCTCCGAGCTGGTCGTGGGAATCATGGATTCCCGAGACGCGAGACTGCCAGGTTGCTCTGGGGCCCTAATCTCTGAACGCATCGTCCTCACTGCTGCACACTGTCTCGCAAAACCTGGCAACCACCCCGGCAAACTGAGTCGCGAGCACTGGGAGTACTGGGTAACTCTCCCTGGAGTCAATACAACGACCGATGACCGCAACACACGGGTCCAATCCGCTTTTGTAGTGATCCGCGATGACTACACAAATAGCTACGACCCAAAGGTTAATGATCTGGCCACCCAAAGAGACGACATTGGATTCATAATCCTGCGAAAGCCCATCAAGCTCAGCTCTTACCCAAGAATCGCAACTGAGGCAGAAGTAAAGCAACTAAAGGCCTCTCGAGCGCCAATTACACACTATGGGTATGGACTGTCGGACGTTGGTTTCCAGTCTGGTAAACCCAACAGGGTCAGTTTGACCGCCCGTCCTTCTCCATCATCGAATCGGATTAACGACTTTGTTCTGGAAGATCACTCGATGATTACCGAGGAAACAGGCCTAAAGGCCCTGTGTGGGGGAGACTCAGGCGGCCCTTGGTATGCCCAAATGGGTGGTGAGCTTCTAATCGTCGCTAACACCATCGCGGCGTCGGGTTGTCGAGGACCGGGCTCTGGAGCTGGTGGCACTCTTGGGGCACTGGTGCACAAGTATGAGGGCTTTTTGAAGGAGAAGTACGACTATTTTCTTTCGAATGAGACATCCATCATCGCTGATCAATTGAAAACTGAGGCCATAAAGGCGCGTCGGGCTCCTGATGCCATGAAAGTAGGTCGCTACTACCAGGAGACAACATCCTGTCACGGCAAAGGAATAGTTGCGGTTCTCCAGACTTACTCATCATCCGCTTGGGTGGATATAGCCACGGTCGAGGGTTGGATTACACTGAACGACTCGTGCCATCAACCTTGGACAATTTATCGAGCCACCAAAGGAGAGTTACTCCGCTGGAGACTTGCTTCTCCCGGGGCATGGGAAGTATTTTCAAACCCATTCCCTGAGACGACCTCCGCTGTTGAAGAAGCGCTGGCCAGAGCAGACCTTGAGCGGCAGGCTGCCGAAGACGAGGCTCGCGAGGCGGCTACGAGAGCTGCCGCCTCAGTAAAACCGAAATCCATAGTCTGCCGCAAAGGGACCCAGACAAGGAAAGTGACCGCAATGAACCCCCGGTGCCCCGAGGGATTCCGCGTTCAAGTCACAATTATCTGTGTAAAGGGAACGGCCGTCAAAAAGGTTTCCGGTCTAGACCCGCGATGCCCTTCAGGTTTCAAGCGAAAATAGTCCAAGAGCGAATAATTCAATATCTCTCGAGCTGACACGCCTACTGTTTCAATTTTGTTCTCTGGATTTAACTCATGAGTCTTGCGGGTTCGAGTGGTTTGGGTGACGGCCACCTTCAGAAGCTGAAGAGGATCGGGGATAAAGCTCCCCTGATCGCCCCAATTTTCTCTCTTACTACTTCAAGGACACTACAACCGCATCTTGGTTCCCGACACTAGAAGAGCGCACGGTCTTCACCGTTGTGGTGAATAACCGATCGCGACTGGAAATCTCTGAACAAGCGGCTTTCGCTCGCTGAAGGGCAAGCGACTTTTGAGCGGAAGTTTTGAAGTAGCCCGTGCATTCAGCAACTACCTCAAACGTTACGCGCTTGAGAAGACTCGAGATTCTTCCAACCTGGGTGGATGTGAGTTGGGATTTTGAAGGTCTAAATCCAGACAGCTTTACCTGGGACAGCCATGTTGTTCCAGAAGTTCTAACAATCAAACTCTGCCCGACCATAAACTTCCTCGATGCGCTTCCAGCGCTATCTGTTACTTCAGCCTGAATACTTGTCCTATAGTGCTCCCTGCTTGGGGCGAAGCTGGATTCGGTTGCGCCGAGAATAGGAACACCGTCGGAGTACCACTGGACTGACCTCGTGACACCGGGTTGACTTTCGAGATTTAACTTGAGAGTTGATCCAATGCGGGCAGGGCCAATGAGGTTGGGAACTGTCAATCTGCTGAGCTTGGTTCTGTCAGATGCCAGCTTGATATCCGCTACCAGCATGGAATAACTGGCCGCGTACTTTTCGGCCTCTTCGCCAGAAAGATTCAGGGCCGCGAGCCTGGCCTCGAGTGGGATAAACATTTCCTCGGGGCGAGTCATTGTGACCTGAGTCCAAACCTGAGGTGCCGGGGAAACGGTATTTCCAATTTCTGCCCAAAGGCCGCTCAGGGCGCGCTGCTTGATGACATGGCCCGGGTTGATGAACTCATCGACTGAGTTTCGCTGAGCACCCACAGTGTCGAGGTGGGTGATTCGGTCAAGACTCTCTGATTCCATCCAGCTATTTCGATACTCGGCCGATCGAATCGTGTTTGGCCTTCCGCCGAAGTCCTCTATGAACGAGTAGCCCGGCTGAAGAGTCTCGAAGCGCTTGGCAAACACATAGGTTCCGAAATATCGCCATGGTCCATCGTTGAGCTGCAGGGCTGCCGATATTTCAGTGCTTGAAGTTAGGGGTCGTATGTTTATTACAGCTCTAATTCGATCACCAACCTGCCAGTTGAAATCATTCATGAAGGCGTTGACCCCTGTGCCCTCATATCCGAAAACTCCGGGTTTGACGCCAGCGCCTAGATCCTTGATTTTGGTTAGGTAGTCTTTTGTGCCACGTGATTCTGGCGAGCATGTCATGCAGTAGTTGTCTGGATAAGTGTCCCAGGCACTGAACAGAGCGACATGTTCGGTCTTTCCGGTTCTATAGCTCAACTCTTGAACGCCAATGTAAAAAGGTGGCGTCCAGTTCCCGATGATTGAGAAGTAACTTGCGTCGCCCGTCTGAGTCACCTCTAGCTCACGAGTGAGCCACGTTCCAGAAGGAGTCCCGCTGGACGAGCTCCAAATAAAGTTGATTGCAACCGCCGACTTGTACTGGGCAATAGCTGCAGAGGGAATCAGCATAAGTGGAATTGAAAGAGCGACTGAAAGAACAGCCCCCATCAGTTTTGATTTGTTTCGCAAGCTAAGCACTTGATATCTCCTACCGGATTGATATGAGTATTCGCCCCTCAAAGGCTTTTGCTGCACTCACCTTACTTTGGACCCAAGTCTTTAGTTGAGTTCGTTGGGACTTAGCAAAGGTGCACACTTGAGTTGCATTCTTGCGAAGAATGAGTGCCTTCGATTTGCTCGTCCCACTTAACTTGACGGCCGTACAGATGATCTTTGTGGCACTAGGGTTCGCATTGAGTAAGTCAACGATTGCCTTTCGCTGAGCGCTGTTCAGGGACTTTGCATTTGGCTTGAACGGTACAAGTGTCTTCTGAACCGAAGCGGGCTTAAAGTCCGATGGAACCACTGGAGATGCAGTCGGGCTCTGCGTCGCCAAGGGCGCACTTGCAGTTGGACTCATCGAAGCACTCACTGATGGGCTTGACGACGTATTCGATGCTGTTGGCGTTGGCAGGGTAACTGCTTCGATCAAGCCACTTCTTGTGATCTCGACTGCCTCAGTACGGCTAACGACAATCACTTGCTCAGATTGAACAATCGAGTCTGGCACCGAGGTGAGAACATCGCTCGCTAGTTTGACCGTGATGGTTTCACCCGAGTCTTCAGCCGTTGGTTCGTAGTAGGCGAGAGTCGCTCCAGATATCGGTTGGCCTCCACGAAGCCATTGGTAGCTCACGTTCGATGAGCCAAGAAGACTTGAAGCCCGAGCCGTGAGCATCGCACCCACTGCTGGTGTGCCCTGAATCTCAACAAGCCTTCCGGATACTGGCCAGCTGGGGGTCAGGCTAGTTGAAGTTCGGATTACAGACTCAACCCCAGTCTTTCTAGCGGTCATTCTCACCGAGATGACCTTGCCGGCATCCTGAGCCTTGATTAGATAAGAAGAGCCCAGAGCTCCAGAAATGGCACTGCCATCTGCAAGCCACTGATAGTCAAAGCTTGTTCCCGAATCCCAGGTGCCTGCTGTTGCGACCAGGAACTGACCAACCACCGCGGAGCCCGTGATCGTTGGGCTAGCGCTTTGCTGGAAAGAACCGATGGCGGCAAGAGGTGTTGCTGATGTTGCACTTGAGAGCTGGGAGTAACCAACTACGTTGTGAGCGATGATTGCAAAGTAATAAGTCACACCAGGAGTTAGTCCAGTGACGACACAAGTTCGCTGATCGGGTGCAACCAATCCCGCACAGCTGCCGGAGGTCACCAGGGTAAATGGTCCATCGGCATTTGGTGAGACCCAGATCTTGTAGTAATCAATGAATGCCCCGCCGTTCCAAGGCTCCGTCCACGTGAGTCTCACCTCATTGGTTAGGGGTGTAGCGCTCGGTTGCTCTGGCTTTGAAGGAGTGCCTGGCATGATCAACTTCGATGTGGTCGCACCTGTGGCATTTGCAGTCAGCACTCGCGCATTATCGATTGGGTGAGTTACTGCAAATGTGTAACGTGTGAAGTTTGAAAATAGGCTAGGGGCCAAAACTGCGATCTTTGCCTTGCCTTGTGAATCGGAGAGAACCGGGTTGGAGGAATAACCGGATGGCCAGAACTCACACCTTGGACTGGTGACGCCAGTGAATGGGGTGTATCGATTAGCTGAGCAGTTCTCTGCCAAACCTCCGTATACAAACTTGGCACCAACAACTGGTTCTTCGGAAGCAAACTCGACCACCGTGTAATCCAGGTATTGAATTGCGGGCAGAGTTATGTCAATGGTTCGGCTAGTCGTGATGGTCACCGTTCCACCGGCGTAAAGACCCCAAGGCAACTGTGGGTCTGATAGCTCGTTAGTTGCCGGGCGTCTTGTCGTGTTTACAAACAATTCCCCTTGAGTCCCTGGAACAACTTGAATGGAGTACCGGCCCTGGTCATCGGTTTTGTATGCGGTAACGGCGTCATAACCTAGGCCCCCGTTCACGCCAACAGGCAGCCACTTTACCGGTGCATTCTTTACTGGAGTCGCTCCGTCTGCAAGCAAAACTCGACCGGACACAGTGACTAGTTCGGAGAGGGTCACAGTCTGAACAGTGTCAACGGTTGGTGACGCGGTAAATGTCGAAATCAACGCCGTCATGGTTGGGTGAGCTACTGAGAGTCGATATTGGGCGGCTGTCGTCTGAGCAAGCTCCATCAAAGGCAGCACAACTTCACCACTGGAATTGGTTCTCGGGGCAGACCCTGAGTATCCCGTAGGCCAAGCCTGGCAACCCGGTGAACTACCTAGTGATGTGACGGCATAACCATTGGTTTTGCAATAGACAGCCAAATCCGCTGATTGAATCACAGCATTTGCAATTGGTGAGCCGTTTGAGTTCACGACCTTGATCGTTAGGTTCTTGTACTTCGGAGCTTTCAAGTCGATGGTTCTTGATTCGGTGAGCGTGGGCACAGTGGTCCAGGCCCACAATCCCCAAGGGATCAAAGGATTACTTCTGGAACCGGTTCGAGGGTCCCTGGGGGTGTGGAGCGAAAGTTGACCTGGATTCCCGGGCGAAACTCGAAGTGTGTACTGACCTTGAGCATTGGTTGTGGTAGCCAAAGCGTTGGTGTTCTCCCCTGATCGAGGAGTTCCATCAGGAAGCCACTTGACGGTGGCGTTAGCAATAGGCGTAACCCCGTCATCGAGGTATACGGTTCCAGTTAGGTTGACCGCACCTTTCATCAAAACCGTCACATCACCACTTGTAGATGGAGTGATTGTGAACGTTGCTACTCGACCCGCACTTGTTGGGTGGCGGAATGAGATTGTCTGTGACTTGTTCCTTGTGTAATCACCATTGAGAACTGGAACCACAACCTTTCCCGAGGCATCGGTAGTTGCTGGTCTAGATGAGTAACCTACGGGCCAAAACTGGCACCTGGTCTCTGTAGCGCCTGGAAAGAGCGTGATCGATCCCGAAACGCAGTTATCGGCTAAGTCCTCGTACTGCAGCGTTACGCCAGGAATCGGAAGATTGGTGTCCTCATCGATAACCGTAAAGTTCACCACGCGCTGCTGCGGCAGCGTCAGGTTCACAACGGCATCTTGATTAATCGTTAGCTTGCCCGACGCTCTCAGCCCCCAAGGAATTGGAGGAGTTGTCATACGGCCTTTGGCGGCATCTCGAGTCATTCCAATGAACAACTCGCCCGGGGTTCCGTTAGACACCTGTAGCACGTACTCGCCCGAGAGGTTTGTATAGGTGATCAGTGCATTTGAGTCATCAAGCCCTGGGACAGCTCCTTCGGCTAACCATCTAACTGGGGCCCCCGCGACTGGAGTGACGCCGTCACCCATGAATACCTTGCCGGTCAAGAATGGTAGGTTGCTAGTCCAGGTGATAAACACTGGAGAGTTCACCCAAGCGGTGGTTTGAGCGTCCCTAATTGCACGAACTCTAAAGCAGTAGAACTGCGCTTCTTCAAGATTGAAAACAGGTAGTGCAGTCAAACCAGGGCCGATATATGCGTGGTGCTGGAAGGTGCCGCGGCAACCATTTGGTCCAACCGAAACCTGGATCTCTTGCTCGTAATCACCAATTGTGGTGTCATCCCAGTCGAGCCTTGCTCTGTCTGTATAGAGGGCAGATCCAACATGGTTGGTAAGTGCTCCGCTCAGGGCGGTAGTTTCACTCGCACAAGAACTAACCATTGCCGATACATTCAGGTGACCACCTGTCACCACCTTGCCACTCAGGCTCGGGTTAGAAACGGCCGTGGCCTTTAGCTTTTCAACAGCCTGCTTTGCAGTGATGCCTCGGTAGCTAGAAAGACAAAGTGCGATTGCTCCGGTCACGTGAGGCGCAGCCATCGAGGTACCGGAGAGCATGTCATAGCCACCAGGAACGGTTGATAAAACATTGGTTCCTGGAGCTGCAATATCAACAGCCGTGCCTGAGTAGTTTGAGTAGCCGGCAAGGTTACCGTCCTGACCGATAGCGGCTACTGAAACAACGCAGTCAAATGGTCGGTGAGGTGTGGTGCAGTCATACTCAGCTGGGTACTGGCTAAAGGAATCAAGGTTCCGACCATCATTACCTGCAGCGGCAACAAACAAGATTCCGGCATCACCACCACGTTTGATTGCATCCTCGAGTGCCTTTGAGTAACCAGTTCCACCCCAAGAGTTATTCGAGGCAATGATGTCTAGGCCTTTTTTGGTTCGAAGCATGGTCACGTAGTCGATTGCCCTAATGGCATCCACTGTCGTAGAGGAACCTTGCGCGTTAGCGATCTTTGCGGAGATCAGATTCACATTCCAGGTGACACCGGAAACACCAACACCGTTGCCACCAACAGCACCAATGGTTCCTGCAACGTGAGTACCGTGAGGATGCTCCCCTGCATCAAAGACAGATCCATCGCCGTTTAGAAAGTCATAGCCATTGATGTCATCAACAAACCCGTTGGCATCATCATCAATACCGTTGCCAGCAATCTCGCCCGAGTTCACCCAAACATTCGAAGCCAGATCTGGGTGTGTTACATCAATACCAGAGTCAATCACTGCGACATAAACAGCCTTCGATCCGGTGTAACCATTTGCCCAAGCACCTGAGGCATTCGCTCCAAAGGAGCTTGAAGCAGAGGTTCCAAGTAGGCCCCAGGTTTCCTCTGAAATAACCCTTGGGTCATTCGAAGTGTCTTGAATCTCAACCAGGTAGTTAGGCTCTGCAAACTCAACCTTCTCCTGCTTGCCCAAAGTCTCAAGTTGAGAAGTATGACTAACAAAAGGGTCGAGAGTTATTTCGTATAAACCTGGGCTGTTTTCACCAACGGCCTCGGCATCCCAATAACCAAGTGAGGATAGGTAGTCCACTCCATCGACATCCCCCTTGAGCTGCACGAGTGCAGATCCTTTGGCAGAGCCCTCTATCGGTGCCGCATAAGAAGGCACTCCACCCACCAAAGTAGCCACCAAGCTAACCGATGCAGCAATAGTTAGATTTCTGAGTGCCGAGCCAAACATCGAACCCCCTATGTCAAGTCAAAAGCTACTCCTGGATAGAGACTTTTTGGAGTGGAGTCTTTGGGGGACACATATCTCGTGACTAGGTCAATTGGTTCAACGATTGCTGGTGCTCTGAGATCAGTCGAGTTCCGATAGGTTTAGGTTATGGACTTGGGGGAAATTGAAGCGAGGCTGGCAACCTTCGTTCGAGAGCGCGAGTGGGAGCAATTTCACACGCCCGAGAATCTAGCAAAGAGCATCTCGATTGAGGCCGCGGAACTGCTGGAACACTTTCAGTGGGGAGATGAACCGGATCTGGGCGAGCTTAGAGATGAGTTGGCTGACGTGATCACTTATTGCATTCTGCTTGCCAAGAAGTACGACTGGGACATAAATGAAATAGTCCTAAGCAAAATTGCCAAAAATGAGGCTAAATACCCTGTCGAGAAATCCAAGGGAAACAGCAAGAAGTATGACCGGTTATAACATCGAGAGCTTCCCCTTCAAGTCCGAGGCAGTAACTTCCTGGGGCTTGAATAATGAGCGTTCAGACAATTGGCCAGTGGTATACACCTTGTCATCCGAAGGGGAAATTTACGTCGGAGAAACCATCAACGCAGAGGCCAGACTCGGTCAACACTTAAATACCACTTCTAAGAAGTCACTGCGGCACGTCCAGATCATCTTGAATGACACCTTCAACAAATCGGTTTGTCTCGATTTGGAATCTCACCTGATCCGATACTTTGCCGCTGACGGTAAGCATCGCGTCCTCAATGCAAATGCTGGAATCTCAGATGCCAACTATTTCAATCGCGATGAATACAGGAAGTCTTTCAAAGAGCTGTTTGACACTCTCGTCGAAAAAGGCATGCTCTCACGATCGATACCCGAGATCGTAAATAGCAATCTCTTCAAGTTCTCTCCCTTTAAGGCCTTGAATTCAGATCAGGCCATCGCTGTCAGTGCACTACTGGAGAAATTGATTACAGACATTGAGAATGGCTCGGGTTCAACTCTGGTGATTCAAGGAGATCCCGGCACTGGCAAAACGATTGTTGCCATCTACCTAATGAAGCTTCTCAGAGACATTGCATCTATGTCAGGTGATGAGTTGCTCGAGGAGGCTTCGATCTTCAGCGAGTTCTTTACCGAGGGCAATCGCAACCTTTTGAAGTCTCTCAAGATCGGGCTTGTCGTGCCCCAACAGTCGTTAAGAACCACTCTGCAAAGAGTCTTCAAGCAGACTCCAGGTCTTTCAAAAAACATGGTTATGACACCCTTCGAAGTCGGGGAGTCTATGGAGAAGTTTGACCTGCTGATAGTCGACGAATCACATCGCCTAGGTCAGCGTGCCAACCAATCTTCAGCAGGACTCAATAAGAAGTTCTTGGACATAAACAAGAAGCTTTTTGGTGAGGACGACAAAACTAAAACTCAACTCGATTGGGTAGTAACTCAAAGCAAATTCCAAGTTCTTCTCCTCGACACCGAACAAGCAATCAAGCCTGCAGATTTGCCGCTGGCAACAACCAATGAACTGATACATAACGCTAGGGCTCAGCAAGCGCTGTTCAAACTGACCTCGCAGATGCGAGTAGCTGGGGGTAATGGCTATTTAGATTTCGTGAAGAGACTATTCACGTCGGATCCCGTCTCAGCCTCCTCATTCCAAAACTACGACTTCAGGGTCTACGACGACTTCAATCTGATGCGATCGGACATCATGCAGCTCGAAGAAGAGCAAGGCCTGTCGAGACTGGTTGCAGGATATGCCTGGCCATGGAACACAAAGAAAAACCCATCAGGATGGGATATTGAGATTCAAGGTACGAAACTTCGCTGGAATCAGCAGCTGGTTGATTGGGTGAATTCACCGACATCAATAAACGAGGTCGGCAGCATCCACACTATTCAGGGATACGACCTTAACTATGCAGGGGTCATTATCGGTAACGATCTCCAGTTCGACCCAGTAACAAAAACCTTCAAGTTCAACCGCGATTCCTACTTTGATGCCAAGGGTAAGGAAAACAACCCGGCACAGGGATTGAAGTATTCCGATGAAGAGCTGTTGCAATTCATCATCAATATCTACAAGGTGCTCATGACCCGTGGCGTGAAAGGGACGTTTGTTCTTGCTGTTGATCCTGGGATGCGGTCTCTACTCAATTCAATCGTGCGCATCTAGGCGTCGAGTATCTCATCAGGTCGTCGGTTCTTGATTGAGTCTGGGTATTCGACCTCGAGCGCTTCAAGATAACCCAAGACCGAGGAGTATCCACCCTGTTCTACAAGTTTTAGAGTTTCTTCGGCCAATGTTTTGCCGCTGATCTTGATCAACGGATACGAATCCTCGATGACCTCGAGCTGTGATTGTTTAGAAAAATAGCTGGTCGTCACGTAAGCGCCAATCCAGCCACGTTTGAGTCTTGCGACAGTTCGAGCTAGAGCATTTCCGTTAGTTGGCTTGTCTAGCGCTTCACATTTTGCCTGGCCTAAAACAACGACATCAACAGAAGCGAACCCGGACCCCAAACGCACTTTTCCAACAAAATCCACTCCTCCGTCACCACTACCCCTTGTGACCCAGCCTTCAGAGTATGTTCCTCCAAACGAATTGACATGGCTCATTACTACTCGACTAGCGAGAAGTTCGAATCTATGCTTGCCAGCCTGTGAGTAGAAGTCGTAAATGTTAGAAAGAGCGATTGCCTCTCTTGTTCCTGGCTTGGGCCTCTGAGCATCGACCGACTCCACCTTTGCAAGGGCTGCACGCCGCCTTACGCTCTCAATCTTGTTGTTCCCATACTTGACCCACTTCTGCCAAGAGAGGGGAGCGAGCCGGTTTGATTCGGCATCATTCAGATTTTCATTGCGCCTAGCGTTAATCCACGCCCAATCGAGCTCTTCATCCTCATCTGAAAGACTAAGGACAGCGAATTGGAAAACGTAGTTAGTGAAGTAACCGATCCCAGGATTGAACTGGGTCACTAACTCAGCCTTCTCTATAACACCGAAACCCTGGAACTTGATGTTTCCGTAAGACCTACCCTCAACTGCCACTCGCTCGAAGAAGACCAGCGGTGCTGCAGTGGTGCGAACTGCAGCATCACCTGAGGTATGTTTCTCTAGCTCAGAAAGCAGGACTTTGTTTCCTGGAGCAAGGGCGGGATTACCAGCCTTTTTGGCGTCTCCGAAGTAGCGAATGTATCCAAGGTCTGGCTCAAATACGTCGTGCCATGGGTTCCACTCCGAGCCCCTCGAGTGAGGCGAGCTCGAAATAACAATTGCGGGAAAACTCGCCTTAGAAATAGCCTTCTTGGCCTGAGCGATCTGGGAGATGCCCTTTTCTAGGAGTACTAAAGCCCTATCGTCGTCTGCTGTCACGGCAAAGAAATTTGGCAATCCGTCGACGAATTGTTGTCTAGTGGATCTGTCAGATGGATACCTGTAAACCACACCGCTTCTGAAAGATGAGCCCATTTTCCCCCACGTCTTCGCTTACCAGGCTAGATGATCATGTCGGTAATACTGAACTAATCACGCGATTGAGCATCATCGTCGCGTCACCACTAACACCCCTAGGTCTAGGGGGGTGACACTTCGAATGGGGAGAAAGAGCAACCCCCAAGCCGCAGAAGTATTCAAGAGAAGGGGTCTGACTTGTTGGCCGACTGCAGGGCATAAGCTCTTCTTCAGGGGGAAACATGAGAAAGCACATCGCCATCGCGCTCACAGTGCTGCTCGCATTGGGCTCGAGCGCTGCACATTCTGTGGAGTCAACGCAACAAACAAAAAACTTTCAACTATCGGCCTTCAAGACGTCCACACCAACCCTGAGCCAGCAACAGAGAAATGAGATCCGAACGCTGTTGAGAGATGGCGGTTCTAAAGTCGTCAAACTTACCTGCACAGGCATGTCTCAAGACACTAAAGCCCGCTCTTTGAGCATCGCCAAATCCATGGCTAATGCGGCATGCTCTGAAGCTAAGCGCCTGGAGCCGAGCATTCGAATTTTCACAAGAACTAAAGTCTCGACCAGTAAAGCCTCTTTGCGGCGGGTGCATCTATCCGCGGAATTCGCGGCAAACAGCAGTGAGGTTTCAAAACCGGTAGCTCCGAGCTCGACGCTATCTCAGGCCATTACAACGGCGCTGAAGACGAGCTCTTCTGTTGCGACTTTTTCGCTGATAACTGAGACCGCACCCCTGAGTCTCAAGAATCAATATCTAGTTGATCGATTCTCTGAACATCTAACTTGGGCGGCTCGACTTGGCTTGGAGATCAAAAAGCCACTCGTACTTATATATGTCAATTCGGCGCAGTGGATGAATGACGAGATTGAACGTCAAGGTTGTTCGCGATACACCCTACCTCTGGGTGGTTACGCAATTTGGCAAGACTGCGGTACAAACTCGGTTCTAACTAGGCCAAATGCCGATGCCGAATACTCAGCCAAGGAGAGCTTGGATTCTCAGCACGGAATCATTCATGAAGCTCTGCATCATTGGCAACGTGAAACCGTTAGACGAGGGCTCGGCAATGCTGACTACCCGAAGTGGGTTTGGGAAGGCGGAGCTCAAGCACTGTCACGCTACATCTACTGGCTGAATAGTGACCGGGCAAAGACGCCTGAGCAGCTTCTCGTGGATTGGTACACGATCGACAGGTCCGACCTCAGGGGTATGTGCCTAGGGGTGAACATTCGCGAGATGATTTTGAATACCCCTTGGCCCGACAAGGCAAATTGCGCTTACTCGAAAGGCCAGGTTGCAGTTGATGTATTTGTTGAGCTATACGGCATCGACAAATTCGCTGCGATTTTTCAAACTCCAAAAACCCCAGGAATGAGCGATTTCCCTAGCCACTTCAGATCTATCACGGGTCAAGAAATCGAGAGCTTTTACGACCTGGTGGACAATGAAACAAAATCTAGAGGTTGGCGCTAGAGTCTCGAGCGTTCTAATTGATGACCGGTGAACTGACCATGATGCACTTCCTCTCGTCTCTGTCTTACCCGGTTCTTGTATCCCCGATTCGGTAGCACTACTCTGAACCTGTTTGGGGGAACATGTCTGAAGAAGAGTTTGAGCCTGGGGTAACACCTAAGCGCTTTAGAGCTGTGAAGCTCGTTGCATTGCTATTTGTTTTTCTCGCGTTGCTCCTTCCCCTTGGTGCTATCTGGCAAAACAATCAGGGTGACACCGGAGTCTCGGTTGTGGACATGGGGCTTGAGGGTGAATCAAGTACTGACTTTGATGAGAACTCAGTTGCTATCTATGTGCAGATGACTGGGTTTAACCCCGAGACCAAACGTGCTGAGATGGCCTACTTCCCATGGCCAACAGAAAACCTTGCCGATCAGTTCTCCTCCTCTGTGGTTGGTGATGTGCCAATCAAGTTGTTTGTTGATGGCCAGAACGCAGAGATTGCTGAGTTTGGTGCTGGTGATCAAATTGGTGCTGTCGAGACCGTGGTCGATGTCTTGAGCACCAGAGATTCTTCTCTGGCTTCAGATGGGCTCTACCCATTCGATGTTTATGAAATGGATGGGTATGCCCAGGTCGTTGCCGATGTTGAGGGCACTGGGTTTAGAGCGGTGCAAACCTTTGACTACTTCTACACAACCCCGGTTCCAGGTTTCAATATTTTGTATGAGCGCATGTCTGCTTTTGATACTCCCCTAGGTAGTGAGGAGTATGCGCTGGACTATGACCTTTTGTTGCAGGAGCGAGCTGAGGGCAAGATTTCTTTCCTTGCCAAGATTGAGCGATCGTTTGCTGTGAAGTCGATTGCTGTCTTTATCTATCTGTTTGCTGTTGTCACTGCCCTCAGCACCGCAGTCATTACCTTGCGCATTCTCTCTGGTGCTAGGCCGGCATCAATGAATGCGATGGTTTGGGCAGCGGCTTCGATTCTTGGTGTTATTCAGCTTCGAACGGTTGCCCCTGGTAACCCAAGAATCGGAATCGTCGCCGACAACTTTTTCTTCTTCCCGTCGCTATTGATCATGCTCGCTTGTGGCGTTGTGATGACCTATTTGTGGAGCACTAGGGAAGGGGCAGAGAGCTAGGCCTAAAGAATCAGGGCCTTGATTTTGGCCCGAACCTCTGCCATCTCCTCGCTACCAACCTTCGCTTTGAGATTTGCTTTTCTCGCAACCCAGTCAACTGACTTTAGGTGGTCGGTGAGAACAGCGCTCTTCACTCCATCAATCTCAAAAACCACCTCAAAGGGGTTGCCCTTGATTTTGGATGTGATTGGGCAGCAAACCATCAAATCGGTCCTCTGGTTATAGCTGGCAGGCGATAAAACCAGAGCGGGTCGGTGTCCCATTTGCTCCCTGCCTGCTAGGGGAGTGAAGTCAAGCCAAACCACGTCTCCTGTGTCTGGGACAAACTTTGGCACTAGAAGATCTCTTTTCCAACTGCGTCACCGAAGTCAACTTCGTCATAGCGATTGGTAGGAGTGATCTGGGAGAGCAACTCGTCTAGTGAGTATTCGGGGTCTCGCAGTGGTTCGATGATTATTCTGCCCCTGCTAACCGAGATGTTCACTTGTTGCTTGGTGTTGAGCTGAGCCTCGCGCATCAGGGCGTTCGGAATTCGAATAGCGGGGCTATTTCCCCACTTGCCAATCGAGGTCTTCATGTTTAGCTCCGCTAACTCTGTTGTTTCTACATTGTAGATACTCAACTTGACCTCCGCAATCAACCAACTTCCCTAGGTTGGCGGATGTGTAGAGAACAGATGCGGCACTATCCACAGCTCGTAAAGTTCGGGCTTGGGGTTAGTTAGGAGACTTGATGGCAACACCCTGGGCTGATGCGACCTCGGCAAAGTGATGGTCATAGGTGACAATTTCGCCGAGGTGCCCCTTTAGAGAGAGCGCAGTTGCAAGGTGGATGGCATCTAGGGACCTGAGGCCTTGGCCCATTAGCTCTGCCGCTTTGCGCAATATCTCCTGCTTCACCGGCATCAAAGTTAGGCCTAGGAATGCTTGCTCTGCGAGGTGGGTTGGGATACCGAATCTGATCAGGTTTCCCAATACCTCTGTGATTGTTAGCTCAGATGTGACTAATTGATCGAGATTTGCTTTGTAGTAATCGATCATCGCATCTGACTCGGATTCCTTTTTGAAAACCTTCAGCATTGCCGAGCTGTCTAGGTAGCAAAACCCCATCAGACTCTGTCCCGGCGAGATTCATCGAGAACCGCTTGAATCGAGGGGCCGTCAATCTCAATCGGTTTTAGGAGAGCAGTATCGAATCGCACCTTGGGGCGAACGATCTTTCCCTCAAGCTCCATACGGAAAAGCTCATCCTCTGGATATGGAATCATCATCGCCACCTCGCTACCGCGATCGGTGATAGTGACTGTGTCACCAGCCTTAGTCCAGGCCACAACCTCAGATGCGTTCTGCTTTAGCTCTCTGATGCCCACAACTCGCTCCATGTTCTACAAAGTAGCACAACGCGCTACTACCGCCAAGAGCGTCTCAGGTTTCAGCGCTGCGTGCATTTGGAGCTGTGGATAAGCCCCATAAACAACAAACCCGCAAGCAACTGCTTGCGGGTTTGTCTTTAGCTTTATTACTTGCGGCGCTTTGACCAGACGTCGAAGGCAACTGCAAGAAGGAGCACTAGACCCTTGATGGTCATCTGAACGTCGATACCTACCGAGTTCAGGTTCATACCGTTGGCTAGGACACCCTGGATCAAACCACCGACCATGGAGCCGGTTACGGTGCCGACACCACCCTGAACTGCTGCACCACCGATGAACACCGATGAGATGGCGTCAAGTTCGAAGCCATCACCAGCCTTCGGAACTGCGGAGTTCATACGAGCTGCAATCAAAACACCAGATAGAGCTGCAAGAGCACCCATGTTCACGAACAGCCAGAAGTTGACCATGCGAACGTTGATACCGGAGAGCACAGCTGCGTTTAGGTTTCCACCGATGGCGTAGATGTAGCGACCAAATGGGGTGCGGTTCATGACCATGGTGTAGACCACGACTAGGAAGATCAGAAGAATCAGGGTGAACGGAATACCGTTTGCCTGCGAGAGCTGGAAGCCAACGTAGGCGACCATCAGGGTCAGGATGGTGTTCTTGATGTAGAACCAGACTCTTGGCTCAACAACCTGGCCGTAGCGGATCTTGCCGGAGCGCTGACGAAGAGCTGCAACCCAAAGAGCCAAGACACCCAGGCCGGTAACAACCAGTGCGGTGAGGTTGTAGGTTGCTGGGAAACCAACCAGTTGGTTTAGGCCCTGCTCCTTGTCTAGGAAGCCGTTACCGATGGCACGGAACTCGTCTGGGAATGGACCGATGTTGGAGTTCTGCAAAGTAAGTAGTGCCATACCGCGGAACAGCAACATGCCAGCCAGGGTCACGATGAAGGCTGGGATACCAACGTAGGCAACCCAGAAGCCTTGCCAGACACCTACTACGGCACCAACCAAAATAGCGCCCAAGATTCCGGCCCACCAAGGCAGTGCTGGGAGCCACTCCCAACCGTCCTGCTCAAGCGGTCGAACCACCAAAATACCGGCGACCGCACCAATGAATGCCGCTACCGAACCAACCGACAGGTCGATGTGGCCGGCGATGATGACCATCACCATACCGATGGCGAGAACCAGGATGTAACCGTTCTGCACCACCAGGTTTGACCAGTTGGTTGGGGTTAGTGAGGCTGCATTTGGAGTGGTGGCAGCGAAGAACATGACTAGACCGATTAGGGCCAAGAAGATTCCGTTTT
>JBEENW010000009.1:0-44426 GCA_041191965.1 Actinomycetota bacterium
GTGGCTAGTGAGGGATTCGAACCCCCGAAGGCTGAGCCGGCTGATTTACAGTCAGATCCCTTTGGCCGCTTGGGTAACTAGCCATGCGCCTAGGCGCAAGGGAAAAGAATAGTCCATTTTTGCCAATGCCACTAGCGGAGCAAACTGTAAAGGCTTTACAGTTACCAATGTGGTTGGAATCATCGAAGTTGCTCAGCACGCAGGCGTGTCTACAGCTACCGTTTCTAGGGCACTGAATGGCAAGAGCCACGTCTCTGCAAAAGCCAGAGAAAAAGTGCTCAAAGCGGCTCAAGAGCTGGGATATGTGGCATCCTCATCGGCCTACACCTTGGCGACCGGACGAGCCAAAAACATCGGCGTTGTGATGCCATTTATTGACCGCTGGTATTTCTCCTCGGTTCTCGATGGCGCTGTAAATGCCATGGTTTCCAGAGGCTACGATGTAACGCTTTACAATCTCTCGGGCGGAGCCATCAACCGTAAGCGTGTGTTTGAAGACCTCGTCTTGAGAAAAAGAGTTGACGGTGTATTGACCGTCGCGGTGAAGCTAACCGATGAAGAGCTAGCAAAACTCACCGCCCTGCAAAAACCAATCGTTGGAATCGGTGGACCGATCCCTGGTGCCAGATCACTCTCTATCGATGACGAGGGCGCAGGAAGGTTGGCAACTTTGCACCTACTCTCCCTTGGCCACACCGAGATCGGCATGATCTCTGGTACCCCGGCTTCTGAAATGGACTTCCACCAGCCCTCGCTTCGTCGCACCGGCTACCAGGAGGCACTGCTTGATGCCAACTTGGATTTCAAGCCCGAGTGGCTAGCTGAAACCGACTTCACAGTTGGTGGTGGTTACCACGCTGCGAAGCAGATGCTTGGCGATCCAAGAAGTGCTCCGACTGCAATCTTCTGCGCATCTGATGAGATGGGTTTTGGAGCGATTCAGGCCGCGCGTGACCTGGGCTACCGAGTCCCGCAGGACATTAGCGTTATCGGGATGGATGGCCACCCGCTCGGCAACTTCTACGGTCTTTCGACGATTGACCAAAACCCCAATGCCCAGGGCGCTAAGGGTGCCAACATGTTGGTTGACATCTTGGAGTCCGGTGATGAGAAACAACCGGTGAACATCGAGCAGCTGACCCAGTGGCCAATCGAAATGATGGTTCGCTCCTCAACCGCGAGGCGTGCACGCGATTAGAATTTCCCGCATGGCTGATTCCTCATTCGACATCGTTTCCAAGGTTGACAAGCAAGAGACCGCTAACGCTTTGACTCAAGCTCAAAAAGAAGTTGAGCAGCGCTATGACTTCAAGGGCACCGACGCCTCCATCGAATTCTCTGGTGAAAAGGTGATGATCAAGGCCAACAGCAAAGATCGTGCCGAGGCAGTCCTGGATGTTTTCCAGAGCAAGCTTGTGAAGCGCGGTATTTCACTCAAGAGCCTCGAAGCTGGCGACCCATACCCATCGGGTAAGGAGTTCCGAATCGAATGCTCAATGAAAAACGGCATCGACCAAGAGAACGCCAAGAAGGTTTCCAAGATCATTCGCGACGAAGGCCCTAAGAGCGTCAAGGCTCAGATCCAGGGTGATGAACTGCGCGTTAGCTCAAAGAGTCGCGATGACCTGCAGGAGGTAATTGCACTTTTGAAGGGCAAGGACCTACCGGTTGATTTGCAGTTCGTAAACTACCGCTAGCCCATAGCTAGGTAGCCAACACCATTTCCTGCGACCGAGAACAACCTCGCATCGGCGAAATAACAGGCTTCACCACGACTTAGAGTTAAAACCTCGTCTTTGGAAGTTGAGATGGTGATTTCACCCTCGGTGCAAACCGCAATGGCACTGCCCTTGAGCTCCAGATCGATAAGCAAACTGCTGGCAGTTGGTGAGAGTCGATAAACCTGAAAGTCGTCTAGCGGAACCTGAAAATGCGTAAGCCCCTGAGCCAACTGCTTTGGCTTCAAGACTGGATCTGGTAGCTCGGTGTAGTCGAGAACGCGCTGGAGTTCTTTGACATCAACTGGCTTTGGGGTTAGCCCGCCACGCAGCACATTGTCGCTAGATGCCATCACCTCAACGCCCAGGCCGAATAGGTAGGCGTGGATGTTGCCTGCTGGCAAGAACATTGCCTGCCCGGGTTCTAGGGTGACAAGGTTCATCAGGACCGACATCAAAATACCCTTATCCCCCGGATATAAATCAAAGAGCTCTTCTATCAAACGAGAGCGCTTTCGACCGAGCACGGTTGCGTTGGCAACCAACTGGGTGACTGAAGTGTCGGAGGATTTGTAAATCCAATTCACCGCACCCTCAAGACCCATCGACTGATAGTCACCCCAGAGGCCAGCTAGGTGAATGCTGCTCTGCGCTAGGGCCTGAAGATCAGCTTCAAGCTCGGCCCGCTCCCTAAATCCACACAGTGCTCGAAACTCAGTGAGCGCGATGATCATCTCGGGCTTGTGATTGGCATCCGAATAGGACTGGTGGTGCTGGCCAAACATCGCCTCGGCGCGTGCTTTGCTCGGATGCGCCTGGATCGATAGGGGGGATTGCGCGGCCAAGAACTTCACCATGAAGCCAAGCTCACCAACGCGATCCCGGAGCGAACCGCCCACTACATCGTCAATTTGCGCAGGCGAAGTCGAGTGAGTTCCGAACCAAACCTCAGCCATTGGCTGACCATCAAATTGGTAACCCAGGTAGTCAGGCATCAGGTCTTTGGAACCCCAGGCGTATCGCATGGGTTGATTCGTGATCTTAAGAAGCGTCATTTCTATCGATCTCTTTGTTCGATGACGATGGAAATTGGGCCGGTCGGTGGGGCAGCGCCCTCCAACTCAGAAACCCTGGCTCGCTTAGCGAACACACCCGCGATAACGCCAGATCCGATGGCCAAAACAATTGGGAAGAAGAAGGCTAGTGATAGCCCAACCCCTTCAACCGTTGCACCCATCAGCGCCTTAGCAAAAATTGCAGTTGTGGAGTTCATCAGGCCCAGGCGAGAAACTGCCCAGGATGTTGAAACACCAGGGATGTGACCAGCTGCCGAATAGAACGCGGGGCTCACTGGAGACAATCCAAGACCCGCCAAGCCCCATAGAAACACCGTGACCAAAAGCCCAAGCCCCGGGCTAATGTCGGCGAGCATGCCCGAGAAAATCGCCGAGAGTGCCAGGGTGACAGCGGCCAAGAATGAGCCGCGAGAGGCGATGAAGTGCGGGTGGTAGGTCTCAGCTAGTCGAGTCATCGATAGCCGACCGATGATCATTCCGATCATGAATGCCGCAAACGGCATGGACCTCAGTGCCACCTCGAGATTCAAAACATCTCTAGCAAATACCGCCGCCCAGTCAATGACCGCAACCTCCGGGTAGATGCCGCAGAACAAGCCGGCAGCCAAGAGCCATAGCTGTTGAGGCATTTGCCAGAACCGGCGCTTCACCAACTGCGCCTTCTCATCAAGGTGGCCGTCCTCCTCGGATGACAAAAGCCACCTAAGCGAAAACTCAAAGATGATCAGAGTGATTACTGCGACCACGATCAAGAAGATCTCTAGGGTCATGAAAACGGTCGAGAGTGCACCGGTGATTGCGGCACCTACGGCTCCCAAGCTCCAACCGGCATGCAGTCGACCAATGATGTTTTTAGTGATCTGCTTTTGAACCATCACCGCGTGAGAGTTCACCGAAACACCCAGTAGCGACATAAAAAAGTTAAAGCCGGCGTTTAGAAAGAACCAAACCAGTGGATCGTTACTCCAGGCCAGCGATACGAGCATCAGCAAGCCGCCGTAGTTGGCGAAGCGAATGATGGTGCGAGAGCCAAAACGCATCATCAGTCTGGATGCGAAAAAGAGCGGGGTGATGGATCCGATTACACCAAAGCCAATGATTGTGCCCCAGGTGGCAAAAGAGACATCGAGTCGATCAATGTATTCGGGAACCCAGGCCACTGAAGCCAATGCGGCATGACCCATGAAGACAAAGACCGCAAGCATTGCGATCTGAGCTTTGCGAAGCCTGGCTCCAGATAGGCGTTGCAACTAACTACTCACCCTTCGAGATCGCAACCATCTGCGATCTATCGAAAAGCTTAATTCTTTCGCGCCCTTCTGCCTCTCCGAGTGAACGTTCGTTTGCATCAATCTTTAGCCAAGCTGGCCAGCCCACATAGTCAACGCCCTTGGATTCCAAGGTGGCCACAACATCTGCTTCGCCAGGCTTGGATGGGTTCCACCACAGCGCACGATCGGCGATGACGTGACCAATGGTCTCGATGGCATCGGCCTTGGTGTGGCCAATCAATCCAATCGGACCGCGCTTAATCCAACCGGTGCAGTAAACACCTGGAATCTGGTCACCGGAATCGTTTAGAACGCGACCCTCAGAGTTCTTGATCACACCGTGCTTGGAATCAAATGGAATCTCGTCAAGGGGTGACCCAAAGTAACCAACCGCGCGGTAAACCGCCTGCACTGGATAGGTCACAAACTCACCGGTTGGCTTTACGTTTCCAGTGCCGTCCAACTCAGTGCGCTCAACCTTCAAAGCAGCAACCTTGCCATCCTCACCAATTACCTCAACCGGTGCGGAGAAAAAGTGCAGGTGCAGCCTGCGCTCTTCATGACCCTGTGGATTCTCACGAAGATCTTCAAGGGTTTTCACCATGACACGAACCTGGTTGTTGGAGTCAATTGCAGCCTGAGAACCATCGTCGTATTTGAAGTCTTCGTCATAAACGATTGACTGCACACCCTCAACATGCAGTGCCTCGCGAAGCTCTAGCGGAGAGAACTTAACCTGAGCGGGACCGCGTCGTCCAAAGACGTGAACGTCGGTCACCGGTGAGGCCTTAAGACCCTCGTAAACGTGGTCTGGGATGTCGGTCGAGAGCAAGTCATCTGGGCGCTTGATCAGCATGCGGGCAACATCCAGTGCCACGTTGCCGTTACCGATGACCGCAATCTCTTTGGCGTTCAGCGGCCAGGTCAGCGGAAAGTCTGGGTGGGCGTCATACCAGTTCACAAAGTCCGCCGCACCGTAAGAACCATCCAGTTCAACGCCTGGAATGTTCAGATCCGCATCCTTAATAGCGCCAGTTGCGAAAATTACCGCGTTGTAGTGCTCCTTGAGTTCATCAAGGGTGATGTCGGTTCCATATTTCACATTGCCGAAAAAGCGAATGTCGCCTCGGTCAAGCACCTCGTAGAGCGCACGAATAATGCCCTTGATTCGTGGGTGATCGGGAGCAACTCCGTAGCGAACCAAGCCGTATGGTGCAGGCAACAGGTCGAAGAGGTCAATGGAAACTTCAAAGTCTCGCTCTGCCTTGAGAATCAAATCTGACGCATAGATACCAGCTGGGCCAGCACCAACTACCGCAAGTCTTAGCTTTGACACTTGTAACTTCCCTACTTATCCCTTGCGGTCAACAACCGCATTTGCAAAAGCAATCAATGCATCGCGAACACTGCCCGCTGGCAGTTGCGAAACCGCTTCAATCGCACTATCTCCCCAACGGAAAGTCTCAGCTCTCGCCTGTGCCATAACGGGGTGAGCGCGAAGCTCGGCCAAAACCGACGCCAACTCAGACTCCTCAAGACCGCCGGTGATCTTGGCGTGGAGATCTTTTGAAGCCTGGTCTTCATACTTTGAAAGCAGTAGCACCGGAAGAGTTGGAACACCGGCAAGCAAGTCAGTTCCGGCAACCTTGCCCGATTGCTCCTTGGTGGATTCGATGTCGATTAGGTCATCTACCAGCTGGAATGCAACACCGATTCGCTCACCAAAGAGCTGAAGCGGTTCCTGCAATGACTTGTCGGCACCAGAGAGCAGAGCTCCCAATCTTGCCGAGAGTGCAATCAAAGAACCAGTCTTATCGCGCAGCACCTCTAGGTAGTGCTCAAGTGGATCCTGTCCCTCTGCTGGACCAATGGTCTCGTGAAGCTGACCGAGCACAAGCTGCTCGAATACCTTGGCCTGCAGCTTCAGTGCCTCTTCACCCAATCCAGAGACGATATTGGAGGCGCGAGCGAAGAGTAGGTCACCGGTCAAAATTGCAACGTTGTTGCCCCAGACAATGTGAGCTGAGTCAACGCCGCGACGCTTCGAAGCCTGATCCATAACGTCATCGTGATAGAGGGTTGCCAGGTGGGTGATTTCCATCACGACCGCCGCATCCAGCACATCTGGCTGGTTTGGATCGCCAAGCTCCGCGGTCAGAAGCAGTAGCACTGGGCGCAGTCGCTTGCCACCAGCTCTGGCTAGGTGAGAGGCCATCGACTCGACCATAGAGTCGGTGTGCTTAGTGGCATCAATTAGCTTTTGCTCAACGATTTCCATGCGAGCTTCAATGTTGGAAAGCAGCTTGCGGTCACTGACCAAACGCAACTGAGATGGCAGCTTGATCATGGCTTTACCGCCGTGTGCAATGCAACGATTCCCAAACTCAGGTTTCTAAACTTCACGTCTTTAAATCCAGCCTTTTCGATATCCCTAGCCAGACTCTTTTGATCGGGCCATGCCTCAATGGATTCAGCTAGATAGTCATAGGCTTCTGGGCTCTTGCTAAACAGTGCTGAGAACTTAGGCAGGATGTGCTTTAGGTACAAGCGATAAAACGGGCCAAATACTCCCGATACTTTGGAAAATTCACAAATTACTAGTCGACCGCCAGGCTTGAGCACCTTCAAAAACTCGGTAAGTGCGACTCGGTGGTCTTGAACATTTCGAAGGCCAAAGCTCATGGTGACAACATCAAACTCTTCGGCCTTGAATGGGAGCTTCATCGCATCGGCAAAGGCAAACTCAAGTTCTGGATAGCGCTTCTTGCCCTCTTCGAGCATGCCCTTTGAAAAGTCTGCGGCTACCACGCTAACGCCTGGCTTTAACAACGCCATCGAGCTGGTGCCAGTGCCGGCAGCGATGTCGAGAATACGCTCACCGGCCTTTGGAGAAATTGCTTTACGAACCGCACCGCGCCAGAGTCTTGCTTGACCAAAAGAGAGTAGATCGTTGGTCTTGTCATAGGAGTGTGCGACTGAATCGAACATAGCCGAAACCGCCTCAGGAGATTTAGAGAGGTCGGCTTTAGTCACCCCAGAAGTCTAATCGGGCTGGGACTCTTTCGCTCCCTGAGCCAGGGTATAGATGACCAGGGCGACAGACCCAAGTCCGAGTGCCACAACAAGTGGAGTGGTGGCGTTCACGAATTTATCCGCCGGAGTGAGGGTGGAAATTTCAATCTTGCTCAGATCAATGGGATCCTGGGCGTGCGGGTCAATCATGGTGCCCACCTCGGCCGGCGGAATAACGCTCTCACGATCACCCTCGTCCGCAATGGCCGCGGTGGCACCCAAAAGTGGAAGCAGCAAAAGGGTTAGGGCAGTCAGTTTTACTCGCACCAGCACTCCTTTTAGACTTCCTAAAGAATAAGCACGCTTCCTGAATGGTTGCTACATGTGCTTATAAAAACTAAGGATTCCAATGGCGCTTAAGGTTCGCTCTTTCTTCGCGCCAGCTGCACCGGTTGAAAACCCAGATCAGGTTTTCCTGCGCCAGGGAACTGAAATCTATGGCGAGGGCATTTCCCTGAGAATCTCGGCCCGAGGTGAGAAGCGGATCTCTGAGCTATCCAATCAGTTTCAACAAATTGCCGCAGAGGCTGAGATAAAAGATGAGGTTCGACTAGCCGGTAGCGGACTTTTTGGTTTTGTCAGCATCACCTTTTCTTCAAGTAGCGAGTTTGAATCCGCGGTCGTAATCCCAGCCAAACTCACCGTGATTCGAGATGGGGTTAGCTTCATCACGGAGATTTCTGAGGTGCCGGAAAAACAACCGAAGAAAACTCCGAGCGGGGTATTTCTGCAAGGTGACCAAAGCGCATCTGGTTTTATCGCGGCGACCAAAACTGCAATCTCAAGAATCAATGAGTCGGCTCTAGAAAAAGTAGTGCTAGCACGAGACCTAGTCATGCCGCTCAGCGGTGAGCCGGACTTGCAGCCAGCAATCGAGCGATTGCACTCCCGCTATCCACATTGCTGGACCTATCTGGTTGAAGACAACTTTGGAGCATCACCCGAGCTACTACTCAGGGCGGAAGCCGGAGAAGTTTCAGCCAGAGTCTTGGCCGGCACCGCGGGTCGCGGCACCGACCCAGATGTTGATCGAGCAATCGCCGAGGGCCTGAAGCACTCAACCAAGAACCAGCACGAGCACAAATTTGCCGTTGAGTCTTTAGTTCAAACTCTCAGCAGCGTTTGCGAAAACCTAGAAACCGATGAAGAGCCTTTTTCTCTTGCCCTGCCTGACCTCTGGCACCTGGCAACCGACGTGCGCGGCAGATTGAAATCAAACGTCACCCTGCTAGATGCAGTTGAGCTTTTGCACCCAACCGCAGCCGTTGCCGGTACTCCAAGAGTTCAGGCACAAGAGCTGATTTCCGAGCTAGAGCCATTTGATCGCGGTGGCTATGCAGGACCGGTCGGTTGGATCACGGCCGATGGCAGCGGCGAGCTAGCGATCGCATTGCGCGGTGGTCGCATAGAGCGTGAACCAGCACTTCAGATACGTGCTTTTGCAGGTTGCGGCATAGTCGCAGAAAGCGACCCCGAGGCGGAGCTTGCCGAAACTGAACTGAAATTCAAAGCAGTCCGCTACGCCTTTGGCAACTAAAGCAAGCAGTCAATAAGAACAAAACCCTTCAGGTTTAGGTGCTGATCCAGTTCCGCAGGTGTGGTTTTGAGGTAGTGCCAGCCGTAGCTCAGTGCCAGCGCCTCAAGGTTCACCGCTTGCGGTGTAGTGAATAGCAAATCAAAGTCTGGTTTTTCCAGAAGCTGTGCCATCTCGAGGTGAGAGAAGATCGCTCCGCCGTGATCGTTACCCACAACCAACTGAACATTCAGATCTCCAAGACCAGAGAGATTGAGCCCAGAGGCATCATGCAGCAAAGTGAGGTCGCCCATCACAGCCCGCACCTGGTTACCTGCTTGGGCAAGCCCAAGCGCAGTTGAAACAGTGCCATCGATTCCAGCAAGACCTCGAGATGCAAAAACGTTTAGGTCTTTACCCTCAACCACGCGTTCCGCCACGCGAATAAGTTCAGATGCACCAAAGAGCAGACGATCATCACCTGAGGTTGAATCCCAAACCTTCGAAACCAGGGTGGCCCGGTCTGATTTCTCTGGTTCACTTTCCCAGCTTGCAAACCAATCCGCAGATCCTTGACCAATGGGGACTAGTCGATCGGCAAAACCCTGAGCTTTATCAAAGACGTCAAAGCTTTCGTAGTTCGTGGGCTTCTGCACCCAGTACTCGGTGTTTCTCAGTAGGTTCAGTACCGGCCGAGAGAGGGTGGGTTTTCCAAAAACGAAAACCTGGTCGATCTGAGTGCCGAGCTCGGAAAGCTTTGAAATGTAATTGGTGACACTGTCTTGAACCCTGGCTCCCGAAGAGGGTTCAGCCAATAGTGGCAGCTTGGCTGCCTTGGCAAAGTCGCTGGCGGTCCTACCTGCTCCCGCACCCGCAATTACAACGGCATGGCTTGAAACCACGACATCGAGTTCACCGAGGTGATTCAGCCGTCGAACCGATTCGGGTTTTGTCACAAATTCAAGTGCGCTTGGTTGTGAGCTTGAAAGTGGTTCCGCAAACTGAATGTTGACCTGAACAGGTCCCGGTCGCTCTTCACCGCCAACTGCCAACTCCACTGCTCTTTTGGCAACCAGTCTTGGGTCGGCGCTGGCATCCACATCGATGCAGTCTCGAACTGCATCGGCAAAGATGCCGTTTTGATTGGTGGTCTGATTTGCGCCCTTGCCACGAAGTTTTGCGGGTCGATCTGCGGTTAGCAGGATCATTGGAACACCAGCGTGATGGGCCTCTAATACTGCGGGGTGAAGATTTGCGACCGCGGTGCCACTGGTGGTGATAAGCGCTACCGGGTAGTTATCACCCAGAGCACGACCCAGGGCCATGAACCCCATCGATCGCTCATCAAGGCGAACGGTTAGATCCACCAATCCAGCCTTGGCTAACTGGTTTACGGCGATTGCCAAAGCCTGAGAACGAGCGCCTGGGGCTAGGTAGAAGCTTTTGACTCCGAGCTTTTGAAGCGCGGCGACAAACTGGGAGGCAAAAAGCTGAGAATCGCTCACTTAGTTCGAATCGTCCTTGTTGTCGTCGTCTTCTTTGCGAAGTTTCTTATCAAGATCACGCAGGAAATTTGGGTCATCATCTGGTGCGACTGTCTTGCGCTTCTGAGGTTTTGGTCCTCGGCCCAATGGGCGACCAACCATGAGGTAGAGAAGCCCTCCGAAGAATGGAACTGCGATGCAGAGCAACACCCAGGCCCACTTTGGCAACAATCTGACCTCGGCCTTGTTCGCTCTGGCAGCAAACACGGTCGTGAAAACTGTGAAGATCACGAGAAATGCAATTGTGAATACTGCGACTCTGGACATACCTCAACCCTATCTAGTTGCTGAACTTAGACTAAAGACATGAAAAACCCTTGGCTGAGCTACTCGATCCTGCGACTTGGATTATTCGCACTGCTGTTTTGGGCTTTCATGCTCTTAGATTTCAACCCCTTTTTCTCGGCGATTATTGCCGCCAGCATCTCGTTTGCAATCTCGCTGATTTTCTTGGACAAACAGCGTCGCGCTATGAGTGAGCAGGTTGCGGCAAAACTCTCTAGAAACAAAGAGGGAAGCTACGAAGACCCGGAGAGCGATCTAGAAAACGAGATTCTCGATCAATCAAAAGTTGACGAGGACCAGTCCGGCTCCGACAAGTAAGCCGTAGCCCAAACCGGCGTAGCTCGTTAGCTTTAGCCCGGTGATTAGTTCCTTCGGAGTCCTACCACTCAGGGCAATGCCCGAGATCGGCACGAGCAACAAAATGTTCAAAAGTCCAAGTAGGGTCGCTGGATAAATCAAGATCAGCAGGATGTTGATCGCTAGTGGGATGTAGATCAAGAACAAGAACAGCACTCGCGAGCGCCGATCCCCCAACCTAACTGCCAGGGTCTTTTTGTCGGCCTTGATGTCGGTATCGATGTCTCGAATGTTGTTGATCAACAGCACAGCAGATGCGTAGAAGCCGGCGGCACAACCCAGCACCACCGCGAGCGGGTCAACGCTCAGAGTTTGAATGAAGTTAGTTCCAACCGTGGCGACCAAGCCGAAAAACACAAACACCACGACTTCGCCTAGCCCCGCATAACCGTATGGGTGCTTACCCCCGGTGTAATACCAGGCAGCCAAAATTGCGAAAGCGCCCAGTGCCAAAAGCCAGTACTGCTCTGTAGCGATGACCAGCGCAAGCCCAACCAAAGCCGCCAAGCCAAAGAACACGAGTGCCACAAGCTTTACATCGCTTGCTCTCGCCTCACCAGAGCCGGTTAGGCGTTTGGGCCCAACTCGGAACTCATCCGTTCCCCTCACTCCATCTGAGTAATCGTTGGCGTAGTTGACCGCGATTTGCAAGAACAGGGCGACTAGTAATGCCCCCAGGGTCAACAGCGCATCAAAGTTCTGAGTCGCCTCAGCGGTCGCTGCACCCAGTGCCACCGGTGCAACCGCAAGCGGCAAGGTGCGAAGCCTTGCTCCTGAAACCCAACTCTTTAGATCTGCCATAGCGAAATGCTAGCCTGCCAAAAGTCTTTGAACTTCAATCAGGTCTGGCTTACCCGATGAGAGCCTAGGTATCGAAGTGAGCTTGAGAAGCCGCTGTGGTCTGGCTGCAATTGTCAGCTCCTCCAGCTCATGAAAGTCGCGCTCGCCACCTACATAAACCAAACCAACCGATTGACCCCAATGGCTTTCAATCGCAACCGCACACACCTCTTGGACGTCATCAAGAGCGAGTGCCGCCTCTTCAACGCGATCTAGCGACACCTTCAACCCACCCGAGACAATCACTCGGTCTGCTCGCCCAATAACCTCGAGTCTTCCGTCTACAAATTGCCCGAGATCGTTGGTGAGAAACTCATCGCCGAGATCTTCAGCGAGGGTTGGACCAGAGATGGCAATTCGCTCATCGAGCAACCGAACCTTAACTCCATCTAGAGGCACTCCGTCGTAGACGCAGCCGCCACAGGTCTCGGTCATGCCGTAGCTCACAATCACATTCACACCCATGGTTTGTAGCTCCAGCACATCCGCCCAGTTCGGCTGTTGCCCACCGACCAAAATCGCCTTGAATTTACGAAGTTCCGAAAATACGAACGCGTCCTCACGCGCAGCTTGCAAAAGCTTGCTCAACTGGTGTGGGACCAGTGAGGTGTAGCGATCTTCGGTCATCAATGCGGAACCGCGGACAAATGCCTCGGGCGTAAACGGGACCTGGGTGTTCATCAGAATCGGCTGAGTATCGGCAACCACAGATCGAATCAAAACGTTTATGCCGGCGATGAAGTTAGTGGGCAATGCCAATAACCACTGGCCACTTCCGATGCGCTTTGCAGACGCATTCGCACTTGCCAACAGCGCATCGGTGGAGAGTGAAATGCGCTTTGGAGAACCTGTCGAACCAGAGCTTTCGACGATGAATCCGATGCGATCTGGCACCTGGTCTGGCAATCCGTGCACCTCAGGCATTACCCCAAGGACTTCAGCCGGGGTAATAAATCCGGCAACTGCTCCATCTAAAACATCAACCGCTAATTGCAGTGCCCTAAAGCTGTCATTGGCTGGAATAAGTTTCAGCGGCTTCATTAGAAGTGCCAGGGGTAGTCAGACCAGTCAGGCTTGCGCTTTTCCAAGAAGGCATTCTTGCCTTCAGTTGCCTCATCGGTTCCATAGGCCAAACGAGTTGCCTCACCGGCAAAAAGCTGCTGTCCTACCAAACCGTCGTCAACCGCGTTGAATGCATACTTCAACATTCGAATCGCGGTTGGGGACTTGCCCAAGATTTCCCTAGCCCAGGCAATGCCCTCGGCCTCGAGCTCAAGGTGTGGCACGACCTTGTTGACCACACCCATCTCATAGGCGCGCTGCGCGTCATACTCAGCACCTAAAAAGAATATCTCGCGAGCAAACTTCTGTCCGGTTTGACGGGCCAGATAGGCGGATCCGTAACCGGCATCAAAGGAACCAACATCGGCATCGGTTTGCTTGAATTTTGCAAACTCTTTGGAGGCAATCGACAGATCGCAAACCACGTTCAGTGAGTGTCCGCCACCTGCAGCCCAACCGGATACCAGTGCGATTACAACCTTGGGCATAAATCGAATCAGTCGCTGCACCTCAAGAATGTGAAGCCTGCCGGATGAGGCATCGCCATACTCATAGCCCGCCTTGCCGCGGACTCGCTGGTCGCCACCGGAGCAAAAAGCCCAGCCGCCATCTTTTTCGCTTGGCCCGTTGCCGGTTAGCAGCACAACACCAACATCTGACTGCATGCGAGCGTGATCAAGGGTGCGGTAGAGCTCATCCACGGTCTGTGGGCGGAAAGCATTTCTTACCTCGGGGCGAGAGAACCCAACCCGAACAACACCGAGTTCAACGTGTCGGTGGTAGGAGACATCTTCTAAAGCTTCGAAACCGGGCACGGCTTTCCACTGCGTGGCATCAAAGAGCTCAGAGACCTGATTGGGCATGCACCTAGACTAATCGCGTGAATGGTGGGCTAGGAAACTTTTGGGTTGTCAGCATCCCGATGCGCACCAAATTTCGCGGTCTGCAAAATCGTGAAGCCTTGCTTTTCAAGGGAGAACGCTGGGCTGAGTTTTCCCCCTTCTTGGAGTATTCAGACCAGGAGTCAGCGACCTGGTTGAAAGCAGCAATCGCATTCGCAAACGACGAACTGCCTCCCCTAAAGCGCGATCAGATTCGGGTCAACGCAACCCTGCCAGCGGTGCAGAGCGCTGAGGTTGCAGCAGTGCTTTCGCGCTTTGAAGGCTTTGAAATCGTCAAGGTCAAAGTTGCGGAAAAAGGTCAATCGCTCGTCGATGACTTCGCCAGAGTGCGCGAGGTCGCACGACTCTACCCAAATGCCAAACTGCGACTAGACGCCAACGGTGGCTATTCAATGGACCAGGCGCTGCAGCTAGTTCGAGAGCTGAATGGCGTCAACATCGAGTATCTAGAGCAGCCGGTTGCGACTATCGAGGAGATGGCTCAACTCAAAAGAGAACTCTCCGGCTCGATAAAGATTTGCGCGGATGAGTTGATTAGAAAAAGCAGTGACCCGCTTGAGGTTGCAAGAGCGGAAGCGGCTGACCTAGTGATGCTCAAGGCGCAACCCTTAGGCGGCATCGCCGCATCACTTGAAATTGCAAACTCGATTGGGCTCGAGTGCGTGGTCAGCTCCGCGATTGAAACCTCGGTTGGCATTTCAATGGGAACCTACCTGGCCTGCGCCCTAGAGGATCTGAACTACGACTGCGGTCTTGGAACCGTGAACCTTTTGACTGGGGATGTAGCCCACAACCAAGCTCCAAAGAACTCAATCCTGGAACCAAAGCTGGTCGAGGTTGATAAGGATCTACTGGAGAAATACCAGGCCTCACCCGAGCGCCAGCAGTTCTGGCACGACCGAGTTAGGCGCTGTCTCGAACTTCTATAGACCTGAGTAAACGTGAAGACCTTTGAAGAAAAGGTTCACGATTGTGAAGTTGAAGATCACCGATAGGAATGCAACTAAACCAAGCCATGCTGCTCGCTTGCCATTCCAACCCCTGGTTGCCATGGCGTGCAGGTAGCCGGCGTAAAGCACCCAAATGATGAAGGTCCAGACCTCTTTGGTGTCCCAACCCCAGTAGCGGTGCCAAGCACGCTCGGCCCAAATCGCACCGGCAATCAAGGTGAAGCTCCAAAGCACAAAGCCCACGACGTTGAATCTGTAGGCATAGCGCTCGAGCGCTTCTAGCGATGGGAAGACCTGCATGATCTTTGACTTGGAACCGCTCTTCACCAGGTAGCTGAGGTGGAAGGCGGCTGCGATAGTGAAGAATGCGGTCGCCAAGATTGCCACCACGACGTGGATCACCAGCCAGTAGCTCTGCAGTGCCGGCATAATGGTCTTCACCTCGACATAGAAAAGTGAAACTGCGGCGAATAGCACGATCAGCACGAAGCCGACCACGAAGGTGCCGATGAAGCGAATGTCTCTGATCTTCAGTGAGGTCAGGTAAACCAAAAGAATCAGTAGTGCTCCCGAGATGGAGAACTCATACATGTTCGCCCATGGCACGCGACCAGCCGCAATACCGCGCAACACGACACCAATGGTCAAGACAGTGGTGCCAACACCGGTGACCCAGAAGGCAGCCTTTTCGGTCTTGGTGAGCTTTTTCTCAACGGAGTCAGACTTGCCAAGCTGCGATAGCTGGAAGGAAAACAGCATCAGGGCAAGGGCCAAAAAGGCCATCGATGCTGTCACAAACAGCAGCGAGAGTTGCGATAGCGGCTCGTTTAGTTGCGGTGTCATTTTCTTCCTTCTTCAATCTCCAGCACCAGGCGATCTAACATCTCGCCAAGTCCTGGGTCATCGCCGCGAGCCAATGCAGCGATCTCCATTTTTCCATCTGACATTTCACGGAACCAAACTCGGCGACGTGGAACCATCAGCGATAGCGTCACCGAAACCAAGGCCAGGAGTGCAAAGGCGAGGACCCAAACTCCACCTGGATTGTGAGCGATGTCCACAGAGGCGAAGCGAAGTAGTCCTTCGAATCTCACCGAGCCAATGCCACCAGGTAGCTCAGCAGTTTCGCCAACCCTCAGTTCCAGTGCCGGCACCGGACCGTTTCTTCCTGCCACCAAGTTCATGTCGTTGGTGTCTAGCGCATAAACATTTCTTGGAACACCGGAGTCAAGACCAAGGTCACCGGTGTAGACGTTCATGGTCAAAAGCGGATCAATTGGATCTGGGTATATCGAGGTGTAGGCCCCTGATTCCAGCTTTTCTGCAGTTGGGTAGAAAAAGGCGATGATTCCGATTTGCTCTGGCAGCGCATCCGGTGCCTTTATAACGCCGAGTGAAGTCATGTTGCCATCTTGCGGCAAAAAGACCACCGGCCCGGAGTAGGCGTTGTTGCCCTCGCCATCCAAAATACTGACCACCGGTGCAAAACCGTTTCCGGTCAGATAAACGTTTGCCCCTGGGACCTCAAGTGGATAGTTCACTCGGATCTCACTCGGTTTGGCATCACCCTTTGATCCCAGGGTGACATCAGCAATGAAGTCGATCGGCTGACCGATGTTTGCCGGGTTGGTCAGGTCGTATATAACGCTGAACTTATCTAGCTTTAGGTTGAACGGCTCAAGCCCTTCTTCATAGAAGAGCGGCCCCGGCGAGAAGCTGTCGTAAGAGGCGAGGTTATTCACAAAGCTGTCACCCTCAACCAAAACTCGCTGCCCTGAAAAAGCAAAACCTCCGCCCAATCCAACCGCTAGCAATACACCGATCAGCGCGTAGTGAAAGACGAGGTTGCCCGTCTCCTTCAGGTAACCCTTCTCGGCACTCAGTGAATTGCCTTGAAGTTCAAAGCGGAACTTGTTTTTGCGCAGCACTTGCTCAGCAATGGTGAGGTCGATGCTCTCAACCACTCGGTGTTCTGGCATGCGATTTAGATTCACTGGAGTCTTGACCGGCTTGGCTCGAAGCGCATGCCAGTGAATCTTGGTTCTTGGCAGCACGCAACCAACCAGCGATACAAAAAGCAAGATGTAGATCGCTGAGAACCAGACCGAGGTGTAGACATCAAACAGCTGCAGCGCGTCTAAGAAAGCCGCAAACTCTGGCTGCTCGTCATAGTAAACCCGAACACCATTTGGATCCGCGCTGCGCTGCGGATAAAGCGAACCTGGAACAGCAGCGATGGCTAGGAGTAGCAGTAGAAACAGCGCGGTACGCATCGACGTGAGTTGACGCCAGAACCAGCGTGGCCAGAAGGCGAGCTTAGAGAACAAGCTGGAAGCCACCACTCACCTCCTGGATCCAAAGCATAAATCGACCCCAAAGACCGGTCACCATCAGAAGACCAATCAAGATCAAAACTGAACCACCGAAGATGTTGAAGAAGCGAATGTGACGCTTCACAAAACCAACCGACTTGGTGGCCCAGCTAAATCCCGCGGCAATCAACATAAATGGAATTCCAATGCCGAGCGAGTAGAAGGCGGCAAGAATTCCACCTCGGACTGGATCACCAGAATCTGATGCCAAAACCAAAACCGCAGACAGGGTTGGACCAATGCAGGGCGACCAGCCAAGAGCAAAGACAACTCCCAAAAGTGGTGCTCCCGCCAAGCCAACTCTGGGTGAAATTCCAAGCTTCACGGTGTTCTGCAAGAACCTAAACTGCCCCAGCATGGCAAGCCCAAACAAGACAACCAGGCCGCCAAATACCGCCTGAATCCAGGGGTTTCGCGCCAGGAACAAAAGTCCAGCGGTTCCAGCAAGAACGCCAAGTGAGACAAAAACGACTGTGAAGCCGAGTACGAACAGAGCAGATCCGGCCAGCACTTTTGACTTTGGTGCTGCGGAGCCCGAGACGTATCCGAGGTAGCCAGGGACAAGCGGCAGCACGCAGGGAGAAATGAAGGTGATGACACCGGCCAGCAAACTCAAAGGGATGGCAACAAGCAGTGACCCCTCGAGGATTATCTGGCCGGGGTTCACTCGCTTACCACGCTCTCAATGAGGGTTCTGAGAATCGAAGCATCGATTCGACCCAAGATTCGGGATGCGACCTTGCCCTCTTTGTCGATAACCAAAGTTGTAGGCACCGCCTGAGGGGAGACAACACCGGTGAAGGCAAGTGAAACTTCACCGCTCTGGGCATCTAAAACTGAGGGGAAAGTGATTCCGAATCTGCGATCGAATGCGAGTGCGGTCTCCGCGCTGTCTCGAACATTTACGCCCACAAACTGGACACCCTGGTCCTCAAATTCTTTGCTCAAGGCCGCTAGGTCAGGAGCTTCGGCACGACATGGTGCGCAGGCTGCGTACCACCAGTTCATAACCACAACTGATCCAAGAAGTGACTCGGACTTTAGAGAAAATCCGCTCTCGGTCTCACCGGACCAGGCATCAAAACTCGGACGCTCGCTCTTGGCAAACTCGGTGACCGTGCCATCGCCAGCGATGTAGTTCTTCGATGAGCCTTCGCGATATTGCTGAGCGAGCGGATCTTGAGTGCAACCGGCGAGGGTGATCACGAAAGAGGCGATCAACATCACGACCAAGGTGATGGCAATTCTGCGAACGGTCTCTTTTTTCATACTGCACCCCCATCAACGGCTTGATTGGCGAACTCGATTCCCGGTTCACGATAGGCAACTTCCCTGAGTTTTCCATCAATAACTTCAAACGAAGTAATTGATGAAAGAGAGCACCTTCGATCGCGTGGGTCGTGCGGCAACTTCAAGCCATTTGCTGATCGGTAGACCATCCAGATTGGTAGCTGATGAGAGACGATAACCACATCGCCAGCTTCGACCTCAGACCAGTGATCAAGCGCAGCCTCGGTCATGCGATCTGCAATCTGGGTGAACGGCTCACCCCAGCTTGGCTTGGAAGGATTGTGAAGCTTTAGCAAAATGCTTGGCCGCTTCAGAATTGCCCTTGGTCCGACTCGGAGACCGCGAAACTCGTTCCAAGGCTCGATGACCCGCTCATCGATTGTCGGCTCAATGCCAAACAGTTCTGAGATTGGTTTTGCTGATTCTCTGGTGCGCTGCAGTGGGGAGACCACGAGCTTTGAAATTTGTATGCCCTCGGATTGCAATTGCTTTGCTGCAGCGGCTGCCATTTGGTGACCTAAGTCACTCAAACCAAAACCCTCGATGCGCTCGTAGAGCACTCCTTCGGGGTTGAAAACCTCGCCGTGGCGCACAAGGTGAAGGCGGGAGGCGGGCATGCAGAAAAGCCTACCTTAGCTAAACTTTGACAGTTACTCTCTTTCGCCCACTCTCAGAGGTCAAAATGTTAGATCGCAAGCTCATCGGCACCCTGCCATCGCTTCAGGACGGTCCAGTCACCATCGGTGGTTGGGTCGAGACCCTGAGAGATCAAAAGCGCATCCAGTTCATCATCATTCGCGATGAGTCCGGCAGCGTGCAGGTCACCTATCCACGCCCAGCCGACGAGGACGCATTGGCCGATGTTGTCAGCTCGCTGACCGGCGGCACCTTCGTTGAGATCACTGGAAACCTGAAGCACGATGAGCGCGTCAAGCTAAACGGTGTTGAGATTTTGCTCTCTGACCTAAAGGTTGTGTCTCGCTCACTACCTGACAGCCCAATCGCCGAGGACACCTCGATTGACAAGCGTCTGGACTGGAGATTCCTGGACCTTCGTCGCCCAGAGCTAAACCTGATGATGCGGGTACAGACCACCATCGAAAAGACTTGGCGCGAGGTCTGGCTAGAGCACGACTTCATGGAGATCCACTCTCCAAAGCTGATGGGTTCACCATCCGAGTCCCACGCTGAACTTTTCAAGCTCGAGTACTTCGAGACCCACGCCTACCTAGCTCAGAGCCCACAGTTCTACAAGCAGATGGCGATGATGGCTGGTCTTGGCAAGGTCTTCGAAATCGGTCCAGTGTTCCGTGCTGACCCATCCTTCACCTCTCGTCACGCGACCGAGTTCATCTCTGTCGACATGGAGATGAGCTGGATTGACTCCCACGAGGATGTCATGCGATTCCAAGAGATGCTCCTGGTGCGTGCAATCCAGGCCGTCAAGGACGCGCACGGTGAAGAGATTCAGAAGCTCTATGGAATCGACATTCAGGTTCCAAGCGTGCCATTCCCAAGGATCCCACTTGCCGAAGCTCACGAGATTGTCGAGTCCCGCGGCTACAAGGTGCCACGAGCAGATGGTGACCTGGACCCAGAGGGTGAGCGTCAGATTGCCGCCTACGTGAACGAGAAGTTTGGACACGAGTTTGTGTTCCTAACCGACTACCCGAAGAACATTCGCCCGTTCTACCACATGAGACACGAGGACAACCCATCCCTCACCAAGAGCTACGACTTGATCTGGAAGGGCACCGAGATCACCACCGGTGCTCAGCGCGAACACCGCATTGAGGTTCTTGAGCAGCAGGTCTTGGACAAGGGTCTAGAGCTTGAGGGTCTTGGTTTCTACCTAGACTTCTTCCGCTATGGAGCACCGAGCCACGGTGGTTTCGGTATGGGTCTCACCCGAGTAGTGATGTTGCTTCTAGACCTACCGAACATTCGTGAGGCTAGCTTCCTGTTCCGCGGACCAAACAGACTTCAGCCCTAGACCCAGTTCTCCAGCTTGAGGCCTGGGACATCCTTGAAGTGCTTGGTGTTATTTGTCACGAGTGTCAGGTCGAGGTTCAGAGCATGGGCAGCGATTAGGGCATCAAGCAGTCCGGAAAACTTGCCGATTCTCTTGAGGTGATTTTCGATTTGGGCCGCAATCTTGGCCTCCTTTGCCCCGAAGTCCAATACCTCTGCGGCCTGAATAAAGGCAGTGGTTTGATTTGACACGTCAGGCCGAAGACCAGCGGCCATCCCACGTTCAAGTTCGAACGCAGTGAGCGATGAGATGCCCCATGCTCTCAAAGGTAGTGTCATAAGTTTGGCCATCACGTTTGGGTGATCGCGCAATCCGAAGATGCAAGTATCGGAATCGAGCAGGTACTGCATCAGGGGAGCTTCCCGTTCCAGAGTTCATCAAGATCAAACCTCTCAGCCTCTCGCTCACGAACCGGTACTGGAAACTCCTCTTCAGAAACAGGACCACGAGCCTGAATCTCCAGCAGCAGCCTTTTCATTCGAGCCTCTCGATCTAAAGGTCGAATCTCAACGATGCCATCATCACGCCTGACGATATCAATCTCGGCGTCCTCATCAATCCACCCCTTAGGGATGCGGACAGCAACACTGCCACCATTTTTGAACGCTTTTCTGCTCACTCGCTCAGTCATAGCACAAGCCCCCTGTCTATATAAAAGTATAGATAAGGGGTTTGTGGATAACTAGATGAGGTTTAGATTCAGATTTAGCCCGACCATGACAAATGCCAAGCCGGTAGCCCAAATGGCCATCGAAATCGTCACCAGCATTGCAGCTCGAAAAGGCTTCACACCGGCAGCGACTGATGCGGCAGCGGCAAACTGAGTACCGATGATCACCGGTCCCAACGCCGCCATCCCATAGACGCCGTACTTATCGAATGCAGCGACTGCCTTGGCAAACTTGGGTGACTCCCCCAGCTTGCCCTTTGCCTCTCGGCGCCTAATCAACCAGGTTCGAATGCTGGAACCCGCGTAGGCGAAAGCAAAGATGGTGAGCGCGTTTCCAACAACTGCGGCGATCACTGTTGCGACCGGATCCAGCCCAAAGATGATTCCGCTAGGAACCACCGCGATTGCCTCAAACCATGGGATGGCGCCCGCAATGAAAATGCCCAGCAGACCAAGTTGCTCGAGATTCATTTCTTGTTCGATCCCAGGGCGATAAAGATAACCACGGCCAGACCGGCGATGATCGAAATCCAAATTTCTAAAGGCATTAGAGCTTCATCGCCTTTGCCTGATTCCATGCCAGTACGAGGTTAGGAACAAGAATGACTGACCCAAGGATTAGCCAGATTATGGAGTTAACCTGCCCAAAGGTTAGGGAGATCTCGTAGTAGTCAATCGAATCAATGCTGACGTAGTCCATGGAGATTACAAAGATCATCAGAGCGACTGCTAGGGCGGAAACTAGGGCTGCAAGAATCCGGAACGAGTGCAGGTAGGTGCGGTCACGCTGCCTAACTTGGAACTCGTCCAGATACTCATCCGGCGCATCTGCAACCAACCGCACGGAGATTCGCAACAGCCACCAAATCAGGAAGATTGGTATTACTCCGAGGATTCCGATTCCGGGCTTTACAAAGTCTTCGAACCAAAATAGTGCTGGCGCACCAACCAGGCTGATTACACCCAGCACAACGAGAATCCGTTGAGAACGGGCCGTTCTGATCCCATCCCACTTTGTGTCGTTCATCACGGTGTCAATGTTCTTGGCAACCCTCTTCGACTTGGGGTCTGAAGCCATGCCATAGAGCTGCGCGATGGTGCCCTGGTGTGGGTGGGATTTCATGTAGAGATACCAAAGCGGTGTCTCTAAAAGCACTATCAAAACCAGCGTGAAGACGAACCAGTTGGTGTTGAAAAACACCAGGTTGAACTCTGGATCTGATGTGAAGTAGACAGCCCCCACGCTCCCCAGGGTCAAAAGACCAAAGATTGCATCCATCCAACGCAGTCCGGTCACAGACTTTGCTCTTGGATAGACGAAAAGGTAACCAATCGCCATGTAGCCAAGGACGATTGCAAGTGCGATTAGCTCATTCATTGGGATTCCTCATCCAGCCAGAAGATCTCCTCGACCCTGACTTTCAAAATCGTCGCGATGCGCAGTGCCAAAACTAAAGATGGCGAATACTCAGCGCGTTCGATGTAACCGATGGTTTGGTAGTGAACTCCAACCTGATCGGCGAGCTCTTGCCGACTCAGACCAGACTGGGTACGTGCCTCTTCAAGGCGGTTGGCCACCCGCTCTTCTTCTGACTTTGGTTTTCTACCCATGGATGTAGCATAAATACTATGTAGTAATAATGCAACAATAACTACTTAAATCTCTTTAGAGTCCTATGCGCCTTGTCTGCCCAGACATACCTCTCGGCCAACTTACTGAGTACAAAAATCAAAATGGGAAACCAGAAGTTCTTCAAAACCCAGAACACTAGCTTCATGCCAGCTCCTTGAGCTTCTCAAAGACGCGGTCCTGGTCAATACGCCAGAACGAGACCTGCTGGCCGTTGACTAACAGCACCGGGACCTCGTCGGTGAAGTGCGAGAACTCAGGATTCTGGTCAATGTCGAGATCGTAAATCGAGTATTCAACATCTGGGAACTCGTGCGCGAAGCGAGCGATAACCTGAGCCAAATCACCCTGCGCAACCTCACATAGGTGGCAGCCATTTCTACCGATTAGCGTGATTTCAATACCCACGATTACAGCCTACGGCCCATGCCTCTCAGGATTAGACTTAGCCGGTGCCAGAACCCCTAAAGCAGCCAAAACTCGAAGCCGCGTTCTTCGATGTTGACAACACTTTGGTTCGTGGCTCGACCTCAATCCTGTTTGGCAAGGTTGCCTTCACCGGCGGCACCATCAAGCGCAGGGACATTTGGCGTTTCGCTTTTGAGCAGATGATGTTTATTCGCCGCGGCGAGAACAACGAGAAGATGGCCGACTTTAAAGATCGAGCACTCTCTCTCACCAAGGGCCACTCGGTCGATGAACTAATCAGCCTCATCGACGTTGTCTATAAACAAGAGATTCAGCCAAGACTCTGGCCAGAGACCGTTGCGGCTGCCAAGGAGCACCTGGCAGCGGGTAGAGAAGTCTGGCTTTTGACCGCTGCTCCAGTTGAACTAGCAGAGGCAATCGCAAAAGACATCGGTGCAACCGGAGCACTTGGAACCATCGTTGGTCACAAGGACGGTGTGCTGACTGGAGAACTAATCGGTGAGCCGCTCCACGGCAAAGCCAAGCGCAGAGCAGCTAAGAAATTGGCCAAAGAGCGAGGCATCAGCCTCAAGCGCAGCTGGGCATACTCCGACAGCTACAACGATCTACCGCTTTTGTCCCTGGTTGGTCACGCGGTAGCAGTGAACCCGGACAAAATTTTGACCCGTCATGCCGAAGCGGCTGGTTGGCAGATTCTCAAGTTCAAAAAACGAGACCTGCGCAAAAACTAAACCCGCCCTTGCAGGCGGGTTTTTGTTTTGAAGATTTACTTCTTATTGCGACGCTGGTGGCGAGTCTTACGAAGCAGCTTGCGGTGCTTCTTCTTAGACATACGCTTACGGCGCTTCTTGATAATTGAACCCACAGAAACCTCACAAAGCTTTTGGGTGCCCGAATGGGCAACCTCAGAAGTTTAGCCCTTAGTACCCAAGCACTCAACCTCGTAGGCGAAATCCAACCAACGTTGGATCAGAAGCAAATAACTACTTCTTGACCTTGCTCTTCACCTCAGCGACGAAGTTGTTGGTCTCCTGCTTGACCTCGTCCACGACCTCTTCAACCTTTTGACGAGCGATCTTTTCAAAGTCCTTGGCGGACTTCTCCGCCTCAACCTTGGCCTCAGCTAGTTTGCGGCCCAGTCTCTTGCCGAGCTCCTTAGGGTCGGCATCAATGTCAACTTCTTCGAGCTTTTGTTTGAGTTGCTCGGATAGCCAGCCTGACTTTTCAGTCAGCCAGTGGCCAACCCTGGCTCCGACCTCGGAGAGGTTTTCGGCTAGCGGGTCGCCCTCTTCCTCATCTGGATCAAACCCAAGCGACAGGAAGTTGATCATCCAGTCTTCGATTTCCTCGAGTGGTTCTGGGGTCACAGAGTAGAAGCGCTTCTGACCCTCTTCGCGAACGTCGACCAATCCAACTTCACGCAGCGTCTTTAGGTGCTTGGAGACGGTTGGCTGACCAAGCTTGGTCTGCTCAACGATCTCGCTCACGGTTAGCTCTCCTGAGCCACCGGCCAGGTGCGAACCGAGAAGGGTCTCCAAAAGAAGACGTCTAGTTGGGTCAGCGATTGCTTCAAAAATGTCTGCCATGTTTTTACCCTACTCTCACTTACCTGCTAATTCCTCAGCCCGCGCTACCGCAGCGGCTAAGCCCTTAGCAAAAATCGCCTTCAAATCGTGCTCATCAAAGGTGGCGATGATGCGCTCTGTCGTACCGCCGGGTGAGGTGACGTTTCGTCTGAGCTCTAACGGCTCCTCATCTGACTGAGCCAAAAGATCGATCGATCCGTCGAAGGTGCCCCGCACAAGTTTCTTGGCGTCCTCTTCCGAGAACCCCTGCTCCAGCGCAATCTTCTCCCACTGTTCAATGAAGTAGTAGATCCAGGCTGGTCCAGACCCTGAGATAGCGCTCAGGGCATTTATCTTTTCTTCTGGAACAACAATGGCGGTGCCAACGGCTTCAAACAGGGTGACCGTGGCATCAATCGCATCTTGCGAAGCCGAGGCTGCGGGGGCAATGCCGGTGACTGCCTTGCCCACTAAAGCCGGGGTGTTTGGCATAGTGCGAATCAGATTTGGATTTTCGATCGCACTGGCCATCGACTTCAATTCGATTCCTGCGGCCAATGAGATGATGACGGCATTTTTACCCACTTCACCAGATAGTTCATGCAGTAGGTCAACGATTTGCTTAGGCTTCACGCCCAACACGATCAAGTCAGCATCGCCAGCAATCAGCACGTTGGCATCTGGGGTGGTTTCAACAGAGAGCGCCGAAATACCTTGCTCGCGCCATGCTGCCGCACTCTCTTCACTCTTGGTGGTAGCTGAGATCAATTCTTTTGGGTAACCGGCATCGATTAGGCCAGACAAGATTGCGCCGCCCATTGAACCTGAGCCTAAAAAGGCAATTCGTAGTTTCTCCACCCTTGAATCCTAGGCTCAGCCAAGAAGTGGATACCCGATAAAGACCACAGAGTTCATCAGAGTGTGTGCGATCACCAGCGGTGCAACCCGGTTGGTCTTTAGAAACACCAGTGCAAAGACGACACCCATGATGAAGTTTCCCAGCACCGCGGAGAACCCCTGGTAGCTGTGATAGCTCGCTCGAATACCGGCTGAAATCAGGATTAGCCCCACAAGTGTGAGTTTTGGATAGCTCAGTTTCAGCTTGCTTATCAAGAAACCGACAACGATCACTTCTTCCTGCAGGCCCGAGCGCAAAGCTGAGAGCAAAAGTAGCGGCACGGTCCAGATGTAATCACCAAGGTTGCTCGGCACCACTTGAGATGTCAGACCAAGTTGAAGTGCGAGAAAGTAAAGAGCGATGCCCGGTATGCCGATTGCCATGGAGATCAAAACAGCGAGCTTGAGATCTGACCAGCAGGGCACCAACCCAATAGAAATGCCATCCTGCCTGAGCAAATAAAGCGCAAGCAGCACAGGCACCAGTGCCAATGAGATGGCAACGAGCTGATAGATCAGATCAAGCCAAGGAATCGGAGTTATTGCCTGGTTGATAACAGTCTTGGAACCCGCAAGGCCTTGTTCACTTATAACCTTTCGGACCAAGCTCAGGGTTGAGTAGATTGCACTAGCTCCAAGCGAGAGAAACAAAACCAACAAAATCTCGTGCTTGTGATTTTTATGCATCTCGCTCCTTGGGTGTGGGCAAAAGTTTAGATGTCGGCAGCAAGAGGTAGTTTTGTTCGATGGCAAAAACAAAGAGCGACTTCCGATGCGCCGAGTGCGGCTGGACCACGGTCAAATGGGTTGGTCGCTGTGGCGAGTGCCAAGCCTGGGGCACACTGGAAGAGACCAACTCGGTTCAAGAGGTAAAGGCTGCCAGGCTTACCCAGAATCAGCTTGCTAAACCAATTACCGAGGTTGAGCAGGTTTCCGCCTCCCACAAACCAACCGGCGTTGGTGAGTTTGATCGAGTGCTTGGCGGGGGGCTGGTGGCTGGTGCAGCAATCCTGTTATCCGGTGAACCAGGAGTGGGAAAGTCAACGCTTCTTTTGGAAGTTGGTGCCAAGGCCGCAAAGTCCGGCGCAAAGGTGCTCTACGTTTCAGCTGAGGAATCGGCTTCACAGGTTCGCCTCAGAGCAGAGCGCACCGGGGGTCTAAGCGCAAACCTTTACCTGGCCAGCGAGACGGACCTGGCTACCGTGATGGGGCAATTCGAGGCTTTGAAGCCGGACTTGTTAATCGTTGACTCGGTTCAGACCGTGGCCTCAGCAGATGTTGATGGAGCACCAGGAATGCCCGCTCAGGTGCGAGAGGTCGCCGCCAACCTAATCCGTCTTGCCAAGCAATCCTCTACGCCGCTGTTGCTCGTCGGTCACGTAACCAAAGACGGTTCAATTGCAGGCCCCAGAACCCTCGAGCACCTCGTCGACGTGGTTTGCCAATTCGAAGGTGATCGCCAGACCTCGCTTCGATTTGTCAGGACCCTGAAGAATCGCTTTGGCCCAACCGATGAGGTTGGCTGCTTCGAGATGACAGGGGATGGGATCGTTGAGGTTCCGGACCCATCCAAGCTCTTCATCTCAGGATCTAAGAACCAAGTCTCTGGAACGTGCGTGACTGTCACTGTTGAGGGCAAACGTGCTCTGATTGCGGAGATTCAAGCGCTGGTTGTCCGAACCAATTCACCTCAACCAAGAAGAGTGACCAACGGCGTCGATGCCTCTCGAGTAGCGATGCTGCTTGCGGTGCTGGAGCGCCGAGCTGGCATAAGTCTGATTGACAAGGACGTATACGTTTCAACCGTTGGTGGCATGAGAATTCTCGAACCAGCAGCCGACCTGGCCATTGCCGTGGCGATTGCTTCGGCGGTGACCGATAAACCAGTCAGATCATCGGTCGCGGCATTCGGTGAAATCTCTTTGGCCGGTGAGATCAGAGCAGTCTCGAACTCTAAGCAACGTCACGCTGAAGCAGTGAGATTAGGGCATGACCAGGTAGTTAGTGCTGAAGGGGATCAGCTCTCCAAGGCGCTTTCTAAGGCGCTTAGTTAAGAAGGAACTGAACCGGGTTCTCGGAGTAAACCCCGTTTACTTCCACCTTCAAGAAGTAAGACGCTCCACCCGATGGAACTGGGTCTTGCTCCGCCCCACAACCAGTCCCCGAAGACCTAACTCGCTCCCAAATCGCTCCCTCCCGAGAGCTACTGATGGTTGAGTTCGCCTTCAAGACGGTGACTAGGTCCTGGTCAGCACTTCTGTCGCAATCTCGGGATGAGTAATAGGTTTCATCACCCGAAGTGATCGTGAAGAAAGTCACCCTGGAGCCAACGTTGAACTTGCAGTCCACTGGTCCAGTGTTGGTGATGTCATACCAAAGGTATGGCTTTTCACTTGAGCCGAATGAGCTCTTCTCGCCATCTTTATCTCCAATTCGAGCAAAGACTTCGACGACACCAGGCTGACAGTCAACGACCTCACTAGCTGGTGTTGAAGCGGTCGCTGAAACTGAGGATGAGGAAGTTGGTCCAGCCTGAGGAGCTTGCGAGCCGCCAGAGAATGCATTCCAAACCAAGACCCCGACGATAACCAAAACCAGCAACAAGAGAGCGCGGCGACGGGCATAGATCTGCTGTTGTGTAGGGGCCATGGAACTATCTAACTAGATGTAACGGAGCATTCTGGAGTTTCCGAGAGTATTCTGCTTCACCCTCGCTAGATCCAAGAACTCAGCCACACCCTCATCGTTGGAACGAACCAGCTCGGCATAGGTATCGGGGTCAACAGGGATGTCGGAGATCGCTTGAAAGCCCTGAGACTCAAAGAACTTCACCTCGAATGTGAGGCAAAAGACTCGGTGGATCCCAAGATCTTTAGCCTTATCAATTAGCTCACTCAAAATCTTCTTGCCCACACCCTGGCCTTTGACGCCCTCGCGAACAGCAAGGGTTCTAACCTCGGCCAGATCCTCCCACATCACATGGAGAGCACCGAAGCCAACTACTTCGCCATCCTCTTCGGCAACCACAAACTCTTGAATCGATTCATAGAGCTCGACAAGTTCCTTGCCTAACAGAATGCGCTTTTCGACCAGCGGAGCCGCAATCTCAGTGATGGCTCGAACGTCAGTGGTTCGGGCAGGTCGAATCTTTAGCATTGCTAAATTATGGCGCTAAGCCGAAGCAATTTCTAATAGCACTTCGTTTCGACGAAGTGGCCCTGGAGTCCAAGGAGCGTTATAGCGAGCAAACCTTGGGGCGCCCACCACTTGATAACGGTGGTCTCTAAGCAGCTCTCTGAGTTTCTGTTCTTTTGCTCGAAATAGCGACTCCCTTGCAAAACCAGAGAAGGCAATCGCAGCAAAAGTTGAAAGGCCGAACTGCTCGATTTTCAAAGTGCTAGAGGATGGCGCAGGGACATCGCTCATGCCTGCGGGCATGACAAAGGAGACTTCGAACCCGGAACCCGATTCGCGCTGGACAACCGGTGCCGTCATGGCAATCGGCTGGCGCTTTTGGTTGTTCCCACCAATGAACGAGGCTAGGTAACCGAAGGCGCCATAGGCAGAGGAGCCAAGGTCACCTGGTTGCCAGGTGGTGACAAGAGTGTGAGGGTCATACTCTCGAACCTCAAAGCCCTTGTGGGCTTTGAGGACTCGATAGCTTTGAACCTCGGTCACTAAGCGACCGGCTCACTCTCGCGAGAGTTTGCCACGAAAGTGAATTCGCCGTTGATGAAGTCAACCAAGATGTCCTGAGCGCTGCCGATGGTTCCGGTCAGAATTCGCTCTGAGATGGCGTCTTCTATCTCGCGCTGAACGACTCGACGAAGCGGTCTTGCACCCAGTGCCGGTTCGTAACCGAGTTCGATTAGTCGCTCCTTGGCCACGGTGGTCAGGGTTAGCTTGAGATCGCGCTCGTCCAAACGACGCTGCAGTCTCGCAACAAACAGGTCGACAATCTGCAGAAGCTCGTCGCGGTTTAGCTGCGGGAAGACGATGACCTCATCGACACGGTTTAGGAACTCAGGCTTGAAGTTGCGCTTGAGCTCCTCGTTCACACGAGCCTTCATCTGGTCGTAGTCATTCTTGGAGTCGCCCTCAAGGGTGAAGCCCAAAGCACCACGGGTAATCTCGCGAGTTCCGAGGTTGGTGGTCATGATGATGATGGTGTTCTTGAAGTCCACCACTCGTCCCTGACCATCGGTTAGGCGACCCTCTTCGAGAATCTGCAACAGCGAGTTGAAGATGTCCGGGTGAGCCTTCTCGATCTCATCAAACAGGATTACAGAGAACGGCTTACGGCGAACCTTCTCGGTTAACTGGCCACCCTCGTCGTAACCGACGAATCCCGGAGGAGCACCAAACAGTCGAGAAACAGTGTGCTTCTCGCCATACTCGCTCATGTCGAGCGAGATCAAGGCGTCTTCGTCATCAAACAAGAACTCGGCTAGGGCCTTAGCAAGCTCGGTCTTACCAACACCGGTTGGACCAGCGAAGATGAATGAGCCAGAAGGACGCTTTGGATCCTTCAAGCCGGCTCGCTGACGACGGATGGTCTTGGAAAGCGCAGCAATTGCTGCCTCCTGACCGATAACTCTGCGGTGAAGTTCCTGCTCCATGAAGATCAGCTTTGCGCCTTCTTCTTCACTGAGGCGGAAGACCGGAATACCGGTCGCCTGCGCGAGAACCTCTGCAATCAGACCCTCATCAACAATGCCTGGCTTGTCGACGTTACCCTCGCGGAACTCCTTCTCCATGCGCATCTTTTCAGCGGTGAGTTTCTTTTCCTCATCACGCTTAGATGCTGCAAGCTCGAAGTCCTGGTCGGCAATTGCCTGCTCCTTGGCCTTCTTGACAACCGCAACCTTCTCGTCCATCTCACGAAGCTCAGGTGGCGAGGAGAGGAAGCTAAGGCGCAGTCTCGCACCTGCCTCATCGATAAGGTCAATCGCCTTGTCTGGCAGGAATCGATCGGTCACGTAACGGTCGGACATTCCAACAGCCGCGACAATTGCGCCATCAGTGATGGAGACCTTGTGGTGCGCCTCGTAGCGATCGCGCAGACCCCTCAGGATGTTGATCGCCATTGCGGGGGTTGGCTCAGCAACCTGTACCGACTGGAATCGGCGAACCAGAGCAGCATCTTTTTCGAAGTGCTTGCGGTACTCGTCCAAGGTGGTGGCACCGATGGTCTGAAGTTCGCCGCGAGCCAGCATTGGCTTCAGAATCGAAGCTGCATCAATGGCACCCTCGGCTGCACCAGCTCCAACCAAGGTGTGGATCTCGTCGATGAAAGTGATGATGTCACCGCGAGTTCTGATCTCCTTGGTGACCTTCTTCAAGCGCTCTTCAAAGTCACCACGGTAGCGAGAACCAGCGATCAAACTTCCCATGTCTAGGGTGTAAAGCTGCTTACCGCGTAGGGTCTCTGGAACCTGTCCAGAGACAATCGCCTGAGCCAAGCCCTCGACCACTGCGGTCTTACCAACACCTGGCTCACCAATCAAAATTGGGTTGTTCTTGGTGCGGCGAGAAAGAATCTGCATGACTCGCTCAATCTCGCGCTCGCGCCCCACGACCGGGTCGAGTTTGCCCTCGGCGGCGGCCTGAGTCAGGTTGCGACCAAACTGGTCAAGAATCTGTGAGCCCTTTGGCTGTGGGTTAGTCTCTCCACCAACGGCGACAGTCTCCTTGCCCTGGTAGCCGGAGAGCAGTTGAATAACCTGCTGGCGCACCTTGTTGGTGTCAGCACCCAGTTTGGTCAATACCTGAGCTGCAACACCTTCGCCCTCGCGAATTAGACCCAGCAAAAGGTGCTCGGTACCGATGTAGCTGTGACCTAGCTGCAGGGCCTCACGAAGTGAAAGCTCCAAAACCTTCTTGGCTCGGGGAGTGAACGGGATGTGACCAGATGGAGCCTGCTGCCCCTGGCCGATGATCTCTTGGACCTGCTCACGAACCTGCTCGAGGTTGATGCCAAGGGCTTCAAGCGCCTTCGCCGCCACGCCCTCACCCTCGTGGATTAGACCGAGCAGAATGTGCTCCGTGCCGATGTAGTTGTGCTTTAGAAGCTTTGCTTCCTCTTGCGCCAAAACAACAACGCGACGGGCCTTGTCGGTAAATTTCTCGAACAAGCCTGGACCTCCAACACTCTGGTATTGAAGATGCTAGAAGGCTAAGGGGTCAGAAACTAGGGCTGTTCGCCCAAGGCGTTAGCTCGCTTGGCTCGTTCTTCAGCCTCAATTCGAGCGTAGGTATCGCGCTCTCCCTTGTCGGCTCTCAAAATCGAACGCATGATGATCCAAAAAAGCACTCCCACCAGCGCCGGGGGAATTAGCGAAATTGCAGCATCTAAAGCGATCTCAAGCGGAGTCATCGATTACCTACTTTCACCAGAGGGAACAAAATGGTTTCACGAATTCCAAGCCCGGTAAGGGTCATGAGAAGACGATCGATGCCCATACCCATGCCGCCAGATGGCGGCATGCCAAACTCAAGCGCCTTCAAAAACTCTTCGTCTAGCTTCATAGCCTCTGGGTCACCGGCAGCGGCAAGTTCCATCTGGGCAACGAAGCGCTGACGCTGAATAACTGGGTCTACCAGTTCGGAGTAACCGGTTGCCTGCTCGAAGCCACGGATGTAGAGGTCCCACTTTTCTACAACTCCCGGGTTAGAGCGGTGGTCTCTGGTGAGCGGGGATGTGTCGATTGGGAAGTCGGTGACAAATGTTGGGCCAGTGAAGCCTGGCTTCACGAAGTGCTCCCAAAGCTCCTCGACATACTTACCGTGTAGCGGGTGATCGATCTCGATGCCAACCTTATCCGCAATCTTCTTCAGTTCTGCAATCGGAGTCTCGTGAGTGATCTCCACGCCGGCAGCCTCCGACAGGGATTCAAACATTGACACTCGCGCCCACTCGCCGCCGAGATCGTTGTCGGTGCCGTCATCCAGTGTCACAACGTGTGAACCAAAGACATCCATTGCGGCGTTCTGGATCAGCTCTTGGGTCAAAGTCGCCATGGTGTTGTAATCGCCATAGGCCTCGTATGCCTCGAGCATTGCAAACTCGGGAGAGTGAGTGCGGTCCGCTCCCTCGTTCCTAAAGTTTCGGTTGATCTCGAATACTCGCTCCAGGCCACCGACAACTGCACGCTTTAGAAACAGCTCTGGCGCAATGCGCAAATACAGTTCGGTGTCAAAAGCATTGGAGTGGGTCTTGAACGGTCTAGCCGATGCTCCACCGTGCATCACCTGCAGCATTGGGGTTTCGACCTCCATGAATGCGCGGTTTGCAAAGGTGTTGCGAAGCGACTGCATCACCTCGGAACGAATCTTCACAACCTCGCGTGCTCGGTCGCGAACGATCAAATCGATGTAGCGGTGACGCACGCGGAACTCTTCACCGAGTTCGTTGTGCAAGTTAGGTAGCGGGCGAATAGTCTTCGCAGCCATCAACCAACGGTCAGCCAAAATGCTCAACTCACCACGCTTTGAGGTGATTACCTCACCCTCAACAAAAACGTGGTCACCGAGATCAACCAGCTCTTTCCAGCTCTCGAGTTGCTCCTCGCCAACCTTGTCGAGGGAAACCATGGCTTGGATGCGCTCTCCGGTTCCAGACTGCAAAGTCGCAAAGCAAAGCTTTCCAGTATTGCGAAGGAACATAACTCGTCCGGCCAGCGCGACTACATCACCGGTTGCAACGTCAGCCTCAAGGTTTGGGTAGTGAGCTCTCGTGGCCTCAATGGTGTGAGTGATAGGCAAAGCGACCGGGTAGGCGCTAGATAGCTCATTTAGCTTCTCGCGCTTTGCCATTCGGATGGCAATCTGCTCCGGCAGGTCGTCGAACTCGATCTCTTCGCTCACGATGTCCTATCAATGACTATGTTGTCGATCAGTCTGGTTTCACCCACATAGGCAGCGATTATCAGTCTCGCCTTTTTGCCTTTGGCCGAATCCAAGATTTCGAAGCTGTCTGCATCAACCAGCTCCAGGTAGTCAAGTCTAGCCTCAGGGCTGAGCGCAGCTTTGCCTGCCGAGAGTGCTGAGACTCTGTCGTCGAATTGCGCTGCCGCTCGAAGTGCCTGGTTCAGAGTTCTGGCTATGTCCAACTGTGCCGAAGAGAGATAGCGATTTCTCGATGACAGTGCAAGACCATGTTCGTCCCGAACCGTTTCGCATTCGACAAGCTCGATTGGCGCGCGCTCTCCAGCCCTAACCTGCTGGCTAAGCATCTTCCGAACCAGAGCAACCTGCTGGGCGTCCTTGTCTCCAAAGAAAACAACATCTGGATTCACTAGGTCCAAGAGGCGGTTCACCACGGTGAGCATGCCATCAAAATGACCAGGTCTGGTTTTGCCCTCAAAAACTTCACCCAGTTCTCCAGCGCTGACTTTTTTCACCGGAGACTCGGTCGGATAAATGTCCAAGAGCGCTGGAGCGAACAACACATCCGCTCCAATATCGCTCAATAATCGAGCATCCACACCGAGGGTTCTTGGATACTTATCGAAATCCTCACCAGCACCAAACTGCAGCGGATTTACAAAGATCGAAACGACTACAAAATCCGCATCTTCTTTGGCGCGATTGACCAAGGATGCGTGTCCCTGATGCAGAGCGCCCATGGTTGGAACGAAGCCCACTCGCTTTCCGAGACGCTTTTCCGACTCAACAATCTGAGTTAGTTCGGCTGCGCTTTGGACCAGCTGCATTAGATCAAATCCCTGGGATCGAGATTCTGGGGTGGCTTATGAAGTGCATCCTCAACGGCACTTCTCACCACTGGACCAATCAATGCAGCGGGGTTCTCCACCCCGGCTTCGGCCAAGATACCCACGGCCTGCGATACCACCATGGAAGAAAAACTGCTTGCGACCTCGAAGGCTTCAGAATAAGCCGCTCGCTGCTCTTCTTCGACGACGATTGGCTCACCGCCAAGTTCAATAGCTAAAGCCTGCGCGATTGGTTGGAATACCTCAGGTGCAGAGATCGCGATGGTGCTGTTTTTCAAAACCATCAAATCCACCGAGGTTCCAGTGAAATGCATCACCGGGTGCATCGCTATGGGCACAGCTCCGTGAATCCCGGCCGAGGCCAGAGCGCCATAACCTTGAAGTGGTGAAAGGTGCATAACTAGCTTTTTCGGACCAAAGAGGGATAGGTCAGCTAGGCCTTCACACACCAGCGAGACATCGCTGTAGGGAACTGCCAACACCACCAGATCTGCCTCTTCAGCAACCGCCGGCATGGAACCGATGTATACATCTGGAAGTAATGCCTCTACCCGCTCAATGGCCTCTGGGGTGGTCACGGCTATGCCGGAAATCTCATGGCCCGCAAGGGCCCAGGCCTTACCGAGCACTACACCCGATGGCTCATCTCCGATGATCGAGATCTTCATGCCGCACCCTTTTCATCATCCGCTTTCGGAGTTCTGCAGTTCCACTCTGCCAGCAAAGCCGCACCTAGGCCAACCAAACAAAACAGCGCTCCAAGAAACGAATCCGTTGCTAGTGCAAGCGATGGGGTGAAGGCGACTAGCCATAACCCAATGCCTAAGTGCCAACCAAAAAAAGCAGCCGATGTGATTTGTGCCGCCCTGGCAAAAAGCAGCACGCGCACCGCGTAGAAGGGGTTTGGTCTTCGCACGGCCTTTTGCGCCTCGGAGAGTTTGCGATAGCGAGCGATTGGAATTGTTGCGATCAAGACAGCGATACCGATCACCAAGACCGAGGTTGAAAGTGAGATTGGAGCTGCGGGGATTGCGAGACCAAACCCGGTTGTAAGTTGGGCAATAGCCGCTCCGAGTACCAACGCCACTAGGCCAATCAGGCTCAATCCTTTTGCATTCGAGCTATTCACTTCGCCAAACCTCACCACTTAGCGGCCGTGCCAACTCAGCAACCGAACCGGCGCCAGGCAATACTGCGGTTGGATCAATTTCGGCCCACGGCACCAAGACAAAGGCGCGATCTTTCGCTCTCGGATGAGGAATAACCAGGGTCTTCTTCTCAACAAATAGATCGCCAAAAGTAATGATGTCGATATCCAAAGTGCGGGAAGCCCAGCGCTGCAATCGAATGCGCCCAAAGTGATTCTCGACCTCATTCAAAAACCTGAGCAGCTGCTTCGGCTTGAGCGATGTATCCAAGATCGCAACGCCGTTGAGGTATCTCGGTTTGCTCGGATCTATGCCCCCTGGGGTGAGAGCCATGGACTGATAGAGCGAAGATTTTGAAACCAGTTCAATTGCTGGGTGAGCTGCAATCAGCTCCAGGGCGGCATTGATATTTGAGCGCACCTCACCCAAATTGCCTCCGTAGGCAATCACCGCCCGACCGTTAGGCATTAGCGCCGCGATAGGTGACGAAGACGTCTTCAAACTTCAGCTCGATCGGCGCATTGGGTTTGTGAACAGTGATTTCGGCACGCTTGACTCTTGGGGACCGAGCCATGACTTTGGCATGCAGACGATAGGCAAGGCTTTCGATTAGATTGACTGGATTTTGCTTCACATCGTCAGCGATTAGCTCAGCAATGTCTGCATAGCTGACCGACTCCTCCAAATCATCTGAGATGCCGGCCTCGAGGGTCAATGTGGCATCGATTATGAAGATTTGACCCAAGTCCCGCTCGAATTGCAGAACCCCGTGGTGGGCATAAACCTCAAGTCCACGAATCGCGATTTCAAATTCAGCCATCAGCCCTGCGCTTGTTTTAGAGCCGAGACTACCTTGATTGCATCAACCGTGGCCTCGACATTGTGGACTCTTATGCCCCAGAGTTTTCGCTGCAAAAGCAGGGCCGTCAAAACCGCGGTCGCAACATCGCGACGCTGAGTGGAGACACTGGCTGGATCGGATTCGTTCAAAGCTGCTGCCAAGAAGCGTTTGCGGGATGCGCCAACCAAAATCGGCAGACCGAGCTGCTCGAGCTCATCTAGCCGCGCTACCAAGTCCCAGTTCTGTTTGACGTCCTTGGCAAATCCAATACCGGGATCTACGACGATTCGCGCGCGCTCGATGCCTGATGAAACTGCCATCGCTACCTGTTCGGCCAATTCCCCAACGACTTCGCGTGCCACATTTGAGTAGGCATTTAGGTTGTCCATGACATCGGAATGACCGCGCCAGTGACCAAGGATGTAGGTGCAGTCATATAGCGATAGCGCACTAAACATGTTGGTATCTGCCAGCCCACCAGAAACGTCGTTGATGATGGTCGCACCGGCTTCGAGAGCCAAAACAGCGGTCTGGGAGTTCATGGTGTCGACCGAGATCGGCACCCCAAGACCTCTAACCGCCTCGATAACGGGCAGGATGCGAGACTGCTCGGTCGTGAGATCTACCCGCTTTGCACCAGGCCTAGTGCTCTCGCCTCCGATGTCCAAAATGTTGGCTCCTTGGGCAACCAGGAGTTTGGCTTGAGCGAAGGCTGCCTCGGCATCGAGGAACTCACCTCCGTCACTGAAGGAATCAGGGGTGATGTTCAGCACACCCATTACTAGAGGTTGTTGCCAGCTCATGGTTACTTGTTTATCAAACCCATGACCTCAGCGCGATAGCTGGGTTCGCTAAACACTCCCCTGGAGGCCATGGTGATTGTGTTCACCTCTGGCTGTCGGGCTCCGCGGGATGCGACGCACTGATGCTTTGCCTCAACCACGACAATGACCCCTTTGGCATCCAGGCCGGTCTCAATTGCATCAGCGATTTGAGCCGTGAGGTTTTCTTGAAGCTGAGGACGTGCAGCCAGGATTTCAACTACCGCCGCTAGTCGGCCCAGGCCGGCAACTCGGTCACTCGGTAGGTATGCGATGTGAGCGTTCCCGGTGAACGGCAGCAGGTGGTGCTCGCAGATTGATACCAGTTCGATGTCTTTGAGAATTACCGCTTCGTTGTGCTCGGCAGGAAAAGTCTCACCAAGAACCGATGCTGGGTCTACGCCGATCCCCTTGAAAAAGGAGGCGTAGGCCTCGGCGACTTTGTCCGGGGTGCTAGCAAGTTCGGGTCGGTCTGGATCCTCACCGATTGCCTCTAGGAGCTCGCGAACCGCGGCTCTAATTCTCTGGCTTTGCATCCGTTTCAACCGTCTCGGCTACTACAGGCTCGTGCACCTCGAGTTGCTTTACCTTGCGCTCGGGGACAGTGATTGGTCCCTTGGTGCTCAGTGCTCGCTTGGTGGAAGAACGCCAGGTCTCGCGCTCGGGGAGCTTCTTCACGCTCTTGAACAGCTTGGCGATTTCGTCCTGGTTCAAAGTTTCTTTCTCCAAGAGCTCTTTGGCCAATTGGTCCAACACCTTGCGGTTTTGGGTTAGCGCTTTGTGAGCCTCGTCGAGAGCCTGGTCCAAAATTGCTCGGACCTCATTATCGACCTGCTGAGCCATCTCGTTGGAGTAGTTGTTGTGGGTTGCAAGCTCGCGACCCAGGAATGGCTCTGCGTTGCCACCACCAAGTGAAATGGCTCCAACTTTGGCACTCATGCCGTACTTGGTGACCATGGTTCGAGCAATGTTGGTCGCTTTTTCAAAGTCGTTCGAAGCTCCGGTCGTTGGGTCCTTGAACACAATTTCCTCTGCGATGCGGCCGCCCATCGCATAGGCAATCTGGTCAAGCAACTGGTTTCGAGTGATCGAGTAGCGATCCTCCAGCGGCATAACCATGGTGTAACCAAGTGCCCGGCCTCTTGGGAGGATGGTGATCTTGGTCACTGGGTCGGAGTGATTGAGCGAGCCTGCAACTAGAGCGTGACCAGCCTCGTGATAGGCGGTGATCAAGCGCTCCTGATCCTTCATCAATGTTGACTTCTTCTGTGGACCACCGATTACTCGGTCGATGGCCTCATCGATAATCTCGTCAGTGATCTCGGTGCGGTTGAGCCTCGCTGCCAACAGCGCAGCTTCGTTCAGCACGTTGGCAAGATCAGCTCCGGTGAAGCCAGGAGTTCTTCTCGCAACCAATTCAAGGTCAACGCCCTCAGCCAACGGCTTGTTCTTTGAGTGCACCTGCAGGATCTGCTCGCGACCCTTCAAATCTGGAGCGCTAACTCCGACCTGTCGATCGAATCGACCAGGGCGAAGCAGCGCTGGATCCAAGACATCCGGGCGGTTTGTGGCAGCAATCAAAATCACGTTGGTGTTGGTGTCGAAACCATCCATCTCAACGAGTAGTTGGTTCAGGGTCTGCTCACGCTCATCGTTACCGCCACCGATACCGGTGCCGCGGTGACGACCCACAGCATCAATCTCGTCAACAAAGATGATGGCGGGAGCGGATTGCTTTGCCTGCTCAAAGAGGTCGCGAACTCTCGATGCACCGACGCCGACAAACATCTCCACAAAGTCGCTACCTGAGATTGAGAAAAATGGCACCCCGGCCTCACCCGCAACTGCCTTGGCAATGAGGGTCTTACCGGTTCCCGGAGGGCCGTAAAGCAGCACACCGCGAGGAATCTTCGCGCCCAGTGCCTGAAACTTCTTAGGGTCCTTCAGGAAGTCTTTGATCTCGGTGAGCTCCTCCAGAGCTTCTTCGATTCCGGCAACATCCGCGAAGGTGACCTTAGAGGTCTCCTTGGTTACCATCTTGGCCTTCGACTTACCGAAGTTCATGACACCGCGTCCGCCACCTGCCATCGATCCCATCAGGAACCAGAACAGCAGCACCAGAATCAGGATTGGTAGCAGGGATCCAAGCAGTGCCAGATACCAAGGGGTGCGTGGCACCTCATCGGTCCAACCCTCAGAGATTGGAGCGTCCGCGATGGTTTGAGCAATTACCTGTGCGCGACCTGTGACGAAGTAGAACTGAATCTGCTCGCCATACTCGCTGTGAGGCTTTTCCAGAACGACATCGACTCTTTGGTCGTTGTCAAAAATCTTTACCGACTTAGCTTCACCAGATTGAATCAGCTCAAGACCCACCTTGGTATCTACCTTGGTGAATGGCTGGGTGCTCATCAGGGTCGAGCCCAAGAAGACCACGGTCAGGGCAAGGGCGATCCACAGCCATGGGCCGCGAACAATCTTTTTCATCTTCAAGGTATTGCTACCCAAACCTTCCGGTCTTAGCTGTAAACGCTGGGAGAGAGAACTCCAACGCCATCCAGCGAGCGGTAACGCTCGTCGTAATCCAATCCATAGCCAACAACGAATGCGTTTGGAATATCAAACCCCACCCATCTGACAGCTATTTCAACCTTGGCTGCATCTGGCTTGCGCAGCAAGGTAACGATCTCTACAGATGCTGCCCCACGAGCCTTGAGGTTTGCTGTCAACCAGGACAGCGTTAGGCCAGAGTCAATGATGTCCTCGACGATTAGGACGTTTCTGTCCTTTACATCCGCATCGAGGTCCTTCAAAATTCGGACCACCCCAGATGAGACTGTGCCGGAGCCGTAGGAGGAAACTGCCATCCAGTCCTGAGTGGTCGGCAGTGCCATGGCGCGGGAGAGGTCTGCCATAAACGGCACTGCACCTTTCAATACGCCGATTAGTAGCGGATTCTTATCCGCATAAAACTCGTCGATATCTTTCGCCAGCTCAGCAACGCGATCTCTGATCTGCTCTGCGGTGACAAGTACTTCCTGGATGTCTGGGTGATTTAACTGCACTAGCAGGCTCCTGGCTTGGGCTTAGAAGTGAATACCAACTGGTCTTTTACCCGCTCTACTGTAATGCCAGAAAGCTGGGTCGGTTTCTGCCCGTGCCAATCTGTAATGAAGGCCTCAATAGCAGCAATTTGAGCGAAACTCACCGAGCTTGCGCCCGCCCGTTCGCAGACCAGTTTCAGCATTGTTTTCAAAACAGCCAAGTGTGCAGTTTGCAGTGTTCCAACTCGGTAGCTGACGCTCTTGGCGGAGGCGACTGTTCGAGCCTGACGTTCAAGGTCAGCAGCCGCCGCTTCCAAAAAGTCACTGACCTCGGTTGCAATAGTTGCCGAGCGCGAAAGGCCAAGGACAAAGCCAGCACCAAGTTCCTCTTCTAGGTTTGCAAGCAGCTTTCTGACCCTGACTCTTGCAAACTTTGGGTCTTGATTGTGTGGGTCTTGCCAGAAGTCAACGCCCTGATCTTTGAGCGATTGGTGAAGTAGCTCTCGACGAACCTCCAACAGCGGGCGAAGCAGTTTGCGCTCAGGGTCATACACAGGCATGCCGGAAATAGATTTCAGCCCCGAGCCCCTGGCCAGCCCCAGCAAGACAGTCTCGGCCTGGTCCTCAAGTGAGTGCCCGGTCAAGATCAGTTCAGCGCCAAGCTCGATGCGTGCTTGTTCCAAGGCCGCATAGCGGGCATCTCTGGCGGCAGCCTCCATGCCGTTTCCGCTATCTACAACCGAAACCTCTTTCACCACTACCGGCTCAAGGCCGAGTGTTCGGCAGCGCTCCAAGGCCTCTTGAGCAACCTGGTCTGAACCAGACTGAAGCCCGTGATCAACAATCACGGCACCTGCCCGCAGGCCCAACCTTGGGGCTTCAAAGGCCAGAGCACTTGCCAAGGCAAGTGAGTCTGGCCCCCCAGAGCAGGCTGCAAGGATCAGGGAGTCAGGGAGTAGTTGCAGCTTTTCTAGAGCTTGTCGAACCGCGCGACGAACATCGGCCATGGCCGGTGTGAGTCTTGGACGCTGTGGCATCTGTCTCGATTCGATAATCTTTTCCAAAAGCCTATTTAGGAGAAGCCTTGTCTTACGACGTAGTTATTGAGATTCCAAAGGGAAGCCGCAACAAGTATGAGGTTGACCACGAGACTGGTCGCGTCTTTTTGGACCGCGTGCTGTTCACTCCCTTTGTTTACCCAACCGATTACGGCTTCTTCGAGAACACCCTCGGTGGCGATGGAGACCCGCTAGACGCTCTAGTGCTGCTCGAGTACCCACTCTTCCCAGGTGTTGGAGTTAAGGTTCGTCCAGTTGGCATGTTGGTCATGGAGGACGATGGTGGAGTGGACGAGAAGATTCTCTGCGTTCCTCACAAGGACCCACGTTGGAGCCACATTCAGGATCTAAACGATGTCCCAGAGCAGACCCGAAATGAAATCCAGCACTTCTTCGAGCGCTACAAGGACCTCGAGCCTGGCAAGTGGGTAAAGATTCAGGGCTGGCAGGGCAAGGCCGAGGCGGAAAAGGTTATCGCCGCCGGTTACGCCAACTTCAAGCACTAGCCGACTAATCTTTGGGGCATGAACGCTCCAGAGACTTCGAGTATCGATGTAGGCATCATCAAGCTATTGGATGACTATTTCGAGGTGATTCACACCCAAGATTTGGACCTCTTCGACCAGGTATTCCACAAGGACTGCTGTCTATACAGCAACGCTGATGACCAAACCGTATTGCGCCCCTACGAGCTCTATCGCTCTCAGGTAGCCAATCGGCAATCACCAAAAGAATTGGGCAACCCCCGTAAAGACGAGATTCTGCTGATTGATCAGCTCAGTGACACCATGGCGGTAGCGAAGGTGCAGCTACAGATGTTTGGTGGGATCATGCAGGACTACCTCAATCTGATCAAGCTCGATGGCAAATGGTGGATTATCGCCAAGCTCTATCAGCAGGTGGGCAGCTACTAGGGAGCGGTCGGTCTTCCCGCATAGGGCCAAAGTTCGCCATATCGAACTGGCACGATACGCACCGTTCTCGCTGGGTTGGGTGACTCAAGCATCATGCCGTTACCCAAATAAATCGCGACGTGGTACTTATCTCCCGAGAACGCACGCTCGGTCGACCACCAGATTAGGTCTCCACGTTTAGCCTGCTGGAATGGCACCAACTTCTGCTGTGAAGCCAGCACGTTGTACTGCGCGGTGGCGGAGTGCCAACCGATGTACACATTCGCGGCCGCATAGCTCTTCATGGTGATGCCTGAGCAGTCCCAGACATCGGGACCTGCACCACCTAGAACATACCTTTCACCGAGCTGAGCCTCGGCGAATGCGATGGCAGCCTCAACCTTTGCCGAGTCGGGGTCGCCAACTGTGTATAGCTCTGGCGCGGTCGGTTCTGTCTTGATCGCATTCTGTCTAGCTTCAGCGGCCAGGCCCTCGCGACGCTGGCGCTCTATATCGGATGCGGTGTCTTTAAGTGAGGCCAATTGATTCATGGCAGTCGCTCGCTCACGCTCGGACTCACGAACTTTTGAAATCACAGCATTCGCAGCTGACTGTGCCTCGTCGTAAAGTTTCTTGGCGGCGGCCTCTCGAGACTCAAGCTCTGCAGTTGCGCTATCTAGCTCCACGGCAAGAGCTTTGGCCTGAGCCTGCTTTTCCATCGCTGCCTGATAGACCGACTCGGTGCGCTGGGCAATCATTTCTTGCGCACCCAACTGGTAGAGCAACTCATCGGAAGACTCGGGATTGAAGAAAATTTGCAGGGTGGTGTCGCCGCTAGTTCCCTGGCGGTACATGCGAGCAACGATCTGTCCGAGCAGTAGCTCAGCTTCTTGAGCCTCAGCCTTTGCGGTCTTGGCCTTTTTCTCTAGACCCTTAACCTTGGCTGCCATCTCGTTGGCCGCTTCTTTGGCCTGGTTGTATTGCTCGTTCTTTTGAAGTGCGACTTTCTCGAGGGCTCTAGCTTCGGACTCCAAAGTGTCCAAGATGCCCTCGATGCGAGAGATCATCGCCCTTTTGGTTTCAACGTTGCGCTTGGCAGCAGCAACCTCAGCCGCAGACGGATAGTCGGGCACTGCATTGGCGGGGCTGAGAATGACTCCGGTGACAAGTATTGCGAGGCCTGATGCAATAGCAATCAGTCGCTTCACATCGACCTCCTTCGCGTTAAAAACTAGTTCGAACTTTCAAGTATTACCTGAGAGTTAGCTAAGTGTTGCGGAACTCGCCCAATCACGGGTATTGTTTTCCCTCGGTGCTACTGAAGTCGCCAGCTTCATGGCCCCATCGTTTAGTGGCCTAGGACGCCGCCCTTTCACGGCGGTAGCACGGGTTCGAATCCCGTTGGGGTCACCAAGGCGGTGATTTAGTACCACTCTGGCTCCGTAGCGCAGTTGGTTAGCGCGCCGCCCTGTCACGGCGGAGGTCGCGGGTTCAAGTCCCGTCGGAGTCGCTTAGGTCCAGTTTCTGGACCTGATGGGGAGAGTCTTCTCTCTAGGCTCTGTAGCTCAGTTGGTAGAGCGAACGACTGAAAATCGTTAGGTCACCGGATCGACGCCGGTCGGAGCCACCGCTAGGAGGCGGGCAGTGACGATATTCTTCGGTCTACTGTCCGCCTTTTCTTATGGCCTGGCAGATTTTGTCGGAGCCATCGCCGCCAAAAAGATTCGTGCTCTTGCGGTAACCGCAATATCCTTCAGCTTCGGCCTGGCAATTGCCCTAGTGCTGAGTCAAATCATTGGTGCCGAGTATTCGGCGCAAACCATCCAAACCGGAATTTGGGCTGGCATCTGCTCGGCCGTTGCCATCTCTTGTCTTTATGCAGCGCTGGCACTCGGCCCCATCTCAATCGTTAGCCCGCTAACCGCAGTGATTAGCGCGATGATCCCGGTTGTTTTCGATGTCGCGGCGGGCCAGGCGCTCTCTGGTTTTGCGACCCTGGCTGTGATTTTGGTTTTGGTTGCAGTGGTGCTGGTGGGTTTTGTGCCGGGTGAAAAGGTCAAGTTGCCATCACCGATGGCGCTTCTCTACTCGCTTGGAGCGGGTCTTGGGTTTGCGGGGATTTTTGTATTTTTGGATGCCACCGCCAAGGACTCCGGGCTGGCTCCACTTGTCATCATGCGAGCCGTGGGACTTGCCCTCTTACTGCTTGGACTTAGCTACCTAGCCATCAAAAACCAGGCCAGATTTATCGAGAAGGCTGCATTTTCAAAATCAACTCTGCCCCTGATTCTGCTTGCCGGAACCGGCGATGTGTTGGGAAATGTGTTCTTTTTGGTAGCGACTCGAGAGGGTGCGCTGGCGATTGCTGCGATCTTGACCTCTCTTTACCCGATAGGGACAATCCTGCTGGC
>JBEENW010000010.1:0-34357 GCA_041191965.1 Actinomycetota bacterium
CACGGAATCGTTTTGGGTAACGATGGTCAGAAGATGTCCAAGTCGCTTCGCAACTACCCGGATGTCAACGAAGTGTTTGACCGCGATGGCTCAGATGCCATGCGCTGGTTCTTGCTATCAAGCACGATTTTGCGCGGTGGCAACCTATCTGTCACCGAGCAGGGTATTCGTGAGGGAGTGCGTCAGGCCCTCTTGCCACTTTGGAACAGTTACTACTTCTTCACGCTCTATGCCAATGCGGCGAACTACGTAGCCAGCCCATCGCACTCATCCACTCAGCTGCTTGATCGCTACATCCTCTCCAAGACTGCAGATTTGATCCGAGATCTTGAGGCTGACCTCGATCTGTTTGACAGCTATAGCGCATCTGCCAAGGTTCGCGATTTTGCTGAGATCCTTACCAACTGGTACATCCGTCGCTCCCGTGACCGTTTCTGGGAGGGTGACAAGGATGCCTTTGACACCCTTTACACAGTCTTGGAGGCGGTGCTTCGTGCTGTTGCTCCGCTACTACCGCTGACAGCCGAAGAGATGTGGCGCGGTTTGACCGGTGGTAGAAGTGTTCACCTCGAGAGCTGGCCGGATGCGGGTGAATTCCCATCGGATTCAGATCTAGTGTCTGACATGGACACGATTCGCGAGGCTGCTTCGGTTGGGCAGGCCCTCAGAAAAAGTGCTGGTCTTCGAGTGAGGCTGCCACTTAGCTCACTCACCATCGCATCAAACTCCCAAGGGCTCGCACAGTATGCCGATTTGATTGCTGATGAGTTGAACGTGAAGAGCGTTGAAGTGGTTGCCGCTAGCGAGGAGATTGCCCAGCGATTTGGCATCAGTAAATCGCTAACGATCAATGCCCGAGCGCTTGGTCCACGCGTCGGTGGCGATGTTCAGCGCATTATCCGTGAGGCTAAGGCTGGAAACTGGGTTCTAGAAGGTGAAACCGTCTTGGTCGATGGCACCTCACTGGTTGAAGGTGAGTATGAACTAACCATGACCGCGGCATCAGACAACCCTGATGCCAAGGTGGGGATTACTTCCTTTGGATTCGTACTCTTGGACACCAAGGTGACTGAGGAGTTGGAGCGCGAAGGTATTGCCAGAGACGCCATCAGACACATCCAGCAGGCTCGTAAGGATGCAGGTCTTGATGTGTCTGACCGCATCGCTTTGCAGCTCAGTGCTGATGATCACAGCGTGAGCGCTTTGAATGAACACCGTGAGTTCATCGCCAGCGAGGTACTTGCTTTGGAGTTGAGCATTAGCTCTGGTTCGGGTGAGTTGTCGGTGGGAGAGTCGGGTTCTTTGGGAATCGAGCTTCACAAAATTGGCTAGTAAGCAAAGTGAAGGCATGGAGCAGGTTTTAGCTGAACTCTATGCACGGCAGCCAGAGAACCAGGTCAGACCGCGGCTTGAGCCGACTCGTCGAGCAGTTCAGATTCTGGGTGACCCGCAGACTAATTACCGAATCATTCACCTGACCGGCACCAACGGTAAGACCTCAACAGCCAGAATCATTGAGCGCATCCTGCGAGAGCACGGCCTGAGAACTGGCCGACTAACTTCTCCGCACCTTATTCACTTCAATGAGCGCATTGCGCTTGATGGCGAGATGATTGCGGACGAGGTGTTTGTTGAGGCTTACCTAGAGGCCAAGCCCCTGCTCGAAATCGTGGATGAGCAACTGGTGGCGGAGGGTGAAGCGCGCCTTACCTTCTTTGAGGCTATGACCGCCGTCGCCTTCCAGATCTTCTCTGATGCTCCGATTGATGTCCTCGTGCTGGAAGTTGGCATGGGTGGCGAGTGGGACTCGACCAACGTTGCCGATGCTGATGTCGCGGTCTTTACCCCCATTGACCTTGACCACCAAAAGTCACTGGGTAACACCATTGCCGAGATCGCTGCCACCAAGGCCGGCATCATCAAGCCAGAGTCTTTGATTGTCAGCTCTGTTCAGCACCCAGATGCCGAAGAGGTGCTCCGAGAGCGTGGTCGGGTGTTGTTCTCAGGTCAGGATTTTGGTGTCACCGACATAAGCCCAGATGGTTTTGGCGTTCGATTTTCGGTTCAGGGCATCGCAGGGGAGTACCCGCACGTTTGGATGCCGATGCTGGGGGCGCATCAGGCCCAGAATGCCGCTACCGCCATAGCTGCCGTGGAGCTATTCCTCGGCGGTGGGCAACGATCGATTGCCGATGAGGTGCTTCGCCAAGCACTCGCGGATGCCGTTTCCCCCGGCAGGCTGCACGTGATCGAAAAGGATCCTTTAGTGATCCTCGATGGTGCTCACAATCCACACGGTATCCGATCACTGCGCGAGGCCCTCGGGTTCCATTTTCCTGGTCGCGAACTCATCGGCGTGGTGGCCACTCTGGCTGATAAGGACTGGACTGAGAGTGCCAGAGAATTTGCTCAGACCTTCAACCGCATCATCGTGACTCAAGCTCCTGGACCCAGGGCGTTGAGTGCTGAGGAATTCGCGACTGCCTTTGAAGATCTAGACATTGAGATTCTGGATGTCGTGCCATCTGCACTTGAGGCGGTTGAGCTCTTGCGCGGTGCCTTGGGTGATGCATCGGTGGGAGTCGTAACCGGTTCTCTATACATGGTGGGCGAAGTGCTTGCCAGCGTGAGGGAGAATAGTGAAGATGAGTAAACCGAAATCCACCCGCAGGGCACTAAGTGCCATAGTTCTGAGCTTTGAGTCAATCGTGGTGTTTTTCGCAACCTTGACTGCTTTTGGCCTTCGTGTGGGGCCAGTGGAGTGGGTTTGGGGCATCGGACTCACCGTTTCCATTTTGATGATCCTGACCCCAGCTATTTTGGGAAGACCCGGAGGCTATGCCCTGGGTTGGATTTTGCAGGCCGCGCTATTGGTAAGCGGTTTCTGGCTCTGGGGCATGTTTGTTATTGGAAGCATTTTGGTCGGCATGTGGATTTGGGCTCAGATTGCCGGTGGCACCGTTGATCGTGCTCGAGAGAACTACTTGAAGTTGAAGGAGAACAATGACTGAGTCAACTTTGGTTTTGATTAAGCCTGATGGTGTGAGGCGCAATCTAATCGGTGAGGTAATTCGCCGCTGTGAGCAAAAGGGTTATGAGGTAGCGAAGCTTCGCAAACTAACTCCGACCCGTGAACTGCTTGCTCAGCACTACGCAGAGCACGAGGGAAAGCCTTTTTATGAGCCACTTTTGGAGTTCATGCTCTCTGGTGACGTTGTTGCTATCGAACTAACCGGTAACCGAGTTATCGAAGGTTTCCGCTCTCTCGCTGGGTCAACTGAGCCAACTGCGGCAGCTCCTGGGACAATTCGAGGAGACCTCGGTCGCGACTGGGGCACAAAGGTTGTTCAGAACCTCGTTCATGGTTCAGACTCCAAGGAGTCGGCTGATCGCGAGCTAAAGCTCTGGTTCTAGAACAGGCTTGGCCAGTAGTCCCAGAACTGAATCAGGATCGGGACGATTAGGGCTAGATAGGTCAAGATTGTGATGACCCAGGCCCATTCGTGAACCACGGTGCCTGAGGCCTTGAATCTTTCACCAAATGCCCCCTCTTTCGCGGCGTAGCTTGCGCTGGCCCAAAACAGTGGAATGGTCGCAGTCCAAGCAACCATGCAGTACAGGCATAGCGCTCCGATGACGTAAACGCTCTGGCTGAATAGCCACAGCACAAATGCCATAGCGAATACGTGTCCTAGGACAAACAGCTGCCAGAACCAAGGCTTGAACTTTGCGCCTGCCAAGATTGCGAATCCAACCACTACGGGCGCAAAGAAGGCGGCCAATCCAATCAGTGGGTTGGGGAAGCCGAGAAGGGCTGCCTGCTCGCTGAGCATTACGGACTTGCAGCTGATGAAGGGGGAGATGTCGCAGGAGGTGGTGGCTTGTGGGTCACCCGCGACCTTGATTCTTTCCAGGGTCAATCCAAAGGATGCAATCCAACCGAGGATTCCAAAGCTGATCAGCGAAATAGGAAATATCACCCTGCGATTATCGCATTTTGGTAACAGCCGTGTAATACTTCTCACTAGATGCGAACACACTTGCATCGAAGGTTTTGGGACCGCTGGTTCCACGCATACAGAGAATTAGATTCAGGTTGCGGCTTGAATCACGAACCAAAGACACTGCGGGTGTGTACCAGTGCATTAGGTAAAAAGTGCCGAAGAAAAAAGAAGAACCGGCCAAGCCGGCAGCAATTCAACTGATTTTTCAAGCCCCGGATCTACCAACTCCAAAGGTGAATCCTCGTTCGGGCAAGCTTGCGGTTGAGGAAGAAGCTCCTGTTGTAAAGAAGGAGCGTCCGGTCAGGGAAAAGCCTGTCAAGGAGAAGCCACAACGCGAGAAGTCAGAGCCTGAGGAAAAGGAATCGGGTTCTACCCGCGTCGATGCCAAGCGCAATCGCCGTCGTGACACCAGGGACAACTCGCGTCGTCGATCATCTGTTACCGAGAGTGAATTCCTTGCTCGTCGTGAATCTGTTGATCGCACCATGGTTGTGCGTGACAAGGATGGTCGCATTCAGATTGGTGTCCTGGAAGATGGACTTTTGGTTGAGCACTACGTCGCTCAGTCCCAGGGCGGATCGCTAATCGGAAACGTTTACCTAGGTAAGGTTCAAAACGTGCTGCCTTCGATGGAGGCAGCATTCGTTGACATCGGTAAGGGTAGAAATGCGGTGCTCTACTCCGGTGAGGTCGACTGGGAGGCTGCCGAGACTGGCAACCAGCCACGTCGTATTGAGTTAGCACTCAAGAGCGGTGACCAGGTACTGGTTCAGGTGACCAAGGACCCAGTTGGCCAAAAGGGTGCTCGTTTGACATCTCAGGTCTCGCTTCCCGGAAGATTCTTGGTCTATGTGCCAGGCGGAAATATGTCCGGCATTTCAAGAAAGCTTCCAGAGTCGGAGCGTCAGCGCCTGAAGCAGATACTCAAGACTGCTTTGCCTGAGGATGCTGGAGTAATTGTTAGAACCGCTGCCGAGGGCGCTACCGAGGAGCAGCTGATCCACGATGTTGAGCGCCTCAAGGCTCAGTGGGAGCAAATTACCGAGAAGGCTAAGGGTAAGGCGCCTCAGCTTTTGCACTCCGAGCCAGATCTTTTGGTGAAGATCATTCGCGATGTATTCAACGAGGACTTCCAGTCTTTGGTTGTCTCTGGCGAGTCCGCGATGGCCACCATCAAGGATTACCTGGAGGCTGTAGCTCCGGATCTGGTCGAAAGACTCTCGCAGTACACCCTCAGTGATGACATTTTTGACCACTACCGACTCGGTGATCAGATTGCCAAGGCGCTAGAGCGCAAGGTTTACCTGCCTTCGGGTGGCTCGCTCGTGATCGATCGCACCGAGGCCATGACCGTAGTTGATGTGAACACCGGAAAGTTCATTGGATCTGGCGGAAACCTTGAGGAAACCGTAACCAAGAACAACCTAGAAGCGGCGGAGGAGCTGGTCCGTCAGCTTCGACTTCGCGACATCGGTGGCATCATCGTGGTCGATTTCATTGACATGATTCAAGAATCGAATCAGGAAATGGTTCGTCGAAGATTGCTTGAGTGTCTATCCCGTGACCGCACCAAGAACCAGGTCAGTGAGATCACCTCGCTGGGTCTAGTTCAGATGACACGCAAGAAGATCGGTGTTGGTCTTTTGGAGACCTTCGGTGAGACCTGTGAGTGCTGTGGCGGTCGAGGGCTTGTGGTTCATGATGAGCCTAGATTTAGAATGCCGGAGGAGAGCAAGTCTCAGAAGCAGTCCAAGAAGAAAAAGGACAAGCCTGAGGTTGTCAAGAAGGTTGTAACTCCAGAGCAAGCTGATGTTCTCAAGAACGTAGTGAACAAGATCGCTCATGCCCCGCTAGCAGAGGAGGAAGTCAAGCCTTCTGAACCGGAGGGCAAGACCGAGCTTCTCAATCTCGTACTTGAGTCTTTGCCAGAACCTGAGGTCAAGGCAAAGCCAAGAAGGCGTCGGGTTAGCGCAAAGGCAACGAACTCGCAAACCGACTCGGCAGAATAATCTGCAGGGTGGTTGACCTGGTTCCTGGTTTTTACTAAACTAGGGCGCTGTTGCCCAAGGGTTTCTCCCATCGGGCTCAATCCAAAGAAAAGATAGGTTTTCACGTGGTTTACGCAATTGTTCGCGCTGGTGGTCGCCAGGAGAAGGTTTCTGTTGGAACCATCGTGACCATGAACCGTATCGCAGCTACCTCCGGCACCATTGAGTTGCCAGCACTGCTGCTAGTAGACGGCGACAAGGTCACCACCGACTCCAAGGCTCTAGCCAAGGTAAAGGTTGTTGCAGAGGTTCTAGACCAGACCCGTGGTCCAAAGATCATCATCCAGAAGTACAAGAACAAGACCGGTTACAAGAAGCGTCAGGGCCACCGCCAGGACCTAACCCGCGTCCAGGTCACCGAGATCAAGTAGGCAGGTAGAAATGGCATCCAAAAAGGGAGTTAGCTCCACTCGCAACGGTCGCGACTCAAACGCTCAGCGTCTAGGCGTAAAGCGCCACGACGGCCAGCTAGTCAACGCAGGTGAAATCCTGGTTCGTCAGCGCGGCACCCACTTCCACCCAGGTGTGAACGTAGGTCGTGGCAAGGACGACACCTTGTTCGCTCTAGCAGCAGGCTCTGTTGAGTTTGGTGCCAAGGCCGGTCGCAAGGTCGTAAACGTAGTTACTCAGTAACTAAAGATTTTGATGGAGGCGGGCCTTTGGTCCGCCTCTTTCTGTTTAGGAGATAGTTGTGGTTACATTCGTCGATCAGGTGACACTTCACCTGAAGGCCGGTAACGGTGGCGATGGCTGCACGTCAATCCGTCGCGAAAAATATAAGCCGCTAGCCGGTCCTGATGGGGCGGACGGTGGAGACGGTGGCTCGATCTATCTAGTCACTGACCCCAATGTGACAACCCTGCTTGATTATCACCACCGCCCTCACCGCAGTGCAGAGTCCGGCGGTAGTGGCGCCGGTGACTACCGCAATGGCGCTCGCGGAGAAGACCTCTACCTTCCAGTGCCGATTGGAACGGTCGTCAAGGACCAGCGTGGCAATGTCTTGGCCGACCTCGCTGAATCAGGCATGGAGCTGCTGGTAGCAGAAGGTGGCTCTGGGGGGCTTGGAAACGCGGCACTGGCTTCCCGCAAGCGAATCGCTCCCGCCTTCCACCTCTTGGGTGTCCCTGGTTGGTCTGGGGATGTCACCCTTGAGCTAAAGACCGTTGCCGATGTGGCTCTGGTTGGCTTCCCATCTGCCGGCAAGTCATCATTGATTGCGGCCATGAGTGCGGCAAGACCAAAGATTGCCGATTATCCATTTACCACTCTGCACCCGAATCTGGGCGTGGTTCAGGCTGGACAGATGCGCTATACCATCGCCGATGTTCCTGGACTTATCGAAGGGGCGAGCCAGGGTAAGGGGCTTGGTCTCGAGTTCCTTCGTCACGTTGAGCGCTGTAGCGCGCTGCTTCACGTTATCGACTGCGCAACCTTGGAGCCAGGCAGAGACCCTGTTTCCGATCTCAAGGTTATTTTGGGGGAGCTCGAGGCCTATGAGGTTCCGGCAGGTCAGACTCCATTACACGAGCGTCCGCAATTGGTTGCGCTGAACAAGGTCGATGTGCCAGATGCTAAAGAACTTGCAGAGTTCGTCAAGGCAGACTTTGAGGCACTGGGTTACCCAGTTTTCCTAGTCAGCTCTGCAACGACCGAGGGCCTCCGAGAGCTGAATTTCGCGCTGGCCAAGCTGGTTACTGAGGAGCGCAAGACGCAGGTTCCTGCCGGTCAAAAGCGCTTCTCACTGCTGCCGCAAAAGCAGAAGGATTCTGGTTTTGTGATCAGGCCAGAGGAAATCGGTGGTGAACCGGTATTCCGCATAATCGGAGCAAAGCCTGAGCGGTGGGTGGCTCAGACCATGTTTGGTAACGCTGACGCGGTTAGCTATCTCTCCGAGCGCCTGCAGAAACTAGGTGTTGAAGACGCCCTGTACAAATCCGGTGCTCGACGAGGATCAACCGTCATTATCGGAGAGGGCGATGGAGTGGTCTTCGATTGGGATCCGCTCGTTTCATCTGTGGCTGAGCTAGCCGATGCAGATCCGCTAGATGGTAGTGCGCGACGCACCAACCAGCAACGCCGCCAGGAGTACTACGACATGATGGACGCTCGAGCGCGTGGTCGTGCCGAGCGTGAGGCGGTGCGAGAGTCGAGCGTGTTCGTGGAGGATGAGATTGAGTAACGTCTCTAGAATCGCCAGCTCAAAGCGCGTTGTAATCAAGGTCGGATCCTCCTCGATCACGGGTGAGAATGAGTCGCAACTGGATTTAATTGTCGATCTGGCCGTGAGGTTGATGCGGGATAAAGAGGTAATCCTCGTAAGCTCCGGAGCAATTGCCACGGCATCCCCAATCGTTGGTCTGAGCGCTAAACCAGAGGATCTTGCAACATCGCAGGCGCTTGCCAGCATTGGCCAGGCAAGGCTGATGTCACGTTATGAAGCATCTTTGTCGCGCTACGGCAAGTTACCCGGTCAGGTTCTTCTGACCGTTGACAACCTGAGTGATTCAACCTCTGCGGCCAATGCTCTTGGTGCCCTAGAGCGCTTGATTGAGCTCGACGTGTTACCGATTATCAACGAGAACGACTCTGTGGCTACCCAGGAAATTCGCTTTGGTGACAATGACCAGCTAGCTGCCCAGGTTGCAGCGCTGGTCCATGCAGATCTTCTAATTTTGTTCAGCGATATCGAGGCGCTTTACACCAAGCCACCAACACAGCCAGGGGCCGAGCCGATTGCAGTGGTCCCATTCGAGGGCAGTCTGGATGGGGTTGAGATCGAAGGATCCTCAACGGGTTATGGAACCGGAGGTGCCCTCACCAAGGTAGCGGCAGCCAGGCTGGCAACCGCGTCGGGCACTGGAGTTATTTTGACTGCAACTAAGAACGCAGTAGACCTGGATGTCACACCTCACACCCACACCTGGTTTGAGCCAAAAGCCTAGGATTCTCTTATGTCAGCTGTAGAGCTAATTCAATCTGCCAAGAATGCCTCTGGTCTCCTTAATCGAGCCAGCACGTCTCAGAAAAACGCTGTGCTGGCAACGCTGGCAAACCTTTTGGAAGCAAATGCGAACGAAATCATTGACGCAAATGCCACCGATCTTGCAAATGGCGTTCAAAACGGCATGGCTGTGGGTCTGCAGGATCGACTCAGACTCACGCAAGAGCGCATTGCCGCTTTGGGCAGAGCTGTTCTCGATATCATCGCTTTGCCGGACCCGGTTGGGGGAGTAGTAAGCGGCAAGACTTTGGCCAATGGCCTCAAAATCTCGCAGGTGCGTGTTCCTTTCGGTGTCATTGGCATGATTTACGAAGCCAGACCTAATGTGACCATCGACATTTCAGCACTTGCTATCAAGTCCGGTAACGCACTGGTTTTGCGAGGCGGCAGCGCTGCGGAGAACACCAACAGGGTTTTGATTGGGCTTGTGAAATCTGCTCTTGAGCAGCACGGTTTCAGCCCAGATGCGATTCAGACAGTTGATGCCTTCGGTCGCGATGGAGCTAAGGCAATCATGACAGCACGAGGTTTGGTCGATGTCTTGATTCCGCGCGGTAGTGCGAATCTGATCCAGACAGTGGTTCAGGAGTCCAAGGTTCCCGTTATCGAGACCGGTGATGGCGTGGTTCACATCTATGTGGATGAGTCTGCTGATCTTGAAAAGGCCGTTCCGATAATTCTGAACTCGAAAATCCAGCGTCCTTCGGTTTGTAACTCTCTTGAAACTCTGCTGGTTCACCGCAATGTTGCCAGTGAGCTTTTGCCAAAGCTTTCGGAGGGCCTTGCGGTCGGGAAAGTTGCGGTCCACGCGGATTCCGAAGCTCAGGTTTTGATGCCAGGCTCGGTTTTGGCTACCGAGGAAGATTGGAAGACCGAGTACCTGGCTTTGGAGCTTGCGGTACGCGTGGTAGATGGCCTGGATCAGGCGCTCGATCACATTGCCAAGTACTCAACCAAACACACTGAGTCGATCTTGACAGAGGACATTGGTTCCGCTGAGCGATTCTTGAGTGAGGTTGATGCCGCGGTCGTGATGGTGAATTCTTCCACTCGCTTCACCGACGGTGGAGAGTTTGGATTTGGCGCTGAGGTGGGTATCTCAACCCAGAAACTGCATGCTCGGGGACCCATGGGGCTTGAGGTGTTGACCAGCACTAAGTGGTTGGTTCGCGGCGATGGCCAGGTCCGTAGCTAGACTATTGAGAGATTACGAGGAGTTCTCATGTTTTCATTTCTAACCTCCGGCGAGGCAATCATTCGCCACACTGAGATTCCGATGGAGCCAATCATGTATGGCGTCATCGCAATGGGTGCCTTCCTAGTATTGGGTTTTATCACCTGGTCCTACCGCAACGTTGCCAACCGTCACTCCCACAAGGCAAGCAACTCCGCTCACCACTAAATAGCCAATGACTATTCGTAGGCCAAGAATTGGCGTCATGGGTGGAACCTTTGACCCAATTCACAATGGCCACTTGGTAGCCGCAAGTGAAGTAGCTGCGGCCTTCGAACTTGACGAAGTGGTGTTCGTTCCGACCGGGCAGCCCTGGCACAAAAAGACCGTTACCGCGGCAGAGCATCGATACTTGATGAGCGTGATTGCCACTGCGGCTAACCCAAGATTCCGTGTATCCCGTGTCGATATTGACCGACCAGGAGTTACCTACACGGTTGATACCCTTACCGATTTGAAGAACGAGTATCCAGATGCGGAACTCTTCTTTATTTCCGGAGCTGATGCTGTTCTTCAGATTCTGAACTGGAAAGAGATTGACCGAGTTTGGTCACTAGCTCACTTTGTTGCGGTAACCAGGCCGGGTCATCGCTTAGAGCTCCCGCAGGCCCCTGCAGGTTCAATCTCGGTTTTAGAAATCCCCGCTCTGGCAATCTCCTCGAGTGACATTCGCGATAGAGTTCCGCAGACAAAGCCGATCTGGTACTTGGTTCCAGACGGAGTAGTTCAATACATCGGTAAGCATGGGCTTTACAAGGAGGCGCAGTGACTCAGTTCATGACGCGCCGTGAGCGCCGTGAGGCCGAGCGCGCCGGGCTAATTCCGGCCGCCGAGTCAGTGGTGGAATCTCCGATCACTGAAGAGGCTGGGCTTGTTGATGCACCTATGCCTGAGGTTCAAATTGAACCAGAGGTGATTGAGGCTCCTGTGATAGTCCAAATGCCGCAGCCTCCAGCAGAACTATCTCAACCTATTCAGGCCCCACCGCCACTTCTTTCCAGGCGTGAGCGAAGACTTCTGGAGGAGCAGGGTCAGAGCCCAGTTGCCCTGCCGGTCGAGCCTGAAGCGCCGAATCCAGCACCTACCGTGGTGATTCCGGATGTTGAGATGCCGGTTCTAGAACCTGATCATTCAATTGAGGAACCAGTCGCTGACTTCACGGGCTCAAACCTCTTGGCCGAACCAAGTACTCAGTCGATCATCTTGGACATTGCTCCCGAGGCCATTGCGATTCCGCTGGAGACTGGAGAAATCTCCACCTCTTCCTCTGGCTCAATCGAGATCATTGCGGAACCAATCACGGGTGCCAACACCGCGGGCCTGGATGGAATTGAATTAGATCAAATTGACACTATGGATGCCGTCACCGGAGTTATCTCCATCGTTGAGCCCATCAGTGCAATCGAAGTCATAAACCAGCGAGCATCGCTCGGGGTTGTTCCGGACGCCGTTTTGAAAAAGGGCTGGTGGCAACCATGGGCCCTTGCCGGACTCGGAGGAGTCTTGGTAATTGTCACCATTTACGCCGCCATCACCATCATCTCTGCACTGGGGAACTAATTGACTGCTTCTCAATACTCGATCGAAATCACCCAGGCCGCAGCCGCTGCCGCTGAAGAGAAGTTGGCTGAAAACCCGGTAGCGCTTGATGTGAGTGAGCCTTTCGCTCTGGCCGATGTCTTTTTGATCGTCTCTGCAAAGAATGAGCGTCAAGCAGCTGCGATTTCAGATGCGATCGAGGAAAAGTTGCATGAGATGGGCGTCAAGGCCAAGTATCGCGAGGGTTTAGCAGCTGCTCGTTGGATCTTGCTTGATTTTGGTGACCTGGTAGTTCACGTGATGAACGAGCAAGAGCGCGAGTATTACTCACTGGAGAGACTGTGGCGGGATTGCCCAGTTGTTCCGCTAAGCAATTAACTGTGTAAGATTATGAGGTCTTTGGGCCTGTGGCGCAGCTGGTAGCGCACCTGCATGGCATGCAGGGGGTCAGGGGTTCAAGTCCCCTCAGGTCCACCAATTTCGACGATTTTTATCCTCGAACCAAAACCACTCAATATCCTCACGCCATCAGTCGGGGTGTTGAAGTGCTGCCTTAGTACCCGAAGTAGCGCCTCGTTCGCCTTTCCATCAACCGGCTTCTCTTTCAAGAAAACATCCAGGTAGGGGTGGTTCTCCACGACTCGATCGCCGGACCTAGAACCGGGCTTTACTCGAACCGAAATGCGCACATCAACACTTTAGGGAATAGATTTTTGTCAAGGGGTCTTTACTTAAGCGAAGGAGAAGAGATGACTATCAATCCAGCCGGCATTCACCACGTGACTGCAATTGCATCCGACCCACAGCGAAACGTTGACTTTTACACGAAGGTACTCGGACTTCGCCTTGTGAAGCAGACCGTGAACTTTGACGCTCCCAATGTTTGGCACCTGTATTACGGTGATGAGCAGGGGTCACCTACATCGATCCTTACCTTCTTTCCATGGCCTGGCGTAGCGAAGGGAAAACATGGTGCCGGTCTTACAACCGCAACCTCATTCTCTGTTCCGCAGGAGTCGATGGCCTTCTGGTCCAAGCACCTGCAGTCACTCGGCATCGAGTGGTCTTGGTCCAAGGATTCCTCCGCTAACGAGGTAATCGAGCTCAGGGACTTCGACGGCATGCGCTTGCAGCTGGTTGGAGTCAAGGACGATAAGCGTTCTGGTTGGGATGGAGTTGGAGCGATTCCAGCCGAGTTCGCGGTGAGGGGTCTGCACGCAGTTGAGCTGTCACAGCGCCAGGTTGAGCCAACTGCTGGAATGCTTGAGAATCTGCTGGGCATGGCGCTGGCATCTGAGTCATCTGGCAGAGCTAACTTTTCAATGGGTGAGGGTGCATCCGGAGCACGTGTTGAGGTGCTGGGTGGTGTCCAGGATCGCGGTCTTCAAGCTGGCGGCACTGTTCACCACGTGGCGTTTAGTGCCCCAGATCTTCCAACCATGGAGTTGTGGCAACAGGAGCTTCTAAGCCGAGGCGTGCAGGTAACTCAGATTCTTGATCGACAGTATTTCAAGAGCATTTACTTCCGCGAGCCAGGTGGAGTGCTATTTGAGATTGCCACCGACGATCCAGGTTTTGCGATTGATGAGCCACTTTTGGAGCTTGGTCGCAAGTTGAAGCTGCCACCATGGCTTGAGCCAAACCGCGAGCAAATTGAAGCCTCACTTCCCCCGATTAGGCTGGACTAGATGTCAAATCGCGATCTAACTAGACCACACGTTTACCAACCTGGCACCTCAAGCAGAGTGCTTCTGCTGCTGCATGGGACCGGCGGGGATGAGCATGACTTGCTCCGTTTGGGCAAAGCACTCGATCCTGATGCTCACCTTCTCTCCCCGCGCGGTATGTACATAGAAGCTGGAATGAACCGTTTCTTCGAGCGCTATCAAGATGGCAGCTTCAATGAGGCCTCAATTGACGAGGCAGTCTCGGAGTTGTCTGACTTCTTGGCGGTTGCTATAGAGCACTACCAGCTAGTTGGTATGGAAGTGGTGGCGGCCGGTTTTAGTAATGGTGCAAACACCGCGGCTGCGCTGATGCTAAGGCACCCTGAACTACTCTCCGGGGCAGTGCTGTTTGGTTCAACGAGACCTTATCGAGACCCTGAGTCGGTCGATTTGACTAACAAACGAGTCTGGCTCGCGAATGGTGATCTTGATCCCTACGCGCCGGTTTCTGTAAGTGAAGATTGGGTTTCCTGGCTAGGCAAAAATGGGGCGAGCGTCAGATGGTTGCGGCACCCGGGAGGACATCAGATATCCCCAGCACACTTGAAGGAAATTTCCAGCGAGCTGGTTTAGACTCGCCAAAAGTTCTAATCGAAAGGACGCAAGTGGCAATCTCCCACAACCCGGTTTTCAACCAATCTCTGCAGTCAGGCATTGACTCATTGAACCAGCAGCAGGTCGACTCTGAGTTTCAGAACATCACCGCTGCACCAATGACAATCGAGGGCACAGCCTCCAAGGTGCTCGGGCTCTTCGCTTTGGTCGTCCTCGGTGCGGGTGCTACCTGGTTCACTGGTGCGTTTGGCCTGATGTTCCCAGCAATGCTGGTTGGTCTTGGTCTTGGACTTTGGGCAACCTTCTCGAAGAAGGTCATCCCGGGTCTCTACTACGCCTACGCCCTAGTTCAGGGTGTGTTCGTTGGAGCTCTAAGCGGTGTGCTTGAGGGTATGTACCCAGGGATTGCACAGACTGCAGTGGTTTCCACGCTTGCAACCGCGGGTGCCATGTTTGCCGCCTACCGCATGGGTTGGGTAAAGGTTGATGCTCGCTTTACCAGAATCATGATGTTTGCGCTGATTGGTTACTCAGTTTTCGCACTGGTAAACCTCGGCTTCGCAGTGTTTGCCGGCATGAGCGCTTACTCCTCATCATTCGGTTGGCTAATTGCACTTGTTGGTGTTGGCCTAGCCGCCTTCACCCTAAACCTCGACTTTGAGGCGATTCGTGAGGGTGCTGCAAACCGCTGGCCTAAGGAGATGGAGTGGCGTGCAGCGTTCGGTCTGACCGCCTCGCTGATCTGGCTCTACGTGGAGATCATTCGTCTGCTTGCTATCTTCAACTCGCAGGACTAACTCGCTTTAGATGAATACTGCTGCCAAAGCTGCCTGAGATCCCAGGCGTTTTCGGCCAGGATTGAGACCCCCCGCACTCCGGTGCGGCGGGTCTTTCCTGATATCAGGAGCAATCGATTTTGAAACAGCAGTCCCGCGCAGCGTCGTTGCGCCTCATCGAAAAAGGTGGCATCGGCACAACCGGTCCCATCATCCAAGCTGATGAAGACAACTCTTTTCCCAGAGCGCATCGGAGGGGTTTGGGTTGCCACTCTGACGCCAGCAACCAATACATCGGTATTGCCTCTTAGTCCAACTAACTCGGCAGCCCTAACAACTCCCATTTGATCAAGCATCTCTTGGAACTGGTCAAGCTGATGCCGCGAGAGGTCTAGCCCTGTTATTGCAAGCTCATTGTTGATCTGTTGGGCTTGAGTGATTCCCTGATTACCAGTGGGGAGTACTTGAATGTTTTTGAAGTCAAAACCAAGTTGATTGGGGTCTTGTTTTGGTGCCGGCCTAGCGCTCAATTGCCTGACCGCCATCAATAGATCACCGCGACGGTCGATTGATTGGGACCTTTCAATCTTCGCAAGCGAGTCAAGTGCTCCAATCAATGCCAGTCTTTCGATGGTGCGCCTTGATGGCCTTGCTCGAATGTAAAAATCAGCAAGATCACTAAAGGGTTGCTCGGCAACAACTCGATCCTTCTCTGCCTCTGACATGCCCGCGATTTCAGTAATCGCCATTCGAACCGCAAGACCATTTTTAGTTTGCTCAACTCGGTATTGCTTCGTGGAGACATTGACGTCTATTGGCAGTAGTTCAACACCGAGCCTTCTTGCCTCAGTCACAATCAAGCGTTTTGGATACATGCCCGGATCATGGGTTAGTAACCCAGCTATGAACTCGGTGGGGAAGTGGGTCTTTAGATAAGCGGACTGGTAGGTGGGGACTGCAAATGCAGCTCCGTGAGCTTTGCAAAAACCAAATGAGCCAAAGCCCTCAATGATCGACCAAACTCGGTCGATTACCTGAGTGCTGTAGCCGCGGGCTTTTGCCGAAGCCCTGAAGAACTCTTCAGTCCTTTTTTGCTTATCGGGCTTTGCTAATCCTCTGCGCAGTTCATCTGCACGTGCCAGGGTGCAGCCGGTCATGGTTTGCATGATGCGCATCAGTTGCTCATGAAAAACAACTACCCCGTAGCTCTCTTCGAGAATTGGCCTGAGGTCTTTATGGATGTAGTCCGGCTCAATAAAGCCGTGCCTGCCATCAAGGTATGGGGAAATCATGTTTCCCTTCATTGGACCAGGCCTAAATAGTGATATCTGCAGGGTTAGATCATTGAATTTGGTGGGTTGATGTTTACCGGTTAGCTCGCGTTGACCTGGACTTTCAATTTGGAAGATACCCAAAGTGTTGGTGGTTCGAATCAGTTTGTAGACCTCGGGGTCATCTTTTGGTACTGCATCTAAATCAAACTCTTTACCTCTGACTCTAGATATCTCAGCGACCGTGTAGGCCATCGAGCTTTGCATTCTGACTCCGAGTACGTCGAGTTTTAGAAAGCCCATAGGATCCATGTCATCTTTATCGAACTGACTCATGGGTAAACCCAGGCCGCTTGGTTCTGTAGGGGTTAGATCTAGAAGTTTTGAGTTACCAAGAATTACCCCACACGGGTGCATCGATATGAACCTCGGCAGTCGATCAAGTCGTTGAGTGATATCAACCAGTAGGTTTAGCTTCCGATCGTGACTGGCTCGTGCGGAAAAGTCACTCAACTCGGGTTTTTGACCCATTTCGGTTCTGAAATTTCTGGCCGAGAATCGCCACATGCTTTTGGCAATTTGATCTATGTCTTCATCCGCAAGCCCGAGTGCCATGCCGGAATCACGTAGCGCTCCGCGACCTCGGTAGCTGGACTGCATCGACAGCAGAGTTACTCGATTGCCGCCGTAGCGACGAAATATGGCGCGGTAAATATCGTGCCTGCGAGCGGATTCAACATCGATATCGATATCGGGCAATGTGCTGCGTTCGGTGGATAAAAAACGCTCGAACAGTAAACCTTCGGATATCGGATCAACTCCCGAAATTCCCAGCAGGTAGTTCACCAGCGAACCTGCGCCAGAGCCTCTGGCGGCAATTCGAATTCGCATATCGCGGATCATCTGTGCGACATCGGCAACGGTCAGAAAGTAAGTCGAGAAACCGAGCTGATTGATGGCTATTAGCTCTTTAGAGAGTCGATGCTGAATGGTTGCCAGTTCAGCTGCCTTGGCGTTTGGATAGCGCCAGGGGATAGCGGAGTGACTCTTTTGCCACAGCACTTCAAAGGGATTTCCCGATATGCCCAACGCGCTTTGTTCGGGGGTTTTGGGTTCACCCCAACCGCAGTCTTTCACTGGGTCTAAAAAGCAACTTTCGGCAACTTCGCGAGTGTTATTCAATAACCACTTTGCAAGACGCGGATCCTCGGTGGTTTCTAGTGCTAGCGCAACCATCTGAGTTTGAGGTTTGAGCCAAGCCTGAGCATTCGGCTGCAACGTGAAAATCCCCAAGGGTTCAAGCTCGCGAGCAGAATCCAGAACATCCGCTGTTACGCAATCGTCTGGTTCTAGGTATCGAACTGCATTGGTCAGCACGGCTCTGAGCTTGAACCCAAGTGCAAGCTGCAGCATTGCCCTAGCGTGCTCGGTTGAATATAGGTCACCGGGTTCAGTGAGCTGATTCACCACCTCAATAACTAAGCGCCTTGGATCTAGGGTGCCCAATAGTTTTTCAAGCAACTCTGATGCTTGAGATTTATCGCTGAGTATCCTCTGGGCGAGGGTTGAATCGTGGCCAACTAAAACAACGCAGTGTTTTGAAAGCTCAGCCAGCTGCTCAAGGCTCAGTGAGACCCCGGCACGTTTTGGCTTTTGATGGGCAGCAGATACCAGCCTGCAAAGTGCACTCCAGCCGGCACCTTGGTTATTACCGGTTGCCAGGATTTTTACCCGACCCAGCTCTGCTATCTCGAGACTCACGCCAACAATCGGTGCCAAGCCCTCTTTGATGCAGTTTCCGATGTGTTTTACAGCTCCGTAAAGACCGTCTCGATCAGTTACCGCGAGTGCATCAAAACCCATAGCCTTGGCGGCCTTTGCAAGCTGCGTGGGCTGAGTTACTCCGTAGTGCGCCGAATATGCCGAGCTGACATTTAGGTGCGTGAACACGCTATGAAACCTCGGTTATTTCCCAGGCATCTTCTGGAATCTGGTGTCTGAGCTCAAAGAACATGCGATTTTCGCCATCGGCTGCCCACAGTCGCCACATCTCAACTTCCAGGATTGCCTGACCATTACCTTTTGCGGCAGAGCCGGCAAATTCCCACCACAGCTTCCTGGAATACCAGCGAACTGGTTTTGAGCAGACCAGGTAGCTCTTGGATCGATATTGAAAGGACAGGGGAGCGCCATCGGAATCAAGTAAAACCCCAGCGAGTGTTTCTGTTTGCATAGCCCCAAGCCCTTCAATTATTCGAACAAATGTTCGAATAATCAGAGTTTATGGCGAGCCACCGACATTTTCAAAATGCGATTTCGGAGATCAATCCCGGATGGTTATTTCTAACGTTTCCGACCTCTTTTGACACCGTGTGGTAACTAAGTTCCTCGGCAACCAAATCAGATTCCTGGCCGAGCGCTGAAAGGAGTTCGTCGGTCGTTTCATAGTCGGGAGATATCCAGGCTTCGATGCCGTCTTCAGATAAGAAAACCGGAGATCGATCGTGAATCTCACTCAGTGCTGGCGAGGCGGTCTTGGTAAGGATTGAACAGCTGAGAACCCAGCGGGTTGGGTCGGTCGCAGCCTTAGCGGGGTCTCGCCAGAATGAATAGATCCCAGCAAAGGAAATAAAGGGTTCGGCATGAACAAACAGTGGGTTCTTGTCCTTGTCCCACTCGAAGTAGCCCGAGGCTGGGATGACACAACGTTTTTTCAAGGCGGAGTCTTTGAAGCTTGGCTTTTCTAAAACGGTCTCGATTCTGGCGTTGAAAAGTGGAGTGCTGCCAACCTCCTTGGACCAAGCTGGAATCAAGCCAAACCTGGCTGGGTGAATCTCTCTGGTCGGGACCGAGTCAATCTCTCGCTCCACCACAATTGGCACGAGATTGGTGGGGGCGATGTTGTAGCTGACAGTCTCAAAATCAAGCGGGAAGCTTGCCTGGTAAAAATCGCTAAGTTCGTCGCGCTCTTTGGCAATGACGTATCGGCCACACATGACTACATACAACTATTCAAATTGCAAAACACCAAACGGAAACCCAGTGGGTCTAAAGCTTTTCGGCAATTAGTGACAGGCGCTTTCTAAAGCTCTGGTGACGCTTAGGTTGAGAAATTGGCACACCCTGCCAGGCGGTAGCCGCCCTGATCCCCTGGAGTCCACTCAGCGACCAAACCTCACAGCCGGCCAGATCTTCTGGGCGAGCAGTCTTTAGTTTGACCCTGAAGCCGGCCTGTTGAGCAATCTCCAACACCAGCTCTCTGGTGATACTCGGTAGCCAATTGGTTGAGTCGTCGGGGGCACACAGTACTTCGTCCTCCCACCACATAATTGCGCTGAGTGCACCATCGGCCACGAAGCCTTCGGGGCTCAGGATTACAGCCTCATCTGCGCCGTGAAGATTTGCTTTGCGGCGAAGCTTTTGGCAAAGCGAAAGATCGGGACCTTTGATACTTGGGGAGACTCTCGGATCTGGCTCGTCTAGGCTCCAAAGAGTAAGTGTCTCGGTTCGCTCCGGAGCTTCTCTGAGCCTGAGGAAGAACTGCTCACCAATAGATTGAAACTCGCGGTATTCAAGTCTGGGGAACCAAGCACCCTCGCGAGGAACTAATTCTGTGACGGCCTTGGCGAAGGCATCAAAATCAATGCCGGCTGGGCTTTTAATACTGGATCGGAAGCGCTCAAAGTGCTTTTGAATCGCTCTAACCGAACCGTTTTCCACCAGAAAACTATCGGCAACGGTGAGCTGCTCGGCAATGGCGTAATCAACTTTCACAAACCGATCGGAATCGAATCGGTAGAAATCTCCGTTAACGCTCATCACATCTAGACTACGGAACTGGAAGGGGTGCAAATGCCACTGTTAGTAAGTTCGCTGCGTGGCTGGAGCTCACTTCCTGATGTCTTTGTTTCCTTTTTTGGTAACTCAGACAATGTCTTTTGGCTAGATCGATCCCATCATCCAACCAGTGGCTTTTCGGTCATTGGTGCCGGGGTCCCGGTTTCGAACGCCGAGTATTTAGGTGAGTATGACGCTCAACCGGCAATTCCGTTTCGGCCATACCTGGTTGGTGTGCTGAGCTATCTGCAAAATCAGCTCAGCGGTCACTTTCTCAGAGTCGACCGCGCCATCGTTTACGAACATTCAACCAAGATGCTGCATTTTGTTGGGGATTGCTCTACAGAGGAATTCGATGCTTGGTATCACGCTGCGCTACTTCGCCTGGCATTGGTCGGGGGAAACTCTGCAAGCTATGAACTTGACTTCCCAGCTGCTACCGCTCCGCGTCTCAGCGCCGATGACCCCCAAACCGAGTACCTGGAAAAAATCACTCAGGCCCAGGAATTCATTTCAAAAGGCGATGTGTATCAGCTTTGTCTAACCACCAGGCTTCGAGGTGTTTACTCCGGGGATCCACTGAGTTATTTCCTACGACTGCGCAAGCAGCACTCCGCGCCATATGCCGCATTTCTGAGGGTCAACGGGAAGAGCTACGTCTCGATTTCCCCTGAGCGGTTGATTGAGGTTCACGGCACCAGAGTTCTTAGCTCCCCGATTAAAGGAACCAGAAGGCGCGGCCTTGATGAAGCGGAAGACCTGGCTTTGATTTCTGAGCTGGCAGCTGATCCAAAAGAGCGAGCCGAGAACCTGATGATTGTCGATTTGATTCGCAACGACATTGCATCGGTTTGTGAACCAAGTTCGGTAACTGTCGAGTCTCTCTTAGCTATCAGGACCTACTCAACGGTGCACCAGTTGGTATCCGATGTCTCAGGTGAACTGCGTGAGGGGCTAACTGGATTCGATGCCCTGAGAGCGCTTTTCCCAGGCGGCTCAATGACCGGAGCTCCAAAACTTAGGGCTATGGAGATCATTAGTGAACTCGAAAGCTCGCCCAGAGGCGACTACTCGGGTGGCATTGGCTGGATCGGTAAGGACGGCAGTATGGACTTGGGCATGGTGATCAGAACCGCAATCTTTGATTCGGGTGAAGTGAGCATCGGTATCGGTGGTGGCATAACTTCTGACTCGGTGCCACAGGCAGAACATCGCGAGATTCAGCTCAAAGCCAATGCTTTGGTTAGCGCACTATCTGCGAGCGTGGATTGGTAACCTTTACAGGTTGAAATCTAAGGGTGTTTAGCTTGCACGAAGAGTACAGTTTCTCCGCCATTCAAGAGCGATGGCTGCCGGTCTGGGACCAGCTGCAACCATTCGACTCCTCCAAGCCGGATGATCCAAGACCGCGCAAGTATGTGCTCGACATGTTCCCTTACCCATCAGGCGATCTGCACATGGGTCACGCAGAGGCCTATGCTCTCGGCGATGTTATCTCGCGCTATTGGATACAAAAGGGTTACAACGTTTTGCACCCAATTGGTTGGGATGCCTTCGGTTTGCCTGCGGAGAACGCAGCTATAAAACGTGGTCTTGACCCTCGCGGCTGGACCTACGAGAACATTTCTCAGCAAAAGGCATCGATGCGTCGCTATGCCTGCAGTTTTGACTGGACCAGAGTTTTGCAGACCTGCGACCCGATTTACTATCGCTGGAACCAGTGGCTCTTCCTTGAGTTTTACAAGCGTGGCCTTGCCTATCGCAAGAACTCCAACGTGAACTGGTGCCCATCATGCCAAACGGTATTGGCTAACGAGCAGGTTGTGCAGGGGCTGTGTGAGCGATGTGACTCTCAGGTAACTAAGAAAGCTCTCACTCAGTGGTACTTCAAGGTCACCGATTACGCCGACCGACTATTAGATGACCTAGACAAACTGGAGGGCAACTGGCCATCCAAGGTCCTAACCATGCAGCGCAACTGGATCAACAGATCCGTCGGAGCCAACGTTCGCTTTGCGATCGCTGATTCAAAGCGTGAAATTGAGGTTTTCACCACTCGCCCAGACACTCTCTACGGCGCTACCTTCATGGTTGTAGCGGCTGATTCGGATTTGGCAAGTGAGCTTGTGGTTGATTCTCCAGCACACGTCCGAATGGAGTTTGTCAGCTACCTAGAGAAGGTCAAGCAGTCCAACGATATCGAGCGTTTAGCTACTGATCGTCCAAAGACCGGAGTCAAGCTAGAGCGTTACGCGATCAATCCGCTAAACGGGGAGAAGCTGCCAATCTATGCCTCTGACTATGTCTTGGCTGACTATGGCACCGGAGCCATCATGGGCGTTCCGGCCCACGATGAGCGCGACATGGCTTTTGCAAACGCCCTCGGTATTGACGTGAGAATGGTGGTCCAGACCGAGGACGAGAACCCTGAAATCTCCCGCATCGCCACCTCTGGGGACGGGGTGTTGGTCAACTCAGGTGAGCTGAATGGACTCAACAAAGCCCAAGCAATAGCCAAGGCAATTGAGATACTCACCGGGCGCGGCACCGGAGAGGCTGCCAAGAACTTCCGGTTGCGTGACTGGCTAATCTCACGTCAGCGTTACTGGGGCACTCCGATTCCAATCATTCACTGCCCAAGCTGTGGTGAGGTACCCGTTCCGCAAGAGCAATTGCCGGTTGAGCTTCCAAGCTCGGAAGGTTTGGATCTTTCGCCAAAGGGAACCTCTCCGCTCGGTGCAGCTGCGGATTGGGTGAATGTCGCATGCCCTAAGTGCGCGGGTCCTGCTCGTCGTGACAGCGACACCATGGACACCTTTGTGGATTCAAGCTGGTACTTCCTGCGCTATCTGAACCCGAACTCCGAAGAGTTCGCCTTCGATGTCGAAGAGGCCAAGAAGTGGGCACCGGTTGATCAGTATGTCGGTGGTGTCACCCACGCGATTCTCCACCTGCTGTATGCACGTTTCTTCACCAAGGTTTTGCACGACATGGGCATGGTTGATTTTGATGAACCATTCACCAAGCTTTTGAACCAGGGCATGGTACTCATGAATGGCTCTGCGATGAGTAAGTCGCGTGGAAACCTGGTCAGGCTATCGGAGCAGCTAGATGAGCACGGTGTGGATGCAATCCGTTTGACCATGGCGTTTGCTGGGCCACCGGAGGATGACATTGACTGGGCGGACGTATCGCCAGCGGCAAGCTCCAAATTCCTAGCACGAGCCTGGCGTATCGCCCAGGATGTTACCTCAGATCCAGGTGTCGATGTCACTTCTGGAGATAAAAGCATCCGCGCCGCTACCCACTCATTCTTGAAAGATTTCACGGAGTCAATCGAGTCATTCAAGTTCAACGTTGGCGTTGCCAAGGTCATGGAACTTACTAACACTCTGCGCAAGGCCATCGACTCAGGAGTTGGCCCAGCCGACGCGGCAGTGAGGGAAGGGGCGGAAGAGCTCGCAAAGGCACTATCGCTATTCGCTCCATACACCGCTGAGGACATGTGGCGACTACTTGGGCACCAACCGGCAGTCGCACTCGCGGGACTTCGCTCCGTAGACGAGTCACTTTTAGTCAAGGACACGATCGTGGCAATTGCCCAGGTGGATGGCAAGCTTCGTGACAAGTTTGAGGTTAGCGTTTCGATTTCTGAGGCCGAGCTGCGCGAGCTCGCACTGGGCTCGGAGTTAGTGAAGCGAGCGATTGGTGATAGAGAGCTTGCAGCAGTGATTGTGCGCGCGCCCAAGCTTGTCAACATCGCCACCAAGTAGTCAGTTGAACACAGTCTTCTAGTCAGAAGGTTTTTATCATCCGGGTCATGGCTAAATGACTTGATGCAAAGACTTAAGAGTTGGTTCCTCGCGCTTGATCCGCAATCCCGAAAGAAGCTGTTGATTGCTGGCTTTGGGTCGCTTGTGGTTTTGTACTTGCTTTTGAACCAACAGGCCGAGGCTGGTAAGCCTGAGGCAACCTTGCCTTCAGAGGAAATTGAATTTGCGGGCAGCATATTCGTGCACGTGGTTGGAGAGGTGAACGAACCGGGGCTCTATGAGCTACAGCTTGGAGCGCGAGTCTCCGATGCCATCGAAGTTGCCGGGGGTTTCACGCAAGACGCGGTTCAATCCTCTGTAAATCTGGCACGAAATTTGTCCGACGGTGAGCAGGTAATCATTGCATCGGAAGACCAATTTCAATCCGCTTCAGGAACCGGGGGATTGGTGTCGCTGAATCGAGCCAGCGTCGAGGATTTGGACACCTTGCCCGGAGTGGGCCCAGCGCTAGCTGCGCGAATCATCGAATATCGGGAGTCTGCAGGTTCGTTTTCGGATGTCCGCGAGCTGAGGGAGGTAAGCGGCATCGGTGAAAAAATGTTTGCCAAAATCAAAGACCTAGTGACCCTGTGATTGGATTCGCCACAGCGCTGTGGCTTGGCATCCTGCTATTTGTCACTGAACCTGATTCCACTCTTGCCCTTGCATTTCCAGAAGTAAGTGAGATTTCTTACCTCCGAAGCGCATTTCTCGGTTCGCTTGGGAGCGTGACAGATGCTGAGGCGCTAGTTGCAGGATTGGCGATTGGTGAGCGTGAGCTGTTATCAGAGGCAGCCAAAGAGCAGATGCGCGAAGTATCTCTCACTCACCTCGTGGCGGTCAGTGGTGCAAACTTGGCGATCGTCATGGGGGCGATTTGGTTTCTACTCGGCGCACTTTCGGCTCCACGTTGGCTGAGATTTTTGCTATCTGGTTTGGCGATGCTCGGATATGTCCTTTTAGTTGGCCCAGAGTCGTCGGTGCTTAGAGCTGGGGCCATGGCACTAGCGGTGCTCATCGCACTCTCGCTAGGTCGCGGCACCAGTGCGATTCACGCCCTGGCATTGGCTGTCGCCGTGCTCTTGCTCATTGATCAGTCGCTCGCTTTTGATCTTGGTTTCGCCCTCAGTGTGCTTGCAACCCTGGGTCTTCTCCTAGGAGCCCGTCCGATTGCAGATCGAATTGGATTCGTACCCAGACCAATCGCGCTTGCCCTGGGTGCCGGCCTAGCCGCACAGATATTCACTTTGCCAGTGGTGCTCATGATTCAGCCTGGGTTTCCGATTTATGCAATCATTGCGAATCTATTGGTAGAGCCTGTGGTTGCGCCGGTCACTGTCGCAGGGATTGTCGCAGTGTTGCTGACCCCAGTGAGCCCAAGCCTTTCACACTTGGCAACCTTGTTTGCCACATTTGGAACTCAATGGATTCTCTCGGTCGCTGAGCGGTTGTCTTCCCAGGAGGTCACTCGATTCCACGTCAGCTTCGGACTGGAAGGTCAGATGTTGATCTGGGGTCTTGTGGTCGGGGTAATTGCGGCGATTCGCCTTGGCGGCAAGGCAAGAGCTGCCGCCTCGGCCTTTTTAGTTCTCGACATAGTGTTGCTTTTGACCCTCTCGGCTGGTGACCTGGTTCGGTCTGGAGTTGCAAATCAAGAGTGGAAGGTCATGGCTTGTGACGTAGGTCAAGGTGATGCGCTCTTGGTGCGCGATGGCGACCAAACGGCTCTTATCGATGTTGGCAGGGAGCCAGGACCTATCAAGAAATGTCTTGAGGACACTCAAATTACGCGAGTGGATCTCCTAGTTCTCACCCACTTCGATGCCGATCATGTTGGGGGAATTACTGGACTCAGCGAGGTGGAATTAGGGCACGTTTTGATTTCGGGTTATGAGGACGACAGGCCTCTGGTTGGGATTGTGGAGGAATTCCTAAGTGGCAGAGGTCAATCTGTTCGTGAGGCGGTGTCTGGGGGTGTTGCAAGCTTGGGAGAATGCAGGTTTGTGGTGCTTGGGCCCAAAGATGCCCAATCTGCAAATTCCAGCAACGACGCTTCAATCACCGCACTATTTGATTGTCCTAGTTATCAAGTACTTGCACTGGCTGATGCTCCCGAATCGGCGCAAAGAGAGTTGCTGCCAATCTTGCTTCCCCTGGTTGATGCCGAAAAGCATCGGGTTGTGAAGGTTGCTCACCATGGGGCGGCAGACCAGTTAGGCGCGCTATATTCAGCTTTTAGACCGCAGGTAGCACTGTATTCGGTTGGCAAAGGAAACACCTACGGTCATCCGACAAACTCAGCGCTAAAGCTGACATCGGCGCTAGGTGCTATGAACCTGAGAACTGACTTAGACGGAGCAATTGGCCTGGACTTTGATTCGGAGCTAAGGATCAGCACCGCAGGTAAGCTAGCGTCATGAGTGGTAAAACCGTTGCTTGGAATCAGGTTGAACCAGCTCGTCTAGTAATCGTTTCGGGGGCCGAAACCTATCTAGCGACCCGTGCAATTCGCGAACTGAAGCAAATGCTGCGGGCTCAGTATCCGGATCTGGAAATCCATGAGATCGATGAGGGTGGGTATTCTCCCGCTGATCTTCTCAACCTCGCTGCGCCATCACTATTCAACGAACCGAGGCTGGTTCTGATTACCGGTTCGCATGAAGCGCTGCTGGAGGACCTGACAACATATTTGGATGATCAGGTAGAAAACTGTTTTGTCGCGATCCGCTTGCCGAATTTGGTTGGCCATGCCGGCAAAATCAAGTCGACACTCTCGTCTCGGTCGCTGAACGTGGTGTGCGATGAAATCAAACGGGATAGCGACAAGCTCAACTTCATCAATCAAGAGTGCGCTGCACTAGGGGTGAAGATCAGCTCTGATGCCGCTCGTGCGCTACTGCAGGCATTTAGTTCTGACCTGGGAGAGCTCGCTGCAGCGTGCTCGCAACTTTGTGCCTCCGGTTCCTCATCAATTGACATTGGAACCGTGAATCAGATTTTCCAGGGCAGGGTTGAAACCAATGCTTTCAAGATCACAGATGCTGCGCTTGCGGGTAATGCCGCCGAGGCCATTCGCCTCTACCGTCATGGTTCCGCAACGGGAGTCGACAACGTCGCTCTGGTGGCTGCCCTGGTAGCTCGAATCAGAATCCTTGCGAAGCTCTTTAACGATCCGCGCAGTCAAAGTGCCGCGATTGGCATGGCTCCTTGGCAGCTAGATAAGGCCCGTAAGGAGCTGTCCGGATTTTCTGAGCAGGGGCTGATTGGTTTAGTTGACCTTGCTGCGCAAACCGATGCTGACGTGAAGGGTGCTTCCAGAGAGCCGGATTACTCGGTTGAAAAACTGATTTTGGCCATGAGCCAGGCAAAATAAAAAGGGCCGGAGAACCGGCCCTTTTCAGTTGTAAACCTTATTACTTGGCAGCAACCTTGGTTGCGATAGCGCTCTTGCGGTTCGCGGCCTGGTTCTTGTGGATTACTCCCTTGGAAACAGCCTTGTCCAGCTTGCGAGTTGCGGTGCGGAGTGCAGTCTCAGCTGCAGCCTTGTCGCCACTTGCAACTGCCTCACGTGCAGCGCGGATGGCAGTCTTCAGCTCGGAACGAACTGCCTTGTTGCGCTCCTCAGCCTTGCGGTTGGTGCCGATGCGCTTGATGTTCGACTTAATGTTTGCCATGTTTCACTTTCTGTGGCGAAAAACTTTTTCTGGGTAAACCCCAAAGACAAAGCCAAACTCTATCAGTTTGACCACTTATGGGCAAGCACCATGCGAGAATAACTCGGTCCCCATTCCAATTTCGAGGTATTGCATTGTCACCGAAGGCCCTGAAGGCGCTGGTTCCAAGCCAGACAAACCCTGCGCAAATCAGGAACTTTTGCATCATCGCTCACATTGATCACGGCAAGTCGACCCTTGCCGATCGCATGTTGCAGCTGACCGGGATCGTGAACGACCGCCAAATGCGCGATCAATACCTAGACCGAATGGACATTGAGCGTGAGCGCGGTATCACGATCAAATCTCAGGCAGTCCGTTTGCCATGGGAGCTCGATGGAACCACCTATGCCTTGAACATGATCGACACCCCCGGACACGTCGACTTCACCTACGAGGTTTCGAGATCACTGGCTGCCTGTGAGGGTGCGGTACTGCTGGTTGATGCGGCACAGGGCATTGAAGCCCAGACGCTGGCCAACCTCTATTTGGCTCTGGAGAATGACCTCGAGATCATTCCAGTTTTGAACAAAATCGACCTTCCTGCAGCGCAACCGGAGAAATATGCCGAGGAGCTTGCCAATCTAATTGGAGGAGATCCTGCAGATTGCCTCCGAGTCTCCGGTAAGACAGGGGCTGGTGTTTCCGAGCTTTTGGATCTAATCATCAAGCGAGTTCCGGCTCCTGTTGGTGATCCAGCCGCACCTGCGAGAGCGATGATTTTTGACTCGGTTTATGACTCTTACCGAGGAGTGGTCACCTACGTTCGAATGGTTGATGGGCAGCTGACTCCGCGCGAGCAAATCACCATGATGAGCACTAAAGCCAATCACGAACTGCTGGAGATTGGTGTCATATCACCAGAACCGGTGGTTTCGGCAGGTCTTGGTGTGGGCGAGGTTGGCTATCTAATCACCGGTGTGAAGGATGTTCGCCAGTCCAAGGTCGGTGACACCGTTACTTCAAAGCTCAAACCAGCGGCAACCGCACTGAAGGGTTATGCGGATCCCAAACCGATGGTCTTCTCTGGAATTTATCCAATCGACGGCAGTGACTATCCAAACCTGCGTGAGGCACTGGACAAGCTCCGGCTTTCAGACGCCTCCCTGGTTTACGAGCCAGAGACCTCTGCAGCGCTGGGCTTTGGATTCCGATGTGGCTTCTTGGGACTGCTACACCTTGAAATTATTACCGAGCGTCTCGAGCGAGAGTTCAACCTCTCGTTGATTGCGACTTCACCGTCTGTGGTTTACGAGGTCACACGTGAAGACCACAGCGAGTTCATTGTCACCAACCCATCGGAGTTTCCAGAGGGCAAGATCAAAGAGGTCCGCGAGCCAATGGTAAAGGCGACGATTCTCGCTCCAAAGGATTACGTCGGGACAATCATGGAGCTTTGCCAAACCCGTCGCGGTTCGATGATTGATATGCAGTACTTCGGTGAGGATCGGGTTCAGCTTCGATACAACCTCCCGCTTGCCGAGATCGTCTTTGACTTCTTTGACCAACTAAAGAGCAAGACTCAGGGTTATGCCTCGCTTGATTACGAAGACAACGGCTATGCCGCAGGCGATCTAGTCAAGGTAGATCTATTGCTTCAGGGTGAAAAGGTTGATGCCTTCAGCTCCATCGTTCACAGAGACAAGGCCTATGCCCACGGCACCAAGATTGCCGCAAAGCTGCGCGAGCTAATCCCTAGGCAGCAGTTCGAAGTGCCTATCCAGGCGGCTGTTGGTTCAAGGATTATCGCCCGTGAAACCATCAGGGCTATTCGCAAGGATGTCTTGGCTAAGTGTTACGGCGGTGACATCACCAGAAAGCGCAAGCTCCTCGAGAAGCAAAAAGAGGGTAAAAAGCGCATGAAGATGGTTGGTCGAGTAGAGGTTCCTCAAGAGGCCTTCATCGCAGCGCTCTCCTCCGATGAGGGCAAGGGCGAAAAGAAGAAGTAGTTGGGCGCGCTTCCAGAGGGTAATCCCTGGCCTGAATCCAACAGGCTGGCCACTTTGAGGGAGCCAGATTCATTTCACGCCTATGTCCACATTCCCTTTTGTGAGGTCAGATGTGGCTACTGCGACTTCAATACATACACCGCCTCAGAGCTTGGAGATGTCTCAAGGTCAGACTTCGACTCTGCGCTGATCAAAGAGATTGATTTTGCAGGGAAAGTGCTTGCTGATTCTCAAATCAGTGTCCCCGAGCTGAGCTCGTTATTTTTCGGTGGCGGCACACCTTCTCTGATGGCAGGGGAGCAAATTGAGCGAGTGCTAACTGAGCTCAGATCAAAGTTTGGATTTGCCGACGGAATTGAGATCACCCTTGAGGCAAACCCCGAGAGCACCTCGGAAGAGCTTCTGAAGCAGCTTGCTGCGGCTGGGGTGAATCGCATCAGCTTTGGGGCCCAAAGCTTTGACCCTGAGGTACTCGCTGTTTTGGATCGCACTCACAGACCAGAGTTGCTCGAACCTCTGATCCGCCAGGCCAAGGGCCTTGGACTAAGAACCAGTGTCGATCTCATTTATGGAGCTCCAGGCGAGAGCATGGAATCATGGCAGTCGACCATAGAGAGCGCCCTCAGCCTGGGGACAGAGCACATTTCGGCCTACTCGCTCATTGTTGAAGATGGAACCAAGTTGGCTAGCCGGATTCGAAGGGGTTTACTTGCTGAGGTTGATGAGGATCTCAATGCGCAGAAGCATGCATTGGCGGATCGATTGTTTGAAGCAGCAGGGCTGAACTGGTACGAGGTTTCAAACTGGGGCAACCCCTCGATCCACAACCGTGCCTACTGGGGTTCAAAGAACTGGTGGGGCTTTGGTCCTGGCGCTCACTCTCACATCAATGGCAACAGGTTCTGGAATCGAAAGCACCCCGCCGCTTATCAGCAAGCCCTAAAACTGGGATCTCCTGCCATTGGTCATGAGGAGATTGATGAGCTCACTCACCTCACGGAGATCATCATGCTTCACCTTAGGACAAGTGAAGGTTTGGATCGTGAGGTTCTGGTTAGCGCCGGGGTATCAGCAGCGGTGGTGGCAAATTACCTTGTCCAGGAAAAGCTCACGCTGGATAGAGATCGAATTTATGTCACCGAGAAGGGCAGGCTGCTAGTTGACGGCATCGCCCTAGATCTAGTGAGTTCTATCAAGTCCTGATTTAGAATTGGCACTCAAGGTAGGTGAGTGCCAAATGATTCCAGAGCGTTCCTTAGAAGTGCTTCGGGCTATCGTCCAAGACTTCATCTACTCAAACCAGCCGGTTGGATCAAAAGCACTTCTTGATCGGCACCCACTCGGTGTCTCAGCGGCCACAATCAGAAACGACATGGCCCTTCTGGAGGAAGAGGAGCTGATTAAGGCTCCGCACACCTCGTCGGGCCGCATTCCAACCGAAAAGGGTTATCGACTCTTCGTTGATCGTTTGGGAGAGGTAAAGCCGCTTTCTCAAGCCGAGCGCTCTGCCATGGAACGCTTTTTATCAGAAGCCAATGACATCGATGATGTTGTCGAAAGAGCCGCTCGGCAGCTTGCCAATCTCACGAACACGCTTGCACTGGTGCAGTATCCATCCCTGGGTAAGTCAAGTGTTCGGCACGTGGAGCTAATTCAGCTGGCTCCAAGCAGAATTTTGTTGATGCTAATCACCGATTCCGGCCGCATTCAGCAGCTGCAACTTGATTCTCAGTCAGAGCTAGATGAAGCGATCGTGCAAGAGCTTCGCGGTCGCCTCAACGGCATGCTTGTCTCATCTGCACTGTCAGACGTAAAGAGCCGACTCAATTTGTTGGCTGATGAATTTGCCCCAGAGCGAAGGGGCTTTGTGATCCAGCTTGTCACCGCACTGCAGTCTTTGGTGGATGCAAACCGCCAGGAGAAACTCGTGGTGTCAGGCTCTGCAAACCTCGTGCGCCAGGGAGATGACTTTTCCGGAGAGTTGTCGAGTGTGCTCGATGCAATCGAAGAGCAGGTTGTTCTGCTAAGACTCATAAACGAATTGCAGGCCGATCAAAATGGTGTCGCCTTGCGAATTGGATCGGAAATCGGCTTTGAGGGAATCAGCCACGCATCCTTGGTGGTTAGTGGCTACCAGAGTGCTGGCACCGAGGTTGCACGCCTTGGTGTGATGGGTCCAACCCGAATGGACTACTCGGGTAACATCGCGGCGGTTCGCGCGATTGCTCGCTACCTCTCGCAAGTTCTGGAAGGCAATCAATGAGTGACCACTATGAAGCGCTGGGCGTTGGTCGAGATGCCAGCCAGGATGAAATCAAAAAGGCCTACCGCAGGCTGGCCAGAGAGCTACATCCTGATGTGAACCCAGACCCGCAGGCGTCCGAGCGTTTCAAGCTGGTCACGCATGCCTACGAAGTACTATCGGATCCGAACGCCAGAGCGGACTATGACCGCGGCGGATCAGTTGGTTTTGGACTGGGTGACATCTTTGAATCCTTCTTCGGGGGATCACCCCGCGGTCCACGCTCGAGAGCTCAACGAGGTCAGGATGCCCTGCTTCGAGTCGATCTAGATCTTCGTGAGTGCGTTTTTGGGACACAAAAGACTCTGACTATCGACACTGCGGTTCTTTGCGAGACCTGCAATGGCTCTTGCTGCAAGCCGGGTACCGGAATCAAGACCTGTGATGTTTGCCGTGGGTCAGGTCAGATCCAAAGACAAGTTCAGTCCTTCATGGGAACCATGGTCACCAGTGCGCCATGCGGCTCTTGCCGCGGGAGCGGTGAGGTTATTCCTGACCCATGCCCTAGCTGTCGTGGTCAAGGACGCGTCAGAGCAAGACGGGATCTGGAGCTGGAGATTCCTGCAGGTGTGTCAGATGGACTTCGACTGCACCTTCCAGGTCAGGGAGAGGTCGGATTCGCAGGTGGTTCAAATGGAGACATTTACCTGGAGATCTCTGTCCGACCAGATGCGGTTTTTGCCAGAGACGGTGATGACTTGGTTGCGATTCTTGAGGTTCCAATGACCGATGCTGCATTGGGCTGCGACGTAACCGTGGAGACTTTTGACGGTGAGCGCAAGGTGAGTGTCGAAGCTGGGGCACAGCACGGAGACACCATTTTGCTTCGTGGTCTTGGGGCCTCCAGACTCAGGGGCAAGGGCAGGGGAGATCTCAGGCTTGAGATCAAGATCTTGACTCCTTCCAGGCTGGACTCCAAGCAGCGCAAGCTACTATCCGAGCTTCGCGGCATGTTTAAAAATGACGCTCCGAGACTGGGTTCTAGGCGCTCTCGGGGTCGCTTCTAATGCATTGGTTTTACGAGCCGGATTTTGCATCTGGTAAGGCTCTATCCCAGGAGACCAAGCGTCACTTAGCATCGCTGAGAATCACTTCAGAAGAGTCTTTCTTGGTGACAGACGGCAAAGGTTCCCGCTGGGAAGTCAAAGCGGACTCTGGCGAGGTATTTCACTCGATCGCACTTGAGGTATCAGCCCAACCGGTTGTTCGCTTCACTCTCGTTCAGGCCCTGGCAAAATCCGATCGCGATGAGTTGGCATTGCAAGCAGCGGTTGAACTTGGTGCAACTGAAATTGTTCCTTGGCAGGCTGCGCGCTCCATCGTTCGCTGGGATGCCAAGGCGGAACGCAATCGAGAGCGTTGGCAAACCATCGCTATTGAATCAATGAAGCAGTCACAGCGGGCTTGGTTGCCCTTAGTGCAGCCCATCTCCAGCACGAAGCAACTTCAACCCCGGGGTATTGGACTCGTACTTGATCCGCGGGCAGATCTGACTCTTCACCAGATAGAACCAAGCAACCATTTCACACTGGTCGTGGGTCCCGAGGGCGGAATCCCAGCGGATGAGCTTGAGACTTTGGAGTCCAGCGGATTTCTGCGCGTTCGCCTGGGCGATGGAGTGCTTCGCGCTTCAACCGCGGGACCTGCTGCAATCGCGGCTCTTCAGCTTCTCCACGGCGAGTTTCGCTCTTAGTATGAACGCGGAGGAAAACTTGGACTGTATTTTCTGCAAGATCATCGCTGGTGAATTCGGCACTGAAATTTTGGCCGAGAACGAGCAGGCTGTTGCTTTTCGGGACATTCACCCCCAGGCCAAGGTCCACATCCTCTGTGTTCCCAAATCGCACACTCCAAACATCGCATCCTTGGAAGACACTGAGGTTTTGAACGGCCTGTTTGGGCTAATTAGAGAAGTTTCTTCCAAGTTCACTGACGGTCAGTTCAGGTTGCAGTTCAACACCGGTGAGCGCGAAGGGCAGTCTGTGTTTCACACTCATGCTCACGTGCTGAGTGGCAAAGAGATCTAGTGCCGACAATCAGTTTTGAGATACCACCGGTCGCGCTGATCGATTTGCTGGGTCCGCAGGATCGCCTGCTTCGAAAGATTGAAACCGAGTATCCCGAGCTGAAGATCTCCAATCGCGGTCATCAGTTCACGATTGAAGGTCGAAGCGAGCTTGCCGAGCACGCCAAGCGACTAATTCTTGAGTTGGTTGATGTGGTAAGAACTGGCGTGAAGCCCGACGAGAAGGTCCTTACTGAGAGTATTCGGATTATCGAGAGCAATGAAGTCCCAGCCAAGGTCTTGGGCACCGGGGCTATTACGACTCCAGGCAAAGTTGTTCGCGCAAAGACACTCGGACAAAAGGCTTACCTGAGCGAGATCGACGAGAGCACCATCACCTTCGGTATTGGACCGGCAGGAACTGGTAAGACATACCTGGCGGTTGCCAAAGCAGTTTCGGCGCTCTACTCCAAGCAGGTCAGTCGCATCATCTTGACCAGGCCAGCCGTTGAGGCGGGGGAGCGGCTTGGGTTTTTGCCCGGAACGCTGAGTGAAAAGATTGATCCTTACCTGCGCCCGCT
>JBEENW010000011.1:0-19836 GCA_041191965.1 Actinomycetota bacterium
ACTGTAAATCAGCCGGCTCAGCCTTCGGGGGTTCGAATCCCTCACTAGCCACATCGGGAAATCCCGCTAACACGCAATTCGAGTTAGCGGGATTTTTCATCTAAGAAAGACCTGGAGCAGACCATGGATCAAACTCAAACCCCAGTGACCGGCAGTTCAGAAGTTGTGAATACCACCTGGAAAAAGAAGGTTGCTGTTTTCATGGTCGGTCAGACCATCACCACCTTCGGCTCATTCCTTGTGCAGTATGCAATCTTTTGGCACCTAACTTTGAGTACCAAGTCGGGCGTTGTGTTGGCGCTGGCTGCAGTGTTTGGATTCCTACCTCAGGCAATCGTTTCCATTTTTGCCGGCGTCTGGGCTGACCGCGTAAACCGCAAGGTCATGATCATCATCTCGGACTCAGCTATTGCGGTTGCGACTTTCCTGCTTGCGTTGTTGATGCTTTCAGGCGTTGATGATCTCTGGCTGATCTTCTTGGTGATGGCAGTGAGATCAGTTGGAGCCGGTTTCCAAATGCCAGCGATCTCAGCCTTGCTGCCACAGATCGTTCCAACCGACAAGTTGATGCGCGTGAACGGTATTAACAGCAGCATTCAGTCTTCACTCACTCTGTTGGCACCCGTGGCCGCTGCTGGGCTTTACACAACGATGTCGCTAGTTGGCATCTTGTTTATCGATGTTGTGACCGCGGTAATCGGCTTGTCACTGTTAGCAACGGTTGCAGTTCCTACTCTTGCCCGCGCTTCCGATGAGGCAAAGCCTTCTTACTTTGCCGATCTGAAAGAGGGCATCAACTACATCTTCAGTCACGACCTAGTTCGTTGGGTGATGGCCATCTTTGGAATCGTCTTCCTGTTGATCGTGGCCCCATCTAATTTGTCTCCATTGATGCTGGTTCGAAACTTTGGTTCTGAAGTTTGGTTACTCACCGTGCTCGAGTTGGCGTTCGGTGTTGGCATGGTCTTGGGAGGTGCACTGATGGCGGTGCTGGCACCAAAGCTTGATCGAATCTGGACCATCATTGGCACTTCAATCGGCTTCGGCATCTTGGCAATCGTGATGGGTTTCACCACGAACCTGATTCTCTTCTACAGCCTTTTCTTCTTCATAGGTTTGGCAGTGCCCGCCTTCTCAACCTCTGCGACCACCCTGCTGCAACAGACCGTGGAGCCAGAGCGACAGGGTCGAGTGTTTGGATTTGTCGGCATTGTGATGTCGGTGGCAATGCCGCTTGGAATGGCAGTGCTTGGACCACTGGCTGATGTGGTTTCGGTTGAGCTGCTTTTGATTATCACCGGCGCAGCAACAGTTCTGATTGCGGTGGTTGCGGTCATCTTGCCAGCGGGTAGACGCGCCATGGCGGCTGCGCATGCTTCAACTGGTAAAGCCAATTAGGAACTAAATTCTGCAAAGGCTGGTTCTAGTTCTAGACGACTGGAGAATTCGTGAATTTTGTACTTAATTTCATCACCGGCAAAAAGACCGCATGGGTCACACTGCTAATCGGTTTGGTTTTTGCGGGTCTGGCTTTTGGGCCACTGCGAGCTGCAACCACCGAGACCGCACCGACTAACGGTTTGCCATCAACTTCTGAAACTGCTCTGGTAAACGCAGCGCTTGAGACTTTGCCTGGCTCTGATGCCACTGCAGCGGTGTTGGTTTACAAATCTGAAACCAAGTTCACCGAGGAGCAGCTGAAGTGGCTTCAGGGTGAGTTCGATCCGATGGCACAGATGCCAGTCGGAGGAGTGAACGAGAAGTTCCTTGAGTTCACCAATTTGGAGATTCAGGGGCAGCCCTTTGTTCCACCAGCCCAGGTTTCTGAGGACGGCAAGGTTGCCGTTGTAACCGTTCCGCTCGAGCAAACCGACGAGGTTGAGGTTGTGGCAGAGCGTGCTGCGGAGCTTCGCGAGCTTGCCAAAGAAGACATGCCAACAGGTCTTGAGGTCTACTTAACTGGACCCGAGGGATTCCAGGCCGATCTAAACAACGTCTTTGCAGGTGCTGACTTTACCCTGCTGCTATCAACCGTGATTGTGGTTGCGGTTCTACTTTTGGTTACCTACCGCTCACCTGTTTTGTGGCTAGTCCCGCTATTGGTGGTCGGTGTTGCCGACGGCATGGCCGGTCAGCTTGGTCGTCAGGTTGCGACCTTGTTTGGCATGGTTCCAGATGGCTCGGTAACAGGAATTCTGTCCGTCCTGGTCTTTGGTGCCGGTACTAACTACGCACTGCTTTTGATCGCTCGTTACCGCGAGGAGCTACTGCTTCACGAAGACCGCTACGCAGCAATGCGCGCCGCGGTTCGCGGAGCGGGACCAGCCATCTTGGCCTCTGGTGGAACGGTCACCCTGGCACTTTTGACGCTCACCTTTGCTGAGCTTGGCGGTAACCGAACCCTTGGTTTGGTTTGTGCCACCGGAATCATCATCGCGATGATCTCGGCCCTTCTGGTTCTGCCTGCAGCATTGGTTGTCTTTGGCCGCGGACTATTTTGGCCATTCGTTCCAAAGTTTGGTGGCGAGAACAAGAGCCTTCGCGGACTCTGGGGCAAGCTTGGTAAGGCTGTTAGTAAGCGCCCAGCTGTCGTCTCGGTATTCGGTGTCTTGGTTTTGATTGGACTATCGCTTGGTTCCTCCGGAATCCAGGTTGGTCTTTCGTCAACCGAGCAGTTCCGCGAGAAGCCTGAGGCAGTCTTCGGTCAAGAGATCCTGGCTGAGGCATTCCCTGCTGGAGCCACAACCCCAACCAACGTGATCGTGAACTCCGGATCAGAGAACGATGCCAAGAGCATTGCTGAAAAGGTCTCCGGTGTTGCCGAGGTGACCATTGGCGAGACTAATGGTGAGGTAGTTGCGCTGAGTGTGATTTTGGATGCAACTGCCGGATCCGAAGAGGCCTATCAGTCAATTCGTGATCTGCGCACCGAGCTTGCAACGTTAGATGGAGCGGACGCTCTGGTTGGTGGTCTCGATGCTGAGCAGCTCGATGTCAAGACCGCTTACGAGAACGACCAAATGTTGGTTATTCCACTGATTCTGCTACTGGTGTTCTTGGTGTTGGTCCTATTGCTTCGCTCGTTGCTTGCTCCAGTGCTACTACTCACAACCGTGGTGGCATCGTTCTTCTCGGCGATGGGGGCAAGCTGGTTGATCTTCCAAAACCTACTTGGTCTTCCCGCGCTGGATCTGAGTGTGTTCCTCTACGCCTTCTTGTTCCTGGTGGCGCTGGGTGTTGACTACAACATCTTCTTGGTCTCGAGAGCACAGGAAGAGGCCGTGAAGCACGGCACCCGCGAGGGCATGGTTCGTGCTCTAAGTGCAACCGGTGGTGTTATCACCTCGGCAGGTATCTTGTTGGCTGCAGTATTCGCAGTGCTGGGTGTATTGCCGCTAATCGCGCTCTACCAGATCGGAATCATCGTCTGCATCGGTGTGCTTTTGGACACCCTGCTGGTGAGAACCGTGATTGTTCCGGCCTTGGCGTTTATGACCGGTGACAAGTTCTGGTGGCCAAGAAAGAAGCTAACCGCTCCTAAGTTCGGCTAAGAATCCAGACGGTCTCGTCAGGGGCCAACAAAGCACCGCTTCCAGATCTGAGCAACAGCTCTCCTTCTGGGAGCGGTGCTTCGTTTTTACTGAAGTTGTGCACGACCAGGACATCTTGGTTGCGGTAGCACAGAAGATCATCGGTAGACACCCAATCGAACGAGCCTTCGCCCAAAGCAAGCTCTTTTCTTAGCTTGAGTGCGCTCTTATAGAGCGAGAGGGTGGAATGAGGATCTCGTTCTTGCACGTCTCTCGCGAGATCGGCGTATTGAGTTGGCTGGGGGAGCCAGGCTTTATCGGTTTGGTTGAAGCCGTTGGTTAGCCCACCCCTCACCCAAGGCAGTGGCACGCGGCAACCATCTCTACCAACCCTTTTGCCGCCGGTTCTAAAAAAGGTCGGATCTTGACGGTGTTCCGGGGCGATGGTGGTGTGCTCAGGTAGTCCGAGCTCCTCACCCTGGTAGAGGTATGAAGCTCCGGGAAGACCGAGCATGAATAGGGTTGCGCCTTTGGCTTTTTTCAAACCCAGGGCGTTATCGGGCTGTGGGTTCTCAGGGCCAATGCCATCGGATGCCGTCGCACGACCATAGTCGCCACCAAATCTGGATGCGTGACGAATCACGTCGTGGTTATTGAGTACCCAGGTGCTGGGAGCACCCACTGCATCAAAGGCCTCAAACGACTCGTTGATGGCAGCGACCAGTCGGTCTTTCTCCCAACCCGCATCCAAGAATCTGAAATTAAAGGTTTGGTGGAATTCGTCTGGTCTAACCCAAAGCGCCATGAAGCTCAGCGGTAAAACATAAGCCTCACCACACATCGCTCGCTCACCTGGGTAACTGGCGAGAATCTTGCGCCAGGATCTAAAGATCTCGTGCACACTGTCTTGGAACCACATCGGTGGGTTCTCTCGACCCTCGATAAAGCCAGCCCCTGCTTCATCCACATAAGGGTGGTCGGGAAGACCTTCGGCTTTACCCATCGCATGAGGTTGGTCCACTCGGAAACCGTCAACACCCCGCTCGAGCCAGAACTTTAGGATCTCTTCAAACTCTTGCTGCACAACCGGGTTTTCCCAGTTCAGATCCGGCTGAGATGAATCGAAGAGGTGTACGTACCACTCGCCATCTTCGGTCCTGGTCCAGGCCGGACCACCAAACATGGACTGCCAGTTGTTTGGCGGCAGCTCACCGTTTTCACCGCGACCTGGCTTGAAGTGGTAGTAGCTGCGCTCTTTGGAGCCTGGTCCTGCTGCAAGCGCCTTCTGGAACCACTCGTGCTGGTCGGAGGTGTGGTTGGGTACCAGGTCAATCATGACCCTGATGCCAAGCTCGTGAGCCTTTGCAACCAACTCATCGAAGTCGTTTAGATCACCAAAGAGCGGATCGACAGAGCGATAGTCGGCAACGTCGTAACCGGCATCCTTTTGCGGAGACTTATAAAAAGGCGATAGCCAAACCGCATCAATGCCGAGCTCTGCAAGCTTCACTAGGTTCTGGGTGATGCCCTTTAGGTCACCCATGCCATCGCCATTGGCGTCACTGAATGATCGTGGGTAGATCTGGTAGATGACACCAGATCTCCACCACTCGCTTCCTGGTCGTGGGGAGTGCAGCACGTTTAGAGCTTAATCCACACGACCTGGTCGTGCTCAAGAACCCCGTCTAGACCAACCTGGCTAGTTACTAGAACCTCACCCGCAGGTAGTTCGATTGGCTTGCCGGCGAAATTAGCAATTACCAAGATGTCGTTGTTCTGGTAACCGAGAGACTGCTCTGAGCAGTATTCCGCTACCCAATCAAAGCTGCCCAGACCAAGGTTGTGATCCTTGCGAAGCTTCAGAAGCGACTTGTAGAGCTCCAGGGTTGAGCCTGCAACGCCATCCTGCTTGTCCCTTGCGTACTCGCCGTATTGCTCAGGCTGGGGTAGCCAAGACTCTCCGGTTTTGCTAAAGCCAAAAGCAGGTGCTCCGGCCTCCCATGGAATTGGGACTCGGCAGCCATCGCGACCCACTCGCTCGCCCTTGGTTCGGAAATAGGTTGGGTCTTGACGGTACTTGCCCTCAAGCGTGGTGTGCTCTGGAAGACCAAGCTCTTCACCTTGGTAAATGTAGGCACCACCTGGTAGGCCGAGCATGAAGCTGGTTGCAGCGCGCGCTCTTCTAAGACCCTTTGCAACATCTGGCTGTGGGTAGTCAGGTCCAATGCCATCGCCCTGCTTTGGAACCTGGTCGTAGGCAAATCTGGTGGCGTGACGAATCACATCGTGGTTTGAAAGCACCCAGGTGCTTGGGGCACCCACATTGCCAAACTCAACCAGCGATTCTGAAACCACCTCTTTGAGCTGATCCGCTTTCCACTGCGCCTCGAGGTAACCAAAGTTGAAGCTCTGGTGGTACTCGTCTTGACGCACCCACTTGGCCATTCTGGATAGCGGCAACACCCAGGCTTCTGCAGCCATGATGCGGTCATCATACTCATCCACGACCTTGCGCCACTCACGAATGATTTCGTGCACACCCTCCTGACCCCAGAATGGGTGCGGCTTGGTGCGGTCCTTTGGTTTGTTGGTCTCTTCCTCACCGCTCATCGTGGTGGAGGCCTCTTCAACATCAGGCAGGCCCTTTTCCTTTACAAGGCCGTGTGCCACGTCAATTCGGAAGCCACCGGCACCGCGATCGAGCCAAAAGCGCAGGATGTCCTTGAACTCCTCGCGGACTTCCTCGTTGTCCCAGTTGAAGTCTGGCTGTGAGGAGTCAAAGATGTGCAGATACCACTGACCCGGGGTGCCATCTGGCTCGGTGATTCTGGTCCAGGCAGCACCACCAAAAACTGATGGCCAGTTGTTTGGAGGAAGCTCACCGTTGCGACCCTTGCCGTCGCGGAACATGTAGCGCTCACGCGCTGGCGAACCCTTAGGAGATTTCAGCGCCTCCTGGAACCAAGGGTGCTGATCTGAGGAGTGGTTAGGCACTAGATCAACGATGACCCGAATGCCGAGCTTCTTGCCCTCGGCGACGAGGTCATCGAAGTCCTTGAGGGTTCCGAAGCGCGGATCAATGTCACGGTAGTCAGAGACGTCGTAGCCGGCATCCTTTTGAGGAGAGCGGAAAAATGGTGAGCACCAGACTGCATCAATGCCGAGCTTGGCTAGCTCTGGTAGGCGCTCGCGAATGCCCTGCAGGTCACCCATGCCATCGCCATCACCGTCTGCAAAAGAGCGAGGATAGATCTGGTAGATGACAGCTGAACGCCACCATTCGGCTCCCTGAGTCATGGGGAAATCCTTCCAAAAAAGAACAAAAACTGTAAACGCTTACAGAAAACGATCGCTTTCTCGCGCCTCTCAAAGCTAGTTGTTTACTGCAAACAGGCTAATTGAAAGTAATCAATTCGTTACAATTTGAATAACAATTTTTCTTGTCTGTAAACGTTTACAGAGTGATTTACTTATCCTGCGCGTCGTATCCCTCGACGTCAAAGGAGAGAAATGAAATCAAAGAAGATTGTTGGCCTCGCCATCACTCTCGGCCTAGCCGCTTCATCATTGCTCGGTGCACTTCCTGCATCCGCAGCAGACAAGGTGATCACCGTCTGGGCAGATGAGTCCCGAGGACCGAACCTACTAAAGACCGTTGGCTCAGTTGACAGCCAAAAGGGCGGCGAGTGGGTAGCTGGCTACAAGGTAAAGATTGTGTCCTTCTCCAGTTTCGATGCACTCAAGACTGCAGTTGACAACGTAACCAAGGATGGACCTGACGTAATCGTCGGTGCCAACGACTGGGTCGCAACTGGCGCACAGAACGGAAAGCTAGCTCCTTACACTCCATCGGCAGCTGTCCGCAAGAACTTCAACCCAAACAACTGGTTCGACCTCACCTACAAGGGCAAGATCTACGGTGTTCCAGTTGACGTGAACAACGTTGCAATGCTCGTAAACACCAAGCTGACCGGCAAGAAGCCAGCCACCTTCGGTGAGATGGTCGACTACTACCTAGCTAACAAGACCTCCAAGGGCCTAAAGGCTGGTCTATGTGTTGCTGGTGGTGGAATGTCATGGGGTGCTCACTCAGTGCTAAGCGCACTTGGTGGTGGCGCATACCCAATCCGCAACGCAGTAGTTGACACTCGCCAGAACCCAGTTCCTGCGACTGTTGCTACCAACATCCAGAAGTACCTACTTGACTCAAAGGGTGCTTCAAATGGCTTCTTCCCAGCATCCGACACCGGATGTAAGGACAACTTCCTTGCTGGCAAGGTTCCTTACGCCATCATCGGTAACTGGGAGTGGAAGGACTACGCCGACAAGGGCTTCTCCATGAACAACCTGATGGCTGTTCCTGGTGTGAAGAAGGGCACCTTCGGTGCAGCCTTCGGTAGCGTTTCCGGTGCAATGCTGACCTCCTTCGCAGAGAAGAACGGCAACGACGCAGCTGCTAAGTCACTGCTAGCCAACTTCTTCGCTTCCGAGAAGGGCCAGGTTGCCTACCAGAAGTTCGAGCAGCGTCCACCAGCCAACAAGGCAGCAGCAGCTAAGTCTTCTGCAGCTCAGAAGGGCTTCGGTAGCGCAGCTGGTGCCGCATCTGTTCCTCAGATCGGTGCAATCCTCAACGGTTCCGCTGGCAACACCTCTTACTGGGACGCTCTACCTTCCTTCTGGAACGACGTTCTAGTAAAGAAGGTTGCTCCAGGAAGTGCAGTCTCCAAGCTAAACACCTTGTTCAAGAAGAACATCGTGGCAGGAATGAAGACTCTCTAATTCGAGGGCGAATGCTTCGGGGGTGGCCGAGTCCACCCCCGAAGCATCATCATTTAGAAGCAATTTAGGAATCATGAAACTCTTCTCCGGAAACAAGCTGGCAGTAACTGCAAAAATCATTTTTGTCAGCATCACCCTGGCCCTCTTGGGTCTTTTGGCTCAGAGCGCTTTTGCCTCCGGGGAGGGTCTAATCGCCGGCTTCATCGCACTGTCAATGCTGGCGCTGGCACTGGTTTACTTCACCAAAATCTCAATCCCGATGAAGTTCTTCCTTCCGGGAATTCTGTTCTTGATCGCATTTGTGGTGCTCCCGATTGCGTACACGTTGGTTATGTCCGGCTTCCAATTCAAAACCGGAAACTATGTTGACAAGCCCCAAGCTCTCGAGCGCATTGTCGCGGACTCTTATGTTCCTGACGACTCTGGCCTCACCTTCGATGTGATTGTCGGTGAGGACTCTCAAGGGGAGCTGGCACTGCTCGCCACCGATTACTTGTCGGGTGAGTTCTTTCTTTCAACCCAAACCGACCTCAAGCCACTTGCTGCTGAAGAGGTAACCGTCGACCCCGAGTTGGGTATCGCCGTCGAGACCGATGGGTTCACCAGGCTGACTGATGACCGCTTGGCTGCCGAGGGCGAGGCTATTTCAGGACTCAAGTTTGCTGGTCCGGGGGAGTACTTCCTGGCTCTCGAAGGTTTTGAGGTTGCCATCCCGCTTAAGCCTGGACTGGTTTATGACGAGGCAACCGATAGCTTCACTCAGGTTCAGACCGGAGCGAAGTATGTCGACAACGGCCGCGGTAACTATGCAAACATCGACGACCCAGAGGACAAGCTAAACCCTGGCTGGAGATCACCAATCTGGTTTGAGAACTACGTCTCGCTAGTGACCGATGAAAAGGTCCGCGAACCATTCATGGGCGTATTTATCTGGACCATGGTGTTTTCGGTACTGACAGTGCTTACTCAGTTCTCGCTAGGACTTTTGGTTGCCCTTGCACTCGATAAGCCACTTCGTGGCCGTCGTTTCTACCGAATCATCATCATCTTGCCCTACGCGGTCCCATCGATCATGAGCATCCTGATCTGGGGAGGTATGTTCGACACCGAATTCGGTGCCATCAACGCTCTACTAGGAACCAAGATCGCTTGGTTCCTAGATCCCAACTTCGCGAGAGCCGCAGTCATCATCGTGAACCTGTGGCTTGGTTTCCCATACTTCTATCTGATTTCAAACGGTGCCCTGCAGGCAATTCCGGGTGAACTTTCAGAGGCTGCTCGTATTGACGGTGCATCCAGTCGTCAGATTTTCTGGCAGATCACCCTGCCACTTCTTCTAAAGATGTTGACTCCGCTGTTGATCGCATCCTTCGCCTTCAACTTCAATAACTTCAACCTGATCTTCCTGCTCACCGGTGGTGGTCCGCGTAATGACCTTGACGGTGAGATCGCTGGTGCCACCGACATTTTGATTAGCTACACCTACAAGATCGCCTTCGGTTCCCAGGTTCAGGATCTTGGTTTGGCATCTGCAATTTCGGTCGTGATCTTCATTCTCGTAGCGGCAATCTCGCTCTACGGCATAAGACGATCCAAGGTCTTGGAGGAGTTCATCTAATGAAGTGGATTAGAGAAAACCTATGGCGTCACGGCGTCGCAATGTTTGCGGTCTTGTTTGCAGCGTTCCCGCTGTACCTGGTCATCGTGACTTCGTTCGCCTCATCCGGGTCGCTCCAGCTGACCTCGTTTATTCCGAACGAGATTTCGTTCGTGAACTACGACAAGCTCTTCAATGACCCAACCATTCCGTTCTTAACCTGGGTCTGGAACTCGCTCGTGGTGGCCGGCATGGTTTCGGTGTTCTCGGTTGTGATTGGTGCAGCCTCAGCCTTCGCCTTTAGCCGCCTGAGATTCAAGGGCAAGAAGTTTGGTTTGCAGGCACTGCTGCTGATTCAGATGTTCCCAGCGATTCTGGCAATTGCCGCGATTTACATCATCATGGAGGGCATTGGAAACTTTGCTCCTGAGTTTGGTCTTGGCACTCAGTCCGGTCTAATCCTGGTTTACCTAGGTGGTGCGATGGGTGTGAACATCTGGCTACTCAAGGGATTCGTTGACTCAATTCCAATCGAGATTGACGAGGCAGCCAAGATTGACGGTGCGTCCGAGATGCAGACCTACTGGCAAATCTTCATTCCACTGGCTTCGCCAGTCTTGGCCGTGGTTACCCTGTTGAGCTTTATCGGAACCTTCAACGAATACATCCTTGCGAGACTGTTCTTGGTCGACATGGATGTCAGAACTGTTGCGGTTGGTTTGCAGCAGTTTGTCGCAGGTCAGTACTCGGAGAACTGGGGAGCTTTCGCAGCCGGATCGATCCTGGCATCGATTCCGATTGTGATCATCTTCCTATCCCTCCAGCGCTACATCGTTTCAGGTTTGGCTGGCGGCGCAGTCAAGGGCTAAGCCCTAATCTCGCTTTCGTCTGACACGATATCGCTGTGCGAAAAAGTCCTGCCAAAAAGCTAGCGCTACTCTCAGTTTCGATCCTGACGCTGGTTGGCTGCTCGCAACCTCAAGCCCCAGCGCAGTCCGAAACTGCAGCTCCCTCCGATGGCGTCGCGCTAACCATTTGGGTTGATGCCGAACTGATGGTGGTTGCTGACACTTTGGCTGAGCAGTATGCGCAGGACACTGGTGGCTCGCTGAACGTGATGGAAAAGGACTTTTATCAGGTTGAGACCGAGCTGGCCTCTGGAGCACCAGATTTGTTTATTGGCTCAACCGAGTGGACAGATCGTCTTGCTCAAGCCGGGTCAATCCTCACCCTTGGAGAGCCTGATAAATCAGGCTTTGAATCGCGAGTCCTAGAGGGGGCTAGCTATCAAGGCCAGCTTTATGGCATCCCCTATGCCATCGAATCGCTTGCTTTGGTCTGCAATGGCGATGAGCTCAAGTCTCAGCCTGGATCGCTAACCGAACTCACCGATGCCGGCTACAACGTCATCGTCACCCCGGGAGGTGACCCATACACACTGTTCCCGATCCAGTCTTCTTTCGAGGTTTACCCTCTGGAGATTGACGAGTCCGGCGACTGGGCTGAAGCCTCGGGTCTTGGAGCCCCTCGATCGAAGGAGTTCGCTGCTTGGCTCGGCGAGAACAAGGGCCTCTTCACCGCCTTGGATTACTCCTCCGGCATTTCGGCTTTTGTTGAAGGTCAAGAGACCTGTTTGCTAACTGGCCCCTGGGCACTATCGGAAATTTTGAACCGTGCCAATTTCACGGTGAGTGTTTACGATTTCCCCTCGGTTGGTGGAGCGCAACCGCTATCTTTTGCAACCTCGCGCGCGATCTTTGTTTCGGCGCAGAGTCAGAATCAGGAGCAAGCCAAGAAGGTTGCGGAGTATTTTGCAAACTCAGCCACGCAGCTATTGATTTATAAACAGACCGGTCGAGTCCCTGCCAAGGCTGAGGTCATCTCGGACATCGAGGATCCGGTGATTGCTGGCTTTGCCAAGGCTGCTGCCTGGAGCGCGGTACTGCCGTCTTCGCCTCTGATGCAGAACACCTGGGCTCCTTGGAGTAAGGCTCTGAATACCATCCTCACCTCGGACGAAGATCCACAAATCACCTGGGACCTAATGGTTCAAGACCTAGCGAAAGTGAGTGGCTAATGGCATTGAATTTGGCACTTAGGCCACACCACGATGGCTCCTCGCTCTATGTTCAAAACCAGAGGCCTCAGGTTGGCGACAAGGTAAAGCTCAAGATCCGCATCCACCAATCAATTGGCAAGGTCAAGCTGGTGGCGGCCAGGCAGAGCGACTCAGGCGAAGCGTTCATGACAGCACCTTTCAAAAAGCTCTACACCCGACATGGTTGGGATTGGTATGAGGGTGTTATCACGATGTATAACCCCGAGGTTCACTACCGCTTTTTGATTGAGCTTGAAGATGGCTTCAGCTACTGGCTCAATGCCACCGACCTTCACGAAATCGATCAACCTGACCGTGATGACTTCAAAATCAACAGCTATCTAGCGGTGCCAAAGTGGGCAACGGGTTCGGTTTTGTATCAGGTATTCCCCGACCGCTTTGCAAAAAGCGCGGATGCAGACAAGCGCAAGTTGCCAGCATGGGCAATCCCCAAAGATTGGGGAGACGATGTCATCGGCGCAGGAGCGGGAGTTTCCGAGCAGTTCTTTGGCGGCGACCTAAAGGGTATTGAGGAACACCTCGGTCATCTCAAAAAACTCGGTGCCACCATCCTGTATCTGACTCCATTTTTCCCAGCTGGATCAAACCACCGCTATGACGCCTCAAGCTTTGATGAGGTAGATCCGCTACTCGGTGGTAACAAGGCGCTGGTTTCACTTGTGAAGAAGGCTCATGAGATGGGTCTAAAGGTAATGGGTGACCTCACCGCAAACCACTCCGGTGACAAGCACGAGTGGTTCTTGGCTGCCTATCGAAACCCCAAGGCCCCAGAGAGCGAGTTCTACTACTTCCAGGACAAAAACACCAAGTACGACTCTTGGTGGGGAGTCCCCTCGCTTCCTAAGTTCAACTGGAACTCTCAAGAGCTCCGCCAAAGGTTTGTTCAAGGCAAGCAGTCGGTGGTTGCTAAGTGGCTAAAGGCTCCTTACAAGCTCGATGGTTGGCGGATCGACGTCGCTAACATGACTGGTCAGATTCGTGAGGAAAACCTCAATCGTGAGGTTGCGCAAATGATTCGCAAGACCATGGACGAGGTTTCCAAAGACACCTTCTTGATCGGTGAGTTCACCTCAGATGCCGCAGAGTTTGTTGAGGGTGACAGCTACCAATCCACGATGACCTATGCCAATTTCACAAGACCCACCTGGCGCTTTTTTTGGAACCCGAAAGAAAAGCGTGAAGAGAATCAGTTGGGCCCAGGCCGTAAAGAGATAACCGGTCATGAGTTTGCGAAGCTACACAATCTCTTTGCCGGCACTTTCCCCTGGCACGTGAGAATGCACAACCTAAATGCACTAGACACCCACGACACCGGCAGGTTCAAGACTTTCGCAATACCTGGTTCACAGCGGGTGGCTGCAGGTTTGCAATTCACCTTCCCCGGTATCCCGATGATCTTTGCTGGCGATGAGTTTGGTCTAGACGGCTGGGTTGGTGAAAACTCCAGAACTCCGATTCCTTGGAACGGGGAGCGGGAGTATGACAAGAGCATGATCGAGACCTACTCAAAACTCGCTGCGATTCGTAAAAAGCACAAGGCTTTGGTTGATGGCTCACTGCGCTGGCTTTACACCTCAAAAGAAGCATTTGTCTTTGTTCGCGAGAACCGCACCGAATCGGTCTTGGTAATTGCGACCAGGGGTAAAGATCGCAAGATCGAGATTCCACGCGATGCGCTTTCGGGTGCAGAGAACGCCGTGAACCTATTTGGTAACGGACAACTAAGAGTTGTCGGGAGCAAGATTCGCTACGAATCTGTCTCACTAGATTTTCAGATTTGGCGTTTGCCTAGCGCCCACCGCTAGTGCTAATCTTTTGCGGTTGCCTTTTGGCTACGCCCCGATAGCTCAGTGGTAGAGCACTTCCATGGTAAGGAAGGGGTCGACAGTTCAATCCTGTCTCGGGGCTCGTTCGACAGTGAGTCTCTCGCTGCAGTGCATGGCTGAGTAGCTCAGTTGGTTAGAGCGCACGACTCATAATCGTGAGGTCGCGGGATCGTGCCCCGCCTCAGCTACCAAATCAAAATCCTTGTGAAAAATTCGGGAGCTCCTCTAGTAGTGGAGGGTTGTTAGTTTTCTAAATCGGCTAGCCTTTTTGCTCTCCACCAGCTATGGGTCGCTCTCCAGTTGGAGGCTTTTCGGGGTTGACATTTTTTGCCTGCTATACCATCCACACAGTTCCTGCTATACCATCCACACATTTTTCAAGGAAGACAATCACGCTTGGAAAGGGTTGGACTAGCCTTTACTCATGGTCAATCCAGAGATTCAGGGCAAGCGTTATCCGAGAACCCCCGGCTATCTAGTTGGTCGAGAAAAAGTCAGGGAATTCGCCAGGGCAGTCATGGCGGGAGCGGAGTCGTTAGACCTTGAATACGCCAGGTCAAATGGGTACTCGGACCTTGTTGTGCCACCGACTTTTCCAGTGGTAATTCAGGAGCAGTCTCTGCAGGTGGTGCTAGCTGATCCAGAGGCCAAAATCGACTTCTCGAGAGTGGTGCATGGCGATCAAAGATTTGTCTATGAAAGACCAATAGTTGCCGGCGATGAGCTAACCAGTGAACTCGAGGTAGCAAGCGTGAAGAGCCTGGGTGGTAACCACATGGTCACCTTTGAAACCAAGATTTTTGACGCGAAAGATGCTCTTGTTTGCACTGCAATTTCCACGCTTGTAGTTAGGGGTGAGTAATGCCAAGGTTTGAAGATCTAGAGGTGGGTCAGCAGGTTGCCTCAAACGAATACCAATTCTCACGAGACTCGCTAGTTCGTTATGCCGGTGCATCGGGGGATTTCAACACCATTCACTACCGAGATGACATTGCCCAGGCGGTTGGACTCCCCGGAGTTCTCGCTCACGGCATGCTGACCATGGGTGTATCGGTTCAGCCAGTTGTTTCTTGGCTTGGCGATGCCGGCAAGATCATCGACTACGGCGTGCGCTTCACCAAGCCGGTGGTTGTCCCGCCTCAAGGCAGTGCTGTGGTGAATGTGGTTGCCACTGTTGCCCAGCTGGATCCGGAGCACCGCAAGGTGAGAATTGACCTGACTACCTCGTTTGAGGAAAACAATGTGCTTGGAAAAGCACAGGTTTGGGTGCAGCTTTGAGTTTTGTAGAACCGGTAGCGCTGTCAACCCTCACCACCATGCAGGTGGGTGGGACACCAAAGTCTTTGCAGCGCTGCGAAAGCACACAGGAGCTTTACGGAGCTGCTAAGTCAGCTTGGCTCAGTGACGAACCTCACCACATCTTGGCGGGTGGATCAAACACAGTATTTGCAGATGATGTTTCCGAACTAAACGTGATCCTGGTAGCAAACCGAGGTCTTGAAATCGTCTTTGAGGACGATGAAAAAGTTTTGGTGCGAGTGCAAGCTGGCGAGAGCTGGGACGAGTTTGTGGCGTGGGCAGTCGAACGCGGCTACGCGGGTATAGAGGCCATGAGCGGTATCCCTGGAACAGTCGGTGCAACCCCGGTTCAAAACGTCGGTGGCTATGGCCAAGAGGTCTCTCAGGTAATCACTCAGATTGAGTTTTTGGATGCTGAGACCCACGAGGTGGAGATCAAACCAGCCAGTTTTTTCAACTTTTCATACCGAGACTCAGCCCTAAAGCACGGTCTTGTGGGTGTGATTGGCTGGGTTGAGTTTGAGCTCAAAAAACTAGGCGGCCTCTCGGTCCCGATGGCATCGGGACAAATCACGAACCACGTCGGTGCACCATACGGATCGCAGCTACCACTGCGTCAGGTCAGAGATGTTGTGATCGAGCTGAGAAGCTCCAAGGGCATGGTAGTGAGGCCTGAGGATCCAAACAGCGTTAGCTGTGGCAGCTTCTTTACTAACCCCATCATCAGTTATGGCAAGTCTCTGGAGTTCCCAGAAGAAATGCAGCGCTGGCGCATGGAAGATGAGTCACAGGTCAAGATCTCCTCGGGTTGGCTCATCGAGCACGCCGGCATCCCGAAGGGCTACCACCTTCCAGGTTCAAAGGCAGCAATCTCGCAGAAGCACGCACTCGCAATCACCAACACCGGTGGAGCAAGCGCAGAGGAGATTTTGCAGCTTGCTCGCTACGTCCAAGAGCGAGTTGCAGCAAGGTGGGGAATCAACCTAATTCCAGAGCCAAACTTGATCGGTTTCTAGCTCCATAGGTAATGCATTTGCATTACCATTGGGTGCATGAAGCTTCTGCGCAAACTGCTTGGACACTCGACGCTGACCGACCGGTATCAAACAACCATTCCAACCTCAGTGCGCAAGCAACTGGGGCTTGGAAAGCGCGACCTAATTGAGTTTTTGCAGGCCGAGGACGGAAGCATTGTCTTGAGACGCGCGGATCCTTCACCGATTGAAGAATTCCCAACAGAACTCTTGGCCTGGCTTGATTTCATCGAGAAGGATCACCGGCAAAACCCAGGTCAATTCAGGGTGCTCGATGATGAGTTTTTTGCTGAGGCGAGAGGCTTGGTCGGCGATTTGGAAGTTGACCTAGAAGCCGACCTAGACCCGGATTCAAAGTGAACCTCGGTGAAGCTTCGGGGTGGAAACTGGTTGGCGACCAACACTTTGTTGCCGCCTTCATGGACCTGCAAAATCGGGCAAAGATCGAGCTCAGCCGTGGAAAGGTTGGAGTTCACGCGAAGTTACTGGCCGCCATTCTCAAGCTAACTCAAGAGCGCATCCCCACAAATCCACGAAGTGACGAGTACCTTCTAGGAAACACATTGGGCACGAGATATCGAACTTGGTGTCGAGCCAAGTTCCTGATGCGTTACCGCTTGTTTTTTCGCTACAACTCAACCCACAGGGTCATTATCTACAGCTGGTTCAATTCGACCGACACACTCAGAAAAGAGGGCTCAAGCACTGATCCGTATGTGATTTTCCAGAAGATGCTGGCCGCTGGCAAGCCACCGACTGACTTCGATGAGCTACTGCGCTATTCAGCCAAATAGCTTCTGTAGACGCTGAATACCCTCTAGAAGCTGGTCATCGCCAAGGGCATAGCTCATGCGGATGTAGCCGGATGGACCAAAAGCCTCACCAGGAACCATGGCAACCCCTGCAGCGTCAAGCGCATAGTCGCATAGGTCTAGCGAGCTAGTGATCTTGACCCCACCAAACTCTTTGCCAATCAATGCACTGACATCTGAGTAAACGTAGAAAGCACCCTTTGGAGTTGGGGTGACAAAGCCTGGAACCTTGTTCAGCTCTGCAACGGCAATCTTTCTGCGGCGATCGAAGGCGGCCAACATGTCCTTGACCGGTTGCTGGTCACCAGTGAGAGCTGCCAAAGCGGCGCGCTGAGAGATGTTGGAAACGTTGGAGGTCAGGTGTGACTGGAGGTTGTTCGCGGCCTTAGCAGCATCCAGTGGTGACACCATCCAACCGAGTCTCCAACCGGTCATGGCGTAGGTCTTTGCCACACCGTTCACCATGATGGTGCGGTCAGCAATCTCTGGCACCAGCTCGGTGATCGAGTGAGCATAGACACCGTCATAGGTGAGGTTCTGGTAGATCTCGTCGGAGATCACCCAGAGGTTCTCTTTCGATGCAACCCATTCACCAATCGCCTGAAGCTCTTCCTTGGTGTAGACCGAACCGGTTGGGTTCGATGGTGAACACATCAAAAGCGCCTTGGTCTTGTCGGTGTAGTGCGCTTCCAGCTGGTCAACGGTGACCTTGTAGTCCTGGTCGCTGCCTGCAAAAACATCGACCTGCTTGCCACCGGCAAGCTTGATTGCCTCTGGGTAAGTAGTCCAGTAAGGGGTTGGCACCAAAACCTCATCGCCCTGGTCAACCACCACTGCAAATGCCTGGTAGACCGCCTGCTTACCACCGTTGGTAACAGTTACCTGAGCAGCAGTTACCTCGGTGCCCGAGTCACGTTTGGTCTTCTCGACGATTGCATCCTTCAGCTCTGGCAACCCAGCAGCTGGGGTGTAGCGGTGGTTCTTGGGGTCCTTTACCGCTGCAACAGCGGCCTCAACAATGTGCGCTGGAGTTGGAAAGTCTGGCTCACCCGCGGCGTAGGAAATAATGTCTTTACCCTCGGCCTTGAGGGCTTTTGCCTTGGCGTCAACCTTCAGGGTTGCGCTTTCTGCGATAGCGGCGATTCTTGCTGAGATGCGGGATTTGGACATGGCCCAAGGATACCTCGCTATCTCGCACCAGAGCTAGTGAATTACTCGTTGCGGGATTGAGGTTTAGGGCCTAAACTGTCTCAAGTTGACATCTGCCGAAAACTAATCTGGCGAAAATTCACTAAATAGATTTCTAATCTAGAAGTGTGTCTTCTTCAGGTGGCACTTGAAACCAAGCCTCGTGCCTGTTCACGGTTGATGGCGATGGCAACTTTAGGGCGGTAGTTCAATTGGTAGAGCAGCGGTCTCCAAAACCGCAAGTTGCAGGTTCGAGTCCTGTCCGCCCTGCGCAGAAAGAAGGTCAGTAAATGGCAGAAGAGAACGAGAAGGCTTCGGAAGACCTGGTCGAAATCGCGAAAGCGGATGCGGCTAAGGCAAAGAACCCATTCCAGCGTGCCTCGCTATTTGTGCGCCAGGTGCTCCAGGAGCTGTCCAAGGTCACCAAGCCAACCCGCAAGGAACTAATCAACTACACCGGTGTGGTACTCGGCTTCGTAGCCGTAGTGATGGTCCTGATCTCAGTTTTGGACTGGGCCTTCCTAAACGTCGTAACTTTCGTGTTTGCAGAATAAAGAGGATTAAGTGTCTGACCTAAATTTCAGTGACGCTGGCGAGCCAGTAGAGCTAGCCGAAGACTCGGTAAACGAGAACGTCGACCTAGACGAGCTTGACCTTGAGGCTGCCGCAGAAGAGGCAGTCGAGGAGCTTGAGGGCTTCCAGATCGAAGAGGCTCCAGTCGAGGCAGCCCCAGTCGTAGTCGAAGAGTCTGAGGACCCATACCGCAAGTTCCGCCAGGAGCTTCGCGAGCAGCCAGGCAAGTGGTACGTAGTTCACTCCTACGCAGGCTACGAGCGTCGCGTAAAGCAGAACATTGAGACTCGTAAGACCCAGCTTGCTGGTGGCGACGATGTTCACCAGGTCGAGGTTCCGATGGAAGAGACCATCGAGATCCGCAATGGTTCCCGCAAGCTAGTTTCCAAGGTTCGTATTCCTGGCTACGTGCTAGTTCGCATGGAGATGAACGAGGACAGCTGGTCCCTTGTTCGTCACACCCCAGCCGTAACCGGCTTCGTTGGCAACAGCCAACACCCAACCCCGCTTCGTCCAAACGAGGCATTCGAGATGCTCAAGCCACTGTTCACCCCAGAGGAGACAGAGGAAGTCAAGAGTGCCAAGGCCCAGGTATCTGCGGGCAAGGCCAAGGGCAAGAGCATCCCGGTAAAGATCGACTTCCAGGTCGGCGAATCCATCCTGATCAAGGATGGCTCCTTCGCCGGACTACCTGGAACCATCTCCGAGATCAAGCCAGAGTCTGGCAAGGTCACGGTTTTGGTATCGCTCTTCGAGCGCGAGACACCAGTAGAGCTGTCCTTTGACCAGGTCGGCCCACTGAACTAATAGGAAAGAAAAAGACAAATGGCACCCAAGAAGAAAGTCACCGGACTGATCAAGCTTCAGATCCAGGCTGGCGCTGCTAACCCAGCACCTCCTATCGGTCCTGCTCTAGGTCAGCACGGTGTAAACATCATGGAGTTCTGCACCCAGTACAACAACGCCACCGCTGACCAGCGCGGCAACGTAGTACCGGTTGAGATCACCGTTTATGAAGACCGTTCATTCACCTTCGTACTAAAGACCCCACCAGCTGCTGAGCTAATCAAGAAGGCTGC
>JBEENW010000012.1:0-11408 GCA_041191965.1 Actinomycetota bacterium
ATGTTGCCCAAAACATCCGATTCCAGCTGCGACTCACGAGCACGCATCCAGTTCGCATTGCCCTTGACGGTGTTGATCTCACCGTTGTGCGCAATGAATCTGAACGGGTGAGCCAATGGCCAAGAAGGGAAGGTGTTGGTAGAAAAACGAGAGTGAACGAGAGCCAGGGTTGAGCTGAATCTCTCATCCGACAAGTCTGGGTAGAAAGGCTCAAGCTGCAAAGTGGTAACCATGCCCTTGTAGACAATGGTGCGCATCGAGAGGCTTGGGTGATAGATGCCAATCTCTCGCTCGGAGCGCTTGCGCAGTCTGAACAGCTTGCGCTCAAGTTCAATGCCCGACTCCGCCTTAGCGCCCTTGACAAACACCTGCTCGATGCTTGGCATCGCGGCTCTTGCCATGTCTCCCAAAACTTCAGGGCGGATTGGAACCAGACGCCATCCAATGACTTCTAGCCCCTCCTGCTTTGCAATCTCGTCAAAACGAGCCTTGTCAGCCTGAGAGTTTGCAGCCTCCAGGAAAACCAGTCCAGCTCCATACGAGCCAAGAGCTGGAAGTTCGTAGTTGGTTACCGCCCTGAAGAAGCCGTCGGGAAGCTGGGTGAGAATTCCAGCACCATCACCGGTGCCTGCGTCTGAACCGACAGCACCACGGTGCTCAAGGTTGCGAAGTGAACGCAGCGCCATGTCCACGATGTCGTGACCGGGAGTGCCGCGCAGTGTTGCCACCATGGCTAGACCACAGGCGTCCTTCTCAGCGCTTGGATCGTAAAGACCCTGCGCCACGGGCGCAACGTTGAAACGCTGGAAGGGGCTCAGGTTAGCCATGCAGTCTCCAATCGAAATAAATCAATCAGGACATCTTTGGCCCGAAAAGTTAGGTTTTGAGCTAGTTCTTTTGTTCCACGTCTTCAGTGGTTTCGGTTTCGGTTATTTGCTGGGCAGGTTCTCTGCCCTCTGCATAAACCGATGGTTCGAGTCCGGGGTGCCGGCGAGATTGAACCAAGAGAATGATGATACCGATGGCAACACCGATCAGCGCTGACCAGATGTTGGTTCTAAGTCCAAGGATAACCTCACTGGGGTCAATTCGGATACTTTCAATCCAAATTCTTCCGAATGAATAAACGATCAAATAAAGCGCAAATACCTTGCCCCACTGAAGCTTGAGCTTTGATGCCAGATACAAGATTGCGGCGGCCCCAACGAAATTCCAGATCATCTCGTAGAGGAAAGTTGGGTGGAAAGTGAGTCCATCGGGCAGTCCGTTTGGATACGCCGGGTTGGTGCTCGGAATCTCAAGACCCCAAGGCAGGGTGGTTGGGATTCCATAAAGCTCCTGGTTGAAGTAGTTGCCCAGACGTCCGATGCCCTGAGCAACCAAAACCCATGGGGCAACAGCGTCAGCCACCGCGGTGAAGCGAAGCCCAGCCTGACGAGCACCCCACCAGGCTCCAACTGCTCCAACGGTGATTGCACCAAAGATCGCTAGGCCACCTTCCCAAATACGGAAGACGGCAAGTAGGTCTGCACCCTCATAGAAGTAATCGCGTGGGTGGGTAACAACGTGGAAGAAGCGACCACCGATGATTCCCGCAGGCACCGCCCAAAGGGCGATGTCTAAAAACACGCCGCGCTCAGCCCCACGCTTGGTCAGAGTGCGATCTGCCATAAAAGTGGCAAGGGCGATACCCGTCAAGATAAACAGCGCGTAAAAGTGGATGCGCACTGGACCTAGGTCGATAAAGCTGATCTCTGGAGATGGAATGCTGAGCAGAAAATTCACGATGCCTATCCTAAGCCGAGAGCCAGTTCACGAGTCTTTGCTGAGAGAGCGTCTAGACCGCCAGTTTGGTAGGCCTTTACAAAGGCCGTGCCGACAATGGCACCATCTGCGTAGCTGTTGACCTCTCGAACCTGATCCGCTGTTGAGATTCCGACTCCTACGCAAGTTGGCGTGTCCGAGCTTTGCTTGACTCGTCCGGTCAGCTCCCTGGCTAACTGGTCAAGCTGACTGCGCTCACCGGTAATTCCCATGGTTGAAACCGAATACACAAAGCCCGATGACAAATCAGAGTTGGCTTTCACTCTCGAGTCTGAGCTGGATGGGGCAACCAAGAAAACTCGGTCTAGCCCCTCGTTTTCTGCAGCCTCGATCCAAGACCCGCCCTCATCGGGAATCAAGTCCGGGGTGATCATCCCCTGAGCTCCGCTGGATTTAAGGTCCTGAGCGAATCGGTCGACGCCGTATCTCAAGACTGGGTTCCAGTAGCTCATAACCAGGATTGGGGTGTCAATCTCTTCACGAACCGCCTTGATCACATCAAAAACCTGGTTTAGCTTGAAACCGTTCTCGATTGCCTTTTCAGTGGCTTGCTGAATAACCAATCCGTCCATCACAGGATCGGAGTATGGAACACCAACTTCGAGAATGTCACAACCATTCTTGGCCATTTCAATCAGGGCTTTGGCTGACTCCTCAACCGTTGGAAACCCTGCTGGGAAATAACCAACTAGAGTTCCTCGGCCAGTTTCCTTGTTATCTCTAAGGATCTGTTCGACTTTGCTCACTTGTCACCCAGCAATCCGAAGTAACGACCGGCAGTCTCCATGTCTTTGTCGCCCCTACCGGAAAGGTTGATCAAAATCGAAGATCCGCTAGGAAGCACCTCGCTTAGATGCCTCACTCCGGCAAGGGCGTGAGCGGTCTCGATGGCTGGAATGATGCCCTCGGTCTGGCTCAAAAGGCGCATCGCTTCCATCGCCTCTTTGTCGGTGATGCCGTAGTAATTAGCACGACCCAAGTCCTTGAGCCAAGAGTGCTCGGGGCCAACACCGGGGTAATCCAACCCGGCAGAAATTGAGTGAGACTCCATGGTCTGACCATCTTCATCCTGGAGCATGTAGCTCTTGGCACCGTGAAGCACCCCCGGTACACCCTTGGAGAGTGTGGCGGCGTGGAAAGGTGTATCGACTCCATCACCGGCTGCCTCAAAGCCCCAAAGTGCTACGTCTTTGTCATCCAAGAACGCATGGAAGATACCAATTGCATTTGACCCGCCACCTACACAGGCTGCTACCGCGTCGGGCAGCTTGCCGAGGATCTCGAGCATTTGCTCGCGCGACTCGTTACCAATCACCGAGTGGAAATCGCGCACCATCGTTGGGAATGGGTGTGGACCGGCAACGGTACCAAGGAGGTAGTGGGTGCTGTCTACGTTTGCCACCCAGTCTCGAAGCGCCTCGTTGATGGCATCCTTCAAGGTTCTCGAACCGGTCGTTACTGGCACAACCTGAGCCCCGAGAAGCTTCATTCGAGCAACGTTCAAGGCTTGACGCTCGGTGTCAACCTCACCCATGTAGACCACGCACTCAAGACCAAAGAATGCAGCGGCAGTGGCGCTGGCCACTCCATGCTGGCCCGCACCTGTCTCGGCGATGATGCGCTTTTTGCCCATGCGCTTTGCTAGCAGAGCTTGACCCATCACGTTGTTTATCTTGTGGCTACCGGTGTGGTTGAGATCTTCGCGCTTCAGAAAAACTCTTAGGTCGCCAAACTGTGAGGCGAAACGCTTAGCCTCGGTGATGATTGAGGGTCGTCCGGTATAAGTGCGGTGCAGCTCTGCAAGTTCAGCCTTGAAGGATGGATCTTGCCTGGCGTGGTTGTAGGTGGCTTCCAGTTCATCCAGCGCAGCAATTAGCGGCTCGGGCACGAAACGGCCTCCGAACTCACCGAAGTAAGGTCCAACCTGCTCTGAAAGCTTCACGTCCATCACAGAATCCTAAATTGAAATAAACGCTGGAATTAGCGTTTCCGGATTTCCAGTTACTAAAGCTTCTCCGACCAGCGCGACATCAGCGCCCGCGTTGCGATAGCGAACGACATCAGCCTCTGACTTCACCGAGGATTCCGCCACCTTGATGGCACCCGCGTGCAGCGCGCTTGCCATCTTTTCAAAAAGACCAATGTCAGTCCTGAAATCGACCAGGTTGCGAGTATTGATGCCCAAGAGTTTCGCTCCAAACTCATTCGCGACCGCAATTTCGTCTAGCGTGTGAGTTTCGGTTAGCACCCCAAGTCCAAGCTCGTGAGCGAACTCGCTCAGTGCCCTGTAGCGATCGGCCGGTAGCCAAGACAGAATCAAAAGCACGAAGTCTGCCCCCGCCGCTCTCGCCTCAAGAATTTGATACTCGGTAGATATGAAGTCTTTTCTCAGCAGCGGGATTGAAACGGACTGGGATGCGACTTCAAGGTCGTTCAATGAGCCCAAGAACCCAGTTTCCTCAGTTAGCACCGAGATGGCGTGAGCTCCAGCATTTTGGTATCTAAGTGCCTGCTCCCCCGCATCAGGAATTTCTGCCAAGCGACCACGGGATGGAGATGCGCGCTTGATCTCCGCGATTAGCTTGATGTGCTCGGCCGGTGCCAGAGCAGCATAGACGTCCGTGGGGTCTGGAAGACTCTCGATTTTTTTCTCGAGATCTGAAGTAGAGATTGACTCTTGTCGGCGTTGAGAAGAGAGCAGCGCTTGGTGAAAGAGCCCGTCAAGCACTAGTGGCTCTTGGAGTGCTTTCCGCCAACGCCATAGCCCATCTTCTTCAAAACAAAGCCAGCTACAGCACCCAAGCCAAGAAGGACTACGGAGGCCCAGACCATGGCGACATTCTCAAGGAAGAAGAACAGGGTTCCAATGCTGAAGGCAACCAAGATGATGGTGACGCTGGTCCAAGCTGCTACTGAATTGCCGTGACCTGGGTCCTCAGAACCGTGAGACATAAATCCTCTTTCCTAACTTGCAAAATCCTAGCAATCAATCCCCCTGCTCGTCCCAGAGGGCACGGTTGTCCTCCGTTACCTGACGCTTCTTGACACTGCGCTGCGCCGGCTTGAAGGCGCTTATCGCCAAAAAAGCAGCCGCAGCTATCCCGGAAGCCGCGGCTATCAGATTGGTTATGGATCGGCTGGTTACAACATCCACGTCCCCGGGGCCTGCTCCCTGAATGCCCGAGATTGATTCATAGATTGCTATTGCGGCCGCGCTGCCTTCAAAGTCTGAGGTAAGTGCCAGCACGGCAAAAATCAGCATCGAGATTGCGGCTAGCGTTCCAATAGCCGCGGCAAATCGCTGATAGCTTGCGATGAACACAAGCAGCACCGAGATTGCGGGCAACAGGTTCAGTAGCTGACTTATCTCGGTTCCAGTAAGTTGCTGCTCCCCAATTGAAAGCCAAGCAGTGTTGGCAAGTATCCAGCTGATTGCAATCAGTAACAGCGACAGCGGCTTAGCCCTAGACATTGCCCATCGCATTCGCAGCTGCCACTGCTCTGAGTACAACTGCTGCCTTTGCCAAGGTTTCGTCATATTCACTCTGCGGCACTGAGTCCAGAACGATTCCAGCTCCCGCTTGAACTCGGGCAATGCCATCGCGCACCAGCGCCGTTCTAATCGCAATCGCTAGGTCGGCATTTCCTGTGAAGTCGAAATATCCCACCACTCCACCGAATAGGCCCCTATCGGCGGGTTCTAGATCATGGATGATTTCAAGTGCCCTGGGCTTCGGCGCTCCGGAGAGAGTCCCGGCCGGGAAGGTTGCACGCAGGGCGGCAACCGGCGATTTGCCCTCGGCTAGTTCACCTTCGACCGTTGAGACGAGGTGCATCACATGCGAGAAGCGGTGAATCTGCATGAACTCGCTCACTAGTAAGGTCTCCGGCTTGCATACCTTCAATAAATCATTTCTGGCCAGGTCAACCAGCATCAAGTGTTCGCTTTGCTCTTTGGCATCCGCCAAGAGCTCCTCACCCAGAGCGTGGTCCCTTGCTGCATCTTGAGACCTTGGGCGAGAACCGGCAATTGGGTGGGTGATTGCTCTGCGACCAGCAACCTTGACTAGTGCCTCCGGAGAAGAACCAACAATTGCGAAGGAGCCACCCTCATCCTCCCAACGCGTGAGATACATGTAAGGGCTTGGGTTGATAGCGCGCATTGCTCGATAGACATCGAGTGCATCAGCCTCAAGCTCTTGATCAAATCGCTGCGAGATAACCACTTGGAACACATCGCCAAGGCGGACGTGATGCTTGGCCTTTTCGATCTGATCCAGAAATTCTTGGTGTGAAGTGCGCTTTGAAAACTTAGGCTCTGGCCAATTCGGTTCAGATACCTGGGCAACGGTCGGCTCTTTTATCTGGGCAACTAACTTTTCAATCTTTGAAACCGCAGCCTGATATTGGTCCTGAAGGGATTCGTCTGAAACAAAAATCACACTGACAACCAGCAGCTCGGAGGTTTTGTGATCCATCACGATCAGTTCAGAAAACTGGTTGAACCCAAGAAGCGGAACCTGGTAATCAGGATTCTTTGGTTCGGGGAGCTGTTCTAGCAGGTTGACCGCTCGCCAAGAAACGAACCCGACTAGTCCGCTGGTAAGGGGAACATCGCTTGGAGCAGACTGCCATGCGCTTTGTAGTTGCTCCAACGCATCTAGCGGCGATGAGGATAGTTCACCACTTGGTATCGGTTTTGGCCCGCGGAACACGGCTTTTTCGCCCTCGGTGATCAATTGCCCGCGAGACTCAACTCCGATAAATGAATACCGACCCCAGACACCCTGTTCGGCTGATTCCAGCAAGAAGGTGTTCGGTCTTTCGCCGCAGAGTTTTTGGTAGAGACCAAGTGCTGTTTCACTTGATGCAAACAGGCGCTTGGTAACCGGAATGACGTTGTAGGAGCGCGATAGTTCAAGTACTTCTTCAAAGCTAATCATCAGGCTCCTCGAAACAGGTTTCGGTGCCATTGTGGCAGGCAGGTCCGACTGGGATTACCTGAGCCAGGATTGCATCGCCATCGCAATCAAGAGAAAGCTCTTGAATCTGTAGGAAATTGCCGCTGGTTTCACCTTTGAGCCAACGAGAGTTTCTCGACCTGGAGAAGAAGACCAATTTGCCCAAGGTTATTGACTCTGAAAGAGTGCTTTCGTTTGTCCAAGCCAACATCAAAACTTTTCCAGTGCTGGCATTTTGCACAATCACAGGAGCCAAGCCCGCGGCGTCGAATCGAACCTGATCCACACTCAGTGATCTCATCGAACCTCGATTCCTGCAGCCTTGAGAGAGGACTTTACCTCAGCAATCGAAATGGATCGCTCGTGGAAAACGCTGGCAGCTAGCAATGCATCGGCACCGGCCAAGGCTGCTTCAACAAAGTGCTCGACCTTGCCAGCGCCACCGGAGGCGATGATTGGGACGTTGGAAATTTCCCTAATCTTCTCAATTAGTTCGAGGTCAAAACCATCGCGCGTCCCATCGGCGTCAATACTGTTGATCAAGAGTTCCCCCGCACCGCGATCTTGCACTTCGCGGACCCATTCCATGGCATCGAGTTGAGTGAGCTCTCTGCCACCATTTGCTGTAACGCCAAAACCTGATTGGGTGTCGGCTCTTTTGAGATCAAGTGAGATCACCAACACCTGAGCTCCATGCTCCGAGGCAATCTCATTCAGTAGTTGAGGTCTTCGAATTCCGGCAGAGCCGACCGAAACTTTATCCGCACCTGATTTCAAAAGGTTGGAGACATCTTCAACTGTCCTAATGCCACCGCCGACTGTGAGCGGGATGAAGATCTGCTCGGCGCATTTGGTGACCATTTCCAGCATGGTGCCGCGGTTCTCATTGGTTGCCGCTACATCCAGAAAGGTGACCTCATCCGCTCCCTGCAGGTAATAGTTAGATGCCAATTCGACGGGGTCTCCGGAGTCGCGCAGGTTTTCAAACCTGACACCCTTCACCACGCGCCCGTCTGCAACATCCAGGCAAGGAATAACTCGAATCGCTGGCACTTAGATCCTTGCGGCGTGGATTGCGCTCACCAGAATCGCGCGAGCACCTAGCTCATAGAGCTGGTCCATAACCTGGTTGGTCTGTGACGATTTCACCAAAGCGCGAACTGCAACCCAGTCATCGTCGGCCAGAGGCGAAATGGTAGGTGATTCGATGCCTGGAGTTATGGCGGTCGCCTTAGCCACCAAATCCTTAGGGCAGTCATAATCGAAGATCACGTATTCGCGAGCCACGATGACGCCCTGGATTCTGCGGAGTAGCTTTTCGGTTTCACCAGTTTTCCCTGGAGCCGCAATCAGTCGAGCTGTCGAGGCGAGAATCACCGGGCCAAAGATGCTCAGTCCCGCCTTGCGCAGCGTGTTACCGGTTGACACAACGTCAGCAACGGCATCCGCAACTCCAAGTCGAACTGCAGACTCCACTGCACCATCAAGCTTGACGATCTGAGCGGTGACTCCCTCGGCCGCGAGGTAGTTCTCGATCAACGTTGGATAGGCAGTCGCTAGGCGCTTGCCTTGCAAATCCTTGACTGTTTTAAATCCAGCATCGACCGGTGCCGCGAATCGGAAGGTCGATCCTCCGAAGCCTAGATCTGCTACCTCCTCGGCCTTGGACTCCGAGTCGCGCAATAGGTCTAAACCGGTCAGACCAGCATCGAGGGACCCCTCACCAACATAGGTCGCGATGTCTCTGGGTCTTAGGTAGAAGAACTCGATCTGGTTTTGATCGTCAACAATGTGAAGCTCTTGTGAATCGCGACGGGTGGCATAGCCAGCCTCGCGCAGCATAGAAATTGCGGACTCGGAGAGAATCCCCTTGTTTGGAACTGCCACCCTCAACATCAGAGCTTCTCCTCAACCATGCTCATTGGAACCCCGCGCGCAATCAAAATCAGCTGCAGGTGATAAATCAGTTGCGAGACCTCTAGGGCTAGTTGCTCGTCAGATTCGTGCTCTGCGGCCATCCACACCTCGGCCGCCTCTTCAACTACCTTCTTGCCAATCGCATGCACACCCAGCTCAAGTAGTTCTGAGGTTCGTGAGCCGATTGGTCGCTCGGCGGCCTTTGACAAAAGCTCACCGTATAGCTGTTCGAAGGATTTCATGCACCTAAGGTTACCCGCGGACCGCTTGCTCAGCCAAAGTTCTGAGCAAGTCGATTTGGCGGTTGCGATCTACTGCCTTGAAAACCGATGAGCCGGCAACAAAGGTGTCTGCTCCTGCCTTGGCGAGCACCTCAATGTTTTCCTCGGTGACTCCCCCATCGACCTGGATCGCAATTTCCAGCCCCAAGGATCGCGCTAGCGATCTGGCTTCGGTTACTTTGGCGATAGTGGATTCAATGAGTTTTTGGCCACCGAAACCTGGCTCAACAGTCATGATCAAAAGCATGTCCACGGCCGAGACGATCTCATTGAGTTCGGACACCGGGGTGTTCGGTTTGATTGCAACTGCAGCCTTTGAGCCAATCAGCCTGATTTTCTTGGCAAGCTCAACTGGGTTGCTCGATGCCTCTAGGTGAAAAGTGACTGATGCCACCCCGAGCTCGGCATAACCCGGCCCGTGTTTATCCACATCACTGATCATGAGGTGGACATCCAGGTCACGTTTGGTAACGCGCTGCAGGCTCTGAACCATTTGCGGGCCAAAGGTCAAATTTGGAACAAAGTGGTTGTCCATGACATCGACGTGGTAGGCATCGGCATGCATGATGCTCCCTAGCTCAGACTCCAGGTTCACGAAGTCCGCACTGAGAATCGATGGGTGAATGTGCATGTTTAGAGCCTATTGCTTCCTCAAAATCGCCATGAACATAGCATCGGTACCGTGCTGGTGCGTCCAAAGCTGAACTGTCTTTCGAGCTGGGTTGAGTTCCAGCGAAGGTGAAACGCGGGACAGAATCTCGTTGGCATTTGTCAGCTCAAGATTCTTGTGACGATCCAGAACCGACTTGATCTGAGCATTGGTCTCTTGAACCAGAGGCGAACAGGTGGAGTAAAGCAGGTAGCCACCTGGGCGCAGTGCGTCAACCGCTGCATCAAGTAGCTCAGCCTGAGTTTTTACAAGCCCAGGTAGCTGCTCGGGCTTTTTGCGCCATCTAGACTCTGGCTTTCTGCGAACAGAGCCAAGCCCAGAACAGGGAGCATCCAACAACACGGCGTCATAGTGGTTCTTTTTGGCCTCTTGACCGTAGGCAACAATCACTTCTCCGGGTCCGGTCGGGTCGAGGGCCTCTCGCACCAAATCAGCACGTTGTGGGTTTGGCTCAAGGCAATCCAGGGAGCCACCGTGTTCTCTAATACCGGCTTGCAAAACTGCCGACTTACCGCCGGGGCCGGAGCACATGTCCAGCCAATTGCCTGATCGATTACCGATTTCAAGAAGGGTAAGTGCCACGAGTTGGGAGCCCTGGTCCTGAACCCTGACGCCAGGAAAACTCAGTAGCGGCTCGGGATTACCCTTGGCAATGAAGCCGATCGGAGATGCCTCTCCGGCTTCTAGCTCGAGGTCGGTCAAATACTTTTTAGCCTCATCGTTGAGCGCAGCCAGATTCACCAGCGGCGTTTGATTGTTCGCTGTGAGCAAGGCCTCGAGTTCCTCACTCCGGCCATCAAGCTCTAGGGCGGTCATCAGAGCCGTGACTACCCAGCTTGGATGCGAGTGCTTGATAGCCAACAGCTCGTTACCGGACTTGCCTGCCAATACCTTGGCGAGCAAGGCATCAAAACCTGCACGGTCTGCATTTCGCAGGACAGCGTTGGCTAGCCCAGAGGCGTTCTTCTCAAACTTTTTTACGAGCTCGACGCTTTCGTGAATGGCTGCGTGTGATGGCACTCGCATGCGGAAGAGCTGGTGAAGTCCGAGCTGTAGAACCAGTCGAAGTTTGCTGCTGAGCACCTTGCCTTGGGTGAAGGAATCGATAAATGCGTCGTATTGCGATCTCCAGCGCAGTGTCCCGTAGCTCAGCTCCTGAATTAGCCCTCGGTCGGCATCAGTGAGATCAACCTTGCCAAGCACTTTGGGTAGAAGCAGGTTGATGTAGCTGTCTGATTGCTCGACGCGAACTAAGAGATCGAGTGCTATTTCACGCGGGTTAGTCAAGGGTTACCTCTTTGTTTAGCCCCCTGAACCAATCCCCCGCCGACATTTCCTTTTTTCCAGCCGGCTGAACCGCGATGAGTTCAACTCGCGTGCCACCAGCACACTCCAGCAAAATTCGACCAGACCCCGATGAAATTCGACCTGGCTTTGGAGCGATTCCATCCAACTCGGCCCAGTTGGTGGATCCGAGTGACTTCGCGCGCAGAATTCTAAAAGGCTCGCCTGCCAAATTGAGCCAAGCCACGGGCTCTGGATTTAGGGCCATCACTTTGGCGGCAATTAGATCTGCAGCAAGGTTGAGGTCCAGGCGAGCTAGCTCTCGAGATAGCTTTGGCGCAAGGCTAACCTCACCCTGTTGCTCATAAGCCTTAGGTTTTTCGTCGAGTGACTCGAGAATCAGTTCAATACCCTTTTCAGTAAAGAGCGCTAGGTGTTCTCCGTAGGTCTTTTCCGAGTCGATGTTCATTG
>JBEENW010000013.1:0-5227 GCA_041191965.1 Actinomycetota bacterium
TTTGTTTGCCTGCAAGCAGGCAAGCTTTTACGAACACTCCGGAAAATTGGAGTGATCAATTTGATTTGGCTTTTGAACTGTCTACTGACAATTCTGTTTTATCCAAAAGGAATCTCTACTGAAACCGGAGTTTCAGCCGAGGTTTTTGGCATCGACATTGTGCACGCTGTTGAGTTCTCAAAGATCGGATGCTTCTGACTTCATCTCTCGAATCAGCTTCAGAGCAACTTCTCAAGTCTACCGATTTGACATCTTCTGTCAACTTCTAGTTTCCCGGAAGTTTTCAGTCGTTTCCTTGTCGGAGACCTAAATCCTAGACATCAAAATTTCAGCCCGCAAGGGCTATTTTCTCTATCGAGGATTTGTTGTACTTGAGCCGGCGATCTCATCGGATTCTGCCAAACTTTGGACAACTCGGTAGAGCTTAGTCACGTTTTGGTAAACCTGTCAAATCAACTGCGATATTCGCGTGTTGACAGCGCTGGATCCCTTATTTTTCAAGGAAAAGTGCCGCAAGAGTTTTTTTGCCGCGAGCCAAAACCGCCATCCCTCCAACGAGAAAATCATTCAAAATTGCTCCCTCGTGGTCAATTTTTACTTTGTTCAAAGAGACTGCGCCCTGGGCAATCGCTCTGCGGGCAGCTCCGTTGCTTTCGCACAACCCAGTAGAAACCAGTGCAGAGATTACCGAATCACCCTCGCGAACAATTGCGGAAGGAAGTTCGGTTAGTGCATCCCGCAACACTTCCTGATCCAAGTTGCGAAGTTCGCCAGAGCCGAAGAGCGCAAGTGAAGCATCGCGGGCTGCCTCGGCTTGAGCCCTGGAATGCACCAGCTCAGTTACTTCCAGAGCAAGCCTGCGCTGGGCTTCTCTCTTGAATGGCTCGTCTCTCACCTGCACGGCCAAATCTTCAATCTCGGCCTTGGGTAGGAAGGTGAATACCTTGAGTCGGTCGATTACGTCTGCGTCATCGGTGTTGAGCCAGAACTGATACATCGCGTAGGGGCTGGTGAGATCTGAATCCAGCCAAATCGCATTGCCTTCGCTCTTGCCAAACTTCTTGCCGTCAGAGTTGGTGATGAGAGGAGTCGCAATTAGGTGAACGCTCTTCCCTTCGACCTTGTGGATTAGGTCACTACCCGCAGTTAGGTTGCCCCACTGATCGGAACCTCCCGACTGTAAAACACAGCCGTAGCGCCTGAATAGCTCAAGGAAGTCCAGTCCCTGCAAAATTTGATAGCTGAACTCGGTGTAACTGATGCCGCTCTCAGAATTGAGTCTTGCAGACACCGCATCCTTGGCAAGCATTTTTCCCACTCGAAAGTGTTTTCCGATTTCGCGCAAAAAGTCGATAGCGCTGTAGCCACTGGTCCAATCAAGGTTGTTCACCAAGCGTGCAGGATTTGACCCTGAGTAGTCCAAAAACCTTCCGGTTTGAGCGGCGAGCTTTTCAACCCAGGCCGCAACGGTCTCCTTTGAATTCAGAGTACGTTCAGCAGTTGGTTTTGGATCACCAATCAAACCCGTAGCTCCACCAACCAGCGCCAGCGGATTGTGACCGGCAAGCTGAAGTCGGCGCATGGTAAGTAGTTGAACGAGGTTTCCAAGGTGCAGTGATGGCGCGGTTGGGTCGAAACCGCAGTAGTAGGTGGTGGGCTCCTCAAGCTGCTTGCGCAACTCGGTCTCATCGGTGGTGAGCGCCAGTAGACCTCGCCACTTCAATTCATCAACGATGTGAGTGAAGCTCGGATCATTTGCCTGTGCAGCGAGGGTTTCTGCTGTTGCCACTTATGCTTCCCTTCTCGGAGCGAGCTTCCTTATTGCGAGCAACTGCTCGAGCACCTGCGACAACGCGGTTCCGCCAGCTCCGTCGCGAGCCGCAATCGCGGCACCAACGCTCGTGACTTCGCGGACTGAGCCATCCAGAAGCGTTGAGACCTTAGCTAAAAGCTCATCAGGCGCATCCTTGAGTTCTATACCTATGGATTCACACTCTTTGACCAGTTCACCGGTTATCTCGTGCGCCACCCGGAAAGGCACGCCCTTCTTCACGAGCCACTCCGCCACATCGGTTGCAAGCGAATACCCCATGGGTGCCAGTGCCTCAAGTCGTGTGGTGTTGAAAGTCAAGGTCCTGACCATGCCGGTAAAGGCAGGGAGCACCAATAGCAAAGTATCGACGGAGTCGAATACCGGCTCCTTGTCTTCCTGCAGATCTCGGTTATAGCTCAGTGGCAGTCCCTTCAGGGTGGCAAGCAGTCCGGCAAGATTGCCAATCACCCGGCCCGCTTTACCCCTGGCGAGTTCTGCAATGTCAGGGTTTTTCTTTTGCGGCATAATCGAGGAACCGGTCGAATATGCGTCGTCCAATTTGATGTAATCAAATTCATAGCTAGACCAAATCACGATCTCCTCGGCGAACCGAGATAGATCGACCGCAATCAAAGTTGCGACAAACTGAAACTCGGCAACAACATCTCTAGCCGAGGTTGCGTCCATGCTGTTTTCGGTGGTGCCACTGAAGCCCAATTCATTAGCAACCAGTTTGGGATCAAGGCCCAAAGTGTTGCCAGCCAAAGCACCTGCACCGTATGGAGACAACTTCGCCCGCGAACGCCAGTTCTCCAGTCTCTGCAGGTTTCTGACCATCGGCCAGGCGTGGGCAAGCAGGTGATGAGAGAGCAGGACCGGTTGCGCATGCTGAAAGTGAGTCCTGCCTGGCATTGCCACTCCAACATGGGCCTCGGCCTGAGTTGCTAGTGCTTCAAGGTAGTCAACCAGCTGACTTTCGATGACATCGGCAGCGTCTAGGAGGTAAGAGCGAATCAGAGTGGCGATTTGATCATTTCTAGATCGTCCTGCGCGCACCTTGCCAGCGAGATCGGCTCCCGCAATCTCCATAAGCCCCCGCTCCAGCGCGGCATGGACATCTTCCTCGGAGGGCTTGGGCAGAAATGATCCCGCGATAACCCGCTTTTCAAGTTCGTGGCAAGCCTCGGTGAGGATCTTGAATTCATCTGCATCTAAATACCCGGCCGATTGCAGGGCAACGAGGTGGGCGCGAGTCCCAGCCAAATCGTAGGTGGCAAGGCGCCAGTCAAAATGAGTTGACTTGCTTAGTGCCGCCAGGGCGTCATCGGGACCCGCGGCGAACCTGCCGCCCCAAAGCGCATCATTTGTCTGTGCCATCAATACCTCGAAACCAAAGTTGAGCTGAGTTTACTTGCCCAGTTTTTGTTGACGATCCAGCCAGACCATCAAAGCCTTCTGGGCATGGAGGCGGTTCTCCGCCTCTTCCCAAATAAATGAGCGGGGTCCATCAATCACATCTGCTGCAACCTCGTAGCCTCGATACGCAGGCAAGCAGTGAAGGAAAATCACCGATGGGTCCGCTAGCTCGAGCAATCGATTTGTAACGGTGTAGTCAGAGAAGATCTTGACTCGCTTTTGTTTCTCTTTTTCCATGCCCATCGAGACCCAGGTATCAGTTGCCACAACGTGGGCATGGCGGACGGCATCCTCAGGGCGCTCATGGATTTCGATCACGGAGCCAAATTGCTTGGCAATCTCCTGGGCACGCTTTACTACTGCCAAATCGGGCTGGTAACGCGCGGGTGCACCAATCGAGACATGCATGCCAGCCATGGCACAGGCGATCAGGTAGCTATTACCCATGTTGTTTGCCGCATCGCCGATGTATGCGATCTTCACGCCATTTGTGTGACCAAAGTGCTCTCGAATAGTCAGCAAATCAGCCAGCAGCTGACATGGGTGCCAGCTGTCACTGAGTGAGTTGATTACTGGAACCTTGGAGTTCTGTGCCATTTCCTCTAGGCCGGACTGAGCGTATGTGCGCCAAACGATCTGCGCGACCTGACGCTCCAGCACTCGTGCAGTGTCAGCAACTGACTCCTTGGCACCAAGCTGAGAGGTGCCGGAGTCCATGATTAGGGGCACTCCCCCGAGATCTGAAATTCCAACGGAGAAAGAAACCCTGGTGCGAGTAGACGTCTTGTCAAAGATCACCGCAACGGTCTTCGGACCTGCGAAGACCTTTTCGCTGTAAGGCTCTTTTTTCAAGGCGATAGCAAGCTCGAGAATCTCGGCCTGCTCCGCCGGGGTGATGTCATCGTCTTTTAGGAAATGCCTAGTCATCTTTACCTCGTGACCTGGGTGCCAACGCCTGCTTTTGTGAATATCTCAAGCAGAATACTGTGCGGCTGCCGACCGTCAATGACGTGAGCCTTTGGAACTCCGCCATCTACTGCTGCCAGGCAAGCTTGCATCTTGGGAATCATGCCGCTTTCAAGGCGCGGCAGCAGCTCCCGCAATTCACCAGAAGTAATCTCAGAGACCAGCGACTCCAAATTTGGCCAATCCGCATACAAGCCGGCCACATCGGTTAGCACCATAATCTTTTCCGCGCCCAACGCAACCGCGAGCGATGCGGCTGCGAGATCGGCGTTGACATTAAGAAGCTCCCCAAAAACCGTTGGGGCTACAGTTGAAATCACCGGTATGCTCCCGCGCTCCAGGGCTGCAAGCACCGAGCGAGGGTTTACAGTTCTGACCTCACCCACCAGACCAAGATCCACATCTCCATCGGGAGTTTTGGCAGTCACTTTTTCGGCTTTGAATAAATCGTCGTCTTCACCCGATAGCACTACCGCGCTTGCCCCAGCAGCCTCGATCATGGTTGCGAGCGAAGCGCTCACCTGATTTCGCAGCACGTCGCGGACCACGCTGATGGTCTGCGCGTCCGTGTAGCGGAAACCATGTCGGAATTCACTTTGAATTCCCATCTCGGCAAGCCGAGCAGTGATTTGCGGCCCACCGCCGTGAACCACCACCGGGCGGATTCCAACAAAGCGTAGATAAGCCATGTCCTGAGCAAACGCCTGCTGAAGATCTGCGTCCACCATGGCGTTACCGCCAAATTTCACCACCACGATCTTGCCGTGGAATTCGCGTAACCAATCGAGAGACTCAATAAGCGTCTGAGCCTTGATTTGGGCGAGTGCTTGGTCTTGGTTTGCAGGAATCATTAGCTGGAGTATGCGCTGTTCTCGGTCACGTATGCGTGGGTTAGATCGTTGGTAACAATGATTGCCTCAGCCTCACCTGAATGCAGGTTGACGATCAGGTCTACTCGCCTTGGAGAGAAATCCACCAAATTGCGATCTTCCTTCGGCCCACCCTGGGATGAGACCATAACCCCATTGATAC